>NZ_JAGVQR010000004.1 GCF_018275325.1 Nocardioides palaemonis | reverse complement strand
GCCGGTCCTCGACCAGGACGAGGCACTCGACTTCTACACCCGTCACCTCGGCTTCGAGGTCCGCGACGACATCGACCTCGGCTTCATGCGCTGGCTCACCGTCGGCGTCCCCGGGCAGGACACGTCGCTGCTCCTCGAGCTCGTCGGCGGGCCGCAGCACGACGACGCCACCGCCGCGCAGGTCCGCGAGCTCGTCACCAAGGGCGCGCTCGGCGGCATCTTCCTGACCAGCGACGACGTCCACGCGACCTTCGCCTCGCTCCGCGACGCCGGCGTCGAGGTCACCCAGGAGCCGGTCGAGCAGCCCTACGGCACCGACTTCGGCATCCGCGACCCGTTCGGCAACCACGTCCGGATCAGCCAGCCCAACGCCGCCAGCCCGGCCGAGGTGCAGGACGCCTACGACGCGGCCAGCGCCCAGTGAGCTATCCGCCGCCGATCTACCACGGCGAGTCGGGCGAGGCCTCCGCGCACGTGGTGCGCGGCGACGTCGCGCCGGCCGTGGTCTACCCCAACGGCAACCAGGTGTTCTACCTCGCCCAGGGCAGCGAGACGACCGGGACGTTCGGGCTCTACCGCTGGCGGTTCGCCGGACCGGAGAGCGGGCCGGGCCCGCACTTCCACCGCACCATCACCGAGTCGTTCTACGTGCTCGACGGCACGGTCACGATCTACGACGGCACGGAGTGGGTGAAGGTGCACGCCGGCGACTTCGCCCACGTCCCGGCCGGCGGCGTCCACGGGTTCCGCAACGAGGACGGCGCCGCCGAGATGCTGCTCCACTTCGCGCCGGGCGCCCCGCGCGAGGCGTACTTCGAGCAGCTCGCCGCGGGCATCGGGGACTTCGACCAGGACGACTACGACCGCTTCATGCGCGAGCACGACAACACCTGGGTCTGAGGCTCCCTACCGCTCCGGCTCGCCCTCACGGGCAGGCCCCGGGGTGCGGGCGGCCCGCAGGGTCGCCCGCACCGGAAGACCCGCGACCCACTCGAGCGGGCCGCGCAGCCGCAGCAGGCGCAGGCCCGCGCCGATCGCGAGGAGCACGGCGAGGTGCAGGCCGAAGCTCGACGGCTCCTCCGATGGCCACACCTGCGGCGTACGCATCACGACGTGCAGCGAGTAGAGGGTCAGGGTGGCGGCTCCGGCGCCCAGGACGACGGCGAGCACCGCGGTCACGGGCCGCGGTAGCAGGCGCTCGAGGAGCAGGCAGCCCGCGATGACGAGGACCGCGCTGCCGATCGTCTGGGCCAGGTCGAACGGGGTCGCGGAGTGGGGCGCGACGAGCAGCAGCCAGCTCCAGTCACCGCCGGTGGGCGTCGTGCCGTACATCCCGGTGGCGTTCTCCGACGCCACCGCCGGGTCGACGAACGCGTGCGAGACGCGGGTCGCGAGCACGGCCGTCCCGAGGCCGCCGAGCGCGAGGCCGCCGACCAGCGTGGTGTCCCGCAGGTCGAGGCGGCCGAGGACCAGGCCGACGAGGACGTAGGCCAGCCAGGGGAACGCGGGGTAGTAGCCGGTGAGCAGCAGCTCGCCCGCCAGCTGCCCCGGGTCGCCGAGCTGCGCGAAGGTCGGGCTGTCGAAGCCGCGCTCCGGCAGGTGCGGACGGACCACGTGCGACACCACCGGCGCCACCACGACCCACGCCACCGCGAGCGGCGCGAGGATCCGGAGGCGCAGCAGGGTGAACGGCAGCGCGAGGACGAACAGCACGCCGTAGTAGGTGAGGATCACCGCGATCCCGGTGTCGAGACCGCCGAGCGCCAGTCCGAGGAGGGCGATCAGCGCGGCCCGCGCGACGATCCCGGCGGACCGCAGGGCGAGCAGCCGCCCTCGCAGCGGCTGGTGGGTCATCAGGGCCAGGCTGATCCCGGCGAGGACCGCGAAGAGCGCCGACGCGCGTCCGCCGGCCAGCCACTGGAGGGTGGTGAGGTCGCCGTCGTCCCCGCGCGGGGCGAGCACGTGGGTGGCGACCATGCCCAGCAGGGCCAGGCACCGGGCGACGTCCAGACCGACGAGGCGGCTGCCGGACGCGCTCGTCATGACCCCATCCTGCCCGGGCGTCCCAGCGGGACTCAGGTGCCGGGACGCGGGACCTGCTCGGCGAGGCGTGCGGGCGCCTGGAGGCAGTAGGAGTCGGTGAGCAGCTCGCCCAGCTCGTCCCAGTCGATCCCGGCCTCCTCGTCGAGGACCAGCCCGATCACGTTGCCGCCCCAACCGGAGCGGAAGTAGGGGTGGCCGAGGTGCTCGAAGGCCACCACCTCGTCGGGCTCGCCGCGGAAGGTGATCCGGAACACCTGGTCCTCGCCGCCGAAGACGTGGGCGACCGTCGCGCCGCCGACGCGCCACCGGGTGCCGGTCCAGGCCTGCTCCTGGGCGCAGCGAGGCAGAGCACCGAGCACCTCGTCGATGCGCAGCACCCACTCCTCCGGGACGAGCGGTCGGTCAGCGAGGGCCACGGCCCGATCCTGCCAGCGCGGACCGACAGCCGACCCTCAGCGCAGCGGTCGGAGGACGTACCTGACCAGCGCGGTCCCGCTCCACCGCGGGGCGACGCCGACGAAGCCGAGGTCGACCTTCACGCGGAGGCCGCGGCCGGTGGCGCGGACCACGAACTCCTCGCGCACCTCGGGCTCGGTGCCTCCGGGTCCGGTCGGCACCTCGGCCATCCGGCTGCGCGAGGTCACGCCGTGGAAACCCTTCGCCCGCATCCGGCGCACCAGGTCGGCCTGCACGGGACCGAGGTCGTCGGTCTCCATCGCCAGGTCGAGGAGGTGACGGCAGTCGACCCCCAGGTAGCCGCGGACCGTGTAGTCGTCGCGGGGCAGCGGCACCGACCGCGGGAAGTCCGCCGGGTCGGTGCTGGTCGGAGGACACGCCGCCTGCCGACCCGCGGCCTGTCCCGACGGCACCGGGCCGGCGGTCGCACCGGCCGGCGAGCTGCTCCCCAGGAGGACGGGGACGACGAGGGCGGTGGCCACCACGTGGCTCACGCGCATCGGCACGGTCGGTCGCGTCATGGAGGCAGTGAAGCGCACCTCTGTCGTCGCCACCACGGAACCGGGGAACTGCCTCGCCGGCCGTCCCGGAATCTGAGGACGGCCTGCAGGCCCCGGGAGCGGCCCGAGCTGCAGGACGTCCTCAGATGACGGTCAGCGGAGCGGGAGGCGCACGACCTGTCCGCCGTCGGGGCAGACGCTGCACGTGCTGACGTACGCGCTGTGGCCGGCGAAGGCCAGGCCGTAGGGCGCGACCAGGTCGTCGGCGACGACCTCGTGGGCACCGCCGGGGTCGACCCGCAGCAGCGAGCCCGACGGCGGCTGACCCTCCGGGACCGCCAGCAGGCCGTCGTCGGCGAGCTGGACGGCGTAGAGCCGGCCACCGCGCCAGCCCAGGTCGGTCACGTTGGTGAGGCCGGTGGCGTAGACGGTCGGGGCCTCGCCGCGGACCAGGCGCCAGATGGTCGAGCCGCCCGCGGGGAACGGGAAACCGGTCAGCTGGCTGACGTAGAGCGCACCGTCGGGGCCGCGGACCGCGGACGTCGGGACTGCGTCCATCGGGATGTCGCCCGGCGGGAGGAACGGCGGCGGCGGCACCAGCCGGGTCGGGAAGACCCCGAGCGTGGCGATCCGGCCGCTGTCGTTGACCCGCACGACGTCGTTGCCACCGGCGTCCGCGACGATCCAGCCGCCGCGGGCGCGGACCAGCCCGACCGGGTTGGAGTCGACCTGCGCGCCGTCGGGGTTGGCCGCGGCCTCGTGCGCGGAGACGTCGGCGATCACGCGCGGACCCGCGTCGTGCCGCGCGTGGCCGCCGTGCCTGCCGCTGTGGTCGTCGAGCCGGCCACCGAGCAGGGTGCCGAGCATCGGTGCGTACGCCGGGGCGCCGGGTGCGCTGCGGGCCGACGGGTCGGCGCCGAGGCCGACCAGGACGGCGTACCAGCCGCCGTGGACCGACACGTCGCTCGGGCCGATCGCGGCGCTGCCGTCGGGGGCGGCGATCGACGGCAGGCCCTCGAGGACCCGCTCCTGGCCCCCACGACCGATCCGCGTCACCGCGCCGGTCTGGCCGAAGCAGACGTCGCCGCCCTCCGGGCCGGGTTGGCACGCCTCCGTGCCGCCGGTGCCGGCCTCGGCGACGTAGAGGACGCCGTCGTCGAACGAGAGCTGGCGCGGGTTGTCGAGCCCGGTCGCGACGACCATCGGCCCGTCCGGCGGCGACGGGTGGTGCCCGTGGTGGCCGTGGCCGTCGGCCGAGGCCGCGCCGGGTGCGAGGGTGAGGGCGCCCGTCAGGGCGAGGGTGAGCAGTGATCCGCCGGCGGCGTGGCGTCGTCCGCGGACCCGGGTGGTGGAGAGTTCCATGGCGAGTCCGAGTGGTCGGGAATGGGTCCCGACCACCCTTCGCCGCGACCGCGGGCGGGTCCACCCCCCAATATGGGGGGTCAGTAGGACTTGGGCAGCCCCAGGCTGTGCATCGCCACGAAGTTGAGGATCATCTCCCGGCTCACCGGCGCGATCCGGCCGGCCCGTGCGGCGACCAGCAGCCCGGCCATGCCGTACTCCTGGGTGATGCCGTTGCCGCCGTGGGTCTGCACCGCGGCGTCGACGGCGTGGACGGCGGCCTCGGCGGCGGCGTACTTGGCCATGTTGGCGGCCTCCCCCGCCGCGAGGTCGTCGCCGGCGTCGACCAGCGCGGACGCCTTCTGGGTCATCAGCCGGGCCAGCTCGGTCTCGATGTGGGCCGTCGCGAGCGGGTGGGCGACCGCCTGGTGGGCGCCGATCGGCGCCTGGAAGACGGTGCGCTCCTTCGCGTAGGCCGCCGCCTTGCCGAGCGCGTGACGCGCGAGCCCGGTCGAGAACGACGCGGCCATGATCCGCTCGGGGTTGAGCCCGGCGAAGAGCTGCACCAGCCCGCCGTCCTCGTCGCCGACCAGCGCGTCGGCCGGCAGCCGGACGTCGTCGATGAACACCTGGAACTGCTTCTCCGGGCTGACGATCTCCATCGCGATCGCGGTGAACTCGAAGCCGGGCGCGTCGGTGGGGACCACGAAGAGGCAGGGCTTGAGCTTGCCGGTGCGGGCGTCCTCGGCGCGGGCGACGACGAGCACGTTCGCTGCCTCGTCGACGCCGGAGATGTAGACCTTGCGGCCGTTGAGCACCCACGAGTCGCCGTCGCGACGGGCCGTGGTGGTGATGTTGTGCGAGTTGGTGCCGGCGTCGGGCTCGGTGATCGCGAACGCCATCGTCGCGGTGCCGTCGCAGATGCCGGGGAGCCAGCGCTGCTTCTGGTCCTCCGTGCCGTAGCGCGCGATCACGGTCCCGCAGATCGCCGGGCTGACGACCATCATCAGCAGCGGGCAGCCCTGGGCGGCGAGCTCCTCGCAGACGGCGGCCACGTCGCCGATGCCGCCGCCACCGCCGCCGTACTCCTCGGGGACGTTGATGCCGAGGTAGCCGGCCTTGGCGATCTCCATCCACAGCTCGGTGGTCTTCTCGCCGGAGCGGGCGCGCTCGACGAACCAGTCGCGGCCGTAGCCGGAGGCCAGCCGGGCGACCTGGCGCCGGAGCTCCTGGCGCTCCTCGGACTCGGTGAAGTTCGACATCCTTGCTCCTCGATAGGGGTTTCGAGACGGTCGCTGCGCGACCTCCTCAACCAGCGGTGGGCGCTTCCTCGACGACGGCGAGGACCTCCCCGGACGCGACCTGCGCCCCGGGCTCGACGTCGATCCGCGAGACCACGCCGTCGTGCGGCGCGGCCACGGTGTGCTGCATCTTCATGGCCTCCAGGACCAGGACCGGGTCGCCGGCCGACACGGTGTCCCCCGCCTCGACCGCGACCTTGACCACCGTGCCCGGCATCGGCGCGAGCAGCGAGCCGCTCGCGACTGCGTCGGCGGGGTCGGTGAAGCGCGGCACCTCGCGTAGGCGCGCGGACAGAAGTGGTCCGTCGACCCACACCTCACGCGGGGCACCGGGGCGCTCGGCGCAGATGTGTCCGCGCGTCTGCGTCGTGACGCCGTCGACCTCCAGCCGCGCGTGGGTCGGCGAGACCTCCAGCACGGTGACCCCGTCGATGACGAAGCCGTCGCGGGTGCCCCACCACTCGACCGGGTCGTGGCCCTCGAAGGTGGTGCGCTGCGGCTGGCTGGTGACGTTGCGCCAGGCGGCGGGCACACCCTGCTGGACCGTACGCCGCGCCGCGTCGTCGGCGGCCAGCATCAGTGCTGCCGCGACGACGCTCGTCCGCTCCGTCGCAGGTGAGTCTCCGGGAGACTCAGCGGAAATCGGACGCGACTCCAGCCAGGTCGTCGTCATCTCCCCGGCGACGAAGACCAGGTCGGTGAGGATCTCCACCAGCTGGTCGCGGTTGGTCGTCACGCCGTGGACCCGGGCGCGGCGCAGGGCCGCGACGAGCTGGCGGACCGCCTGCTCGCGGGTCGGCGCCCACGAGACGACCTTGGCGAGCATCGCGTCGTAGAAGGTCGAGACCTCGTCACCGGAGCCGAAGCCGCTGTCGACCCGGACCCCGCGATCGCGGCCGACGAGCCCGAACGCGACGTCGTGGTCGATCTCGAAGGTCACGAGCCGCCCGCTCTGCGGGACGTACGCGGCGTCCTCGGCGTAGAGCCGGACCTCGACCGCGTGGCCGGCCCGGTCCTCGGTGGTCGAGGTGCGAGGAGCGCCAGCGACGAGCCCTGAGACCTCCCGCCCCTCGGCGACCGCGACCTGCAGCTCGACCAGGTCGAGGCCGGTCACCAGCTCGGTGACGGGGTGCTCGACCTGGAGGCGGGTGTTCATCTCGAGGAAGAAGAACCGGTCGGTGGCCGGGTCGTGGAGGAACTCGACCGTGCCGGCGCCGCGGTAGCCGATGTCGGCGGCGAGCCGCTCGGCTGCCTCGCACATCGCCCGCTCGGTCTGTGCGGGCAGTCCCGGTGCGGGCGCCTCCTCGACGACCTTCTGGTGACGTCGCTGCACGGAGCAGTCGCGGGTGCCGAGCGCGACGGCATGGTGCGCGTCGGCGAAGACCTGAACCTCGACGTGGCGCCCGGCCTCGACGTAGGGCTCGACGAAGACGGTGCCGTCGCCGAAGGCGGAGAGCGCCTCGGCGCGTGCGGCCTCGATCTCCGCGTCGAGCCGGTCGAGGGAGCGTACGACCCGCATCCCGCGGCCGCCGCCGCCGGCGCTGGCCTTGACCAGCAGCGGCAGGTCGGCCTCGGTCGGTGCCGCTGGCGCCGACAGGACCGGTACGCCGGCCTTCTCGGCGATCTCCTTGGCCCGGACCTTGTCGCCCATCGCCTCGATCGCCCCGGGCGGCGGTCCGACCCAGGTGAGGCCCGCGTCGATCACAGCGCGGGCGAAGTCGGCGTTCTCGGACAGGAAGCCGTAGCCCGGGTGGACCGCGTCGGCGCCCGCGCGTTGCGCCGCGGAGACCACCTCCGACGCCTTCAGGTAGGTGTCCGCGGGCGCGTTCCCGGGCAGCCGGATGGCGGCGTCGGCCTCGGTGACGAAGGGCAGACCCGCGTCGGCGTCGGAGTGGACCGCGACGGTCTCGATGCCGAGCCTGCGACAGGTGGCGAAGACGCGGCGGGCGATCTCGCCGCGGTTGGCGACCAGGAGCCTGGAGATCATGGACGGAACACCCCGAACCCGTCGGCGCCCTGGAACGGCGCGTTCTCGATGACGCTGAGGCAGATTGCAAGCACCGTGCGGGTGTCGCGAGGATCGATCACGCCGTCGTCGTAGAGCATCCCGGACAGCGCGTAGGGCAGGGACTGCTCCTCCACCATCGCCTCGACCATGGCGCGCATCCCGGCGTCACCCTCCTCGTCGTAGGCCTGTCCCTTCCCCTCCGCGGCGGCGCGCGCGACGATCGACAGCACCCCTGCGAGCTGGGCCGGGCCCATCACCGCGGACTTGGCGGAAGGCCACGTGAAGAGGAACCGCGGGTCGTAGGCGCGGCCGTTCATGCCGTAGTTGCCGGCGCCGTAGGACGCGCCCATGATCACGCTCAGGTGCGGGACGGTGGAGTTGGAGACCGCGTTGATCATCATCGCGCCGTGCTTGATGATGCCGCCCTGCTCGTAGTCCTTGCCGACCATGTAGCCGGTGGTGTTGTGCAGGAACAGCAGCGGGGTGTCGGACTGGTTCGCGAGCTGGATGAACTGCGTCGCCTTCTGTGCCTCCTCGCTGAACAGCACGCCCTGCGCGTTGGCGAGGATGCCGATCGGGCGGCCGTGCAGCTGCGCCCAGCCGGTGACGAGCGAGGTGCCGTAGAGCGGCTTGAACTCGTCGAACGGCCGGCCGTTGCGCTCGCTCGTCCCGTCGACGACGCGCACGATCACCTCGCGCGGGTCGAATGGCTCCTTGAGGTCGGTGGGGACGAGGTCGAGCAGGCCCTCGGGGTCCTCGTCGGGCTCCGCGAAGGGCAACTGGGACACCCTCGTCGACGCTAGGCGCACGCCATGGCGTGCGTCAGGCGGAGATGTGTCCGCTCGAGCACGCCCGTTGGCGGGCTTCCCCCGGTTCAGCCGGGCCACGATCCGCCGCCCGATCCGGATCGCGTCGTGCTCGTCCTCGGCGAGGTAGTCGGCGAGGCCGGAGACGCGCGCATGCATCTCGGCGCCGCCCAGCGACTCGTCGTCCGACTCCTCGCCGGTCGCCATCTTCACCAGCGGCGGACCGCCGAGGAACACCTTCGCGCCGCCGCGGACGAAGACCGTGTAGTCGCTCATCCCGGGGACGTACGCCCCGCCGGCGGTGCTGTTGCCGAAGACCAGCGCGATGGTGGGCTGGCGGCGCGCTGAGGCTCGGGTCAGGTCGCGGAACAGCTTGCCGCCGGGGATGAAGATCTCCTTCTGCGTCGGCAGGTCGGCGCCGCCGGACTCGACCAGGGAGATCGTCGGGAGGTGGTTCTCCTCGGCGATCTGGGAGGCGCGGAAGATCTTCTTCACCGTCCACGGGTTGCTCGCGCCGCCCTTGACGGTCGGGTCGTTGGCGCTGATCAGGCACTCCACACCCTCGACGACACCGATGCCGGTCACCACCGACGCGCCGACCGTGAAGTCCGACCCCCAGCCGGCGAGCGGCGACAGCTCGAGGAACGCCGACCCGGGGTCGACGAGCAGCTCGATCCGCTCACGCGCGGTCAGCTTGCCGCGGGCGTGGTGGCGGTCGACGTACTTCTCCCCGCCGCCGGCCACGGCGACCGCGTGCTGGGCGTCGAGGTCGGCGAGCTTCTCGAGCATCGCCGTCCTGTTCGCCGAGGGTGCGCTCACTGCTCGACCACCGCCTTCATCCGCTCCAGCGTGGTCCGCATCCCGTTGCGGTTGGTGCGCCCGCGCAGCGCACCGAGCAGCGTCCAGTAGACGCGGGTGAACAGCGACGGCTCCATCCGGAAGTACTCCGTCACGAGCGTCCCGCCGTCCTTCGGCTCGAGCCGGTAGCCCCAGTTGTTGACGGTGATCGCGTCGGTCCCGACGGCGAACTCGAAGACCTTCTCGACCTCGCAGGCGGTCACCCGGCACGGCGACCAGTACGTCGGGCCGACGCCGTTGCGCTTCACGTGCCCGGCGAAGTACGCCCCGACCTCCGGCCCGGTCGACCCGCGGGTCCACTTCGCCTCGAAGGTCTCGGGGCTGAACTCCCCGATCCGGGTCACGTCGCTCACCAGGTCCCAGACCTCCGCGGGCGTCGCGTCCATCCAGACCGACACCTCGTCACCCAGCGACGGCAGCTTGATCATCAGTTCTCCATATCGGTGGTTGAGGAAGGACGACGTCCTGTCACGAAACCCATCAGCAGTACCCCATCAGCCGGGCGGCCAGGTCGCGGAGCACCTCGTCCGCGCCACCGCCGATCGGCAGGAGCCGGGCGTCGCGGTAGTGCCGCTCGACCTCGGTCCCGTGCATGTATCCGGAGCCGCCGAACAGCTGGACGGCCCGGTCGCAGACGAAGGCCGCGCAGTCGACGGCAGTCTGCTTGGCCAGGCACGCCTCGGCGATGACGAGCTCTCCCGCGACGTGGCGTGCCGCGACGTGGCGGGTGTAGGTCCGGGCGACCTCGACCTGGCGGCGCATCTCGACCAGCACGTGCTGGACCGACTGGTTCGCCGCGAGCGGGCGCCCGAACGTCGTACGGTCCCGGGCGTGGGCGGCGGCCAGGTCCAGCGCGCGTGCCGCGATGCCGTAGCCGTGGACGGCCAGCGCGATCCGCTCGACGACGAACTGCTCGGCGATCTGGGCGAAGCCGCTGCCCTCGGCGCCGACCAGGTTGGCGGCCGGCACCCGCACGTCGACGTAGGCCAGCTCGGCGGTGTCGGAGCAGTGCCAGCCCATCTTGTGCAGCGACCGGGAGACGGTGAAGCCGGGCGTGCCCTTCTCCACGACGAGAAGCGAGATGCCGCCGTGCCCCGGGCCGCCGGTGCGGACCGCGGTGGTGACGAAGTCGGCGCGGACGCCTGAGGTGATGAAGGTCTTGGCGCCGTTGACGACGTAGTGGTCGCCGTCGCGCTCGGCTCGCGTGGTGATCCGTGCGACGTCGGACCCGCCGCCCGGCTCGGTGATGGCGAGCGACCCGATGGTCTCCCCCGCCAGCGTCGGGCGGACGAACCGGTCGACGAGGTCGGGGTCCCGTGTCGCGGAGAGGTGCGGCAGCGCGATGCCGGCGGTGAACAGCGCGGCCATCAGCCCGCTGGACGCGCCCGCGGCGAACATCGCCTCCTGCATCGCGACCGAGTCGAGCAGGTCGCCCCCGCTGCCGCCGACCTCCTCCGGGAAGGCCACGCCGATCAGCCCGAGCTCGCCCGCCGAGCGGTGCAGCGACCGCGGCACCTCGCCGGCGTCCTCCCACTCCTGCAGGTGCGGGACGACCTCGCGCTCGGTGAAGCGGGTCGCGGTCGCGGCGAGCGCCTCCCGCTCGGCGGATTTCGACGCGCCCGTCGCGGCCTCGTCCCTCGGCCGCGGGGCTTGCTCGATCTCCCCTCGCGACGCGTCACGCTCGTTCCTCGCGTGCCCCTGCTCGGTGATCACAGCAGGCTCTTCTCGATCGAGACCGTCCGCGAGCGCAGCCACTCGCCGAGGCCCTTGGCCTGCGGGTCGAAGCGGGTCGAGGCGGCGACGCCCTGGCCGAGCAGGCCGTGCACGACGAGGTTGACCGCGCCGAGGTGCGGCAGCAGCCAGACCTCGACGTCGAGGTCGGCCGCCTCCGGCAGCAGCGTGCCGATGCCGCGCGGCGACACCATCTTGAACAGCCACTGCACGCGGGCGTCGTAGGTCGCGCGGTCGACGCCGTCGTGGGCGACCCAGAGGCCGATGTTGGCGTCACCGCCCTTGTCGCCGGAGCGGGCGTGCACGAAGGTGCCGAGCGGCATCCGGCGGGTGAGCACGTCGGGGCGCCCCGGGTACGGCGAGGGGCGGGCGCCCGGCGCCTCGGTGGGGGGCGTGAACGCCACCGGGTCGGGGACGACCTCGCGCCGACCGTCGGCGTGGACGACCGTGTGCGTCACGTCGGCGCGGTCGACCAGCTCGGCGCGGTAGACGCCGTAGGGCGTGGCCGGTCCGGGCGGGGCGGTCATCGTGAAGCCGGGGTAGGACGCCAGCGCGAGCTCGACGACGGCGGAGGTGAAGACGCGGCCGACCGGGTCGGGCGAGGGGTCCTTGACGGTGCAGCGCAGGAGGGTCGAGGCCGCCTCCTCGGTCGCGGCGTCGGCGGGCGGGGGCGTCACCTCCGACCACACCACCTCCTCGGCGGCCAGGCGCGGGGTCAGCTGCTCGCGCACCCAGGCGGCCTTGGCCTCGACGTCGAGGCCGGTCAGCACCAGCTCGACGCCGTTGCGCCAGCCGCCGAGCTCGTTGACGCACACCTTGAGCCGCTCCGGCGGCGCCTCGCCGACGACGCCCGAGATCGCCACCCGGTCCTCGTCCTGCTGCTCGAGGCGCACCGAGTCGAGGTGGACCGTGACGTCGGGACCCAGGTAGCGCGTGGACTGGATCTCGTAGACCAGCTGGGCGGTGACGGTGTCGACGGTGACTGCCCCGCCGGTGCCGGAGTGCTTGGTGATCACGCTCGAGCCGTCGGCGGCGACCTCGGCGACCGGGAAGCCGAGCGGCAGGTCGCGCCGCGGCAGGTCGAGGAAGCCGCTGAAGTTGCCGCCGGTCGCCTGGGCGCCGCACTCGATGACGTGCCCGGCGACGACCGCGCCGGCGAGCGCGTCGTACGCCGTGGCGTCCCAGCCGTGGTGGGCGACGGCCGGCCCGACGACGAGCGAGGCGTCGGTGACCCGGCCCGTGACGACGACGTCGGCCCCGGCACGCAGGGCGGCGGCGATGCCCAACCCGCCGAGGTAGGCGTTGGCGGTGAGCGCACCGTCGAACGACAGCGCGCGGACGTCGTCGCCCTCGACGTGGGCGACCTGCGGGTCGAGCCCGAGGCCTCGGGCGACCTCGCGGACCTTGTCGGCGAGCCCGGTGGGGTTGAGGCCGCCGGCGTTGGCGACGAGCCGCACGCCCTTCTCCAGCGCCAGGCCGAGGCAGTCCTCGACCTGGCGGACGAAGGTACGGGCGTAGCCGAGGCTCGCGTCCTTCATCTGGTCGCGACCGAGGATCAGCATGGTGAGCTCGGCGAGGTAGTCGCCGGTGAGGACGTCCAGCTCGCCTCCCTCCAGCATCTCCCGCATCGCGGAGAGCCGGTCGCCGTAGAAGCCGGAGCAGTTGCCGATCCTGACCACTCCGCTCACCGGGGCGCCCGTCCTTCGCCCGGCTGGCCGGCGAACGCCTGGGCGATCCCGAGCCACCGGTCGACGTCGGCGCCGGTCGCGACCAGGTCGGTGTCGGCGCGGTGTACCCGCTGGGTCACCAGCCGGCAGAAGTCGCCGGCGCTGCCGGTGAGCGTCTGCGCGGCGTCGTCGGGGCCCCACGTCCACTGCTCCCCCGACGGCGAGACGAGGTCGATGCGGAACTCCTCGGCGGGCGCCTCGAGCCCGTGGACGGCGTACGCGAAGTCGCGGGTCCGGACACCGAGGTGGGCGACGTGCCGGATCCGGTCGGTGTCCTCCACCTCCGCGCCGAGGCCCGCGTGGACGTCGAGGCTGTGCGCCCACGTCTCCATCAGCCGGGCCGTCGCCATCGACGTCGCCGACATCGGCGGGCCGAACCACGGCATCTTCTGCCCGCTCGGGTACGTCGTGAGCGCGGCGTGCAGCGCCTGCCGGCTGCCTCGCCAGCGACCGAGGAGGTCGGCGCCGCGGGCCACGTCGAGCGCCTGCTGGTCGACGAAGCCCTCGGGATCGGCGATCGCGCCGAGGACGACGGCGTCCCACGCCTCCTTGTCGGTGGCGGCCTTCAGCGCGACCTCGTCGGTCCACGCGAGGTGGGCGACCTGGGTCGCGACGTCCCACCCGGGCGCGGGCGTCGGGGTGCGCCAGCCGGCCTCGTCGAGCCCGGAGACGAGCGCGTCGAGGCGCTCGCCCTCCGCGGCGAGGTCGGCGAGCACCTGGGTCAGCACGTCGGTCATGTCAGCTCCTTGCCAGCTCACGGTCCAGCACGTCGGCCCAGCCGTCGAGGATCCGGCGCCGGCGGGCGGTGTCGTCGGTGATCGTCTGCGCCAGCCCGAGGCCGCGGACCAGGTCGAGGGTCGCCTGCACGAGCTCGCGCACGCCCGGCTGCGACTCGTCGGCGCCGAGCGCGGCGACGGTGAGGCGGTGGGTCTCGCGGCCGACGCGCTGCTCCAGCGGCGCGACCGCGGCGAGCAGCGCCTCGTCGGTGCGGGCGGCGACCCACAGCTCGAGGGCGGCGGCGAAGACCGGCGAGGCGAAGTGGTCGCCCAGCATCCGCAGCACGGTACGGGTGTCGCGCCGCGAGAGACCCTCGACCGCGTCGGCGAGCTCGGCGCCGCGGAGCTCGGTGAGGTGCTCGACGGCGGCCACGACGAGGTCGTTCTTGGTCGGGAAGTGGTGCAGCTGCGCGCCCCGGCTGACGCCCGCGCGCTCGGAGACCAGCGTCGTCGACGTCCCGGCGAAGCCCCGCTCGACCAGCAGCTCGACCGTCGCCTCGAGCAGCCGCGCCCGCATCGCGCGGGTGCGGTCGGCCTGCGGCACGCGAGTGGAGGTCACGACGCCAGCCTGCCGTCGTACAAACAAACAGTCAAGCCTGACTTTTTGTTGAAGACTGGGTACCTGGGGACGTCCTGGTGGGCGAAACCCCCGCTTCACCCACCAGAACGTCCCCAGATACCCAGCCTCGGGGCCGGTCGGTCCTCAGTCGAGGCGCGCGACCAGCGGCAGCCGGGAGCGGGCGGTGAGGCCGACGACCGCGGCGGTCAGCAGCGGCAGCACCAGCACGATGACCCCGATCAGGAGCCAGGGGACGTCGAGGAACGGCCCCTGCTCCGGTGCGCCGCTGATGGTCACGGAGGTGAGCGGGCGCGAGATCGCGACACCCGGGATGAACCCGATCGCCGCGCCGAGGAGCGCGCCGACCGCCCCCACCACGAGGGCGTACGCCGCCGCGACCCGCCGGCGCGTGCGCGGCGCCGCGCCGACCGCGGCGAGCGTCGCGAGGTCGGGGCGGGCGTCGGAGAGCGAGGAAGGTGGCGGTCAGCGTGCCGCCGAGCATCAGGACTCCCCCGAGGACACCGAGGACGAGCAGGACCACGACCGCCTCCGCCGGACGCTGGTAGCCGCGCTCGACGTAGAGGTAGCTGCCGGCGACCGCGCCCTCGACCGTCTCCTGCAGGCGGGTCTCGGTCGCCTCGTCGAGGTCGCCGGTCAGCCGCAGCGAGGTGGTGGCGACCGGGATGCCGAGGTCGTCGGCAACCCGCGTCGGCAGCACGAGCTCGGCGGGGGCGCTGCCGTCGCGGGGCCCCCACGGGACGACCTGCGCCGACAGCCGGTCCTCGTCGCTGGCTTCGGGCTCGGAGGCGTTGCCCCGCCAGGTGTCGCGGCGCAGGGTGACGTCGGCGACGGCGGGCTCGGCGTCGGCGAAGACGACCGCGGTGCCCTGCCCGAGCGCCGTGTCCACCAGCGGCGCCGCGGCGCCGGTCACGCCGGCGTCGGCCGCGGAGTCGGCCACGGCGACCGTGGTGCAGCAGTAGGACAACCCGCTCCCCGAGTCGTCGACCCCCGTCTCGACGTAGGTCGAGGTGTAGCCCTCCTCGGAGTAGATCTCCTGCATGCCGCGCAGCGGCTGCATCTCGACGCCGGGCGCGGTGGTGCGGACGAGGTCCTCGATGCGGTCCCAGACGACGTCGGGGTCCGGCGGCTCCTCCCCCGGCAGGGCGTCCGGCGACCAGCTGAGCCGGCCGGTGCCGATCTCCGCCTGCGGCTGGTAGGTCCGCTCGTTCTCGAGGTGGTCGCTGGCGTTGGCGATGCCGAGCGCGACCACGCCGGCGACGGTCGCCGCCACTGCGGCGACGGCCGGGACCGTACGGGTGCGGTGGCGCGCCGCGTCGCGCGCGGCGTAGCGGGCCGTGAGCGGGAGGCGACCGGCCAGGCGGGCGACGGCCGCGACCACGACCGGCACGACCAGGATCATCCCGAGCACCGACACCACGGCCGCAGCAGCGATCCACACACCGCCTCGTCCGTCGTCGGACGTCGCCGCGCCGTAGGCCGACGCGGCCGTGCCGATCCCGACGAGCACCAGTCCCAGCACCGGCGTCGAGGCGCGCGGACGGCGGTCGCCCCGACGGCCGCCGAGGACCGCGACGACGTCCTGCCGGCTGGCCAGCCAGGCCGGGACCGCGGAGGCCAGCACCGCGGAGACGATGCCGAAGGCGACGATGGCCGCGAGGTAGGCCGCGGGCAGCTCGAACGGTCCGAACCACTCGCCGTTGAAGCGCTGCACGAGCGGGAGCAGGGCCCAGCCGACGACCACGCCGAGCACCAGCCCGAGCCCGGAGGCCACGAGGCCGAGCACGACCCCGCTGGCGAGGATCACCCGCCGCGCCTGCGCTGGCGTGCCGCCGGATGCGGCGATGAGCGCGAGCGTACGGGCGTGGCGGCGGGCGCCCACCGCGAAGGCCGGCCCGGCGAGGAGCACCACCTCGATCAGCGCCATCACGACGATGAGCGCGACCACGGCGTAGACCTCGTCCTGCCCGGTGTCGTAGCCCATCTGCTCGGCCATCGACGCGAGGTCGGGCGGGTCGGCCAGCACGGCGCGCGACGTCGCGAGGACGCCGACCCGGTTGAGCTCGCGCACCTGCGACCAGGTGACCGGACCGCCGTCGACCAGCCACTGGCGGACGTTGTCGCCGCCGGTGGGCAGGTCGGCGACGGCGCCGAGGACGACCGGCTGGTCGTACGAGGTCGCGTCGCGGCCCACGCCGACGACCGTCAGGTCCGTGCCGTCGAGCTCGAAGGAGTCGCCGAGGGCGAGGCCCTTGGCGAGCATCGCGGGGTTGGCCACCACCTCGCCCGGCGACCGCGGCAGGCGGCCCCGCTCGAGGTCGAAGAGCCCGGCCGCGACGGGATCGGAGAGGTCGACGCCGGTGGTCGTGAAGCCGACGACGCGCTCGCCGAGGCGGGCGCGCGTCCAGCCGGTCGAGAACGGCACCAGACGGACGTCGTCGCCGAGGACCGCGCGTACGTCGGCGGCGCCCGGCGGGTCGTCGTAGTCCATCTCGCCGAGCTGCACCCACTCGCTGCCGCCACTCGGGTCGAGGCCCTGCAGGACGGGCCCGCGACCCTCGGTGCGCAGGCGGGCGTCGGCGGCGCCCATCACCCGCTCGGTGCCCTCGGCCCCCGACACCTCGGCCGTCTTGAGCACCACCGCCGCGGCGGTGACGGCCAGCACCGGCAGGCTGATCATCACCAGCACCAGCGCGCTACGGCCGCGGTGGCGCAGCGCGTCGCGCCAGGCGATGAGGAGGGCGGGGCGCCAGCCGCTCACCTCGCGTCCTCGGCGAGCAGCGCCTCCGGCTCGTCGGCCCCGGTCTCGTCGACCACGACGCCGTCGCGCAGGAAGACCACCCGGTCGGCCCAGGCGGCGTGGCGCGCCTCGTGGGTGACCATCACGCCGGCGGCCCCCGCGTCGCAGCGGGCGCGGAGCAGCCGCAGGATCTCCTCGCCGGTGTCGGTGTCGAGGGCGCCGGTGGGCTCGTCGGCGAGGATCAGCCGGCGGTCGCCGACGATGGCGCGCGCGATCGCGACGCGCTGCTGCTGCCCGCCCGACATCTCGTCGGGGAACCGGTCGGCGAGGTCGGCGATGCCGACCTCCTCGAGCGCGGCGAGCGCCAGCCGGCGCGCGACGCGGCCCTTCTCGCCGTCGAGCTCGCGCGGCAGCGCGACGTTCTCCGCGGCGGTCAGCGCGGGGATCAGGTTGAAGTCCTGGAAGACGTAGCCCACCGACGTACGCCGCATGCGCGCACGACCGGCCTGGTCGAGCGAGGCGAGGTCGGTGCCCTCGATCCAGACCGAGCCGGACGTCGGGGCGTCGAGCCCGCCGGCGAGGGTCAGCAGCGTCGACTTCCCCGAGCCGGACGGACCCATGACGGCGACGAGCTCGCCGGGGTGGGCGCGGAAGGTGACCCCGCGCAGGGCGTGGACCTCGGTGGCGCCCTCGCCGTGGACGCGGGTGGCGGCGGCGAGGTGGAGGACGGCGTTCACCGGCGGACCTCCTCGGCGCTCGTGGCAGGCGCGGCCTGGGCCGCGCTGCGGGCGTCGAGCGCCGCGCGGCGCAGCCGGGCCTCGCAGTGGTCGAGCCAGCGCACCTCGGCCTCGGCGTCGAAGACCAGCGAGTCGAGGACCAGGCTCCAGGCCAGGTCCTCGGGAGCGGCGGGGCTCGCCGCGCGGCCGGAGCGCTTGAGCCGGGTGTAGTCCTGCAGCGCGGCCATCGTGGCCGAGCGCTGGCGCTGGATGATCGCGGCCACGTCGACCCCGGGCAGGGTCACCGCGATCGCGAGCTTGATCGCGAGCTCGTCGCGCGGGGGCTGGGAGCGAGGCACCGGGGTGGCGAACCACTGCGACACCTCGCTCCGCCCCGCGTCGGTGGCGCGGTAGCTGACCTGGCGGTCCGACCCCTCCGGGGCGGTCGGGTCGTCGGCACCCCCGTGTCCGACGACCTCGACCATCCCGTCGCGCTCGAGCCGGGTCAGGGTCGTGTAGACCTGCCCGATGTTGAGCGGCCAGGTCTCGCCCGTCCGCTGCTCGAACTCGGCCCGCAGCTGGTAGCCGTACATCGGCCCCTGCTCGAGGATCGCCAGCATCGCCTGCCGGATCGACATCCGCGCCTCCGTGCATCTCGTCCACCGCCCCCGTCGGCGGGTGGATACCGGGTATGTATACCACGTATGCAACGCCCTTCATCGATCCCCGGCTGACCGGCGATCGCTGAACTTGTCGGCCCGTGCAACGCCTGACATGTTCAGGGATCCCCGGCTGACCGGGGATCCCTGAAAGGCCCCGAACGACCGATCAGACGGCAGCGACGGTCAGCACGACCTGCGCGCGTACGTCGTCGGCGAGCCAGCGGCGGCGCGCGCGGACCAGGCGGTGGGTCGACCACGCGAGGAACGGCAGCGCGAGGGCGGGCGGCAGCCAGGCCCACGGCAGCGTGCCGGCAGCGGTGAACAGCATCGCGGTGATGGTCGTGACGAGCGACAGCCGCCCGGCGTAGCCGGCCATCGCCGCGTGCGGCGCGGGGGTCGCGCGGGGCGAGGAGAGGTCGGCGGCGTAGGGCGAGCGCACCGACCAGCTCATCGAGATCGCCAGGACCTGCACGAGCACGACCGCCCAGCAGGCGGCGACGGAGAGCCCGGTGACGAGCGGCGGTACGCCGTTGCGCAGCAGCGCGAGCAGGAGGGTCACCCCCGACACGCCCGCGAGGCACTCCGCGACCACACGGGCACGGGTGCCGAAGACCAGCGCGGCCGGGACCGGCAGCGTCTCGCGCCAGACCATCCCCTTCCCGTCGAGGCACCACGCGTTGACGCCGAAGAGCAGCGCGGCGCCGCTGGCGGTCAGCCCCGGCAGCAGCATGACCGAGCTCCACTGGAGCCCGGCGACGAGCGCCACCAGGCCGGGACCGATGCCGAGCACCAGCAGGCCGCGGCGCATGCCGACCGAGCGCCACACCGAGCCGCGGTCGAGCCGGCGCAGCAGCGCGCCCTCGGGCGTGCCCCGGCGCGGCTGCGGAGCGGGGCGCGCCTCGTGGACGCCCGACTGCACCCGCAGCTCCTCGCGCGGCGGCAGCCCCAGCGCCCAGGCGGCCGGCACCGCGCCGCCGGCCACGGCGACCGCGGCGAGGAGCAGCAGGACGACGACGGCGAGCGGCCACGCGGAGGTCTGCATCACCTCGGCCAGCCGGGTCGTCGGCAGCGCGCTGACGACCGGGAGCAGCCACCCCGCGAGCTGGAGCGCGCCGACGGCCAGGACGAGCACCAGCCCGCCGACACGGACGGTGAGCACGCCGCGCGGCGTACGACGTACGCCCTCGACCGCCCAGCCGACCGCCTGGCCCACCGCGGTCGCCGCGACGACCCACGCCAGCACGACGACCTGCGCACCGAGCAGGTGCTCCTCGGGGGTGACCAGCGCGGTGACGGCGAGCAGGCCCCACATCTGGACCAGCCACGCGAGGTTGACCGGGGCGAGCACCAGCGCGCCGAGGTGCTCGGTGGTCGGGCCGATCGGGTGGATGGCCGCCTCGCTGCGCGACAGCAGCTCGCGTCCCCCTCCGCTGCCGACGGCCGCGGTGACCGCCAGGGCCATGAAGCCGACGAAGGCCAGGCCGAGGTTGCCGGTGAGCGTCGTCAGCAGCTGGTCGAAGGCGTCGGCGAGGTCACCGTCGCCACCCCGACCCTCCGCGGCGCGGGAGGCGTCGGCGATCGAGGCGGGCACGGTCGCGAAGACGACGGTGAGGCCGAGGACGACGAACGCGCCGAGCACCGCGGCCGTCCGGCGGCGCACGGTCCGCGCGCGGAACGCGACCAGGTGTCGCGCGTCGGCCGCGGCCGCGAGCCAGCCGTCAGTCGAGGAGCGCACGGTAGGCCTCGCCGGTGAGGTCGGTGGCCTGCATCGCCGCGACCCGGTTGCCGCCGCGCAGGACGACGGCCTCGCCGCAGGCCTCGAGGGCGAGCTCGCGCAGGTGGGTGGACAGCAGCACGCAGGCGCCCCGCGCGCAGGCGTCGGCGACGACCTCGAGGGTCGCGTCGACGCCGATCGGGTCGACGCCGTCGAAGGGCTCGTCGAGCAGCAGTACGGAGGGCTCGTGCAGCGCGGCGAGCACCACGCCGAGGCGCCGGCTCATGCCGTGGCTGAAGCCGCCCACCACGCGGTGGGCCACGTCGCCGAGCTCGAAGCGCTCGAGCAGGTCGCGCCCGCGCTCCTCCCACGCGTCCATCCGGCGCAGCCGCGCCGACAGCTGGAGGTGCTCCCACGGGGTCGCACGCGGCACCAGGCCGCCCACGTCCGGGCAGTAGCCGACGACCCGCTTGACGCCGAGCGCGTCGGTGGCGGCGTCGTGGCCGCCCACCGTCACCGACCCAGCGGTCGGCGGGACCACACCCGCGAGCACCTTCATGGTCGTCGACTTGCCGGCGCCGTTGCGGCCGAGCAGCGCGGTCGCCCGCCCGGCGGCCGCGACCAGGTCGACCCCGGAGACGGCCTCGACGTCACCGAAGCGGACGTGCAGGTCGCGGACGACGACGGCAGGGCTCTGGCTCACCCGAGGATTCTCCCCGAGCCGGCGCGGATGCGCTCCGAAATCACATCGACTCGGCGCGAATGTCCCTTCCGGACCCACCGAGTCGGCGCGAATGTCATGGCGCTCGCACACATTCACGCCGACTCGGCGCACATTCCGCGCGCATTCACGCCGACTCGGCGCACATTCCGCACGCATTCACGCCGACTCGGCACACATTCCGCACACATTCACGCCGACTCGGCGCACGTCAGGCGGGGAAGGTCTCCCCGCGCTCGGCCATCTCGCGCAGGCGTGCCGTCGGGCGGAACCGCTCGCCGTAGGCGTCCGCGAGCTCGTCGGCGCGGGCCACGAACGCGGCGAGCCCGACCGGGCCGGTGCCGCGACCGTTCTCGTCCAGCGCCTGCCAGCCGGTCATGAACTGCGCCGCACCCCCGGTGAGGGCCGGGAAGCCGATGCCCATGATCGAGCCGATGTTGGCCGCGGCCGCGGAGGTGATCACGCCCTCCTCGAAGCACTTCGCGGTCTCGAGCGCCTCGATGAACAGCATCCGGTCGCGCATGTCGCGAATCGGGATCTGCTGCTCGGCCACCGGGAAGTGCTCGGCGAGGCCCGACCACAGGGTCGTACGCCGGCCGTCGGCGTAGTCGTAGAACCCGGCGCCCTTCAGCCGCGAGGGCCGGCCCAGGCCGATCATCGTCGCGATCACGTCGCCGGCCGGGTCCGGCCCGAGGTCGACACCCTCGCGCGCCGCGGCGTCGGCGGTGGCCTTGCGGATCTTGGCCATCAGCTCCATGTTGAGCTCGTCGCTGATCTGCAGCGGCCCCACCGGGAACCCGGCGGACGTCGCCGCGCGCTCGAGCGAGACCGGGTGCACGCCCTCGGCGAGCATCGCGAGGCCCTCGTTGATCTGGGTGCCGATGACGCGCGAGGTGTAGAAGCCGCGCGAGTCGTTGACCACGATCGGCGTCTTGCGGATCTGCTGGACCACGTCGTACGCCTTGGCGAGCGCCGCGTCCGAGGTCTCGGCGCCGCGGATGATCTCGACCAGCGGCATCTTGTCGACGGGCGAGAAGAAGTGCAGGCCGATGAAGTCCGCCGGCCGGTCGACCCCCGTCGCGAGCTCGGTGATCGGCAGCGTCGAGGTGTTGGAGCACAGCAGCGCGTCGGGGTCCACGTGCGGAGCGACCTCGGCGAAGACCTCCGCCTTGAGCGACGGGTCCTCGAAGACCGCCTCGATCACCAGGTCGCAGCCGGCGAGGTCGGCGGCGTCGGCGGTCGGCGTGATCCGCGCGAGCAGCTCGTCGGCCTTCTCCTGCGTGATCTTGCCGCGCTCGACGCCCCTGGCGTTGAGCTTCTCGGTGTAGGCCTTGCCCCGCTCGGCCGCTTCCAGGGAGACGTCCTTGAGCAGGACCTGCATGCCGGCCCGGGCGCACGAGTAGGCGATGCCGGCGCCCATCATCCCGGCGCCGAGCACCGCGACCTTCGTGGCCTGCCACCGCTCGATGCCCGCGGGGCGCAGCGAGCCGGAGTTGATCGCCTGGAGGTCGAAGAAGAAGGCCTGGATCATGTTCTTGGCCTGCTGGTTGACCACGAGGTCGGTGAAGTAGCGCGTCTCGATCCGCGAGGCGGTGTCGAAGTCGACCTGCGCGCCCTCGACGGCCGCGCTCATGATCGCCCGCGGGGCGGGGTAGACCGCGCCCTTGGTCTGCTTGCGCAGCAGCGCCGGGAAGGCCGGCAGGAACTGCGCGAGCGCCGGGGTCTTGGGCGTGCCTCCGGGCATCTTGTAGCCGGCGCGGTCCCACGGGTTGCGCGCCGCGTCCTCGTCGTCGCGCACGGACAGGATCCACGCCTTCGCGGCCGGCACGAGCTCCTCGCGGGTGGCGACGAGCTCGTCGACGAGGCCCTTGGCCTGCGCGCCCCGCGGGTCGAACTGGGTGCCGGGCATCAGCACGTCCATCAGCGCCGACTGCAGGCCGAGCATGCGTACGACGCGGGTGACGCCGCCACCGCCCGGCAGCAGGCCGAGCGTCGACTCGGGCAGGCCGATCTTGACCGACCGGTCGTCGACGGCGATCCGGCGGTTCGCGGCGAGCGCGATCTCGAGGCCGCCGCCGAGCGCGGCGCCGTTGATCGCGGCGACGACCGGACGGGGGTACGTCTCCAGCGCGCGCAGGCTGGCCTTGACCGCCTCGCTCATCGCGAAGATCGCGGGCGCGTCGTCGGGGGTCGCGGTGACCATCGACTTGAGGTTGCCGCCGGCGAAGAAGGTCTTCTTCGCGCTGGCCAGGACGACGCCGGTGACGTCGTCGACCTCGTCCTGCAGGCGCTGCACGGCGGCCTGCATCGAGGCCTGGTAGAGCTCGTTCATGGTGTTGGCGCTGGCGGTGGGGTCGTCCAGCGTGAGGGTGACGATGCCGTCGGCGTCGCGGTCGTAGCGGACGGCGGTGTCAGCGGTGGTGGTGCTCATTGCTCTCCTTCGCTGGTCGAGGAGGGACGAAGTCCCGTCACGAGACCAGGCTCGGCAGGTGGGAGGTGGTCTCGTGACGGTCGCTGCGCGACCTCCTTGACCAGCGGTGGGTGGGGGCGGGGAGGGACCGTCGGCTCAGACGAGCTCGACGACGGTGGCGATGCCCATGCCGCCGCCGACGCAGAGCGTGGCGAGGCCGCGCTTCTGGTCGCGGCGGGCGAGCTCGTCGACGAGGGTGCCGAGGATCATCGCGCCGGTGGCGCCGAGCGGGTGGCCCATCGCGATGGCACCGCCGTTGACGTTGGTGACGTCGTGGCTGATGCCCATGTCGCGCATGAACCGCATCGCGACGGCGGCGAACGCCTCGTTGATCTCCCACAGGTCGATGTCGTCGACCTCGAGGCCGGCGCGGGCGAGCGCCTTGCGGGCGGCGGGGGCGGGACCGGTGAGCATGATCGTCGGGTCGGCGCCGGAGACGGCGGTCGCGACGATCCGGGCGCGCGGCGTGAGGCCGAGCGCGGCGCCCACCTCCTCGGTGCCGATCGCCATCACCGCGGCACCGTCGACGATGCCCGACGAGTTGCCGGCGTGGTGGACGTGGTCGATCGCCGGGACCCAGTGGTACTTCTCCAGCGCGACGTCGTCGAAGCCCGCGTCGCGCCCGATCTGGGCGAACGACGGCTTGAGCCCGGCGAGGCCCTCGACGGAGGTGTCGGGTCGGACGGTCTCGTCGCGGTCGAGGACGGTCACGCCGTTGAGGTCGCGCACGGGGACGACCGCGTCGTCGAAGTAGCCGTTGGCCCACGCCTTCGCGGCGCGGTGGTGCGACTCGGCGGCATACGCGTCGACGTCGGCGCGGCCCCAGCCCTCGATCGTGGCGATCAGGTCGGCGCCGATGCCCTGCGGCACGAAGCCGGTCTGGAGCGCGGTGGCCGGGTCCATCGCCCAGGCGCCGCCGTCGCTGCCCATCGGCACGCGGCTCATCGACTCGACGCCGCCGGCGACGATGAGGTCCTCGAAGCCGGAGCGGACGCGCTGCGCGGCCTGGTTGACGGCCTCGAGCCCGCTGGCGCAGAAGCGGTTGAGCTGGACGCCCGCGACGGTCTCGGGGTAGCCGGCCTTGAGCGCCGCGGTCTTGGCGATGTCGCCGCCCTGGTCACCGATGGGGGTCACGACGCCGAGCACGACGTCGTCGACGCGGGCCGGGTCGAGCGTGGGGTTGCGGGTCTTGAGCTCGTCGAGGAGTCCGACGACCAGGTCGACCGGCTTCACCTCGTGCAGCGAGCCGGTGGCCTTGCCCCGGCCGCGAGGCGTGCGGATGTGGTCGTAGACGAATGCTTCTGCCATGCCAGCGATTGTGACACCATCGCTGTCACAGTCCAACAGGTGTGGCCCGCGCCACCCGCACGGGTGCGCCCGTGTGCGCCCGCGGGCACGGGGCGAGAGGATGGGCGCGTGGCGATCGAAGGTGGGCTCGACCAGCAGTCCGGCGCGGCCGGCGACCTGCTGAGCCTCGACGAGCTGACCGCGCGCACCGGCGTCAGCGCCCGCAACGTGCGGTTCTACGCCTCGCGCGGCCTCGTGCCCCCTCCCGTGCGCCGCGGCCGCTCCGGCTACTACGGGCCGGACCACGTCGCCCGCCTCGAGCTCGTCCGCGAGCTGCAGGGCCACGGCTTCACGCTGTCGGCGATCGAGAAGTACGTCGAGCAGATCCCCGCCGCGGCGACCCCGTCCGACATCGCCCGCCACCTCTCGCTGCTCACGCCGGTCACCGGCGACCGCGAGGTCGACGTCTCGGGCAACCTGTCCGGGATGGGCATCTCGCCCGAGGCGGCCGAGGCCGTGGCCGAGGTCTACGCCGAGCACGGCCGCCAGGTCGCCGAGGAGCTGTCGGAGATCGTCCGCACCAAGGTGTGGCCGCAGTTCCGCGAGGCCGGCTACACCGCCGAGCAGCTGCGCGAGTTCATCCACCGGCTCAAGCCGCTCACCATCGCGGGGCTGGTCACGGCCTACGAGCAGGCCATCGACGAGAGCCAGGCCGCGTACGACAGGCGCACCCCCACCCGATGACGACCCGCGAGGGCCCCGCGTGACCACGGGCATCGTCTACCTCCTGCTCGGCCTGGCCCTGCTGCTCGCGATCGTCCTGCCGCAGGTCACCAGCCGGGTCGCGATCTCACCGCCGATGGTGCTGGTCGCCGTCGGCATGCTGATCGGGCTGCTGCCGCTGGCCGACATGGTGAGCCTCGCGCCGCGCGACCACCCGGTCGTGGTCACGCACGTCACCGAGTTCACCGTGCTGGTGTCGTTGATGGGCGTCGGGCTGGCCATCGACCGGCACTTCCACGTCCGCTCGTGGGCGTCGTGGCGGACCTGGTCGCCCGTGTGGCGGCTGCTCGCGGTCACCATGCCGCTGACGATCGGCGCGATCGCGCTGCTCGGCTGGTGGGTCGCCGGGCTCGCGCCGGCCGTCGCGCTGCTGCTCGGCGCGGTGCTCGCGCCGACCGACCCGGTGCTCGCCTCCGACGTCCAGGTCGGCGAGCCGCTCACCGACGACCTCGAGCCCAGCGACGACGGCGGACCCGAGGAGGACGACGACATCCGGTTCTCCCTCACCGCCGAGGCCGGGATGAACGACGGGCTCGCGTTCCCCTTCGTCCACCTCGCCCTGCTGCTGCTCGCCGGCGGCTTCACGCTCGCGGACGCCGGCGCGTGGGTCGGCTGGTACGTCGTCGGCAAGATCGCGCTCGGCGTGCTGGTCGGCGCCGGGGTCGGCTGGCTGCTGGGTCGCCAGGCGTTCCGCGCGCGGCGCGAGGTGCTGCGCCTCGCCGACCGCGGCGAGCCGCTGCTCGCGCTCGCCGCGCTGATGGCGGCCTACGGCGGTGCCGAGCTCGTCGGCGGCTACGGCTTCCTCGCGGTCTTCGTCTGCGCCACCACCCTGCGTGCCTCCGAGCGCGGCCACTCCTACCAGCGGGCGATGCACGCGGTCGTCGACCGGCTCGAGCGGCTGATGACGCTGCTGGTCCTGCTCGTGCTGGGCATGGCGATGACCCACGGGCTGCTCGAGCACCTCGACTGGCGCGGCGTGGTGCTGACCCTCGCGCTGGTCCTGGTCGTACGCCCCGTCGTCGGGTGGCTCTCGCTGAGCGTCGCGGCCCGCGACGAGCACCTCGACGGCGGCCTCGACCGCGGCGAGCGGCTCGCCGTCGCGTTCTTCGGGGTGCGGGGCGTGGGCTCGCTGTTCTACCTCGCCTACGCCACCTCCCACGAGGACGTGCCCGGCGAGGACTGGCTGTGGTCGACCGTCGCGTTCGCCGTGGTCGTCTCCGTGCTGCTGCACGGCGTCACCGCGACGCCCGCCATGGCCCGCCTGGACGCGCGCCGCGGACTCGGTCCTTCCCCGTCAGGAGGATGAGGCGGGCCCGACCGCCCGACTGGGAGAGTGGAGCCATGACCCGCACCCCACGACGTTCTTCTCCGCCGCTCCGCTCCCCCGAACAACGTCGCGGGGGCCCCGCGTGAGCACCGTCCTCGTCACCGGCGCCACCGGCTTCATCGGCCGCCGCCTCGTCCCCGCCCTGCTCGACGCCGGCCACGAGGTGCGCGCGATGACGCGCCACCCGGAGTCCTACGACGGCCCCGGCAAGGCCGTGGGTGCCGACGTGATGGACCCGGACTCCCTCGGCCCGGCGCTCGAGGGCGTCGACGTGGCGATCTACCTCGTCCACTCCCTCGACGACCCCGACTTCGAGCGCAAGGACGCCCAGGCCGCGCGCCACTTCAGCCGGGCGGCCGCCGCCGCGGGGCTGCAGCAGATCGTCTACATGGGCGGGCTCGGCGACGAGGACCAGGACCTGTCGGCCCACCTGCGCTCGCGGCGCGAGGTCGAGGGGCTGCTCGGCTCCGACGGCGTCCCGGTGACCGTGCTGCGCGCGGCGATCGTCGTCGGGCACGGCGGCATCTCCTGGGAGCTGACCCGCCAGCTGGTGAAGAACCTCCCGGCGATGGTCGTCCCCAAGTGGGTCGGCACCCGCACCCAGCCGATCGCGATCGACGACGTCGTGCGCTACCTCGCCGGCGTCGTCGGCCAGGAGCAGGCGCTGGGACGGGTCTTCGAGATCGGTGGTCCCGAGACGCTCACCTACCGCGAGATGCTGCAGGGCGTGGCCCAGGAGATGAACGGCCGCAACGTCCCCATCGTCGTGCTGCCGCTGCTCACCCCCGGCCTGTCGTCGCGCTGGCTGGCCCTCGTCACCGACGTCGACGTCACCACCGGGCGCAACCTCATCGACTCGATGAGCAACGAGGTCGTCGTCCGCGACACCTCGATCCGTGACGTGGTGCCGGGCGAGCCGCTGACCTACCGCGAGTCCGTACGCCGGGCGCTGGCCGAGCGGGCCGCGTCAGAACAGCAGGGGTAGCAGGAACAGCATCGACAGCGACCACGTCACGTGGGTCAGGATCGGGGCGAGGATGCCGCCGCTGGCCCGCCGCTCGAGGCCGCAGACCGCACCGAGCAGGATGGCCGCGAAGCCCAGCATCACGTTGCCGGTCGCGAGCGTCGCGACGACGTAGGCCAGCGTGGTCCAGAGCACCGGGTGCCGCGGGATCGCGGCATACATCGCGCCGCGGAAGAACAGCTCCTCGGCGATGCCGTTGACGAAGGTGATGACCGCCAGCACGGTGAGCGATCCCTCGTCGGCGTAGGCCAGGACCGAGCTGACGTAGCGCGCGAGCGGGTCGATCTCGCGCACCACGAGGGCGCCGAGCACGAAGATGCCGACCATCAGCAGGCCGAGCAGCACCGGCGCGAGGATCGGCCGCACGAACGCCTCGCCCTCCGCGATCCGGCCCAGGTGGAGCCGACCGGAGAGGAACGCTCCCGCGGCCCAGACCCCGGCCAGCACGACGGCGGCGACGTAGAACGTCGTGCCGCCCGGCTCGAGCCGCAGCGACCAGCCGAGCACGGCAGCCCCGACCAGCACCACGACCGCCGCGACCATCTGCCGGCGACGGAACGCCGCGTCGGAGTCGCGCTGGTCGCGCGGGACCACGTCCCACAGGGACCGGCGGATCCAGGTGCGCATGAGCACCACCCTAGGCAGCGTCGGCGGGCGGCCGTTCACGCGTCCGCCGTCTCACGGCTCAGGCGCACGACGGCGCGCGCCAGGGCCGCGTCCTCGCCGTCGGCCTCGTCGAGCAGCGCGCGCTGGCGGCGGGCACCGGTGCCGTCGGCGAGCAGACGGTCGAGTCCGTCGGCGACGAGGTCGTGGTCGCCGCTGTCGCGCAGCACGTCGCCGACGTGGTCGAGCAGGCTCGCCACGACCTCCGCGGCGGGCCGGCTGGTGCCGGTGGGCGGGTGCACGAGCTCGCCGGTCAGGCCGTGCCGACCCGCCTTCCACCCGGCGAGCCGGACGATCTCCGACGCCACGTCGTGGGCGGGCACGCCGTCGGCCCACTCCCGCGCGGCCGTCTCGACCAGGCCGCGGGCCAGGGCCGCGACCACGACGGTGTCGCGGACGTCGAGGCACACGTCGGCGGTGCGGATCTCCACGGTCGGGTGGAGCGCGGAGAGCCGCGCGTCGGCGTAGACCATCGCCTCGTCGAGCGGCACGCCGGTCGCGAGCATCGCCTCGACGTGGCGGCGGTAGGCGTCCGGCGAGCCGAGCACCGGCAGCGGACCGGCGCTCGGCCAGCGCATCTGCATCTGCCAGCGATAGCTCTCGTAGGCCGTGTCGAGCGACTGCGACCACGGCGAGTTCGCGCTGACCGCCAGCAGCAGCGGCACCCACGTGCGGATCCGGTCGAGCACCCCGACGCCCTCGTCGGGGCCGGACACCTCGACGTGGACGTGGCACCCGCACACCAGCTGCTCGGCCATCATCAGGCCGTAGCGGTGGGCCATCGCGTCGTAGCGCTCGCTGCGCTCGACCCGGCTGTCACCGTCGAGCGGCGAGGTGCCGGAGGCCAGCACCCGGGCGCCGACCTCGAGAGCGGCGGCGCGGGCCCGCTCGCGCCAGGCACGCAGCGCGTCCTCGAGGTCGGACAGGCGCTCCAGCGGCGGGGTGTCGGTCTCGACCTGGGTGCGGTGCAGCTCGTGGCCGAGGGAGCCGCCGTGCTCGTCGCTCGGGGCGGGGTCCTGCGCGTCGCGCGCGGCCGCCGCCCGGATCACCTCCCGCGCGACGTTGCGCGGACGGCCGGTCCGCGCGTCGACGAGGAGCAGCTCCTCCTCCACCCCGATGCTCCGCATGCCCCGATCCAAGCAGCACGGGCCCGACCCGCACCCCATCCCTGGGGGCACGGACCGGGCCCGATGCCTGGTCGTACGTGTGGTCGTACGGGTGGTCGTACGGGAGGGGTCAGCGACCCCGGCTGAACGACGAGGCGCTGTGGCCGCCGCTGCGACCGGACTGGCCACCCTGGCCACCCTGGCCGCCGCCGCTGCGGCGCCGGCGCTGGCCGCCGCCCTGCGAGGCCTTCGCCGCGGACTGGCCGCCCTGGCCCTGGCCCGGTCGGCCGCCCTGGCCGCCCTGGCCGCCCTGGCCGCCGGAGCGAGCTCCCTGGCGCGAGGCCTGACCCGTGGACTGGCCGCCGCCCTTGCCGCGTCGGCGCGAGCGGTTGCGGCCGCCGCCGCCGGCGCGCGCGCCCTGGGCACCGGCACCGGTGGGCGTCTCGACGACCAGGCCGCCGGGGACGAGGGTCCGCTCACCGGGGGCGAGCTGGACCAGCACGGGGTGCTTGGGTCCGTCGACCTTGGTGGTGACCGGCTTGATGCCGGCCTGGCGGGTCAGGTCGCGCACGTCGCGGACCTGCTCGTCGGTCATCAGGGTGATGACGGTGCCTTCGTTGCCGGCGCGCGCGGTGCGGCCGGAGCGGTGCAGGTAGGCCTTGTGCTCGACCGGCGGGTCGGCGTGCACGACCAGCGACACGTCGTCGACGTGGATGCCGCGGGCGGCGATGTCGGTCGCCACCAGCGTGGTCGCGGTCCCGGAGTGGAACGCCTCCATGTTGCGGGTGCGGGCGTTCTGCGACAGGTTGCCGTGCAGCTCGACGCTCGGCACGCCCGACTTGTTGAGCTGGCGGGCGAGCGCCTTGGCGCCGTACTTGGTGCGGGTGAAGACCACGGTGCGACCGGGCGCGCTGGTCAGGTCGACCAGCACCGGCACGCGCTGCTCGCGCGAGAGGTGGAGCACGTGGTGGTGCATCGTCGCGACCGGCGACTGCGCCGAGTCGGCCTCGTGGGTGACCGGGTTGCTCAGGAACCGCTTGACCAGGACGTCGATCGCCTTGTCGAGCGTCGCCGAGAACAGCAGGCGCTGGCCGGACTGCGGGGTCTTGTCCATGATCCGGCGCACGCCGGGCAGGAAGCCGAGGTCGGCCATGTGGTCGGCCTCGTCGAGGACCGTGATCTCGACGGCGGACAGGTCGGCGAAGCCCTGCTGCATGAGGTCCTCGAGCCGGCCCGGGCAGGCGATGACGATGTCGACGCCCTTCTTGAGCGCGGTGACCTGGGGGTTCTGGCCGACGCCGCCGAAGACGGTGCGGGTGGAGAGGCCGGTGGCCTGCGCCAGCGGCGCGAGGGAGGCCTCGATCTGGCCGACCAGCTCGCGGGTCGGGGCCAGGATGAGCGCGCGCGGCTTGCGCGGCATGGCCGGCAGCTTCGCGGCGTCGAGGCGCGCGACCAGCGGCAGCAGGAACCCGTAGGTCTTGCCGGAGCCGGTGCGGCCGCGGCCGAGGACGTCGCGGCCGGCGAGGCTGTCGGGCAGCGTCGCGGCCTGGATCGGGGTGGGGGTGGTGATGCCCTGCTGCTCCAGGACGGAGACGAGCGAGGAGGGAACGCCGAGGTCGGCGAAGGTCATGTGACTGCTTTCGGTTGGCGTCTCGCCACCGTGAGCCGCCGTCCTGATCGGACCGAGCGGCGTACGTGCCCCAGTGCTGGGGGAGGTCCGCGTCGGCGGACCTGCGCCCGGGGCAAGACCGGCCGGGCGTCTGTGGCTCCCACGCTATCGGTCCGACCGGCCTTCTGGTGAATCGCGCCGGGTGTGATCCGCGTCGGCTCAGGCGCAGCACCCCGCGGCGCGCGCGGCGTCGTCGGGCGCGTCCCCGTCGGCGTTGGTGGCGGGCGCGTCGTCGGTGATCGTGTAGACCTCCCACCGCTCGCCGTTCGGCGCGCCGTCGACCCAGAACTTGTCCTGCTTGGCGTAGCAGCAGGTCGTGTCGCGCTCCTCGGTCGTCGCGAGGCCGGCGGCGGCCAGCCGGGTGAGCTCGGCGTCGACCACGTCCACGTCGCCGACCTCGACCCCGAGGTGGTTGACGCTGCCACCCTGGCCCGGGCTCTCGATGAGGACCAGCTTGAGGGGCGGCTCGGCGACCGCGAAGTTGGCGTAGCCCGGGCGCACCTTGTGCGGCGCCGTGTCGAAGAGCGTGGAGTAGAAGGCGATCGACGTCTCGAGGTCGTCGACGTTGAGGGCCAGCTGGAGGCGGGACATGGTGGTGCTCCGTTCACATAGATGGATGTCGATGTGTTGAGGTTGCACCATGGATCGATACCTGTCAATATTGATCTGTGTCGAAGTCTGTTGGACGTCCGCCGCTGACCCTCACCCCCGTCGAGACCGCCGCCTGCTGCTCGCCCCTCCTGCGCGAGCCGCTCTCCGCGGAGCGGGCGGAGGGCGTCGCCCCGCTGCTCAAGGCGCTCGCCGACCCCGTACGCCTGCGGCTGGTGTCGATCGTCGCCGCGAGCGAGGGCGGTGAGGCGTGCGTGTGCGACCTCAACGACGCCTTCGACCTCTCCCAGCCGACGATCAGCCACCACCTCAAGGTGCTGCACGACGCGGGCCTGCTCGACCGCGCCAAGCGCGGCGTGTGGGTCTACTACGCCGTGCGCCGCGAGGTCCTCGCCGACCTCGCCTCCCTGATCGGCGGCGAGGGATGAGCGCGCCCGACGGCCAGGTGGCGGCCCGCCTCTCCACCCTCGACCGGCTTCTCCCGCTCTGGATCGGCCTGGCGATGGTCGGCGGGCTGCTGCTCGGTCGCCTCGTCCCCGGCCTCGGCGACGCCCTCTCGGCGGTCGAGGTCGACGGCGTCTCGCTGCCGATCGCGCTCGGCCTGCTGGTGATGATGTACCCGGTCCTCGCCAAGGTCCGCTACGACCGCCTCGACTCCGTCACCTCCGACCGGAGGATGCTGCTGGCGTCGCTGGTGCTCAACTGGGTGGTCGGACCGGCCCTCATGTTCGCCCTCGCCTGGCTGCTGCTGCCGGACCTCCCGGACTACCGGACCGGCCTGATCATCGTGGGGCTCGCCCGCTGCATCGCGATGGTGATCATCTGGAACGACCTCGCCTGCGGCGACCGCGAGGCGGCGGCCGTGCTGGTCGCACTCAACTCCGTCTTCCAGGTCGTCGCCTTCGCGGGCCTGGGCTGGTTCTACCTCGAGGTGCTGCCCGGCTGGCTCGGCCTCGACACCGCCGACCTCGACGTCTCGGCATGGCAGATCGCGAAGTCCGTGCTCGTCTTCCTCGGCGTCCCGCTGCTGCTCGGCTGGCTCTCCCGCACCGGGGGCGAGCGGCTGCGCGGGCGCGAGTGGTACGAGTCGGCGTTCCTGCCCAAGGTCGGGCCGTGGGCACTGATCGGCCTGCTGTTCACGATCGTGGTGCTGTTCGCGCTCCAGGGCGACCAGGTGACCAGCCGGCCCCTCGACGTCGCCCGCATCGCGCTCCCGCTGCTGGCCTACTTCGCGCTGATGTGGGGCGGCGGCTACGCCCTCGGCCGCGGGCTCGGCATGACCTACGAGCGCACCACGACCCTGGCCTTCACCGCCGCCGGCAACAACTTCGAGCTCGCCATCGCGGTCGCCATCGCGACCTTCGGCGTCACCTCCGGCCAGGCGCTGGCCGGGGTCGTCGGCCCGCTGATCGAGGTCCCGGTGCTCGTCGCGCTGGTCTACGTCAGCCTCGCCCTGCGCGACCGCTTCCCGCACCCCGCTCCCACCGCCACCGACCACGCCTCCGAGGAGATCTCCCGATGAGCCGCCCCACCGTCCTGTTCGTGTGCGTCCACAACGCCGGCCGCTCCCAGATGGCCGCCGGCTGGCTGCAGCACCTCGCCGGTGACCGCGTCGAGGTGCTCTCGGCAGGGTCCGCCCCGGCCGAGACGATCAACCCGGTCGCGGTCGAGGCGATGGCCGAGGTGGGCGTCGACATCACCGCCGCGACGCCGAAGGTGCTCACCGATGCAGCGGTGCAGGAGTCCGACGTGGTGGTCACGATGGGCTGCGGCGACGCCTGCCCCTTCTACCCGGGCAAGCGCTACGAGGACTGGAAGCTCGACGACCCCGCCGGGCAGGGCATCGACGCCGTCCGCCCGATCCGCGACGAGATCAAGCGCCGGGTCGAGGAGCTCATCGCCTCGCTGGCCTGAGCCTCACGCGCTGGCGCGGCGTACGAGGGTCGGCGCGACGACCTCCCGCACCGGGTCGCCGCCGCCCGCGTCGACCCGCTCGAGCAGCAGCCGGGTGGCGCGCTCGGCCATCTCCTCCACCGGCTGGCGGACCGTGGTGAGCGGCGGCGCGGTGCGCTCGGCGACGCCGAGGTCGTCGAACCCCACCACGGCGACGTCGTCGGGCACGCGCCGACCGAGCTCGGCCAGGACCCGCAGGGCACCGGCGGCCATCAGGTCGGAGGCCACGACGAGCCCGTCGAGGTCGGGGTGCCGCTCCATCAGGGCGCGGCAGGCGGCCTCGCCGCTCGCCTCGGTGAAGTCGCCGCGCTCGACCGCGTCGGGCGCCAGCCCGGCGGCCGTCATGGCCTGCGTCCACCCCCCGAGCCGGTCGACCGCCGCGGTCATGTCGGCCGGCCCGGCGATCGTGCCGATGCGCGTGCAGCCCCGGGCGAGCAGCGCCTCGGTGGCCAGCCGTTCACCCGCCGTGTTGTCGACGTCGACCCACGAGACGCGCTCGCCACCGGTCCAGGGCCGGCCCCCGAAGACGCACGGCAGCCCGATGTCCGCGAGGTGCTCGGCGAGCCGGTCGTCGCGGTGGTGGGAGGTCACGATGGCGCCGTCGACGTGGCGGCGGGTGAGGTAGCGCAGCGTGCGCGCGGTGTCGGCGCCGGGCCGCGCGAGCAGCAGCACCATCTGGATGTCGCGCTCGCTCAGCACCCGGTTGACGCCGCGCAGCGTCCCGGCGAAGAACGGGTCGGAGAACACGCGGTCGTCGGGCTCGGGGACCAGCACGGCGACCGAGTCCGTGCGGCGGGTGACCAGGCTGCGGGCGGCCGGGTGGGGGACGTAGCCCAGCTCGCGGACCGCGTCCTCGACGGCCGCCTGCGCGGCCGCACTCACCCGCTGCCCGCCGTTGATCGCCCGCGAGGCAGTGGCGCGGGAGACACCGGCCACCCGGGCGACCTCGTCGAGCGTGGGGGTCGCCGAGGGAGGTGCGGGCCGGCGCGTCGTCACCCGGTCAACGCTAGTCGGCCGCACCCCCCGGCGCGGGCAGGACGCCGGTGCGCGCCACCTCGGCGTACCACCGGGCGCTCGACTTGGGCGTCCGCTCCAGGGTGTCGTAGTCGACGTGGACCAGGCCGAAGCGCTTGGCGTAGCCGAAGGCCCACTCGAAGTTGTCCATCAGCGACCACTGGAAGAAGCCCCGGACGTCTGCTCCGGCCTCGAGCGCGTCGTGCACCGCCCGGAGGTAGGAGTCGAGGAACGCGATCCGGTCCGGGTCGTGCACCGCGCCGTCGGCGTCAGGCCGGTCGGCGAAGGCCGCTCCGGTCTCGGTGAGGTGGACCGGGACACCGGGGTGGTCCTCGTGCAGGCGCAGCAGCAGCCGGCGCAGGCCGTCGGGCTGGATCTCCCAGCCCATGTCGGTGATCGGCAGCCCACGGCTGGGGAAGGTGACGTGCTCGGCGCCCGGGAAGGGCGACAGCTCCTCGCGGTCCGGGTGGTCGGCGCCGATGCCGACGACGTCGGTGCGCGGGTGCCCGGAGACCTCGTTGCCGTGGTAGTAGTTCACGCCCAGCACGTCGATCGGCGCCGAGATGGTGGCGAGGTCGCCGTCGCGGATCGCGTCGGTCCACGGCCGGCCGTCGAAGGTCAGCGCACCGGTGTCGTCGAGGACGTCGGCGGGGTACGCCCCGCGCAGCACCGGGTCGAGGAAGAGCCGGTTGTGCAGGCCGTCGATGCGGCGCGCGGCGTCGATGTCGACCGGGTCGGACGGGTCGCTCGGGTCGGCGACGGTGAGGTTGAGGCTCAGCCCCAGCCGGTCGGCGCCGCGGCTGCGCAGCTCGGTGACGGCCAGCCCGTGGGCGAGCATCAGGTGGTGGGCCGCGACGAGACCGGCGGCGCCCTCCTGCCGCCCGGGCGCGTGGTGCCCGGCGGTGTAGCCGAGGAACGCCGAGCACCACGGCTCGTTGAGCGTGGTCCACGTCGGCACCCGGTCGCCGAGCACGTCGTGCACCGCGGTGGCGTGCTCGACGAACCGGAAGGCGGTGTCGCGGTTGGTCCAGCCGCCGGCGTCCTCGAGGACCTGCGGCAGGTCCCAGTGGTAGAGCGTCAGCCACGGCGCGATGCCGCGCGCGAGCAGCGCGTCGACGAGCCGGTCGTAGAACGCGAGGCCGGCCGGGTTGACCGGCCCCGCGTCGGGGCGTACCCGCGGCCAGGCCACCGAGAAGCGGTACGACGTGGCGCCGAGGTCGGCGAGGAGGTCCACGTCGGCCGGCATCCGGTGGTAGTGGTCGCAGGCCACCTCGCCGGTGTCGCCGCCCATCACGGCACCGGGGATCGCGGAGAAGGTGTCCCAGATCGACGGGGTGCGTCCGTCCTCGGCGACGGCGCCCTCGATCTGGTAGGACGCGGTCGCCATCCCCCACACGAAGTCGGGCGGGAACCGGACCTCGCGGGCGGTGGTCGTCGTCCGGTCGACACCGGTCTGCACGCTCATCGGGATGCTCCTCCTGCCGGGTGTGGAAGCGCTTCCACTCCCATCGGCCACCATCGTCGCGGGCGCACCCCGATCGCGTCAACCGTCCCGTGGGAGCAGGTCGGTCAGTCCTCCGCCAGCAGGCGGCGCACGCGCGGCACGACCTCCTCGCCGTAGAGCCGCACCGACTCCAGGCGCTGCTCGTGCGGCAGCGCGCCGACGGAGTACTTCAGCTGGAAGCGGGAGAGCCCGAGGGTGCGCACGGCCCACGCCACCTTGGCCGCGACCGTGTCCGGCGAGCCGACGAAGAGGGCGCCCTGAGGCGAGGCCGCCTGCTCGAACTGGATCTGCGAGTACGGCGGCCAGCCGCGCTCGCGGCCCAGGCGCGTGTACATCTCGGCCTGGTGCGGGTAGAGCTGCTCGCGCGCCTCGGCGTCGGTGGCGGCGACGTGGCCCGGCGAGTGCATCCCGATGGGCAGCTCGGGGTGGCCCATCTCGGCCAGCGCGCGGCGGTGCAGGTCGGCGAGCTGCACGAACGCCGCGGGCGACCCGCCGATCACCGCGAGCACCAGCGGCATGGCGTACCTCGCCGCGCGCACCACCGACTCGGGCGTGCCGCCCACGGCGATCCAGGCGGGCAGCCGGCCGGCTGCGGTGGTCGGGTAGACCTGCTTGGCCTCGACCGGCGGACGGATCGTGCCCTGCCACGACACCGGCTGCTCGGACTGGAGCGCGGCGAAGAGGTCGAGCTTCTCGGCGAAGAGCCGGTCGTAGTCGCCGAGGTCGAGACCGAACAGCGAGAACGACTCGATGAACGAGCCGCGCCCCAGCTGCACCTCGGCGCGGCCGCCGGACACGGCGTCGAGCGTCGCGAACCGCTCGTAGACGCGGATCGGGTCGTCGCTGGAGAGGACGGTGACGCCCGTGCCGAGCCGGATCCGCTCGGTCTGCCCGGCGATCGCCGCGAGCACCACGTCGGGCGCGGAGACGGCGTAGTCGGCGCGGTGGTGCTCACCCAGGCCGATGTAGTCGACGCCGACCCGGTCGGCCAGCACGGCCTCGGCCACCACCTCGCGCAGCACCTCCGCGTGGTTGGCGGGCGCGCCGTCGAGCGGCGCGTCGCCGAAGGTGTCGAGGCCGAGCGTGGGGTGCTCGCGGGTGCCGAGGGCGTCGTAGGACTCGTCGCGGGACATGCGGTGATCCTCCCACCCCACCGTTGGTCGAGGAGGTCGCGCCGCACTGGTCGAGGAGGTCGCGCGCCCCGCAGGTCGAGGAGGTCGCGCGCCCCCGCTGGTCGAGGAGGTCGCGCGCCCCGCTGGTCGAGGAGGTCGCGCGCCCCGCTGGTCGAGGAGGTCACGCGCCCCCGCTGGTCGAGGAGGTCGAGCAGCGACCGTCACGAGACCCGGGTCTCGTGACAGGACTTCGTCCTTCCTCGACCAGCGGCTGCTCCTTCCTCGACCAGCGGCGGCGGCCGTGTCAGCGGAAGGTGAGCACGCCGTCGTCGAGGCGCGAGCGGCGCAGCTGCACCGCGTCGTAGGGGTAGTTCTGCTTGAGCCGCCACGGCGCCTCGGTGCCCTGGCGGGGCAGGAGGTGGGCGGCGCGACGGACGTACCCGGCGTCGAAGTCCATCAGCGGCGCACGACCGACCGAGTCGTCCGGCGTGGGGACCACGGTGCGCCGGCCCTCGGCGCGCATCCGCCGCAGCACCCGGACGACGTACTCCGCCACCAGGTCGGCCTTCAGCGTCCAGGACGCGTTGGTGTAGCCGATCGTGAACGCGAAGTTCGGCACCCCCGAGAGCATCATCGCGCGGTAGGCCATCGTGTCGGACGGGTCGACGACCTCGCCGTCGACGCTCAGCTCGGCGCCGCCGAAGAGGAGCAGCTCGAGCCCGGTGGCGGTGACCACGACGTCGGCGTCGAGGTGCTCGCCGGAGGACAGCTCGATGCCGGTCTCGGTGAAGGTGCGGATGGTGTCGGTGACGACGGACGCGGAGCCGTCGGAGATCGCGCGGAACAGGTCGCCGTCCGGCACCAGGCACAGCCGCTGGTCCCACGGGTCGTAGGTCGGGCGGAAGTGGGTGTCGACGTCGTAGCCCGGCGGCAGCAGCGCGACGTTGGCCTTGCGGACCAGGCGGCGCACGACGTCGGGGCGGCGTCGGCTGAGCTGGTAGAGCGCGGTGGAGGCGGCGACGTTCTTGGCCCGCACGAGCGGGTAGGCGCGCCGCTCGCCGAGCACCCTGCGGGCAGCGCGAGCGAAGCCGTCGCGCGCCGCGAGCGGGAGGACGTACGTCGGGGAGCGCTGCAGCATGGTCACGTGCGCGGCGCCGGCCGCCGCGAGCGCCGGCACCAGCGTCACCGCGGTCGCGCCGGAGCCGATCACCACGACCCGCTTCCCGGTCGTGTCGAGGTCCTCGGGCCAGTGCTGGGGGTGGACCAGCGTGCCGCCGAAGCGCTCCTCGCCCTCGAGGTGCGGGCGGTGGCCGCGGTCGTAGTCGTAGTAGCCGCTGCACGACCACAGGAAGTCCGCGGTGATCCTCCGCGGCTCGCCGTCGACCTCGGCCGTGACCGTCCACCGGGCGGTCGTGCCGTCCCAGGCGGCGCCGGTCACGTGGTGGCCGTAGCGGATGTGCTGGTCCACGCCGTACTCGGCGGCGGTGTCGCGGACGTACTGCAGGATCGAGGCGCCGTCGGCGAGCGCCTGCTCCCCGCGCCAGGGCCGGAAGCGGTAGCCGAGGGTGAACATGTCGGAGTCCGAGCGGACGCCGGGATAGCGGAACAGGTCCCACGTCCCGCCGCTCGCCGCCCGCCGCTCGAGCACGGCGTACGACGCGTCGGGGAGGTCCTTGGCGAGGTGGGCCGCGGCGCCGATGCCGGACAGCCCGGCCCCGACGATCAGCACGTCGACGTGGTCGGTCACCGCTCCAGCCTAGGCCGCCGGCCCTCGTGTTGTAACCATGAGTTACACCACGCCGGCCAGCCTGCTCAGTCCGGGATCATGTGCCGCCACGGCCGGGCGAGCGCGAAGCGGCGTCCGCTGATCTCGGAGACGTCGATCTCGACCACGTTGTACTTCAGGGTCGGCACCCACGGGCGCAGCGGCAGGTTGTCGGCCCGGTGCTCCTCGTGCTCGTCGAGCAGCCGCGCCCGACCGCGCACGATCACGCTGGTCGCCTCCTCGTCCACGAGCTCGTCGGCCTCGAAGGCGACGTCGTTGTTCATCACCACCCCGAGCAGCTTGGAGCCCTCCGCGGTCCGGAAGAGGATCGAGCGGCGGTCGGTCACGGGGTCGTGGTCCATGGCGTAGTTCACCGGGACGAGGTGCACCTCGTCGAGCAGGTGGTAGGCCATCCGGCCGAGCTCCTGGCGGCGCAGGAAGTCCCAGCACTCCTCGGTGTCCATGCGGGTCGTCGGGTCGTCCATGTCCTGACGCTAGGCCGCGGCGTGAGGGCCGCGGCAGGGCCGAACGTCCCGATCCGCCGCTGGTCGAGGAGGTCGGGCAGCGACCCTCACGAGACCCGGGCGTGCAGCTCGACGAAGCGCGCCAGCAGCCGCACCGGCTCGGTCACGACCGCCTCGCGGGCCGCCGCCTTCAGCTGCTCCTGCTCGTGCGGGAGGTAGTAGCCGTGGGCGCTGTAGGCGTCGATCCGGTCGCAGATCGCGACGGCGTCGAGCTCGGGGTGGAACTGCGTGGCGTAGACGTTGCGCCCGATGCGGAACGCGTGGACCGGGCAGGTCCGGGTCGACGCGAGGAGCACCGCACCATCGGGGAGCCGGGAGACCGCCTCCTTGTGGCCGAGGTAGGCGTCGAAGACCGGCGGCAGCGCGCCGAACAGCGGGTCCGCGACCCCCTCGGGCGTCAGCCGCACCGGGAGGGCCCCGATCGGCTCGCCCCAGGTCCGGTCGACCACGCCGCCGGCCAGGCCGCCGAGGACGCCGATGCCGTAGCAGGCGCCGAGGAACGGGAAGTCGGCCGCGACGACGCGCTCCGCGAGGCCGCGCAGCTCGGCCTCCGCGCGCCGCTGGGCGGGCGACTTGGTGTCCTCCGGGTCGGAGGCGTTGAACGGCCCGCCGCCGAGCACGATGCCCGACCAGTCGTCGAGGTCGACGTCGCCGAGCGGCCCCGCCTCGAGCCGGACGCGGACCAGCTCGTCGGGATGCAGGCCGGTGCCGGCGAGGACCGCGTCGTACTCCTGCTGCGCGACGTCGTCCTCGGCCCGGGTGCCGAGGAAGAGGAAGGGTCTCACGCCTGGACCGCCGCGCCGCTCGCCAGCAGCGCGTCGACGTCGGCGATCCCCCACGCCGCGAGCGCCTCGCGGGTGTGCTCGCCGGGGAGCGGCGGCGGCGTCGAGAGCGAGGGCGGCGTGCGGGAGAAGCGCGGCGCGGGCGCCGGCTGCGTCACGCCGTCGCGCTCGACGAAGGTGCCACGGGCGGCGAGGTGGGGGTGGCGCGGCGCGTCGGCGAGGCGTACGACGGGGGCGACGCACGCGTCGGTGCCGTCGAAGACCTCGGCCCACTCGGCCTGCGTGCGCTCCTTGAACCGGCGGGTCAGGGCCTCCCGGATCGCCGGGTGGTGGGCCGGGTCGTCGCGGTCGGGCAGGTCGACGCCGATCCGCGCGACGAGCTCGGCCCAGAACTGCGGCTCCAGGGCGCCGACGCTGACGTGCTCGCCGTCGGCCGTCTCGTAGAGGTCGTACCAGGGTGTGCCGCCGTCCAGCAGGCCCGAGCGCCGGCGGCCGGTGTCGACGCCCATCGCGGCGAACGCGGAGGCCATCGCGTTGAGGTGGGCGCTGCCGTCGACGATGGCCGCGTCGACGACCTGCCCCTGCCCGCTGCCGCGGGCCTCGAGCAGCGCGGCGAGGACCCCGATCACCAGGTAGGTCGAGCCGCCGCCGAAGTCGCCGAGCAGGTTGCTCGGGAAGTGCGGTCGCGCGGGGTCCTGGCCCAGTCCGTGGAGGACGCCGCTGGTGGCGACGTAGTTCATGTCGTGCCCGGCCGTGCGGCTCCACGGGCCGTCCTGGCCCCAGCCGGTCATGCGCGCGTAGACCAGCCGCGGGTTGCGGGCGAGGCAGTCGTCGGGACCGAGGCCGAGCCGCTCGGTCGCCCCGGGGCGCAAGCCCTCGACCAGCACGTCGGCGTCCGCGACCAGGTCGAGCACCGCGGCCACCGCGGCCGGCTGCTTGAGGTCGAGCGCCACGCTCGGGCGTCCGCGGTTGAGCAGGTCGGCGCGGCCGATGGCGAACATCCCGCCGCCGGGGCGGTCGACGCGGATCACGTCGGCGCCGAGGTCGGCGAGCAGCATGCAGGCGTGCGGTCCGGGACCGATGCCTGCGAGCTCGACCACGCGTACGCCCCGCAGCGGACCGGTCCCCTGCCCCAGCTCGTAGGTCATGCGCCGATCATGACACCGGCGCTGTCACGGTCGCGAGGCCGCGTCCAGCGCGCGGGCGAGGTCGGCGCAGAGGTCCTCGGGGTCCTCGAGCCCGATGGAGAGCCGGAGCACGTCGGCGTCGGGCTTCGCGTCCGCGGCGACGGGACGGTGGGTCAGCGCGGCGGGGTGCTGGACCAGGGAGTCGACACCGCCGAGGGAGACGGCGTGGGTGAAGAGCGAGACCGCCTCGGTGACGCGGGACGCCGCGGCGAAGTCGCCCTCGACGCGGAAGGCGAGCATCGCGCCGGGTCCGCGCATCTGGCGACCGACGAGGCCGAGCGGGTCGCACTCGGCGAGGCCGGGCCAGCGCACCTCGCGGACCGCCGGGTGGGAGGCCAGCCAGGCGGCGACCTTGCCGGCTCCGGCCTGCTGTGCGCGCACCCGCAGCGGGAGCGTGGCCAGTCCGCGGTGCAGGAGGTAGGCGCCCATCGGGTGGAGCAGGGCTCCCGTGACCGCGCGGACCCGGCGCAGGGCGCCGGCCCACTCCTCGGAGCAGGCGACGACCCCACCCATCGCGTCGCCGTGCCCGCCGAGGTACTTCGTCGCGCTGTGCAGGACGAGCGCGGCGCCGTGGTCGGCCGGGTTCTGCAGGACCGGCGTGGCGAAGGTGTTGTCGACGAGGACCGGGACCCGGCCGGCGGCGGCCACGACCGCGTCGAGGTCGACCAGGTCGAGCGTCGGGTTGGCCGGCGTCTCGAGGACGACCAGGCAGGTGTCGGGGCGGACCGTCGTCGCGACCTCCGCGGGCGTGCAGTACGTCGTCTCGACCCCGAGCATCCCGGAGGCGAGCAGGTGGTCGGTGCCGCCGTAGAGGGGGCGGACTGCGACGACGTGGCGGCCCCTGCCCTCCGCGACGGCGGCCAGGACGGCGCCGGTGACGGCGGCCATGCCGGTCGAGAAGGCCACCGCCGCCTCGGTGTGCTCGAGCCCGGCCAGCGCCTCCTCGAAGCGGGCGACGGTGGGGTTCCAGAGCCGCTGGTAGACCAGCCCGCCCTCGGTCGGGTGGCCGCCCGTCGCCATCGACTCGTACGACGCACCGCCGGCGTCGATGGTCGGCAACGGGTTGGTGGTCGACAGGTCGAGCGGGAGCGCGTGCACGCCCAGCGCGGACAGGTCGGCGCGGCCGGCGTGGACGGCGAGGGTGTCGAGGCTGGTCATGGCGCCACCGTCGTGGAATCCTCGCCAGCGGGCAACCGTCTCCGAATCAATGCTCCCCACGTGCCGTTTGCGCCGAAGATCCCGAGGACCACCTCATGACTCCTGCACCCCCATCGGCGGATCCTGCACCCCCCGATGCCCTCGACCGTCGCCTGCTGACCGAGCTCGCCGCCGACGGGCGGGTCACCAACGCGTCGCTCGCCAAGCGGCTCGGCATCGCCGAGTCGACCTGCCTGCAGCGGGTGCGGTCGCTGCGCGAACGCGGCGTCGTGCGCGGCGTGCACGCCGACATCGACCTCGCCGCCCTCGGGTACCCGATCCAGGCCGTCATCAAGGTCCGCCTCGGCAGCCACAACCGGGACCACGTGGCGAGCTTCCACCAGGTCCTCGCCCGCGTGCCGGGCGTGCTGCGGATCCTGCACGTCGGCGGCGAGGACGACTACCTGCTCCACGTCGCGGTCGCCTCCACCGCCCAGCTCCGCGACCTGGTCCTCGAGCACCTCAACGTCCACCCCGTCGTCCGGCACACCGAGACCCAGCTGGTCTTCGAGGAGATCCCCGGCGTCGGCGTGCTGTGACGCCCGCCAGCGGGCGGGAGGCGGCGTACCGGCTTTCAGCGATCCCCGGTCAGCCGGGGATCGCTGAACTTGTCGGCCCGTGCAACGCCTGACAAGTTCAGCGAAAGCCGGTCAGCCGGGGATCCTCGTGACGTGGCGCACCCCCTCTTGCAACGAGTTGCATAGGTCGGGCACGATGCCGGCATGGCCCTCGAGCACGCCCTCCTCGTCGCGCTCAGCGAGCGCCCGGCGAGCGGGCTCGAGCTGACCCGGCGCTTCGAGCGGTCGCTCGGCTTCTTCTGGCACGCCACCCACCAGCAGATCTACCGCGTGCTCGCCCGGATGGAGGCCGATGGCTGGGTCACCGTCGAGGTCGTCACCCAGGAGGGCCGCCCCGACAAGCGGGTGCACACCCCGTCGGAGACCGGGCGCCGCGTGCTCGCCGACTGGCTGGCCGAGCCGATGCCGGTCGAGGCGTTTCGCAGCGACCTGGCGGTCCGCCTGCGCGGGGCGTCGTACGGCGACCGCGCGCGCCTGCTCGACCACCTGGCCGACACCCGGGCCGACCACGCGCTCCGGCTCGCGGCCTACGAGCAGATGGAGCGCACGCAGTTCCCCGACCCGGGGTCGCTCGACGACGCCGGGCGTGACCAGTGGCTGGTGCTGCGCGGCGGCATCCGGCTGGAGCGCTTCTGGATCGACTGGATCACCGAGTACCTGCAGGCACACGCGAAGGACTGAGAGATGACGCACCCGCTCTACCCCCACCTCCTCGAGCCGCTGACGCTCGGCAGCGGCCCCGACGCGCTCACCCTGCGCAACCGCGTGGTGATGGGCTCGATGCACACCGGGCTCGAGGACCACCCCTGGGACCTCGACAAGCTCGCGGCCTTCTTCGCCGAGCGCGCCCGCGGCGGCACCGGCCTGATCATCACCGGCGGCTTCGCGCCCACCAAGCGCGGCTGGCTCAAGCCGTTCGCCTCGGAGATGACCAACCGGCTCCACGCGATCCGTCACCAGCGGGTCACCGGCGAGGTGCACGAGGCCGGCGGCGCGATCGCCCTGCAGGTGCTGCACGCCGGGCGCTACGGCTACCACCCGCTGTCGCAGAGCGCCTCGGACAAGAAGTCGCCGATCACGCCCTTCAAGCCGCACGCGATGTCGGCGAAGGAGGTCGACCACACCGCGACCGCCTTCGCCAAGAGCGTCGCCCTGGCCCGCAAGGCCGGCTACGACGCGGTCGAGATCATGGGCTCCGAGGGCTACCTCATCAACCAGTTCCTCGCCGCGCGCACCAACGACCGCGACGACGAGTGGGGCGGCTCGGCCGCGCGCCGGATGCACTTCCCGGTCGAGGTCGTACGCCGCTCGCGCGAGCTGGTCGGCGACGACTTCCCGATCGTCTACCGGATCTCGCTGCTCGACCTGGTCGAGGGCGGCCAGACCTGGGAGGAGACCGCCGAGCTCGCCCTGCACCTGCAGGCCGCCGGCGTCACCGTCTTCAACACCGGCATCGGCTGGCACGAGGCGCGGGTGCCGACGATCATCACGCAGGTCCCGCGCGCCGCGTGGCGGTCCTACACCGCGCGGCTCAAGCAGGTCGTCGACGTCCCGGTGTGCGCGTCCAACCGGATCAACACCCCCGAGCTCGCCGAGGACATCCTCGCCAGCGGCGACGCGGACCTGGTGTCGATGGCCCGCCCGCTGCTGGCCGACCCGGCGTTCGTCGCGAAGGCGATGGACGAGCGCGCCGACGAGATCAACACCTGCATCGCCTGCAACCAGGCCTGCCTCGACCACGTGTTCTCCAACGAGCGGGCGTCCTGCCTGGTCAACCCGCGTGCCTGCCACGAGACCGAGCTGGTGCTGATGCCGACGCTGCGCAAGCAGACCGTGGCCGTCGTCGGCGCTGGCCCGGCGGGGCTCGCCGCCGCGACCAGCGCGGCCGAGCGCGGCTTCGCCGTCACCCTCTTCGAGAAGTCGCCCGAGCTCGGCGGCCAGTTCCGCCTCGCGATGGCGGTCCCCGGCAAGGAGGACTTCGCCGACACCCTGCGCTACTTCACGCGCCGGCTCGAGGTCCTCGGCGTCGACGTACGCCTCTCGACCGAGGCCACCCCCGACGACCTCGCCGGTTTCGACGAGGTCGTCGTCGCCACCGGCGTGCAGCCGCGGATCCCGGACATCGCGGGCATCGACCACCCGTCCGTCGCGTCGTACGCCGACGTGCTGAGCGGCGCGGTCGTGCCCGGCAGGCGGGTCGCGGTGATCGGCGCCGGCGGCATCGGCGTCGACGTGAGCGTCTTCCTCACCCACGAGCCCGAGGACCTCGAGGACTGGATGGCCCACTGGGGCGTCGGCGACCCCTCGCTCACCGCGGGCGGGCTCACCGAGGCCAAGCCGCGCACCCCCGCCCGCGAGGTCACCCTGGTGCAGCGCAAGACCACCCCGATCGGCATCGGCCTGGGCAAGACGTCGGGCTGGGCGCACCGCGCGGTGCTCAAGCAGTCGAAGGTGACCCAGGTCAGCGGCGCGACCTACGACCGGATCGACGACGCCGGCCTGCACGTCACCGTCGACGGCCAGCCGCGCGTCATCGAGGTCGACACCGTCGTCGTCTGCGCCGGCCAGGACTCGGCCCGCAGCCTCTACGACGGCCTCGACCGTGACGCGCACCTGATCGGCGGCGCCGACGTCGCCGCCGAGCTCGACGCCAAGCGCGCGATCAAGCAGGGCACCGAGGTCGTGGCCGCGCTGTGAGGGGCGCGCTGCTCGCCGCGACCGGCCTGCGCACGCGGGCCGTGGCACGGGACGTGGACGGCCTCCCGGCCCCGGTCGGCCCGCCCAGCGGTCGGCTGCAGGTCGGTGAGCTGACCTCGCCGCTGGCCGCGACCCGACTCGCGGCCGCCACTCCGCGGCTGCTGGCCGTCCCGCGCGGCGACGGCCACCTGGTCATCGACATCCCGGGCTGGCGTGCGCCCGAGCTGACCGGCGCCCCGCTGCGGGCGTACCTCCGGCGGCTCGGCCACGACGCCCGCGGCTGGGGCTTCGGCACCAACCTGGGCGACACCGGCGCCGACATCGACCGGTTGTCGGCGCGGCTCCTCGAGCTCGTGGAGCAGACCGGCGGCCCCGCCTCGCTGGTGGGCTGGAGCCTCGGCGGCGTGATCGCCCGGGAGGTCGCGCGGCGCCACCCGGACGCCGTGCGCCGGGTCGTCACCTACGGCACGCCGGTCGTCGGCGGGCCGACCTTCACCTCCGCGGCGCGCTCCTTCGAGGCCGCGCCCGACCGCGAGGGCTGGAAGCTGGCCGAGCGGCTCGACGCCGAGTCCCCGATCAGCGTGCCCCTGACCGCGATGTACTCCCGCCGCGACGGCGTCGTGGCGTGGCAGGCCTGCCTCGACCGCAGGACGCGCGGGGCTGAGCACGTGGAGGTGCGCTCGACCCACGTCGGCATGGGCGTCGACCCCGACGTCTGGCAGGTCGTCGCCGACCGTCTCGCCCGGAGCGCCGCGCGGGCGTGACGCCGGCACGGGCTGGGAGGATCGGCTGCGTGAACCGCCGCGCCCTCGTCCGCCGTCCCGGCCCCCGCCTCGCCGACGGCCTGCTCACCCACATCGACCGGGTGCCGGTCGACCTCGACCTGGCCGGGCGCCAGTGGGAGGCCTACGTCGCCGCCCTGCAGGCCGAGGGCTGGGAGACCATCGAGGTCCCGCCCGAGCCCGACTGCCCGGACGCGGTCTTCGTCGAGGACACCGTCGTGATGTACGCCGACCTCGCCGTCATCACCCGCCCTGGCGCCGACGAGCGCAAGCCCGAGACCGCCGGCACCGATCAGGTCCTGCGCGACCTCGGCTTCCGGATCGCCCACATCGAGGCGCCCGGCACCCTCGACGGTGGCGACGTGCTCAAGCACGACGGCACCGTGTGGGTCGGCCTCGGCGGGCGCACCAACCAGTCCGGCATCGACCAGCTCGCCGCCCACCTCGCGCCGCTGGGCGCCGAGGTCGTCGCGGTCCCGCTGACCAAGGCGCTGCACCTCAAGTCGGCGGTCACCGCGCTGCCCGACGGCACCGTCGTCGGCTGGGACCCGGTCGTCGACGACCCGGGCACGTGGACGTCGTACCTCGGGGTCCCGGAGGAGCCGGGCGCGCACGTCGTGCTGCTCGACGACTCGACGGTCCTGATGTCGTCGGCGGCGCCCCGCACCCGCGCGCTCTACGAGGAGCGCGGGCTGAGGGTCGTCGCGGTCGACGTCAGCGAGTACGAGAAGCTCGAGGGCTGCGTGACCTGCCTGTCGGTGCGCCTCCGCTGAGCCGGCCGCGAGCGGATTCGCAACAGTGGAGTGGTGCGCCCGACCTACGGGACGCCGGCTCCACTGTCGGCGAGCGGCGCGCCAGGTCGGCGGGCTGACGATGTCGAGTACCCGCCCGCGGCTCCGACCCCGGTGCACAGAGACAGGGAGGATCCACCCATGGGACACATCAAGCGCTTCGACCACGTGGGCGTCACCGTCCGCGACCTCGACCGGGCGACCGAGTTCTTCGTCGCCCTTGGCATGACCGTCCAGGGACGCGCCTTCGTCGAGGGCGACTTCATCGACGACGTCTGCGCGATCCCCGGGTCGCGCACGGAGATCGTGATGCTCGGCTGCCCGGGCGGCGGCAGCTCGGTCGAGCTCTCCAGCTTCGTGCGCCCCGCGATGGTCGAGGGCTCGCCCGACGCGATGGCCAACGAGCTCGGGCTGCGCAGCCTCGGCTTCGAGGTCGACGACATCGAGGCGGCCGTCGCCGCGGCGGCGGCGATGGGCTACGGGCTGGTCGGGAAGGTCGGCGAGTACGAGGAGACCTGGCGCCAGGCCTACGTCCGCGGGCCCGAGGGGATCATCGCCTCGGTGGCGCAGCGGGTCGGGTGACCACGGCGACGGTGGAGCGTGGGGCCGCTAGGTCGGGCCCGGCGCTCCACCGTCGGAGCGTTCAGCCCAGCGGCGGCAGCGTGACGACCTGCCCGGCGTAGGACAGGCCGGCGCCGAAGGCGATCAGCAGCGCGGTGTCACCGACCGCGGCCTCCTCCTTGCGCAGCATCGCCTCGATCGCCAGCGGGACCGAGGCGGCGGAGGTGTTGCCGGAGTCGACGACGTCGGTGCCGATCGCGACCGACTCGGGCAGCCCGATGTTCTTGGCCAGCGTCTGGGTGATGCGCAGGTTGGCCTGGTGGGGCACGAACGCGTCGAGGTCGTCGAGGCCGACGCCGGCGAGCTCGAGGGCCTGGTGGGCGACCTTGGCCATCGCGAACGGCGCCCACCGGAAGACCGCGGTGCCCTCCATCTGCACGACCGGGTGGTCGGCGTCGGTGTGCGCGCGGGTGCCCATGCAGCTCGGGGTCTGGGTGATCACGTGCGCCTGGGAGCCGTCGGAGCCCCACGCGGTGGGGCCGATGCCCGGGGCGTCGGACGGTCCGACGACGACCGCGCCGGCGCCGTCGGCGAAGATGAAGGCGGTGCCGCGGTCGGTGGGGTCCATGAAGCGGCTGAGCTGCTCGACCCCGATGACCAGCACGTGGGTCTCGGCGCCCGAGCGCACCATGGACGCGGCGAGGTTGAGCGCGTGGCAGAAGCCCGCGCAGCCGGCCGAGATGTCTAACGCGGCGGCGGTCGACCCCAGCGCGGTGGCGACCTGGGGCGCCGACGCCGGGGTGTGCTCCGGGTGGGTCGAGGTGGCGACGATGACGCAGCCGAGCTGGTCGGCGTCCACCCCGGCGGCGTCCAGCGCCTTGCGGGCCGCCGACACCGACATGCCGATCAGCGTCTCGTCCTCACCGGCGAAGCGCCGCGTGCGGATCCCCGAGCGGGTCTGGATCCACTCGTCGGAGGAGTCGAGGACCTCGCAGATCTCCTCGTTGGTCACGACCCGCTCGGGCCGGTGGACACCGAGCCCCAGCATCGCGGCGTGGGTCATCTCGACGGGCTGCTCGATCCTCATGGGGCGAGCATAGGCATCGGGCTACGACGCTCCCAGACCGCCGGCCGGCTCGGTCTCCGGCATCGGCGGCTCCGGGGTCTTCCCGGGCTCGACCGGGTTGACGTCCGGGTCGCCGGACGGGACGACGTCGGGCTCGGGCAGCGGCTCCTGCGGTGTGGTGACCATGACCCATGGCTACGCCCCCGGACCGACCGGTCACAAGAGCGCGCACACCCGCAGCGGTGGGGTCCGCGCCGCTAGGTTGGCGGCGTGCCCACCACCCCCTCCCGCGCCGCACGCCTCGGCGCGCTCGCCTTCCTGCTGCGACCGACGTACGTCCTCACCGAGGTGGTGACCGCGGCCGCGACGCGCGGCGGCTACAGCTTCGTCTCCGACTCCGTCAGCAAGCTCGGCGAGGTCGGCTGCACGGCCGACTACTGCTCGCCGCGGCACGCGGTGATGAACGGCTCGTTCGTCGGCTACGGCGTGCTGCTCGCGGGCGGAGCGGCGCTGCTCGCCCGGCCGCTGGGTCCGTGGGTGACCGGGCTGCTGGTCGTCTCGGGCGTGAGCTCGGTCGCGACGGGGATGGCACCGCTCGACCAGGACGCCACGCTTCACGCGCTCGCCGCGACGCCGCTCTTCGTCGGCCAGCCGCTCGCCCTGCTCGCGCTCGGCCACCGGCTGCGCCACGAGCGCCCGGCGCTCGCGAAGGGCCTGCTGGCGACCGGGATCGTGACCGGCGCGGCCGCAGTCGGCTTCATCCTGTCCGGCGACGAGCAGGCCGCCGGCGCGCTCGAGCGGCTGGCGCTGTGGCCGGTGCTCGGCGGCCTCGCGGCGTTCGCCTGGCCGTACGCCCGCGCGCGCTGAGGGTCAGCGGGGCCGGCGCCGCTCCTGCACCTTCTGCACCGCGGCGCGGATCTTCGCCTGGTTGTGCGGCTTGCGGGCCTCGTCGTAGACCTTCTTCGCGATGCCCAGCGCTGCGACCTTCTTGCCCATGCCCATGCCACCACCCTGCCAGCGCGGGACAACACGGGTGGGACCCATCCGCGACGCAGGGTCACCCCGAAGACCAGGCAGTCGACGTCGCGCGGGGACAGCGCCACCCGTCCAAGCCCCGCGCGGCGTCGCACGGCGTGTGCCCACCTCGTCCACAGGTCCGGTTCGCCCTTGTTTGCGGGTCGGGCGTGGGGGAACGCTTCTCCTGACCAGGGAGGTGCGACGCCATGATCGTGGTGATGAGACCGGACGCCGTGCGGGCCGGGTGGGCCCACGCCGACAACGCCGCCGCCGAGCTCCGCTCGGCGCAGGGACAGGTGCCCGACGCGGCCGGCCACGACCTGGCCGACCTCGCGGCCACGCTGGCCGACGCCGCCGCCGACCTCGACGGCGTGCTGCGCGTGGCGCTCGGGGTGCTCGAGGAGCACCACGGGGGCGTCGAGGACTGCATCCGCGACTTCCTCACCACCGACGGCACCTCGGCAGGAGAGTTCCATGGGCTTGCTCGATGACACGGTCGCCCGGCTGAGGGACGTCCTGGCCACCGTCGAGGACATCGACCTCTGGCCTCCCTGGGACGCCGCCCAGACCATCGTCGACGCCGTCGGCCGGGCGGTCGCGATCCTCACCGAGCCGCCCGCGCCCGAGCCCGGCGACCTGACCGACGCCGCCGCTGCCTGGCGTCGGGCGGCGACCTCGGTCGAGGCCGGCTGCGACGACCTCACCACGACCCGCGACGCCGTCGACACCACCGTCTGGGACGGCACGTCCGGCGATGCGTTCCGCTCCTCGGTCGGCCGGCTCCGCACCCGGACCGCGACGGTGCCGCCCGCGGCCCGGGAGGTCGCGGCCGTCCTCGACCGGCTGGCCGCGGACATGACCGCGGCCCGCACCCGCCACCGCGAGGCCGACGACCTGCTCCGCGACAACCTCCAGCTGTCCTGGGGCGACCTGTGGCCGTGGGAGCTCGTCGACTTCCTCCGCGGCGTCGTCGCGGGCGTCGTCCACGCCCTCACCGAGGCGATCGGCGCCTACCAGGACGCCGTCGACGCGGTGGCCGTCGCGAAGGCCGCCGTCGTCGCGGCGATGGACGAGGTCGACCTCCCCGACCACCTCCCGGCCGGGGTCAGCCCGGTGTCGGTCGTCAACGGCTGGGAGGACGAGGACGGTCCGCTGTCGGGCCGCCAGCTCGCCGACTACGACGCCGCCTTCGCCGACCTGTCGCCCGCCGAGCAGCAGGCGGTGCGCGACGCCCTCGCCGGCGCCCGCAGCGACGCCGAGCGGGCGTGGATCATCGCCGGGGTCGCGTCCGGGCTCTCCGGGATGGCGCTCGCCAACTACGTCGCGCGGCTGCGCACGCTCAGCCCGGCCCAGCTCGACGACCTCGACCCGCCCACCGACGGAAGCTACTCCCAGCCCGACCAGACCACGTGCGGGTCCTCCAGCCTGGTGATGTCGCGGATGCTCAACGACCCGGCGTACGCCCTGTGGATGGAGACCGGCTACGACGCCGCGACCGGGACGACCGACCCGCGCACGCCCGAGCAGCGCTTCGCCGACGAGTCGCTCGCCATGCACGACCGCACCAACGCGCTGCACGACCGTGACGGCGACCTCCAGTTCCCCTGGCCGGAGGCGGCCGGCACCCAGCCGTGGGCCGTCGCCGCCGAGATGTCGAGCGAGGGCGGCAGCGGGGTGCCCGGCCAGGACTACGAGGTGCAGACCGTGTCGCCCTCCGACCGCGGCGAGACCTACGACCGGATCGCCGCCTCGGTCGAGGGCGGCAGCACCGTCCCGCTCTACGTCGGTGACACCACCCGGCCCGGGCACGTCGTGCTGGTCACCGGGAGCGACGGCGACTCGCTCACGATCTTCGACCCCGCCTCCGGACGTGAGCAGACGATCCCGCGCGACGACTTCACGAGCGGCGACCTGGGGGTCTCGGGATGGGACGAACCGTGGTTCGCGGTCACGCCCTCGTCGTGACGCTCCTGGCCGCCCCGGCGCTGGCGGGCTGCAGCAGCGGCCCGCAGGTCGTCTCCGACCGCAGCGACCTCGACGCGGCGGTGGCGGTGTGGACCGACCCGTGGGTCGCGCCGACGTCCGCGACGGTCGCCGGACCCGCGCTGGGCAGCGACGGGCAGGTGACACGGGTCGTGGGGCGCCGCTCGACGACGTACGCCTCCGGGGTGGAGGACGCCGCACGCGCCGAGCTCGACCTCGCGGCCGGGGCCGGGTGGCGACCGACGTCGAGCACGTGCGGCACCACCGTCCAGGTCGCGCTGGTCGGCCCGGACGACGCGCTCGCGCAGCTCGTCGTCGCCCCCGACGCCGGCAGCGCGACCGCCGCGCTGCAGGTCGTCGTGCCCCACCACCTCGACACCGGGTGGCGGGCGCCCGCCCCCGTCGCGGACACGTGCCTCGACGCACGCGGCACCGGCTTCGTCCCGCCGCCCCTCCAGTCGTCGCCGATCGGCGAGGACGAGGCCGACGACGTCGAGGACGCCGCGGCCGGGTGGCCCGACGGCGACACCGACGGGGGCGCCGTCGAGGCGGCCGCCGCCGACCCCGCGCTGGTCGGGCTCGGCCTGCGGGTGACCGCCCCGCGCCTCGAGGCGGGCGTCAACCGCCGCCGCGCCCCGGCGGCGCAGTCGAGCGTCACCGCGCGCTCCCTGCCCCGGCTCGCGCGACGGCTCCCCGGGTGGGACCTGACCTACGCCGCGTGCGGGGCCGGCGGGCCGGTGCGCGCGACGTTCGTCGGGGACGTCGACGGATCGCCCGCCGTGGTCTCGGCGTCGCTCGCGGACGGCGACGCGCTGGTGCGGGTGGTGCTGCCGGCGACCGGCGCCCCCGAGCCCGGCTGGCTCGACGACCTGGAGACGCTCGACCCCGCCACGACGTGCGCCGGACCCGACGACGGGCGCCTCGAGGAGCACGGCACGCCCGCGGTCCTGCCCGACGCCCTGACCCGGGTGGTCGACTAGACCTCCGCGCCGCGCTCGCGCACGTGGGCGGTCCAGGACGCGCCGTTCCACCAGCGCTCGCGGCGGCCGTCGGCGGTGACGTACCAGCCCTCGGCGAGCGAGCCGGGCGGCAGGCCCTCCGCGCCGGTCAGCACGTCGGGGGCGGTCGCACCCGACCGGACGTCCTGGTCGGGCCGGCCCGCGGGGGCGCCGACGGGCGCCGACGGCGTGATCGGGGCCAGGGTGATCGGTGCGAGGGTGATCGGAGCGGGGGTGATCGCGGCCGGCGTGATCGTGACGGGGGCGACCGGCGGGGCTGCCGGGACTGCCTCGGGCGGGACCGGCGGCGCGGCCGGCGCGGCCAGCGCGGCCGGAGCGGCCGGCGCCGTCGGCACCGGTGGAGCGGTCGGCGTGCTCGCAGCAGCCGGCGCCGACGGAGGGGCCGACGGGGTGGGAGCCGCGGGGTCCTGCGCCGCGCGGGCCTTGATGCCCATCGCCCGCGACAGGACGTTGCCGAGGGGCCCGCTCACCTCGACGTGGATCCCGGGCTCGACGTCCGGTGCGGCGCGGGCGATCTCCTCGCGCAGGTGCGGCGGCAGCTGGGCGTAGACCTCGGCGGCCTCGCGCATCACCTCGTCCATGCTGCGGCCGCCGGGGACGACCATCTCGGCGGCCAGCCGCTGGAACCGCTCGGCGACCTCGGGCGGCAGGTCGGGTGCCTCGCGCCGGCCGACGAACCCGGTGCCGGGCGCGGGCTGGCCGGCCGTGCGTCCCGCGGCCGTCGAGACGTTGCGCAGCCACGTGAACACCACGACGATCCCGATGACGACCGCCACGCTGCGGAACGCGCCGCCGGAGCCGACCGCGAGGATCGCGAGCACGACCAGGATGAACCACGGGAAGGTGGTGCTGTTCTTCCTGGTCGACATCCGTCCTCCTGCTGCTGTCGCTACCGGTGCCGGTCAAGGGTGCGGCACGACCGGCCGCGCTGTCCTGCGTACGGCACAATCCTCGCCGTGACCCGGATCTCGATCGCCGGCCTCGGCTACGTCGGCCTCTCCATGGCCGTCCTGCTCGCCCGCCACCACTCCGTCGTCGGCCTCGACCTCGACGCCGACCGCGTGGAGCGGCTGCGCCGCGGGGAGAGCCCGATCCACGACGACGACATCTCGCGGTTCCTCGCCGAGGAGGACCTCGACCTCGTCCTCACCACCGACCCCGAGGAGGCGCACGCCGGGGCGGACTTCGTGGTGATCGCGACGCCGACCAACTACGACCCGGTCACCAACTACTTCGACACCTCGTCGATCGAGGCCGTCGTGCGCGACGTCGCCCGGATCAACCCGTCCGCGACGATGGTCATCAAGTCGACGGTCCCCGTCGGCTACGTCGAGGAGGTCCGGGGCCGGCTCGGCACCGACCGGGTGATCTTCTCGCCGGAGTTCCTGCGCGAGGGCAAGGCGCTGCACGACAACCTCTTCCCCGCCCGCATCGTCGTCGGCGAGGACTCCGAGCGGGCCCGGGCGTTCGCCGCGCTGCTCGTCGAGGGCGCCGAGGCCGACGACGTGCCGGTGCTGTTCACCGAGCCGACCGAGGCCGAGGCGATCAAGCTCTTCGCCAACACCTACCTCGCGATGCGGGTGGCGTTCTTCAACGAGCTCGACTCCTTCGCGCTCTCACGCGGCCTCGACTCGCGCCAGATCATCGACGGCGTCGGGCTCGACCCGCGCATCGGCACCCACTACAACAACCCGTCCTTCGGCTACGGCGGCTACTGCCTGCCCAAGGACACCAAGCAGCTGCTGGCCAACTACACCGACGTCCCGCAGACGCTGATCTCCGCGATCGTCGACGCCAACACCACCCGCAAGGACTTCATCGCCTTCGACATCCTCGACCGCGCGCCGCGGGTCGTCGGCATCCACCGGCTGATCATGAAGTCGGGGTCGGACAACTTCCGCGAGTCGTCCGTGCAGGGGATCATGAAGCGGATCAAGGCCAAGGGCATCGAGGTCGTGGTCTACGAGCCGGAGCTCGGCGAGGACCACTGGTTCGGCTCCGAGGTGCTCGACGACCTGGCCGCGTTCAAGGAGCGCGCCGACCTGATCGTCGCCAACCGGATGGTCGACGAGCTCCGCGACGTCGCCGACAAGGTCTACACCCGCGACCTCTTCGGCGCCGACTGAGCCGGACGGCTCGCTCCGCTCGCGGTGGCCCCGGCCCCGTTGGTCGAGGAGGTCGCGCAGCGACCGTCACGAGACCCCGCACCACCACCCGCCCGTCCGACCGACCAGGTCTCGCGACAGGACTTCGTCCTTCCTCGACCAACGAAGGCAGTGGGCCTACCGTCGGCGGCCGAAGAGCCCGCGCTTCTCCGTGCCCGCCGACGCATCGGACGCGGACCCGGATGCCTGCTGGTCCGGCTCGGGGAGCGGGTGGACGGCGGCGCCCTCCTCGGCCTTCCGCAGGGCCTTGTGCAGCCGGTTCTCCGACTTGTCGGGGTCCATCGGCGGGCGGGCGCCGAGGGTGAATCGCTCGACCACGCGGTCGGCAACGGGCACCCAGCCGACGGACGTGGCGTCGTAGGTCTTCACCCCGAACGACTCGTCGAGCAGGGCCTCGCGGTCGTCACCGTCACCGGCGAGCCGGGCGACCCGCGCGAGGGCGGCGGTGCGCTCGAGGCGCGCGACGGCACCCGAGCCGTACGTCAGCAGGCGGGCGCCGTGGTGGGTGCGCTCGAGGTCGTCGAGCAGCGCCGCGAGCGTGGCCGGCAGCGGCGCCATCGAGACATCGGGGAGCGTCAGCAGGAACTCTGCGTCGGAGGTGGCAGGCGCCTGCTCGACCAGCCGCACCCGCGGCTCGTAGAGGTAGGACCGGTGCACCAGCCGGGTCTCCAGCACCGGGTCCTCGACCGGCTGGACGCGGTCCTCGTGCACGCTCGACCACGGCCCGACGACGGTGACCCGGAGGTCGGGCACGTCGCCGTCGAGCAACGAGTCGACGAGGTGGATCGTCTCGTCGGCGGGACCGGCCTCGAGCACGACCTCGAGGTAGGGCACCTGGTAGGCACGGCCGCGCTTGCTGCGCTTGGGCCGCATGGTCGGCACGAGGTCGGCGAGGTAGGGGTCGTTGTAGCGGTTGACCTGCTCGGCGCGACGCAGCACCTGCGAGCGCCCGAGGTGCCAGCTGCGCGCCTCGCGGTCGACGACGAAGACGCCGCCGGCCTGCGCGAGCGAGTGGCCGAGGTGCATGTCCTCGCCGAGGCGCAGCGTGCGGTCGAAGCCGTCGGAGTCGAGGTAGAGCGCCTTCGTCACCGAGCCGGTCATGCCGATGTGGTAGCGCTGGGCGCGCGGCCCGGCGGTGCGCAGGTCGTCGGTCTTGGCCCAGTAGTCCTCGACCCACTGGTGCGGCTCGTGCTCCTGGCCGGGGAACAGGTCGACGGCCTCGCCGGCGGCCACCCGGTCGCGCACGACGGCGGGGTCGACCTCGAGCAGCGTGGTCGGGTCGACGAAGCGCTTGTGGCCGCCCGGCACCGCGTAGTCGACGAGGTGGTGCCAGCGGGCGTGCGCCTCGACCTCCTCGCGGTAGGCCAGCATGTCGGCGTCGTACCAGTGCAGCACGTCGCCGTCGGCGGCCAGCGCCCCGAGGTGGCAGGCGTTGGCACGCCCCCAGCCCTCCTCGACGCGCAGGATCCGGGTGTTGTCGGGGCGCACCTCGGGCAGCTCCTGCGCGGGGCTGCTCTGGTCGTCGACGACGAGCACCTCGAGCAGGTGGGAGGGGTACGACTGCGCGGCGAGGCCGGCGAGGACGTAGGGCAGCGTGTGCTGGTAGTTGAAGGTCGGCACCACGACGGTGACGGCGAGCGTGGGCTCCCACGCGCCGAGCGTCGCGGGCGTCAGCGTGCCCCAGTCGTTGTGGCGCACCACCGGTTGCCGGGCCATCTCCGCTACTCCCCCTCGATCGTGGCGACCCCGTCCGGGCGGTCGACCGGGTCGACCTCCAGCGCACGGCTCGGTCGGAAACCCTTCCACTCCTCGGCCACGATGTCAGGTCGACGGAACTCCTCGTCGTCGCGCTGCCAGGTGTGTCCGGCCCCGGTGCGGCGCAGGACGTAGCCGAGCCCGTGGGTGCGGTAGATCCGGCCGCCGGCGGCCTCGACCCCGGCGAGGAGCTGGGCGTCGACGAACTTCCGGACCCGGCGGAAGTCGCCGAGCGAGCCGAGCGTGCCGCGGTCGAGCAGCAGCGTGCCCCCGGCGACGAAGCGGGCGAACAGCTCGGAGGGGTGGTTGCGCCGGACGGTGAGGTCCTCGCGCTCGGCGTTGGCGTGGAGGTAGACGTACTCCGACGGCATCCCGACCACGTCGGCGCCGGAGAACCGGCGGGCCATCGCGAGGTCGTGGACGGCGTCGGGCGAGTACCAGTCGTCGTCGTCGACCTTGAGCAGCACCTCGCTCGACGCGGCGTGGGCGGCCGCGGTCAGCACGTCGCCGAAGAACGTCGCGTCGTCGAAGGTCAGCACCTGGTGGGGCCGGTCGCCGAGGGCACGGCGCACGGCGTCGCGGTCGGGCTCGAAGCCGTGGGCGGCGAGCACCAGCTCGACCTCGGCGCCGCGCTGGCGCGCGACCTGGCGCAGCGCGAAGTCGAGCATCTGCGGGCGCTTGGTGGCGAGCAGCGCGCTGACCGGCGGCAGCCCGGTGTGGCGCACGCCGGCGCGGGCCGCCAGCGCCGAGCGCCAGGCCAGCGTCGAGTGGTGATCGAAGGCCGCGCGGCGCACGGCGAGGCTGTGCTCCTCGCGGGCCAGCGCGTCGTCGAGGTCGACCTCGGCGGTCAGCGCGTCGACGAGCGGGGCCGCGAGACCCAGCTCGACCGCCTGCGCGCGGTCGACGCCGACGAGCGGCACGCCGGCCGCGGCGAGGGCGAGCAGGTCGGGCGCGCGGGTGTCGGCCGAGGGGCGTACGCCCTGATGGGCGCGGGCGGCGTCGACCACCGCCTCGGTCACCGCACCGCGGCCGAGGGCGGACAGGTCGGCGACGGGCGCGTCCCAGTCCTTGCGGAAGCCGATCGGGTTGAAGACCCGCTCGTCGACCGGGTCGGGACCCGGGTCGGTGACGACGGTCGGGGCGCGGTCGATCACGTGGTGGGCGGCCACCGGGCCGCCCCGGCGGGCGACGACCACGTCCGGCGGCACGTCGCGCTCGGCGTCGCCGGCGCCGGCCACGTCGGGCAGCAGCACGCTGCGGGCGTCGAGGCCGGGCGCGGCGGGACGGCCGGCGTAGGCCACCACGAGGCCGCCGTGGGTGGTGTCGCCGGGGCCGGCGGCCTGCCGGGCCATCTCCATCACGACGAGCTGGGCGCGCGCGCCCGAGGCGAAGCGCAGGACGGTGAGCACGCCGCGCTCACCGGCCTCGCGGGCGGCGAGGTGGGTCAGCCGCGGCCACTCCGGTCGCGGCACGACGACCCAGGGGGTCGGGGTGTCGGTGAGCCAGCAGGCGACGACGCGGCACTGGCCGAGCAGCGGCACGGCGCTCGCCATCCGACGCAGCCGCGCGCGGTCGGCGGCCACCACGAGCACCGAGCCCCAGCCCTTGAGCGGGCCGTCGAGCTCGGCCAGGGTCACCACGCGCGCCTCGATCCCGGGGACGTCCTCGATGCCGTGCAGCGCGTCGAGCGCCAGGCCGTCGGCGTCGTCGACCAGCACGAGCGTCGGACCGGGCATCCGGACGTCGTGGAGCGGGTGCGGGGCGGTGGGTGCGGGGGTCACGGGCGTACGCGCTCCTTGAGCGAGGAGGGCAGCGAGTGCTGCACGAGCGGTCGGGGCTGGCGCCAGAGCCAGTCGCGGCTGACGTGGTCGATGACGTGGACGCCGGGCGGCGCGACGACCTTGACGAGGCCGCCGAGCTCCTCGGCCCGGCCGGTGCGGATCGCCTCGTCGACCTCGAACTCGCGCAGCTTGCGGTAGAGCCGGGTGTTGGTGAAGTCGACGCCCTCGGTGCGCCAGTGGGCGTACTCGTCGGCGTCGAGCCACTTCACCTCGAGCACGAGCCCCTGCTGGAGGACGATCCGCTCGACGCCGGGCGGGAACTCGCGCAGCTCCCAGTCGAAGGCCTTCACGAACGTGAAATCCGGGCCCATCGGGTAGACCCACGGCTCGAGGAAGCGCAGCGACAGGTCGAGCCAGCCGGTGGACTCGTCGACGACCGTGAGCGGGTGGCGCGGCATCGCGACGATCGCGCGGGTCGACTGGAGCTGCCAGGCGAGGTCGCGCAGGATCCCGGCGCCCTCGGGGGTCAGCACCATGTCGCCGTCCCACTTCATCGAGTACGTGGTGCGGACGTGGGAGAAGCACCAGTTGTAGAAGTGGGTGAGCGAGTGGACGCTCGTCGCCGGCGTGGCGAGGTGCTCGCCGCCGGCGCGCGACACGCGGTGCGGGTAGTCGAAGACGGTGATCCGGTCGGCGGCGCCGCACTCGGCAGCCACGCGGCGCGCGACGTCGGCGGTGCCGTCGTCGGAGCCGTTGTCGACGAGCAGGACGTGCTGGACCGCGGACAGGATCGGCGGCAGCACCCACGGCAGGTTGCGCGCCTCGTTGCGCACCCGGAACACGCAGGTCAGGCCGGGCTCGAGCGGCTCGCCGGCCGTCCAGGGCCAGGTGACGTCGTAGTCGGGCAGTCCTTCGAGCGAGGCGATGTCGGGCATCAGGAGGGTCGCTCCCGACCCATCGCCCGGCGCAGCTTCTGGCGTGCCGCCGGCGGCACCATCGCCCGGACGGCGTGCGGCACCCGGTCGGCGCCGGAGCGCGCCGGAGCAGCCTCGGCCGCGGCCTGGCGCCGGGCCTCGGCGGCGGCGGTGCGGCGCTGGGCGACGACGGTGGAGTGGGCGAACGCCTCGGCCTCGGCGTACTGCGCGGCATAGGCCGTGCGCAGCTCGTCGCAGCGGCGGCGGGCCTCGTCGGTGTCGTCGGCGGCGACGTCCTCGAGCGCCTGCCACGTGGCGTCGGCGAGCTCGCGCAGCCGGTCGGGGACGCCGATGTCGTCCCAGGTCGCGGTGACCCGGCGCAGGCTGGGATCGATGAAGCGGTGGACATCGGCGATGTCGACGGCCATCGCGGTCTTCACACCGGCGAGGTCGAACGCCTCCCCCAGCGCGAACACCGGCTGGGTCCAGTCGTCGAGCAGCGCGCCGTAGTGGACGAACGCGCGCTGCTGGTCGCGGGTGGCCCGCTCGGTGTGGAGCATCATGTTGACCCACGCGGCGGTGCGGGTGATGGCGCCCTGGTCGGACCCGGCACCCATCTGCCCGTAGTAGGCCTGCTTGGAGCCGACCACCTCGGTGACCGGGCGCAGCATCGTGACGTAGGACGACGTGGCACCGCAGCGGTCGGCCGCCGCGCGCCACAGGCCGAGGAACCACGCGGCGCGCGGGTCCTTGACGACCAGCTCGTCGCTGATCGCGAACTGCTCCTCCAGCCAGGCGGTCACCCGCTCGCGGGTGGCGTGGTCGCCGCTCGTGGTGCCGGTGTCGAGCCAGGCGCGCGGGCGGGCGTCGGAGACCTGCACGTTGCTGCGCTGGAGCAGCTCGGCGTGCAGGTCGACCACCCAGCGCGGCTCCCCGAACCCCTTGGGGTTGGTGGCGTCGGCGACGACCTCGGGCTGCGGGACGTGCAGGCCGAGCGTGCGCAGCGTGCCGGCCATGGTGCTCGTGCCACTGCGGCCCGAGCCGACGACGAACACGATGCGGCGGCTGCTCATGCCGGGGAGCCTATCGGCGCGGGGTCAGGTCGCCGGCAAGCCCCGCCTCGCGCGCGCCCGCCGGGCAGGTCGATGGTGGAGCGTCGGGCCCGACCTACCGGCCAGAGGCTCCACCTTCGCCACGCGTACGGCGTGAGCTCACAGGTGCTGGGGCTGCGCCTTGATCAGGTCGGCGTACCACTGGAACGACTTCTTCGGGGTCCGCACCAGGGTCTCGTAGTCGACGTGGACGAGGCCGAAGCGCTGGGTGTAGCCCTCGGCCCACTCGAAGTTGTCCATCAACGACCAGCAGTAGTAGCCGCGGACGTCGACGCCGCGGACGATCGCCTCGGAGACGGCGTTGACGTGGGCGCGGAGGTAGTCGATGCGGGCCTGGTCGTCGACGACGCCGTGCTCGTCGGGTCCGACGGCATAGCTGGCGCCCGACTCGGTGATGATGATCGGCGGCAGCGCGGCGCGGAAGCGGGCGCGGAACATGACCAGCCACTCGCGCAGCGCGTCGGGCACGATCGGCCAGCCGAAGTCGGTCGTCGGGTAGCCCACGACCTCCCGGAAGTCGAAGGGGATCTCGGAGTCCTCGTCAGCGGCGGCGATCCGCATCGGGTTGTAGTAGTTGACGCCATAGAAGTCGAGCGGCTGGCGGATCGTGGCGAGGTCGCCGTCCTGCATGAACTCCTCGAAGAGGGGCATCAGGTCGACGGGGTAGCGACCGAGCAGCATCGGCTCGAGGAAGGTGCCGTTCCACAGCGCGTCGAAGATCTTGCTCATCCCGACGTCGGCCGGGTCGTCGCTCGCCGGCCAGATCGGCGCGTGGTTGTTCGCGCAGCCGATCGACTGCGCGCCCGCCCGGCGCAGCTCGATGGCCGCGCGGCCGTGCGCCATCAGCAGGTGGTGGGCGGCCGGGAGGCAGTCGAAGAGCAGCGCCTTGCCGGGGGCGTGGGTGCCCATGCCGTAGCCGAGGATCGAGGCGACGTTGGGCTCGTTGACCGGCACCCAGTGCTCGACGCGGTCGGCGAGCTTGTCGCCCACGATCGCGGCGTAGTCGGCGAAGCGGTCGACGGTCGCGCGGTTCAGCCAGCCGCCGTCGTCCTCGAGGGCCTGCGGCAGGTCCCAGTGGTAGAGCGTGGCCATCGGCTGCTGGCCGTGGGCGAGCAGGGTGTCGACGAGGCGGTCGTAGAACGCGAGGCCCTCGGCGTTGACCTTCCCGCTCCCGGTCGGCTGGACGCGGGGCCACGCGATCGAGAAGCGGTAGCCGCCGGTGCCGAGCTGCTGCATGAGCGCCACGTCCTCGTCGACGCGGTGGTAGTGGTCGCAGGCCACGTCGCCGGTGCTGCCGTCGGCGACCCGGCCGGGCTCGGCGGTGAAGGTGTCCCAGATGCTCGGCCCCCGGCCGCCCTCGCGCGCGGCGCCCTCGATCTGGTAGCTGGCCGTGCTGGTCCCGAAGCGGAAGCCGGGCGGCAGCAGGGGGAAGTCTGCGGGGGAGGACACAACGGCGAAGATATCGGCCCGACGCGGGCCCTGTACGCGGGATCCGGGAGGTCGTGCGGGCTCACGGGAGGGCCGGGACGAGCACGCCGGTGCCGACCAGCCTCCCCGCGCCGGTCTCGGCCTGCAGGTCGACCCGCGCCGCTCCGAGCCGGACGGCCGGGAAGACGTGCAGGCCGTCGAAGCCACCCGCGGCGGTGCCGTCCGCGTCGTACGACCTCACCGGGGCGGCGTCGCCGAGGGTCACGGTCGGGGCCAGGGCGCCGGTCTCGCCCGGCACCGAGCCGTCGACCCGGACGACCGGCCACACCTGGCCGACGGGCGCCCAGCCTCCCGCGTCGGTCCACGGCAGCCAGGCCGCTCCGGCGAGGCAGTCAGCGTCGAGGCGCGCGGGTCGGCAGTCGAGCGACGACCTCGCGAACGCGAACCCCTCGTAGAGGCCGGCGGCCTCGGCCGGCACCTCGCGCCGCTCACCACCCGGGCTCACCGTCTGCACGACGCCGTCGAACGTCACCTCCAGCCCCAGCTCGGCGGCATCGGGGACCGCGACCAGCGCCGACCCCTCCAGGGGCAGGGGGTCCGTGGCGAGGACGGCGTCGACGTCACCGCCGGTGAGCACCACCTCGGCGTCGGCGTCCGTGCCGAGCGCGGCGCGGGCAGCGACCTCGGGCACGGCGAGAGCGGTCGGGTCGAGCTCCCACGCCACGACGACGACCTCGGTCCCGTCGGGCGCGTCCAGGCTCGCCGCCTGCTGGCGCGCGCCCTCGACCTCGTCGGCGGCACGCACGGCCACCCGCACCTCACCCGACGGCACCCGCGCCGTCAGCGCGGGCTCCGGGTCGACGTCCTCGACCGGCACCGGGGCCTCGAGCGCGACCAGCTCGCCCGCCTCGACGCGTGTCCCGCCAGGCTCCTCCTCGGTCGGCTCCCGGGCGCCCGAGCACGCCCCGGCCGCCAGCACCAGCGCGACCGTGGCCGCGATCCGTCCCCCGTGCACCCCCGTGCCCATGTCCCGACCCTTCCACACGACACCCACAATGGGGCGCATGACCGCCGACGTCCGCGCCTCCGCGACGCGGCCGGCGACGCGCGAGGACGGTCGAGTCACGCGGCACTCGTTCTCCTTCGGACCGCACTACGACCCCGGCAACCTCGGCTTCGGTCCCCTCGTCTGCCACAACGACGACCTGCTCGACCCCGGCGCCGGCTACCCCGACCACCCCCACACCGGGCTCGAGATCGTCACGTGGGTGCTCGAGGGCGCGCTCGTCCACACCGACTCCACGGGCGCGCCCCACGTCCTCGAGACCGGTCGGGCGCAGGTGCTGTCGGCCGGGTCGGGCATCCGGCACAGCGAGGTCGCCGACCCGGCGTCGGGACGCTGCCGCTTCGTGCAGGCCTGGCTCACGCCCACCACGCCCGGCGGCGACCCGTCGTACGTCCTGGGCGAGGCTCCGCCGCCCGGCGAGGGGCTGGTCGAGGTGGCCGGCGGCGACGGCCTGCCGATCGGCACCGCCGGCGCGCGGCTGCTCGTCGCCCGCCTCGCGGCCGGCTCCTCCGCCGTGCTGCCCGACGACCCCGCCCAGCACGTCTTCGCCGCCGCCGGCGGGGTCCGCCTCGACGACCTGTCGCTCGGCGCCGGTGACGCCGTACGGATCACCGACGAGCCCGGCCGTCGGGTGACCGCGACCGAGCCGACCGAGCTGCTGGTCTGGTCGTTCGCCTGACCCCCCTCCCCCGCGCCCCTGCCCCGGTATCTGGGGACGAAATGGTGGGCGTTCGGCCACGTTCACCCACCATTTCGTCCCCAGGTACCGCAGTGGGGGCGGGCGGGCGGGCCGGAGGCGTCAACCAGCGCGAGGCCGGTGCTCAGCCCACCAGCACCCCCGGGTTGAGGATCCCGGCCGGGTCGAGCTCGGCCTTGACCGCGCGCAGGACGCGGATGCCGACCTCGCCGACCTCCCGGGCGAACCACGGGAGGTGGTCGGTGCCGACCGCGTGGTGGTGGGTGATCGTGGCGCCGGCGGCGATGATCGCGTCGCTGGCGGCGGCCTTCGCGGCCGCCCACCTGCCCAGCGGGTCGTCGCCCTGGCGCGCCGCGACGGTGAAGTAGAGCGAGCACCCGGTCTCGTAGACGTGCGAGACGTGGCACAGCACCAGCGACCCCTCGCCGAGCGCACCGCGCAGCGCGGCCCGGACCTCGGCGTGCAGCCGCTCGCGGTTCGACCAGAAGGTGGCGGTCTCCATCGTCTCGACGAGGACGCCGTGGTCGAGCAGCGCGTCGCGGAGGTACGGCGCGTGGAACCGGCCGTGCGCCCACCGCTCCCCCGCCTCGGTGCCGAGCGGGGTGCCCCCGAGCGCGGTGAGCCGCTCGGTGACCGCGGCGCGGCGCGAGGCGACCTGGTCGGCAGTGCCCTCGTAGCCGGTGACCATCAGGCAGCCCGGGTCCTCCGCGCCTCCGATCGAGCCGGGGTCGGCGAGGTTGATCGCGGTCTCGTCCTCGTCGGAGAGCCGCAGCACGGTCGGCAGCAACCCCTCCTGGGCGAGGACGCGCATCGCGTCGGAGCCGGCGCCGAACGACGGCCAGCGCCACGCCTCGTACGCCGTCACCGCCGGCGCACGCCGCACCCGGACGGTCACCGAGGTGATCACGCCGAAGGCTCCCTCCGAGCCCAGCAGCAGCTGGCGCAGGTCGGGTCCGGCGGCGCTGGCCGGGGCCGAGCCGAGGTCGAGCGACCCGGTCGGAGTGGCGGCCGTGAGGCCGACGACCATGGCGTCGAAGCGGCCGTAGCCGGCGCTGGACTGGCCGCTGGAGCGGGTGGCGGCGAAGCCGCCGATCGAGGCGTGCTCCCACGACTGCGGGTAGTGCCCGAGGGTCAGGCCGTGGGCGGCGAGCAGCGCCTCGGCCTCGGGGCCCCGGAGGCCGGGCTGGAGGGTGGCGGTCATCGACACCTCGTCGACCGCGAGGAGCCCCTTCATCCGGAGCAGGTCGAGGCTCACCAGGCCGGCGAAGCCGTCGCGCCGGGCAGCGAGCCCGCCGGTCACGCACGTGCCGCCACCGAAGGGCACCACCGCGACGTGGTGCGCGGTGGCCCACGCCAGCACGGCGACCACGTCGTCGTGGCCGCCCGGCCGGACCACGGCGTCGGGGGCGTCGGACAGGTCGCCGGCCCGTGCGCGCAGCAGGTCGGGGGTCGACTTGCCGCGGGTGCGCAGGGTCCGGGTGGCGTCGTCGGTGAGCACGTGCTCCGCGCCCACCACCCGACGGAGGTCGTCGAGCAGGGCGTCGTCCAGGGCGACCGGCGGCGGCGTCGCGCCGTCGACCGCGGGGGTGTCCTGCCGACCGAAGGCGAGCTCCACCAGCCCGCGGGCGGAGTCGGGCAGGTCCGCGGCGGCGGCGGGGTCACCCCAGCGCTGCGGGTGCATCTCGACGGTCATCGTCTCGGGCGTCATGCGTTACAGTGTGACACATGTCGTCACTTCGTCACACCGCGACCGGCGCCCGCGACCCCCGCATCGACGGCTACCTCGACGCGGCACGCGACTGCATCCTCGACGTCGGCTGGCGTCGCACCACCCTCACCGAGGTGGCCCGGCGCGCGGGCGTCTCGCGGATGACGATGTACCGCGCCTGGCCCGACATGGGCTCGCTGCTGGGCGACCTGATGACCCGCGAGTGGGTCGGCATCGCCGCCGCGACCCGGGTGGCGGCGAAGGACACCACGACTCCCGGCGGGATCGCCGCGGCTGCCCTGAGCACGGTCCGCGCGCTGCGCGACAACGAGCTGTTCGTGCGGATCGTCGAGCTCGACCCCGACCTGATGCTCCCCTACCTGCTGGCCCGGCGCGGTCGCTCGCAGGAGGCGCTGATCGAGATCCTCGCCGCCGAGATCGCCAGCGGGCAGGCCACCGGCGCGATCCACGGGGGTGACCCGGTCCTCATGGCCCGGGCGCTGATGCTCGCCGGCCAGGGCTTCGTCTTCTCGGCGCTGACCATGACCGACGCCGACATCGACGTCGAGCAGCTCGACGGCCAGTTCCTGCACCTCGTCGCCTCGTCGCTGGCACCGCGGTCATGACGGCCGGGCGCCGGATCACGCCCGGCCTCGCCGGCGTGCCGGCCGCCGTCGACGTCGTGGTCGTCGGCCTCGGCATCACCGGTGCCGGTGTCGCGCTCGACGCCGTCACCCGCGGGCTCACGGTGCTGGCCGTGGACGCCCACGACCTCGCCTTCGGCACGTCGCGGTGGTCCTCCAAGCTGGTCCACGGCGGCCTGCGCTACCTCGCCCAGGGCCAGCTCGCCATCGCCCACGAGAGCGCCGTCGAGCGCGGCATCCTGATGGGCGTCACCGCCCCGCACCTCGTCCACGCGCTGCCGATGCTCACCCCCCTCACCGACGCCGTCCCGCCGGCGAAGGCGGCCCTGACCTGGGGCGGCCTGCACGCCGGCGACCTGCTGCGCCGCACCGCCCACACCACGGCTCGTACGCTGCCGCGCCCGCGACGGCTCAATGCCACCGAGACCCTCAACCTCGCGCCCGCCCTGCGCCCCGACGGCCTGCGCGGCGGGCTGCTGGCCTGGGACGGCCAGCTCGAGGACGACGCGCGGCTGGTCACCACCGTGGCCCGGACCGCGTCAGCCCACGGCGCGCACGTCCGCACCCGGGCGCGGGTCACGTCGGCCACCGGCACGGGCGTACGCCTCCGCGACGGGCTCACCGGCCTGTCCCACGACGTCCGCTCCCGGGCCGTCGTCAACGCCACTGGGGTCTGGGCCGGCGACCTCGACGACCAGGTCCGGCTGCGGCCGAGCCGCGGGACCCACCTGGTGCTGCGCGCCTCCGCGCTGCCGCACACGCGGGTGGCCGTCATGGTGCCGATCCCCGGCACCGCCGCGCGTTTCGCGATGGTGCTGCCGCAGCCGGACGGCACGGTCTACGTCGGCCTGACCGACGAGCCGGTGACCGGCCCCGTGCCCGACGTCCCGGTGCCGAGCGAGGCCGAGGTCGCGTTCCTCCTCGACGTGGTGGGCGCCGCGTTCGCCGTCCCGCCGACCCGCGACGACGTGGTCGGGGCCTTCGCCGGCCTGCGCCCCCTGCTCGAGGTCGCCGGGACGGACGCGACCGCCGACCTGTCGCGGCGCCACGCGATCCTCGAGTCCCCGACCGGCGTCACGACCGTCGTCGGCGGCAAGCTCACGACCTACCGCCGGATGGCCGAGGACGTGCTCGACGCGCTCGTGGCACGCGGGGTGGTCGACGCCGGGCCGTGCGTGACCGCGACCCTGCCGCTCGCCGGCGCGGCACCGGCCGCCGACCTGCGCGCGCTCGGCGCACCGCCGCGGCTGGTGCGCCGGTTCGGCACGGACGCCGGGCTCGCCCTGTCGACAGCACGGTCCGTCACCGGGCTGACCGACGACGAGCTGCTCGCCCCGGTGTCCGACGACGTCCCGGTGACCCTCGCCGAGCTGGTCTTCGCGGTCACCCACGAGGGCGCCCACGACGTCGACGACCTGCTCGACCGGCGTACGCGCGTGGGCCTCGTGGCGGCCGACCGCGCCGCCGCGGAGCCACTGGCCCGACGCGCGCTGGCCCTCGCCGGCGACGCTTTCCGCACCCTGTGAGCGGCACGACAGCAAATTCGCTCGGTCTTTCGGCCGAACCCCGGACAGGACGCGGGACAGGATGGGAAGGTTCTCGCGGCGCGTCCCTTGCCGACCCCATGCGGCAAGGGGCGCCCAGTCCATTTCGGGGACCGGCTCACTCCACGGTGACGGACTTGGCCAGGTTGCGCGGCTTGTCGATGTCGTGACCGAGGTGCCGCGCGGCGTGGTAGGCCAGCAGCTGCATCGGGATGGTCAGCAGGATCGGGTCGAGCTCCGGCTCGTTGCGCGGGACGACGATCCGTCGGGCGCCGACCTCGCCGAGGTCGACCTCCTCGTGCGTGACCACGACGAGCGGGCCCTGGCGCGCCGCGATCTCGTGGAGCGCCCCGACGTTGCGCTCGGTGAGCTCGTCGTGCGGCACCACGGCGACGGTCGGGACGTCCGGCTCGATGAGCGCGAGCGGACCGTGCTTGAGCTCGGAGGTCTGGTAGGCCTCGGCGTGGCAGTAGCTGATCTCCTTGAACTTCTGCGCGCCCTCGCGCGCGACCGGGAAGCCGCGCACCCGGCCGATGAAGAACAGGCTGCGCGCCTCGGCCAGCGACCGGGCGACCTCGACGAGGTCGTCCTCCCCCGCGAGCACCTCCTCGATCTGGGCCGGCAGCCGCTCCAGGCCGGCGACCAGCCGCTTGCCGTCGGCGATGGAGAGGTCGCGCACCCGTCCCAGCTGGAGGGCGAGCAGGGCGAAGCCGAGGAACATGTTGGTCAGCGCCTTGGTGCTCGCGACCGCCACCTCGGGGCCGGCGTGGAGGTAGATCCCGCCGTCGCACTCGCGGGCGATCGCCGAGCCCACGACGTTGACCAGGCCGACGCAGCGACCGCCCTTGCGGCGCACCTCCTGCACCGCGAGCAGGGTGTCGATGGTCTCGCCCGACTGGCTGACCGCGACGTAGAGGGTGTCCGGCTCGATCACCGGGTCGCGGTAGCGGAACTCGCTGGCGGCCTCGGCGTCGGCCGGGATACGGGCGAGCTCCTCGATCAGCGCCGCGCCCATCTGGCCGACGTAGTAGGCCGAGCCGCAGCCCAGCACCTTGACCCGCCGCACCGCGCGCAGGTCGCGGGCGTCCATGTCGAGCCCGCCGAGGTGGGCGGTGCCGAAGCGCTCGTCGAGCCGCCCGCGGAGGACCGCCTGGGCGGTGGTGGGCTGCTCGAGGATCTCCTTGCGCATGTAGGACTCGTGCTCGCCGGCGTCGTACGCCGCGGCGTCGACGTCGACCTCGCTGGCCGTCTTGCCGGTCGCGCTGAGGTCGCTGTGGCGCATCGTGGTGAAGCCGCCGGCGGTCACGGTCGCCAGCTCGCCGTCGTCGAGCACCGCCACCGTGGTGGTGTGCCGCACGATCGCGGCGAGGTCGGAGGCGACGTACATCTCGTGGTCCCCGACCCCGACGACCAGCGGGCTGCCGTTGCGGGCGACGACGATGCGGTCGGGGAAGTCGGCGTGCACGACCGCGAGGCCGTAGGTCCCGACGACGGCACCGAGCGCGTCACGGACCTTGCCCTCGAGGGTGTCGGCGGTGCTGCGGGCCACCAGGTGGGCGAGCACCTCGGTGTCGGTGTCGCTGGAGAGCGTCACGCCGGTGTCGGTGAGCTCGGCGCGCAGCGCCGCCGAGTTGTCGATGATCCCGTTGTGGACCACCGCCACCCGGCCGAGCTCGTCGGTGTGCGGGTGGGCGTTGGCATCGGTGGCGGGGCCATGGGTCGCCCAGCGGGTGTGCCCGATGCCGGTGGTGCCGGCGAACCGCTTGGGCAGCGACGCCTCCAGGTCGCGCACCCGGCCGGCGCGCTTGGCCACGCGTACGCCTCGGGTGCCGAGGACGGCCACGCCCGCCGAGTCGTAGCCGCGGTGCTCGAGCCGGGTCAGGCCCTCCAGCACGACCGGGGCCGCGTCCTGGCGACCGATGTATCCGACGATTCCGCACATGGGGTGATGGGTTCCTATCCGTAGACGATGCGGCGCAGCTGCCGCTCGGAGAGCTCGGGTGCCGCGACCACGCGCTCGCGCAGCTCCTCGGCGATGCGGGCGAAGATCTCGGGGTTGTTCGCGCCGTACGTCTTGAGGTGCGCGTGCCGCGCCCGGACGTAGGCCTCCACGGTCTGGGCGTGGAAGGCGATGACGTCGTCGACCACGCGCGCCGCCTCACCGGGCGTGAGCGACGTGGTGGCCACGACGTGGGCGACGAGGGCGGGGTCCGGCACCCGAGGAGCATGGGGTCGGCGGTGCCACCTCGGCAACTTCCTGCCCGAAATCGGGCAGAAATCCGCATTCCGGGATTCGGTCGGCCGCGACCGAGGAGGCGTGTGCGCTCCAGGTGGAGGAGCCGACGGTCCTGCGCGGCGAGTCGACGCCCGAGGTGGGGCACCTACGTCGATTCGCAGCGAAAAGGTGGTGCGCGGGTGGGGAGGTGCTACTCTGGGTGAACAGAAGGTGAACGGGAGGTGTCACATGAGCAAGCGCGAGATGACCGGGGCTCCGGTCTGCACCTGGGTCGCGGTGACCGATGCGTCGGGCCGCACCCACATGGAGGCGCGCTGGACGGTCGGACCGGCCGCGCACGTCGCAGCCGCCTGACCCGTCCCGCCGCGCACCGAGCCGCACCCCCTCGTGGGGCGCGGCTCGTGCCCATTTCGCGCCGGGCAGAAAATTCCGTGTCGGCGGGAATGGTTTCGGAGCACCGTCCGTTAGGGTCGTTGAAAGTTCTACCAACCACCGCCTTCCACTCGCAGGAGCACCGCATGTCCAGCTCGTTCGACGCCCCGACCACCGCCATCGACGACACCACCGGCGACTACACCCTCGACGTCAGCCACAGCCGCCTCGGCTTCGTCGCCCGCCACGCCATGGTCACCAAGGTCCGCGGCCAGTTCGGTGCCTTCGAGGGCACCGCCCGCATCGACGAGGCCAACCCCGCCGCGTCCAAGGTCGACCTCACCATCCAGGTCGCCTCGGTCGAGACCGGCAGCGCCGACCGCGACGGCCACCTCAAGTCCGGCGACTTCTTCGACGTCGAGACCTACCCGACCATCACCTTCACCTCGACCGACGTCTCGCGCGACGGCTCGGACTGGACCATCACCGGCGACCTCACCATCAAGGACGTCACCAAGCCGGTCACCATCGAGTTCGAGCAGACCGGCTCGGCCAAGGACCCGTTCGGCAACCTGCGCGTCGGCTTCGAGGGCGAGACCACCATCAACCGCAAGGACTGGGGCCTCACCTGGAACGCCGCGCTCGAGACCGGCGGCGTCCTCGTCTCGGAGAAGATCAAGCTCGAGTTCGACGTCTCCGCGATCCAGAACGCCTGACCCACCGAGTCGGCGTGAACGTCACGCCAGACCGCGCCGAGTCGGCGTGAACGTCACGCCAGACCGCGCCGAGTCGGCGTGAACGTCACGCCAGACCGCACCGAGTCGGCGTGAGTGTCCCTCCCCCGTGGACATTCGCGCCGACTCGGTGGCATTTCAGGCGGCGTTCGCGCCGACTCGCTCTCAGAAAGCTCTCACGTGGCGCACCTACGGTGGTTGCTTCGTCAACCATCTCTCGGAGGTACGACCATGACCACCCCCACTGCCGCCGCCGCACCGCGCCGGGCGCTCGTCGACGTCGCCCTGCTCGTCGGCCGGGTCGCCCTCGGCTCGGTGATGCTCGCCCACGGCCTGCAGAAGCTCGACCAGGGCGGGCTCGCCGGCACCGCTGACGGCTTCGCCGCGATGGGCATCCCGGCACCGACCGCGTCCGCGGCGTTCGCACTCGCCGTCGAGCTCGGCGGGGGCGTGCTCCTGCTGCTCGGCGCGCTCACCCCGGTCGTCGGTGTGCTGTGGGCGCTCAACATGGCCGGCGCCTGGTGGTTCGTCCACCGCGACGCCTTCTTCGCCACCGACGGCGGCTACGAGCTGGTGCTGGCGCTGGCCGTGCTCGGCCTCGTGCTCGCCGCGACCGGCCCCGGCCGGCTGTCGGTCGACGCGCTCGTCACGCGACGGCGTACGACCCGGCGCGAGGCGCTCGCCGCCTGACCTCGCACCCGACTCTCCTGCTTCGCACCCGAGATCTCGGGTGCGAAGCAGGAAAGTCCCCGGATATCCGGGGACTTTCGTGGGAGAGGCCGGGCGAGGCCGGGCTCAGTCGCGGGGGCGCTTGCCCTTGTAGCCGCCGGAGCCGCCCTTGCGGTGCCCGCCGCCGGGCCGGCCGCGGTAGGGCCCGTTGTCGGGCTTGATCTCGATCAGCTTGCCGGAGATCCGCGTGCCGGAGAGCCGGTCGAGGGTCCCGGCCGGCAGGTCCGCGGGCAGCTCGACGACCGAGAAGTCCGGCTTGATCATGATGTGGCCGAAGTCGCCGCGCGACAGGCCGCCCTCGTTGGCGAGCGCACCGACGATCTGGCGCGGCTCGACCTTGTGCCGCTTGCCGACCTCGATCCGGTAGGCCGCCATCGGCTGGCCGCTGCGCGACTCGCGCGGGCCCCGGCCGGCCTTGCCGCCGTGGGTCGAGCGCTCCTCGAACGAGCGCTGGGCAGGCTCCGGCTCGGGCTCGAGCAGCAGCGGCTGCTCGCCGTGCATCACCGCGGCCAGCGCGGCAGCCACGTCGACCTCGGCCACGTCGTGCTCGGCGACGTAGTGCGACACCACGTCGCGGAAGAAGTCGATCCGTTCGGGCTGGGTCAGCGCCTCGGTGATCTGGTCGTCGAAGCGCGAGAGGCGGGTGGCGTTGACGTCGTCGACGGTGGGCAGCTGCATCTGGGTCAGCGGCTGGCGGGTGGCCTTCTCGATGGCGCGGAGCAGGTGGCGCTCGCGCGGGGTGACGAACGCGATCGAGTCACCGGAGCGCCCCGCGCGGCCGGTGCGGCCGATGCGGTGGACGTAGGACTCGGTGTCGGTCGGGATGTCGTAGTTGACGACGTGGCTGATCCGCTCGACGTCGAGGCCGCGCGCGGCGACGTCGGTGGCGACGAGGATGTCGAGCTTGCCGGCCTTGAGCTGGTTGACGGTGCGCTCGCGCTGGACCTGGGCGACGTCGCCGTTGATCGCCATCGCGGAGTAGCCGCGGGCGCGCAGCTTCTCGGCGAGCGTCTCGGTCTCGTTCTTGGTCCGGACGAAGACGATCATCCCCTCGAAGTTCTCCACCTCGAGGATGCGGGTGAGCGCGTCGACCTTCTGCGGGTACGACACGATCAGGTAGCGCTGGGTGATGTTCGCCGAGGTGGTGGTCTTGTTCTTGACCGTGATCTCGACCGGGTCCTCGAGGTACTTCTTGGAGATCCGGCGGATCTGCGCCGGCATGGTGGCCGAGAACAGCGCCACGTGCTTGTCGTCGGGGGTGTCGGCGAGGATCGTCTCGACGTCCTCGGCGAAGCCCATCTTGAGCATCTCGTCGGCCTCGTCGAGGACCAGGAAGCGCAGCTCGGAGAGGTCGAGCGTGCCCTTCTCGAGGTGGTCCATGATCCGGCCCGGCGTGCCCACCACGACCTCGACACCGCGGCGCAGCGCGGAGAGCTGGACGCCGTAGCCCTGGCCGCCGTAGATCGGCAGCACGCGCACGCCCTTCATGTGCGCGGCGTACTTCTCGAACGCCTCCGACACCTGAAGCGCGAGCTCGCGGGTGGGGGCGAGGACGAGGGCCTGCGGAGCCCGGCCCGACCGGCCCTGCTGCGAGTGCTCGAGCTGGGACAGGATCGGCAGCGCGAAGGCCGCGGTCTTGCCGGTGCCGGTCTGCGCCAGGCCGACCACGTGGCGACCCTCGAGCAGCGGAGGGATGGTCAGGGCCTGGATCTGCGAGGGCGTCTCGTAGCCGACGTCCGCCAGCGCCTTGAGGACCTCCGGCGCGAGGCCGAGGTCGGAGAAGTTCTGCTGGGGTGCTGCGGGCTGGTCGTCACTCACCCGTCAACGGTAGGGCCTCGGGGGCGTTGAGGACATTCCGCGAGGAGGCCGGTGGGCGCGGATAAGCGCGCGACAGCGCGCGACGTGAGGCAGCACACTCCTCGCATGCCCGTGAACGCCCCCGCCCTGCCCGACGGCCTCACCACCCGCCCGCTGCGCCTCGACGACGCCCGAGCGGTCTTCGAGGTGATGGCGGCCCAGGAGCTCGCCGACACCGGCGAGGTCGCGATCGAGGAGGCCGACATCGTCGGCGACTGGTCGCGCCCGAGCCACGACCTGGCCGCACGCTCGGTTGCCGTCCTCGACGGGGACGCGATCGTCGCCTACGCCGAGCTGATGGGCCGGGACCGCGCGGACACGGCCGTCGCGCCGTCCCACCGCGGCCGCGGCATCGGCACGTGGCTCGCCCACTGGCTCCAGGACCGCGCCCGCGACCTCGGCTCGAGCGTGGTGGGGATGTCGGTGCCGCAGGGGTCGCCGGGCGACCGGCTGCTCGAGGCGCTCGGCTTCCACGTCCGGTGGACCAGCTGGGTGCTCCGGCTGCCCCAGGGGGCGACCATCGCCGAGCGACCGCTGCCTCCCGGGTACGCCGTCCGTGCCGCCGAGCCCGACGAGCGGCGCGCGGCGCACGACGTGCTGGAGGACGCGTTCCTGGAGTGGTCCGAGCGCGACCGGGAGAGCTTCGAGGACTTCGAGGCGGTCACGTCCGGCCGGCCCGGGTTCGAGCCGTGGAACCTGCGCGTGGTGCTCGACCCCGACGGGGTCGTGGTCGGCGTCGCGGTGGTGCTGGTCTCCGACGACGGCCGCACCGGCTACGTCGACCGGCTGGCCGTACGCCGCGACCTGCGCGGCCGCGGGCTGGCCCAGGCCCTGCTCGTCGACGCGTTCGCCCGTGCTCGTGAGCACGGGACGACGACCTCCGAGCTGAGCACGGACTCACGCACCGGAGCCCTCGGCCTCTACCGGCGTGTCGGCATGGAAGAGGTCTCCACGTGGGTCAATCGGGCAGTCAACCTGACCCTGACGACGGAAAAAACGGATTCTTTACCATAACGCCGTTGATTCCGCCACACTGGGTGGTCTAGACCTTGATCCCACCTCAGGCATTGATCTCCCGTGACGGGGAACGGTGCCCTTACCATTCGAACGACGCTTGTTCGGGAGGCGCGGCGGGACGTGGGGTCACCGCCCGGTAAAGGTGTGGGGGTTCGACATGCAGGATCTACATGCTCTGGTCGTCGAGGACGATCCAGACATCTCTTCAGCTCTGGTGGAGACGCTCGAGGGCGCCGGTTTCCGGGTCAGCTCGGCGCCTGACGGACGTGCCGCCGTGGACATCGCGGCGGCCGACCCGCCCGACCTGGTGACGCTCGACCTGACGCTGCCGCACATGGACGGCATCGAGGTCTGCCGGCGCATCCGGGAGGCGAGCGACTGCTACATCGTCATCGTCTCCGCGCGCTCGGAGGAGGTCGACAAGCTGATCGGGCTCGAGGTGGGCGCCGACGACTTCGTCCTCAAGCCGTTCTCGCCGCGCGAGCTCCGGGCCCGGGTCGCGGCGCTGTTCCGCCGCCCGCGCACGGCCGCCGCCGTCGAGGAGGCGCAGGCCCAGGCCCCGCGCGTCCCCGCACCGGCGCAGCCGGCCGACGAGGCGACGACGATCTCCTGCGGCGCCGGCCTGGTCATCAACTCGGCCCGCCGCGAGGTGCAGGTCGACGGCGCGATCGTCGAGCTGACCCGCATCGAGTACGACGTGCTCGAGTACCTCGCCACCCACCTGTCGCGGGTCTGCACCCGCGAGGAGATGGTGCTGGCGATCTGGAGCAGCGCGCTGACCCACGACCACCACCTGGTGGACGTGCACGTGGCCAACCTGCGCGGCAAGCTGCGCCGGCACTCCGACGCCACCTGGATCCACACGATCCGCGGCATCGGCTACCGGATGGACCGCGAGGGCGAGGGACGCCGCGCAGGCGGCGGCCCCTACCTCGTGGCGCGGTTCGACTCCGAGGACTGGGCCCGCGGGCTCGACTTCTGACCCGGACCACACGTCTCGGAGCACCACCTCGTCGACCGCCGTGGGGGCGGACGACGAGCCGGCGGCACTGTCTCCACAGGAGGCGCGTCGCCACTGGCCGCGGGGGGGCCTGCGACCTACACTCGATCACAGGGGCAATTGAATGGTGAACAACAGAACGGCCGTCGTCGTCGAGGACGACGGCGACGTCGGTGACCTGATCTCGGGCCTGCTGGTGCAGGTCGGCTTCGAGGTGCACGTGGCACGCACCGGGGTCGAGGCGCTCGCGGTCGTCCGCGACGTCCGGCCTGACCTCGTCACGCTCGACATGTCGCTGCCCGACATCGACGGCGTCGAGGTGTGCCGCCAGATCCGGCTGCTCACCGACTGCTACGTGATCGTGGTCAGCGCCCGCAACGCCGAGGTCGACCGGCTGGTCGGTCTCGAGGTCGGCGCCGACGACTACCTCGTCAAGCCGTTCTCGATGCGCGAGCTGCAGGCCCGCGTGGCAGTGCTCTTCCGGCGTCCGCGCGCCACGGCCGAACCGGTCCAGGCGTACGCCGAGTCCGCGCCCGCGGCCCGTCGCCTCACACTCGCCCCGCGTCCCACCGCCACCGCCACCGCCGACCCGGAGCTCGGCTGCGACGACCTCGAGCTCAACCCCGACGCCCGCGAGGTGCGGGTGCGGGGCCGCGAGGTCGACCTGACCCGCACCGAGTTCGACCTGCTCGCCCACCTCGCCAGCAAGCCGGGCGTGGTGGTCGGCCGGGAGGACCTGCTCAAGGCCGTCTGGGCGACGGAGTTCGTCCCCGACAGCACCCACGTGGTCGACGTGCACCTGGCCAACCTGCGCCGCAAGCTGCGCCGGGGCGCCGTCGACCACGAGTGGATCCGCACGATCCGCGGGGTGGGCTTCCGCTTCGACCCCTGCTGCGGCTGACCTCGCCGCCTGCGGTCGGCTGCACCGGGGGTTCACGCGCACGTCGGGGTAGTCCAGTGGCCAGACGCTGTCCGAAGGGTCTCTGGACGACGTCTCGCCACTGGACTACGCCACGCGGGCGACGTCTCGCCACTGGACTACACGCCGCGGGCGGGGCGGACCGCCGGCCCCGACTCAGCGGGCCGTCTCGCGCAGCGTCGCGCCGCGTGCACCGCGGACGGTCATCGACGCGCTGATCAGCGCGACGGTGCCGAAGACCGCGGCTGCGAGCAGCGCCAGCACGACCAGGCGCAGCGGTGAGATCGCGGCGACGAGCGCGGGCGTGGTGGAGGCGTCGGCGTAGCCGAGCGTGATCGTGCGCAGCACGACCCACTGCGCCAGCGAGCCGGCCAGGATGCCGGCGAGCGCCGCGCTGCCCAGGACCACGCCGAGCTCGCGCACCACCGCGACCATCACCGACCTGCGCGGCACGCCGACGACCCGCAGCGCGGCGGCGTCGCGGCGGCGGGCCGGCAGCTGGACGGCCGCGCTGACGAAGAGCCCGGCGAGCGCCATCAGCACGACCAGCGCGGCGACGACGGCGTAGAGCCGCAGCGCGAGGGCGTACGCGCTCTGGTCGAGCACGCGCCGCTCCTGCGCGAGCGTCGTGCCGATCGTCAGGCCCGATTCGGACAGCTGCTGCGTGATCGACGACGGGGTGCCGCCGCGGGCGAGGACGTGGGTCGTGATCAGCGAGTCGGAGACCTTGCGGTCGGTGATGAACGACGAGTAGTCGATCAGCAGGCCGGACGGACCCGTGAACGGCATCCCCTCGACCGCGCCGATGCCGCCGATGGTGTCGACAGGGAGGAACCCGAAGTCCTGGTTGAGCTTCTGCACCGCGCGCGCCTCGACGCCGGGTCCGGCCAGGGTCGGGCGCTGCCGGTCGATGCCGCCCGCGGTGAGGCGCGCCATGCCGACCGAGTCGCCGGTGTCGACGTCCATCTCGAGCTCCCCGTCGACCTCGCGGAGGTCGGTGATCGACGACCGGACGGCGTCGTCGGGGGTCGGGCGCCACGCCGCACCGTCGATCGCACCGGCCAGCGGCGTGCCGTCGACGGCGATCTCGACCACGCGCAGCGTGCCGCTCATGGCGGTGTTGGTGCCGGCGCCACCGCCGAGGGTCATGCCCTCGAGCGGGCAGCCCTTGCGGCAGAACGGGACCTTCGCGGTGCGGGTGGTCTCGCCCGCCCGGAACGGCCCGAGGTAGACCTTCTGCGGCACGCCCGCCCGGGAGCCGAAGCGCACCTCGGCGGTCAGCCCGCCGTCGACCTCCGCCTCGTTGTCGACGGTGAGGCTGAGCCGGGTGCCGGAGAAGGTGGGGACGGTGCCGTCCGGCTCGATGTCGCGGACGACCTGGGCGACGTCGCGACCCGGGGTCCACGTGGGCGGCCAGGTCGCGACCCGCTCGAGGCGGCTGCTGTCGACGACCGAGAAGTTCGCGCCGGGGTAGGCGACGCTCGCCGCCGCCATGATCCACTCGCCCTCGGGGTCGAGGCGCCGGGTCAGCTCGACCGCGTCGGGCAGCGACAGGGTGGTCGACCAGGTCGTCGTGGCGGGCGAGGCCGTGGCGGCGACGCTGGTGCGCCACGTCGCGGCGGAGTCGTAGACGCCCGCCCCGAACACCGCGACCGCGATGGCAGCCGTGATCGGCAGGATGACGAGCGTGCCCTCCTGGCGGCGCGAGATCGCCCGCGAGGAGACGAAGCCGCTCAGCGAGCGTCCGCGCGAGCGGCGGGTCCACCAGGTGGCGAGGGCCGCCGCGGTCCGCGTCGCCGCGAGCCCGGCGACGACGGCGAGGAGCACGGGGAGGACGAGGTCGGTGGCGTCGGGCTCGCCCGGCGACCCGCCGGAGAGCTTGCTGACGAGGGTGGCGGCGGCCAGCGCCACGAGGCTCAGCTGGGCGACGACCGACCAGCGCCGGGCGGCGACCGGACGGCGTACACCCGCGAGCTGCGAGGCCAGCGACTCGCGCACCACCAGGCCGACTGCCACGCACGCCACCACGAACGCCGCGACCAGCACGAGCGCGGCCGCGACCCAGCTGGCGAGCGGCAGGGGCAGCGGCAGCCCGGGCACGAGCCAGCTGCGCACCAGCACCACCGACATCCCCAGGCCGAGGCCGACGCCGAGCGGCGCCGAGACGAGCAGCAGGACGAGCGGCTCGGCGAGCCCGAGACCCCACAGGCGCCGGGCGGTGACGCCGCGCAGCGAGGCGAGCGCGAGCTCGGGGACGCGCAGCTCGCTGGCGGCGTTGAGCAGCCGCATCAGCAGCGCGAGGGCGACCAGGACGAGCGACAGCACCGCCGGGGCGATCGAGCTGCGTGCCGTGGACTGCTGGAAGCGCACCTCGTCGAGCACGCCGGCGAGGTCGTTGGTGTCATCGGCCTGGAGCGTCCCGCCGTCGACCGGGATCGCCGCGTCGCTCGGCACGTCGTCGGCCGAACCGGCCGCCACGTCGAGGTCGGCGGGCAGCAGGTCGGGCTCGACGTCGAGCCGGGTGTCGACCCGTACCGTCCAGTCCCCCATCGCCTCGACCGTGTCGGGCGTGGTGATGAGCGGGCCGGGGGCGTAGGGGCGGTAGCCGCCCTGGATGCTGGTCTGCTCGTTGGTGCTCGACAGCCGGCCGGGGATCAGCCAGCCGTCGTCGTCGGCGGGCGTGTCGTAGGTGCCGACGACGACCACCTCGTCGAGGCCCGGCCGCGGCAGGCCGAGCTCCTGGACGCCGGGCGTCTCGTAGATCGCCAGCGTGAGCGGCTCCCCGATCTTCGCCCCGGTCTTGGCCAGGTCGCCGGTGAGCATCAGCACCTCGCCCTGCTCCTCCGGGCAGCGGCCCTCGATCTCGAGCGCGTCGCACGCGTCGGCGCGCGCCCAGAAGGTCGTCACGCCGCGCAGCGCGCTGAACCGCTCGGACTGCACGATCGTGACCGGGTCCTGCCACGGGCCCTCGGTGAGCTCCTCCGACGCGGCCGCGGCGTCGGCCTCGGCGGTCGGGATGTCCGAGTCGTCGTCCGGCGTGAAGACGCGGCTCAGCCCGGTGAGGCCGGCGGGCGTCTCCTCGAGGCGGGTGACGACGTAGGAGTTGGTGACGGCCTCGGAGAACACCGGGCCGAGCACGGCCGACCCGATCGCGAGCGCGGTGAGCAGCACCGAGCCCGCGGAGAGGAGCGCGCGTGCCCGGAGGCCGCGGACGATGGCACCGAAGAGCTGGACCATCAGTCCTCCTCACGCAGCAGGCTGGGGCGGGTGGTCGAGGCGCGCACGCCGCGGGCGCGGCCGCCGACCACGACGACGGCGAGGGCCGCGACCACCGCGGGAACGACGAGCGGCCACGGGCGCGGTGCCGTGTCGAGCGGGATCCCCGCGACGGGGACGTTCAGCAGCGGCAGGCCGCCGAGCAGCAGGTCGACGGCGAGCCAGCCGCCGGCGACCACCGCGACCAGGACGATCGCCGTGAGGGAGGTGACCTCGGCGCGACCGGCACGACGGGCCGTTCCCGAGGAGATGCCGACGACGCGGAGTGCCGCGACGTCGCGGCGGTAGTCGCGCAGGTGCCGGGCCACCCCCGCACCCAGGGCGAGCAGTGCGACCAGCGCGCAGGCGAGGGCGGTGAGGGCGTACGCCACAGCCTGGGCGCCGCCGTTGGCGTCGCTGAGGGCGGTGCGGACCGAGTCGCGGGTGCGCCAGGTCGTCCCGGTGGCCTCGGCGACGGCGTCGAGCACCGACGCGGGCGTGCCCTCCGCCGCGACGACCTGGACCTCGGCGGCCGGGACGGTCGGGCCGGAGCCGATCGCGGAGGTCCGGATGTCGGAGAGCGTGCCGACGCTGCCGACGAGCGGCAGGTTGTCGGCCTCCGCGAGCACGTCGGTGGTGCGGTCGTCGCCACCGAGGTCCAGCGCCTGCGGCTCCGCCTCACCGGCCGCGAGGACGGGGACGGCCGCGTCGCCGAGGTCGAGGCGCAGCTCGAGGGCGGCGTCGGGCAGCAGCGCGACCTGCAGCCCGTCGGTGCGGTTGACCACGAGCGGGTCCGGCGGGCGGTAGCCCGGGAAGAACCGGTTGGCCAGGGAGGCGTCCAGCGAGGTCTCGTCGGGGACCCACGGCTGGCCGACGAGGTCGACGTCGCCCACCGTCACGCTGCGCAGCAGCACGATGAAGTCGCGCCGGTCGAAGAACGACTGGTCGTCGCGCCCGACGCTCAGCCCGGTGACCGTGCAGCCGTCGGCGCAGTCCGCGACCCGCACCGAGCGCGTCACCGGGCGGCCGTCGGCGCCGACCCGGAAGCCCACCGTGGCGCTGCCCGAGGAGTTCGTGGAGGTCACGTAGCTGAAGACCAGCTCGGCGGGTCCGCCGCCGGAGGTGGTCTGCTGGCCACCCTGCCCGATGAAGGTGCGCGGCGGCGGCACCTCGAGCCCGGCCGCGGTGACGGTCAGCCGTCCGCCCGAGACCTGGAGCGGCTGCGCGTCGCCGGCGAGCCGCGGGACGGCGTCGGAGGCAGCCTCGGCGGGGGTGCCGTCGTAGAAGTCGCCGACGACGGCGTCCCAGCGGTCGGCGTCGACGTAGGCCCGGCGCTCGGCGAGCCGGGTCTCGTTGGGCACGGTCGCGGTGGCGATCAGCTGCTGGCCCTCGGGGTCGACCCGGTCGGTGAGGTCGACGGCACCCATCGCACCGAGCGCGGAGGCGTCGATCGTCCGGGTGCCGGGGACGTCGACGGCGGACTGCTCGGCGGTCCAGTCGTCGACCGCGACGGCGCCGGTCAGCGCGAGCGTCCCGACCACCGCGGCGGCGACCACGAGGCGTACGGGCGTCACCAGGTCGTCCGCACGCGCCAGGCGGCGGGCGGCGAGGAAGGCGCCGATCCCGCGCTTCTCGGTGGCGGGGGTGAGCCCGCGCGCGGCGATCCGGACGACCCAGATCGCGAGCTGGCCGAGGGCCAGGCCGACGAGCGCCGGCCCGACGAGCACCACGAGGTCGGGCTCGCCGTCGGTGACGCGGCTGCGGTAGGCGGCGACGCCGGCGCCGACGAAGACGAGCACGCTGAGGAACACCACGAGCGTGGTGGCGCGGCGCGGCCGGCGCCGGGTGGCGACCTGGACGGCGAGCGGCTCACGCAGCGCCGCCGCGGCGGCGAGCGACACGATGACCAGGCCGACGCCGGCGATGGCGAGCGTGGTCAGCAGCGCCCGGCGACCGAGCGGGTCGGCGGCCGCGTCCAGCCAGGTCGAGGTGGCGAGGACCGTGCCGGCCGCGCCGACGGCGAGGCCGAGCAGGGCGCCGAGGACGATCGCGAGCAGCGGCTCGACGAGCACGAAGCGCCACAGCCGCAGGCCGTGGATGCCGCGCAGCCGGGCGAGGCCGACCTCCTCGCGGCGAGCCGCCGCGAGCTCGGCGCCGAGGCTCGGGACCGACACCGCCCCGATCAGCAGGAGCGGCGCCGTCAGCCACGGCGACGTGCCGGCGGCGACGGCGAACTGCAGCACCGTCACGGCGCCGCCGACCACGACGAGGGTCATCAGCACCAGGGTCGCCAGGGCACCCCGGCGGCTCCAGGCGCCGCGCAGGACACGGCTCACGCGGGTGACCTCACTGCACGACCCGGCCCTCGTCGAGGGCGATGTGCAGGTCGCAGGCGTCGACGACCGCCGGGTCGTGGGTCGCGACCACGACAACGGCGCCGCGGGCCGCCTCCTCGCGCAGCTCCTGAAGCACGACGGCGCGGTTGCCCTCGTCGAGCTCGGAGGTGGGCTCGTCGGCGAGCAGCACGGCGGCGCCGACGACGAACCCGCGGGCGCAGGCCACGCGCTGCATCTGGCCACCCGACAGCTCCTCGACCTGTCGCTCGCCGAGGTCGGCGATGCCGAACCGGGCGAGCGCGGCCTCGGCCGCCTCGTCGGCGTCGGCGGGCGCGACGCCGCGGGCGCGCAGCGCGATCGAGACGTTCTCGCGCGCGGAGAGGATCGGGACCAGGCCGTAGACCTGGAGCACGAAGGCCACCTCGGGCAGCGGGTCGCCGCCGCCGGTCCAGGTCTCGCGGCCGTCGAGCTCGGCGGTGCCGGACGTCGCCTGCAGGAGCCCGCCGGCGATGGAGAGCAGGGTGGTCTTGCCCGAGCCGCTCGGGCCCGACAGCGCGGTGACCTTGCCGGCCGGGAAGACGACGCTGACGTCGTCGAGCAGCGTGCGCCCGGCGACGTACGTCACGGACTCGAGGTGGAGCCCCGGGGCGGCGGCGTGGCGACCGCCGAACCCGCTGAGCGTGGTGTCGGCGGGACCGGGGAAGGGCGTGCTCACGTGGGGTTCCCCTCGGTGCTGGCGCGGGTGACGACGATGCGTCCCTGCTCGTCGTCCTCGAAGCGCACGAGCGTGCCGGGCGGCCACTCGGCGGCGATGTGACCGGGCAGGTGCAGCACGCCGTCCTCGCCGACGACGGCGTACTCCGAGCCGCCGTGGCCCTCGGCGCCGACCCGGCCGCCCTTCATCGTGACGGTCCGCGGGAACGTCGCCGCCACCTCGGGCTGGTGGGTCACCACGACGATCGTGGTGCCGAAGTCGTCGCCGAGGGAGTGGACCAGGTGGAGGACGTGGTCGCGGTCGGCGTGGCTGAGCTGGCTGGTGGGCTCGTCGGCGAGCAGCAGGCGCGGCGAGGTCGACACCGCGCACGCGAGGGCGAGCCGCTGGCGCTGGCCGCCGGACATGGTGGAGACGACCTGGTCGGCCTGCTCGAGCAGCCCGACCCGGTCGAGCAGCTCGGTGTCGACGAGGGCCTGCTCGCGCTCGCGGCCGCTCAGGGAGAGGCGGGCGAAGGCGATGTTCTGCCGCGCGGTGGCGTAGGGCAGCAGGTTGCGGGTCGAGCCCTGGAGCATGGTCGACACCTGCCGCGAGCGGATCCGGGCGAGGAACCGCTCGCCCATCCGCGAGATCTCCTCCTCGCCGAGGAAGATCCGCCCGGCGCTGGGGCGCTGGATGCCGCCGAGCAGCGCGAGCAGCGTCGACTTGCCCGAGCCGCTGGGGCCGAGGAACGCGACGCGCTCGCCGGGACGGATGGTGAGGTCGACGCCACGCAGGGCGACCACGTCGTGGCCGCCGAAGGTCTTGTAGAGGTGGACGACGCCCTCGCAGCGGATGCCGAGCCCGCCCGTCCGGGTCTCCTCGACCACCGCCGTGCTGTCCTGCACGTCTCCCCCTTCGACTGAACAGAGGCAACAACATACATAAAGGGCAGTACCTTGAGCGCATGGTGATCCGAGTCGCGCTCGTCAACGACGACGAGGTCGTCGTGCGCGGGCTCGACGCGATGCTCCGCAGCTACAGCAACCGCGTCGAGGTCGTCGAGCTCGTCGCGGGCAAGCCGGTGTCGCAGCCGGTCGACGTCGCGCTCTACGACACCTTCGGCATGGGCCAGGGCAACGGCGACTCGGTGCGTCGGCTGGTGGACGACCCGCAGGTCCGCCGGGTGGCGGTCTACACGTGGAACTTCCAGCCCTGGCTGACCCGCGAGACCCTCGACAGCGGCGTGCGCGGCTACCTCTCCAAGAGCCTGCCCGCCTCGCGCCTCGTCGACGCGCTCGCCGCGATCTCCGCCGGGCAGGTCGTGGTCTCGCCGTCGCGCGGGCGCTCCGCGCTGGTCGGCGGCGACTGGCCCGGGCGCGAGGAGGGGCTGACCGCGCGCGAGGCGGAGGTGATCTCGCTGATCACGATGGGCCTCACCAACCAGGAGATCGCCGACCGCACCCTCCTCTCGCTCAACTCGATCAAGTCCTACATCCGCTCGGCCTACCGCAAGATCGAGGTCGACTCGCGCTCCAAGGCGGTGCTCTGGGGGCTCGCCCACGGCATGCGCGCCGACCGGGTCCGGATCACCGGCTCCCCGGCGCGGGAGGGCTGACGGGGGCCTTTCCAGCGATCGCCCCTACGCTTCTCCGGTGAACGATCAGCAGGACCGCCCCGCCGAGGGCATCGACCCCGACCGGCTGGCGGTGGCCCTCGAGGTGCTGCGCGAGGTGGCGGACCTGCCGCCCGAGCACGACGACGTACGCACGATGAAGCGCGCCGCGTCGCACATGTACAAGCTCATCAAGAAGCAGCGTCGCGCCGAGATCCGCCAGGAGCGGCTCCAGCACGACCTCGACATCATCGCCAGGACGGCCACCGGGTCGCCGATGCGCATCGACGACGAGACCGCGGGGATCCCGCTGGTCTCCACCGCTCCCGGGGCGTTCGCCGGCGAGCTGATCACCGCCCGCGGGTGCTACATCTGCAAGCAGGACTTCACCCTCGTCGACGCCTTCTACCACTGGCTGTGCCCGACCTGCGCGGCGATGAGCCACGCCAAGCGCGACCAGCGCACCGACCTCACCGGCAAGCGGGCGCTGCTCACCGGCGGCCGGGCCAAGATCGGGATGTACATCGCGCTGCGGCTGCTGCGCGACGGCGCGCACACGACGATCACGACCCGCTTCCCGCACGACGCGGTGCGCCGGTTCGCCGCGATGGAGGACTCCGCCGACTGGCTGCACCGGCTCAAGGTCGTCGGGATCGACCTGCGCGATCCCACCCAGGTCATCTCGCTGACCGACGACGTCGCGGCCGACGGACCGCTCGACATCATCATCAACAACGCCTGCCAGACCGTACGCCGGCTGCCGGGGGCGTACTCCCACCTGATCGACGGCGAGAACGTCCCGCTGCCGACCGCCGAGTCGCTCGGGGTGCCGGCGCTGCCGGAGATGGTCACCTTCGACCGGATCTCGGAGGCGCACCCGGCGGCCATCGCCGGCGCGCTGTCGGCCACGGCGGTCGCCCACCACGAGGGCGAGTCGGCCGAGCACGCGCTCGCCGCCCACAACGCGGCGTCGCTGACCGCGCTCGCGCTCAAGGCCGGCGGCGCCTCCCTCGACGCGCACCTGGCCGGGACCGCGATCGACGCGGGCGGGCTGATCCCCGACATCCAGGACAACAACTCGTGGACCCAGGTGCTCGACGAGGTCGACCCGCTGGAGCTCCTCGAGGTGCAGTTCTGCAACTCGATCGCGCCGTTCCTCATCAACTCGCGGCTGCGTCCGTCGATGCGCGCGGCCGTGCAGGGCGGGGCTCGCCGGGCCTACATCGTCAACGTCTCGGCGATGGAGGGGCAGTTCGGCGGTCGCCGCTACAAGGGCGCCGGGCACCCGCACACCAACATGGCCAAGGCCGCGCTCAACATGATGACCCGGACCTCCTCGGGCGAGCTGTTCGAGACCGACCGGATCCTGATGACGGCCGTCGACACCGGCTGGATCACCGACGAGCGTCCGCACCACGAGAAGCTCCGGATCGCCGCCGAGGGGTGGCACGCACCGCTCGACCTCGTCGACGGCGCCGCCCGCGTCTACGACCCGATCGTGCGCGGCGAGGCCGGCGAGGACCTCCACGGCGTCTTCCTGAAGGACTACCAGCCCGCGGCCTGGTGAGTCGGCTGGTTGACTGCTCGCCATGAGCGAGCCGGAGAGCATCGAGGACTTCTACGCCCGCGTCGCCGCGGCGACGGACGAGGAGGGCCGGCTGCCGGTCGCGATCGAGGCGATGCCCGGGTGGGACATCTTCCCGTTCGAGCTCGACGGGCTGCGGGTCAAGCCGCTCGAGCCGCTGGCCGACGTCGAGCCCGACCGGCGCGGCGAGGACCTGGCCGACTGCCCGTGCGCGTCGCCCGCGAGCGCCGACCAGGAGGCGCGCACCGTGTGGAGCAACGAGCGCTGGGTGGTCTCCGACGCCGGCATGAAGCTGCCGGTCACCCTGATCCTCAAGCCGCGCGCGCACCACGACCTCGCCGACCTGCCCGACGACCTCGCCTCCGAGATGGGTCGGCTGATGGTGGCGATCGCCGCGGCCGTCGAGAGCCTGCCGAGCGTGGGCCGCTGCCACGTCGGCCGCTACGGCGACGGCGGCGCCCACCTCCACCCGTTCTTCTTCGGCCGCCCGACCCGGATGCCGCAGCTGCGCGGCTCGTGCGTGCTGGACTGGGAGGAGAACCTGCCCGACCTGCCCGACGACGTACGCCTCGCCAACTCCGGGTTCGTCGGCCGGGCGCTCGTCGAGCGCCTCGGCGGCAACGGCCCCGCCTGGGAGGCGTGAGCGTGCACCCCGGAGGTCATCGCGGCTCGACGAGCCCGTCCAGCGCATCGTCGGCCAGGTCTTCAACCCGCTGATGGTCTACCAGCGGCGCTGAGTCCGCGGCCCGCGGCCCTCAGCCGCCGTGCGACCCGCCGTCATGGTGCCCGCCCGGACCGCCGCCGTCGCCGATGCCGACCCACGAGGCGGTGGACATGCCCATGTCGGGCCGGCGTCGGCGCACGTCCGGGTTGCCGGGCACCAGGATCGCATCGAGGACCGCGGCCAGCACGCCGAAGGCGACCAGGCCGCCGAAGAGCGTCAACACGACACCGAACCGCCCACCGCCGGTCGCGAGGACGGTCGCCACCGCGGCGGACACGACGACCGCGACGCTCGCGAGCAGGACAAGCCACGCCGTGCGGGCGTGGGGCGCGAGTCGCTTCGTCAGGGTGCGCATGACTGAAGTGTGGACCTGACACGGCCCGGACCGCTACCCGTCCCGACGGGCTGCCCGTCGTGTCACGGCCCGTGTCAGCATCCGCTGCGAGCCGTTGCGGGTGGCGACACGTGGTGTGTCAGGTCGGGGACCAGCGGGAAGGGCCTCGTCAGTCCGAGCCCGAGTGCCCCCGCAGCAGGTCGCCGAAGGGCGTCACCTCGGTCTCGACCCGGGTCCCGGAGCTGCGCCGCGGCCGGGCCGCGAGGTCGGGCGCGAACCCGCCGACGGCGTACGTCCCCTGGCTCAGCACCGCCGCGGCGAGCTCGGCGGCGGCGCGGGTGATCCGGTCGGCGAGGCCGTGGCTGCCGAAGTCCTCGGTGGCGGCGAAGACGCCGGTCGGGACGACGACGGCGCGCAGGTAGGCGAAGAGCGGGCGCATCGCGTGGTCGAGGACGAGCTGGTGGCGCGCGCTGCCGGCCGCCGCGGCGACCAGCACGGGCGTACCGGTGAGCGAGTCGGGATCGAGGGCGTCGAAGAACATCTTGAACAGCCCGCTGAAGCTGGCGCTGAAGACCGGCGTGACCGCGATCAGCCCGTCGGCCGACGCGACCTGCTCGCGGAGGCCGGTCAGCCGCGGGGTGGGCACGCCGCCCGTGACCATGAAGGTGGCCAGCTCACCGGCCACCTCGCGCAGCTCGACGAACTCGAGCTCGACCGCCTCGCCGCGGGCGGTGACCTGGGCGGACGTGGCCTCGGCGAGCTGGTCGGCCAGCAGCCGGGTGGACGACGGGACGGTCAGCCCCGCCGTCACCACGACGATCCGACGACTCATGCGCTCGCCCCGGCGGCCTGCTGGGCGCGCTCCTCGACCAGCGCGCGGGCGGGCTCGACGAGGTGGTGCGGGGCGTCGGGCCCGGCCGCTACCAGCGAGGCGTGGGTGGGCGGGTCGCTCGGCACGTGGGCCGGGCGGCGGCGCTCGAACTCCGTGCGGAGCACCGGCACGACCTCGGTGCCGAGCATCTCGACCTGCTCGAGGACCAGCGAGGTCGGCAGGCCGGCGTGGTCGACGAGGAACAGCTGGCGCTGGTAGTCACCGACGTAGTCGGCGAAGCCCAGCGTGCGCTCGATGACCTGCTCCGGGGTGCCGACGGTCAGCGGCGTCATCTCCGTGAAGTCCTCCAGCGACGGGCCGTGGCCGTAGACCGGGGCGTTGTCGAAGTAGGGGCGGAAGACCCGCTTGGCCTCGGCCTCGCTGCCGGCCATGAAGACCTGACCGCCGAGCCCGACGTACGCCTGGTCGGCCGCGCCGTGGCCGTAGTGCTCGAAGCGCTGGCGGTAGAGCTTCACCATCGCCTCGGTGTGCTCCTTGTTCCAGAAGATGTGGTTGTGGAAGAAGCCGTCGCCGTAGTAGGCCGCCTGCTCGGCGATCTCGGTGCTGCGGATCGAGCCGTGCCACACGAACGGCGGCGTGCCGTCGAGCGGCGCGGGGGTCGAGGTGTAGCCCTGGAGCGGGGTGCGGAACTGGCCCTGCCAGTTGACGACCGGCTCACGCCACAGCTTGCGCAGCAGGTGGTAGTTCTCCACCGCGAGCTTGATGCCGTCGCGGATGTCCTTGCCGAACCACGGGTAGACCGGGCCGGTGTTGCCGCGACCCATCATCAGGTCGACGCGACCGCCGGAGAGGTGCTGGAGGAAGGCGTAGTCCTCCGCGATCTTCACCGGGTCGTTGGTGGTGATGAGCGTGGTGCTCGTCGAGAGCAGCAGCTTCTCCGTCTTCGCGGCGATGTAGCCGAGGTGGGTGGTCGGCGAGGAGACGACGAACGGCGGGTTGTGGTGCTCGCCGGTCGCGAAGACGTCGAGACCGACCTCCTCGGCCTTGAGCGCGAGCTGCGTCATCGAGGCGATGCGCTCGGCCTCGGACGGCGTACGCCCGGTGGTCGGGTCCGTGGTGACGTCACCGACGCTGAAGATGCCGAACTGCATGGTGTCCTCTTCCCTTAGATCGTGTTGGTTGAAGTTTCTACGACCTCCAACGGGGCGGGTGCCTCCAGTATTCCGTGCGTTCGGGCCGCCCGGGCCCTCGTCCCGGCGGTCGCGGGTGCCGCCGCACCCGCCGACGCGGTGACCCGGGCCTGCCGCGGCGCCGACTCCGCGGACCTCGCGTCCGGCACCCCCACCCGGACGACCCTGCTCCGCGACCGGTCCGAGCTGCTCGGCTCGCTCGAGGTCACCGGCGTCCGGCTCACCTACCCCAACGGCGCGCGCTGCGACGTGCTCTCCGTGGACGGTCGGCTGCCGTTCGGGCACGACATAAAGGGCTTCGACACGGAGGTCTCGGAGCTCGGCACGCTCGTCGTCGCCGGGGCCGACCAGGGCGAGACCGAGCACCAGGGGATCGGGAGGAACCTGCGGAGCAGCAGCCCGTTCCGCGAGCTCCGCGACGAGGTCCTCGGCGCCGTCGTCTATGCCCCGACCGAGTCCGGCACCATGCCTGCGCTCCCCGGGATCCCGCCCGCGTGGCAGGGCCAGCCCTACACGTTCACCCACACCCGCACCACGGCCTCGCTCGACCTGAAGGCGCGCAAGGGCGTGGAGAAGTCGTTCAAGGTCACGCCCGCCACCCGCGCCGCCGCCGCCCGCCGGCTCGAGCGGGACCTGGCCGTGGCGCGCTCCGCGGCCGACCGGCGCGACGCCCGCCGGACCTACCGCCTCGCCCTCGACGGCGTCCGGCTCGTGATGAAGCCGTTCCGCGTGAGCTGGAGCGGCGAGCTCCCCGGCTGAGCCGGAGCGGCGGGGCGCGACGCGCCCGGCGGAATGCCTGCCGCGATCGGCGTGTTGGGAGGAGCACCATCGAAGGCACCGGGCCGACGTCAGTCGCGAGAGGAGCGACGATGACCGACTTCACTCCGTTCGACCAGCTGCTCCGCGGACACGCGGGCCTGCTCGAGGACTCCACCCACGACCGCTGGGTGCGCGCCCAGGCGCTGTTCGAGGAGCGCGCCTACCGCGAGGCCGCCGTGCTGCTGACCGAGCTGCTCGACGACCCCGGCGACGTGGTGCACGAGCTCACCGACGTACGCCTGCTGCTTGCGCGCTCGCTCTTCCACTCCGCCCAGCTCGACGGCACGATCCGGGTCGCGACCGAGCTGCTCGACCACGACCCCAACGAGCCCTACGCCCACCTCCTGCTCGGCCGCGCCCTGCAGCGCAAGGGCCGCCGGGACGAGGCGCAGCCGCACCTGCGGCTCGCCGAGCTGCTGGGGGGCTACCGGAGCTGAGGGTCCCGTCCACGGCTGGGGTCGAGCGGACCAATCTCCGCTCGACGCCCGCCATGGCGTGCGACCAGCGACCACGAAGGTGTCCTAGTCCAACGGTTCGGTGAACACTCGCGAGCACCCGCGACAGCGGTGCCCGCGGGCGCCGATGCTGGATCCGTGACCAGCTACGGCGACCCTCGCTACGGAAATCAGGGAGGCCCGCTCGCGATCGCTCACCGCGGGGGCGCGGCGCTCGCCCCCGAGAACACCCTGGCCGCCTTCGGCCGATCGGTCGCCCTCGGGCTGACCCACCTCGAGACCGACGTCCACGTCACCCGCGACGGGCACGTCGTGTGCTTCCACGACAGCACCCTCCAGCGGGTCACCGGTCACCCCGGCCGCGTCGCCGACCTCGACCTCGCCGACCTCCGGAGGCTGCGGGTCCACGGGACCGAGCCGGTGCCGACGCTGGCCGAGGCGATGGAGGCGTTCCCGCAGGCGCGGTTCGCGGTCGACCTCAAGGACGAGCGGGCGATCGCTCCGATGGCCCGCCTCCTCCGCACCCGGGCCGGCTGGGCCGACCGCGTGCTCGTCGCCGGCGCGTGGGGCCGGTGGCTGCGCCGGCTCCAGGACGAGGCGCCGGGCGTGACGACGGCGCTGGGGTGGCGCTCGCTGACGTCGCTGGTCGCGTGCGCGCGCGGCGGCGTACGCCCGCTCGGGGTGCGGTCGGGCGGAGCGTTCGCGCACGTCCCGCTCCGGCTCGGCCGGCTGCCGGTCCACTCCGAGCGGGTGATCGCGCGCGCCCACGACCTCGGCATCCGGGTCGTGGTGTGGACCGTCGACGAGCCCGCCACGATGCGGTCCCTGCTCGACGCCGGGGTCGACGGCATCATCACCGACCGCCCCGACCTGCTGCGCGAGGTGCTGGTGGCGCGGGGCCAGTGGGTCCGCCCGGCGCGCCTTGAATCACATACCCCCTAGGGGTATCGTCGACGCCATGAGCGCGCAGCACGGCCACCTCGAGGGCAACGACGCGGCCAAGGCCGCCCACCTCAAGCGGCTGCGCCGCATCGAGGGGCAGGTCCGTGGGATCCAGCGGATGGTCGAGGACGAGAAGTACTGCATCGACATCCTCACCCAGGTCTCCGCAGCCACGAAGGCGCTCCAGGCGCTCGCGCTGTCGCTGCTCGACGACCACATGGCCCACTGCGTCGTCGACGCCGCCCGCCAGGGCGGGGCCGAGCAGGAGCAAAAGCTCAAGGAGGCCTCCGAGGCGATCGCCCGCCTCGTGAGGTCATGAGGAGGAGAGACACATGAACGAGACCACCTACACCGTCACCGGCATGACCTGCGGCCACTGCGCCGCCTCCGTCACCGAGGAGATCTCGGAGATCGCCGGCGTCGAGAAGGTCGACGTCGTCGTCGAGACCGGCGCCGTCACCGTCACCAGCCAGCAGCCCCTCGACGAGTCGGCCGTCCGCGCCGCCGTCGAGGAGGCCGGGTACGCCCTGGCGTGAGCCCGATGAGCACCCCGGTCCGCGCCGCGGCCTTCGCCGCCGCCCTCGTCGCCGCCTTCGCGGTGGCGTGGGGGGCCGGGCGCGTGGTGGGGCCGGTCGAAGCCGATCCGGCGCCCGCGGCCCACGACGGCATGGCCTCCCACGAGGACGAGACCGACGCCCACGCCGGCCACGGCTCGGCCGTCGCGGAGGCCACCGGCCTGACCGCGCAGGCCGACGGCTTCACCCTCGACCTCGCCGACCGGCAGCTCCCGGCCGGACGGACGCGCCTGGACTTCCGGGTGCTCACCTCCAGCGGTCGCCCGCTGCTCGACTACACCCGCGAGCACGAGAAGGACCTCCACCTCATCGTGGTGCGCCGCGACCTGACCGGCTTCCAGCACGTCCACCCGCGCCTCGACCGCGCGACCGGCACGTGGTCGGTCGACGTACGCCTCACGCCCGGCACCTGGCGCGTCATCGCCGACTCCACTCCCGAGGGCTGGGACGGGGTCACGCTGGCCGACGACGTGTCGGTCGCGGGCGACTTCCGCCCGGTGCCGCTGCCCGCGGACGACCGGACCGCCGAGGTCGGGGCGTACACCGTGACCCTCGCCGGCGACACCGCTCCCGGCGCGAGCACCGTCCTGACCGCGACCGTCGAGCACGACGGCACGGCCGTGACCGACCTCGAGCCCTACCTCGGCGCGTACGGCCACCTCGTCGCGATCCGCGCCGGCGACCTGGGCTACCTCCACGTCCACCCCGAGGAGGGCGCGCCCGGACCGATCGACTTCGCGACCGCGTTCCCGACGCCGGGGACGTACCGGCTGTTCCTGGACTTCAGGCACGGCGGCACGGTCCGGACCGCGGCGTTCACCGTGGTGTCCGGCGGCGCACCGTCCGGCGAGCACGGAGAGGGCGGTCATGAGCACTGAGGCACAGTCGCTCGCCGACGTCGAGCTGGCCATCACCGGCATGACCTGCGCGTCGTGCGCCAACCGGATCGAGCGCAAGCTCAACAAGCTCGACGGCGTCACTGCGACGGTCAACTACGCCACCGAGAAGGCGAAGGTGTCCTACCCCGGCACCGTGTCCACCGACGACCTGCTGCGCACGGTCGAGGCCGCGGGCTACGCCGCCGCGCTGCCGAGCCCGCCCGCGTCCGAGGAATCCGTCGACGAGGCGCCCGAGCGCGACCCGCTGCTCCAGCGGCTCGTCGTCAGCGCGGCGCTGAGCGTCCCGGTCGTGCTGCTCGCGATGGTCCCGGCCTGGCAGTTCACCTACTGGCAGTGGGCCTCGCTCGCGCTCGCCGCGCCGGTCGTGGTGTGGGGCGCGCTGCCCTTCCACCGCGCCGCGTGGACCAACCTGCGCCACGGCGCGACGACGATGGACACGCTCGTGTCGGTCGGTGTGCTGGCCGCGTTCGGCTGGTCGCTGTGGGCGCTGTTCCTCGGCACCGCCGGCGAGCCGGGGATGACCCACCCGTTCCGGATCACGATCGAGCGCAGCGACGGCGCCGGCAACATCTACCTCGAGGCCGCCGCCGGCGTCACCACCTTCCTGCTGGCCGGGCGCTGGCTCGAGCACCGCTCCAAGCGGCAGGCCGGCGCCGCCTTGCGGGCGCTGCTGGAGCTCGGCGCGCGCGACGTCGCGGTGCTCCATGATGGTGTCGAGACGCGCATCCCGGTCGACCAGCTCGCGGTCGGCGACGAGTTCGTCGTACGCCCCGGGGAGAAGGTCGCCACCGACGGCACCGTCGTCGAGGGCACCAGCGCCGTCGACGCCTCGATGCTCACCGGCGAGTCCGTGCCGGTCGAGGTCGGGCCGGGCGCCGACGTGGTCGGTGCGACGGTCAACGCCGGCGGCCGGCTCCTGGTCCGCGCGACTCGCGTCGGCGCCGACACCCAGCTCGCGCAGATGGCCCGGCTGGTGGAGGACGCCCAGAACGGCAAGGCCGAGGTGCAACGCCTCGCCGACCGCGTCTCCGGGGTGTTCGTGCCGGTCGTGATCGGCCTGGCCGTCGCGACCCTCGGCTTCTGGCTGGGTGCGGGCGGCGGTGCGACGGCCGCCTTCACCGCGGCCGTCTCCGTCCTGATCATCGCCTGCCCCTGCGCGCTGGGGCTGGCCACGCCGACCGCGCTGATGGTGGGCACCGGCCGTGGCGCCCAGCTCGGCATCCTCATCAAGGGTCCCGAGGTGCTGGAGCAGACCCGCCGGGTCGACACGGTCGTGCTCGACAAGACCGGCACCGTGACGACCGGTGACATGACCGTCCAGTCGGTCGTCGCCGCCGAGGGCGAGTCGGAGGACGACGTACGCCGCCTCGCCGCCGCGCTCGAGCAGGCGTCGGAGCACCCGATCGGCCGGGCCATCGCCGCGGCGTACGCCCCGACCCCGGCATCTGAGGACGCCCTGCACCCCGCGACCGCCACCTCGACTGCAGCACGTCCTCAGATGCCAGCCGTGGAGGGGTTCACCAACCGCGAGGGCCTCGGGGTCGAGGGCGTCGTCGACGGGTACGCGGTCGTCGTCGGCCGCCCGAGCCTGCTGGCCGACTGGTCGCAGCACCTGCCCGACTCGCTGGCGTCGGCCGTCGACGCCGCGCAGGCCGATGGCCTGACGCCGGTCGCGGTCGGCTGGGACGGCCGCGCCCGCGGCGTGATCGTCGTCGGCGACACCGTGAAGCCGACCTCCGCCGAGGCCGTACGCCGCCTGCGGGAGCTCGGCCTCACGCCGGTCCTGCTGACCGGTGACAACGAGCGCGCCGCCCGCCACGTCGCCGCACAGGTCGGGATCGACGAGGTCGTCGCCGACGTGCTGCCCGCCGACAAGGTCGCCGAGGTCCAGCGGCTCCAGGCCGCCGGCAAGGTCGTCGCGATGGTCGGCGACGGCGTCAACGACGCCGCCGCGCTGGCGCAGGCCGACCTCGGGCTGGCGATGGGCACCGGCACCGACGTCGCGATCGAGGCGAGCGACCTCACCCTGGTACGCGGCGACCTGCTCGTCGCGGTCGACGCCATCCGGCTCTCGCGGCGCACCCTCGCGGTGATCAAGGGCAACCTGTTCTGGGCGTTCGCCTACAACGTCGCCGCGCTCCCGCTCGCCGCCGCCGGCCTGCTCAACCCGATGCTCGCCGGCGCCGCGATGGCCTTCTCCAGCGTCTTCGTCGTGACCAACTCGCTGCGGCTCCGGAGCTTCCGCTCGTCACTCGCTGGTTGAGGTGCGAGGAGCGCCAGCGACGAGCCTCGAAACCTGCGAGCTCATTTAGCAGTGTGGTTTCGAGGCTCGCTCCGCTCGCACCTCAACCACCGAGCGGCTCCGCTCGCACCTCAACCACCGAGCGGCTCCGCTCGCACCTCAACCACCGAGCGGCTCCGCTCGCACCTCAACCACCGAGCGGGATCCCGATCCCCGGCACGTGCGACCACGCCCGCTCCTGCGCGGCGGACATCGTCGGCCAGCGGCGCCCGCCCGGGCGCGCGGCGACGCGGGAGTCGTACGGCGCCGGGGTGAAGGTCGGGTCGATGAAGCAGCCCGAGCCGTAGGTCGCGTCGAACCCCGGGCAGGCGGCGGCGACCGAGGCGGGCGTGGGCTTCGCGCCGGTCGTCACCCAGGTCGCGAGGGCGTCCATCGCCGCGGCGTAGCCGCTGTCGCTCAGCGCGCTGTGCTCGGACTCGGCGGTGAAGACCTGGACGAGGTCGTCCGCGGTCCCCGCCCCGACCCGCGTGGCGCGGTAGGCGGACTCGTGCTCGACGAACGCCGTCGGGTCGTCGATCGCGTGCAGGTCGACGGTCGGGATCGCGACGGCACCGGTGAGGTCGCTGTCCCACATCAGGTCGCGCCGCGCGGACGGGTCGGCGGAGAACCGCTCGACGCCGCGGTTGAGCGCCCGGTCGTCGTGGCTGCCGGAGTAGCGCACCCCGCGGTTGCTGAACGGGTTCCGCCCGCCGAGCCTCTCGCTCACGATGTCGCGGAAGGTGAACGTCGCGAAGCTCAGGTGGGAGGCGAGGGTGCGCTCCGGCACCCCGGTCACGCCGAGGATGTCGTCGAGGTTCTGCTGCTGCAGCGCGGTGCGCTCGGCCGGGTCGGAGGCGTAGCCGGTGCACTCCTCGAGCCGGGCGCGCAGCCCGGTCGAGGTCATCGTGGAACCCGGCCGCAGCCCCATCCACAGCGGGTACTGCGGCTCGCTCGGGCGCGGGTGGTTGCCGCAGTAGTACTGGTAGACCACCCGCAGGTCGACGCGGTAGTCGTACCCGCGGGAAGCACCCGCGAGCACGCCGTTGGTCAGCAGCACCCCGTCGTACGTCGTCGGGTGCACCTCGACCAGCTTGGCCGCGACGTCGCCGCCCCACGACTGGCCGTGGGCGTAGGTGTGGCCGGGCTCGCCGAAGGCCGCGACGAACGCCTGCCGGGCGCCCTCGGTGTCGGCGACCGCCATCCGGGTGCCGAAGCCGCCGCGACGGTAGGTCGAGCCGACCCAGGCGTAGCCCTCGCGCGGCATCACCGCCCAGCGGTCGAGGTCGTCGAGGCTGCGCGAGGCGTCGGTCGGGTCGTCGAGGTCGGGTCCGCCGTGGGAGTGGACGACGAGGTCGCCGTTCCAGTCGTGCGGGACCGCGATGGCGTAGAACGCACCGGAGGCGTCCTGCCCGGTCCAGCAGTCGGCGACGTCGACCAGCGCGTCCGGGCACGCCGTGGGCGTCGGGCCGTCGTCGGCGGTCGCGGCGACCGGAGCCAGCAGGCTCGTGGTGAGGGCGGTCGTCGCGACGACGGCGGCCCGGAGGAGGGAGCGGTGGGGCACGGGATGCCTCCGAGAGGTGGGAGTCGGGCTTCCGAGTACGCCCGGTCGCCTCGACGCTAGGCCCGTGTGACGCCCGTCTCACTCTTTCGTGCGTTGAGTTCACCGGCGCGCGGTTCACCGCTGCGGGCGGGACGTTTGCTGGGGCCAGACTCCTACTGTGTGCCCATGGGACTGAAGGACCTCATCACGCCGGGCTCCAAGGAGACCGAGGAGACCCGCGCCGCGCTCGACGCCGCCCAGGACGAGAACCCCGACCCCGGAGCGATCGACAAGCTAGTCTCGATGCTCGTCGAGGCCGGCCTCAAGGGCCGCGGCCCGCTCCGCCCGGCCGAGGAGGTCGCCCGCGAGGCGCTCGAGAAGGCCGGCGGCAACCGGGAGAAGGCCATCGCCTCGCTGGCCCGGCGCGCCACGGGCGCCGGCGCGGCCGGCGGCTTCCTCACCGGCGTCGGCGGCTTCGTGACCATGCCGGTCTCGTTGCCGGTCAACGTCGCGGAGTTCTACCTCCTCGCCACCCGCATGGTCGGCGCCATCGCCACGCTGCGCGGCTACGACCTCGACGAGCCGCGGGTGCGCACCGCCGTCCTGCTCACCCTCGTCGGCTCCGACTCCGACGAGGTGCTCAAGAAGGCCGGGATGGCCTCGGCCGGCTCCCGCGCGACGACGTACGCCCTCCGCGGCCTGCCGCCCGCCGCGCTGATGGTGGTCAACAAGGCGGTCGGCTTCCGGCTGATGCGCGGGGTGAGCGAGAAGCTGCTCGCCCGCTTCGGCCGCGGCATCCCCTTCGCCGGCGGCGTCGTCGGCGGCGGGATCGACGGCTTCATGATGAAGAAGATCGCCGACCAGGCGATGAAGGAGTTCCCGGCCGTCGGTGGTTGAGGTGCGAGGAGCGCCAGCCCTCGCTCGGTGGTTGAGGTGCGAGGAGCGCCAGCCCTCGCTCGGTGGTTGAGGTGCGAGGAGCGCCAGCGACGAGCCTCGAAACCATCGAGCAAGGCATGTGGTTTCGAGGCTCGCTCCGCTCGCACCTCAACCACCGAGGGCGTGCGCTCGCACCTCAACCACCGAGGGCGTGCGCTCGCACCTCAACCACCGAGGGACTCCCGGATCGCATCGGCCTCCTCCTGCACCGTCGCTGCGTCGACGAGGTCGCCGGCCTGCTCGGTCAGCACGGCGACGCGCGCGGCGAGGGCCTCCTCGGCGTACCCGCTGTCCACCAGCTCGGCGGTCAGGTCGGCCTTGGCCTGCTCGACCAGGTCGGCCCACTTCTCGACGGCGGTGAACCGCTCGACGAGCACGTTGGACCCGCCGCCCGGACCGCCACCACCGCCGGGGCCGCCGCCCATCCCATCCTCGGGACGCTGACCGTCCGCGGGAGGCGAGGGCATGTCGGTCGGCATGTCGGTCGGCATCCCCTCGGGTCGCTCGCCGTCGCCACCCGGGAACCCGCCCGGACCACCGGCGCCGTCGCCACCGCCGCCGCCCGGCGAGCCGCCGAAGGCGAGGTTGTGGTCCCACGCCACGACCGTGAACCCGCCGGACGTCGCGTCGTAGCGCAGGTAGGAGTTGTTGCCGGGGCCGTCGATGTCGTCGAAGTTGTCGACGAGCTCCTCGAAGGCGAGGTAGCGCGCGAAGGCCTCGACGTCGAGGTGCGAGGCCAGCTCGGCCTCGAAGTCGGCGTCGCTGCTGTTGTTGAGGAAGTCGAGCAGGTCGATGAGCGGCGTGAGGTCGTCGTCGCCGGTCTCCTGGTCGAAGACGTCGGTGTAGGAGTCCGGGTCGTCGCCGCGCCACGACCAGTCGCCGCTCGCCTCGGACTTGTAGAGCAGCCCGGCAGTCGAGAAGTTCTCCGCCTCCCACTCCTCGTCGAGGTCCTGCACGACCAGCCGCAGCCGCGCGTCGGAGCCGTTGACGCTGAACGCCGTGGAGATCGCGTGCTCGCTGGCCAGCCCGGCCTCGGCGAGCAGGTCGAGCGCGACCGCCTCGTTGAGCGCGGTCTCCGAGTTGTTGGACCGCACCACGAAGGACGTCCAGCCGTCGAGCGACTGCCCGTCGACGAACTTGTCGAGCCGGATCATCCACGGCAGGTCGGCCGGGTCGGAGTCGTCGGAGACGCCGCGCAGCGAGGAGTTGCCCTTGAGCCGGATGCCGACGCGCTCGTAGGTCTCGCCGTCGATGGTGACCGTGGCCTCGATCCAGTCCTTCTCGCCCGACGACTGGTAGGTGTCGATCATCGTCGCGACCGCGTCGGGGTCGACCTCGACGCCGATCTCGTGGAGCTGGGACTCGTCCCAGATGCCGGTGCCGTCCGCGACGTCCTTCGCGGCGGTGGCGACCGCGGCGGTGGACGCAGTCTGGTCCGACGACGAGCACCCGGCGAGGCCGAGCGCGGCGACGACCGCCCACGTGGCCACGAACGTACGCCGCCTCACGCGAGCACCCCCGCGTCCAGCGTGAGGTGGTCGGCGAGGTGCCGCGAGGTGACCCGGTGCCAGCGGTTGCCGGGCAGGCCGGGCGTCAGCAGCGCCAGCCCGGTGCCGTACTTCGAGATCCGCACCGGCCGGTGGCCGAGCTCGCGGAGCCGGCGGTCGAGCGGGCCGGGGGCCATCGACGCCGACTTGGTCTCGACGACGAGGACGTCGGCGACCTCGGCGGTGCCGTGGCCGGAGACCCAGCGCAGGTCGCGGTCGACTGTGGCGCGGCCGGCGCCGTCGGGGAGCAGCAGGGTGCTGCGGACGTACGCCGTGTGCAGCGTCGGGACGAGCCCGCGCGGTTCCACGTGGAACACGTGGGCGGCGGCGAGCCGCTCGGAGACCCAGTCGGAGGCCGCTCCGGCGACGTCGGTCCCGTCGTGGGGCAGCCGCTCCTTGACGGTCGCGCCGCGCCGCCCGCGGGTCTTCACCTCCAGCCAGCACTCGCCGGTGTCGGCGTAGGTCCGGGTCCGCACCTTCCAGCGGCGGCGGCGGGCGTGGGCGGCGCCGGTCCAGGAGTCGAGCGCGACGGTGTCGAGGTAGGTCGACTCGTAGCGCGACCAGCGCCGGTCCTCGACCTCGAGCGCCCGCAGGCCCGGGATGCCGGCGAGGAGGGCGTCGAGGTCGGCGGCGGGGACGACGTACTTGCGGTCGACGCGGGTGAGAAGCGCGGCCGCGGCGTTGAGCTCGTCGAGGCCGACGGCGGGGAGGTCGTGGAGGGCGCTCATCGGGGTCCCCGCGGCGCTCGTCGGGGGAGCGAAGCGGCGGAGAGGACGTCGTGGGGTGTTGTTCATCGGGTCAGCACCGCCGCGTCGTGGCGCTCGGCGCTGGGCATCGCGGGCGCCGGCGTCGGGGCGTAGTGCACCTCGACGGTCGTGGTGTCGTTGACGAGGTCGACCTTGATCGGGGTGACGCGGGTGACGCGGGCGTCGAGGAGCAGCTCGAGGCGCTCGACGAGGGTCGGCTCGTCGGTGATCGCGGAGTCCAGCACGACGACCTGCCGCAGGCCGGTGCGGTGCAGCAGCCGGCTGTCGGCGGCGGCGAGCACGCCGACCAGCGCGGCCATGAGCGTGATCGACAGCGTCGCGTCGCCGGTGCCGAGGCCGCCGATCAGGCCGATCGCGAGCGCCGCGAAGTAGTACGCGATCTCGTGCTGGCCGAGCTCGTCGGAGCGCAGCCGGATGATCGACAGCACCCCGAAGAGGCCGAGCCCCAGGCCGACCGTGGCCGCGCTGCTGGACAGCACGATCGTCACCGACAGGACGCCGACGTTGACCGCGACGAAGGCGGTGACGAGGTCGGCCCGGCGGTGGCGCGGGTAGTAGACGGCGAGGGCGAGCACCAGCACGGCGACCAGGTCGACGGCGGCGAGCAGGTAGGTGGGGTTCATGCCCCGAGGTTCGCGGGCCGACCTGTCGCGAACCTGCACCGAACCTGTGAACCAGCCATACGTTGCTCGCTGGTCGAGGACGGGTACGCCTCGCTGGTCGAGGAGGGCGCTCTGCGCCCGTCACGAGACCGATGACCGCTGGTCGAGGAGGGCGCTCTGCGCCCGTCACGAGACCCGGCCACCGACGACGGCGTTGACGACCCTCTGAAACAATCAGACCTCGTGGACGGACCCCTCCCCCTCGTCGTGCTCGTCGCCTCGCTGCTGTTCGCGGCGGTGGTGCTGGTCTACGTCGCCCTCGACCGCACGCCCGACTGGGGCCTGCTCGGCTTCGCGGGCCTGATCGAGGCCGCGACGCTGGTCCTGCTGGTCGTCGCGGCGGTCCAGGTCGGCGGCGTCGACCTCTCCGGCGGCCGGCTGGTCACCCTCTTCGGCTACCTCCTCGCCGGGCTCGTCCTGCTCCCGATCGGCTTCGTCTGGTCGCTCGCCGAGCGCAGTCGCGGCGCGACCGCCGTGCTGATGGTCGCCGGGCTCGCGCAGGCGTTCGTCATCCTCCGCGTCGAGCAGGTGTGGCCCTCGTGAGCGCCTCGACCAAGTCCGGCGCGGGCCGCGCGCTCGTGGCGGTCTACGGCGTCTTCGCGCTCGCCGCGACCGCCCGCTCGCTGGTCCAGCTCGGCACCAAGGCCTCCGAGGCGCCGCTGGCCTACACGCTCTCCGCGGTCGCCGCGCTGGTCTACATCGCCGCCACCCTCGGTCTCGCCGAGGTCGGCCCCTCCCCCCGCCGCCTCGCGCTCGCCGCCGTGGGCTTCGAGCTCGTCGGCGTGCTCACCGTCGGCACACTCACCCTCCTCGACCCCGAGCTCTTCCCCGACCAGACGGTGTGGTCGGACTACGGAGCCGGCTACGGCTGGCTGCCGCTGGTGCTGCCGTTCGTCGGGCTCGCGTGGCTGTGGCGTACGCGCTCGACAGCGACGGACGCCTCCCGGCCCTAAACTGCCTCCGTCGCCCGCCGTCCGGGCGCGATGAACGGGGGAACGAGCATGGCCGTCATGGGCAAGATCTGGAACCTGGCGCCAGAGCCGAGGCAGCACCTCGAGAACTCCGGCATGACGTACGCATGGGTGTCCGGCTCGGGCCGTCGCGCCCTGGGTCTCGGGCCGGCCGGCCTGGGCGTGTTCACCCACGACGGCCCCCAGATCGCGCCGTGGGACGAGCTCGCCGCGATCACCACGCCAACGAGCCAGCGCGTCGCGCTCGTCCGGCACGAGAGTGACGAGCCGCTCGAGTTCACCTTCGCGAGCGCGAAGGAGCAGTCCCTCTTCCTCGCCGAGATCCCCAGCGCGGAGCGCGCCCGCCTGCTCGACAGCGACGGGCACGCCATGGCGGCGACGTCGATCCCCGCCCGCCCCAAGGCGTACGACTCGCTCATGAACCTGCTCCAGCTCGGGCTGGTCGCCCAGGTCGTCGGCGGCGTGCTGCTCGGACTCACCGAGGATCTCGGCCTCGCCGCCGGCGTCGTCCTCGTGGCGGGAGGGTCGATGGCGACCCTGACCGCGATCATCGGCGTCGGCGTCCGGCTGGGCATCAAGGCCGCGGCCGAGGGCTGACGCGGTCGGTCACGCGCCGCTGACGGCCTCGCTGAGCAGTGGCACGCCGAGCTCGCACCGGTCCACGTGCCGGTCGATGGCGGTGAGGATCAGCGTCCGCATCGAGGCCACCTTGTCGTCGCCCTCGAGCAGCAGGTCGGCCGGGTAGCTGACGCCGAACCCGCCGTAGCCTCGTCGCCCCGACACGCGGGTGACGTCGGTGATGGTCACACCGAGCGAGCAGTCGGCCGACGCGGCGCGGTAGTCCTTCACCCAGGTCGAGTACTCGGGCAGGTCGTCGACGATCCCACGCCAGGCTTCGTCCATTGCCTCCTGCCAGCCGTCGACCTCGACGAGTTTCCCCCGGTCCCCGTGGTCGGCGACGACGCGGTAGAGCAGGTCGCTGATCCACGCGGTGCCGAACGGCACGAACCGGTCCTCGGGCGACATGGCCGCAGGTTAGTGCGCATGTCTGACACCCGCCGGGGAACGGGGACGCCGACATTCACGACGAGGGGACGCGCCATGACCGACCCGGACGAGACCACCGACAAGCCCGCGACCGAGGAGCGGCGCGGCACGCCGAACTCCGACGGCCCCGACGGCGCGGCCGGCGGGATGGGGTCGAGCAGCGAGTGGGTCGGACCGACCGGTCCCGGGCAGGTCGGGACCGACGGCGTGCGCGACACGAGCGTCGTGGACACCCCGGACGGGCCGCCGCAGCAGGACGAGGGCGGCGACGAGCCGCAGCCCGAGGGGCGCGCGCCGAAGGCGGGCTACCCCAGCCTCGACCCGCGCAGCGAGGGCAAGCCCTACCAGCCCTGACCGAACGCTTCGGTCAGTCGAAGTCGAAGACCGAGTGCCCCTGGGAGAAGTGCAGGACGTAGCGGCACTGCAGGCAGATCATCAGCGTCATCTTGTGGGAGGTGAAGCCCCACTTCGAGTCCTGGCGCGACTCCTGCCGCTCGAACTCCGTCCCCTGGCACAACGGGCATGCCAGCTGCTGCTCCATCACGATCCCCCTGTCGTCGGTGCGTACGTCGTCGGCCGAGGGTAGCGGCCCGGTGCGCCGCCGCAGTGGACCTTCATCCGGCCATGAAGTCCGCGACGACCCGCCCGAGCTCGGCGCCGGCGTCCTCCTGCAGGAAATGGCCGGCCCCGCGGATGGTCGGGTGGTCGAGACCCCGGGTGCCGGGGACCAGCTTGCGCAGGATCGGCGCCATCGCACCCGTGACCGGGTCGCCGTCGCTGAACGCGACGAGGAACGGCAGGTCGCTGGCCGACAGCACCTCCCACGCGGCACGGTTGGCGTCGGTGGCGGGGTCGTCCGGGCGGGTCGGGACGAGCGTCGGGAGGGCGCGCACGCCCGCCTTGGCCCGCTCCTCGGGGAAGGGCGCGTCGTACGCCGCTCGCACCTCGTCGGCCATCGGCCGTACGCAGCCGGCCGCGACCAGCCGCCCTACGTCGAGGGTTGGGGCGGTCTCCACCGCGCGGCGGAACTGCCACCAGACCTCCGGCATGTCGAAGTCGCCGGTCGGCAGTCCGGTGTTGGCCGCCACCACCCGGGCGAACCGGTCCTGGTACTCGGCGACCAGGCGCAGCCCGACCAGCCCGCCCCAGTCCTGCCCGACCAGCGTCACGTCACGCAGGTCGAGGTGGTCGAAGACGAGCTCGCGCGTCCACTCCACGAGCCGGGCGAACGAGTAGTCCTCCGTCCGCACCGGCTTGTCGGAGCGCCCGAAGCCGACCATGTCCGGCGCCACGCACCGGATGCCGCGGCCCGTCAGCACCTCGATCACGTGCCGGTAGAGGTAGGACCACGACGGCTCGCCGTGCAGCAGCAGCGCGACCGGCCCGTCCGCCGGCCCCGTGTCGACGTACGCCATCCGCAGCGTCCCGCCGTCGGGGTCGGCCACCTCGGCGTACGCCGGCTCCCACGGGAAGTCGGGGATGTGGTCGAACGAGTGGTCGGGGGTGCGGTAGACCTCCATCGCGTCAGTGTTGCAGCAGGGTCGGAGTCAACCGGAGAACTTGGCGCGCCCATTAGCGGCGCAAGGACGCACTCATCGCGACAGGCGCGTGACAAGGCTGCTGGGATCTCCAGCAGGTTCGACGTTGAACACCTATGGCGTCGATGCGACATGAGCCGGAGCGACCGAGGACTGCCGCGCGCCGTGCACCGCTGAACACCGGCCTGGTGTCGATACTGAGTGTCTCACACGATGGGGGACACCGATGGCATTCAGCGCCCAGGCAAGCACGGTCGATGACCTGCTTCGCGAGACGTACGTTGAGATAGGTCATCAGGGCAATTGGGTGACCGCAAACCGAGGCCGATTTCGCGAGATCGTCGGTGCCACACTCGAGTTGACGAACGTCCGTGCACGATTGAGTCGCAGCGAATCTCGTCGCCGCGTGGTGAGCGGGGTGGCCGAGCTCTGCTGGTACTTGTCCGGCTCGAACTCGGGCGAGCCCGTTGTTTTCTATTTGCCGAACTACGCCGCCGAGCTTGAGGAGGACGGGACGATTCACGGCGGCTACGGGCCCCGTCTGTTCGGGCAGGACGAGGATGCGCAGATCCGGAACGTCATCGCGCTTTTGAAAGAGAACCCGACTTCGCGGCGGGCAGTGGTGCAGATTTTCGACCGGTCCGACCATCGTTCACCACGGTTCAAGGACATCCCATGCACCTGCACCATGCAGTTCCTGCTGCGCGACGGACGCTTGCACATGGTGGTCTCGATGCGTTCGAACGACGCTTACGTAGGACTGCCTCACGACGTCTTCGCCTTCACGATGTTGCAGGAGATGGTCGCTCGCTCACTGAACGCAGAGCCTGGCAGGTACGTGCACAACGCTGGCAGCCTCCATCTCTACGACCAGCACGAGGAGTCGGTCGGGGTCTACCTCAGTGAGGGGTACCAGAGCACCACTGACGGGATGCCCCCCATGCCGCCGGGAGACCCGTGGCGGCAAGCCGAAGAGTTGGTAGCGGCCGAAGCGCAAGTCCGGGCAGGCGTCCCGTACGAGCGGGTACGCCTACCGACAGACCCGTACTGGGCTGACCTTGTTCGCATCCTTGCTCACCATGTTGCAAGAAAGTCGAAGGACGCCGAGGCGATGGGCCAGATCGCCGACGACATGCGCGACGCGATACTGAGGGAGTTCATGTGACAACACTCCGGGAGGATCGTGTACAGCCAGATCTCGCGACTAGTCGACCAGCTTGACTCACAGGTGGCGCCGAACGACGTACTCGGCTGGGCGTGCCCCGTTCCCTTCTTCGGCGAAATCGCTCTCGCCAAGGTCGCTACGGTTGGGATCAACCCAAGCAATCGCGAGTTCGTTGACAAGGCTGGCACTGAGTTGGCCGAGCCGGCTCGGCGCCTACCGACTCTGTCATCTCTGGGTCGTGCGTCCTGGGACGACGCAACGGGCGACGACATCCGCTCAATCGCTCTCGGCTGTCGCAGGTACTTCCAAGGGAACCCCTACCGTCAATGGTTCGACGTCCTTGATCGAATGCTGTGCGCAGGTGGTGCCTCGTACTACGACTCGACTGCTTGCCATGTGGACCTCGTCGCCTATGCGACGTCGACGAAGTGGGGCATCCTTCCCGGCGCGGTCCGCGACGATCTCATGCGGCGTGGAAGATCCACGATTGCCGAGCTCATCCGCGACTCCGCGGTCGATGTCCTCGTTCTCAACGGCCGAGCGGTGGTGTCCGAGTTCGTGCAGTTCGCCGACGCATCCCTGGTCGCTCGAGAGGTCGATAGCTGGACACTGCCACGCTCAAGCGGGACAGGGGTCGGCGGCATTGCCTACGAAGGCGTGATCGACGCCATCGGCGAGGTGGCGATGGATCGATCCATCCGTGTGATCGGCTACAACCACAATCTGCAAAGCAGTTTCGGCGTAACTACAGAAGTGATGCAGCGAATCGGTGAGTGGGTAGGAGCAACCGTTGCCAGCGCGACCGCTAGTTAGGCCCGGCGATAGAGCCGAGGCGGACCGACTCCATGCCGTCCTAGATGAGTTCGAGCGCGATGTCGAGCCACTCATCGGTGTCGCTGCGCTGCGGACGCGGGAGGTGCTCGTAGCACAAATCATCGAGAGTCAGCGTCGCAGTCGGTACATCGAGAGGCTGATGACCGGCGTCACGTTGACCGAGCCGTCGCGCGACCCAGCGTCAGGCTCCTTTGACCCGCTCAAAGCAGCGATTCTCCACTCACGAGACGGCGACTACGACGAGGCCTGTTGGCTCGTACTCCTCTCCGTTCATTTCGGTCGCGACCGGAGGAACGATTGGCAGTTGTCGTCGGACTTCTACGGTCGTCTTGGACAGGCAGGTCAGTGGAACTGGGCGAACGCGAGCGCAGACGTCATGCAGTTGCGTGCCTGGCTAGATGCCAATCAGGCAACGATGAGGGCTCGAGGCGGGAGATTCGGCAACCATCGCAAGCGCGAGAGCTTGTCCGGGTCTTCTGCCAACGGGACCGGTGCTGTCCTTGAGAGCTATATCGAGTGGGTCGGCGCCTCGCACAAAGCGTTGTTCAGCAGCGTGGCCGTGGGCGCTACACCGATGAAGCGTTTCGCCTCCATCTACGAGTCCGCTGTCCAGGTGAGGCGGTTCGGACGGATCGCCCGTTTCGACTACCTTTCGATGATGGGGAAGCTTGACCTGCTGGACGTCGAGCCAGACGGTCTTCACCTCGTCGGTGCGAGCGGCCCACAATACGGCGCTCGGCTTCTGCTTACCGGGCACTCGAAGGGTCAACCGCGCAACCGGGAGATCGAGCGTCGGCTAGCCCCGCTACGAGACCGGTTGGGAATCGGCTATGACGTGTTCGAGGATGCTCTGTGCAACTGGCAGAAGAGCCCTAGCTCCTTCGTCGCGTTTCGAGGGTAGTGCCGTTCCAAACGTATCGACGTTTGAGGTAGTTGAATTGCTCACGCCTCAACAAGCCGCGGTGCTGCAATTGGCCGACGACGATACCTGGTGAGATCGAGTTCGCGTGGGCAGTTCGGATGATGTTTCGCCTATCAAGGGCACCTCGACTGATTGGGGCTCGACCGATCAAGAACTCCGACGCGAAGTCGTTCGCCTCCTCCTCGAAGCCGTCTATGTCTTCGCGGTCGTCCAAGTTGTCGATAAATGGCATCTCGAGGTTATGGCGCAAAACATGGCCGACCTCGTGGAAGAACGTGAACCAAAGGTGGTCATCGGTGAGGTGGCGCGCGCTGAGCTGGATGAGTGGATGCTGGCCCAGGCGGCGGGCAACCCCGCTTGCCGAGCAACCCTTAGGTGTCGGAAGAACAACCACGTGCAGACCAGCGCCCGCGCACAGCCTGACGAGGTCGCCAACGAATCTCTCCGGCTGCGGAACCCTAGTGAGATCGCGCAGCCGCGGAAGCAGTTCGTTGAGTGCATGGGAATCGAAGGGCGGAAGATCCGCGCGGCTCTCAGCGACGAGGTCGCCGGCTCGGAACCAGGCAGTGGTTGCACCGGCTTCCAAATCGAAACTCGGTGAGGACCGGAAGTGTGCGGCCTCGACCTGCCTGTCGTATCGCTGTTCCCAGGTGCCGATGTCCGGGACGTCGAAGAAGCGCAGACATTCGTCGATCTGGTCCACCCACGAAGACGGCTTCTCCATCCAACCAAACTTGACCATCTGCGCGACCGGCAGCCCTTGGGACCACTTGTCAGCTTGCACCCGCGCTAGGTCATCTTGGTATTGGGCCTCACGGGTCAACCAGAACTCGGTCGTTCCGCCAACTGTCGTGCTGAGGTTTCGAGCGATTGCGACCGTCAGGGGCAGAGCGCCGGCCAGCAGTCGGCGAGCGTCGCTGGCGCTCAGACCAAGAGAGGGCGCCAAGTCGTCGAGATCGAGGCGTCGCTCGCTCATCACCGCTTCGAGAGTCTCTCCCGGGGCTGAGGCCCACCGAGGGGTCAGTCCTCCGGTGTGCAAGTCAGATCACCTCAATCTTCATGAGTTGAACGTACGTCGTTCGGGACCAGTCGATCATCCCAGCGTCGTCGACGCGCGGCTTCGTGTGGTTTGCGATCCACAGGGTGCTCGCGCCACTCGCGAGATCCAGGCTGAGCTCGCGGTTGCTCGGTCCCCCCGTCCGGGGCCTCCCGACGAGGAGGTCAGCGATCGTCGCGGCTGCACGCAGGTCTGCAAGGCGACCGCGCAGACCAGCGCCTACCTGCTCGCCGAATCTCGCGACGGCGGCGGAGTTGTCCTCGCAGAGCCGCCGCAGGGTGGGCGTGTTGAAAGCAATGATCAAAGATAGTCCCCGATGTCGAGCGTCGAACATACCGACGCGCCGCGGCGAGGAGCCGTTTCTCGCCTTGACACGCCGAGACTTGCTTTCGTAATTGTCGTAGCTGCGCGTGGGCGGACGCCCGAGCCGCACCGGTCCTTATCACGTTGCCGCTACATGCTGCCCTAGGTTTTGGAGACCTGCCACGTTCGAGACGCCGGTGCGATGGGCCACGAACCTGTCATCCGTGTGCGCACGGGCGTCGTGACTTGCGGCGACGATCGACACCGGCTGCCGGTGCCGCGGGTCTCACTCGCGTCATTCTGGGCGGTTCGCCGCTGCCGACGAACCCACATCCTGCGATCCAGCAGCGACCGAGCTTGTGGTCACAGGCGGGCAAGGTCTCCTCACGTCCGCATCACGAAGGTGACCGCGTTGTTGGCGTGGATGGTCCTCGCGTAGCGCGGATCGTGGGCCAGCCGGTGGTGGTGCGGGCACAGCAGGCGCCCGTTGGCGACATCCGTGGCACCGCCGCGAGCCCACGGGTCGTCGTGGTGGGCGTGACAGCCCGCCGCCGTCGTCTCGCATCCACGAGCCGTGCAGCCGCCGTCGCGCAGCCCGAGCGCGATCCGCTGCGCTTTCGAGAACAGCCGGCGTGAGCGGCCGAGGTCGAGGACCTGGCCGTCGCCGCCGAGGACGACGGGGATGATCCCGGCCTCGCACGCCAACCGCCGTGCCTGAGCCGCCGACATCCGCGTGCCGTCGTCCAGCAGCGCGACGCCCCGCTCGCCGAGCAGGTCCTGCAGCGTCATCGTCACCACGACCGTGGCGTTGACGCCCGCGGTCTGCGGCATCGCTCCGAGCGGGTACCGCTCGATGAACTCGACGAACGCCTCGCCCATCCGCCGACGCGTCGACTTCCCCCCGCCGGTCTCGTCGCGCAGGTCGGCTTCGGTGTGGCGCGCCGGATTGGCCAAGGCCTGCAGGATTCGCCGCAGCGTCGACCCCACGCTTGAGGGCACCGTGAACGAGCCGTGGCTCCGACCCTCGCCGTCGTCGCTCATCGAGAACCCGACCTGTTCGGCGGCGCGACGCTCCTCGTCCTCCAAGTTCTTCGCCTCGGCCGCCTCCCCGACCTCCGGGGCCACTGCGTCGAGGATCCGCTTGCCGATCTGCTTCAGCCCCCGGGCGTCGTGCTGACGCGCGAAGCCGAGCAGGGCTGCCTCCGCCTGGTCGCGTACGTCGGCGCCGACCTCGGATGGCATGGCCTCGACTGCCTCGACGATGGCCCGGGCCTGCTCCAGCCGCAGCGTCCCGTCCGCGAGCTGACGGGCGACGTCCGCGTGCCGAGGCTCGTCGAGCGCGACACCGAGCCGCGTCAGCCGGCCCGCCTCCGAGCGGGTCAGGCGACTGCGCTGCGCCCACCAGTGGTGGGTGTGCCGCGCGCCGACCGCGTCGCCGAGGCTGCGCCGGTCGGCCTCCGCCACCGCGCCGCACTCCACCCCCGCGACCCGGCTCGCCGCCATCGTGGCCGCGTCGAGCAGCCGCACCACGTCCACATCCACGAGGCCACCTGCCGACAGGTCACCCAGGTCGGTGAGCACGGCGTCGAGGCGTCCGAGCAGCGCGTCCAGCGGCGAGGCGCCCGCACCGGGCACCTGCCACGCGCTCCGTCCCGTGAACTCGGGATCTGCCGGAACCGCACTCATCGGACCACACCCTCACCGCGCCCCGAGGGCGCGTCGACGATACTGGATGGCCTATGTCTGTGGGTGTGTACAGCCTGTTTGGTGGCTAACTGAAGGGCCCGAGCTCACGCTCGATTAACACCTCAATCCTAGCCGTGGGGTCCGACAGTCGCCCTGTGATCGAGCTCGGGCTGGGAGGTCTCGTGACGGGACCCTTCGAGACGGCCGCTGGCGGCCTCCTCAGGGCGGCGTTTCGTCCCTCCTCGACCAGCGAGAGAGATCTTCCCAAGCCCGCCCCCGCGCCTCACGGCGAGCGGCGACCCCGACGGCTCGGGCAGCGCGCGGATCGCGGCACACCCGCGGCGCTACTACGTCAACGTGCACAACGCGACGTACCAGGCCGGAGCCGTGCAGGGGACCCTGCACGGCTGAGCCGGTTGGCGTGGGTGTCAGTACGCCTTGTTCGCGCCGTAGGACGCCTGCTCGTAGGTGAAGCCCTCGAACACCAGCTGGTCGATCAGACCCTGCAGAGAGAAGCTCGTGTAGTCGAGGTAGTTCTTCGCCGACTGCACCGCCTGCTCGTTCCAGTTGACCTTCAGGTAGTCGACGGCGAAGGTCGCGTCGCCGGTGGCGTAGCCCTCGAACTCGAGCTGATCAATCAGGCCAGTGCGCGAGAAGGCCGTGTAGTCGAGATAGTTGGACGCAGTGTCGATCGCATTCGACATGGCCGGGGTGATCTTCGAACGACTGGGGTCAGCCGGGAAGTCGTCCACCGAGTCAGCGACCTTGTCGCCGTCCGAGTCCTTGCTGTAGCGCTCGTCCTTCGGGAAGTCGTCGACCTGGTCCGCGACACCGTCGCCGTCCGTGTCCTTGCTGAACCGCGCGTTCTTGGGGAATGCGTCCTTGTAGTCCGGCACGCCGTCCTTGTCGGAGTCGATGTCGTCCTCGGTCTGGACCCGCTTGTCCTCGGGGGCGACGTCCTCGTCGTCCGGCACTCCGTCACCGTCGGTGTCGACCGGCTCCGTCTCCGTCGCGGGCTCGACATCCGTCCCGGCTTCGGCCCCGGTCTCGGAGGACGGCGAGGACGATGCCGCGGGCTTCTCCGCAGCGGCACTGCCCGACTCCTCGTCGGGCGCCAAGCTGCCGATGACAGCGAGACCGACGACCACGGCTGCGGCGATCGCCCACCAGCGGAAGTACCACGGCTTCTTCACGGTGGCGGCGGGCACGCCTGGCTGATTGACGAGCGGCGCGGCGCTGGGACCTGCCGCCTGCTGCGCACCGGGCATCGGCGCAGTGTGGTCCGTCCATCGCTGGCCGTCCCACCACCGCAGCTGTCCGCTGTCCTTCTGGTCCGGGAACCATCCCGGTGCAGGCGTGTTCGTCGGCATGAGTGCGTCCCCCGTGATGCTGATTGTGAGGTGCGGTCCCACCCCGCACGCTGAGGACGTCAGGATCACATTGACACGGGGTACTCGTCCTCGAATTCGAGGAATGTCACCTGTGTTGGGCAGATAGGGAGGGCCCTCGAGCCCAATGCGATCTTCCTGCCTGGTAGCCCGGGCGGGCTACGTGACGCCATGTAGGCCCCGCGCCGCGTTGATCGGCGGCGGCGGAGCCTGCATCGCGTCCGCCGGGGAACTACTCCCCAGCCGCCTTTGCCGGAACGACATCGGTGAAGGCGAACACGAACGTAGGCGACCTGACTCCACCTACGTCGGTCATCGACTTCTCACCGACACAGTCCTTCTTATCTCTCATGAACTTCCCGCTGAACTGAACCAGATCTCCCTCGCTCAGGTCTGCGACCTGCTCGTAGACAGGGGAATCGCGACTAATGAGCGACGATGCACCGTCGAGCGCATCCGAGAAGCCGTTGTTCCAGGTGCCAAGTGCGATGCGGTCATCAAGCTCAACCTCTAGGGTGCCTGAATCACCACCCATGGTCGTGTCGAGGTCACTCACGACGCCGTACCAGTCCTCGACCGCAAGGCTCTTGGGCAACATTCCGCAGATGGCGTCGTTACGGGTCTCGCGGAGTTGGACGACCTTCATCTCATTGGCCCCATCCGCAGCGTCCTTTGCCGTATTGACGGCGTCAACGAACTCGGCTTGATCGGCGGGGAACGATTCGGAGGCGTCGGCCACCGAGCAACCTGCAAGGAGTGCTGCGGCAACGAGTGTTCCTGCTGCGGCGAGTTGGCGTTCCATGCCCGCGTGGGGCCTCGCCTTTCCGAGCGAGCTGTGGTGACTGTTGTTGGGATGGCGCGAGATGCACTTGCGCATGGTCGAGTCGTAATTCACGCCGCATAGGCGAACACATCGCAGGATTGCACGTCAGGGCATTGGCAAAACTCGCAATGCCCACGCGTCTCGCCGGCCCCACGAACCAGGGCACCCACGGTCTCGACAGCCAACCCCTAAGTTCCTCAGCTGCTTTCCGGCGGCAGGTGCTTCTTCATCAGCCTCCGCACCCGCTTCTGCTTGCGGTCGGGGATCATCGAGCGCATCTCCTCGAGCTTGCCGAAGCAGAGCAGGCGGTCCTCGCCCTCGAGGACGGTCTTGTTGCGCGGGTTGGGGATGACCTGCGGGCCGCGGTGGAGCGTGAGGACGGTGATGTCGCGCTCGTCGAGGCCGGAGTCGCCGAGCTTCTTGCCGACCATGTCGGAGCCGGTGTGGACGACGATCTCGGCGACGCCGTAGCCGGTCGAGACGGTGAGGCGCTGGCGGACGTCGATGTCGGGGAAGGCGACCTGGTTGGCCATGTAGTCGACGATCGCGCCGGCGACGTCGAGCTTGGTGGCGGCCTCGATGCCCTCCAGGCCGGGCGAGGAGTTGACCTCCATCACCTGCGGGCCCTTGCGGCCCTCCAGCATGTCGACACCGGCGACGCGCAGACCCATGATCTGCGCGGAGCGCACCGCGACGCGCTCGAACTCCTCGTCGAGCTCGACCGGCTCGACGCTGCCGCCGCGGTGGACGTTGGAGCGGAACTCGTCGCCCTGCGCGACGCGGCGCATCGCCGCGACCACGCGGTCGCCGACGACGAGGGCGCGGATGTCGCGGCCCTTGCTCTCCTTGACGAAGCGCTGGATCAGCACGTTCTGCCGGGTGCTCTGCAGCGTCTCGATGATCGCCTCGGCCACCTTGATGGTCGGGGCGAGGATGACGCCGATGCCCTGGGTGCCCTCGAGCAGCTTGATCACGACGGGCGCACCGCCGACCCGCTCGATCGCCGGGATCACGTCGGCGCGGTCGCGCACGAACGTCGTCGCCGGCATCGGGATCTTGTGACGCGAGAGGATCTGCGTGGCGCGCAGCTTGTCGCGGCTGTTGGCGATGCCATAGCTGGTGTTGGGCGTGTAGACGTCCATCTGCTCGAACTGCCGCACGACGGCGGTGCCGAAGTAGGTGATCGAGTTGCCGATCCGCGGGAGCACCGCGTCGTACGTCGACAGCTGCTTGCCGCGGAAGAGCAGGTCGGGCTCGTCCCCCGAGAGGTCGATGCCGAAGCGCAGCGTGTTGAGCACCTTGACGTCGTGACCCCGGTCGATCGCCGCGGTGCGCAGGCGCTGCGTGCTGTAGGAGCGGGGCGCCCGGGAGAGGATGGCGAGCTTCATGGTGGGCCATACAACCACCTCGACCCCCGGCCCGACCCCACCCTCCTGAGAGGATGGACAGGTGTCCACGCCCTTCGAAGACCCGAACGACGCACCCGCGTCGAAGGTCGTCGTCGGCTGGCGCGAGTGGGTGGGCCTTCCGCAGGCCGGCGTCGACTTCATGAAGGCCAAGATCGACACCGGCGCGCGCTCGTCGTCGATCCACGCCTTCGACCTCGAGGCCTACGAGCACGACCGCGCCGAGTGGGTGCGGTTCTCCATCCACCCGTGGCAGAAGTCCGACGACGACCACGTCGAGCTCAGCCTGCCCGTCCTCGACATGCGCGAGGTGCGCTCGAGCAACGGCCAGGTCGAGAAGCGCTACGCCGTCGCCCTCGACGTCACCCTCGCCGGGCGCACCATCACCACCGTGATGACCCTCAGCAACCGCGACGAGATGGGCTTCCGGATGCTGATCGGCCGCGAGGCCCTCGAGCGCGGCTTCCTCGTCGACTCCTCGCTGTCCTACGCGGGCGGCAAGCCGAAGCGGGCCGTACGCCGCCGCAACTGGGGTCGCTGACCCGGCTCAGGCCTTCCGGGGCCGCACGATCATCGGGACCCTCACCTCGCAGCTCGAGAGCTTCTCGCCCGAGCAGCGGTCGCGGTTGGCCTTGCCCCGGACGGTGTCGCGGCCGCGGCCGCCGACGAGGAGGTCGCGCCCGCGCGAGCCGGTGATCGTGTCCTTGCCGTCCTCGCCGAAGATCCGGATCTTCGACTTCCGCGCGTCGCAGCCGATCTTGTGGCCGTCGTCGCTCCTCCGCGAGAAGGCCAGCACGTCGTTGCCACGGCGGCCCCTGACGGTCGCGGTGCACGCGTAGAAGCTGACGTGGTCGGCGTGCGCGGTGCCGCCGACGTAGAGGTGCCTGGCGCCGACCCGCACGTCCTCGAAGTAGTCGAAGGAGGCGCCGACCTTCGTGCCGTGCTGCCGGTAGTACATCCTGCCGGCGTTCATCTCGACGTCGAGCCGCTTGCCGCCGAAGAGCTCGATGGAGTCGTCGCCCAGTCCCCCGATGTAGGAGCTGCCCTTGCCGCCGACACCGTCCTCCGAGAGCAGCGTGTCGTCCCCGGCGCCGAGGTCGAAGCGCTGCGGCCCGTCCAGCACGCCCTTGCCGAACGAGCTGTGGACGTGCTCGTCGCGGTCGGTGCCGGTGAAGGAGAGCGACGTCGCGGACGATCGACCGATCAGCTCGAAGCGGGTCGCCTCGCCGGTCCAGGCGAGGACGGGCGCGCCGTCCTCCGTCCAGGACCCGGCGGCGTCGATCGCGATGTCGCCGTCACCGAGGGAGGGCTGCAGCGTGGCCCCGGTGCCCATGACGACCTGCGAGCCCGCGGTCTGGACGCCGCTCCAGCGGACCGTGTGGCCGACCCCGGCGAGCTGGAGCACGTCGGCGTTGGGCACACCGGACATCCCGGTCGTCCACTCGTCCCCGGTCTGGCTGGCGTTGCCGCCCGTGGTGGCCACCACCGTGTCCGGCTCGGTGTCGACGTGCCTGCTGCCCTCCCTCGACCCGGTCAGCACGGTGTCGTGCCCGGCGGAGGCCGTGTAGTGGTCCGAGCCGGCTCCGAGCTCGGCGTCGACCCACGACCCGGAGGCGGAGGCGTCGACGACGTCGTTGCCTGCGCCGGTGCGCAGCGTGACCATGCCCGGAGCGATCGCGTCGGTGACGCAGACCAGGTCGTCGCCACCGAGGGTGTCGACACCGATCGCCCCGTTCGTGACCACGACGTCCGGTCCCTCGGTCCCGACGACGCGCTGCAGCGGCTGGCCGACGATCGTCGCGGCCCTCCCCTGGCAGGTCTCGCCGGCGGCACCGGCAGGTGAGGCGGGGGCGACGCCGAGGCCGGTGGCCAGGAGGCTGATCGCGAGGAGGGGCATCGTGCGCATGAAGGTCTCTTCCGTCCGAGTGCGGGCAACCAGTGTGACGCGGCCAGCGGTCCGGAAGTTGCGGCCGTCGGGACGAGGCGACCCACACCGGATCCCGAGCCGCACCACAGTTCGCGGACAGCGACACCTCCGATCGTCGAGGAGAACCTCGACGACTGGAGCAGCCCATGCCCGCACCCTCGCGCCGCGCCTTCCTCATCGGCGGCCTCACCACCCTGACCCTCACCACCGGCGGCGGCGCGTGGGCGCTCGACCGCTACGTCGTCGACCACGTCGAGGTCGCCGACGCGTCGGCGTACGAGGCCAGCCAGGGCAGTGACGGCACCGAGCTCGACACCTCCGACGCGGTCCTGACCGACGACAGCTGGAGCGCCGACGGCACGACGATCACCGTGAAGAAGGTGACGACCGGCAGCGGCGACGCGACCGTGACCTACGTCGTCGCCGACCTCGTGCTGAGCGACGCGACCGTGCTGCGCTCGGCCTTCGCCCAGGACTCCTTCGGCACCAACATCGTCGACGAGACCTCCGACATCGCCGAGCAGAACGGCGCGGTCTTCGCGATCAACGGCGACTACTACGGCTTCCGCGAGACCGGCATCGTCGTGCGCAACGGCGTCGCCTGGCGCGATGCCGGCGCCCGCGAGGGCCTGGCGTTCTACAAGGACGGGCACGTCGAGCTCTACGACGAGACCGCCACCAGCGCCGACGCGCTCGTCGACGCGGGCGTCTGGAACACCCTCTCCTTCGGGCCCGCGCTGGTCGCCGACGGCGAGGTGCTCGACGGGATCGACGACGTCGAGGTCGACACCAACTTCGGCAACCACTCGATCCAGGGCGACCAGCCGCGCACCGCGGTCGGCGTCGTCGACGACAACCACCTGCTGCTCGTCGTCGTCGACGGCCGCGACCCCGGCTACAGCGCCGGCGCGACGATGACCGAGCTCGCCACCTTGATGAAGGGCCTCGGCGCGGTGACGGCCTACAACATCGACGGCGGCGGGTCGTCGACGATGTTCTTCGACGGCGAGGTGGTCAACCGCCCGAGCAACGGCGGCGAGCGCGGCACCTCCGACATCCTCTACGTCAAGGGCTGAGCCGGTGCCGACCGTCCTCGTCCCGGCCTACCGCCCCGGTCCGGCCCTCCTCCGCACCCTCGCCGACGTCCGCGCCGCCCGGCCCGACTGGCACCTGCTGGTCGTCGACGACGGGTCGGGCGAGGCGTACGCCGACGTCTTCGCGCGGGCGATCACCCTCGGCGCCGAGGTGCTGGCGCTCCCCACCAACCGCGGCAAGGGCGCGGCGCTGAAGGCCGGCTTCGCCCACGTCGCCGCCACCCGCCCGGGATCCCCCGTGGTCTGCGCCGACGCCGACGGCCAGCACGCGCTCGACGACGTCGTCGCGATCGGCGAGCGGCTCCTCGCCGACCCTGGCCGCCAGATCGTGCTCGGCAGCCGCGCCCTCGACGCGGGCGTCCCGCTGCGCAGCCGGATCGGCAACGCCGTCACCCGCCGGCTGTTCGCCGCCGCCACCCGGACCCGTCTCACCGACACCCAGACCGGGCTGCGCGGCCTGCCCGCCGGCGTCCTCGCGTGGGCGTGCTCGGTGCCGGGCGAGCGCTACGAGTACGAGCTGCAGGTGCTGCTCCGCGCCGCCCGCGCAGGGATCGCGCTGGAGGAGGTGCCGATCGCCACGATCTACCTCGACGACAACGCCTCGTCGCACTTCCGCCCGGTCGTCGACTCGATCCGGGTCTACGCGCCGCTGCTGGTCTTCCTCGCCTCCTCGCTCGCCGCGTTCGCCATCGACACGGTGGCGCTGCTCGCGCTGCAGGCCCTCACCGGAGACCTGCTGCTGTCGGTCGTCGGCGCCCGCCTCACCAGCGCCGGGATCAACTTCGCGGTCAACCGCCGCCTGGTCTTCGAGGGCGGCCGGAGGGTCCGCACCCGCACCGCTGCCTGGCGCTACGCCGCGCTCGCGAGCGCCCTCCTCGGCGCCAACTACCTGCTGCTCAGCACGCTGCACGGCGCCGGCCTGGCCCTGCTCCCGGCCAAGCTCGTGACCGAGGTCGCGCTGGTCTCGTCGAGCTTCGCGGCCCAGCGCGCGTTCGTCTTCGCGCCCGGTCGCGGGCTCACAGGAGACGGACAGGACGAGGCCACCTCCGCGACAGGTCGCCCCAGCACGATCGAGGCATCAGGTCGCTCGCGCGGCCCCCGCTGACCCGAAAGGCCGCACCCGATGCGACTCCTCCCTGTGCACTCGAACCGCCTCCGCCACGCCGTCGCCGGCGTCGCCGCCACCGTCCTGCTCGCCGGCTGCGGTGCATCCGTCGCCAGCGACACGACCACCACCTCGACGAGCACCGGCACCACCACCAGCGCGGTCGCCACCTCCGACGGCACGACCGTCGACGAGGTGCTCGCCGACGACGTCGCCGTCGAGACCGGCGACACGTCCTACGACGAGGCCGACGCCACGACCGTCACCCTCGACGGCACCTCTGCCACCTCCGACTCCGACGCGGTCACCTCCGCCGACGGCACCGCGACGATCTCCGCCGCCGGGACGTACGTCCTGACCGGCGAGCTCACCGGCCAGGTGGTGGTCGACAGCGCGGGCGACGGCGTCGTACGCCTGGTGCTCGACGACGCGACGATCACCTCGGAGACCTCAGCCGCGATCGCGGTCACCGACGCCGAGTCGGTGGTGGTCGTGCTCGCCGACGGCAGCGACAACGCGCTCACCGACGCCACGACGTACGCCGACACCTCGGAGGACGCGCCCACCGGCGCGCTGTGGTCGTCCGCGGACCTCACCATCGGCGGCAGCGGCTCGCTCACCGTCACGGGCACCAGCAACAACGGCATCGTCGGCAAGGACGGCCTGGTCATCACCGGCGGCACCATCGACGTCACCTCCGTCGACGACGGGATCATCGGCAAGGACTACCTCGTCCTCACCGATGGCACCGTCACCGTCGACGCGGTCGGCGACGCGTTCAAGTCCACCAACACCGAGGACGCCGGCACCGGCTTCGTGCTGGTCCAGGGCGGCGAGCTCACCGTGTCGTCCGAGGACGACGGCATCAAGGGCACCCAGGTGCTCGTCTCCGGCGGCAGCGTCGTGGTGTCCGGCTCCCACGAGGCGATGGAGGGCTCGGTCATCGTGGTCGACGACGGCACGATCGAGCTGCACTCCGCCGACGACGGCGTCAACGTCAGCTCGTCCGACGACAGTGCCTCGACCGACGGGCAGGCCGGCGGCGAGATGGCCATCGACAGCTCGCTGCACCTCTACGTCAACGGCGGCACCCTCGAGGTGTGGGCCAGCGGCGACGGCCTCGACTCCAACGGCGACGCGACCATCACCGGCGGCGACATCACCGTCTACGGCCCGACCACCGACGGCAACGGCGCGCTCGACGTCAACGGCACCTTCGACGTCTCCGGCGGCACCCTCGTCGCCACCGGCAGCGCCGGCATGCTGGTCGCCCCCTCGACCGACTCCGACCAGGCGTGGATCGCCGCCGCGCTCGACACCACCGCGTCCGCCGGCACCGAGGTCGTCGTGACCGACGCGGCCGGCACCGAGGTGGCGTCCTACACCCCGGAGAAGGACTACGCCTCGATCGTCCTCTCGTCCGCCGACCTCGAGCAGGGAGCCAGCTACACCGTCACCGTCGACGGCACCTCCACGACCGTCACCGCCGGCGAGGCCCCCGCGGGCACCGGCGGCCCCGGAGGCCCGATGGGCGGCTGACCCTCGCGCCACTTCCCACGCACGTGACACCCGAACGAAAGGCACCACCATGAGCAGCGACACCCAGCACCCCCGACCACCGCACCGCCACCCTGACCACGCCGGCGTACGCCGCCGACCAGCCGGCCCTCGACGCCGAGGTCTCCCCGGCCCGCTCGCGCTCGTGGCGGGTGGCGAAGGGCCGCCGCGTCATCGCCGCTGGCGCCGTCGTGGCCGGTCTCGCCATCGGCGGCGCGGGCTTCGGGGCGGGCTACGCCGTCGGCGACGACGGCTCCGCCACCACCGGCACCACGTCGACCACCGACCAGTCCGGGCTCACCGGCCAGCAGGGGTTCCCCGGTGGGCCGGGCGGCGGACCGATGGGCGACATGGACGGCGACGGCGACGGTCCCGGCCAGATGGGCGGCCAGATGGGCGGACCGCCCGGAAGCACCGGCACCGACCAGGGCGGCACGACCGGCCAGGCGCCGGACTTCGACGGCGACGGCCAGCCCGACACCGACAGCGGCTCGGGCTCCGACTCGGACTCGTCGGCCCTCAACAGCTGACCCCCCCGATCGCCCGCCCCGGCACCTCCGATCCCCCGGGAGGAGTCGGGGCGGGCCCCTGCGCCCACTACCCTGACGTCGTGAGCATCCCGACCGGCCGGAGCGCCCGCTAGTGGCGCGGGAGTCCTTCGCCATCGGGGGCGTACGGATCCGGTCCGGCTCGGCACGCGCGCTCGAGCTGCCGATCACCCGGCTCGTGACCGGCGCCGACGTGACGCTCCCGGTGCGGGTGGTGCACGGCCGCGAGGACGGTCCGGCGGTCTGGATCGACGCGGCCATCCACGGCGACGAGGTCGCCGGCGTCGAGGTGGTGCGCCAGGTGATGGCTGGCCTCGACCCCAAGACGTTCCGCGGGACGCTGGTCGCGGTCCCGATCGTCAACGTGCTCGGCTTCATGACCGGCGACCGCTACCTCCCCGACCGCCGCGACCTCAACCGCTCCTTCCCCGGCTCCGCGCGCGGCTCGCTCGCCAGCCGGATCGCCCACCTCTTCATGCGCGAGATCGTGTCGGGCTGCGAGGTCGGCATCGACCTGCACACCGGGTCGGACCGGCGCAGCAACCTCCCGCAGGTGCGCGCCGACCTCGACGACCCCCGTACGCGTGAGCTCGCCGCCGCCTTCGGCGCCCCGGTGATGCTGCACGCCAAGATCCGCGACGGCTCCCTGCGCCACGCGGCCCGCGAGCACGGCGCCAAGGTGCTGCTCTACGAGGCGGGCGAGCCGCTGCGCTTCGACGCGTACGCCGTCGACGCCGGCGTGCTCGGCGTGCGTCGGGTGCTGGCGGCGCTCGGGATGACCGAGCCGGTGGAGGAGCCGCCGGTCGAGCCCAGCCTGGAGTGCCGCGCCAGCGGCTGGGTGCGCGCGCGCCGCACCGGCATCCTGCACCTCGACGCCCAGCTCGGGCAGAAGGTCAGCGACGGCGAGCGCCTCGGCACCCTCTTCGACTCCTTCGGCAAGACGCTGCGCGCGGTCTACGCCAACCGCGACGGCATCGTGATCGGCCGCACCGAGGCGCCGCTTGTCAACTCCGGTGACGCCGTGGTGCACATCGCCAACTAGCGTGCCCCGCATGTCCTTGTCCTTCGACGTCGCAGGCTTCCGCTCGCACTTCCCCTCCCTCGCCTCCGGGATCGCCCACTTCGACAACCCCGGCGGCACCCAGACCCCGGCCGTCGTCGGCGAGGCGATCGCCCGGACCCTGACCGGACCGCTGTCGCAGCGCGGCTCGCTGCTGGTCAGCCAGCGCAACGCCGAGGACGCCGTGGCCGGGTTCCGCTCGGCGATCGCCGACCTGGTGGGCGGGGTCCCCGGCGGCGTGGTGCACGGGCGCAGCGCGACGGCGCTGACGTACGACGTCTCAAGGGCGCTGGCGAAGACCTGGGGGCCGGGTGACGAGGTGGTGGTCTGCGAGCTCGACCACGACTCCAACGTGCGGCCGTGGATCCAGGCGGCCGAGCGGGCGGGCGTGACGGTGCGCTGGCTGCGCCTGGACCCGGCGACCGGCGAGCTCGACCTGTCGTCGCTCGACGCGATCACCCCGCGCACGCGGCTGGTCGCTCTGACCGCGGCGTCGAACCTGCTCGGCACCCGCCCGCCGGTCGCGACCGTCGCGGCCCGGGCCCACGAGGTCGGTGCGCTGGTCCACGTCGACGCGGTGCACCACACCGCCCACGCCGCGCCCGACCTCACCGCGATGGGCGCCGACCTGCTGGTCTGCTCGCCCTACAAGTTCTTCGGCCCCCACTGCGGCGCGCTCGTCGCCGACCCCGCGCTGCTCGAGACGCTGCGCCCCGACAAGCTCGTCCCCTCCTCCGACGCGGTGCCGGAGCGGTTCGAGCTCGGGACGCTGCCCTACGAGCTGCTCGCCGGCGTGACCGCGGCGGTCGACCTGATCGCCTCGCTCGGCACCGGCTCCTCCCGGCGGGAACGTCTCGTGTCCGCCGCCGCGTCGATCGCCGACCACGAGCTGCGGCTGCGGCAGCGGATCGAGGACGGCCTCGCCGACCTGACCGACCACCTGACCCTCCACTCGCGTGCCGCCGACCGGACGTCCACGCTGTTCGTGACGCTGCGCGACCGCTCGCCTGTCGACGCCCACACCTTCTTGGCCGAGCGCGACGTGATGGTCCCGCCCGGCACGTTCTACGCCGTCGAGACCTTCCGCGCCCTCGGCCTCCCCGTCGACTCCGGACTGCGGATCGGGCTCGCCGCCTACAACGACGACGCCGAGGTGGACCGGCTGCTGGAGGGGCTCAGCGCGTTCCTCGGCTGAGGTCCGCGCGATTGCCGGGGTCGAGCGGACCATTGTCCGCTCGACGCCCGGAATGTCGGGCGACAAGCGACAACGGCGGTCGACCAGTGGGCCGTACCTAGGTATGTGCTGTACTTAGCCGCATGACCGACGCCCGCTGGCCCGCACCCTGGGTGCGGGCTGCGCTCGACGTGGCGGTGCTGGCGACCCTGGACGCCGGCCCGCTGCACGGGTACGCCGTCGCGCAGGCGCTCGCGGAGCGCGGTTTCGGGCTGCTCAAGGGCGGCTCGCTCTACCCCGTGCTCAACCGGCTCGAGGAGGGCGGCGACGTCGACGCGACGTGGGTCGAGGGGCAGGGCGGCCCGGGGCGCAAGGCGTACGACCTGACCGCGCAGGGCCGCACCCGGCTGCGGCACGACCTGGCCGCCTGGCGCGAACTGGGGGAGACGATGACGACGATGACGACGGGGCCGACGGGGGCGACGAGGGATGGCTGAGCAGACGACACCGCTGGCGGCGCTGCACGACGAGTTCGACCGGGCGCGCGGCGTGCCCGCGGACGGCGGCTGGGCGTTCGCCGTCTCGTGGCGGCTGCTGCGCCGCGACGTCGAGCCTCACCAGGTGTGCGAGGGGCTCGAGGAGGCGCTCGCGCTGGTGCGGGAGACGCAGGAGTCGCCCGAGGACCTCTTCGGCACGCCGGAGGAGCACTCCGACGCGCTCTACGACCGGTGGGTCGCGGAGGGACGCCTGCACCTCTGGGACGCGTCGAGCATGACGTGGCCCGAGGTCCCGGCATGGGGCTTCGGCCTGGCGTCCTTCTGGACCGGCGCGTTCATGGTGTTCCTCCTCCTCGACGGGCGGACGACGCTGACGTGGACGCTGGGCTGGGTCCTGCTGCCCGTGGGGATCGGCGTGCTCAAGGCCGTCGTGTGGGCGACTTGGGACACGCTGCTGCGTGCCCGGGGCGCGGCCGCGGCGGCCATCGGCACCCTCGGAGCGATCGCCGCCGGTGCGTCCACGCTCGCCCTCGCCAACGAGTGGGCGAAGACCGTTCCGCTCGGCACGGCGAGCACCTGGTCGTACCTCTGGGTCGTCGCCGGCTGCGCGCTCCTCGCGGCCGCGGCGGGCCGGTGGGCCGACGCGCGGCCCACGCCCGCGCCCGCGATCGCCGATGTCGACGAGTGGTCACGCCAGGTCGGCGCGATCCTGCGCGGTCGCTACCACCTCGCCGACGTGCGGGTGGCGAAGATCATCGGTGACGCGCACGCGATCGCCGCCGACGCCGGCCGCACCGTGCAGGAGGAGTGCGGCACGCCCGAGGAGTTCGCCGCCGGCTTCGTGCCCGACCACGCCCGCCAGCGCCGGATCGAGGGAACGATCTGGGCGATCATCGCCGTCGCGCAAGGGGTGTCGCTGGTCGGCGACTTCGGCTGGTTCCGGGCCGCGCTGGCGACGGCGTGCCTGGCCATCGCCTGGCGGCTGCTGCACCGCGACGAGGAGGACGGTCAGTCCGGGCGGTAGGCCCCGCGCGCCTGCTGGGCGACCTCCTGGCCGGAGGTGCCCTCCTCGGCCTGCGAGTCGACGTCGTCGGTGTCGACCGTGTCGCCGACGGTGGCGTTGCCGCCGGGCTCGGCGTCCAGCGCGGCCTGGCGCTCCTCGTCGGAGACCCGCTCACCCGCGGCCGGGAAGGCCGACTCCTCGGGGTGCTCGGCGTACGCGTCCTGCTCGGGCTGGTCGCTGGTCATGGCTCCGACGCTACGCCGCAGGACCCGACGCAGCACCCGCCCGCAGGGGTAGACGCGCAGGCATTGCTCCGACCGGTCGAGGGCGCCGAGCGTGGCGGACCGGGCGCACGGGCACCATTGCCTGCGCGTCTCCGACGGGCGGCGGACCGTGCGTGACGGTCCGCCACCCCCGATCGGGCTCAGTCCTCGCGGGAGGACGTACGCCCCGGCGTGACCACCTCGACCCGGGAGCCGGGCGGCAGCGCCTGGACCAGTCGCAGCTGGGCCAGGGCCGGGTGGTCGTCGAGCAGCTTGGCGCCGTTGGCCAGCGACCGCAGGGCCGCGGTCTCGGCGCGCGCCGCCTCGAGCTGCGCCTGCGCCCGGTGCCGGCCGACGACCAGCTCGGCGTGGGCCGCGCGCAGGTCGGCGGGCAGCACGACGTCCTTCACGACGACGTCGAGCAGCCGGATGCCGACCCCGGCAGCGACCTCGGCCACCGCCTCACGCGCGCCGGGCGCCAGCCCCGTGCGGGGCGAGCGGACCAGCGCCTCGGCCTCGAGTCCGGACAGCGCGTCGCGCAGCGCGAGCTGCACCGCGACGTAGACGGTGTGCACCGGGTCGTGCACCCGCTCGGTGTGGGCGACCGCGTCGGCGACGGCCCAGGTCCACACGGCGGAGACCTTGACCGTGACGCCGTCGGACGTCAGCACCTCCTGCGCGGGCACGACGTCGATGCGCTCGCGCAGGTCGACGACCTGGTAGGTCGCCCGGGTCCGGCGCACGTGCCGGCCGGCGGGCAGGACACGGGTCGGCTCGCCGTCGCGGTGCTCGAGCGCGACCTGCCAGGGCTGGACCGCGAAGGTCGGCCGCAGGCCGTGGCGCAGCGAGCGGCTGGTGACGAGCCGGTCGGGGCGGGAGACGTAGGTGGTCATGGTCATGGCGATCCTCCTTCGGGTCGCTGGTGGGTGTGGGTGGCAAGCGGGCTGGGGTGGTGGTCGGCGACCGCACCGGCGTGCGGGGACACGGACCGTCGTGCTGACCGGTCCGGCCTCAGGGCATGCGGGTGCGACTCGTCACCGGCCACCACCCGTGAGGTGTGAGAGTCGAACTCACAGGAGTGAACAACTCCGATACCGTTGCCGTGGAGGGCGTGTGGCGGGGTACGACGCGCGGAACCGGGCCCCGGAACTCCGGGCCCTGCCGCTGATCCCGCCGCGGACAACGGTAGGCGTCACACGGTCCCGGGCGCACCCGGTTTTCCGCCGGGTGTCGGAGGTCTGCGCCACCATGGGCGGATGGGCCGCTGGGTGCTGCACGTCGACATGGACCAGTTCCTGGTCGCCGTGGAGCTGCTGCGCCGGCCCGAGCTGGTCGGGCTGCCGGTCGTCGTCGGCGGGCGCGGCGACCCGACCGAGCGCGCCGTGGTGTCGACGGCGTCCTACGAGGCCCGCGCCCACGGCGTACGCTCCGGCCTCGCGCTCAAGCTGGCCAGGCGGCGCTGCCCGGACGCGGTGTTCCTGCCGGTCGACTTCCCGGTCTACGAGGAGGCGTCGGCGCGGGTGATGGAGACGCTGCGCGCGGTGCCGGGCGCGGTCGTCGAGGTGCTGGGCTGGGACGAGGCGTTCGTCGGCGTCGAGACCGACGACCCGCTCGCGACCGCTCGGGCGGTCCAGGCGGCCGTGCTGGAGGCGACCGCGCTGCACTGCTCGGTCGGCATCGGCGACACCCTGGTCCGCGCCAAGATCGCCACCGACTTCGGCAAGCCGCAGGGCACCTTCCGGCTCACCCGTGACAACTGGATGGACGTCATGGGCGCCCGCCCGACCACCGCGCTCTGGGGCGTCGGCAACCGGATCGGTGCGCGGCTCGAGGCGATCGGGATCCGCACCGTCGCCGACCTCGCCGCCGCCGACGAGGAGTCGCTCGTCGCCGCGTTCGGCCCCGCCAGCGGTGGACACCTCGGCCGGCTCGGCCGTGGCGGCGGGCGGGCCTGGCCCGACGACACACCCTGGGTCGCCCGCGCCCACGGCCGGGAGACGACCTACCAGTCCGACCTCGCCACGCCCGACGAGGTCCGGGCGGCGCTGTCCGAGCTGGCTGCGCGGGTCGTCGACGACGTACGCCGCGAGGACCGCGCCGTGCAACGCGTCCACCTCAAGGTCCGCTTCGCGCCGTTCTTCACCTTCACCAAGGTCCGCAAGCTCCAGGAGCCGACCCTCGACGTCGAGGTGATCACGCAGACGGCGTTCGACCTCTTCCTCGCCCTCGACGACCAGCGCCCGGTCCGGCTGCTGGGCGTGCGCGGGGAGATGGTGCCGCCCGAGGGCGGCTACTGACCGGCGTCCGTGGAGCGGAGGGCCGCTAGGTCGGGCCGCGCGCTCCACCGTCGGCGTGTCGGACGGCGACACGCCGGCATCTGCCCGTGGCGACCGCCAGCTCGGGCCCCTCAGCCGAGCAGGGACAACCCCGCCGCCAGCGCGAAGCCGACGACGGTGGCCAGGCCCGCCCAGTCCTTCGCCTTCTCCTTGGCCTCGGGGACCATCGAGTCGATCAGCATGGTGAGCAGCGCGCCGGCGGCGAAGCCGTCGACGAAGGCCTGGCCGTCGCTGGAGACCGCGTCGGCGAGCAGCGTCCCGGCGACGGTCGCGGCCGCGCAGCAGGCGGCGACGCCGGTCCAGAGCGCGACGACGGAGCCGCGCGAGCGGCCGGCGGCGCGCATGTCGGCGGCCGAGCCGATCGCCTCGGGGAGGTTGGAGGCGTAGATCGCGACCAGCAGGGCCGGGCTGACCGCACCGCCGGCCGCGATCCCGATGCCGAGGACGGCCTGCTCGGGGATGCCGTCGAGGAACGCACCGACCGCGAGCGGGGTGCCGGCCGAGGCGCCGCCGGAGCGTCCGCCCCAGCGCTGCACGCCGCGGTCGGCGAGGAAGTACGTCAGCCCGCCGAGCGCGAGGCCCGCGGCGACGGCGTACGCGCTGCCGATCCGCAGGCCCTCCTCGGCGAGCTCGAAGGACACACTCGCGACGAGCGCGCCGGCGCCGAAGCCGAGCACCAGGCCCACGACCCGGTCCGACCACGACCGCACCAGCGCGAGGAGGGCGCCGACCACCAGCGAGCTGGCGGCCAGCGCACCCCACCCGAGCGAGGCGAGCACGTCAGTCGACGCCCGCCATGAGCTTGTGGATCGGCTTCGACGCGAGCATCACGACGACACCGGTGACCACCGAGGCGAGGCCCACCCAGATGAAGAACGGGCCCTCGGCGGCCTCGTCGTAGTAGCCCGCCAGCACGCCGGCGAGCGCGGTGCCGAGCGCGATCGAGAGGAAGTAGAGCGCGACCATCTGGGTCGTGTACTTCTTCGGCGCCAGCTTGGTGGTGGCGCTCAGGCCGACCGGCGAGATCAGCAGCTCGGCGAGCGTGAAGACCAGCAGGATCCCGGCCAGGCCCCACAGCGGCGCGGTGTTCTCGCCGCCCGGCATCGGCAGGAAGCAGAAGAACGCGACACCCATCAGCGCGGTGCCGGCGCCGAACTTGAGCGGCGTCACCGGCTGCCGGTCGCCGAGCTTGGTCCAGAGCGCGGCGAAGACACCGGCCAGCACGATGATGAAGACCGGGTTGATCGACTGCACCCACGAGACCGGCATCTCCCAGCCGAACAGGTTCCGGTCGAGGCGCTTGTCGGCGTAGATCGTCACGACCGTGAACTGCTGCTGGTAGAGCGACCAGAACACGACGTTGCAGACGAACAGCGGCACGAAGGCGAAGATCCGGCTGCGCTCGGCGCCCTGCACCTCGCGGTCGGTGAGGATCACCGCGAAGTACGCGACGGCCGCGACCGCGCTGATGCCGATCACGATGTTGGCCAGCCGGTCGGCGGTGATCACGCCGACCCACGTCAGCACGCCGACGACCGCGAGCACCACGACGGCGCCGATGCCGTACGTCGCGAGCTTGCCGTGGGGCAGCGGGTTCGCGACCCGGTTGGTCTCCTCGGGCAGGTTCTTGCGGAAGAGCGCGTACTGGGTCAGGCCCAGGGCCATGCCGACCGCGGCGGCGCCGAAGCCCCAGTGGAAGCCGGCCTCCTTCTGCAGCAGGCCGGTGAGCAGCGGGCCGATCAGGGCGCCGATGTTGATGCCCATGTAGAACAGCGAGAAGCCGGCGTCACGGCGGGTGTCGTGCTCGTCGTAGAGCGAGCCGACCAGCGACGTCGCGTTGGCCTTCACGCCGCCCGAGCCGAGCGCGATCAGCACCAAGCCGACGCCGACGCCGGTCAGGCCGGGCAGCAGCGACAGGGCGATGTGGCCGAGCATCACGCAGACCGCGGAGTAGAACAGCGTCCGCTCCGGGCCGATCAGCCGGTCGGCCAGCCACGCCCCGAGGATCGTGGAGAGGTAGACCGCGCCGCCGTACGCCCCGACGATGCCGGTTGCGACGCCCTCGTCGACGCCGAGGCCGCCGCGGGCCGCGGAGTAGTACAGGTAGATCAGCAGGATGCCCTGCATGCCGTAGAAGCTGAACCGCTCCCACAGCTCGACGCCGAACAGGTTGGCCAGCACTCCGGGCTGGCCGAAGAACCGGGTGTCGGAGTCGCCGCGCGCGGGTCGCGCCTGCGTGGTGTCTGGAATCTGGCTCACCGGCCCACGGTGCCACCGCCCCCCGGGTGTGTCACCACCCGGGGGGTGAGGGCGTGACCCCGCTCACTCGCTGGCTCACTCGCTTGCGATGGCGTCCAGCACCTTCATCCGCGAGGCGCGGATCGCCGGGACGACGGCCGCGAGGACCCCGAAGATCACCGCCACCACGAGGAAGACCAGCAGGCTGGTGATCGGCAGGGAGAGCTCGGTCAGGTCGTCCTTGAGCGACTCGCGCAGCACCACGCCGATGACCAGTCCGAGCACCATCCCGAGCACCGCGCCGAGCAGCGCGATCGACACGGACTCCAGCGTGATCATCCGGCGCAGCCGGCGCCGCGAGAGGCCGACCGCGCGCAGCAGGCCGATCTCGCGGGTCCGCTCCAGGACGCTCAGGCCGAGGGTGTTGACGATGCCGATCACCGCGATCACCACGGCGAGCGCGAGCAGGCCGTAGATGACGTAGAGCAGCTGGTTGACCTGGCCGCTGATCAGCTCCTTGAACTCCTGCTTGTCCTGCACCGACAGGATCGGCAGGTCCTTGACCACGTCCTCGAGGTCCTGCTTGACCGCGCCGACGTCGGCGCCGTCGGCGACGTTGATGCTCAGCGTCGAGTCGCTGCGCTTCACGCCCGCCTCCTCCAGCACCGAGAACGGCACCGTGATGCCGCTGGTGACCGGGGTGTCCTCGAAGACGCCCGCGACCTCGAGCGGGATGGTCTTCCCGCCGGGGAACTCGACGTCAACCGTGTCGCCGGTGGTGGCCTTAAGGCTCTCCGAGCGGCCCTGGCTGAGCAGCACCTGGTCGCCGCTGAGCTCGTCGGTCCCGGACTCCATCTTCAGGGTGTAGACGTCGGTGAAGGCGGCGTCGACGCCGTTGGCGAAGGCCTGGTCGGGCTTGCCGTCGACCTCGACGCTCACCGGTACGCCCTGCTGGCGCGAGACGACCGCGACGCCGTCGACCTGCTCCATCTGGTCGCCGTACTGCGTCGGGAAGCCCTGGAACGTCGGCAGCTGGACGAGGAAGTCGCTGGTGAACTGGTCGTCGACGATCTTGTCCTGGGTGGCGCTCAGCGACGAGGCGAGGACGCCGACGGCGGAGACGACGGCGAGGCCGATCATCAGCGCGGAGGCGGTCGCACCCGTACGCCGCGGGTTGCGCAGCGCGTTCTCGCCGGCGAGGCGGCCGGCGGTGCCGAAGACCCGGCCGAACAGGCCGCGGCACAGCAGCAGCACCGGCTTGCCGACCACCGGCGCGAGGACGGCGGTGGTGACCACCCAGATCACCGCGCCCGCGCCGATCCAGATCGCGTCGGTGCCGGGGGCGCCGACCAGGCCGGCCGCGACCAGGGCGGCGCCGACCACCATCGCGATCGTGCCGAGAACGAGGCGGCGCCCCATGCCCTTCTCCTGCACGACGAGGTCGTCGCGCATCGCCGCGACCGGCGGGACCTTCGCCGCCCGGCGGGCGGGGACGAAGGCCGCGACCATGGTGACCACGATGCCGACGACGTAGCCCGAGACGATGGTGAACGGGGTCAGCGTCAGCACGTCGCCGGAGATGTCGAGGCCGAACGAGCGGAAGAGCCCGGCCAGCCCCCGCGAGAGCCCGAGCCCGAGCAGCAGCCCGAGGGTCGCGCCGACCACCGACATGAGGAACGCCTCGACGAGCACCGAGCGGGTGACCTGCCGGCGGCTCGCGCCGAGCGCGCGCAGCAGCGCCGACTCGCGCACCCGCTGGGAGACGAGGATCGAGAAGGTGTTGAAGATGATGAACGCGCCGACGACGATCGCGATCACCGCAAAGGTCGTGAGGAAGATCGAGATGACGTCGAGGAACTGACCGATCTGGTCCTGGGTCTCCTTGACCACCTTGTCGCCGGTGACGGCGGTGAAGCCCTCCGGCGTGACGGCCTTGGCCGCGTCGACCAGCTCGGTCTGCGAGACGCCGTCCTTGGCGGTCAGGGAGACGCTGGTGAAGCCGTCCTGGCCGTCGAGGAAGATCTCCTGCGCCTCCTTGGTGTCCATCAGGACGAGGGTGGCGCCGGCGGTGCCGCCGCCGTTGAAGTCGGCCGTGCCGACGAGGGTGAAGGTGCGTCGCGGCTCGCCGGTCGGCACGATCATCGTGACGGTGTCACCGACCTCGTAGCCGCCGCGCTCGGCCGACGAGGTGTCGATGGTGACCTCGCCCGGCTTCTCGGGCCACCCGCCCTGGTTGAGCTCGAGGATCGGCTCGCCCTGCATGTTCTCGCCGGCCGCGTAGTTGAACGCCAGCGTCGGGGCGCCCTGGCCTCCGACCAGCTTGTCGTCCTTGCCGAGCAGGAACGAGCCGAGACCGTCGACCGAGCCCTCCGCCTGGGCGACCTCGGGCAGCGCGGCCAGCTTGTCGACGTCGGCCGGCGTCACCAGCGCGGTGGTGCCGACGCCGGCGTTGGCGCCCTGCACGTCGCCGGCGGGGCGCACCTGCGCGTCGGGCGTGGAGCCCTTGACGATGTTGTCGAAGGTGGCGTTGAGGCCGGTGCTGAAGGTCATCACGCCGGCGAGGAAGCCGATGCCGAGCACGATCGCGAGCGTGCTCATCAGCAGCCGCACCTTGCGGGCGACCAGGTTGCGCCAGGTCAGGCGGAGCATCAGCCGGCCGCCTTCTGCGCAGCGGCGTCCTGCAGGCGGCCCATCTTCTCGAGGATCTGGTCGCGGTCGGGCTCGCGCAGCTCGTCGACGATCTTCCCGTCGGCGAGGAACAGCACGCGGTCGGTGTACGACGCCGCGACCGGGTCGTGGGTCACCATGACGACGGTCTGGCCGAACTCGTCGACGCTGCGGCGCAGGAACCCGAGCACCTGGGCGCTGCTGGTGGAGTCGAGGTTGCCGGTGGGCTCGTCGGCGAAGACGATCGACGGCTTGCTGACCAGCGCGCGGGCGCAGGCGACGCGCTGCTGCTGGCCGCCGGACATCTCGCTCGGCCGGTGGCCGAGCCGCGGGCGCAGGTCGACGGCGTCGACGACCTGGTCGAACCACGCGCGGTCGGGCTTGCGGCCGGCGAGGCTCAGCGGCAGCAGGATGTTCTCCTCCGCGCTGAGCGTCGGCACCAGGTTGAAGGACTGGAAGACGAACCCGATGCGCTCGCGGCGCAGCGTGGTGAGGTCCTTGTCCTTGAGCCGCCCGAGCTCCGTGCCGTCGACGACCGCCTCGCCCCCGCTGGGGGTGTCGAGCGCCGCCAGGCAGTGCATCAGGGTGGACTTGCCGGACCCCGACGGGCCCATCACGGCGGTGAACTCGCCGCGCATCAGGTCGACGCTCACGCCGTCCAGGGCGCGTACCTCCGCCTCCCCCTTGCCGTAGGTCTTCACCAGGTCACGTGCGCTCGCGGCGACCTCGGTCGCCACGCCCTCCCGGGGCTGCTCAGTCATGGGGGAAGTGTCCCAGCCCTCCGAAGCGGCCTGCCATGGGATATCGCCCCTAGTCGTCCCTGACATCCGTCAGGGTCGCCGGCCCTAGATTGGGCCCGTGGGAGACGTCGTCGCCGGGCTGCTGACCGGCCTGTCGCTCATCGTCGCGATCGGTGCGCAGAACGCGTTCGTGCTGCGCCAGGGCCTGCGCCGCAGCCACGTCGGACTGGTCGTCGCGGTGTGCGCGCTCTCCGACGTGGTGCTCATCGTCGCCGGCGTCGCGGGCATCGGGGTGCTGCTCGACCGCGCCGCGTGGGCGGTCGAGGTGGTGCGGTGGCTGGGCGTCGCGTTCCTGACGGCGTACGGCGTGCTGTCCCTCCTCCGGGCCCGGCGTCCGGAGGCGCTTGCGGTCGGGGACGGCGTGGTCGAGTCGCGCCGCGGGGTGCTCGCACGGGCGGTCGCGCTGACGTGGCTCAACCCGCACGTCTACCTCGACACCGTCCTCCTCCTCGGGTCCGTCGCCGGCACCCACGGTGACCCGGGACGCTGGTGGTTCGCCCTCGGTGCGTGCGTCGCGAGCCTGCTGTGGTTCGCCGGCCTGGCCTACGGCGCCCGCCTCGCCGCGCCCCGCCTGGCCAGCGCTCGCGCCTGGCAGGTCCTCGACGTCCTCGTCGGGCTCGTGATGCTGGCGATCGCGCTGCGCCTGGCCCTCAGCGGCTAGCTTCTCGCTGGTCGAGGAAGGACGACGGCCTGCACCCCCGCTGGTCGAGGAAGGACGACGGCCCGCACCCCCGCTGGTCGAGGAAGGACGAAGTCCTGTCACGAGACCCGGACAGCCGGACGACCACCCTCGGGGGTCTCGTGACGGTCGCTGCGCGACCTCCTCGACCAGCACGGGCCCGGCGGATGGTCGATGATGGGGCGATGACCGATCAGACCTCCGTCGACGACGTCCTCTCCGCCACCGCCGACGAGCGCCGGCGCGAGGACGCCCGCGCTGCGATCGAGCTGATCACGCGTACGACCGGTGCCGAGGCGCGGGTGTGGGGACCCTCGATCGTCGGCTTCGGCCACGCGCCGTACACGACTGCCGACGCCAAGGTGCACGACTGGTTCGCCGTCGGGTTGTCACCGCGCAAGGCGGCGCTGACGTTCTACGGCCTGCTGCAGGAGGGGCCCGACGAGCTCCTCGACCGGCTCGGGCCGCACACGACTGGCAAGGGCTGCCTCTACGTCAAGCGCCTCGACGCCGTCGACACCTCCGTGCTCGGCGAGCTCGTCGCGCGGGCCTGGCGGGACAAGCACGTCGGCGACTGACCGCCCCCCTCCACCGGCCGTTGGTCGAGGAAGGACGACGTCCTGTCACGAGACCCGGACAGCCGGACGACACGGTGGCGGGTCTCGTGACGGTCGCTGCGCGACCTCCTCGACCAACGGGGGCGGAGGTCAGACTTTCTCGGCGGCGCGGGCGAGCGCCTCGTCGTGCCGCTTGTGCAGGCGCTCGCGGATCTCGCCGGCGTCGTAGTGGCGGCGTACGCGCTCGTCGCGCGCGACGGCCGCACCGGTGGCGACACCGGCCAGCACACCGGCGAGTCCGAGCAGCTTCCACGCGCGCATGCGGGCAGCGTAGCCGGCGTCCCGCGAGCCGGTGAGGCAGACTTCCGCGCATGGCACCGGCGCTGACGCTCGACGAGGCGGTCGACCTGACCCGCAGCGGGGACATCTGGCTCTTCCGCGGGCGTCGCGCCCCGGACCGCGCGATCCGCGCGGTCACCAACTCGCCGGTCAACCACGTCGGGATGGCGGTGGTCGTCGACGACCTGCCGCCGCTGATCTTCCACGCCGAGCTCGGCAAGAAGCAGAAGGACATGTGGACCGGCGCCCACCACCGCGGTGTCCAGCTCCACGACCTGCGCGAGGCGGTCGCGCGCTGGCAGGGCGACTACAAGCAGGACGCGTGGCTGCGCCAGCTCGAGCCGGAGATCGGCCGCGACGAGGAGGACGGCATGCTGCGCGCCGTCGCGCGTCTCGACGGCGTCTCGTTCCCGAGCATGACCAAGCTCGCCTCGCGCTGGCTGCGCGGGCGCGACGCCTACGTCCCGCGCAAGAAGCGCGGTCGGCGGGTCACGCCGGAGGCGGCGTTCTGCGCCGAGATCGTCGCGACCTGCTACATCGAGATGGGCATCCTGCTCGACGACCGCAGGGCCACCTGGTACGACCCCGGCAAGTTCTGGAGCGGCGACTTCCTGCCGATCTCCGACGGCTGGACCCTCGGCAAGGAGGTCGCGGTCAACCGCTGACCGGAGCCTCCAGCGACGCGCGCAGCCGATCGGCGACCTCGGCGACCGCCGTCCGGAGCTCGGGCCCGCCCACGACGCGGAACGCGAACGGCACGCCCGCGAGCCACTCACCGGCGTACGCCTGGGCGTTGCTGGTGCTGCCGACCAGCTCGCACCCGCCGTCCGGCAGCGCTCGCAGGTCGCCGAGCGTCGGGCGGATCCAGGGCCGCACCTGCTCGAGGGGCAGGTCGAAGACCACGTGGGTCTCGTGCTCCCAGCCCTGGCCGAGGTTGGCCTCGAGCTCGGCGGCCGGGTCGAGGTCGGCGGGGACGGCGAAGGTGCCGTCGAGCTCCTCGACCGCGGTGATCCGGTCGATGCGGAAGGTCCGCAGCGCGTCGGCGTGGTGGGAGTGGCACAGCAGGTACCACCGGCCGTAGCGCACCACGACCGACCACGGATCGACCTCGAACGTACGCGGGTTGCCGGCGGCGGTGCGGTAGCCCAGGCGCACCTGGCGCTGGGCGGCCACCGCGGCGACGAGCGTGCTGGTGACCTCCGGGTCCGGCTTGGCCGGGAACCGCTCGGGCACCGTGCGCGCGGTCTCGCGCATCGCGACCGCCTGCCGTGCGACGTTGGTCGGCAGCACCCGCAGGATCTTGCCGAGCGCGGAGCCGACCGGGTCGTCGGGGTCGGCCACCCGGTGCTGGGAGTCGAGCGCCGCCATCACCAGGCCGAGCGCCTCGGTGGCGGAGAAGACCAGCGGCGGCAGCCGCAGCCCGCGCCCGAGGGTGTAGCCGCCGTAGGGCCCGCGGGTCGACTCCACCGGGATGTCGGCCTCGCGCAGGATCGCGACGTAGCGGCGGGCGGCGCGCTCGGTGACGCCGAGCCGGCCGGCCAGCTCGGTCGCGGTGATCCCGGGCCGGGACTGCAGGACGTCGAGCGCCCGCAGCGCCCGGGCGGTCGGGCTGATCTCGCTCATGGATCCATGGTCGCACTGGTTCCGGACGCCTTCCGTCCGGAATGGTGTCTACGGTGGCGGGACAGCGAGTGGTTTCGAGGCTCGCTGCGCTCGCACCTCAACCACCGAGGGGCGCACTCGCACCTCAACCACCGAGGGCCGCGCTCGCACCTCAACCATCGAGGGGCGCGCTCGCACCTCAATCACCGAGACACAGGGAGAACGACTGATGGACATCGTGCTGATCGCGGGGATGTGGCTCGACGCCTCAGCCTGGGACGACGTGCTGCCCGAGCTCGAGCGGCTCGGCCACCGTCCCGTGCCGGTGACGCTGCCCGGCCAGGGTGACGGCGACGCGAGCGCGACCTACGACGACCAGGTCGCAGCGGTGCTCGCCGCGGTCGACGCCGCGGACCGCCCGCTCGTGGTGGGCCACTCCGCGGCCTGCACGCTCGCCTGGACGGCGGCCGACCAGCGCCCGGACGCGATCACCGGCGTCGCGCTGATCGGCGGGTTCCCCGCGACCGAGGGCGACACCTACGCCGACTTCTTCGAGCCGGTCGACGGCGTGATGGCCTTCCCGGGCTGGGAGCCGTTCGAGGGCCCGGACTCCGCCGACATGTCGGCCGAGCTCAAGGCTTCGGTGGCCGCCGGCGCCCACGCGGTGCCGGTCGGCGTCACCCGTGGCGTCGTGCGCTGGAGCGACGAGCGGCGCCACGGCGTGCCGCTGACTCTCGTGTGCCCCGAGTTCAGCCCCGAGCAGGCCAGGGAGTTCATCGCGTCGGGCGACGTCCCGGAGCTCGGCGCCGCCACCGCCCTCGAGCTGGTCGACATCGACTCGGGCCACTGGCCGATGTACACCCAGCCGGCCGCGCTCGCCGCGCTGCTCGACGAGGCGACGCGCCGCTGAGCCCCGGCATCTGAGGACGTCCTGCAGCCCCGGAGACCCCTCCCGGCTGCAGGGCGTCCTCAGATGACTTTCCGGGGTGGGGGTCTTGACAACGTACAACCATTCGGTTGTACGTTAGGTCCATGATCGAGGACGCGGAGGACCGGGCGGACGCGTGGTTCCACGCGCTCGCCGACCGCACCCGGCGCGACGTCCTGCGCCGCGTGCTGGCCGGGGAGCACTCGGTCTCGGCGCTGGCGCAGCACTACGACATGAGCTTCGCCGCCGTCCAGAAGCACGTGGCCGTGCTCGAGCGCGCGGGCCTGCTGACCAAGCGTCGGCAGGGTCGCGAGGCACTCGCGAGCGGCGACGTGGAGGCGGTCCGCTCCGTCACCGCGATGCTCACCGAGCTCGAGGCGCTCTGGCGCGGCCGCATCCAGCGGATGGACGACCTCCTCGCCGGCGAATGACCCACCACTGACCCACACCCACCCGCAGAACGGACCGGAACCATGCCTGTCACCGACGTGCAGCACGACCTCGACGCCCTCACCCTGACCATCACCGCCGACTTCGCCGCACCGGTCGAGCGCGTGTTCGCGGTCTACGATGACCCGCGCCAGCTCGAGCGGGTCTGGGGCCCGCCGACCTACCCGGCCACCTTCGTCGACCACGACCTGGTCCCCGGCGGTCGGATGAACTACTACATGACCAGCCCCGAGGGGCAGAGGTTCTACGCCTACTGGGACGTCACTGGCGTCTCGCGGCCCGACGGCTTCACCTTCAACGACGGCTTCGCCCTCGACGAGACCTTCGCGCCCAACACCTCGATGCCCGAGTCGCGCGCCGACTTCACCTTCACCGCCACCGACGGCGGCACCCGCGCCACCTTCGTGACCGCCTACGCCAGCGCCGACGACCTGCAGAAGGTGCTCGACATGGGTGTCGTCGAGGGCTCGACCGCCGCCATCAACCAGATCGACGACCTCGTCGCCGCCTGAGCGACGACCCGCCACCGACTGATCCACCCACCGACCCGTCCCATCGAAAGGCCACACCGTGCGACCGATCGTCATCACCACCTTCCTCTCCCTCGACGGCGTCATGGAGGCGCCCGGCGGCGGCGACCACCCGCACGCCGGCTGGACGTTCAAGGACGTCGCGTTCGAGGAGGCCGCCTACGACATCAAGGGCCGTGAGACCGAGCAGGCCTCCGCGCTGCTGCTCGGGCGTCGGTCCTACGAGGAGTTCGCGCCGGTGTGGCCCTCGATGGAGGAGTTCACCACCTACAACGCGATGCCCAAGTACGTCGTGTCCACCACCCTCGAGGGCGACACCGTGCCGTGGGGCGACGGCGAGGTCACCGTGCTGCGCTCGGTCGACGACGTCGCGGCGCTGAAGGAGACCGACGGCGGCGAGATCCACGTGCACGGCAGCGCCCACCTCGCCCAGGAGCTGGCCCGCGCCGGCCTGGTCGACCGCTACCACCTGCTCGTCTTCCCGCTCCTGCTCGGCTCCGGCAAGCGGCTCTTCGGCGAGGGCCCGAAGACGTCGCTGCGACTCACCGAGCACGCGGCCTACGCCAACGGCATCACCCTGCAGGTCCTCGAGGTCGTCCGCTGATCGCGAACGACGTGGCCCGAACGGGCACCGACCCGCCAGACTCGTCTGGTGGAACTCGCCCTGCTCCTCGTCTCGATGGCGGCCGTCGTCCTGGCCGCGACCGCCGTCAGCGACCGCCTGCACGTCCCGGCCCCCCTGCTGCTCGTGGTGGTGGGGGCCGTGGCGTCGTACGTCCCCGGCGTCCCGACCATCCACCTCGAGTCCGAGGTGGTGCTGCTCGGGCTGCTGCCGCCGCTGCTCTACGCGGCCGCGATCCAGACCTCGCTGGTCGACTTCAACGCCAACCGCGGCTCGATCCTGCGGCTGTCGGTCGTGCTGGTGGTGATCACCGCCCTCGTCGTCGGCGCGGTCGTGCACTGGCTGGTCCCGGGCATCGGCTGGGCGGCGGCGATCGCGATCGGAGCCGTCGTCGCACCGCCGGACGCGGTCGCGGCGACCGCCGTCGCCCGGCGGATCGGGCTGCCGAGACGGGTCGTGACGATCCTCGAGGGCGAGTCGCTGCTCAACGACGCGACCGCCCTGGTCGCCCTGCGCACCGCCATCGCCGCCCTCTCCGGGGGCGTGGCGATGGCCGAGGTCGGCCTCGACTTCGTCGTCGCCGCGGGCGGCGGCACCGCGATCGGCGTGCTGTTCTTCCTCGTCGTCGCCTGGCTGCGCAAGCGGCTCACCGACCCGCTGCTCGACACAGCCCTGTCCTTCCTCACGCCGTTCGCCGCGTTCGTCGCGGCCGAGGAGATCCACGCCTCGGGCGTCATCTCCGTCGTCGTCGCCGGCCTGCTGCTCGGCCACAAGGCGCCGATCATCCAGACCGCCCAGTCCCGGATCACCGAGCGGATCACCTGGCGCACGGTCGCCTTCGTCCTCGAGAACACCGTCTTCCTGCTGATCGGCCTCCAGCTCGACTGGATCCTCGCCGACGTCTCCGAGTCGACCCTCGGCGCCGGCCGGATCGCCGTCGTCTGCGCGGCCACCCTCGTCACCGTCGTCGGCGTGCGGATGGCCTGGGTCTTCGGCACGCTGCTCTTCCGCCGGCTCGGCAACGACCCGCTGCCGGCGTCCTGGACGTTCCTCATCGGCTGGGCCGGCATGCGCGGCGTGGTCACGCTGGCGGCCGCCTTCGTCATCCCCGAGGACGCACCCCACCGCGAGGTGCTGCTGCTGGTCGCGTTCACCGTGGTGGCCGGCACCCTGCTGGTCCAGGGGCTCAGCCTCCCGTTGCTGACCCGGCTGCTCAAGGTCCCCTCGCCCGACCCGGCCGAGGACGCCCTCTCCCGCGCCGGCCTGCTCCAGCAGGCGGCCGACGCCGGGCTCGCCAGGCTGGCGGAGATGGACTTCGACGACCACCACGGCGTCGACGCCCAGGTCCGTGCCCGCGTCGACCAGCGCACGTTCGCGGCGTGGGAGCAGCTGTCCACCGCCGAGGGCGAGGAGACGCCGTCCGAGCTCTACACCCGCGTGCGCCGCGAGATGATCGCCGCCGAGCGCACCAAGGTGCTGCGCGTGCGCAGCAAGGGCCGGCTCGCCTCCGAGGTGGTCAGCGAGGTGCTCGGCATGCTCGACATCGAGGAGTCGATGCTCGACGCCGGCACCGAGGCGCGCACCAGCGTCCGCAACACCTCGATGGGCTTCACCGGCGGCCGGATCTGCGACGACCTCGAGCAGTTCCCGGCGATCGAGACGGTCGCCGACCCGGCCTGCGCGACCTGTCTCGCCGACGGCACCCGCTGGGTGTCGCTGCGCCAGTGCCTGACCTGCGGGCACGTCGGCTGCTGCGACTCCTCCGTCGGCAAGCACGCCACCGCCCACTTCCACGACACCCTGCACCCGGTGATGCAGTCCGCCGAGCCCGACGAGGCCTGGCGCTGGTGCTACGTCCACAACCTCACCGGCTGACGTCCCCGCACTAGGCTGGAGGTATGGGAGCACCCGCGATCGTGGTCGCGTCGGCGAACCACGGTGAGGTCCTGGCCGACACCTTCGCCCGCTACGAGCGGGAGTACGACGTCCGGCTGGTGCAGGACGAGGCCAGCGCGAAGCACACGGCGAAGGACCTCGTGGCCACCGGCCACCAGGTCGCGCTGTTCGTCATCGACACCGACCACGACGAGCAGATGCTGTTCGCCCTGTTGGGCGGCACCCGCAAGACCGTGCCGACCGCCCGGCGGCTGCTGGTCTCCCACATCAGCCGGTTCCGCGCCGACAACCAGACCTTCCGGCACGCCGTCGCGGCCGGCAAGGTCGACGCGCTGCTGCTGATGCCGCAGGGCCCGCGCGACGAGGAGTTCCACGGAGCGGTCGGCGAGCTGCTCAACGAGTGGAACGCCACCGTCGCGACGCCCGTGGTCGAGAACGTCCGGATCATCACGCCGGAGAAGGACGCGCTCACCCGCCAGCTGCTCGACTACCTCGGCCGCGTCGGCCTGCCCGCCGGGGTGCACCACCCCGACAGCGAGGTCGGCCGCGCGGTGATGGCCGACTGCCCCGAGGACGAGGGTCGCTGGCCGGTCGTGTCCTCGCTCGCCGGCTGGTGCGGGCACTGCCCCGACGTGCGCTCGCTGGCCAACCAGCTCTACGGCCGCCCCGACGAGATCGACGTGGACGAGGTCGTCGACCTCGTCGTGGTCGGCGCGGGCCCCGCCGGCCTCGCGGCGAGCGTGTACGCCTCGAGCGAGGGCCTGCGCACGGTGTGCCTCGAGGCCGAGGCGATCGGCGGGCAGGCCGGCACCAGCTCGATGATCCGCAACTACCTCGGCTTCCCGCGCGGCATCTCGGGCATGCGGCTGGCCCAGCGGGCCCGCGGGCAGGCGCTGCGCTTCGGCACCCGCTTCTTCACCGGCTGGCCGGCCACCGGCATCTCGCCGTGCGAGGACGGCGGCCACCACGTCGTCCACACCGAGGGCGGCGACGTCCACACCCGCTCCGTCCTGGTCTCGACCGGCGTCGACTACCGCCGGCTCGGGGTCGAGGCGATCGAGGAGATGGTCGGGCGCGGGGTCTTCTACGGCGCCGCGATGGCGGCGGCCCGCGAGCTCGCCGGCGACCACGTCGTCATCGTCGGCGGCGGCAACTCCGCCGGACAGGCCGCGATCCACGCGGCGCGGTTCGCCAGCCGGGTGACCATCCTGGTGCGGCGTCCCGACCTGGCCGCCACCATGTCGTCCTACCTCATCGACGAGATCGAGTGGAACCCGCGGATCACGGTGCGCGGCTCGGCCTGCGTCGTCGACGGCGGGCCCGACGACGTGGGCCACCTCGCGTGGCTCGAGGTCGAGGACCAGGTCACCGGCGAGCGCGACCGGGTCGAGGCGCGCGGGCTGTTCCTGCTGCTCGGCGCGGAGCCCGAGTGCAGCTGGCTGCCCGAGGAGGTGCTGCGCGACGCGCGGGGCTTCGTGCTCACCGGCCGCGACGTGCCGCGCGAGCTGTGGGTCGACGACGTCCCGCCGAGCGACCTCGGCACCACCGTCCCCGGCATCTTCGCGGCCGGCGACATCCGCTCGGGCTCGATGAAACGGGTGGCGTCGGCCACCGGTGAGGGCGCGTCGGTCGTCTCCGCCGTGCACACCTGGCTGGGGTGAGCCGCTCCCTGCCCAGCCGTCCCGTCAGAGCTGGAGCAGCAGGAACACCACCGCCAGCGCCGGCAGCGTGCCCTGGGTGATCGCGGCCCGGGCCATCGACCGGTCGTGCGTGACCAGCACCAGCGCGGCCGCAAGCATCGACCCGGTGCCGGCCAGCGCGAGGGCGGCGCCGGTCCCGCGCTCGGAGCCGAGCAGGACCAGCCCCACGGCCGTGATGATCGCCAGGAAGAGGTTGTAGAACCCCTGGTTGTAGGCCAGCGGCCGGGTGACCTGGGCGTCCGACTCGGACGTCCCGAAGGTCTTGCGGGTCGCGGGCTCGGTCCAGCGGAACGACTCGAGCACCCAGATGTAGACGTGCAGCGCTGCTGCCAGCGCCGCGAAGATCACCGCGAGGATCGTCATGGACGCACCCTAGGGCGCCCTACCCCTCCGTGGGTGGCACGTCTCCGCCCGCGGGCGGAGAGTGAGGCGCGCGGCGACCCCCGCCGTGCTGAACGAGGAGGTCCAGCGTGGGACGACTGATCGGCATCCTGCTCGTCGTGTGGCTCGTGATCGGGGCGTTCGCAGCCTGGCAGCGCGGCTACTTCGACGACGCCGAGGCCAGCTGCTCGGAGACCAGCGACATCGTGCTCAACGTCGTCGCCGGCCCGCTCAACTACACCGGGATCAACCCCAAGACCGACTGCCCGGACGTCGAGGTGCCCCAGCCGTCGCAGTAGCGGCTCACCCCCAGGGCAGCCGCCAGTCCTCCGGCGGGTCCTCGCCGACTCGTCCGTCGACGGCCTCGCGCAGCAGGTCGGCGTGGCCGGTGTGGCGGCCGTACTCCTCGAGGAGGTCCACCAGCAGGCGGCGCAGCCGCGGGTGGTTGCCGTTGCCGTCGTCGACGTGCGCGACGACCTCGAGGCCGCCCTCGGCGAGCGCCTCGTCGATCCGGCGGGTGTTGCGCACGACCGCGTCGTCGAAGACGGCGTACGTCTCCGCTGCCGTGAGGCCCTGCGGTCCGGCCTCGAACTCCCACTCGTCCGTGCCGTCGTGGCCCAGCGACCGCCACGGCTCGACCATCTCGTCGCCGCGCAGCTTGGTCACGAGGTAGTAGTCCTCGGCCAGCGCGAGGTGGAGCAGCAGCCCGCCCAGCGACAGGGACGACGAGGGGATCCGGTGGCGCAGCCCGGCCTCGTCGAGGCCGTCGGCCTTCCAGCGCAGGGTGGCGCGCATGCGTCCCAGCGCTCCGGTCAGGTGCTCGGCCTCCGTCCCGTCGATCGGCGGCTCCCACGGCGGGGGCACCCACACGTCGCGGTCCTGGTCGGTGTCGTCGTCGCTCATGACCCCATCGTGGACCCGGATCCGGACGATCAGCGACCGGTTGACCCTCTGGACACGGAGGTCGCGCACCCAGCAGGCTGGCCGGATGCGACGACCCGGACTCCTCCGCACCCCCGCCCTGCTCCTCACCGCACTCCTCCCGGCGCTCGCCCTCGCGGTCCCGGCGACCGCCGGCCACGGCCCCGGCAACGGCCACGGCAACGGCCACGGCCCGAAGTCGGCCGACCCGTTCCGCCACCGCTGGGTCGAGGGGGTCCTCGACGCCGACCAGAACTTCCGCGGCCTCGAGGCGGTCTCGCGCAAGGAGGCGTGGGTGACCGGCGAGAGCCTGACCGACGGAGGGGCGGCCCGGGTCTTCCGGACGACCGACCGTGGCCGGACCTGGGTCGACGTCAGCCCCGCCGACGCCGAGGGACTGTCGTTCCGCGACGTCGAGGTGGTCGGGAAGGTCGCCCACGTGCTGGCGATCGGCCCGGGGGAGGCCTCGCGGATCTACCGCTCCACCGACGGCGGCCGGAGCTGGACCGAGGCGTTCCGCAACGACGACGAGAACGCGTTCTACGACTGCATGGGGTTCTACCCCGGCGGCCGCCGGGGGCTCGCGGTCAGCGACCCGGTCGACGGCAAGCTCCGCATCCTGTCCACCCGTGACCGCGGCCGCTCGTGGAAGGTCTTGCCCTCGAGGGGCATGCCCGACAGCGCCGACGAGTTCGGCTTCGCGGCCAGCGGCGACTGCCTGGTCACGGCAGGCAAGGCCGCCTTCATCGTCACCGGCGGCGCCCAGAGCCGCGTCCTGCGCAGCGACGACCGCGGCCTGACCTGGACAGCCGTCGCGTCCGGGATCCCGGCCGGCGAGTCGGCCGGCGGCTTCGCGGGCGCCTTCGCGTCCCCGCGCCACGGTATCGTGGTCGGCGGCGACTTCGCCGACTCGACCGACACCGTGGCCACCACGGCGTGGACCCGCGACGGTCGCACGTGGACCCTCGGCTCCGACCTGACGCACATCGGGGAGGACGTCACCTTCGTCCGCGGCTGGAAGGTCGCGCTCGCGACCGGCGACTACGACGGCTCCGCGGGCTCGAGCCTCACCACCGACGGTGGGCGCACCTGGACGCGCGTGAGCGATCTCGGCTACCACGTCGTCGACTGCGTGGCGAAGGTCTGCTGGGCAGCCGGCAGCGCCGGCCGGGTCGGCCGCGGCTGACCCCTCCGGCTCCGCGCGGGCGTCGAACGTCCTGCGTGACCGACACCTTCTTCGCCAGCCGGAGCGTCCCGCGGCACCTCGTCCGCGGGGCGCTCGGGCTGCCGCTGCTGGTGGCGGCGTTCGTGCTGGTGCCGTGGTGGGGGCCGCTCGCGCTGCTGCTGGCGGTGCCGGCCGTGGTGCTGCTGCGGGGGTGTCCGACCTGCTGGGCGCTCGGACTCGCGCAGACCTGTGCGGTGCGCGACGCAGCCAGGGGCGAGGACTGACCTACTCGACCGGGCGCAGCGGGTGGATCGCCACCTCGCCGTCGAGCGCGCCCCCGGCCGCGGCGAAGGCGGCCGCCACGTGCGGCGTGGTCATGTGGGCGTCGAGCGCCTCCTGGCCGGTCCACCGCTCGACGGTCACGAACGTGCCGGGCGCGGCCGCCGACTCGAACAGGTCGTAGGCCAGGCAGCCCTCCTCGGCGCGGGTCGCGGCGACCAGCTCGGTGAGCGCGGGCCGGACCTGGTCGACGGCCTCGGGCTTGACGGGGATGGTGGCAACGACGTGGAGCTCGCTCATGGGTTCCCTCTCGCAGGTGGACCGCCAGTCTGCACCCTGCTGGCTAGGCTCGTCGCGTGCCCGACCTCTCCCGCGTCCCCACCGCTCCCCTCCTCGCCGCCGGCCTCGTGGGCGGCTTCACGCTCGCCCAGCGCACCGGCGTACGCCCCCTCGGCGGGGCCGCGATGCTCGGCGCCAACGCCCTCGCCGCCCGCCGGTGGTACGCCGTCGGCGGCGCGCCGCTGGTCGCCGGGCTCACCGCGGGCTACTGGACCGCGATGGGGGTCTCGCACCCGCTCGCGAAGAAGGTCGGCACCTGGCCGTCGGTGCTCGGCGTCACCGCCGCGGCCGCCGGCGCGGCCCACGTGCTGGCCGACCGCCGGGCCTGACCCGCCCCAGCCGCTGCTCCCCCGACTCAGTCCTCGGGGAGCGCGGCGAAGGCCGCCTGCATCTCGCGGTACCAGCCGAGCGACTTGCTCGGGTGCCGCCAACGGCCCTTCATCTCCTTGCGCGCCGGCAGGTGGGCGGCGTCGCCGTCCTTCTCGGCCTGCTTGAGGTGCTGGTCCTGCGCGTTGATCACGTCGTCGTGGGTCTCGCCGTGGTGGGCGAGGTCGCAGGGGCCGCCGAGCTGGCGGCAGGTCATCGTCTTCATCGTGTCTCCTCCTGTGGTGCTGCCTGGTGGTGTCACACCCCGGGCCATCTCCCAGGGTGGCTCGGGGCCTGTTGCGTCACGGTCCGTGTCGGAACGGGGCGACGGGCGTCCACGGTGGTGAACCACCCCGTGTCGGAGCGGCGGCTCTCAGCGCGGGTCGGGGCCGTCGCGGCGTACGACGCGGGCGAGCAGGTCGGGCGCGGCGCGGAAGGTGATCGCGCGGACCATGCCGTCCGCGACCTCGAAGTCGAAGACCACCTTCGCCTCGCCGCGCAGGAACCAGGCGGACGCGGGCCGGTCGTCGACCAGCACCGCGAACGCCGACTGGGCGCTGCCGTTGAAGAACGCGGCGACCTGCTCGCGCCCCTCGATGCTCGCGGGCGTCCCGGCCAGCACGGCCGCCTCGTCGGCGCCGACGACCGCGTCGGGGGCGAGCAGCTGCAGGAGCCGCGGCAGGTCGCCGCCGCGCGCCGCGGCCATGAAGGCGTCGACGACCTCCCAGTCGGCCAGCGTGTCCTCGGCCCGCGGCTGGGCGACCTTCGCGCGGGCCCGCGAGGCGAGCTTGCGGGCCGCCGTCGGGGTGGTGCCGAGCAGCGCCGCGATCGTGGGGAACTCGAAGCCGAAGCTGTCGTGCAGCACGAACGCGACCCGCTCACGCGGGGTGAGCCGGTCGATCACCGCCTGCAGCGCGATCCCCACGGTGTCGGCCAGGGCCACGTCGTCCGCGGGGTCCGAGGAGTCCGCCGTCCAGGGCGCGGCGTCGTCCAGCTCGTCGTCCTCCACCGGCACGGGGGTCCGGGCGCGCAGCCGGTCCAGGCACAGCCGGGTGGTCACGGTGGTGAGCCAGGCGGGCAGGTTCTCGATGGCGTCGTCTGCGCGACCGCTCGCCCGGTCCAGCCGGAGCCAGGCCTGCTGCACGACGTCCTCCGCCTCGGCGTGGTCGCCGAGCACCCGGGTCGCGAGCCCGACCAGCCGCGGTCGCTCGGTCTCGAAGGCCTCTGTCTGGTCCATCCGTCCCCCACCTCTCGTCGGCATCCTCCACCCCTACGACGACCGCGCGGCGCCTGGTGTGACCGATCCGCGGAGGATTTTCTGGGACCGCCCCCGCACACTGGGGGGATGGCGCTGCGCGTGAGGGACGCGGGTCGGCTCGCATCGACGGCGACGGCCCTGGTCCTGCTCGCGGGCTGCACCTCGACCCCGGAGGACGACCCGGCGCCGGCGGATCCGAGCAGCTCGCCCTCGGCCTCCACGTCGGCGCCCCCTCCCCCGTCCGAGGAGCCGTCGGAGGAGCCGTCGGAGGAGCCGGCCGAGCCGGAGCCGACCGAGCGACCGCGCCCGATCTCGCTCGCCGCGCTGGCCGAGGCCGACCTGACCGGCGGCGGACTGCGGCTGGGGGCGGTCCGCGAGCGCACCGCGACCTACACCTCCTACGACGTGACGTTCCGCTCGACGACTGCCGGCGCGGGGACCGCCCCGCTGCGGATCAGCGGCGTCCTCAACGTCCCCGCGGGACGTGGGCCGTTCCCGGCGGTCGTCCTCGCGCACGGCTACATCGACCCCGCCTCCTACGTGCGCGGACAGGGCATGACCCGCGAGCGGGGATTCCTCGCCGAGCGCGGCTTCGTCGCGCTGCACGTCGACTACCGCAACCACGCCGAGTCGACCGACGACCCGCGGATCGAGACCGCCGTCCGCCTCGGCTACGCCGCCGACGTGGCGGCCGCGGCGCGGGCGCTCGCCGCGTCCCGCGACGTCCGCGTCGACCCCGACCGGATCGCGCTCTTCGGTCGGTCGATGGGCGGCGGGGTGATGCTCAAGGCACTCGTCGCCGAGCCCGGCCTGTTCGCGGCCGGCGTCGGCTGGGCGTCGGTGTCGAGCCTCGAGGGCCAGAACTTCGACCACTTCCAGCGCCCCGACGCTCCCGTCGCAGCCCTGCGCGCCGGCTTCCGCGGTCGGCACGGGCTCCCCGACGACGACCCGGCCTTCTGGCGCGGCGTCTCGCCCCGACCAGACTTCGACGAGATCACCGAACCGGTGCTGCTGGTCCACGGCCGCTTCGACGACACCTGCCCGCCGCCCTGGGCGCGTGCCACCCAGCAGGCGCTCACCGCGGCCGGGGTCGACTCGACGCTCGAGTGGTACGACGACGGGCACGCCTTCGGGCCGGCGTTCGTCGCCGCGATGGACCGCACGGTCCGCTTCCTCCGCGCCCGCATGCCCGCCTGACGGATCCGTCGGGCGCTCCCGACCGTCCCACCGACATGCGCCACCTCCTCGGGACCGCCCTCGCGTGCTCGTTCCTCGCCCTCACCGCGGGCTGCGGCGACGAGCCGCGCGACGCCGCGCCGCAGCCGGACGGGTCGCCGACGTCGACGTCGAGGACGCCCGAGCCCACCGCGAGCCCGACGAAGCCGCCGAGCGAGGGGCTCGAGAAGCTGCGCGTGGTCGGGTTGGTCGTCGAGGTCGGGGACTGCGTGGTCGTGCGCGACGACAACGGCACCACCTGGACGATGACCGGCGACCGGGCGGGCGACCTGACCCTCGACGAGCGCGTCCAGGTGACGGGCACGCCCCAGCTGGCGGCCACCGGGTGCGGCGGTCCGCCCGTCGAGGTCAGCCGGTTCACCTACCTGCCCCTGCCGGAGTAGGGACGGAACGCGACGGGGCCGGGAGCCCACGGCTCCCGGCCCCGCCGGTGGTGCATCAGGGGTGCGTCAGGTCACTGCACCCGGATCCGCATGCTGGTGCCGCTCTGCGAGAGCACCCGGATCTTCACCCCGACGCCCGCGACCTTCACGCCGACCCGGGGCAGGCCCGCGTCGACGAACGGCTGGAAGTAGCGGTTGGGGTCGCTGTCGTCGAACAGCGGGTTCGCCGCCCGTCCGCGGACGTAGGAGCGCTGCCCGCCGGCCGTGAGGTAGAACGAGTCGCTCTTCTGCAGCCCGAACGGTGCGTCGTAGGTCTGGATGCGACCTCGCCACGGCGTGCCCTGCAGGTTGTAGTGCGCCTGCGGGTTGGCGTCGACCGGGAGCACCAGGCCCCCACCGGGGTGCTGGCTGGTGTTGTTGTCGACGAACGAGGAGTCCCAGTAGTTGACCAGCAGGCCGTCCTGGTAGGGGAACTTCTCCACGAAGTCCGGCCGGTCCGCGAAGCTGAAGTTGTACGGGCCGGTCTGGAGGTACTTGTCGTAGGAGGTGTAGGTGCGGTTGCTGGCCAGGTAGAACTGGTCGTAGGTGGTGTCGTAGCCCGCCCCGATCGAGCGGAAGCCGTCGAGCGTCCAGCCGTTGGGGGAGGACTCGGCGCCGTCGGCGAACACCGTGGTGCCGCCGTTGGTGACGCGGATGTCGTCGACCAGCAGGCCCGACCAGCCCAGGCTCGGGTCCTGGCCCTGCACCGCGCCATCGGAGACGTAGCGCGCCCGCAGCCCGATCGTCTGGCCGGCGTAGGCGGACAGGTCGAAGGACGCGTCGACGTAGCCGTCGCTGACACCGTCGATCCCGGCCTCGGCCGCAGCGTCGGCGTCGTCGTCGATCGCGGCGGTGTCGAGCGCCGTCCAGGTGCCGCTGCCGGCGGGCGCCTCGACCTCGAGGTAGCCGAAGTCGTAGTCCTCCTCGATGTTCCACGCGGCCTTGAGCGACAGCGTCGTGGTGCCGGCCGGGACCGCGAGGTCGGCGCGCGACATCGACGCCGAGTAGCCGTCACCGGAGCCGGAGAACCACTGCCGGGTGCCCTCGGGCGGGGTCAGCAGGCTCGTGGTGACCTGCTTGTCGGGCAGCACGACGGCGACGCCCTGGGCCTTGGCGGAGTTGTACTCGTGGGGGCCGAGGTCGATGGTGCGGTCCTGGCCGGCGACGACCGTCTCGTAGTCGAGCCAGCCGAGCTGGAGCTTGTCCCACACGCCGAGGTCCGCGGCGCGGGTGCCGATGCCCTGGTCGCCGGCGGCCGAGACACGGCTCTGCGCCATCAGCGTCCACCAGCTGACCGGGTTGTCGCCGGACGCGGCCGTGTCGTAGTGGTCGGGCAGCCCGAGGTCGTGGCCGTACTCGTGGGCGACGACCGAGATGCCGCCGTTCTCCGGCTGCACGGTGTAGTCGGCGACCCAGATGCCGGTGTTGCCGATCTGGGTGCCGCCGTCGGGGTTGGCGACGCCGCCGACCGTCGGGCCCTGGCCGGTGCCCTGGAAGGCCTTCCAGCGGTGGCTCCAGATCGCGTCCTCGCCGTAGATCGGGTCACCGTCGGCCTGGTCGCCGCCGGAGTGGATGATCTGGAAGCGGTCGATGTAGCCGTCGGGCTCGTCGAAGTTTCCGTCGCCGTCGAAGTCGTAGCGGTCGCGGATGTCGTACTGCGACACGATCCGCTTGATCTGGGCGTCGGTCTTGCCGGCCGCCTTCTGGTCCGCCACCCACTGGGTCATGCCGTCGGAGACGAGGTTCCAGGTGTTGCTGCACACGTTGCTGGCGCACGGGTAGCCGTTGCTGCGGCCGTAGCGGGCCTCGTTGTAGGGCACCGTGGTGAAGTCGGTGACCATGCCCTCGACGCTGTAGCGACCCGACGACTGGCGCTCGTAGTAGCTCTTGAGCGAGTCGGCGAGCTCGCCGTCACCGAAGTAGAGGTCCTTGTAGTACTTCTTGGTGTACTTCTTGCGCCACTGGGTGGAGTTGTCGTCCGGACCCGGTTGGGGGATCTCGTTGAAGCCCGGGCCCTCGAACGTCGTGGGGCCGGGGACGGCCGGGTCGGTGTCGCGGTCGGGATAGCTGGGGTGGCGCTGGTTGCCGAAGTCGACGAGGAACACGAAGACCTTGTCGGTGCGCTCGTTGCTGAGCTCGACGTACTGGTCCTGCGTGGCGCCGCCCGCCTTCCGGCGCGCCTGCGTGCCGCGCGCGGCGGCCGGCTCCTTGCCGACCTTGAGCACGGTGTTGCCGGCGACGGTCTGCGGCGAGGCCTCGCCGCTGAGCACGTCGGCCCACGCCTGCTGGCGGAGGGCGGCCTGCTTCTCCGCCTCCGGGTTGGGCAGCACGTGCTCGGTGTTCGCCGCATGCGCCTCCCCGACGCTGCGGTGAGCCGACTGCGGTGCTGCGGCCGAGGGGGCCAGGGACAGTGCCCCGGCTCCGGTGATCAGGGCCAGTGACAGCCCGAGGGTCGTGGATCTCACGAGTCTTCCTTTCCGAGAGACAGCCGGCCGGGCGGGTCCGCCCCCGAGAACCTGGCTGCCGATCGAAACCCTAGGCGTGACCTACGACACTGACCAGACCCCGTGCTCCACGGACTGGACCGGCGTGGCTCACGAACCGGGCTGCGCCTCGAGCCGCTGCGGCGGCGCGGCGGCGTAGGCCGAGGACAGCCGCCGGTAGGGCCTGGAGGCGAGGGCGAGCAGCACCGTGACGAAGGTGATCGCCCCGGCCAGCATGAAGACCAGGGCGATGCCGCGGGCATCGCCGTCACCGACCAGCCAGCGCCAGCTGTCGCGTCCGCGCTCGGACTCCATGTGGGGGATGAGGGCGAACTCCGCGATGGGCCCGATGAGGAACGCCGACACCGGGCTCGCTGCGACCTCGACGCTCTGCGCGAACCCGAAGACCCGTCCTTGGGTGCGGAACGGCACGACCCGCTGGAGGATCGTCTGCTCGGCCGACTCGGCGGCCGGGATGATGGCCATGAAGACGAAGATGCCGACCACGTAGAGCCAGGCCCACTCGCGGACCGTGAACGTCATCCCGAGCACCGCGACCCCCAGGTTGACCAGCAGCAGCGTGCGGACCGGGTTGGCACCCAGCCCGAAGCGGGCGACGAGGCCACCGCCGACCACGAACCCGAGGCCGGTCACGCCGAGGACGAGTCCCCACGCCTCGACGCTGAACAGCTCGAGGCCGTAGGGGTCCATGAGCGCCATGTAGACGCCGCCGACGAGGTTGTTGAAGGTGGAGAACGCGATCAGCGCGACCAGGCCGGGCACCGCGACGATCGCGGCGACCGCGCCCCGGACGTCGAAGCGCGAGCCACCCGCCTCGGGGTCGGGAGCGACCTCCGGGATCACGATCGGCAGCAGGTGGAGGAGCGAGAGCCCGGTGAGGGCGACCGCGACCGCGACGGTCCAGCCCATCCCGAGCAGGCCGACACTCAGGCCACTGAAGACGCTGGTGATCATGAACGCGATGCCCTGCACCGTTCCGACGAGGCCGTTGGCCTTGTCGCGGCCGTCCTCGGGGACGAGCAGGGTCACGGTGGTCGACAGCGCGATGTTGCGCAGGCTCTCGACCACCCCGCCGACGAGGATGACCGCGGTGAACAGCCAGAACCAGGCGTTGCCCCAGTCGGCGAGCCGGTCCTCCCCGAGCAGCAGCCACAGACCACCGGCGGCGGCATAGGCGACGAGGGTGATGGTCGAGGAGGTCACCATCACCTGCTTCTTGCGGTGGTGGTCGACCAGCGTCCCGAAGAAGGTGCCGAAGACGGCGGTGAAGAGCATGTAGCCGCCGCCGATGATCGCGGTGGCCATCACCGAGCGGGTCTCGAGGTAGGCCCAGAAGGTGAGCGCGAACCAGAGGTAGCTCGACGTCACGTTGGCGACCAGCGTGTTGCCGAGCACCTGGCGGAAAGCCCGGGCGGTCTCCGGACCGCGGGTCACCCCCGGCGGGAGGTGGGCCTCGACCTGCGGCGCGGCAGGATCCGCGGGGATCGCGTCGGGCTCGTCGAGGGGCACTCGACGAGCGTAGGCGTCACCACCGACACCGCGCCCGCTAGTTTCCGGTCGGCGACCAGTCCTCCCACACGGCCGCCACGTGGCGCACGTCGGTGCCGCAGCAACCACCGAGGATGCGGACCGACGGCAGGTCGGCGGCCAGCGCCCGCGTACGCGTCGCGAGGTCCCCGAGGTCGCCCTCGTCGAGCTCCTCGGCCTCGTCGAGCTCGGCGTGGCTGAGCCGCGAGGAGTTCACCCGGAGCCCCGCGACGCGACCCTGCCAGGCGCCGCCGTCGAGGCCCGGGGCCACGTGGTCGGGGTGGGCGCAGTTGACCAGCAGGTGTGACGCCGCCGCGTCCGTCGCGCGGTCGAGCGCGTCGACGGCCGCCCCGAGGGTGGTGCCGTCGGGCAGGCGTCCGTCGGTCTCGACGGTGAAGGACACCGCGACCGGGAGGCCGACGTCCTGCGCGGCCCGCACCACGCCGACGGCCTCCGCGACGGTCGTGAGCGTGTACGCCGTCGCGAGGTCGGCGCCGGCGTCGGCGAACGCCCCGACCTGGTGGCGGTGGTAGTCGGCGTAGGCGTCGGCGTCGAGGTCACCGGCGGTGTAGCCGTCACCGCGCGGGCCGACGGTCCCGCCGACGAGCACCCGGTCGACCTCACCACGGGCCTCCTCCGCGAGCGCGCGCAGGAAGGTGACCGCGTCCCGGTTGACGCGTGCGGTCGCGTCCGCGTCGTAGCCCAGCCGCGCGCCCCAGTCGGTGCTGGCGCGCCAGGTCGGGGTCTCCAGCAGCAGGCCGGCCGCGGCGCTCGCGGCAACCGCGCCGTAGCCGCGGAAGTAGTCGCCGAGCAGCCGGCGCCCGTCGCCGTCGTCGAGCAGCGGGAAGGCGGCGAAGTCGGGCAGGTCGACGCCGTGGTGGAACAGCAGGTCGGTCTCGAGCCCGCCGTCGGTCACCCACCCGCGGTCCGTGTCCGGCAGCTTCCAGGGCGTGGTCATGGGCACCTCCGGGGGTCGATCTCCCGGTCTAGCACCGTCACCGTCCCACGTCACCGCGGTCTGGACCGGTGTGCCCGCATCAGGGCACGAGCACCTCGGGGCGTACGCCGTCCGCCGTCGGCTCGCCGGCTCGAGGTCCGCGCGGGTCGGCCGCCACCAGCAGCACCAGCGCCAGCCCGGTCAGCCCGGCACCGGCCCAGATCGGCGAGACGTAGCCCAGGCCGGCCGCGATGGTGACGCCGCCGAGCCAGGCGCCGAGCGCGTTGCCGACGTTGAAGGCGGCGATGTTCGCGCCGCTCGCGAGGGTGGGCGCGCCACCGGCGTGGGTCATGACCCGCATCTGCAGGGCCGGCACCGTCGCGAAGCCGAAGCCGCCCATCAGGACCAGCGCGAGCACGGTCATCGGCTTGCTCGAGGCCGTCAGCGCGAAGGTGGTCATCACGACGACGAGCGCGGACAGCGCGACGAGCAGCGTCCCGCGCACCGAGCGGTTCGCGGCGCGGCCGCCGAGGACGTTGCCGGCGACCAGGCCGACACCGAAGAGCACCAGCAGCCACGGCACGGCCGACGGGGCGAAGCCGGTGACGCCGGTCAGGGTGAAGGCGATGTAGGTGAAGGCGCCGAACATGCCGCCGTAGCCGAGCACCGTGAGCAGGAGCGAGACCCAGACCTGGGGCTCGGTGAACGCCCGGACCTCGCGGCGCAGGTCGGCCCCGGAGTCGCCGCGCTGGGCGGGGACGAGGGCGGCGATCGCGACCAGTGCGAGCACGCCGATGACGGTGATCGCCCAGAACGCGGCGCGCCAGCCCCACTGCTGGCCGACGAGGGTCCCGGCGGGGACGCCGAGGACGTTGGCCAGGGTGAGCCCGCCGAACATCAGCGCGATCGCGCCGGCCTTCTTGTCCGGGGCGACCATGTCGGCGGCGACGACCGAGCCGATGCCGAAGAAGGCGCCGTGGCAGAGCGCGGCGACGACGCGACCGACGAGCATCGCCTCGTAGGTGGGGGCGATCGCGCTGAGCAGGTTGCCCACCACGAACAGCCCCATCAGCCCGAGCAGCACCTGCTTGCGCGGGAGCCGGGTGACGCCGGCGGTGAGCGGGATGGCGCCGAGGGCGACGGCGAGCGCGTAGCCCGAGATCAGCCAGCCCGCGGTCGCCTCGTCGACGGCGAAGTCGGTGGCGACCTCGGGGAGCAGGCCGGCGATGACGAACTCGGTCAGGCCGATGCCGAAACCCCCGACGGCGAGTGCCAGCAGTCCTGGCTTCATGGTGTCCTCCAGTGATGAGCGTGTGCAAAAGAACGCGTGTGCAACTTCTTTGTCGAGGTTAGTTGCACACGCGGCATGTTGCAAACGCTGGTAAAGTGACCCTGACGACATCCCGAGCACGGAGGAACCGGATGGGCATCAGCGACGACGCCGTGGAGGTGCGCGCCCGCGGCTGGCGGCGCCTGGCCGCGCTGCACCAGCTGATCGAGGCGCGGCTCGAGCGCGCCCTGCAGGCCGAGCACGACCTGTCCGTCGTCGAGTTCACGGTGCTCGACGCACTGTCGCGCCAGGACGGGTGGCACCTGCGGATGGCCCAGCTGGCGCGCGCCACCGGCCTGTCGCCGAGCGCCACGACACGCCTGGTCAACCGGCTCGAGGGGCGCGGCCTGATCACCCGCATCCTGTGCGAGGACGACCGCCGCGGGATCTACACCGAGCCGACCGAGGCCGGTCGCGCACTGCTCGCGCTCGCCCGCCCGACGCACGACGCGGTCCTCGACGAGGCCCTGCGCGAGGCGGGCGACACCCCCGAGCTCAGCGACCTCGCCCGCACGGTCGTCGAGCTGGTCTAGCGACCTGCCCGTCCCCGACGGCCCCGACGGCTCCGGGCACGCAGGTCGCGGGCGTCGGCTGCCCACCGCTGCAGGCGCCGCTCGGCACCCCAGAAGACCGCGGCGATGACGATGCCGAACACGAGGATGGTCGCGAGCGTCACCGCGACCGGCCCGTAGCCGAGCTCCTCGACGTTCGCGAAGCCGTAGGGGTAGGCGTGCACCACCGCTCCGCGTGCCAGCATCCACGCGATCCACACCAGCGGCACGACCAGCGCCAGTGGCACCTCGCGGAGCGTGACCCAGCCGCGCGGACCCCACACCACCCAGACCAGCACGGTGAGGGCGGGCGTGACGACGTGCAGCACCGGGTCGGTGAGCAGGGACCAGCCGGTCACGTCGACGGCGGGCGCCAGGAGCACCTGGTAGACGATCGCGGTCACCGTGATCATCAGCAGCCCGGTCAGGCGCAGCACCCGGACCACGCGCGTGGGGCGCAGCGGGCGGGCCAGCAGCAGGGTCACCGAGACCGCGACGACGACGTTGGACCAGATCGTGAAGTAGCTCAGCGTGTCGGCCACGCGCGCCAGCGTCCCGGCCGCGCCCCGCGCCGTGTCCCCGTAGAGCCCGGCCTCCACCGGCACCCGGTCGTAGCCGTCGAGCGCCGAGACGACCAGTGTGACGGCCAGGCCGAACCAGGCGACCCCGGCGTTGACGGCGTACGCCGCGCGGGCGGTGGCGGTGGGCTCGGTCTCGCGCGCGGCGGGCGTGGTGGTCACGGTCGGAGTATGGCGCTCAGGCGGGCGGGAAGGTCTCCGCGACCCGCTGCATGCCTGCGGGCCCCCTCCGAAGTACGGTCGTGGCGTGCCCCCACGCGTCCATGCCATCCACCTCGCCCCGGGACGTCGGCTGCCCACGAAGTCCGTCGAGCGGGTCGAGGCCGAGGCAGGTGCGGGTCTCGTCGGCGACCGCTACCACGGGTCGCGGCACCGCCACGTCACCGTGCAGTCGCTCGACGACCTGCGGGCGGCAGCCGAGGTGCTCGGGCGCGAGGTCGACCCCGGCCTGACCCGCCGCAACGTCACCCTCGACTCCGGTGCGCTGCCGACCCGCCCCGGCGAGCGGCTGACGATCGGCGACGTCGAGCTCGAGGTCGTCCGGATCGCTGCGCCCTGCCGCCTCCTCGACGACTGGCTCGGCGAGGGCGCGATGGCGGCCCTGAAGTCACCGCGCGGCGGCACCGTGTTCCGGCTGCTGACCTCCGGCACGGTCCGCGTCGGCGACCCCGCCGCGTGGGGATAGGTCAGGGGTTCTGCACCAGCCGCAGCAGCGTGCCGTCGGGATCGACGAGGTAGCCGATCCGCATCCCCGAGTGCTCCACGGTCGGCGGGTGCAGCCGCGGCCAGCCGGTGCGCTGGTCGGGCACTCCGGCGCCCACGCACGCGGCGTACAGCCCATCGAGGTCGTCCACCCGCAGGCAGCAGCCTGCGGCGGTCGAGGCCGGGTCGACGCCGGGGTCGGGGAAGAACTCCAGCACCAGCCCGCCGCGCTGGAGGATCATCCAGCCGGGGTCGCGGTAGGTCGTGGTGAACCCGAGACCGCCGTAGAAGGCGGCGGTCGCGTCGAGGTCGCGGGACGGGAGGTTGGGCGTGGCGTGGTCGACCATGCACCGACGCTACGGGCTCACATCCGCGCGCGCAGCACGTCGAACTCGCAGCCGGGCGCGTCCGGGTCGAAGCCGTGCTCGAGCAGCCAGCGGGCAGCGAGCAGGCTGCGGGCCGACCACCAGCCCGTGATCGCGTCGACGTCGACCCCGCCGCCGTAGCCGGCGAGCACGTCGTCGAGGCGGTCCTCGTGGCCGAGGGTGAGCACCGCGAGGTCGTACGTCGCGTCGCCCGGACCGGCCTCCGACCAGTCCAGCACCCCGGTGACCGAGTCGCCCTCGACGAAGACGTGCAGGGTCTGCAGGTCGCCGTGGGTGAAGACCGGGTCGTGGGGCCGCAGCGCCGCGCGGGCGACCTCGAGGTTGCGCTCGACCAGGTCGGCGGGCAGCAGCCCGTCGGCCACGAGCGAGCGGGCCTCGACGGCCAGGTCGTCCCACGAAGGGGTCCTGCGCGGGCTCGGCCAGAGCGGCAGCGGCGCGTCGTGCAGCGCGCGCACCATCGCGCCGGCCGCCGACCAGGCCGCGGCCGGCGACGTGTCGGGGACGCCGAGCCGCCCGAGCGGCACACCCCGCAGCCGTCCGAGCGCCACCACGGGCGGCGTGTGCCACAGCACGGGGGCGGTGGGCACCGGCGCCAGCCGCATCGCCTCGAGCTCGCGCCTGGTCCGGCTCGGCTCGCCGTCGACCTTCAGGAAGACGTCGCCCACGCGGAGGGTCGCCCGCTCGCGGTGCGCGACGACGACCTCGACCTCCTCCACCCGCCCAGTATCACTGCCGACGAGCCCGGACGCGCCGCGGCCCGGGCCCCACGAGGGGACCCGGGCCGCGGGTGGGACGAGGAGGCGTCAGCCCTTCACGTCGTACCGGTCGTTGTCCATGACCTTGGCCCACGCGGCCACGAAGTCGTGGACGAACTTCTCGTGCGACCCGTCCTGGGCGTAGACCTCGGCGACCGCGCGGAGCTCGGAGTTGGAGGCGAACACGAGGTCGGCGCGGGTGCCGGTCCAGGCGTTGCCGCCCGTGCTCGCCTCGAAGCGGTCGTTGGAGCCAGCCGGGCTCCAGACCGTGCCGAGGTCGAGCAGGTTGACGAAGAAGTCGTTCGTCAGCTGGCCCGGGCGCTCGGTGAGCACGCCGTCGGTGGACGCCGCGGTGTTGGCGCCGAGCACCCGCAGGCCGCCGACCAGCACGGTCATCTCCGGCGCGGTCAGGTTGAGCAGGTTGGCCTTGTCGACCAGGAGGTACTCCGCCGGCAGCTTGGAGTCGGCCCGCACGAAGTTGCGGAAGCCGTCGGCCTGCGGCTCGAGCCAGGCGAACGACTCGACGTCGGTCTGCTCCTGCGTCGCGTCGCCGCGACCCGGGGTGAAGGGCACCTCGACGGGGACGCCGGCCGCGGACGCGGCCTTCTCCACGCCGACGTTGCCGGCGAGGACCACGGTGTCGGCGAACGAGATGCCGTTGGCCTCGGCGATGCCCTCCAGCACGCTGATCGCGCCGGCGAGCTGCTGCGGGTCGTTGGCCTCCCAGCTGCGCTGCGGCTCGAGGCGGATCCGGCCGCCGTTGGCGCCACCGCGCTTGTCGGAGTGGCGGTACGACGACGCGGCCGCCCACGCGGTGGAGACCAGCTGGCTGACGGTGAGGCCGGAATCGGCGACCGCCTGCTTGACAGCGGCGACCGTCTCGGCCGACGGGACCTGCGTCGGAGCGGGGATCGGGTCCTGCCAGAGCAGCTCCTCGCTCGGGACCTCGGGGCCGAGGTAGCGGGCGACCGGGCCCATGTCGCGGTGGGTCAGCTTGAACCACGCGCGGGCGAAGGCGTCGGCGAACTCGGCCGGGTTCTCCAGGAAGCGGCGCGAGATCTGCTCGTAGGCCGGGTCCATCCGGAGCGCGAGGTCGGTGGTGAGCATCGTCGGGAGACGCTTCGCGCCGCCCTCGTCGGGCGCGGGGATGATCGCCTCGGCGTCCTTGGCCACCCACTGCGCCGCACCGGCCGGGCTCTTCGACAGCTCCCACTCGTACTGGAAGAGGATCTCGAAGAAGCGGTTGCTCCACTGGGTCGGCACGTCGGTCCAGGTGACCTCGAGGCCCGAGGTGATCGCGTCCTTGCCGACACCGGAGCCGTACTTCGACAGCCAGCCCATGCCGCCGGCCTCGATCGGGGCGGCCTCGGGCTCGGGGCCGACGTACTCCTCGGGGTCGGCCGCGCCGTGGGTCTTGCCGAAGGTGTGGCCGCCGGCGATCAGCGCGACGGTCTCCTCGTCGTTCATCGCCATCCGGGCGAAGGTGTCGCGGATGTCGTGCGCGGCGAGCTTCGGGTCGGGGTTGCCCTCCGGACCCTCGGGGTTGACGTAGATGAGGCCCATCTGGACCGCGGCGAGCGGGTTGTCGAGCTCGCGGTCGCCCTTGTAGCGCTGGGCGCCACCCTGGTCGCCGCCGAGCCACTCGGTCTCCGGACCCCAGTAGACGTCGGCGTCCGGCTCCCACGCGTCGACGCGGCCGCCGGCGAAGCCGAAGGTCTCGAAGCCCATCGACTCGAGCGCGACGTTGCCGGTCAGCACCATCAGGTCGGCCCACGAGATCGCGTTGCCGTACTTCTTCTTGACCGGCCACAGCAGGCGGCGGGCCTTGTCGAGGTTGCCGTTGTCGGGCCAGGAGTTGAGCGGGGCGAAGCGCTGCTGGCCGGTGCCGGCGCCGCCGCGGCCGTCCTGCACGCGGTAGGTCCCCGCGCTGTGCCACGCCATGCGGATCATCAGCGGGCCGTAGTGGCCGAAGTCGGCCGGCCAGAAGTCCTGGCTGTCGGTGAGGACCGCCGCGATGTCGGCCTTGAGGGCCGGGAGGTCGAGGCCGGAGAACGCCTCGGCGTAGTCGAAGTCGCCGCCGAGCGGGCTGATGGCCGGCTGGTTCTTGGCGAGGATCTTGAGGTTGAGCCGCTCGGGCCACCACTCGGAGTTGGCGTCACCCTGGGTCGGGTGGACGTTGCCACTGTGCAGGACGGGGCAGGAGGCGGCGCCGCCCTGCTCGTTCATCTCGCCGACCTCGGCGTTGGCCTCGTTGCTCGCGGAGGTGTCGGTCGCGCGGGCGGAGTCGTTGGGCAGGTCGTCGGACATGCGGGGTCCCTTCAGGAGAGGTGGGCGGTGGACGGTTCGGTGGGACGGATGGCGCAGGTGGGGCACAGGCCCCAGTAGGTGACCTCGGCCTCGTCGATGACGAAGCCGTGGTCGTCGGACGCGTCGAGGCACGGCCGGTGGCCGACGGCGCAGTCGACGTCGGCGACCGTGCCGCACGAGCGGCAGACCACGTGGTGGTGGTTGTCGCCGACGCGCAGCTCGTAGCGGGCGGCGGAGCCGGCCGGCTGGATCCGGCGGACCAGTCCGGCGTCGCTGAGCGCGCCGAGGACGTCGTAGACCGCCTGGTGCGACACGGTCGGCTCCTCGTCGCGTACCGCCGCCAGCACCGAGCCGGTGTCGGCGTGCGGGTGGCGGCGGACGGCACGCAGGACGGCGAGGCGCGGCCGGGTGACCCGCAGGTCGGCGCCGCGGAGCAGCTGCTCGAAGTCAGCCTCGGTGCTCGTGTCGTCCATCGGCTCCACCCTGCCGCGCTTTCTTGAACCAGTCAAGTTTTTCGGGTGGCGGCGGGGCCGGCCCCTCGGGGGTAGTCCAGTGGCGAGATGTCGTCGATGCGCCACCGGGACGACATCTGGCCACTGGAGCACCCCCGGCCGACGACGGTTCGCCACTGGACTACCCCGAGCGACGGCGGAGGCCCGACCGGGGACGGAGCCTCGACCGAGCCCGTACGCCGCTCAGGGCAGGCCGGCGGCGTCCGCCAGCCACGCCCAGGCCCTGGCGACGGAGTCGGCGGAGGGGCGGGTGGTCGGCAGGATGCTCGTCGGGCGCTCGACGCGGTCGTGCCAGAACCGGCCGGTCGGCGGCGCGGGCTCGACGGCGGCGAGCCAGACGCTGGTGTCGGCGCCCTGGGCGTCGTCGCGCAGCACCGGCCGGGTGACCTTCTGGAAGGTGGGCAGTGACTCCTGCACGCCCGGGGTGTCGGCCCATCCCGGGTGCATCACCGCGACCGTGATGTCCTCGTCCGCCCACCGCTCGCCGAGGAGCGGGGCCAGCTCCACCTGCATCCGCTTGGAGCGCGCGTAGGCGGTCGTGGGCGAGTAGTCGCCGGTGAGGTAGCCGGGGTCGTCGGCGCGCAGCGACTGGGCGTACATCCCGCCGCTGCTGACCAGCACCACCCGCCCGCCGCGGAGCGTGCCGCGCAGCGCCTCGGTCATCACGACGGGGCCGAGGACGTGCACGGCCATGCTCAGCTCGTGGCCCTGCGCCGACTCGGTGCGCTCCGGCGGCATCACGCCGGCGTTGTGCACCACGGCGTGCAGCTCGGGGACCTCCGCGGCGAAGGCGTCGGCGAAGCGGCGTACGTCGTCGAGGTCGCCGACGTCGCAGCGCCACAGCCGCAGGTCGGCGTCGGGCTGCGCAGCCCGGATCCGGTCGACCGCCCGCCCGCCCTTGGCCTCGTCGCGCACCACGAGGTGGACGGTCGCGCCGAGGTCGGCCAGACCGGCCGCGGTGGCGATGCCGAGGCCCGAGCTGGCGCCGGTGACCAGGACCTGCCGGCCGGCGAGGACGCCGGGGGCCGGGTCCGCCGGCCAGCCCGGCAGCGCCTTGCGGACCGCGAGGCCGATGGTGGTGTAGCCGAGCACGAGCGAGCGGTCCAGGACCGTGTCGACGGCGCGGGTCAGCAGCGGGCGGGACACGGCGTCAGCTCGCGCCGAGCCGGGCGAGCTCGTCTGCGGTGAGCTCGATCGCGGCGGCCGCAGCCGAGTCGGTGATCGAGGACGGGCGCTTGGCGCCGGGGATCGGGATCACGACCGGCGACTGCGCGAGCTCCCACGCGAGCGCGACCTGCTGGGCGCTGACTCCGCGCTCGGTCGCGACCTCGGCGAACGCGGGGTGCTTCTCGGCCAGCTCCTTGGCGTCGGAGAGCCCGCCCAGCGGGCTCCACGGCAGGAACGCGATGCCGAGCTCGTCGCAGACGTCGATCTCGGGCTTGCTGGAGCGGAACTTCGGGCTGAACTGGTTCTGCACGCTCACCAGCGCGTCGCCGAGCACCGCGTGCGCGGCGCGGATCTGGTCGGGGTCGGCGTTGGACAGCCCGACCGCGGCGACCTTGCCGCTGTCGGCGATCTCCCTGAGCGTGCCGATCACGTCGTCGTAGGAGACCTTCGGGTCGGGGCGGTGGTGCTGCCACAGCGCGATCTGCTCGACGCCGAGGCGCTGGAGGCTGGCGTCGACGGCGCTGCGCAGGTGGTCGGCGGAGCTGTCGGTGTCCCAGCCGCCGCCCTCGGTGCGGACGTGGCCGCCCTTGGTGGCCAGCACGACCCGGTCGCGGACGCCGAGCTCGTCGAGGATCGAGGCGATCAGGCGCTCGTTCTCGCCCTGCGCGTCCCGGCCCTTCTCCTCGCCCGGCCCGTAGGCGTCGGCGGTGTCGAAGAGGGTCACGCCGGCGTCGAGCGCCGCGGTCACGGTGTCGAGCAGCTGCTGGCGCGGCTGCGAGCCGGTCTGGTCGAAGGTCATCAGGCCCAGGCCGATCGCGCCGACCTGGTGGGTGCCGAGGGTGCGTGTCTGCATGCTCCCGAGACTACGAGGGCTCGACCAACCCGTTGCGCTGAGCCCAGAGCGCCGCCTGGGTGCGGTCGGCGACCCCGATCCGCTGGTAGGCCGAGGTGAGGTGGGCCTTCACGGTGCGCTCGGTGACGCCGAGTCGCTGGGCGATCTGCTTGTTGAGCAGGCCCTGCACGACCAGCCGCAGCACCTCGGCCTCGCGCGGCGACAGGCCGGCGGTCGGGTCGGGCGCGGCGTCGGCGCGCGCCGCGAGCAGCCGGCGCGCCGCGCGCGGGTCGATCGGCGACTCCCCGCGCGCGACCGCGCGGATGCCGTCGAGCAGCACCTCGGGCTCGGCGTCCTTGAGCAGGTAGCCCACGGCGCCCGCGTCGATGGCGGCGTGGATGCGGGCCTGGTCGGAGAACGACGTCAGCACCAGCACCTCCGTGCCGAGCGCCTCGGCGAGGATGGTGCGCGTCGCCTCCACCCCGTCGACCTCCGGCATCTGCAGGTCCATCAGCGCCACGTCGGGCCGGTGCTCGCGGACCATCTCGACCGCCTCGGCACCGTTGGTCGCCACGCCCACGACCTCGAGGTCGTCGGTCGAGTCGATCAGGCCGGTGAGCCCCCGTCGTACGACGTGGTGGTCGTCGGCCACCACCACCCGGATCATCGGACCGGCACCTCCATCCGCAACGCGGTCCCGTCCCCCGGGGCCGACTCGACCTCCAGTGTGCCCCGCGACTCCCGGACCAGTCCCTCGAGGTTGCGCAGGCCGAAGTGTCCCTCGGGCTCCTCCACCCCCCGGTCGAAGCCGCGACCGTCGTCGACGACCTCCAGCACGAGGGAGTCGCCCTCGCGGCGCACGGTGACCGAGACCCGGGTCGCCGAGGCGTGGTGCACGACGTTGCGCACGGCCTCCTGCGCGACCCGCCAGGTGAGGGCGACGACGGCCTCGCTCGCCTCCTCGTCGCCGGACACGTCGACGTCGACCGCCGTCCCGGTCGCCGTGAGCGGGGCGACGAGGTCGTGCAGCGCCGCCGCCAGACCACCCGCGTGCAGGTCTGGTGGGTAGATCTCGACCAGCAGCGAGCGCAGCGAGCGCATGCTGGTGCGCAGCGAGCGGCTCACCTCGTCGAGCTCACCGCGCACCTGCGGCTCGAGCGAGCCGGACGAGGACACCGTCGAGAGCGCGAAGGACGAGCCGGCGAGGTCCTGCACGACGCCGTCGTGCAGGTCGCGCGCGATCCGCAGCCGTTCGGCGTCGGACGCGCGCACGGCCGCCTGCAGCAGCTCCTCGCGCACCCGTGCGCCGCGGGCGATGCGCCGCGCCAGGAGCAGCACGAGCGGCGTGGTCAGGGCGAGCAGGACGATCAGCGAGCCGAGCGTGATCGGCAGGAAGCGGGCCAGCACGGCCTCGCGCTGACGGCCGATCTGACCGGCGGTGAAGTAGGCCTCGAAGAGCAGCGGCTCGCCCTCGGGTGACCAGATCTGGGTGTAGACCTCGAGCAGGTCCGGGCCGAGGTCGCGCTCGAAGCGGTTCTCCGGCTTGGACAGGTCGGACAGCTCGGCGTCGGTGTGGCCCTCGCGCAGCGCCTCGAGCTCGTCCTCGTCGAGCGGGTAGACCGAGCCGATCAGCTCCGTACGGTCGCTGTAGACGATGGTGCCGTCGGCCTTCCAGATCTTGATCCGGCGCACGTCGCCGACCAGGAGCCGGTCGAGGACCTTGCGGTCGAGACGGTCGATCGCCGCCGGGTCCTCGCTGACCAGCCCGCGCGGCACCGCCGGCTGGGCCACCGACCGGCCGAGGACCTGGGTGAGGGTCCGGGCGTCGTCGATCGCCTCCTCGTCGGCGGCGTCGCGGCTGAGCCAGCTGGTCGCCACCCCGACGAGCACCAGCACCACGACGCCCGCGGCGAGGAACTGCACCACGGGGTGGGTGAGCCAGCGCATGCGACCTCCTGTGTGGTCAGTAGTGGACCACACCCCGGCAGACCTGTCCGCCGTACGTCGCACGGAACTTCACGGTGTCCGTACCGGCGAGGTCGACCAGCATCCGCTCGACGTCGAAGGACCCGCTCGGACCGGACGTACGCCCGGTTCCCCGGGCCGTGACCGACCCGTTGTGGCGCAGCTTCCACGCCCAGCGCTGACCGGTGCGCCCGCTGTCGACCTCGCCCTCGACCTCGAGGCGGCCGTCGTCGGGCTTCACCTTGAGCTTCCACTCGGTGCTGCCGCCGCGGCACCCGCCGCGGGCCTCGACGCGGTCGCCGCCGCCTCCACCCGAGCCGCTCGACGTGGTGGTGCCACCGCTGGTCGAGCCGGTGCCCGAGGTGGTGCCGTCGTCGGCGCCGTGGCCGCCCGAGCCGCCCGAGTCGTCGCCACCCTCGCCCCCGCCCGGGTCGAGCCGGACGACCGACTCGTCGCCGTGGCTCGCCGCGGCGGGCACGGCGAGCGCCGGCACGAGCACCACGCAGCCCACGACGACGGCCGTCGCGGCGCGGGTGAGACGGGGTCGGGTGAGCACGGTTCCTCCTCTGTCGGGCCCAGCGTCCCGCAGCCGGGCCCGACGGAGAAGGTGTCCGATGGTGCTAGTACCCCGGGGGACCGACGTCCGGGACCTGCCTCCGGCAGCGTCAGGCGGTGAGGCCCTGCACCAGCAGCAGCAGCCCGAAGACGACGAACGCGGCCGTCGCGCCGTAGCGGATCGCCTTCTCCGGGAGCCGGCGGCCGAGGACCGCACCGACGCCGATGGCGAGCGCGTCGGCGGCGACCATCCCGACGGTGGAGCCGATCCAGGTGCCGAACCAGCCCTCGTGCGTGGCCAGCGTGATGGTGGCGAGCATCGTCTTGTCCCCGAGCTCGGCGAGGAAGAACGCGACACTGACCGCGAGGATCGCCGCCCCCTGGCTGCTGCGGGCCTTGTCCGCCTCCTCGTCGGTGAGCTCGTCGCCGCGCAGCGTCCAGGCCGCGAAGCCGAGGAAGGCGAGGCCGGCGACGACGTTGATCGCCGCCTGGTAGTCGCCGAACGCCGAGCCGATCGCGGCGCCGATGCCGACCGACGCGAGGTGGACGATGGCGGTCGCGACGGTGATGCCGATCAGCACGTCGCGGGCGCGGTAGCGGGCGGCGAACGTCATCGCCATGAGCTGGGACTTGTCGCCGAGCTCGGCGACGAAGATGACGGCGGTGCTCAGGAGCAGCGCTTCCATGGGGTTCCTCTCCGGCCCGGCCGGAGGTGTGTCCCAGGACGATCAGGGAGGACGCGCCTTCGACCAGGCACGTCCGTCTACAGGGTCGTGTTGCTGGTCGAAAGTCTCGTCCGCCACCGTGACGGTGGCCGGCTGCACCGGACCCGAGGGGTCAGTGTGTCGACGCAGCTGTTGGGGACTACTCCCTTTCGACACCCACCCTAGGCAGGTGCGTCGCCGGCCCGCCAATCCCCAGGACGAGGGCTGCGTCACACCTGGGTCACCCCTGGATCACCCCTGGATCACCCCTGGATCACACCGCCGTGCGACGGAACCGCTCGAGCAGCTCGAAGGCCGACTCGGCGTGGGTGTCGAGGTCGCGGCCGACCGAGTGCTTGACGAACGCGGTGTAGCCGACGATGTCGGCGACCTCGCGCGCGCTGACGTTGCGGAAGCCCATCGACCAGGTGGCGAACGCGCGGGCCGCGACCGTGCGCCGGTCGACGACCTCGATGGCGGTGTGCCGCTCGTCGCCGCAGATCGCGTCGAACACGGTCATCACGTCGGCCTCGGACCCCTCGAGGGTCTGGATCACGTTGCCGCCGCTGTAGAGCAGCAGACCGGTCACGCCGAGCTGCTCGTTCTTCGGCCGGATCTGCTCGATCAGCTCGACGAGCTCGTCGATCGTCAGCAGCGCGGTGGCGGTGCTGGTGTAGGTCAGGGTGAGGACGGCGCCCTCGACGTGGGGCTCGGTCTCGAGGGTCAGCGCACTCATAGCCGCAACACGGTAGGCACACCGGACCGGCCGGGACCACACCCGTGGGTGGGGTCCCGGGTCCGACCGCCGGGTGATCCCGGTCTCAGACGGTGATCGCGATCTTCCCGCCGGGGCTGCCCTCCTCGGAGAGGCGGTGCGCGTCGGCGATCTGCTCGAGCGGGAAGGTCCGGGCCACGGTCACGCGCAGCCGGCCCTGCTCGACGAGGTCGGCGAGCGCGTCGAGGCCGTCGCGGTCCGGGCGGACGAAGACGTAGCGGCCGCCGAAGCCCGCCACGACGTCGGCGTCGGTGACCGTCGCGATCCGTGAGGGGTCCTTTACCTGGGCCGGGGCATCGGCCAGCGCGTCACCGCCGACGAGGTCGAGGACGGCGTCGACCGGGCCGCCGTGGTCGGCGAGCTGCTCGCTCACGGGGCCTTCCGCGTGGTCGAGGACGACCGAGGCGCCGAGGCTGCGCACCAGGTCGTGGTGGCGCGCGGAGGCGGTGCCGACGACCTCGGCGCCGAGCGCGACGGCGACCTGGACGGCGAGCTGGCCGACGCCGCCGGACGCGGCGTGCACGAGCACCCGGTCGCCCGGTCCGACCTGCAGCGCCTCGGTGAGGGCCTGGTAGGCGGTGAGGCCGGCGAGCGGCACGGACGCGGCCTCCTCGAACGAGAGGCCCTCCGGCTTCAGCGCCACGGTGCGCTCCGGGGCCGGCACCAGCTCAGCGGCGGTGCCGGCGTGCACGTCGTCGCGTCGGACGTAGCCCCAGACCTCGTCCCCCACGCGGAGCCCGGTGCGGACCGCCGGACCCACGGCCTCGACCACGCCGGCGACGTCCCAGCCCGGGATGATCGGGAGGTGGTGCGGGAAGGCTCCCTGGAGGTAGCCCTCGCGCACCTTCCAGTCGACCGGGTTCACGCTCGTGGCGCGCACCCGCACGAGCACGGTGTCGGGGCCGACGGGCGGATCCGGTCGCTCACCGACGGTCAGGACCTCGGGTCCGCCGAAGCGGTCGTAGCTGGCTGCGCGCATGGTGCATCTCCTCGGGGGCGGGGATCGGACGGCTGGTGCAACGCCGCACGCGGTCGCGGATCTTCCGGGGCGGGTCAGACGTCGGCGGGTCAGTCGTCGAGGTCGATGGTGCCGACCCAGCGCTCGCCCGGGTCGCCTCCCCAGGCGTCCCACGCGACGCGGCCGGGCGACGGGAACCCGTCGCCACCACGGCTGAAGCCCTCCGCGTCCTTGTCGACGCCGTGGCGGGAGAAGTACGCCTTCATCTTGCGCACCACGTCGTCGCTGACCTCCGACCCGTCCGCCAGCTGCGAGGCGCGACGCCGGCCGGTGTCGGTGAAGCCCTTGCCGGCCTTGCCGTCCTCGATCCAGCGGACCGCGCGCTGCGCGGCCTCCTGCACGTCCTTCGGGGGCTGGTGTCCCACCGGGTCCTCCTCTGCTCGGGCTCGCGGTCGCGCCGCCACGCTAGGAGGTCACGGCGACGGGCGCCTCACCCGCGCGGACCGGCGCCGAGCCCGCGCAGCAGCGGCAGCACGTCGGCGCCGAAGGAGGAGAGGAATCGCTCCTGGTCGTGCCCGGGGGCGTGGACGACGAGGTGGTCGAAGCCGGCCTCGACGTAGGGCCGCATCGCGTCGAGGACCTGCTCGGGCGTCGTGGCGACGATCCAGCGCGATGCGACCTGCTCGATCGGCAGCCGGTCGGCGGCCGCCGCCATCTCGACGGGGTCGTCGAGCCGGTGCTTCTCCTCGGCGCTCAGCGACAGCGGCGCCCAGAACCGGCAGTTCTCCAGCGCCTCCTCCTCGGTCGACGCGTAGGACAGCTTGATCTCGATCATCCGCGAGAAGTCGCTCCGGCTGCCGTCCGCGGCCGCGCGGCCCTCCTCGACGGCCGGCAGGAGCCGGTCGGTGTAGAGGTCCATCCCCTTGCCGCTGGTGCAGATGAAGCCGTCGCCGACGCGCCCGGCGTACTTCGCCATCTGCGGTCCGCCGGCGGCGACCCAGATCGGCACGCCGCCCTCGGGGCGGTCGTAGATCGTGGCGTCGACGGTGCGGTAGTAGTCGCCGTCGAAGGTGACCCGCTCGCCGTCCCAGAGTGCACGCATCAGCCGCACCGCCTCGCGCATCCGGGCCCAGCGCTCCTTGAAGTCCGGCCACTCCTGCAGCCCGACCGAGATCTCGTTGAGCGCCTCGCCGCTGCCGATCCCGAGCACCACCCGGCCCGGGTTGAGCAGCGCGAGCGTGGCGAACTGCTGGGCCAGCACGGCCGGGTTGTAGCGGAAGGTCGGCGTCAGCACGCTCGTGCCGAGCACCACCCGCTGGGTCCGCTCGCCGATCGCGGTGAGCGCGGCCAGCGCGTTGGGGGCGTGGCCACCCTCGTGCCGCCACGGCTGGAGGTGGTCGCTCACCCACACGCTGTCGAGGCCCACCTCCTCCGCCCGCACGCCGAGCTCGACGAGGTCGCGGGGTCCGAACTGCTCGGCCGAGGCCTTGTAGCCGATCGAGAGCGTCATGGGGAGATCATGTCGTGTCGGCGGCTGCCGGCCCTCGGACTCCCCCGTCCCCGTGGGTAGTCCAGTGGCGAGACGCTCCCGGCCCCGGGTAGTCCAGTGGCAAGACGTCGGACAGCGGGCGTCCCGACGACCGTTCGCCACTGGACTACCTGGGCAGGCGGGCCACCCGCATCGCGACCCGGGCTCAGCCGGCGTACCGGTCGGCGACCGCCTCGAACCGCTCGCGCGACATCGCGACGACGGTGTGCAGGTCGTCCTCGTCGAGGCCCAGGATCCTCATGAGCGGCGCGATGTCACCGTGCGGCGCCGCGTGCGCCCCGCGTGGCTCCGCGACCTCCTCCGGCGAGGTGATCTCGTACGACATCGCGCACGCCAGGCCGACGGCCGCGCTCACGACGGACAGCTCGTCGTGGGCCTCGTGGTGGTCGCGGATGCCGGCGACGATCGTGCGCGGGAGCCCCCAGGCCTGGGCCACGGTGCTCCCGATGTCGGCGTGGGTGCAGCCGAACACCACGCGCTCGGTCTCGAGCTGGTCGACGCCGTCGGTCTCCGACGCCAGCTCCAGCATCTGGAGGATCTGCTTCCCGAAGTGCTGGGCGAGCACGACCATGCCGAAGTCGTGGAGGAGGGCGGCGGTGGCCACCTCGGCCGGGACCGGGGTGCGGGCCCGGGAGCGGATCACCTCCGCGGCGATGGACGCCGCCACCGAGCGCCGCCACAGCGCGCCGGGCTGCAGGCCGTACGCCGGCAGCGCCTGCCCCATCCCTGTGCCGACGCGCGCGGCCAGTGCCAGCGACAGCAGCGTGCTCGGCCCGAGCCGCACGACCGCCGAGCGGACCGACGTCACCTTGATCCGCCCGCCCAGCGCGGCCGAGTTGGCCCGGCGCAGCAGGTCGGCGGTCAGTGCCACGTCGAGGGAGACGGTGTCGGCGATCTCGCGGACGTCGCACTCCGGGTCGGCGACCAGCGTGGCGAGCCGGGCGACGGTCTGGGGCAGCGGCTCGACGGACTCGGCCGCGGCCATCAGGTCAGCACGGTCGACCAGCGGGGACAGGGGCACGTACGTGCGATCGGCCGACGGGGGCCCGACCTGAGGGACCCGGGCGCGTCGGTCGGGGGTCGGACCGCCCGAGGACCTCCGCTCAGCCGGCCGCCATGTCGACGAAGCGCGAGTAGTGGCCCTGGAAGGCGACGGTGAGGTCGCGGGTGGGGCCGTTGCGGTGCTTGACGACCAGCAGGTCGGCCTCGCCGGGGCGGGTCGACTCCTTCTCGTAGACGTCGTCGCGGTGCAGCAGGATCACCATGTCGGCGTCCTGCTCCAGCGACCCCGACTCACGCAGGTCGCTCATCATCGGGCGCTTGTCGCCACGCTGCTCGGGGCCACGGTTGAGCTGGGACAGCGCGATGATCGGGCACTCGAGCTCCTTGGCGAGGAGCTTGATGTTGCGGGAGAACTCCGAGACCTCGAGCTGGCGGGACTCGACCTTCTTGCCCGAGCTCATCAGCTGCATGTAGTCGATGACGATGAGCTTGAGGTCGTGGCGCTGCTTGAGCCGGCGCGCCTTGGCCCGGATCTCCATCATGGTCATGTTGGGGCTGTCGTCGATGAACATCGGCGCCCCGGAGACCTGGCCCATCTTGCGGGCGAGCTTCTCCCAGTCGTCGTCGCGCATGGTGCCGTTGCGGATGTGGTTGAGCGGCACCTTCGCCTCGGCGGAGAGCAGGCGCATCATGATCTCCGAGCGCGTCATCTCGAGGCTGAAGAAGACGCTGGTGAGGTTGTTGTGGATCGACGCCGCGCGGCAGAAGTCGAGGGCGAGGGTCGACTTGCCCATGGCGGGTCGCGCCGCGACGATGATCATCTGGCCTGAGTGCAGGCCGTTGGTGAGGTCGTCGAGGTCGGCGAATCCGGTCGGCACGCCGTAGAGCCCGGCCTCCCGGTTGCCGATCGCCTCGATCTCGTCGAGGACGCCGCTCATGATGTCGCTCAGCGGGGCGTAGTCGACCGCGGCGCGGCGGTCGGTGACCTTGTAGACCTCGGCCTGCGCGGAGTCGACGACGTCGTCGATCTGGCCCTCACCGGCGTAGCCGAGCTGGGCGATGCGGGTGCCGGCCTCGACCAGGCGGCGCAGGATCGCCTTGTCGCGCACGATCTCGGCGTAGTAGCCGGCGTTGGCCGCGATCGGCACGTTGGCCGAGAGGGTGTGGAGGTAGGGGGCGCCGCCGATGCGCTGCAGCTCGCCCTTCTTCTGCAGCTCGGCGGCCACCGTGATCGGGTCGGCCGGCTCGCCGCGGCCGTAGAGGTCGATGATCGCGTCGTGGATCACCTCGTGCGCGGGGCGGTAGTAGTCGACGGCCTTGATCACGTCGACGACGTCGGCGATGGCGTCCTTGGACAGCAGCATCGACCCGAGCACGCTCTGCTCGGCGGCGTTGTCCTGCGGTGGGGTGCGGTCGCCCGGGGAGCGCGGGGACTCGCCCGGCTCGTAGGCCGCGGGGCCGTCGCCCCACGCCTCGTCGGTGTCCCCCTCGAAGGCGATGCTCACCGCTGCTCCCTTCCCTGCTCCGCTGGTCCGACGCTAGGCCAGACCTCCGACACCGGCGCCGGACACCGGACCCGCGTGTCGCGGCCGGCTCCCGTCCGGGTCACCGACCCTGGTCAGGTTGCCGGTCCGCCACGTGGCCCGCGCGAGACCGTACGCGCTGGCGAGGGGTTCCGTGAAGCCGGCGAGCCCGAGTTATCCACAGGGCGTGTGGACAAGCTGGGTACGACCGTGGACGACACGCCGCCCGCTGCGTACACAGCGTGGACAGACCTGTGGACAAGACCCGGCACATCTCCCTCGACGGGGCTCTGACCTGCGCAAACGCCGTCGCCGGACTGTGGACGCAAAGTTTCTGCACGATGTCGTCGTTCACCCGTCCGACATCTGGGAGACGCCTGTTGCTTTGTCGACACGAGGTCGTGACCGCGGCCACCCGGCATTCATCCACACCGCCATCAACAGGTGGTCCGAAAGGACTATGTACGCGGCCGGGTGCCGTTCGGTAGTGGCCTCCCGCGCGGCTGTCGCCGCCGCTTCCTAGGGTGGTGGACGTGAAGGCCGTCGACCGCGAGATCCTGCGCCTGGCGGTGCCCGCCTTCCTCGCCCTGGTCGCCGAACCGCTCTTCCTGCTCTCCGACGCGGCGATCGTGGGCCACCTCGGCACACCCGAGCTGGCCGGGCTCGGCGTGGCGGCGGTCGTGCTGCAGACCGTCGTCGGCCTGTGCGTGTTCCTCGCCTACGGCACGACCGCCAGCGTCGCGCGCCACCTCGGTGCCGGCGACCTGCGGGCCGCGCTCGCCCAGGGCGTCGACGGCGTCTGGCTCGCGGTGCTGATCGGCACGGTCGCGACCGTCCTCGGCATCACGCTGACCCCGGCGCTCGTGGGCGCCTTCGGCACCGGGGACGAGGTCGCCGGCCACGCCGAGACCTACCTCGCCATCGCCTTCCTCGGCACCACCCCGTTGCTGGTCATGCTCGCCACCACGGGGGTGCTGCGGGGACTGCAGGACACCCGCACCCCGCTCGTGGTCGCCGTCGCCGGCAACGGGCTCAACATCGTGCTCAACCTCGTGCTGGTCTACGGCCTCGACCTCGGCATCGCCGGGTCCGCGATCGGCTCGGTCGTCGCCCAGGTGCTGTCCGCGGCCTGGCTGGTCACCGTCGTGGTCCGGGCCGCGCGGGAGCACGACGCCCCGCTGTCCCCCGACCGCGCCGGCATCCTGGCCGCGGCCCACGCCGCGGTCGCGCTGGTCGTCCGCACCCTCGCGCTGCGCGCCTGCCTGCTCGTCGGGACCTACGCCGTCACCCGCGCGGGAGGGCACGACGTCGACGTCAACGTCGCCACCCACCAGGTCGCGATCACGCTGTGGTCCTTCCTCGCCTTCGCCCTCGACGCCATCGCGATCGCCGCCCAGGCCCTCACGGGACGCGCGCTCGGGGAGGGCGACACCGCCACCACCCGGCGGCTCACCCGCCGGATGGTGCAGTGGGGCTGGGGCAGCGGCCTGGTCGCGGGGCTCGCGCTCGCGGCCGCCTCGCCGTTCGTGGGGGCGCTCTTCACCAGCGACCCCGAGGTCCGAGCCGCACTGGTCCCGGTCCTGCTGGTCGCCGCGGTGGGGCAGCCGCTCGCCGGCCTGGTGTTCGTGCTCGACGGCGTGCTCATCGGCGCCGGCGACGGCACCTTCCTGGCCTGGGCCGGGCTGGTCGTGCTGGGCGCCTACGCACCGGCCGCACTTCTCGCAGCGACCCTCCCGCACGGCCTGGTGATGGTCTGGGTCGCGATGACCGTCGTGTTCATGGGTGCGCGCGGGGCACTGCTGTCGTGGCGGGCGCGCGGCGACGCCTGGCTCGTAACCGGGGCGACGCTGGCGCGTTGAGCCTGTCGGAGGGAGCGCCGGCACCCCGCTCGGCGCACCGGAGGAGGGCTCTCGATGACCACGACCCGGGCACGCCGCTCGGCCAGCACCCTGGTGCTCGCCCTGGCCGCGTCCACCCTTGTCGCCACCGTGATCGGCACCGGCGCGGCGCCTGCCGCCGCTGAGCCGGGCTGCCTCGACGAGTCGCCGCAGACCGTGGCCGGCATCCCGACCGGCAACGGGTGCGACGACTCGACGCCGCCCGACACCCTGCTCACGCCGTCGAGCACCCCGAACGCTGCCGGGATGGTCGCGACCGCGACGATGACGTTCGCCTTCACCGCCGCGGTCTCCGACGGCGACCCGGGACCCTTCGGCTTCGAGTGCGCCTTCGCGACGCCCGCGGCGCCGACCCCGGCCTGGGAGGCCTGCACCAGCCCGGTCACGGTGCCCGCCCAGGCCGACGCCCCGGCGGGCTCGTACGGCTTCCGCGTCCGGGCCGTCGACCTCGGCGACCGGCCGCGCAACCCTGACGTCAACCCGCTGCTCCCGCCGGCCGTGGCGGACACCCCGGACGAGGACCCGACACCCGCCTCACTGACCTGGGGCCAGGACACCAAGGCCCCGTTCGTCTTCGTCACCCGCAGCGCCTACGACGAGATCACGCCCACCCAACCGGTCATCACCACCCCGAGCGTGCCGCTCCGCCTCGACAGCAACGAGCGGGGCAGCACCTTCGAGTGCCTCGACGGCGAGCGGCCGGTCGCCTGCACCGGTGGGAGGTGGGCCCTCGAGGACCCACGGCCGGGTCGCCACGTGTTCACCGCCCGCACCGTCGACAGCGGCGGCCACGTGAGCGAGTGGTCCGACCCCGTCGAGTTCTTCGTCCCGACCGACCTGCGTCGCACCCGCGGCTGGACGAAGGTCCGCGGCGACGGGTACGTCGACGGCGACGCGCTACGGGCGACCCGCCGGGGCGCCCGGCTGGTGCTGCCCCGGACCGCGGTCGGCGAGCTGCGGCTGATCGCGGCCTCGGGGCAGCGCCTGGGCAAGGTCCGGGTGCGGGTCGGTCGACGCGACTGGCACGTCGTCGACCTCGCCGGCCCGCGCGCGCCGCTGGTCCAGCACGTGGTGATCGACCGCTACTCCGGCATGCGCACCGGCCGGATCGTCATCGAGTCGCTCTCGCGACGGCCGGTCGTGGTGGATGCCGTCGTGGCGCGACCGAACCGCTTCCCCTCCGGCCACCAGCGCACGGCCGGGTGAGGGCCGACGCGGAACGCCGAGCGGCGCCTCCGCGTCGTACCGCCATGACGATCTCGGTACGTCACGTCCTCGCCCTCGCGACCTGCGCCGCCCTGCTGGGCGGGTGCGGCGGGTCCCCCGACCCGACACCGGAGGAAGCCGTGGACCCGACCGGCTCCTCCAGCCCCAGCGAAAGCGGCCCCGGGGAGAGCGGCGCCGACGAGGGCGGCCCCGGCGAGGGCGACGCGACCGGCCAGGCCGTCGCCGACCTCGCCGCGCGACTCGGCCTCGACGCCGCCGAGGTCGAGGTGGTCGCCGTCGAGCAGGTCACCTGGCGCGACGGCAGCCGGGGCTGCGCCGAGCCCGGCACGATGTACACCCAGGCCCTCGTCGAGGGGACCCGGATCACCCTGCGCGCCGACGGCGCCGACCACGAGTACCACTCCGGCGGCGGTCAGCGGCCGGTCCTGTGCGAGGACCCGACCGAGTAGCGAGGGGTGTCCCCCGCGCTGTCCACACCCCCTCGGGGTAGTCCGCTGCGTTCGACCGGTTCCGCACGCCTGCCGACCGGCCGATCGCAGCGGACTGTCGAGGAGGGTGGGGACGACGAACGGCCCGCCACCCCGGTGGGGTGACGGGCCGTCGTGTGGTGCGTCAGTGCGTGATCAGCGCGATCAGGCCGGGACGACGTTGAGGGCGACCGTGGCCGTGACCTCGTCGTGCAGCTTGACCGACACCTCGTGGGCGCCGAGCGACTTGATCGGGTTGGCGACCACGATGGTGCGGCGGTCGACCTTCTCGCCCGAGACCTCGGCGATCGCGTCGGCGATCTCCGCGGTGGTGACGGCACCGAACAGGCGGCCACCGGCGCCGGCGCGGACCTTCACGTTGACCGGGTTGGCCTCGAGCGTGGTCTTGATCTCCTGGGCGTGGCCCTCGTCGCGAGCGGCACGGGCCGAGCGCGCGGTCTTGATCGACTCGACGGTCTTCTCGCCGCCGCGGCTCCACTTGATGCCGAGGCCACGGGGAACGAGGTAGTTGCGGCCGTAGCCGTCCTTGACCTCGACCACGTCACCGGGGGCGCCGAGCCCGTCGACTTCCTGGGTCAGGATGAGCTTCATCGTCCGTGCTCCTCTCAGCGACCGGTGGACGTGTAGGGCAGCAGGGCGAGCTCGCGCGCGTTCTTGACGGCGATGGCCACGTCGCGCTGGTGCTGGACGCAGTTGCCGGTCACGCGGCGGGCGCGGATCTTGCCGCGGTCGGAGATGAACTTGCGGAGCAGCGTGGTGTCCTTGTAGTCGACACCGGTCGCCTTCTCCTTGCAGAACTGGCAAACCTTCTTCTTGGGCTTGCGCAGAATTGCCTTGGCCATTGTGGTGCTCCCTTTCAGTGAGCCCGGCCCTGAAGGCAATCAGGGACGGAATGGAGTGTGTATTTCTGGTGATCCCGGATCAGGGATCAGAAGGGGGGCTCGTCGTTGCCGCCGCTGACCCCGGGCGTGGCCCACGGGTCGTTGGCCGGCGCCGACTGGCCGCCGCCGTAGGACTGGCCACCCTGGGACTGGCCGCCCTGGGACTGACCGCCCCAGCCGCCGCCGCCCTGGCCACCCTGCGAGGGGGCCGGGCTGGCCCACGGGTCGTCGGCCGGGGCCGACTGCTGCTGGCCGCCACCGGAGTAGCCGCCACCGCCACCGCCGCCCGAGTAGCCGCCACCGCCGCCGGACCGCTGCGTCTTGGTGACCTTGGCCGAGGCAGAACGCAGCGACGGGCCGACCTCCTCGACGTCGATCTCGAACACGGTGCGCTTCTCGCCCTCGCGGGTCTCGTACTGACGCGACTTCAGGCGACCCTGGACGATCACGCGCATGCCCCGCTGGAGGGACTCGGCGACGTTCTCCGCGGCCTGGCGCCAGACAGCGCAGGAGAGGAACAGCGTGTCGCCGTCCTTCCACTCGTTGCTCTGGCGGTCGAAGGTGCGCGGGGTCGAGGCGATCCGGAAGTTCGCCACGGGGGCCCCCGAGGGGGTGAACCGCAGCTCCGGGTCGTCGACCAGGTTGCCGACAACGGTGATCGTGGTCTCGCCTGCCATGTCAGGTCTCCTCTAGATGTCCCTGGTGATCCGGGGTGCTCCCGGTGATCCGCCCATCCAACAGGCACTCACCGACAGCGGGAAGGGTCTTTCCACAGATGCCGCGAGGCGATCAGTGGGCGTCGGGACGCATGACCTTCGTGCGCAGGATCGACTCGTTCAGACCGAGCTGGCGGTCGAACTCCTTGACCGTCGCGGGCTCGGCCGTCAGGTTGACGACGGCGTAGATGCCCTCGGCGTTCTTCTTGATCTCGTACGCCATCCGGCGACGACCCCACACGTCGACGGACTCGACCGAGCCGCCGTCCTTGCGGATCACGTTGAGGTACTTGTCGAGCGACGGCTCGATGGTGCGCTCGTCGAGACTCGGGTCGAGGATGACCATCACTTCATAGGCACGCATAGCGGTCTCCACCTCCTCTGGGCTAGAGCGGCCACGGGCTTTCCGTGGCAGGAGGGCTGTGCGTTCGCGGCGTCCGACATGGGGTCGGGCCCGCGGGTGGTCGCCCGGAGGCAACCGGGAGAGGCTACCAGCGCGCGGGCGGCGCGCCGGAATCGTCGTGCGCGCCCGCCGCAGGCTCAGGGGGCGGTGCGGCGCAGCGCGGCGAGCGCGGTCCCGGCGAGCGAGCCGAGCAGCGCCAGCCAGTAGCCGATGCCGTGGCCCTGGTCGATCAGGTCGCACACGGACCCGCCGAACAGGGTGTCGTCGCACGAGCCTCCCGGGAGCACGAAGAGCGCGAGAAGCGTGCAGAGCGCGGCCACCGCGAAGAGGCCCAGCACGGTCAGCCGCACCGGCACCGGGAGCGGACGCGAGAGGAGGTGGAGCACCAGGACCACCGCACCGGCCAGCGCGAGCAGCGCACCGAACCAGCCGAAGAAGCCGTGCCAGGCGGTGGCGGACGCGCTGCTGCTCGCACCGAAGGCGTCGACGGAGACCGTGTAGTAGGGCAGGAACGAGCCCAGGAACACCACCAGGCCGGCGCCGATCGTGGCGAGGTCGAGCGGGTTGCCCTTCTTCAGGGTCGCCACCGCCTCGTTGGCCTGGCGCGACGCCTCGGCGCTGGACCAGCCGGAAGCCGGTCCGGACGCCGGGGACGGGCCACCTGCCTGTGGCGTCGCGGGATCGGCGGGCTGCTCGGACCTGGGCTGCTCGGGCGTGGGCTCGGCGCCGGGCGTGGTGTCGGACATGGGTGTCTCCCCCTCTGGGTGGCCCGCGTCCGGGCCGTGCACGCGTGAGGGTGGCGCACCCGGTGGACCGCGGCAAGGGGGCTGGCACCACTGTCTGGACCGCTGCGCCGCCGGGCCGGGCGTTGCCACCGCTCGTAGACTCCAGACGTGAGCGAGACCTCGGGGCCGAGCAGGCGGACGGTGGTGCGGGGGGCCGCGTGGGTCACCCCCGCCGTGGTCGCCGGGACCGCTGCCCCCGCCTTCGCCGCCAGCCCGTGCACGACGTCGGCCTGTCCGGACCTCTCCTTCGGCACCGTCGCCGGCGCCAACGCCGCGACCGCCGGCAACGGCTGGTCCTACGCCGCGACCTCGTCGCCGGGCAGCTGGAGCAACACCAACCCGGTCGGCTTCCAGCCGTCGGTGACGTCCGGCAACGACGTGATGGTCGGCAAGGGGCCGCACTTCGCCGCGACCGCGGAGCCGACGACCGCGAACCGCGTGCTGACGCTCTCGCAGACCGGGCAGCCGGCGCTCGTGTCCGGGTGCGCCTACACGATCAGCGTCGGGATCGTCACCTACACCTCGACCTCGACCCCCCTCGTGCTCAACGTGATGGTCGGCAGCACCCGGGTCGGGCAGTACAGCACCCAGCCGGAGCCGTCGGCCGGCTACACCGACCGTGGCACCAAGACGTTCTCCGTCCCGGCCACCGCCAGCGGTGCGGTCACCTTCCAGTTCGTCTTCGGCGCCGCGGGCGACCACGAGGACATCAAGCTCTACCGGCCGACCATCACCTGCGCCTGACGGCCTGTGGAGGACGCCCCACGGGCCGCCGTCCGGCCCTACCGTCGAGGGGTGTCCACGCTCCCACGCTCGCGGACCGGCACGGTGGTGGCCGGGCGGTACGCCCTCGTCGACCAGGTCGGCGCCGGGGCCATGGGGTCGGTGTGGCGTGCCCGTGACGAGCGCACCGGCGACGAGGTGGCGGTGAAGGTGCTGGGCCGGCCCGGGTCCGCGCTCCTCGCCCGCTTCGTGCGCGAGCAGGCGGTGCGGGTGCGACACCCGCACGTCGTGGCGCCGCACGGCTGGGCGGCGGAGGACGACCTGGTGGTGCTGGCCATGGAGCTGGTCCGCGGCGGATCGGTGGCTGACCTGCTGCGCGAGCACGGCCCGCTCGACGCCGGCACGGTCGCGGCAATCCTCGAGCAGCTGCTGCTGGGGCTCGGCGCCGTGCACGCCGCCGGGCTGGTCCACCGCGACGTCAAGCCAGCCAACCTGCTGCTCGAGGCGACTCCCGGCGGTGCCCCGCACCTGCGCCTGGGCGACTTCGGGGTGGCCGCCCCGGTCGCCGACCGTCGGTTCACCACCGTCCCCGGCGCGATCGGCACCGACGGCTACATGGCGCCCGAGCAGGCGCGGGGGGCGGCGCCCGACCCCACCCAGGACCTCTACGCCGTGGGGCGGGTGGCGCTGGAGCTCATCACCGGGCTGCCGCCGCTGCAGCAGGGCGCGATCCCCTCCCACCCGCTGCGCCCGCTGCTGGAGCGGCTGCTGGTGGCCGACCCCGAGCAGCGGCTGGTGTCGGCCGACGCCGCCCTGCGGCTGCTGCGCCGGCTGCCGGTCCCCCCGCCGGAGTGCCCCGGCGTCCCGGACCGCCTCGGCCGTCGGCCGGGCGAGGCCGCCGGTCGGGTCGACGTGGTCGGCTGGGCGGTGGTCGCGACCCTGCTCACCGTGATCGCGGGCTGTCTGTGCGTGCTCCTAGGGTGGTGGGCATGAGCACCCCCTCGCCCGCCCTCGCCGTCGGCGCCCACGTCGAGCAGACCGACCCGGTCTCCGAGGCAGTCGCCCGCGAGACCTCGCTCGTGCAGTTCTTCCTCGGCGACCCGCAGGGCTACAAGGGGCCCGAGGTCCGGTTCGAGGGCGGCGCCGCGGCGCTGCGCGCGGCCGCCGACCAGGCGGGCGTCGACCTCTACGTCCACGCGCCCTACATCGTCAACGTCGCCACCACCAACAACCGGATCCGGATCCCGAGCCGCAAGCTGCTGCAGCAGCACATGGACGCCGCGGCCGAGATCGGCGCCAAGGGCCTCGTCGTCCACGGCGGCCACGTCAACAAGTCCGACGACCCGTCCGTCGGCTTCGACAACTGGCGCAAGGCGATCGAGGCCACCGACCTCAAGATCCCGCTGCTCATCGAGAACACCGCGGGCGGCGACAACGCGATGGCCCGCCACCTCGACCGGATCGCGGGGGTCTGGGACGCGATCTCGTCGGCCGAGGGCGCCGACATGGTCGGCTTCTGCCTCGACACCTGCCACGCGTGGGCCGGCGGCATCGAGCTCGGCGACGCGGTCGAGCGGATCCGCGCCATCACCGGACGCATCGACCTCGTCCACGCCAACGACTCACGTGACGACTTCGACTCCGGCGCCGACCGGCACGCCAACTTCGGCCAGGGCCACCTGCCGGCCGACGAGTTCGCCGCGGTGGTGCGCGAGGCCGGCGCGCCCGTCATCTGCGAGACGCCCGGCGGCGCCGCGGAGCACCTCGCCGACTTCGCCTGGCTGCGCGAGCACCTCTGACCAGACGCCCAGCACCTGAAAAATCTGTCAGGAAAGTTCTGACATCGGTGCAACCAAACCGCGTGGTGCTGCGTCTGTACGGGTGAAGGGACCAGACACGTACGGGGGTCGTGTCTGGTCCCTTGTAGCCTCTCCGGGGTGACGACCCGCCTGACGCTCCGCCCGATCTCCGCGCAGGAGCACCGCGACTTCATCGCCGGCCAGTCGTCCGCCAGCTTCCTCCAGACGCCCGCGTGGGCGTCGGTGAAGGCCGACTGGCGCTCGGAGTCGGTCGGCTGGCACGAGGGCGACACCCTGGTCGGGGTGGGGCTGGTGCTCTACCGCCAGCTGCCCAAGGTCAAGCGCTACCTCGCCTACCTGCCGGAGGGCCCGGTCATCGACTGGGCCGGCGACGACCTCGCCGCCTGGCTGACGCCGCTGGTGTCGCACCTGAAGTCCAGCGGCGCGTTCGCGGTCCGGATGGGACCGCCGGTCGTGACCCGACGCTGGTCGGCCGAGCAGGTCAAGGCCGGGATCGCCGACCCGGCCGTACGACGCCTCGGCGACGTCCCGCCGCTGGAGCGCTGCCAGGAGGGCGCCCGCGTGGTCGCCCAGCTGCACGAGCTGGGCTGGCAGCAGCAGGGCACCGAGGGCGGCTTCGCCGCCGGGCAGCCGCAGTTCAACTTCCAGGTCCCGCTGGTCGCCGAGGACGGCTCGCCCCGCACCGAGGCCGACGTGCTGGCCGGGATGAACCAGCTCTGGCGGCGCAACATCAAGAAGGCCGACAAGTCCGGCGTCGAGGTGCGCCGCGGCGACGCCGGCGACCTGGAGGCGTTCCACGCCCTCTACGCCCACACCGCCGAGCGCGACCACTTCACCCCGCGTCCGCTCTCCTACTTCCGGACCATGGTCGACGCGCTGGGGGCCGAGGACCCCGACCGGATCCAGCTCTGGCTGGCCCACCACGAGGGCGACCTGGTCGCGGCCACCATCGCGATCCGGGTCGGCACCCACGCCTGGTACTCCTACGGCGCCTCCTCGACCGAGAAGCGCGAGGTCCGGGGGTCCAACGCCGTGCAGTGGGCGATGATCCGGCACGCGCTCGAGGCCGGCGCCGCTGTCTACGACCTGCGCGGCATCACCGAGACCCTCGACGCCGACGACCCGCACGTCGGGCTGATCCAGTTCAAGGTCGGCACCGGCGGCCAGGCCGTCGAGCACGCCGGCGAGTGGGACCTGCCGCTCAACCGGGCAATCTACAAGGCCTTCCAGGTCTACCTGGCCCGGCGGGGGTGAGGACGTGAGCGAGCGGAGCGAGCGAACCATCGAGCACAGTTCCCCTCGTGCCTCGTGCGCGCACGGAGCGAAGCGAGTACGCGCATGAGTCTGACCCTGACTGTCGACGGGGAGCGCTGGCGCGCCCACCTGCTCGCCACCGCGACCCGCAGCCCCGGCATCGTCCCGGTCGCCAAGGGCAACGGCTACGGCCTGACGCTCGGGCGCCTCGCGCGCCGCGCGCAGTGGCTCGCCGACCACGCCGCCGAGACCGGTGCGCCGCTCGACCTGCTCGCCATCGGCACCTACGACGAGCTCGGCGAGGTGACGTCCCGCTACCACGGCGACGTGCTGGTCATGACGCCGTGGCGCCCGTTCGGAGCGGCCCTCGCCCTCGACGAGCAGGCGGCTGCCCGCGTCGTGCACACGGTGAGCCGGCCCGAGGACCTCGACGCCCTGCGCGAGCGGCACCCGTCCGCCCGCTTCGTCCTCGAGCAGCTCACCTCGATGCGCCGCCACGGCATGACCCGGCGCGAGCTCGAGGCCGCGGCGCACGCGCTCGGCAGCGCACGCAGCGGCCTGCGCGGGGTCGCCCTCCACCTGCCGCTCGGCACCACCTCCCACCTCGGCGAGGTGAGCCGGCTGGTCAACGACGTGGTCGCCTCGGGCCTCCCGACCCGCACGATCTACGTCTCCCACCTCACCCACGCCGAGATGGGCCAGCTCGCCTCCCGCTACCCCGACTTCACGATCCGCCCGCGCATCGGCACCGACCTCTGGCTCGGCGACCGCGGCGCGCTGCGGGTCACCGCCACGGTGCTCGACGTCCACCCGGTCGAGCGCGGCGACGTCTTCGGCTACCGCGGACGCAGCGCCCCCAAGAGCGGGCACATCGTCGTGGTCAGCGGCGGCACCGCCCACGGCATCGGCCTCGAGGCCCCCACCGGCGACCAGTCGCTGCGGGCCCGCGCCGCCACCCTGGCCCGCGGCGGCATGGACGCCGCCGGCTTCGTCCGCTCGCCGTTCTCGATCGACGGCAAGCAGCGGCTGTTCGCGGAGCCGCCGCACATGCAGGCGTCGATGCTGTTCCTGCCCTCAGGGGCGCGTACGCCCCGCGTCGGCGAGCAGGTCGACGTCCGGGTGCGGTTCACCGCCACCGACGTCGACCACGTCGTCGTCGACTGACTCCTCCGTCAGGACCGCGACCACCAGCCACAGCAGGCCGGCGGTGCGCACCAGCACCGCCAGCCAGTAGGCGCGTACGTCGTCGGTGACGGTCGGCTCGATCGCCCCGCCGACGTACCAGCCGGTCACCACCCAGCTCACCAGCTCGCACGCCTGCCACACGAGCAGGTCGCGCCAGCGGCGCACGGCGACGGCCGCGAGCGGCAGCACCACGACGGCCACCTCGGGCGGCGCCGAGCCGGAGACGAGGATCCCGGCGACCAGCAGCACCAGCCCGGCTCCGGCCGCGGTGCGCGGACCGCCGTCGCTCCGCACCGCCAGCCGCGCCACGGCGAGGGCGGCGACGGCCAGGACGAGGACCGCCACGACCGCGCGGACGGTGCGCGACGGGGTGTGCCCCGCCTGCTGGAGGACCAGCCAGAGGGACCCGATGTCGGCGCGCTCGAGGCCGGCGCGTCCCGGCAGCGTGACCACGACGTACGCGGCCGCCGCAGCGAGGACGGCGTCGACCCGGTCCCGCACCCCGGCCCGGCCCTCGCGACCGCCGACGGCGAGCACGCCGGCCAGCGCGACCGCGACCGGCAGCGTGACCGCTGCGCCGATCCCGGCGCCGACGCCGGCCAGCCACGGCCGCCCGGTCGTCCAGCCCCAGAGCAGCACCGCGACGCCGACCGCGGCGAGCGACTCCCACGACAGCCACTGGACGGCGAGCACGGGGGCCATCGCCCACCCCGCCGCGGCCCACGGCCGACGCGGGTCGACCCGCACGAGCAGCGCGGTCGCGAGCAGCAGGAGCGGGGCGAGCAGCAGCGCGAGGCCGACCACCGTGGCGACCGGGCCCGTCCCCGGCACCCCGCCGGCCAGGCGCTCCAGCCACTGGGTCACGCCCGGCGGGGCCGCCGAGGTGACCGGTCGGTCGGCGAGCGCGGTCCAGCAGAGCTGGGCGTAGGGCTGCTGGTCCTTGCCCCACGCGGACGCGACGCAGGCCGACTTGCTGACCATCCCGGCGGCGAGGACCACGCCGGTGACGCCCAGCAGGACGCGCGCCGGCCCCCACCACGGGTGGGCCGCGGCGTGGTCGCCGACCGGTCCGCCGACGACCGCCGAGAGGTGGGTCGCGGTGGGATCGGTGCGGGTGGGCGACTCCGCCACGATCTCGTCCACGGGAGGTCAGGGCCGGACGTCGGCACCCGCCCGCGACTGCTGCCGCGGCGTGGTCGTCGGGGTCTCGGTCGGCGTCGCAGGGGTGGTCGGGACCGGGGTCGTCGGGACCGGCGTGGTCGGGACCGGCGTGGTCGGGACCGGCGTGGTCGGGACCGGGGTCGTCGGGGTCTCCGTCGGGGTCTCCGTCGGCGTCTCGGTCGGCGTGGGCGTCGGGGTGGGCGTGATCGTCACGCCACCGGTCGGCGACTTCGTCGGCGAGGGCTTCGGCGGCGGCGGGGGCGGCGGGACGTACTCGTGACCGTCCTCGGGCGCGTCACCGTCGACGTAGACCGGCTCGGGGAAGTCCTCGACCTCCATGCCCTCCATGACCTTGCCCATGATCGAGGTCCAGGTCTTGGCGGGGTAGTTGCCGCCGAAGTAGCCCGAGCGGCCGTCGGAGCTGGTGGGGAGCCACAGGTCGGCGCCGTCGGGGCGCAGCTCGTCGAGCGACTCGCGGCCCTTGCCGCGGACGTACATCACCGCGGTGGAGACCTGCGGGGTGAACCCGACGAACCACGAGGAGGAGACGCCGCCGTCGTCGTTGGTCGCGGTGCCGGTCTTGCCGGCGGCCGGGCGGCCGAGGGCGAGTGCCTCGGAGCCCGAGCCGGACTGCACGACCTGCTGGAGGGCGTACGTCACGTCGGAGGTGATGTCCTCGTCGACCGTGCGCTTGCTGCGCGGCTGGGCCTCGTAGATCGTCTCGCCGGCCTTGTTGACGACCTTCTGGACCACGTGGATCTCGTTGCGGCTGCCGCCGTTGGCGAGGGTGGCGTAGGCATTGGCCATGTTGATCGGGCTCACCTGGGCGGTGCCGAGGGTGACACCGACGTTGTCCTGCAGGTCGCTGGAGGCGCGCGGGATGCCCCACGACTCGCCGTCGTTGCCCGGGATGCCCATGTCCTCGGCTGCCTGGATGACCTTCTGCGGCCCGTCGTCCATCGAGTCGACCATGTCGACGAAGGCGGTGTTGATCGAGTTCTCGGTCGCCGTGATCATCGAGACCGCCGAGCCGTAGGACTCGTCGCCCTGGTTCTCGAACTCGGTGCCGGCGATGTCGATCGGGCTGTTGCCGTCGAAGGTGTCGTTGAGCGAGAAGCCGTCGCGGATCGCCGCGACGTCCGTGGCGGCCTTCATCGTCGAGCCGGCCATGCCGCCGGCGACGGCCCAGTTGATCTGGGAGTCGAGGTAGTCCTGGCCGCCGTAGAAGCCGAGCAGCGCGCCGGTCTGCGTGTCGACGGTCGCGGCGCCGATGTGGAGGTCGGCGTTGCCGGCCGGGCCGGGCATGCCGGCGTCGGGGCGCTGCTCGTTGACCGACTGCTCGATCTCGCTCATCACCTGCGGGTCGAACGTGGTGGTGATCCGCAGGCCGCCGCCGTCGATCTCCTCCTCGGAGGCGATGCCGCGTGCGAGCAGCTCCTTCTTCACCAGAGCCAGCATGTGGCCCTTCTGGCCGCCGAACTGGCTCTGGGCGGCGATCTTGGGGAACTTGGGCAGCCGCTTGAGCGCCTTGTCGCGCTGGTCGGTGGTGATGGTGCCCATCTTCGCCATCGAGTCCAGGACGTACTCGTAGCGACCCTTGAGGTCCTCCTTGGCCTCCTTGCCGTTGGCCGGGTCGTACTGCGTGGGATTGTTGAGCACCGTCGCCAGCACCGCGGACTCGCGCAGGTTGAGGTCGGCCGCAGGGTGGCCGAAGTAGGCCTTGGAGGCGGCCTGGATGCCGTAGGCGCCGCGCCCGAAGTAGATGGTGTTGAGGTAGCCCTCGAGGACTTCCTTCTTGCTGAGCTGCTGCTGGATCTTGAGCGAGACGACCGCTTCCTTGATCTTGCGCTTGTAGCTCTGCTCGCTGGTCAGGTAGAGGATCTTCACGTACTGCTGGGTGATCGTCGACGCGCCCTGGCGGGCGTTGCCGCGTGCGTTGGAGAACAGCGCGCGCACGATGCCCTTGGGGTCGATGCCCTTGTCGGACCAGAACGTCTGGTTCTCGGCGGCGACGACGGCGTCCTGGATCGTGTCGGGCATCTCCGCGAGCGGGATCGACTCGCGGTTCTGGTCCTCGTAGTAGGTGCCGAGCTGCTGCTTGCCGTCCTTGTAGTAGACGAACGTGGTCTGGGCCTGGAACGCGGAGTTCGGGGTCGGGATCGAGATCGCCTGGTAGAGCACGACGACGACGCCGGCCACCACGAGGGCGCCGACGACGCCGAGGATCGCGAGCACCTTGGCCACCTTGGCGAGGCGCTGGCGAGGAGTCCGACGGGGCTTCGGTCGACGGGTCTGTGCCGGACCGGTGGCCCTCCTCTTCTTCGCAGTCACCCAGAAAGGGTACGGGTGGCGCTCGGAGATCCCTGATTCGTCGTTCACGGATATATCGGTACGATAGATCGCATGGCACGTCGTGGTGACACCATCGAGCTGGCAGTCCTCGGACTGCTGCACGAGGGACCCATGCACGGCTACGAGCTGCGCAAGCGCCTCAACCTGATGCTCGGATGGGGCCGCGTGCTGTCCTACGGCTCGCTCTACCCGGCGCTCAAGAAGATGCTGCGCGCCAACCTCATCACCGAGGCCGCGACGACGACCACCACGGCGAGCCGCCGCCCGCGGATCGTCTACGAGGTCACCGACGCGGGACACGAGGAGTTCCACCGGTTGATGTCGGAGGTCGGCCCCACCGCGTGGGAGGACGACAACTTCGACATCCGCTTCACGTTCTTCTCCTCCACCGACATGGAGATCCGGCTGCGCGTCCTCGAGGGACGTCGCTCACGGCTCCAGGAGCGCCTGGCACGGGTCCAGGCCGAGCTCGAACGCACCCAGGCCGAGGTCGACCGGTACGCCGGCGAGCTCCAGCGTCACGGCGTGGAGTCGGTCGAGCGCGAGGTGCGGTGGCTGTCGGACCTGATCCGCGCCGAGCGCGGTGACGACCCCCCGACCGCACCGCCGGCCAGCACCCAGCAGTCCGGCACACCAGCCAGCAGTCCAGCCAACCAGCAAGCACAGACCCAGCAATGAGAAGGAGAGCCCCATGGGTTCGGTACGAGTAGGGATCGTCGGAGTCGGCAACTGCGCCACCTCCCTCGTCCAGGGCGTGGAGTACTACAAGGACGCGGACCCGTCGGCCACCGTCCCCGGGCTCATGCACGTCGTCTTCGGTGACTACCACGTCAAGGACGTCCAGTTCGTCGTCGCCTTCGACGTCGACGACAAGAAGGTCGGCAAGGACCTCTCCGAGGCGATCAACGCCTCCGAGAACAACACCATCAAGATCGCCGACGTCCCGACGCTCGGCGTCGAGGTCAAGCGCGGCCCGACCCTCGACGGCCTCGGCAAGTACTACAAGGCCACCATCGAGGAGTCCGCGGCCGAGCCGGTCGACGTCGTCCAGGCGCTCAAGGACGCCGAGGTCGACGTGCTCGTCTCCTACCTCCCGGTGGGCTCCGAGGAGGCCGACAAGTTCTACGCCCAGTGCGCGATCGACGCCGGCGTCGGCTTCGTCAACGCGCTGCCGGTCTTCATCGCCTCCGACCCCGAGTGGGCCAAGAAGTTCGAGGACGCGGGCGTCCCGATCGTCGGCGACGACATCAAGAGCCAGGTCGGCGCGACCATCACCCACCGCGTGATGGCCAAGCTGTTCGAGGACCGCGGCGTCGCGCTGGACCGCACGTACCAGCTCAACGTCGGCGGCAACATGGACTTCAAGAACATGCTCGAGCGCGAGCGCCTGGAGTCGAAGAAGGTCTCCAAGACCCAGGCCGTGACGTCCAACCTCACCGGCGAGCTGGCCGACAAGATCGACAGCAAGAACGTCCACATCGGCCCGTCCGACTACGTCGCGTGGCTCGACGACCGCAAGTGGGCCTACGTCCGCCTCGAGGGTCGCGCGTTCGGCGACGTCCCGCTCAACCTGGAGTACAAGCTCGAGGTCTGGGACTCCCCGAACTCCGCCGGCATCATCATCGACGCCGTCCGCGCCGCCAAGATCGCCAAGGACCGCGGCATCGGCGGCCCGATCATCCCGGCCTCGACCTACCTGATGAAGTCCCCGCCGGTGCAGATGCCCGACGACATCGGTCGCGCCGAGCTCGAGAAGTTCATCAAGGGCGAGTGACCCCCGGCTGACGCCCGCGCGGCGTCCGCCCCAGAACTGCGGCCGTACGACGACCCGGAGCCCTCCGGAGTGGTCGTACGGCCGCAGTTCTTCGTGCATCACCCGGCCTGAGGTCTCGCCCCGTGGCGCCGGGCGAGGGCCTCGCGGCCGGCGGCGGTCCACCCTGACTCGCGTAGGAGCGCGGTCCACGCGCGGATCCGCTGCGGCTCGTGAGGACGACCGATGACGGCATCTGCCTCGCGCAGGATGCTCACCGGTCGACGGAGCACGTCCTCGTCGGTGTAGGCATTGAGCACCCAGTCCGCACCGCTGACCCTCCGGTCACGCCGGCGGTCCTTGCGCTGCTGGCGCCGGTCGGCGTGGACCGCGCCGTCGAAGTCGACCAGGGTTCGGGTGCCGACGAGCCACAGGTCGCCGCGCGCGACCAACCAGCCCTGCTCGTCGCGCACCGTGTGCTGGGTCTCCACGGCGATGCCGCACACCACGTGCAGCACCCTCAGCAGGGTCTCCATGACCGATTCGGCCTCGGGATCGGCCAGCGCCACCGCGTCCCGCAACCGTCCTACGCCCCGGCGGTGGTGGCGACACGCGAGGTGCAGCTCGAGGAGCTCGATGTCCTTCGCGCGCAGCGCGCTGTCCACGAGCACCACGAGATCGAGCAGGCTGAGCAGCGGCGCGCAGGTCAGCAACGTCTCAGCCGCAGTGGTCAGTCGCACTCCGTCCCGGACGTCGTGCGGGGGCACCAGGCGGTGACGCGTGACCCGCAAGGCTCCCGGGCGGACCGGCGCCGTCGCGCCGTAGGGCATCGCCACGCACACCGGCAGTCGCTCGGGCAGGGGAGGCAGGTCCCACCCGCGCCGCTCGGCGGCGGTCAGGGCCGCGAAGGCGGCCCCGTCCGGCAGGAGTGCCTGCCACGCGAGCAGGTCCGCGCCCCGGGGGTCGGCCGCGTCAGCGCGACGATGGAGGCCCCGGCTGACCCGCACCCACTCCCGCCCACGCCGACAGCCGACCGCAACCACCGCGTCGCCCTGCTCCCCCGTCTGCTCCACCCAGGCACCGTTCCGTGCTGGCTCGATCGGCGCACCCGGGCCGCTCCCGCCCTGTGGAGGACCGCCGCGGTGCGCAGCCTGTGGAAGGAACGGGGCTCACGCCGTGGGCCGGGCTGCCACCTCGAGAACTGCGGCCGTACGACGACCCGGAGCCCTCCGGAGTGGTCGTACGGCCGCAGTTCTCCGTCCAGGGGGCGTCGAGCCGGCCGAGGGTGACGCACGTACGCTCCCCGCGTGACCGCACGCACGCCCCTCGTGGTCGGCTTCGACCTCGACCTCACGCTCATCGACACCGCAGCCGGGTTCCGGCAGGTGCTGCTGGCGCTCGGCGCCGAGCTCGGGGTCGACTTCCCGGTCGAGGAGATGACGGCGCGGCTCGGCCCGCCGCTCGACCACCTGCTCGCGCCCCACCTGCCGGCCGAGCAGGTCGGCCCGGCCGGCGACCGGTTCCGCGAGCTCTACCCCGACCACGCGATCACCACGGTGCCGGCGCTGGCCGGCGCCCACGAGGCGTTCGAGGCGGTGCGTGCGCACGGCGGGCGGGTGCTCGTCGTCACCGGGAAGTACACCCCCAACGCCCGGCTCCACCTCGACCACCTCGGCCTCGAGGCCGACCACCTCGAGGGCTGGGTCTGGGGCGTCGGCAAGGCCGACGTGCTGCGCCGGGAGCGTGCCCTGGCCTACGTCGGCGACCACGTCCACGACGTCGAGGGCGCCCGCGCCGCCGGCGTGCTGAGCGTGTCGGTGCTGACCGGCGGCTGCACCCGTGCCGAGCTGGTCGACGCCGGCACCGACGTCGTCCTCGACGACCTCACCCGGTTCCCGGCCTGGCTCGACGAGCAGGTCGGCGCGCGCAGCGCCTGAGCTGGCTCAGCGAGCCGCCCACCACTCCCGCAGCGCCGCCTCGGCCTGCTCGGGCGTCCGCGGGCCCTCGTCGAGGCGCAGGTCGAGCAGGAACTTGTAGGCCTCGCCGACCTCGCGACCCGGGCCGATCCCGAGCAGCTCCATGATCTGGTTGCCGTCGAGGTCGGGCCGCACGGCCGCGAGCTCCTCCTCCTCCGACAGCCGCGCGATTCGCTCCTCGAGCGAGTCGTACGTCCGCCGCAGCCGGTCGGCCTTGCGCTGGTTGCGGGTGGTGCAGTCGGCGCGGGTGAGGATGTGCAGCCGCTCGAGCTGGTCGCCGGCGTCGCGGACGTAGCGGCGCACCGCGCTGTCGGTCCACTCGCCCGAGCCGTAGCCGTGGAAGCGCAGGTGCAGCTCCACCAGCTTCGAGACCGCGTCGATGTCGTGGTTGGAGAAGCGCAGCTTCTGCATCCGCTTGCGGGTCAGCTTGGCGCCGACGACGTCGTGGTGGTGGAAGGTCACCACGCCGCCGGTCTCGAAACGCCGCGTCCGGGGCTTGCCGACGTCGTGCATCAGCGCGGCGAAGCGGCTGACGAAGTCCGGACCGCCGCCCAGGCGGTGCTCGAGGTCGATCGACTGCTCGAGCACGGTCAGCGTGTGCTCGTAGACGTCCTTGTGCCGGTGGTGCTCGTCGCGCTCGAGCGCCAGCGCCGGCAGCTCGGGCAGCACGTGCTCGGCCAGCCCGGTCTCGACGAGCAGGCTCAGCCCGCGGCGGGGGTGCGGCGCGCAGACCAGCTTGACCAGCTCGTCGCGCACCCGCTCGGCGGAGATGATCTCGATCCGCCCGGCCATCTCGGTCATCGCCGCGACCACCTCGGGCGCGACGTCGAAGCCGAGCTGGGCGGCGAAGCGGGCCGCCCGCATCATCCGCAGCGGGTCGTCGGAGAACGAGTCCTCCGGGGCACCCGGCGTGCGGAGCACCCGCTCGGCCAGGTCCACCACGCCGCCGAACGGGTCGACGAACTCGCGGCCCGGCACCCGTACGGCCATCGAGTTCACGCTGAAGTCGCGCCGGCCGAGGTCGCCCTCGAGGCTGTCGCCGAAGTCGACGTCGGGCTTGCGCGAGGACGGGTCGTAGCTCTCCGAGCGGTAGGTCGTGATCTCGACCTGCCACGGACCCTTGCGGCAGCCGATCGTGCCGAACGCGCGGCCCATGTCCCACACCGCGTCGGCCCAGCCCGACACCAGCCGCTCGGTGACGTCCGGGTGCGCCGAGGTGGTGAGGTCGAGGTCGTTCTGCAGCCGCCCGAGCATCGCGTCGCGCACCGGCCCGCCGACCAGCGCGAGCTCCTCGCCCGCCGCGGCGAAGCGGGCGCCGAGCTCGTCGATCACCGACCCGATCCGGTCCAGCTCCGCGCCGACGCGGTGCTGGATCTCCACGATCGTGAGCGGGGGCGGGGCGACGTCGGACACGGCGCCTGAGTCTAGGGGGAGATCGCCGGGCGCCCTCATCCGAGCGCACGTGGGGGGCGCGCGTCAGCCGGGGAGGGTCCCCACCGGTCCTCTAGAGTTCGTCCGTGCCCCGCCCGTCCGTCCTCCGTGCTGCCCTGGCGGGACTGGTGGCGCTCGGGGCGGTCGTGACGGGCGCGACGACGCCCTCCGCGGCGGCCGCCGCGGAGGACCCCGACCCGCTCGTGGTGCACCTCGACGAGATCGACCCGACGGTCCCACGACGCGGCGACATCCGGATCAGCGGCACCGTCACCAACACCAGCGACGACACCTTCACCCGGGTCAACATGCACGCGTTCGCCTCGCAGAGCCCGATCCTGGACTCGCTGACCAACGCCGCCGCCATCCCCACCACGGCCGACGTCGGTGGCCGGGTCACCGTCCCGGGGACCTTCGACACCATCGACACCCTCGCGCCCGGCGAGACGGCACAGTTCTCCGACTCGGTGCCGGTCGACCTGCTCGGCATCCCCGACGAGGCCGGGGTCTACTGGATCGGCGTGCACGCGCTCGGCGACGGCGCGGTGCCGCGCGACCTGGTCGCCGACGGGCGGGCCCGGACGTTCATCCCGGTGCTGCCGCGGGGCGACGTGGGGCTCGACGCGTCGTTCGTGCTGCCCGTCCGCAACCGGGTCTGGTACGACGCGGAGGGCCGGATCGGCGGCACCGAGCGCTGGCTGCGCCGGCTCTCCGACGGCGGGACGCTCGACGGCGTGCTCGACACCGCGGACGCCGCCGGCACCACGCCGTACACGTGGCTCGTCGACCCGGCCGTGCTGCTCGCGATCACCCGGCTCTCGCTCGGCAACCCGGAGCGCTCGCTGGCGCCGGACCCCACGGTCCCCGGCCAGGAGCCGACCGAGGAGCCGAGCCCGCCGGAGTCGGAGGAGCCCGCGCCCGTCCAGCTCGACCCGGCGGTGCCGACCGACGGCGAGGTCGACCCCGAGGTCGCGCCCGTCGCGGAGGCGGCGTCGGCCTGGCTCACCCGCTTCCGCACGCTCGTCGGCTCGGGCAGCGTGCTCGCCCTGCCCTTCGGCGACCTCGACGTGTCGGCGGCCGTGCGGCAGTCCCCCGAGCGCTACACCCAGGCGCTCACCCGGAGCACCGAGGCGATGGCGGACCTGCAGGTCCCGGCCACCCTCGCGGTCGCCCCGTCCGGCGGCCGGCTCAGCCCGGAGGCAATCGCGGCCACCCCCGAGGACGTCCAGATCATCCTGGGCGACAGCGCGTTCGCCATCCCGCCGCAGACGACCACCTCCGTGGTCCGCCTGCTCGGCCACGAGGCGCTGCTGACCAGCACCGGCGCCGAGTCCGGCGGTCCCGGGCCGACCGACCCCCTCGATCCCCTGGCGCTGCGCCAGCGCGTGCTGAGCGAGGCCGCGCTGCGGATCGCCCGCGACGACCGCGCCCCGCTCGTCGTCACGCTGCCGACCACGTGGCGCGACCAGGACGCCGCGTCCTTCTTCGACGGGCTCGAGCAGCCGTGGCTCGACACGATCCCCGCGACCTGGGTCGCCGCACGCCGGGCGACCGGCGTCAACGCGTCGAACCTCGCCTACGAGACCCTCGACGTCGACGAGGAGCTCCCCGCGACGGGCTTCGCCGCCGCCGACCGCGCCGACGACGCCGCGACGCTCCTCGAGCAGGTCCTCACCCTCCAGACGACGCTCGAGCAGCAGGTGGGTGACGAGGTGCTGGTCACCCTGTCCGAGCAGCACCGGCAGAGCCCGCGCCGCGCGCGGGTGGCCGCCGACCGGGTGGACGACTCGCTGCGCGCCGACCTCGGCCGGATCACGATCGAGGTGCCGACGCGGGTCACGCTCTCGGGCGACTCCGGCGGACTCGGTGCGACGCTCGTCAACGGGCTCGACCAGCCGGTGTCGGTCGGGATCGGCATCGTCACCGACGGCGAGGTCACCCTGACCGGCGACAGCGTGCGCGACCTCGGGCCCCGCGCCCGCAGCGTGGTGCGGTTCAAGGCCACCACGACCCAGGCCGGTATCCACCCGGTCCGGATGCGGGTCACCAGCGTCGACGGGGTCGCGCTCGGCTCGAGCGAGGAGCTCCCCATCCGCGCCGCCCGGGTCAGCGCGCTGATCTGGGTCGTCATGGCCGCCGGCGCCCTCGTGCTGTTCGGGATGATCGGCTACCGGCTGCCCGGCCAGATCCGCGCCCGGCGCGCCGAGCTGCGGGCCGGCGAGCACCGCGCAGCGGCAGAGCCGACCTCAGAGCCGACCGCAGAGCCGGCGCCCGAGCCGGCTCCCGAGCAGGCTCCCGAGCAGGCTCGGTCCACCTCCTCCGACACCGCGATGGGACAGGTGTGAGCGACCAGAAGGTCCTGGCCTCCTCGGCCGTCATGGCCGCGGGCACGGTCGTCTCGCGCGCGTCCGGCTACGTCCGGGCGGCGCTGCTCGTCGTCGCGCTCGGCTCCGGGCTGCGCGGCGACCTGTTCGCGATCGCGAACACGCTGCCCAACATGGTCTACATCCTGCTGGCCGGCGGCATCTTCAACGCCGTGCTGGTGCCCCAGCTGGTGCGGCGGATCAAGGAGGACCCCGACGGCGGCGACGCCTACGCCAGCCGGGTCATCACCCTCTCGGCGCTGTTCCTCGGCGCCGTGACCGTCCTGCTCGTCCTCGTCGCACCCCTCGTGCTGCGGCTCTACCTCGACTCGAAGTACTACGGACCGGCCCTCGAGGCCCAGCTGGAGTCGATCGTCGACCTGACCCGGTGGTGCCTGCCGCAGGTGTTCTTCTACGGCATGTACGTCCTGGTCGGGCAGGTCCTCAACGCGCGCGGCCGCTTCGGGCCGATGATGTGGGCGCCGATCGCCAACAACCTGATCGCCGTCGGCGTGCTCGTGGCCTACCTGCTGGTCCTCGGTCCGACCGCGGAGGCCGACGCCCAGGACGCGCTCGGGACCGGCGCCGAGGTGCTGCTGGGCCTGGGGTCCACGCTAGGCATCGTCGCCCAGCTGGTCGTGCTCGTGCCCTACCTGCGCTCGTCGGGCTTTCTCTACCGACCGCGCTTCGACTTCCGCGACCCCGAGCTGCGCCACACCCTGCGCCTGGGCGTGTGGACGGTGCTCTTCGTGGTGGTCACCCAGCTGGCGTACCTGCGGGTGGTCAAGCTCGCGTCCGGCGGCAGTGCGGAGGGCGGCACCGGCTACCTCGTCTACTCCAGCAGCCTGCTGATCATGATGGTGCCGCACGCGGTCGTCACCGTCTCGCTGGCGACCGCGATCCTGCCGCGGCTCTCGTCGTACGCCCACGAGGGCCGCCTGGCCGAGCTCGGCCGCACGGTCGGCTCCACCCTGCGCACGTCGCTCGCCCTGGTCCTGCCGTTCGCGGTGCTGCTGCCGATCACGGCGGTCGACGTCGCGAGCGTCGCCTTCAGCTGGGCCGACAAGGAGCAGGCCGCCCGGTTCGCCCCGACCCTCGCCGTCTTCGGGCCGGCCCTCGTGTTCTTCACCGTCCACTACTTCATGCTGCGCGGCTTCTACGCGATGGAGCGCACCCGGCTGGTGTTCTTCATCCAGCTCGCCGTGTCGGCCACCAACGTCGTCGTGGCGAGCGTCCTGGTGCCCCTCGGGTCGGCCGACGACACCGCCCCGCTCCTCGTGGTGGCCTACCTCGCGTCGTACGTCGTGGGCGCGGTGGTGAGCTTCGTGCTGCTGCGGCGCACGGTCGGCGGCCTCCAGACGCCCCAGCTGGTGCGGTTCCTGGTCCGGATGGGGCTCGTGCTCCTCGCGGCCGGCGTCGCCGCCTGGCTGGTCGAGCGCGGGCTCGCGGGCCTCGGCGCCTACCCCGGGCCGGTGCTCTCGCTGGTGCGCGGTGGGGCGAGCGCGGGGGTGGGGATGATCGTCGTGCTGGCCGGCGCCCGCCTGCTGCACGTGCGGGAGGTCACGAGTCTGGTCGACACCGTCGCGGCGAGGGTGCGTCGCCGCTGAGGTTCCCTACGATGAACCTCCGGGACGTGGGGAGCCTCCCGCGCCGGGACGAGCAGAGCGAGGTGAGGAGGTGAGGTCGATGCAGGCCGGAGACGTCCTCGCCGACCGCTACCGCCTCGACGACCTGCTCGCCGAGAACGGCACCGGCCGCTTCTGGCGGGCCCACGACCGGGTGCTGCACCGCGCCGTCGCGGTCCACGTCCTCGCCGCCGACGACGAGCGCGCCGGACCGCTGCTGGAGGCCGCGCGCCGGGCCGGGCCGGTGATCGACCGGCGCCTGCTGCGGGTGCTCGACGCGGAGGTCGCCGACGGCCGCTGCTACGTCGTCAACGAGTGGGGCCAGGGCGACTCGCTCGACGTGCTGCTGACCCGGGAGGGTCCGCTGCCGCCGCGCCGGGCCGCCTGGCTGGTGGCCGAGGTGGCCGACACCATCGCCGAGGCCCACGCCCTCGGGCTCGCCCACGGCCGGCTCGCGCCGGAGAACGTGCTCGTCGACCAGCACGGCCAGGTCAGGATCATCGGCTTCGGCGTCGACGCCGCGCTGCGCGGCCTCGCACCGGGCCGCACCGGGGTCGACGAGATCGACCTCGTCGGCCTGCTCTACGCCGCCCTCACCGGCCGCTGGGCCGGCGTCTCGCAGTCCGCGCTGCCGCCCGCCCCGGAGGCGCACGGCACCGTCCTGCGGCCGCGCCGGGTCCGGGCCGGCATCCCGCGGGTGCTCGACACGCTGTGCGACCAGGTGCTCGCCCCGCAGCACTCGTCGGCCGCCGCCTCCGACCTCAGCGCCCGGGCGGTGCGCGACCTGCTCGCCGACTACGTGGGCGAGATGACCGGCACCCACGTGCCGGTGGCCGGTCCACGGCCCGCCGGCCCGCCGAGCGCACCCGCGGTCCAGCCCGAGCCCGTGCCGGAGCCCGAGCCGGTCGCCGCCGAGGACGCCGAGGCCACCGCGGTCACGCCGGCCCTCGAGCCCACGGACGTCCCCGAGCCGGTCGAGGCCGCCGACACCGCCGACCCCATCGAGCCCACCGAGCAGGTCGCGCCGGTGGAGCCGACGACCACCGGTGACGTGTCGTCGACGGACCTGCCGACGCAGGCCGGCATGCCGGTGTTCCACGACGACGACGACGAGGTCGACTGGCTGCGCGCCCGCGCCGACAAGCCGGCTCCGCCGCCGCTGCTCGACGAGCCTGCCCCGAAGCCGCTGTTCGCCCCCGACCCGCCGGAGGGCGAGCCGGTGCGCCGCCCGCGTCCCGGCAGCCGCGCCGCCTCCGCGGGCCCGGACTACTGGCCGTGGGACGCGTCCTCCCCGGGCCCTGACTCGGGCGTGCGCCCGGTGTCGCGCGACACCGGCGGCTGGGGCACCGGCTCCTGGTCGGGCGACCCGTGGGGCACCGACGACGGCCTGCAGGACACGGGCGACCAGGTGCCCGGCCGCAGCTGGTTCCGCCTCGCCCTGGTCGTCGCGGTGCTCGCCGTCGTCGCGGTCGCGGCCGTGGCGGCCTACCAGCTCGGGCTGCCCGCCGCGATCGACGACGCCACGGACGACCCGACGACCTCGGCGTCCCCGAGCGCCGCCGACCCGACGCCGTACACCGGGCTGGTCGCCGACGACTTCGACCCCCAGGGCGCCGAGCCCCGCGAGGAGAACCCCGAGTCGGTCCCCAACGTCGTCGACGGCGACCCCGCGACCACCTGGAGCACCTCGACCTACAAGCAGAACTTCGGTCCCGGCGGCCTCAAGACCGGTGTGGGCGTGATCGTCGACCTCGGCGCCACCAAGGGCGTCCGACGCGTCGTGGTCACCACCGACGGCGGGCAGACGTCGCTCGCGGCCTACGTCACGACGCAGGCGCCGACGGGCGTCGCCGACCTGAGCCCCATCGGTACGGCGTCGGGCACCGGCGAGCTCACCATCGACGTGCCCGAGGCGGTGTCCGGGCGCTACGTCACCATCTGGCTCACCCTGCTGCCGGCGGTCAGCGACGGGTTCCGGGGCACGATCTCCGAGGTGCAGGTGCTCGGGTGAGCGACGACCAGCTGCCCGGCCGGTCCGACCAGGACCTGCTCCGCGCCCACGTCGACGGCGACGCGGAGGCGTTCGGCGAGCTCTTCGGGCGTCACCGCGACCGGCTGTGGGCCGTCGCGCTGCGCACGATGGGCAACCCGGAGGACGCCGCCGACGGTCTCCAGGACGGCATGATCGCGGCGTTCCGGCGCGCCGGCTCCTACCGCGGCGAGGCCGCCGTCACCACCTGGCTGCACCGCGTGGTGGTCAACGCCTGCCTCGACCGGATCCGGGCGGCGAAGATCCGTCGGCTCGAGGCCCTCCCCGAGGACGTCGAGGACCGCGGCGCACTGGTCGCGACCGCGGAGCACGACGACGAGCCCGACGCGGCCGCGGAGGCCGCCGAGCGCCGTCGTCGGGTGCTGGACGCGCTCGCCACCCTCCCGGCGGACCAGCGCGCGGCCCTGGTGCTGGTCGACATGGAGGGCTACCCGGTCGCCGAGGTGGCCGAGATGCTCGGCTGCGCCGAGGGCACCGTGAAGTCGCGGTGCTCGCGCGGGCGCACCAAGCTCGCCGCCCTGCTGCTCGACCTGCACCAGCCACCGGGTGAGGTGCCTCACGGGAACCCCGCGCCCGACGGCACCGTCCCACCCACGATGCGCCAGCGGGGTCCGCCGGCGCCCTGAGCACCCCGACCCCCCCCCCGTCCGCCCCCATTCCACCCACGCACGCCCCGAGGAGGTGAGCCCCGATGACCGACGCACCCGACCTGCCGCCCGAGCAGGACGCCGTACGCCGGCTGCTGGCCGACGCCCGCCACGACGGCGCCACGCCTCCCGAGGTCGTCGCCCGCCTCGACGAGGCCCTCGCCGGACTGGTCGCCGAGCGCACCTCCGCGCCCGTCACGCCCGCCGACGACCGCTCACCGGCACGGGTCGTCGACCTCGGCGCACGCCGTCGGCGCCTCGCCGGAGCGGGGCTCCTGGCGGCTGCGGCCGTCGTGGTGGCCGGCGTCGCGGTCGGGCAGGTCCTCCCCACCGGCGGCGGCTCCGACGACTCCTCCGCCAGCGGCTCCGCCTCCTCCGGCGACGCCGGCGGCGGGAACACGTTCTCCCAGCAGGACTCCTCGGGCGCGGAGGCGGCACCGTCCGACGAGCCGGACTCCCTCACCTCGCCGGATCCCAAGCGGGAGGTCACCCCGGAGTCCGGGCTGCCGGCCGTCTCGACGACCGACGCGGCGCTCCGCCAGCAGCTGCTGACCCTGCGCGCAGGCGCGTCCCGTCGTCTCGTGGCCCTCGACGACCTCGCCGCGGCCAGCGCCTGCCGCGCCACCGACACCGGGCCCGGACGCCGGCTCCCGGTCGAGGTCGACGGCCAGGTCGGGCTCGTCGTCTACCGCGCCCCGACCGGCACCGACCAGGACGCGGTCATCTACGTGTGCGGCACCCCGGAGCCGGTGGGCACCGTCACGCTGCCCGCGCCGTCGCCCGCTCCCTGAGCCCGTCGACCCCGGCGCGGGAAGAACGCTGGCCTACGATCGGTTGAGCACGTCGTACGCCCACCACCGAGCACTACAGGAGCCACTGAGTCGTATGAGCACCTCCGAGACCCGCAACGTCATCATCATCGGCTCGGGGCCCTCCGGCTACACGGCTGCGGTCTACGCCGCGCGCGCCTCGCTCCAGCCGCTGGTCTTCGAGGGCTCCGTCACCGCCGGCGGCGCCCTGATGAACACCACCGAGGTGGAGAACTTCCCGGGCTTCCGCGACGGCATCATGGGCCCGGCCCTGATGGACGAGATGCGCGCGCAGGCCGAGCGATTCGGCGCGGAGCTGGTCGCCGACGACGTCGTCGAGGTCGACCTCACCGGTGACGTCAAGATCGTGAAGACCGCCACCGACACCTACACCGCGCGCTCGGTGGTCCTCGCCACCGGCTCGGGCTACCGCAAGCTCGGCCTGCCTCGCGAGGACGAGCTCTCCGGCCGCGGCGTCTCGTGGTGCGCCACCTGTGACGGCTTCTTCTTCCGCGAGCAGGCCATCGCGGTCATCGGCGGCGGTGACTCGGCGGTCGAGGAGGCCACCTTCCTCACCCGTTTCGCCTCCAAGGTCTACCTGGTCCACCGCCGCGACGAGCTCCGCGCGTCGAAGATCATGCAGGAGCGCGCGTTCGCCGACCCCAAGCTCGAGATGGTCTGGAACGCCGAGGTCGCCGAGATCAACGGCACCGACAAGCTCGAGTCGATCACCCTGCGCGACACCGTCACCGGCGAGGAGCGCGGCCTGGACGTCACCGGGCTGTTCATCGCCATCGGCCACGACCCGCGCTCGGAGCTGCTGACCGGCCAGGTCGACCTCGACGACGACGGCTACGTCCTGGTCGACCACCCGTCCACCCGGACCAACCTCGCCGGCGTCTTCGCCGCCGGTGACCTGGTCGACCACCACTACCGCCAGGCCATCACCGCCGCCGGCACCGGCTGCCAGGCCGCCCTCGACGCCGAGCGGTTCATCGCCGCGCTCGACCACGAGGCGTCCACCGCCGGCGACGCTGCCGCGACGGTCGAGGCTATCGAGGAGCAGGTCCAGACCGCAGGCGCCTGAGCGCCCGCCGCCTGCACCGTCTCGAGCCCCAGCACCCTCACGAGCCCCACGCCCTCGCGGCGTGGGGCTCGTGCGGTCTCGGGTTCACCGGGCGGGGGCACGACCGACCTCCCCCTCGGGGTAGTCCAGTGACGAACGGTCGTGCCGACGGCCCTTTCGCGACAGTTCGGCACTGGACTACCCCGCCCCGGGCGTCGGCGGGAACAGATGTCGCCGGGGTGGTGTTGACTGAGGTGTTGCCGCACCCGGGCAACCCGAGACTTCCGATGAAAGGGGCAAGTGCAGTGGCCGACATCGCCGCCGTGACCGACGCCGAGTTCGAGGCGCAGGTCCTCAAGTCCGACAAGCCCGTCCTGGTGGACTTCTGGGCGGAGTGGTGCGGCCCGTGCCGCCAGGTCGCCCCGATCCTCGACGAGCTCAACAAGGAGCACGGCGAGAAGCTGACGTTCCTCAAGATGAACGTCGACGAGAACCCCGTCACGCCGTCCTCCTACCGCGTGACCGGCATCCCGACCATCAACGTCTACCAGGGCGGCGAGGTCGTGAAGTCCATCGTGGGCGCCAAGCCGAAGGCTGCGCTGCTCAAGGAGCTCGAGGGCATCATTTGATCCCTCGCCGGTCCCTCGGGACCCGCTAGTCGCTCGAGGCGGCCCGCACCGATCCGATCGGGCGGGTCGCCTTCTGCGTGGGGCGCACGACGCCCCACACCTTCTCGAGCGCCGCCTCGACCTCGTCCTTCCAGCTGAGCGCGGTGCGCAGCTCCATCCGCATCCGCGGAGTCGTCGGGTGCACCCGCTGGGTCTTGAACCCGACGCTGCCCCAGAACTCCGCCGGCAGCACGCACCCGTCCGGGCGGCCACGGGTGTCGCCGTACGCCTCGATGGCGGTGTGGCCGCGCTGCACGAGGTCGGCGGCCATCGCCTGGACCAGCAGGCGGCCCAGCCCGCCGCGACGCCAGGCCGGGTCGACCCACGCCGTGGCGGCCAGCACCGCGTCCGGCGAGGTCGGCGCCGTCGGCAACGCGGCTGCTCCCGGCAGCCGGGACGCCGGGGCGTACAGGATCATGCCGACGGTCCGGCCGTCCATGCGCACCACCCGACCGCACGAGCCCCAGTCGCGCAGCACCTCGGAGAGCCACTGCTCCTTCTGGGCGGTGCGCTCCGCGGCGTCGAGCCGGCCCCGGTCGACCGGTCCGAGCTCCCAGAACAGGCAGGCGCGGACCGGATCGGCCAGCTCCGCGAGGTGGTCGACCGTCAGGCGCGCGGTCTTGCGGGACACACGTCGATGCTAGCGGGGCGCGGCGCCTGAGAGGATGAGGCGTGCGCCCGATCCGACAGAGCAAGAAGCTGCAGGGAGTCCGCTACGACGTGCGCGGGCCGATCCTTGTCGAGGCCCAGCGGCTCGAGGCCGAGGGCCACCGGATCCTCAAGCTCAACATCGGCAACACCGCCCCCTTCGGCTTCGAGGCGCCCGAGCAGATCCTCGCCGACATGATGCACCACCTGCCGCAGGCGCAGGGCTACGCCGACTCGCAGGGCATCTGGTCGGCGCGCACCGCGGTCATGCACTACTACCAGTCGCGGGGGCTGCGCGACGTGGGCGTCGAGGACGTGTTCATCGGCAACGGCGTCTCCGAGCTGATCTCGATGGTCCTCCAGGCGTTCGTCGACGACGGCAACGAGATCCTGGTGCCCTCACCGGACTACCCGCTCTGGACCGGGGCGGTGACGCTGGCCGGTGGCATCCCGGTGCACTACCGGTGCGACGAGGAGGACGACTGGAACCCCGACCTCGCCGACATCGAGTCGAAGATCACCGAGAACACCCACGCGCTGGTGATCATCAACCCGAACAACCCCACCGGCGCCGTCTACAGCGAGGAGACGGTCAAGGGCCTCGTCGACATCGCCCGGCGCCACGAGCTCGTCGTGATGGCGGACGAGATCTACGAGAAGATCCTCTTCGAGGACGCGGTCCACCACCACGCCGCGACCTACGCGGGCAACGACGTCCTCACGCTGACGTTCTCCGGCCTGTCCAAGGCCTACCGGGTCTGCGGCTACCGCGCGGGCTGGGTGATGGTCTCGGGGCCGAAGGAGCTCGCCACCGACTTCCTCGAGGGCCTGACCCTGATCGCCAACATGCGGATGTGCGCCAACGTCCCTGCCCAGCACGCGATCCAGACCGCCCTCGGCGGCTACCAGTCGGTCGAGGAGCTGATCGGCCCCGGCGGGCGGTTCTACGAGCAGTCGATGCTGGCCCACCGGCTCCTCAACGAGATCCCCGGCGTCTCCAACGTCAAGCCACGTGGAGCGCTCTACTGCTTCCCGCGGCTCGACCCCGAGGTCTACCCGATCGAGGACGACCAGGACTTCGTGATCGACCTGCTGCGGGCCAAGAAGATCCTCGTGACGCACGGGACCGGCTTCAACTGGCCGGCCCCGGACCACTTCCGGCTCGTCACGCTTCCGGAGGCGAGCGTCCTCGAGGAGGCGATCGGCCGGATCGCCGACTTCCTCGCGACGCGACGCTGATCACGAAGGGTCGCGGGCACGCTTGCGGGACCCTAGGCTCCTCGCCATGCGCGACGTGACGTACCCGCCCATCATCGTCACCGCCAAGGCGGCTTTCCGGGCGCTGGGCCAGACCTTCCAGATGACCGGCACCGAGCACGTCCCCCGCGAGGGCGGCGTGCTCCTGGCCTACAACCACATCGGCTACGTCGACTTCGTCTACGGCGGTTTCGCCGCGAACCCCTCGGGTCGCCTGGTGCGCTTCATGGCCAAGCGCGAGCTGTTCGACCACCGCTACGTCGGTCCGCTGATGCGCTCGCTCCACCACATCGAGGTCGACCGCGGCGAAGGCGTCGCGAGCTTCCACACCGCGGTGGACTACCTGCGCCAGGGAGAGGCGGTCGGCATCTTCCCCGAGGCCACGATCTCGCGGGCGATGGAGCTCAAGGAGTTCAAGACCGGCGCCGTACGCATCGCGGCGGAGGCGGGCGTCCCGCTGGTGCCGGTCATCCTCTGGGGCACCCAGCGGATGATGACCAAGGACCACTCGCGCGACTTCTCCCGCGGCAAGACGATCGCCATCCGGGTGGGCGAGGCGATGCACCCGACTGGCGCGGACCCGATGGCCGAGACCGCCGAGCTGCGGGACCGGATGGCCGCCATGCTGGCCGAGACCATCGCGGACTACCCCGCCGACGAGCAGCCCCCGGGGTCCTGGTGGGTGCCCGCGTCGATGGGCGGCTCGGCGCCCACGCTCGAGGAGGCTGCCCGCCTCGACGCCGAGGAGAAGCGGGAGCGGGCCCGCAGGCGCGCCGAGAAGCGCGCCAAGCGCCAGGGATAATAGTTCTGTCGTTACATCGATCTGTCGACGTATCTCTTTGTCGACAAACCTGCCTGAGGACGCTGCGGACCGGTGCCGGCCGTGATGAGTCCCGCCGGGTCCGCGGGTGTCGCCGACATCGGCGACGAGCTGCCACCACCCGTGGGCATCTGAGGACGGGGTGCAGCGTTCGGGCCTCCTGGGGCTGCAACACGTCCTCAGACGCCTTCACAGGTGTCGCTGACGGCCGAGCGGCACACGAGGGCGCACGTGTACACCGACCAGCTCGCGTGCCCGGCCGATCGGGTCCCAGGTGTCTGAGGACGCCACGGGACGATTCGGATCTCCGGGACTTCCACCACGTCCCCAGATGATCCCGCGACTCGGTGGTTGAGGTGCGAGCGGAGCGAGCATCGGAACCACCGAGCTCAGCGGGCCCCGGCCCCGCCGGCGGGGGCGGTCAGATGGGGCGGTCGCTCCGGTTCCGCGGGTCCATCACGTCGACGATGCGGCGCAGGTCGTCCATGCTGGCGAACTCGACGGTGATCTTGCCCTTGGCCTTGCCCAGGTCGACCTTGACGCGGGTCTCCAGGCGGTCGGACAGCCGCTCGGCGAGGTCCTCCAGCCCGGGGGCGACAGGACGCTTGCGCTGCACGCGCGGGGCCTCGTCCTCCACGCCCATGGACACGATCTCCTCGAGGCCGCGCACCGAGATGCCTTCGGCCGTCACCCGAGCAGCGAGCCGGTCCTGCAGGCCGTCGTCCTCCACGCTGAGCAGAGCACGGGCGTGCCCCGCGGAGAGCACGCCGGCGGCGACGCGCCGCTGGACCGCGGGCGAGAGGCGCAGCAGTCGCAAGGTGTTGGAGATCTGCGGCCGTGAGCGGCCGATCCGCTGGGCGAGCTCCTCGTGGGTGCAGCCGAAGTCCTCGAGGAGCTGGCCGTAGGCCGCCGCCTCCTCGAGGGGGTTCAGCTGGGAGCGGTGCAGGTTCTCCAGCAGCGCGTCGCGCAACATGTCGTCGTCGTCGGTCTCGCGGACGATCGCCGGGATGGTGTCCCGACCGGCCTCCTGCGAGGCGCGCCAGCGGCGCTCGCCCATGATCAGCTCGTAGCCGCCCTCGCCGGACGGGCGCACCACCACCGGCTGCAGCAGTCCGACCTCACGGATCGAGTGCACGAGCTCGGCCAGCGCCTCCTCCTCGAAGACCTGGCGGGGCTGCTTGGCGTTGGGCTTCACCTGGCTGATCGGCAGCTCCGCGAAGTACGCCCCGGCAACGGTCGCCGGTGCTCCCTCCACGGTCCCCGGTCGCTGGGTCGCGACAGCGGACTCCACAGCCGAGCTGGTCGCCGAGGTCGGCGCCTCAGCGGGCGTCGGTGCAGGACCTGTCGGGATGAGCGACCCGAGTCCTCGTCCCAGTCCTCGACGGGGCGGGGTGCTGCTCATGCGGTGACTCCTCTGCTCCTGCCGGCGATCTCCCGGGCCGCCTCCAGGTAGGAGAGCGCGCCTGCCGACGCAGGATCGTAGGTCATGACGGTCTGGCCGTAGGAGGGGGCCTCCGAGACCCGCACCGACCGCGGCACGGCCGTACGCAGCACCTGCTCGCCGAAGTGGGACCGCACCTCGTCGGCCACGCCCGCAGCCAGGCGGGTGCGGGCGTCGTACATGGTGAGCAGGATGGTCGACACCTCGAGCTGGGGGTTGAGGTGCTGGCGCACCATCTCGACCGTCTCCAGCAGCTGACCCAGTCCCTCGAGGGCGTAGTACTCGGCCTGGATCGGGATGAACATCTCCCGCCCGGCGACGAGGGCGTTCAGCGTGAGCAGCCCGAGGGACGGCGGGCAGTCCACGAAGACGTAGTCGAAGCGCTCCTCCCCTGCTTCGGCCGCACTCCCGACCAACGGGTGGGCGTTGATCGCCCGGGCGAGCCGCTGCTCGCGGGCCACGACGCTGACCAGCTCGATCTCCGCGCCGGCGAGATCGATCGTCGCGGGAACTACCCAGAGGCCGGGCAGGTCGGTCGACTCGGTCATCACGTCTGCGAGGGAATGACCGTCGACCAGCATGTCGTAGGTGGAGGGAACGCCACGATGGTGGTCGACGCTGAGGGCGGTCGACGCGTTGCCCTGGGGGTCCAGGTCGATGACGAGCACCTTCTGCCCGAGCTGGGCGAGACCGGCGGCGACGTTGACGGTCGAGGTGGTCTTGCCGACCCCGCCCTTCTGGTTCGCCACGACGAACACACGGGTCGCGCCGGGACGCGGCACACCCTGCCGTCGCAGGCCTCCGGTGCGTGCCAGGACCGAGTGCTGAGCTGCCTGGGCGAGGGGTGTGTTGTGGTGCTCGAAGTCGTCGTGGCCGCCGGCCAGGTCGGCGGCTGTCCTGACCTGCCAGGCCGGCTTGGTTTCACGTGAAACGGAGTCCACCGACGTTTCACGTGAAACGCTAGCCGAGCCCACTGCCTGTGGATGAACCCCCCCAACCTGTGGAGACTCCCGCTCAGCACCCGTGTTCCACCCGGTGGAAAACTCCGAGTCACGTTCCCGGGGGGCCGGGCGCGAGCCCTGCTCCGGACCGTCGCTCACGTCACTTCACCTTTCGCTGGGCGCTACGTCGGCGACGGCGCTGCGAACCCGCGCGCGTTCCGACTGCCAAGGGCCAACCTATCTGGGCCGGATCGGCCCACGGCACCCGCACCAGGGTCGTCTGTGGATCGACCATGCCGGCGCCCACCTCGCTCACCTCGGGCGTGCCGCACCGGTACCGCGCCAGCACCGGCGCCGCAGTCTCGATCTCCTCGGCGATGCTCCTGCCCTTCATCGCCACGAGTGCTCCATGCGGTGCCACCAGCGGCATGGACCACGTGAGCAGCCGCTCCAGCGGAGCCACCGCACGCGAGGTGACGACGTCGAAGGTCTCCACCCCGTGCAGCACCTCGGCACGTCCCCGCACCACACGTACGTGCGACAGCCCCAGCTCGTCGACGACCTCCTCGAGGAAGGTGGTCCGACGCAGCAGCGGCTCGACCAGGGTCACCGTCGTGTCGGGCCGGGCGATCGCGAGCACGAGACCGGGCAGTCCGGCGCCGGAGCCGATGTCGCACACGGAGGACCCGTCGGGAATCGCCTCGCCGACGACGGCCGAGTTCAGGACGTGGCGATCCCAGAGGCGCGGTGCCTCTCGTGGCCCGATCAGGCCGCGCACCACTCCCTCCGTCGCCAGGAGCTCGGTGTACCGGACCGCCAACGGCAGGCGCTCGGACGCGAACACCCTCCGCGCCGCCTCGGGCACGGAGGGTGTTTCACGTGAAACGTCGTTGCTCACGCCGGCAAGATCACCACGTGGCGCTTGGGCTCGGCGCCCTCGGACTCCGACGTCAGCCCCGCGGCGGCCACGGCATCGTGCACCACCTTGCGCTCGAACGCACTCATTGGCTCGAGCGACAGGGACTCGCCGGACTCCTTGACCTCCGCGATCGACTTCTCGGCCAACGCCACCAGGCGGGTCCGCTGCTCGGCTCGGTGACCGCCGACGTCCAGCATCAGTCGCGACCGTTCACCGGTCTCGCGGTAGACCGCCAGCCGGGTGAGCTCCTGGAGCGCCTCCAGCACCTCGCCGTCACGTCCCACGAGCTGGCTCAGGTCGGCGCCGCCGATCTGCACGCTTGCCCGGTCGCCCTCGACGTCCATGTCGATGTCACCGTCGAGGTCGGCGATGTCGAGGAGCTCCTCGAGGTAGTCGGCGGCGATGTCGCCCTCGTGCTCGAGGCGCTGCAGCTTGGACGGGCGCGCCGCCGCAGCGGCGTCCTGCTCGACCTCGGTCTCGGCCGCGGTGCCGCCCTCGGGGTCGGTGATCTGCTCGGTCACGTCAATCTCCTGGTGGTGTCGTGCAGGGACGGTGGACCGGGCGTGCCCGCCACCGTGGGGTCGTGGGGTCAGCGCTTCTTCTTCTTGTTGGTGCGCTGCGCCTTGGTCTGGCGCTGCGGCTGGACGCGCGTCTGCGCCTTCTCCTCGCGACGCGCCTCGGCCTCAGCAGCGAGCCGCTCCTCCTCGAGCTGGGCCGGCGTCTTGAGACCCTTGCGCTCGGCCTTCGCGCGGTCGCGCTGCTCCTTGGCCTCGGCGGCCGGCGTGCCGGGCGCCGGGTTGTTCCGGATGACGTAGAACTGCTGCGCCATGGTCCACAGGTTCGAGACCGTCCAGTACACGAGCACGCCGATCGGGAACGCGATGCCACCGACGGCGAAGACGACGGGCAGGACGTAGAGGAGCAGCTTCTGCTGCTGGGCGTACGGGCCGGACAGCGCGTCGGCGGGCATGTTCTTGCTCATCAGCTGACGCTGGGTGAGGAAGGTGGTCGCGGTCATCGCCAGCACGAGGACGGCGGCCAGCACCATGACCTCGGTGACGCCGCCGGTCTTGAGGAACGTGCCCGAGACCGGGATCACGTCGAACAGCTTCGAATCACCGAACTGCCGGGCGAGCGTCTCGTCGAGGAAGCCGTGGGCCTTGCCCTTCTTCGACGCCTGGTCGAGCATCCGGAACAGCGCGAGGAAGATCGGCATCTGCAGCAGGATCGGCAGGCAGGACGCGAACGGGTTCGTGCCCGAGTCCTTGTAGAGCTTCATCGTCTCCTGGGCGAGACGCTCGCGGTCGTGGCCGTACTTCTTCTGCAGCTCGCGCACCTTGGGCTGGATCAGCTGCATGTTCCGGCTCGACTTGATCTGCTTCACGAAGAGCGGGATCAGCGCGGCGCGGATGGTCAGCGTCAGCCCGATGATCGAGAGCACCCACGCCGCTCCACCCGCGGGGTCCATGAACGTCGAGAACAGCTTGTGGAAGCCCACCAGCACGAAGGACACCGCGTAGTAGAGCGGCACCATGATCGCGTGGCCGATGGATCCGAAGAAGTCGAGCACTCAAGCTCCTCGAGTTGCGGGTGGCTGGGGAGGGGTGTCCGCAGCCGGTGTGGCGCGGGAGGGGACGGGGTCGTAGCCGCCGGCCGCCCACGGGTGGCAGCGGGAGATCCGGCGAAGGCCGAGCCAGCTGCCGCGGACCGCCCCGTGCACGGTGACCGCCTCGAGGGCGTACGCCGAGCAGCTCGGGTGGTAGCGGCAGACCTGGCCGTAGAGCGGGCTGATCGCGAACCGCCAGGCCTTGATCAGGCCGATCAGGACGTGCTTCATGCTCGACTCACGCGCTCGAGGCTACGTCCGAGGTCCGCGCCGAGGTCCGCGTAGGACGCGGAGGCGGCGGCCGGGAGCGCCCTGACCACGAGTGCAGCACGACCCGGAAGCTCCTCCAGCGAGGGGAGGTGCTCCCGGGTCAGGTGACGAAGTCGTCTCTTCACACGGTTGCGGGTGGCGGCGTCGCCCACGGCCTTGCTCACCGTGAACCCCACCTCGACCGGACCGTCGACGCCCGTCGGGTCCACCCACAGGTGGACGACGAGGGTCGCAGAACCGGCGCGACGTCCACCGCGGACCGCACGACGGAAGCTGTCGCTGTCGGTCAGGCGGTGGGCCGGGGGGAGCACGGCGGGCTGCCGTGGGCCGGGGCCGTCAGACAGCCAGGCTCTTGCGGCCCTTGCGGCGACGGCTCGACAGGATCGCGCGACCGGCGCGGGTCCGCATCCGCAGGCGGAAGCCGTGCACCTTGTGACGGCGACGGTTGTTCGGCTGGTAGGTACGCTTGCTCACGGCTATTTCTCCGAAGGTTTCGAGGGATGTCCACTCCACAGCGAGAGATGCAGGCTGGAACGTGGTGACATGTTCGGCCGGCACCGCCCACCCACGTGGCCACCTGGTGGTGGATCGTGGACATGCGGCACCCGTCGACACGGAGCGACCGGCCAACGGTACGCGGTGGCCGAACAGAGGGTCAAACCCGCGCGGGTCCCCGCGCGAAGCCCCTGTGGATGACGCCTTGCCCGCCCCCTCGCCGGGTTGTTACGTTGCGTGCTTCCGCGGCCTGTGGATTGCGCGGACCTCCCCGGCTCGACGTACGCCCGTGCGTACCGCCGGCGGGACCCCGATCCGGGTCCTGACCTGCACGAACAACGGGGAGGTCGTCCTGTTCGCGGCTGTGGAGAACTTCTGCCCCACCCGGGGCAGCCGGAGTTCACAGCTTGTGGAAAACTCTGTGGACCCGCAGGTCAGGCCAAGCCCGGCAGGACCCGGACGACGGTGATGAACGAAGGCGGTCTGGTGGACGAGCAGCAGGTAGACCTCGGGACGGCTTGGCAGCAGATCGTGGAGGACCTCCAGCCCAACCAGCGTGCCTGGTTGCGCCCGAGCGTGCCGATGACGCTGCACGAGAACACCGCGATCATCGCGGTGCCCAACGACTTCACCCGCAACCAGCTCGAGGGCCGGCTGCGCAACCACATCGAGGACGCCCTCACCGAGGGCTTCGGCCGCGAGATCCGGATGCTCGTCACGGTCAACCCGGCGCTCGAGGACTCCCCCGCTCCTGTCGATGAGACGACAGATCGACATGTCTCTTTGTCGACAAACGATCGGGTCGACGCCCCGGTCGACCCCTCCGGCTTGGCCGAGTCCGCCGATCCGGGCGCCCACGCCACGTCCGCGGGCGAGCGGCGCCCGTCGGCGCTGGAGACCCGCCTCAACCCCAAGTACACCTTCGAGACCTTCGTCATCGGGTCGTCCAACCGGTTCCCGCACGCCGCCGCCGTCGCGGTCGCCGAGGCGCCCGGCAAGGCCTACAACCCGCTCCTCGTCTACGGCGAGTCCGGCCTGGGCAAGACCCACCTCCTGCACGCCATCGGCCACTACGTCCGCAGCCTCTACAGCAACGCGAAGGTGCGCTACGTCTCCAGCGAGGAGTTCACCAACGAGTTCATCAACGCGATCCGCGACGACCGCCAGGACCGGTTCAAGCGCCGCTACCGCGACGTGGACGTGCTGCTGATCGACGACATCCAGTTCCTGGAGGGCAAGACCCAGACCCAGGAGGAGTTCTTCCACACGTTCAACACCCTCCACAACGCCAACAAGCAGATCGTGCTGACCTCCGACCGCGCACCCAAGCGGCTCGAGGCGCTCGAGGACCGGCTGCGCAACCGGTTCGAGTGGGGACTCATCACCGACGTCCAGCCGCCGGACCTCGAGACCCGCATCGCGATCCTGCGCAAGAAGGCCGCGATGGACCGGCTCACCGCGCCGCCGGACGTGCTGGAGTTCATCGCCTCCAAGATCCAGACCAACATCCGCGAGCTCGAGGGTGCGCTGATCCGGGTCACGGCGTTCGCCAACCTCAACCGCCAGGAGGTCGACATGACCCTGGCCGAGATCGTCCTCAAGGACCTGATCCCCGAGGGCGGCGAGCCGGAGATCACCCACGCGCTGATCATCGCCCAGACCGCTGCGTACTTCGGCGTCTCCCTCGAGGACCTCACCGGCCCCTCGCGCGGTCGCCACCTGGTGATGGCCCGCCAGATCGGCATGTACCTGTGCCGCGAGCTCACGTCGATGTCGCTGCCGCAGATCGGCCGCGAGTTCGGCGGTCGCGACCACACCACGGTGATGTACGCCGACCGCAAGATCCGCCAGCTGCTCGCCGAGCGCCGCGCTGTCTTCAACCAGGTCAGCGAGCTCACCAACCGGGTCAAGATGCAGGCGCGCCAGGGCTGAGCCCGTCGGGCCTGCCCGCGAGCCCGTCGGACGTGTGGAGAACATGTGATTCGGTCCGGTCGTTCGTCCCCAGCCCCTGTGGAGACCTCGGGACGAACCACACGAGTCCCGTCGCCGTCCACACCGCCGGCTGTGCCGTCCGGCCTCGTGCACAGTTGCCGTCAACAGGGTCGCAGCGCGCTGACCAGCGCAAACCCCGGTCATCCACAGTTTCCACGGACCCTACGACGACTGTGAACCTCAAGACTGGTCCGATCTCCCACGAACACCGAACGACCCCTTCGCTGGGGAGAACCCTGCCGATGGGCTCGGTGCGCGTGGCAGGATGCACTTCCCACGCGCACGCGCGTCCACCGATCGCGCCTGCCCGTCGAACCTGTCGTGCACCCCACCTCTCCCCGAGGAGACCCTTGTGAAGTTCCGCGTCGAACGCGACGTCTTCGCCGACGCCGTCGCCTGGGCTGCCCGCAGCCTGCCGGTCCGCCCCAGCTCCCCGGTCCTCGCCGGGCTGCTGATCGAGGCCAGCGACGCGGGCCTGGTGCTCTCCACCTTCGACTACGAGACGTCCGCGCGCGCGACGCTCACCGCCGAGGTCAACGACGAGGGTCGCGCCCTGGTCAGCGGCCGGCTGCTCGCCGACATCTGCCGCAGCCTCCCGGCCAAGCCCGTGGAGCTCACCCTCGACGGCCCGCGCGTGTCCCTGACCTGCGGCTCCGCCCGCTTCAGCCTGCAGACCATGCCGGTCTCGGACTACCCCACCCTCCCGGAGATGCCGGCGGCCACCGGCACCGTCTCCAGCGCCGACTTCGCCCACGCGGTCTCCCAGGCCGTGACCGCGGCGGGTCGCGACGACATGCTCCCCGTCCTCACCGGCGTCCGGATCGAGATCGACGGCTCGACCATGGCGCTGCTGGCCACCGACCGGTTCCGGCTCTCCCACCGCGAGCTCACGTGGAACCCCCAGTCGCCCGACGAGTCGGTCGCGGCGCTCGTCCCGGCGAAGGTCCTCGGCGACACGGCCAAGTCGCTCACCTCCGGCGCCGAGGTCACCATCGCGCTCAGCGCCAGCGGCGCAGGCGAGGGCCTGATCGGCTTCGAGGGCACCGGGCTCGGCGGCGTACGTCGCACCACCACCCGCCTGCTCGACGGCGAGTTCCCCAAGGTCCGCTCGCTGTTCCCGGCCGAGCACCTCACCGTCGCCAAGGTCAACAAGGCCGAGCTGATCGAGACCGTCAAGCGCGTCGCGCTGGTCGCCGAGCGCAACACCGCCGTCCAGCTGAAGTTCGGCGACCACCAGATCGTCCTCGACGCCGGGTCGGGCGACGAGGCGATGGCGACCGAGGCCGTCGACGCGGACATCACCGGCGACGACCTGACCACGGGCTTCAACCCGCAGTTCCTGCTCGACGGCCTCAGCGCCATCGACGGTGAGTTCGTCGACCTGTCCTTCACCCAGGCGACCAAGCCGGTCGTCATCTCGGGCACGGACGCCGACGACGACACCAGCTCGTTCCGCTACCTGCTGATGCCGCGTCGCCTGCTGTCCTGAGCCACGCGCTCGCACCCCTCGGTGGTTGAGGTGCGAGCGTTCGCTTGCCTCGGTGGTTGAGGTGCGAGCGCAGCGAGCCTCGAAACCACGTCCGGGCGGGCATCGATGCGCCTGGGTGCTCAGGTATCGCTCGTCCATGGGTTTCGACGCGCCTGACGCGACCTCGTTCCTCGGTCGCGGGCTTGCTCAACCTCCTCCGCTGCGCCGTGCACTCGTTCCTCGCGCACGGCTACGCTGCGGACATGGACATCGGACTGATCGGTCTCGGCAAGATGGGCGGCAACATGCGCGAGCGCATGCGCCGCGCGGGCGTCACGGTCGTCGGCTACGACCGCAACGCGGACGTCAGTGACGTCGGCTCCCTCGCCGAGCTGGTCGAGGCGCTGCCCAGCCCGAAGGTCGTGTGGGTGATGGTCCCCGCCGGCGAGGCAACCCGCGCCACGGTCAAGGAGCTCGGCGAGCTCCTCGGCGAGGGCGACGTGGTGGTCGACGGCGGCAACTCGCGCTGGACCGACGACATCGCCAACGCCGAGCTCCTCGCCGCGAAGGGCATCGGCTACGTCGACTGCGGCGTCTCCGGCGGTGTCTGGGGCCTGGAGAACGGCTACGCCCTGATGTACGGCGGCGACGCCGACGACATCGCCAAGGTGCAGGAGGCGTTCGACGCGCTCAAGCCCGAGGGCGACTTCGGTGCCGTCCACGCCGGCAAGGTCGGCGCGGGGCACTTCTCCAAGATGGTCCACAACGGCATCGAGTACGCGATCATGCAGGCCTACGCCGAGGGCTGGGAGCTGCTCGACAAGGCGGAGCTCACCGACAACGTCACCGAGGTCTTCCGCTCCTGGCGCGAGGGCACGGTCATCCGCTCCTGGCTGCTCGACCTCATGGTCAATGCCCTCGACGAGGACCCCGGGCTCAGCAAGATCGCCGGCTACGCGGCGGACTCGGGCGAAGGACGGTGGACCGTCGAGGCGGGCATCGAGCACGGCGTCGCGACCCCCGCCATCACCGCCGCGCTCTACGCGCGGTTCGTCTCCCAGCAGGACGACTCGCCGACGATGAAGGCCGTCGCAGCGATGCGCAACCAGTTCGGTGGCCACGCGGTGCGGTCGTCGGCCCCGAAGGGCGGCGACGCCGAGGGCTCGGCCGGGGCCGAGCAGTCGGACACCTCGAAGCACGCCGGCGCGGGCGACGGCGCGGAGCCCGGCGAGAGCTAAGTGCACGTCGCCCACCTGTCCCTGCACGACTTCCGCTCGTACGCCGACCTCGACGTCGCGCTGGAGCCGGGGGCGACGGCGTTCATCGGACGCAACGGCCAGGGCAAGACCAACCTCGTCGAGGCGATCGACTACCTCTCGCGGCTGTCCTCGCACCGGGTCGCCACCGACACCCCGCTCGTGCGGGCCGGTGCCGACCAGGCCGTCGTGCGCGCGTCGGTGGTCAAGGACGGCCGCACCGCCCTGCTCGAGGTCGAGCTCAACCCGGGCCGGGCCAACCGGGCGCGGATCAACCGCTCCCCCCTCGCCCGGCCGCGCGAGCTGGTCGGACTGGTCCGCACCGTCGTCTTCGCCCCCGACGACCTGACCCTCGTCAAGGGCGACCCGTCGGACCGGCGCAAGTTCCTCGACGACCTGCTGGTGCTGCGCACGCCGCGCCTGGCCGGAGTCCGCAGCGACTACGACCGGGTGCTCAAGCAGCGCAACAGCCTGCTCAAGACGGCTGGCCTGGCCCGCGGCGGGTCGCGTGACGCCGCCCTGGCCACCCTCGAGATCTGGGACGAGAACCTCGCCCGGGTCGGGGCCGAGCTGCTCGGCGCCCGGCTGGCGCTGGTCGAGGCGCTCCGGCCCTACCTCGGCAAGGCCTACGAGGCCGTGGCCCGCGGCGCCAGCCGCGACGACGCCGACGTCGACTACCGGGCGAGCATCGACGTGTCCCCGGTGGTCGAGGAGGGTGCGCAGCACCCGTCACGAGACCTCCAGCAGGCGCTGCTCGACGCGATCGCGGCCCGGCGCAAGGACGAGCTCGACCGCGGCATCTCGCTCGTCGGTCCGCACCGCGACGAGCTGCTGCTGACCCTCGGCAACGGTGAGCTCCGCCTCCCGGTCAAGGGCTACGCCTCCCACGGCGAGTCCTGGTCGTTCGCCCTCGCGCTGCGCCTGGCGTCCTACGACCTGCTGCGCGCCGACGGCGACGACCCGATCCTCGTGCTCGACGACGTCTTCGCCGAGCTCGACTCCGAGCGCCGCAGCCAGCTGGCGCAGCTGGTGGCGGGCGCGGAGCAGGTGCTGGTCACCGCCGCGGTGGCCGCCGACGTCCCCGAGGCCCTGCACGGCACCCGCTTCCGGGTCGCCGACGGACAGGTGACCCGTGACGACTGAGCGGCCGGACGACGACGGGACCCTCGAGGCCTCGGACCCCACGGAGCCCCCGGTCCCCGAGCACCGGCCGGACGGGCTCGACCTCGCGCGCTCGGCGGCCCGGGCGGCCGCGGCCTCGCCCGGCACGCCCCCCGCGCGGCGACGCACCGGCCCCACCCGACGGCGTACGCCCGGCAAGGCCACCGGCGCCCGCCCCGACGACCGCGACCCCCAGCTGCTGGAGCAGGCGATGGGGCGTCTGATCGCCAACCACGGATGGGAGGTCGACCTGCGGGTGCAGGGGGTCTTCGGCCGGTGGGCCGAGCTGGTCGGCGAGGAGGTCGCCGCCCACTGCACCCCCGAGTCGTTCGACGAGGGCCGGCTCGTCGTGCGCACCGACTCCACGGCCTGGGCCACCCAGCTCAAGCTGCTCGCGCCGGCCGTCGTGCGCCGGCTCAACGAGGACCTCGGGCACGGCACCGTCACCCTCATCGAGGTGCTCGGTCCGCACCTCCCCACCTGGACCAAGGGCCGGCTCTCCAGCCGCGACGGACGCGGTCCGCGCGACACCTACGGCTGAGGTGGGCCTCCGCGGACGCGAGGCCAGATCTGCCGATCTGCGGGCCCCGCGGTGGTGGGGACCCCCATCGACCCCCCTGTTCGGCCGCGAGACACGGCCCTGTGGGCCGCCTACGGGCGAATTTCCACCTCGGTCGTCCCCAGCTGCGGGGTAGATGCTGGGATCTGAGGCCGCTGACGGGTATCATGGGCGTACGAGTCGCAGGTCGGATCTGCTCACGCAGCCGCGGCGACTCGACTCATGTCGAGCGCCCCGTGGGCGAAGAGTAGAAGGCCGTGCCTTGAGCGAAGAGAACACCGAGTTCACCCCAGGTCAGATCTCCGACTCCGCTCCAGACCCACAGTCCGACTCCCCCAGCGAGGCGCAGCGTGCCGAGGCCCTCGCCGACTCCGTCACGGAGGCGACCGAGGCCGCCGAGGCGGCGGTCGAGAAGCGCTCGAACACCGCGGTCGACGAGGGCACCGAGTACGACGCCTCCGCGATCCAGGTGCTCGAGGGCCTCGAGGCGGTCCGCAAGCGCCCCGGCATGTACATCGGCTCGACCGGCGAGCGCGGCCTGCACCACCTGATCTGGGAGATCGTCGACAACGGCGTCGACGAGGCCCTCGCCGGCTACGCCGACCGGATCGTGCTGACCCTGCAGGCCGACGGCGGCGTGCGGGTCGAGGACAACGGGCGCGGCATCCCCACCGACACCGCCCCCGGCCAGGAGATGCCCGCGCTCACGATGGCGCTGACCATGCTCCACGCGGGCGGCAAGTTCGGCGGCGGCGGCTACAAGGTCTCCGGCGGCCTGCACGGCGTCGGCGTCTCGGTCGTCAACGCGCTGTCCACCCACCTCGTCGCCGAGGTGAAGAACCGCGGGCACGTGTGGCGCCAGTCCTTCCAGCTCGGCGTGCCCGACGCCGACCTCGCACAGGTCCGCCCGATGGAGGACGGCGAGCGCACCGGCACCACCGTCACCTGGTACGCCTCCCCCGACATCTTCGAGCACACCGACTACAGCCTCGAGACCATCACCTCGCGCATCCGCGAGATGGCGTTCCTCAACAAGGGCGTCGAGTTCGTGGTGCGCGACGAGCGCGAGCGGGCAGACGCGATCATGGACGCCGTCGAGGACGAGACCGTCGCGGGCGAGATCGACAGCGCCGGCCACGACGCGCCCAAGCGGGGCGAGGCCGGCGGCATGGAGCAGGTCTTCAAGTACGACCGCGGCCTCGTCGACTACGTCGAGCACCTCAACCGCCGCAAGGACGCCGCCAACCCGACGGTGATCTCGTTCGAGGCCGAGACCGCCGAGGGCGCGACCGGGCAGCACATGAGCCTTGAGCTCGCGATGCAGTGGAACACCTCCTACACCGAGTCGGTCCACACCTTCGCCAACAACATCAACACCCACGAGGGCGGCACCCACGAGGAGGGCTTCCGTGCGGCGCTCACCTCGCTGATCAACAACGCCGGCATGGACTGGGGCCTGATGAAGAAGCCCGAGGACCGCGTCTCGGGCGACGACATCCGCGAGGGCCTGACCGCGATCATCTCGATCAAGCTCAGCGAGCCGCAGTTCGAGGGCCAGACCAAGACCAAGCTCGGCAACACCGAGGCGAAGGGCTTCACCCAGCGCATCGTCAACGACCAGCTCGGCGCCTGGCTGGAGCAGAACCCCAACGAGGGCAAGGAGATCATCCGCAAGGCCCAGGCCGCGGCCACCGCCCGCATCGCCGCCCGCAAGGCGCGCGAGCTGGCGCGCAACCGCAAGGGCCTGCTCGGCGGCGGCGGCCTCCCCGGCAAGCTCAGCGACTGCCAGTCGACCAACCCGGCCGAGTGCGAGGTCTTCATCGTCGAGGGCGACTCCGCCGGCGGCTCCGCGCGGCAGGGCCGCGACCCGCGCATCCAGGCGATCCTCCCGATCCGCGGCAAGATCCTCAACGTCGAGAAGGCCCGCATCGACAAGGTGCTCGCCAACACCGAGGTCCAGGCGATCATCTCCGCGCTCGGCACCGGCATCCACGAGGAGTTCAACCTCGAGAAGCTGCGCTACCACAAGATCGTGCTGATGGCCGACGCCGACGTCGACGGCCACCACATCAACACCCTCCTGCTGACGCTGCTCTTCCGCTTCATGAAGCCGCTCATCGAGCACGGCTACGTCTACATGGCCCAGCCGCCGCTCTACCGCCTGCGGTGGAACAAGCCGGCCGAGCACGAGTTCGTCTTCTCCGACGCCGAGCGCGACGCGCTCACCCGCGACGGCCTGGCCAACGGCAAGAAGCTGCCCAAGGAGAACCCGGTCCAGCGCTACAAGGGTCTCGGCGAGATGAACGCCGACGAGCTCTGGGAGACCACGATGGACCCCGACGCCCGCCTGATGAAGCAGGTCACGCTCGAGGACGCCGCGCACGCCGACGAGATCTTCTCGATCCTCATGGGCGAGGACGTCGAGCAGCGCCGCTCCTTCATCCAGCGCAACGCCAAGGACGTCCGATTCCTCGATATCTAGGCCGCTAGCGGTATCTATACGCATTCCTAGACATCGATAGAACGCAGGAGAAACCACCATGACCGAGACCCCCACGGGCACCGGAGCCGGCGGCTTCGGCTTCGGCGACGACCGCATCCAGCCCGTCGAGCTGCAGACGGTGATGCAGCAGTCCTACATCGACTACGCGATGACCGTCATCGTCGGGCGCGCGCTGCCCGACGTGCGCGACGGCCTCAAGCCGGTGCACCGCCGCATCCTCTACGCGATGTACGACGGCGGCTACCGCCCCGACCGCGGCTTCTCCAAGTGCTCGCGCGTCGTCGGCGACGTGATGGGTCAGTACCACCCGCACGGCGACTTCGCGATCTACGGCACCATGGTCCGCCTCGCGCAGCCGTGGGTGCTGCGCTACCCGCTGATCAACGGCCAGGGCAACTTCGGCTCACCGGGCAACGACTCCGCCGCGGCCATGCGGTACACCGAGTGCCGGATGGCGCCGCTGGCCATGGAGATGGTCCGCGACATCGACGAGGACACCGTCGACTTCCAGCCCAACTACGACGGTCGCTCGCAGGAGCCGACCATCCTGCCCAGCCGGTTCCCCAACCTGCTGGTCAACGGCTCGGCCGGCATCGCGGTCGGCATGGCGACCAACATCCCCCCGCACAACCTCATCGAGGTCGCCGACGGTGCGAAGTGGGCGCTCGAGCACCCTGACGCCACCAAGGCCGAGCTCCAGGACGCCCTCCTCGAGCGGATCAAGGGCCCCGACTTCCCCAACGGGGCGCTGATCGTCGGCCGCCAGGGCATCGAGCAGGCCTACCGCACCGGCCGCGGCTCGATCACCCAGCGCGCCGTGGTGGAGATCGACGAGGACGCCAAGGGCCGCACGATGCTCGTCATCAGCGAGCTGCCCTACCTCGTCAACCCCGACAACCTCGCGCTCAAGATCGCCGAGCTCGCCGACTCCGGCCGGATCCAGGGCATCTCCGACGTGCGCGACGACACCTCCTCGCGCACCGGCCAGCGCCTCGTCGTCGTGCTCAAGCGCGACGCCGTCGCCCGGGTCGTGCTCAACAACCTGTTCAAGCACACCGAGCTGCAGACCAACTTCTCCGCCAACATGCTGGCGCTCGTCGACGGGGTGCCGCGCACCCTGAGCATCGACGCGTTCATCAGCAACTGGGTGACCCACCAGATCGAGGTCATCCAGCGCCGGACGCGCTTCCGCCTCGCCGAGGCCGAGCGCCAGGCGCACATCTACCGCGGTCTGGTGAAGGCGCTCGACGCGCTCGACGAGGTCATCGCGCTGATCCGCAACAGCCCCGACGTCGAGCAGGCCCGCACCGGGCTGATGGACCTCCTCGAGATCGACGAGATCCAGGCCAACGCGATCCTCGAGATGCAGCTGCGGCGCCTGGCCGCCCTCGAGCGCCAGAAGATCATGGACCGCCTCGCCGAGCTCGAGCGCGTGATCGCCGACCTCGAGGACATCCTCGCCAACGAGGCCCGCCAGCGGCAGATCGTCTCCGACGAGCTCACCGAGATCGTCGACAAGTTCGGCAACGAGCGGCGTACGCAGATCATCGCCGCCGACGGCGACCTGTCGATGGAGGACCTGATCCCCGACGAGGACCTCGTCGTCTCGATCACCCGCGGCGGCTACGCCAAGCGCACCCGCGCCGACCAGTACCGCCTGCAGAAGCGCGGCGGCAAGGGCGTGCGCGGCGCGACGCTGCGCGGCGACGACGTGGTGCAGCACTTCATCTCCACCACCAACCACCACTGGCTGCTGTTCTTCACGACCGCCGGCCGGGTCTACCGCACCAAGGCCTACAACCTGCCCGAGGCGGCGCGCGACGCGAAGGGCGGCCACGTCGCCGGCCTGCTGAGCTTCCAGCCCGACGAGGACATCGCGCAGGTGCTGGCGATCCGCGACTACGAGCAGGCCCCCTACCTCGTGCTCGCCACCCGCACCGGCCTGGTGAAGAAGACCAAGCTGGGCGACTACAACAGCCCGCGCCAGGCCGGCGTGATCGCGATCAACTTCCGCGAGGACGACGACGAGCTGATCGGCGCCGAGCTGGTCAACGGCGACGACGACATCCTGCTGGTCTCCCGCAAGGGGCAGTCCATCAGGTTCAAGGCCGACGACGAGCAGCTGCGCCCGATGGGACGCGCCACCGGCGGCGTGCGCGGCATGAAGTTCCGCGACGGCGACTCGCTGCTGTCGATGTCGGTCATCCGCGCCGCGCAGGTCGAGGCCGAGGAGGCCGTGGCCGGCGACGCCGCGGAGTCCGACGAGGTCAAGGAGCAGTACGTCTTCACCATCACCGACGGCGGCTTCGCCAAGCGCAGCCGGATCTCGGAGTACCGCCTGCAGTCGCGCGGCGGCATCGGCATCAAGGCGATGTCGCTGTCCAACGAGGACCGCGGCGGCCTGGTCGGCGCGTTCATCGTCGAGGAGGACGACGAGGTGCTGTCGATCACCAGCAGCGGGCAGGTCGTCCGCAGCCCGATCGACGCCAACTTCCGTCCCACCGGACGCTCCACCATGGGTGTGAAGTTCGTGACGCCGAAGAAGGGCGACACGGTGGCCGTGGTGGCCCGCTCGGTCGAGGCGAAGGTCGTCGAGGAGGCCGCCGGCGAGGGCGAGGAGGGTTCCGCGGAATCGCCGGACGTGGTCGACGGTGCAACAATCGAGGGTCAGGACGCCACCGAGGCGCCCGCCGACTCCACCACCGAGACCCCCGACGAGAACACCGAGGAGTGATCCATGTCGGACCGCACCGCGACGCCACGTCGTACGTCGGGGAGTGAGCCCGCCCGCCGCTCGTTCGCCGGGAAGCTGCAGGACACCCTCGCCGGAGCGGCCGAGGAGCACCGGGCCAACGCCGCACCGGCGAAGAAGGCCCGGCGCTCCGGCTCCGGCCCCTCGCGCCAGCCCCGCCGGGCCCGGCTGCGGCTGACCCGGGTCGACCCCTGGTCGGTCATGAAGACGTCGTTCCTGCTGTCGGTCGCCTTCGGAGTCGTGACGTTCGTCGCGATCTTCATGGTGTGGTCGGTGCTCGGCGCCGCCGGCGTGTGGGACTCCATCAACTCCGCGGTCGCCAGCATCGTCGAGGGCGACAGCGGCAACTCGACCTTCGACGTGACCGACTACGTCGGCATGTCGCGGGTCCTGGGCTTCACGCTGCTGGTCGCGGTGCTCGACGTGGTCCTGCTGACGGCCATCGCCACCCTCACCGCGTTCCTCTACAACCTCGCGGCCGCGCTGCTCGGCGGCATCGAGGTCACCCTCGCGGAGGACGAGCGCTGATCCCCGATTGGCACCGCCCGACCGCGGTCGGGTAACCTCTGGCGTCGCCGCACTGCGGCGGATGCGGGCCTATAGCTCAGACGGTTAGAGCGCTTCCCTGATAAGGAAGAGGTCACAGGTTCAAGTCCTGTTAGGCCCACCGCACACCCCCCTCGACGTCCTCGACGCAAGGAGAGAGTCCGTGAAGAAGCTCCTGCTGGTCGTCCTCGCCGCCGCCGGCGCGGCGTTCGCGAAGCGCAAGATGGTCGAGGGCAAGAACGAGCAGGCCCTCTGGGCCGAGGCCACCGACACCGTCGAGCGGGCCTGACTTCTCCCGATCACGGGGCCTTGGCGCAATTGGTAGCGCACCTGCTTTGCAAGCAGGGGGTTAGGGGTTCGAGTCCCCTAGGCTCCACCACACATAGCCGCAGGTCAGAGGCCAGTTGGACGCTGTTCTGCACCGGATCACCAGAGGTCTCTGCGGCCAGGTAGGTCACCGATCGGTGACGTGTCTGTCGGACGATCAGCGAGTCGGCCGCCTCAGCCGCTGCCTATCAACCTCCTTGGTGAGGCGCGGATGACCGACGTGGACCTGACCTGCACGAACGCGGCAGACGCGACATGTCCCAACAGCGCCCGTCATGGCGCGAATCTGCTTGGCAAGCAGGGGGTCAGGGGTTCGAGTCCCCCAGGCTCCACCAGTTCATGCCGCGACCCGCTCCGCAGGGAGCGGAGACGCGCAGGCATTGGTAGCCCGTGGACCCTGCTCCACGTGGGGCTGCTGGCGGCTGCGCGGGACCAATGCCTGCGCGTCTGCGACGACCACGTCGCGGGATCGACGTGCGCCGGAGCGGGCTCGAGCCCCACACTGGTGCCGTGCTGGGCATCACCGACCTCCCGACCTACCTCGTCGGCCTGGTCCTGATCGTCCTGCTGCCCGGCCCGAACTCGCTCTACGTCCTCTCCGTCGCCGCGCGGCGCGGGGTGCGCAGCGGGTACGCCGCGGCGGCGGGCGTGTGGACCGGCGACGCGGTGCTGATGACGCTGTCCGCGGCCGGCGTCGCCTCCCTGCTGCAGGCCAACCCCACGGCCTTCGGTGTCGTGAAGTGGGTGGGCGCGTCCTACCTGCTCTGGCTCGCGGTCGGGATGCTGCGGGCGGCCTGGGGGATGTGGCGCTCGCGGCGCAGCGTCGGCGACCAGCTCGCCGACGCGACGGCCGAGGCGGGCGTGGAGGCGCGCGTGCGCGGGGAGCGGCCCTACCGCCGCGCCCTGCTGATCAGCCTGCTCAACCCGAAGGCGATCCTCTTCTTCGTGGCGTTCTTCGTGCAGTTCGTCGACCCCACCTACCAGCGTCCGGCGGTGTCGTTCCTGGTGCTCGGCGCGCTCGCCACCCTCGCCAGCGCGGCGTACCTCAGCGTGCTGATCGTCAGCGGCACCCACCTGGCCGAGGCGTTCCGCCGCCGCAAGGCGCTGTCGGCGGGCGCGACGTCGGCCGTCGGCGCGGTGTTCGTCGGCTTCGCGGTCAAGCTCGCCCTGGCCTCCGCCTGACGCAGGATCGGGGAGTCCTCGAGCCACCAGGTGGCACCAGGCGTCCACGGTGCCGCCGGTCCGCGATGACCGGGCGGCTGGGACAATCGAGGCCGTGACCTCCTCGCGCCGGCCCCCGCTGCTCACCGACCTCGGTGCCGCGGTCCTGGCGCTGGTGCTGGTGGCGCTGGCCGGCCGGCTCGGGCTCTGGCAGTACGACGCCTGGCAGGCGCACCGCGTCAACGAGGCGCGCGACCTCACCGAGCTCGCGCCGGTGCCGCTCGACGACGTGATGGGCAACGACGACCCGTTCCCCGCCCCCGACGTGGGGCGGCCCGTCGAGGTGTCGGGCGAGTGGCTCGACGGCGGCTTCTGGGTCGCGGACCGCGCCTACGACGGGCGCGACGGCTACTGGGCGGTCAACCCGCTGCAGGTCGGCGACGAGGCCGTCCTGGTCGTCCGCGGCTGGGCGCCCGAGCCCGACGCGCAGCTGCTCGCCGTGGACGGCTCGGCCGACCTCACCGGCTGGCTCCAGCCCCCCGACGGCAGCCTGGCCGTCGACGACGACCCGACCGACGACGTGTTCCCGGAGATCCGTGTTGCGGACGCGGTCCAGCGCGTCGACGTCGACCTCTACTCCGCCTACGTTGTCGACCAGGCGGTGGGCGCCGGCCTCGAGCGGGCCGAGCTGGCGTCGCTGCCCGAGCCCGGCACCTTCACCGGCGTCCGCAACCTGCTCTACGCCTTCGAGTGGTGGATCTTCGGCGCGTTCGCGGCCTTCATCTGGTGGCGGTGGCGCCGCGACGCGACCCACCCGGACGAGACGCCGGTCACGGACGCGGCCGTCCCCGCGGACCGGGAGCAGGCCACCCAACCGGTCGACGGATAGGTTGGCGGCCGTGCAACGCAACCTCACCGCGTACCGCGTGATGGCCACCGTCGTCGGTGTGCTGCTCGTGGTGCTCTGCCTGATCGGCGTCCCGCTCGCGAACTTCGACGGCTCCGCCATGTGGGGCGTCTTCGACAGCACCCCGTCGTGGGTGACCCCCGGCTCGGACCTCCAGCACACCGGCGAGCTGATCACGACCTACCTCGGCGTGGCGCACGGCTGGCTCTACATGATCTTCCTGCTCAGCGCGTTCCTGCTCTCGCGCCGCGCGCGCTGGGACCTGCCGTTCACGCTGGTCACGCTGGTCTGCGGCACGGTCCCGCTGCTGTCCTTCTGGGCCGAGCACCGCGCCACCCGCCGGGTGCGTGCGGAGCACCCCGAGCTGCGCTGAGCCCGCCGCGGCCCGCCCCTGGCGGTGGCCGCCCCTGGCGGTGCGTGAGCCACCTTTCGTACGCCGGAAAGGTGGGTGGGGCACCCCCCGCGAGCGTGTCGCGCCCGGACACGCCACGAGCGGTGCCCCAGCCACAGTCCGTACGCACGGAATGTGGGTGGGACACCGCTCGTCGGTGAGTCGGGTCAGTCCTTCTTCTGCGGGACGTCGTCGACGTCGATGACCTCGGCCGGCTCGTCCGGCGTGGTGGCGGGGTGCGCCTCCTCGACGGAGTCGCTGATCGCCTCGCCGGGGGCGCCGCCGCCGGTGTCGTCGCTGGCCGGCGGGTCCTGGGTGACCACGTCGTCGGCGGTCGGCGCGTCGGGGAGCGGGTCCGTCAGCGGGTCGGGGGTCGCACCCGACGCGGGCGCGGCCGGCGAGGCCGGGGCCGCGGGGGTGGCCGGGCTCGCGGGCTTCGGCGGCGCGGGCGGGACGTAGGTCGACTGCCAGTTGGAGCCCTCGTCCTGCTTGGCCTTGAGCTTGCTGAAGACGAAGCCGCCGACGGCGAGCAGGCCGCTGAGCAGCAGCAGCTTCTTGAGCTTGCCGCCCTTGGGCTCCGGCTCGACCCCGCGGAGCTCGTTGACCTTGGCGGTGGCGATCTCGCGGCTCGCGGCCGCCTTCTCCGCGGCGAGCGCGGCGCCGACCGACGCCTTGTCGGCGGCGGTGGCGCGGGCCTCGGCGAGCAGCGGCGCCGCCTTCTCGCGGGCCTCGGTGGCCTTGGCGGCCGCCACCGCGGCACCGGCCTGGGCGGTCTCCGTGGCCTTGTCGCGGGCGTCGGCGAGGATCGGGGTCGCCTTGTCGCGGGCGTCGGCGATCGCCGGCCCGGCCTTGTCCACGGCCTGCTCCCACGCGTGCTCCAGCTGGGGCAGCACGGCGTCCGAGAGCTGCTCGACGTAGTCCTGGGCCCGGTCCTTCAGGGACTTCTTGCGGCCGAAACGCATGCGGTGACCTCCTGTGATCAGTGTGTGTCCATCTCACCATGCCGCCCCCAGCGTCAACAGCCCCGTCCGGGTGAAGGACCGCCAGTGGGTGGTGCGTGGGAGGATCGGGGCCACAAGCACGACCCACATCGAGAGGCACATCCATGGCCGACCTGAAGGCGACCCTGAAGACCAACCGGGGCGACATCGTCATCGACCTGTTCCCGAACCACGCCCCCGAGACCGTCGAGAACTTCGTCGGCCTGGCCGAGGGCACCAAGGACTACCGCGACGACGCCGGCCGCAGCGGCGAGAAGTACTACGACGGCCTCGGCTTCCACCGGGTCATCGACGGCTTCATGATCCAGGGCGGCTGCCCGCTCGGCACCGGCACCGGCGGCCCGGGCTACACGTTCAAGGACGAGATCCACCCGGAGCTCGTCTTCGACAAGCCCTACCTCCTCGCCATGGCCAACGCCGGCCCCGGCACCAACGGCTCGCAGTTCTTCATCACCGTCGGCGCCACCCCGTGGCTCAACCGCAAGCACACGATCTTCGGCGAGGTCGCCGACCAGGCCAGCCGCGACGTCGTCGACGCGATCGCCACCACGCCCACCGGCGCGATGGACCGCCCGGTCGACGCCGTGGTGATCGAGTCGGTCACCGTCGAGCGCTGACCGACCGCACATGACCCAGCCGTCCGACGGCCAGCCCGCGACCGGGGTGCCCACCTGCTACCGGCACCCCGGTCGCGAGACCTGGATCCGCTGCCAGCGCTGCGACCGTCCGATCTGCCCCGACTGCATGCGTGACGCGTCGGTCGGCTTCCAGTGCCCGCAGTGCGTGCAGGAGGCCAACCGGGGCTCGCGCCAGAACCGGGCGATGTACGGCGGCCAGCGCAGCGGCGACCCGCGGCTCACGTCGTTCGTCCTGATCGCGCTCAACGCCCTCGTGTGGCTCTCGATCACCGCGACCGGCGGTGGGTCCTCGCGCATCCTCGCGCTGCTCGGGCTCACCCCCAGCGGTCGCTGCGAGCTGTCCGACGGCACGGGCCGCTACTACCCCGGCGTCGGCAGCCAGGCGCTCTGCGACACCGTCCCGTCCACGACGTGGCACCCCGGCGTCGCCGACGGCGCGTGGTGGCAGCTGCTCACCAGCGCCTTCACCCACGTCCAGGTGTGGCACATCGCGATGAACATGTTCGCGCTGTTCCTCTTCGGCCCGACCCTCGAGGCCATCATCGGCCGCACCCGCTTCCTCGCGGTCTACCTCGTCAGCGCGCTCGGCGGCTCCGCGGCGGTCATGCTGCTCAGCAGCCCGGGTGGGTCCACGGTCGGCGCCTCGGGCGCCCTCTTCGGCCTGCTCGGCGCGCTGCTCGTCGTGGCCCGCAAGGCCCGGCTCAACTCCCAGGCGCTCATGCAGAACCTGATGCTCGGTGTCGTCATCACCGTCTACGGGTTGTTCACCGGCGGCATCTCCTGGCAGGGACACCTCGGCGGCTTCCTCGCCGGCGCCGCGGCCGCCGCGGTGGTCGCCTTCGCACCGAAACGGCAGCGCTCGCTGGTGCAGTGGGGCGGCTTGGCGCTGCTCACCATCGCCCTCGTGGTGCTGGTCCTGGTGCGGGTCACCGCGCTCACCTGACGCCCGGCCCGGTCCGACGCCGGTCCGACCCCTCGGCCCCCGCTCCGCCTCGTACGAGGAGGGGCGGGGGCCGGTGCATTTCCCACAGGTGTGCACACAACTGTGGACAACTACACGGGTGTAATTCTCCACAGCAGTTATCCACAGTGTGGAGAACTCGGAGCCGCTCCTGAGCGCGGAACCGGCGGGGGACAGCCTGTGGACAACCGGGGTGGCGGGCGCTGGCGGTTGTGCACAGGCGGGGAGAGCAAGAGCCCCGAAATCGACTCGAGCGGTGAGAGAGACGCCTTCCCTTCCCCAGGAAGGCGCCTCACTCACCGCTCGAGGCGCGGGACCGGCGAACCGGTCAGGGAGAACCTACTCCCACTTGGTCGCGAAGCTGAAGCCGACGGCCATGAACGCGATGCCGACCACGAGGTTCCACTGGCCGAGGTCGTTGAAGATCCACAGCTTCGACAGGTCGTCGGAGAAGATGTAGAAGGTGCAGATCCACACCAGGCCGACGAGGAAGCACCCGAGCATGCCGATGACGACGCCGCGCCCGCGCCCGAGCGGGGTCGAGGGGTGGGCACCGACCATCAGGCCGAGCATGAAGACGCCGAAGCCGATCGCGTAGTTCCAGCGGCCGAGGTCGGCCACGGCCTTGGGCGAGCCCTCGACCGGCGGGAACGCGAGCGGGTTGCCGCGGGCCTGGGTGTAGTAGAAGACGAGCCAGGCGATGCCGGCGACGATGAGCACGAGGCTGATCAGGAACCTGACGGTGAAGAGCTTGCTCTTCTCCTGGGCGACGAGGTTCGTGGACTTCGACACGGGTGCTCCTGGGGCTCGGCCTGCGGCGTGCGTACGGCGGTCACGGGCGCGAGGCGCCCGACGGGGGGCTAGCGTAGTCGCCATGCCTCCGCAGTCCCACGCATCCCCCGGGCGCCGCCGCGTCTGGAGGGTGGCGACCCCGGTGGTGGTGATCCTCAGCGGGACCCTCTTCGCGGTGAGCGCGGAGCAGAGCGACGGCACGGACCTGCGCGGCGGACGCCTCACCGACCTCAGCTCGGTGGTGCGCGCCGAGCGGGACGAGGCGGGCGACCTCACGGCCCAGGTCGCCGACCTCACCTCCGAGGTCGAGTCGCTCAGCGCCGAGCTCGGTGACCGCTCGGTGGCCCGTGCCCAGGACGAGATCGCCACGCTCGTCGACCCGGCCGGCCTGACGGAGAGGTCGGGCCGGGCGGTGCAGGTGACGCTCGACGACGCGTCCTTCGACGCGCGCGTCGCCTACGAGGGCGACCCCAACGACCTGGTGGTGCACCAGCAGGACATCCAGGCCGTCGCGAACGCGATGTGGAACGCCGGCGCGGTCGCGGTGACGATCCAGGGCCAGCGGGTGATCTCCACGACCGGCATCAAGTGCGAGGGCAACGTGGTCAAGCTCAACGGCCTGTCCTACTCGCCGCCCTACGTCGTCGTCGGCATCGGCGACCCGCTGCGGATGGAGTCCGAGCTCACGACCGACCCGATCCTCGCGACCTACCGCGACTACACCGACGAGCCCGGTGGCGGGGTGTCGTGGGACATGACCGAGCTCGAGTCCGCCACGGCCCCGCCCTACAGCGGCCTGCTCGACCTCACCTGGGCGACGCCCATCCCGGAGTGACCTGACGGGTGGTCACGGGGTCGTCGTCGGCGTCTCGGTGGGCGTCGTCGGTGTCTCGGTCGGGGTGGTCGGCGTCTCGGTGGGCGTCGTGGGGGTCTCGGTCGGGGTCTCCGGCTCCTCGTAGGCCGACACGAACAGCGTGATCGTGCTGTTCTGGTCGGCCGTCCCGCCGACCGGGATCTGGTCGACGACCGTCCCCTTCGGCTCCGTCGAGGTCGCGTCCACCCGCACGTCCGGGACGAAGCCGGCCTCGCGGATGGTGCGCTCGGCCTCGCCCTGCTTGAGCCCGCGGACGTCCGGCACCTTCTCCGGGCCGTCGGAGTAGAACACCGTCACGGTGGTGCCCTCGGCGACGGGGGTGCCGGCCGACGGCTCGGTGCGCAGGACCTGGTTGGCGTCCTCGTCGGAGTCCTCCTCCTCGAAGCGGACCTTGAGGTTGGCCTCGAGCAGGCGGGCGCGGGCCTCCTTGCGGAGGTTGCCGACGACGTAGGGGACCTCCACCTCGGGCTTGCCGAGGGAGAGGACGAAGCTGATCGAGTCGCCGGGGTCGCGGAAGACGTCGCGGGCGGGGTCCTGGCTGATCACCTGGTCGGCCTCGACGGTGTCGGAGGTCTCCCGCGTGATCCGGCCGACCGAGAACCCGGCGTCCCCGATCGCCATCCGCGCCTCGTCCTCGGTCATCCCCACCAGGTTGGGCACCGCGGTGCGCTCGGGGGCGTCGTCGAAGAGCATCCCGTTGAGGAACCACGCACCGAGACCCAGCAGCAGGACGAGCAGCAGCCCGCCCAGCACCCACGCGGCGCGGCCGCGCCGGGGCTCCTGCGGGGGCGGCGTGGCGGCCGCACCTGCTGCAGTGGCACCGGCGGCCATGGTCGTCGTCGCGTCGGCGGCCGGGACGGGCGGGACGTACGCCGTCGCGGCCGGCGCCGGCGCCACGGCGGGCGCCTGGATCGGGTGGCCGGCGAGGTAGCGCTCGATGTCGGCCTTCATCGCCGCGGCGCTTTGGTAGCGGTCCTCGACGCGCTTGGCGAGCGACTTCATCACGATCGCGTCGATCTCGGGGTCGAGCTGGTCGTCGAGGTCCGACGGGGGCGACGCGGGCTCGCGGACGTGCTGGTAGGCGACCGCCACCGGGCTGTCGCCGACGAACGGCGGGCGGCCGGTCAGCAGCTCGTACATCAGGCAGCCGGTGGAGTAGACGTCCGAGCGCGAGTCGACGGTCTCGCCGCGCGCCTGCTCCGGCGAGAGGTACTGCGCGGTGCCGACGACGGCGGCGGTCTGGGTCATCGTCGAGGAGGCGTCGGAGATCGCGCGGGCGATGCCGAAGTCCATCACCTTGACGTCGCCGGCCGGGGTCAGCATCACGTTGCCCGGCTTGATGTCGCGGTGGATGATCCCGGCGCGGTGGCTGTAGTCGAGCGCGGACAGCACGCCGGCGGTGATCTCCAGCGCCCGCTCGGGCAGGATCTTGCGGCCTTCGCGCAGGATGTCGCGCAGCGTGCGACCCTCGACGCACTCCATCACGATGTAGGGCTGGGCCACGCCGGACCCGTCGGTGGCCATCTCCTCGCCCGTGTCGTAGGTCGACACGATCGCGGGGTGGTTGAGCGACGCGGAGGACTGCGCCTCGCGGCGGAAGCGGGCCTGGAACGTCGCGTCGCTGGCCAGGTCGGTGCGCAGGCGCTTGACGGCGACCGTGCGGCCCAGACGGAGGTCCCGGCCCTTGCGGACCTCGGCCATCCCGCCCCGGCCCAGCAGCTCGCCGAGCTCGTAGCGTCCGCCGACCATCGTCGGCTCCGACTGCGTCATCGCGTGCTGCCACCTTCCTGGTTCTTCTGCTTCCCGGGCGCTGCCGCACCCGGACCGCCGGGACCCTGCCCGGGCGGGACCTTGCCCCAGAAGCTCACGGTCACCGGGGTCCCCTCCTCGAGGCTGCCGGAGGGATCGATCGACTCCACGATGCCGTCCGGCTGGTCGCCGGGGTTCTCCAGCTCCGCGGGCACCGGCTCGAGGCCGAGGTCGCGCAGCTCCTTCTCGACGTCCTTGTGGTCACGCCCGACGTAGGCCGCGGGGTCCACCTCGACCGTCGTCGGCTCCTCGGTGGGGGTCTCCGTCGGAGTCTCGCTCGGGGTCTCGGACGGGGTCTCGCTGGGCGTCTCGGAGGGCGTGTCCGAGGGGGACTGCGACGGCTCGCGGCTCGCGCTGCGGGTGGGGTCCTGGCCCTGCCGGTCGGACCCGGCGTCGGTGGTGTCGTCGCCGCGCGAGCCGAGCCACACGGCGAGCAGCACGGCGGCGGCGACCGCGACGAGCCCGATCACCAGCGGCCAGGGCGTACGCCGCTCGCGGGCCTGCCGCGGGGTGGGAGCGGGAGTCGGGGTGGGCGCCGGCCGCGGCGCGGGCGAGGCGGCCGGCATGACCTGGGTGCTCTCCCCGGTCAGGGGCGCGGCGACGGGCGCGGCGACGGGCGCGGCGACAGTGGCCGCACCGGTGACGGACGCGGGGTCGCGCAGCGCGCGGGCGAGGGCGGCGCCGTCGGCGAACCGCTCGTCGGGCGACTTGTCGAGCGCGCGGCGCACGACGGCGGCGAGGTCGGCCGGCACCTGCGCGGGCAGGTCGGGGACGGGCTGGCGCAGGTGGGCGAGCGCCGTCGCGACGGGGGTGTCGGCGACGAACGGCTTGCGGCCCGCGAGGCACTCGAAGGCGACGACGCCGAGGGAGTAGACGTCGGAGGCGGGGGTGGCGGTGCGGCCCTCGGCCTGCTCGGGGGAGATGTACGCGGGTGTGCCGAGCACCTGCCCGGTCTCGGTGAGCGCCATCCCCTCGGTCGCGCGCGCGATGCCGAAGTCGGTGACCTTGATCCGCCGGTCGGGGGTGACGAGCAGGTTGGCGGGCTTCACGTCGCGGTGCACGATCCCGGCCGCGTGGGCCTGGCCGAGCGCGTCGGCCGCCTGGGCGAGCAGCGCGGCCGCCGCGGCGGCGTCGAGCGGGGCGTCGGGCCGCAGCAGCGCCGAGAGCGGCTGGCCCTCGACCAGCTCCATCACGAGGTAGGGCCGCGGGGTCGTCGACCCGTCGTCGACGTCGCTCTCGCCGAAGTCGAAGACGGCGGCGATGCCGGGGTGCTGGAGGCCGGCCGCGTGCCGGGCCTCGGTCTCGAAGCGCTGGCGGAAGAGCGGGTCGTCGGCGTACTCGGTCTTGAGCACCTTGATCGCGACGGCACGACCGAGCACGGTGTCGCGGCCGGCCCAGACCTCACCCATGCCACCGGTGGCGATGCGGGACTCGAGGACGTAGCGGCCGGAGCCGTCGACGGCCTCGCCCGGGGCGAGCGTGCTCACCGGTTGATCACCGCCTCCATGATCGCCTTGGCGATCGGGCCGCCGAGCAGGCCGCCGGCGATCTCCTCGCGGGCGGTGTCGCTGGACTGCACGAGCACGGCGACCGCGACCTGCGGGTCGTCGGCCGGGGCGAAGGAGACGAACCAGGCGTACGGCGGGCGGTCGGGGGTGGACTGCGCGGTGCCGGTCTTGCCGGCGACCTCGACGCCCGGGATCTGGGCCGGGGTGGCGGTTCCGGAGTCGACGGTGGCGACCAGCATCTTGGTGAGCTCGTCGGCGGTGGTGCTGGAGATCGCCTTGCTGATGGTCTGCGGGTCGGTGCGGTCGAGGACCGAGAGGTTGGGCGCGCGGACCTCGTCGACGACGTAGGGGCGCATCACGTCGCCGTCGTTGGCGATCGCGGCGGCCACCATCGCCATCTGCAGCGGCGTGGCCGTGACGCTGGACTGGCCGATGCCCGACATCGCGGTCTGCGGGGCGTCCATGTCGCGGGGGTAGAGCGACTTCGCCTGGCCGCCGAGGTCCTCCAGCGAGGTGTCGTTGAAGCCGAACTTCTCGGCCTGGTCGGCCATCGCGTCGTTGCCGAGCTCGTTGGCGAGGCTGAGGAAGGTGACGTTGCAGGAGACCTGCATGGCCTGGGTCATGGTGATCCGGCGCCCGCCGCAGTCGCCGCCGTCGTGGTTGCGGATGACGGTGGACGACTGGGGCAGCTTGAAGCCCGAGCCGCCCGGGACCATTGAGTCGGCGTCGTAGTTGCCGGACTCGATCGCCGCGGCGGCGGTGACCAGCTTGAACGTCGAGCCGGGCGGCAGCGTGGTGCCGATGGTGCGGTTGATGAGCGGCTGGCGCTCGTCGGCGTTGAGCTTCTTGCTGAGGTCGGCGACCGCCCCGAAGTCGTGGGAGGCGAAGTTGTTGGGGTCGAACGTCGGCGTGGAGGCCATCGCGAGGACCCGGCCGGTGGTCGGCTCGAGGGCCACGACCGCACCCTGCGCGTCGCCGGGGAGGTTCTCCAGACCGTTCCACGCGGCGTCCTGCGCGGCCGCGTTGACGGTGAGCTGGACGTTGCCGCCCTTGGGGTCGCTGTTGCTGAGCAGGTCGACGAGGCGGGTCACGAAGAGCCGCGAGTCGTCGCCGGAGAGCACGTCGTTCTGCGAGCGCTCGACGCCGGTCTGGCTGTACCAGGAGAAGTAGCCGGTGATCGGGGCGTACTTGAACGGCTCGGAGTAGGTCCGCTGGAACTTGTACTGGTCGTCGGACGGCACGCTGCGCGCGATCGCCTCCTTGCCGACGAGGATCGCGCCGCGCTCGCGGGAGAACGTTGCGGTGATGATCCGGCGGTTGCGCGGGTCCTTGGCGAGGTCGTCGGAGCGCACGGCCATCAGGTAGGTCGCGTTGACCAGCAGCGCCAGGAAGAGGACCAGGCAGAAGACGGAGACGACGCGGATGGGCTTGTTCACTTGAGCTTCACCACCTGGGTGTGCTCGCTGTCGGCCTCCGCGTCGTCGACCGGGTCGAGGCGCGGGGCGGGACGGCGGGCCTGGTCGGAGATGCGCAGCAGCAGCGCCACGATCACCCAGTTGGCGACCAGCGACGAGCCGCCGTAGGACAGGAACGGCGTGGTGAGGCCGGTCAGCGGGATCAGGCCGGTGACGCCGCCGATGACGACGAAGACCTGGAGGGCGACGATCGCGCCGAGCCCGACGGCCATCAGCTTGCCGAACCCGTCGCGGGAGATCAGCGCGATCCGCAGCGCCCGCTCGACGATGAGGCCGTAGCAGAGCACGATCGCCATGACCGCGGTCAGGCCGAGCTCCTCGCCGATCGCGGCGATGATGTAGTCGGACTCGGCGTAGGTGATCCGCTCGGGGAATCCGTTGCCGAGACCACGCCCGATCAGGCCGCCCCAGCCCATGCCGAAGAGCGCCTCGACCGGCTGATAGCTGCCGGGGGAGGCGTCGTAGTAGTCCATCGGGTGCAGCCAGAAGTTGAACCGGTTCTGCACGTTGCCGACGAAGGTGTAGGCCGCGAACGCGCCGAACGCGAACAGCAGGCCGCCGACGACCAGCCAGCCGGGACGCTCGGTCGCGACGTAGAGCATCACGAGGAAGAGGCCGAAGAACAGCAGCGAGGACCCGAGGTCGTTCTGCAGGACCAGGATCATCATCGAGATGCCGAACATGGCCAGGATCGGGCCGAGGTCGCGACCACGCGGCAGGTCGACGAAGACGACCCGCCGCCCGGCCAGCGCCAGCGCGTCGCGGTGGAGCACGAGGTAGCCGGAGAACGCGATCACCAGCAGCACCTTGGCGACCTCGCCGGGCTGGAAGCTGAAGCCGGCGACGTTGATCCAGATGTTCGCGCCGTTCTTGCCGCTGCCGATGACGGGGAGGAACGGCAGGATCAGCAGCAGGATGCCGCCGAGGCCGGCGGTGTAGGTGAAGCGCTGCAGCACCCGGTGGTCGCGCAGCAGCGCCAGCGTCAGCACGAAGAGCACCACGCCGAGCGTCATCCAGATCAGCTGCTGGCGGGCGAAGTCCTGGTTGGTCCGGCCCAGCTCGGCGTAGGTGAGGTCGAGGCGGTGGATGACCGCGAGGCCCAGGCCGTTGAGCGCGGCGACGAGCGGAAGCAGCACGGGATCGGCGTACGGAGCGACGAGGCGGATCGTCACGTGGGCGACGACGATCAGGGCGGTCAGCCAGCCGCCGTAGCCGACCAGGTCGGCGGGCACGACGCCCTCGACGCCGAGCCCGACCGCGGCGTAGGCGCCGATGCCGACCGCGAGCGCGAGCAGCAGCAGGAACAGCTCCGCGCCCCGGCGTCGCCGGTGCACGAAGCCCATCAGGGTGCCGTTCTGGCTCATCGAGTGCCTCCCGTCACGCTCAGCCGACGTCCTGGCGGGCGGCGTAGTTGTCGACGGTGAGGCGGGCGTCGTCGAGCGAGTCGGCCTCGATCCCCTCGCGGACCTGCTCGGCGTCGATGTCGCTCAGCCGGTCGAGGTCGACGTCGGTGGTCTCGTAGGGGTGGGACAGGGAGACGCCGGGCAGGGAGGCGTCGATGCCGCGGAAGATCGCGACCTTGCCGTCCTGCTCGGCGACGTAGAACTGCTGCTGGCTCCACGACCAGCCCGCGGCGACGACCACCCAGGCGAGGCCCAGCACGACCGCGAGGACGAGCAGCCGCCGCAGCCAGGCGAACCGGTGCGGGGCGCGGGGGGCGTAGCGGGCGGTCTCGTGGTCGATCGGGTCGGCGGCGAAGGCGCCCTCGGGCACGTCACCCGGCACCGGGGGGATCTCGCCGGTGTCGCCGGAGCGGTGGCCGCGGAAGAGGCCGCCGACCGCGCCGGCGGCCCCGGCGAGGGGCGTACGCCGCGGCAGGTCGGCCGCGGCGCCCACCAGCAGCGGCACGAGGTCCTCGGCCGGCGGCTGCTCGCTGACCTCGGCGACGACGCAGGTGACGTTGTCGGTGCTGCCGGCCTCGAGGCTGGCGCGGACCAGCTCGACGGCGGCGAAGTCGGGCGTGCCGCTGGTGAGGATGTCGGCGATCCGGTCGTCGGTCAGGGTCCCGCAGGCGCCGTCGCTGCAGACCAGGACACGGTCGCCGGGCTCGGCGGGGAACTCGAAGAGGTCGGGCTCCTCGTGGCGGATGCCGTCGAGGGCCTTGAGGATGAGGTTGCGGTGCGGGTGGGTCCGCGACTGCTCCTCGGTGATCCGGCCCTCGTCGATGAGCGACTGCACGAAGGTGTGGTCGTGGGTCAGCTGGCGCAGTTGGCCGCGGCGGTGGAGGTAGGCCCGGCTGTCGCCGATGTGGCCGATCGCGAAGCGGGTGCCGTCGAAGAGCGCGACGGTGGCGGTGGTGGAGGTGCCGTTGAGGGCGGGGTCCTCCTCGACCAGCTCGGCGATCCGGTCGTCGGCGCGGTGGAGCGCGCCCGCCACCTGGCCGACGACGTCGTCGTCGGGCTCGCGGTCGAGCTTGCGCAGCGCCTGGACCGCGGTGCTGGACGCGAGGTCGCCGCGGACCGCACCGCCGACGCCGTCGCAGACGGTGAGCAGCCACGGACCGGCATAGCCGCTGTCCTGGTTCTCGCGGCGGACCCGCCCCACGTCGGAGATCGCGGAGTAGTGGAGGTACATCACTTGCGCAGCTCCAGGATGGTCTTGCCGACGCGCACCTGCACGCCGAGGCCGATCGTGGTGGGCTGGGTGATCCGGACGGGGCCGACGTAGGTGCCGTTGGTGGAGCCGAGGTCCTCCACGAACCACTCGTCGCCGCTGCTGGCGACCCGGGCGTGGCGGGTGGAGACGTAGTCGTCGTCGAGCTTGATCGCGGCGTCGCTGCCCCGCCCGATGAGCAGGGGAGCGTCGGCGAGCTCGGCGCGGACGCCGGGGTTCTCGCCCTCGACGACCAGCAGGTGGGTCGGCGCGCCGCGCCGCGGCTTGCGCGGCGCCTTGGTCTTGCGGCCGGTCGGGACGGGGCCGGTGCCGCGTGCGGTCTCGGGCACGCGGGCGCCGAACATGTCGGAGCGGATCACCGAGATCGCCGAGAGCACGAAGATCCACAGCACGGCGAGGAACGCGGCGCGGATCAGGAACAGGGTGAGCTCAGACATTCCAGCCCCCGGCCTCGTCGCGGCCGCCGTCGATGCGGACCGTCATGTCGGTGTGGCCGATCCGGATGGTCGACCCGTCGCGCAGGTGCGCGCGGGCGACCTTCGTGCCGTCCACGAGGATGCCGTTGGTCGAGCCCAGGTCGACCGCCTCGACGCCGTCGACCGACACCTCGAGCTCGAGGTGTCGGCGGCTCACGCCGGGGTCGTTGATCCGCAGGTCGGCCTCGGTGCCACGCCCGATGACCAGGCCCGGCGGGCGGAGCGGGTGGCGGGTGCCGTTGACCTCGAGGGTCGCGTGCGAGGCACGGGTGCGGGTGCGCTGGTCGTTGTCGGTGACGCTCGCCTGCGCCTTGCTGCGGATCCGGAACCGCCCGGTGGTGAGGTCGTCGGCCTGCTCGAACCCGATCGTGATCGGGCCGGTGAAGACGTAGCCCTGCGCGTCGGCGTGGTCCTGCAGCTGGTCGACGAGGTCCTGTTCCAGCGCGCGGCCGAGGCCGCCGATGCGCTCGAGGTCGGTGGCGGACAGCTCGACGTGGAAGTCGTTGGGCACCAGGCGTCGCTGGCGGCTCATCACCTGGGCGTTGTTGTCGCACTCACGCTGCAGCGCGGCGGCGATCTCGACCGGCTGCACCGCGCTGCGGAAGGCGCGGGCGAAGGCCCCAGAGATGAGTCCCTCGAGCCGCTGCTCGAAGCGCTGCAAGGCGTTCATCGGCGGGGCCTCCTCTCCTTGCGCTCGGGTCGCGTCGTCGTGGTGGGCAGGCGTGACTGGACCGCCCGGCCGGTGCGGCCGAGCGTACCGGCCGAGCGCCGCCGCGCCACTCAGCCGCCCCGGTGCCCACCCGTCGGAGCGTGACGAACCGGGCGATTGGGTGGCCGTGCGCCGGGTGGGGTAGCCTGAGCCCGCTTCTGGCGCGAGTGGCGGAATAGGCAGACGCGCACGGTTCAGGTCCGTGTGTCCGAAAGGACGTGGGGGTTCAACTCCCCCCTCGCGCACCAGGGCCGGTTTAGGTATTACCGGTCCAGCGGTTTAGGTAATAGAAAGGGCCCCTGGCCTGCGGAGACGCAGACCAGGGGCCCTTCTGCTGCACCTAGCTCAGGCGGCCATGCCGCCCGCGTTGGCGGCGTTGTCGCGCACCCGCGCCGCTGCCTGGTCGGCGGCGTAGCGGCTCGAGAACGACTCTCCAGAGCTCGCGACCTTGTCGGAGCCGCGCCACGCCCGCCACCGCCAGGCGCCACCGGCGTCCTGGTAGATGTCGTACCGCGCGGTCTTGGCCCCGGCCTTGAACGAGGCCGCCGCTCGCTGGGCGTTGTGTCGCGAGGCGAACGTTTCTCCGGCCCACGCGACCATCTCGTTGTTGGCGGCGTAGAGCCACCAGCTCGGCTGCCCAGCCGTGTTGTCACCAACATGGAATCGCCACATGGCGATCCTCCAATCTCCCGCATGAGCGGGCTCTTGCGCGAGCGAGGGACGTGGTGATGTCATGAACGTTCTTCCGTACGGCGACATCGCGTGTCCCGTGCACCTCAGCGCCCGGCCTGGCAGCCGGGCGCTTTGGCTTTTCGCGCGGGTTTCGCGCCACCTGAGATCTCAGGGGCACGTCCAGTGAACCCCGTCTTGCGGACCGCGCGTCGCACCGAAGTGGCGTGTCGCGCAGGATTTCGCGGTGATATCGCGCGGATAAACAGCCGTGTAGTTCGGCGCGCCTGACCACACGAGGACGTTCGTCGCGCCAGACTGAGCGTGTAGGACGGGAATCGATTCGCGCGGATAGGCGGACACATGGACGATCGACAGGAACAGACGTCGCTAGGCCAGATCGCGAGCTACTGCGGTCGCTTGTCGTGTCGGAAGCCGATCGTGCAGGAGATCGGCCCGGGCCGCCGCAAGGAGTTCTGCTCGGAGACCTGCCGGCGCGGAGCTGATCGCGAGTACAAGCGCGCGAAGGCGCACGTGGAGTTCTTCGAGGAGCAGCTCCGCCGAACGCAGCATGAGGTGGCCACTTATGGTCGGCGAGCCGACGAGGGCGTTCTGACCGCCGACGAGGTGCTGCGGCTACAGGCTGATGCCCGAGTTGCCTTGACCCGCGCCGCGACGGTCGCGGAGCTCGGCAGCGATCAGCCTGAGCGGATTCGCGCGGAACTGGACGCACTCATCGCAGCGGTCCGCCCGATCTTGGACGCAGGCCAGACGCTGCTCGCGGTTCACACCGCGTAGACAGTCGCCCCGGCACGCTCACGTGGTTGCTTCAGGCGCGGATGCCCCCTGGCCCTTCGCCCGAGGCGGGTCCTCGACTACCGCGCGCCACCCGGCTTGGTGCGCCGCAGTCGATTAGGCTCCCTCTTGCGGGGACGAGCGCGTGGTGTCAGCCGTCTCGGCTTTCCTCGTGCGACCGCGGTCAGCCTCGCGATCCCCCGAGTGTTCGGTGGGCAACACCCATGCCCATAACGCCAGGAAGGCCAGCCGTGGCTCTGAAGAAGTCGGATCTCTACTCGTCGCTCTGGAGCAGCGCTGACGAACTGCGCGGCAGCATGGACGCCAGCCAGTACAAGGACTACGTCCTGACGCTGCTCTTCGTGAAGTACGTGTCGGACAAGGCCAAGGCTGACGCATACGCCCTCATCCAGGTGCCCGAGGATGGCTCGTTCGACCACCTGGTCACCCTCAAGGGCAAGTCCGATGTCGGCGAGAAGGTCAACGTCGCGATCCGCAAGCTCGCGGAGGCGAACGACCTCCAAGGCGTCATCAACAACGCCGACTTCGACGACCCGACCAAGCTGGGCCCTGGCAAGGAGCTCCAGGACAAGGTCTCCAACCTCATCGGCATCTTCCAGGACATGGACTTCTCCGGCTCGAAGGCCGAAGGAGACGATCTCCTCGGAGACGCCTACGAGTACCTGATGCGGCACTTCGCCACGCAGTCAGGCAAGAGCAAGGGACAGTTCTACACGCCGGCCGAGGTCTCTCGCGTGATGGCCCAATTGCTGCAGATCCCGGCGGGGACGCCCAAGGCGACAACTGTCTACGACCCGACGTGCGGTTCCGGGTCGCTGCTCATCAAGGTGGCCGACGCCGCACCGAACGGCCTGACCATCTACGGCCAGGAGAACGACAACGCCACCTGGGCGCTCGCTCGGATGAACATGATCCTCCACGGCAACGAGACCCACGAGATCGTGCAGGGGAACACCCTCTCGGACCCGAAGTTCCGAACAGGCGACAAGCTGGCGACGTTCGACTACCTCGTCGCCAACCCGCCGTTCTCGGTAAAGACCTGGAGGAACGGCTTCGACGAGGACTACGACCGCTTCGACGGCTTCGGCTGGCCGCCGGACAAGAACGGTGACTACGCCTTCCTGCTGCACATGGTGAAGTCGCTCAAGTCGACGGGCAAGGGCGTGGTCGTCCTGCCTCACGGCGTCCTCTTCCGGGGCAACGCCGAGGCAGCCATCCGCACCGAGCTCGTCAAGCGCGGCTACATCAAGGCGATCATCGGCCTGCCTGCGAACCTCTTCTACGGCACGGGCATTCCAGCCTGTCTCATCGTCCTCGACAAAAACGACGCCCAGGCGCGCACCGGCATCTACATGATCGACGCCAGCAAGGGCTTCGAGAAGGACGGCCCCAAGAACCGCCTCCGGCCCCGAGACATGCACAAGATCGTCGATGCCTTCGTCAACCAGAAGGAGATCGACCGCTACTCCCGCATGGTGCCGCTGACCGAGATCAGCGACCGCAAGAACGACTACAACCTCAACATCCCGCGCTACATCGACAGCTCCGAACCCGAGGACATCCAGGACCTCCACGCCCACCTTCAGGGCGGCATCCCGAACCGCGACCTCGACGCGCTGCAGCCTTACTGGAACGCGTTCCCCGGCCTTCGCGGCCAGCTCTTCAAACCCCTTCGCGAGGGCTACTCGGAGCTGATCGTCGACAAGGCGGACATCCAGGCCACGGTCACCGGCTCGCCGGAGTACGTCGCCTTCGAGGAGGGTACGTCCGCAATCGTCGATGCCTGGTGGGGGAACAAGCGGAAATTGCTTGTAGACATCACTGGCACGACGCGACCGAATGACCTCATCCACGGCGTGTCCGAGGCGCTTCTCGACGACTTCCGTCCGAGGCCGCTGATCGACGAATACGGCGTCTACGAGCAGCTGATGAGCTACTGGAACGCCTCGATGCACGACGATGTCGCCCTCATTGTCAGTGAAGGCTGGGATGGCGCCGGGAAGCCGCGCCTTGCGCGTGCCTGGAAGGACAAGAACAACAAGACCAAGTTCGAAGACGCCCACATCGTGACTGGCGCTCGCGCGGCCGCGAAGCGGTGGGTCATGGACCTGATCCCGCCCGAGTATGTGATCGCCCGCTTCTTCCCGACTGAGAAGGCAGAGCTTGACCAACTCATCGCCGAGCAGGAGGCCGCGTCTCAAGCCGTGGAGGAGTTCACCGAGGAACACGCCGTCGAGGAGGGCCTGCTCTGGGAAGCCGTCGAGGACGACAAGATCAGCAAGACACTCGCTGCTGCGCGGCTCCGTGTCGCGAAGCGAGAGGGTGCGGAGGCCGACGAACTCCAGGCCCTGCAGCGGGTCATCAAGCTGTACGACGCTGAGGCTGCTGCGAAGAAGGCGGTAAAGGAAGCGACTGCCAAGCTCGAAGAGCAGGCGTTGGCCCACTACGGGGCGCTGTCGGTCGAGGACGTTCAGGTGCTGGTGATCGACGACAAGTGGGGTGGCACGATCCGTGCTCGCATCGGAGCGGAGGTTGTTGTGCTCGGCCAGGCTCTTGTCGGGCGGCTCCGTGTGCTGGCCGATAGGTACTCGTCCACGGTTGGCGAGTTGGAGGCTGACCTCCACGACCTCGGCGCGCGGGTTTCAGCACACCTGGCGGCTATGGGGGTCAAGCCGTGACTTCTGACGGTTGGCGGGAGGTTGGCGTCGACGATCTCGTGGCTCGAACACCAAACGCTCTGGCTACGGGACCATTTGGCTCAGCAATCAGCTCGCGATTCTTTCGCGCCGCCGGTGTGCCCGTGATCCGCGGAAGCAATCTTAGTGTGGATCCCGAAATTCGCCTGAAGGATGAAGGTCTCGTCTTCCTCGAATCCGCTAAGGCGGCGGAGTTCTCACGTTCCGTCGTTGTTCCGGGTGACCTCGTATTCACGTCATGGGGCACGATCAACCAGGTCGGGTTGATCGATGGTTCGGCAGCGTACGAGCGATATGTGATCTCCAACAAACAGATGAAGATGACGCCCGATCCGAACAAGGCTTCGGCAGAATTTCTCTATTACCTCTTCTCGGCGCCCGCAACACAGCAAGAGATCCTGGATGGCGCTGTCGGTACGGGAGTTCCAGGCTTCAACCTCACCCGGCTCCGTTCGATGCGTTTCCGTGTTCCGCCTCTTCCGGAGCAGCGGGCGATCGCGACGGCAATCTCTGAGGCAGATGCGCTTGCGACCAAGCTTCGTGAGCTGATCAAAAAGAAGCGCGAGATGTTGCAGGGCATGATGCAGGCGCTCTTGACGGGTCAGACCAGACTGCCCGGTTCATCAGGCGATTGGCACGGGTTGCGCGTTGCTGCTGCGTCGCATCTCAAGGCGCGCATTGGTTGGCAGGGCCTGACCACTCAGGAGTACCGCCACTCTGGGGATTATCGCCTTGTCGGTGGTACCGACTTTCGCAATGGCCGCGTGGACTGGGAGACGACGCCGTACGTGGACAAGTGGCGGTTCGACCAGGACCCCAACATCTGCGTGAAGGTCGGTGACGTCCTGCTGACCAAGGACGGGACGATCGGGAAAACGGCGTTCGTGAATTGGCTGCCCGGCCCGGCAACTCTGAATAGCGGTGTTTTCGTGTTGCGACCGAAGCGGGGTGCGTATGACCCAGAGTTTCTGTACTGGATGTTGCGGTCGCGCATGTTTGAACGATTCGTCGCAGGACTTAGCGCCGGTTCGACAATCAACCACCTGTACCAGCGCGACCTCGTCACCTTGGAGCTTGACGTGCCTCCGACAACTGAGGAGCAGAGCGCGATCGCCGCGGGCCTTTCGCAACTCGATCAGGAGATCTCCACGCTTGAGCAACGCCTAACCTCCGCCCGCGCCATCAAGACCGGCATGATGCAGGAGCTGCTCACCGGCCGCACCCGTCTTCTCGTGGAGGCTGCTTCATGAGCAACGTCGGCCAGAAGGAACGCGAGACCCAGAACCGAGTCGTGGCACATTTCCGTGATCGCCTGAAGTACGAGTACGGCGGCAACCGGGAGGACCGGGATAACACCAACATCGACGAGGCGCTGCTTCGTCAGAACCTGCTTGCGCGCAAGATCGACGACGAGCTCGTCAATCGCGCCATCCAACAGCTCCTGACCGCCGCCTCGTTGGGATCTGGTCAGTCGCTCTACGACGCCAACCGCAGGGTGTACGACTTGCTGCGCTACGGCGTGAAGGTCAAGAAGGACGTCGGGGAGAACTTCGAGACCGTCTGGCTCATCGACTGGGGCAACCCGGACGCGAACCACTTCGTTGTGGCGGAGGAGGTCACGGTCAAGGGCGAGCACACCAAGCGCCCCGACATCGTGCTCTACGTCAACGGCATCGCGCTGGGAGTCATTGAGCTCAAGCGCTCATACGTCAGCGCGAGCGAGGGCATCCGCCAGAACATCGGCAACCAGAAGCAGACCTTCGTGCGGCCGTTCTTCACGACGGTGCAGCTGCTTTTCGCCGGCAACGATGTGGAGGGCCTGCGCTACGCGGTCATCGACACTCCGGAGAAGTACTGGCTCGAGTGGAAGGAGGCCAAAACGAGTCAGCTTGGCGTCGATGTCGCCAATCCGCTGGACCGGGCCATCACGCAGATGTGCTCCAAGGAGCGCTTCCTCGAGCTCATCCACGACTTCATCGTGTTCGATGCAGGCACCAAGAAGACCGCGCGGCACAACCAGTTCTTTGGGGTGAAGGCGGCTCAGGCCCGCATCCGCTCGCGCGAGGGCGGCATCATCTGGCACACCCAGGGCTCGGGGAAAAGCCTGACCATGGTCTGGCTCGCCAAGTGGATTCAGGAGAACCAGACCGACGCCCGCGTCCTGATCATCACCGACCGAACTGAGCTCGACGAGCAGATCGAGAAGGTCTTCGGCGGGGTCAATGAGAAGATCACGCGGTCGCGCTCCGGCGCGGAGATGGTCACGCTCCTCAACCAGAGCCAACCGTGGCTTATGTGCTCGCTCGTGCACAAGTTCCGTGGTTCGGACGACGATTCCTCGCGCGACGAGGATGCGGCGGACTTCATCAAGGAACTCAGCGGCAAGATCCCGGCGGACTTCAAGGCCAAGGGCAACCTCTTCGTTTTCGTCGACGAGGCGCACCGCACACAGGCGGGCAAGATGCACCGCGCAATGAAACAGCTGCTGCCGGAGGCGATGTTCATCGGCTTCACTGGTACCCCGCTGCTCAAGGCCGACAAGATGACGAGCATCGAGACCTTCGGGTCGTTCATCCACACGTACAAGTTCGACGAGGCCGTTGGCGACGGCGTCGTACTCGACCTGCGCTACGAGGCGCGGAAGGTCGACCAGGAGCTCAAGGGTGCCGCACAGGTCGACAAGTGGTTCGACCTCAAGACCCAGGGCCTGACCGATCTCTCGAAGGCTCGCCTCAAGAAGCGCTGGGGCACGATGCAGAAGGTCACCTCGGCCAAGTCCCGCGCGGAGATGATCGTCCAAGACATACTCATGGACTTCGCGCGCGAACCCCGGCTGATCTCCGGACGTGGAAACGCCATGCTCGTCGGCGACGACATCTACCAGGCGTGCAAGTTCTACGAGCTCTTCGCTCAGGCCGGATTCAAAGGCAAGGTCGCCATCGTCTCCAGCTACGTTCCCAACGCCACCAAGATCTCCAAAGAGGATGCCGGCGCGGGCGACAACGAGGAACTCCGGAAGTACGACATCTATCGGCAGATGCTCAGTGACTACTTCAACGAGCCCGCCGACAAGGCTCTGCTTCGCATCGAGGAGTTCGAGAAGGAGGTCAAGCGCCGCTTCATCGAAGAGCCCGGCCAGATGAGACTGCTCATCGTTGTCGACAAGCTCCTGACGGGCTTCGACGCACCGAGCGCCTCCTACCTCTATATCGACAAGAAGATGCGAGACCACGGGCTCTTCCAGGCCATCTGCCGCGTCAACCGCCTCGACGGCGACGACAAGACCTACGGCTACGTCATCGATTACCGCGATCTCTTCAAGTCCCTCGACAAGGCCATCACCGACTACACCTCCGAGGCTCTCGACGGCTACGCCAAGGACGACATCGAAGGTCTCCTTGAGGATCGCATCAAGCAGGAGCGCGAGGACCTGGACGAAGCGCTCGAAAGGGTCAAGGCGCTCTGCGAGCCGGTCGCCGCACCCAAGGGAACGGTCGAGTACCAGCACTACTTCGTGGCATCCGTGCCGGGGGACGCTGAACAGATCAAGGACAACGAGCCGAAGCGCGTCGAGCTCTACAAGTCCGTCGCTGCACTCGTCCGTGCCTATGGCGCCCTCGCTAACGACATGGACCGCGCCGGCTACACCCCTGCCGAAGCCAAAGCCATCAAGGACGACGTCACCCACTTCGTCGCCGTCAAGAACGAGGTCGAGGTCGGTGCCGGCGAGAACATCGACATGAAGCAGTTCGAGGCGGGCATGCGTGCGCTCCTCGACACCTACATCCAGGCCGACCCCGTGGAGCAGGTCGCGACCTTCGACAAGGGTCTTGTTCAGCTCATCGTCGAGCGCGGCGCCGACGCCATCGACACGCTGCCCGAGGGGATCAAGAAGAGCCCTGAGGCGGTCGCCGAGACGATCATCAACAACGTCCGCAAGACGATCGTTGACGAGCGGGCGATGAACCCGAAGTACTACGACCGCATGTCGCTGCTCCTCGACGCCATCATCGAGCAGCGACGCCAGGACGCGATCGAGTACGCGGACTATCTGGCCAGGCTTCTAGAACACGCCGAGAAGATTGGCAAAGCCGAGTCCGAAGCAGGCGTCACCTACCCGGACTGGGCCACCACGTCGGCCCGGCGCGCGCTCGTCGACTTCGCGTGGCCACAGGGCGTCGAGATCGACATCGAGTACGTCCACGGCGTCATCCAGAGCGCCAAGGAACACGGCTGGGCGGGCAACCCAATGAAGGAGCGCGCTCTGGCTCGTGAGCTGCGCAAAGTACTGCCAGACGGCTTCGACAGCCAGAGCATGAAGGAGCTCATCGACCGACTCAAGGAGCACGATGAGTACCGCTAGCGCCTACCTCACCGTCGCGGGCCTTGGCGTCGACGTCATCTACAAGGACATCAAGAACCTGCACATCTCGGTGTACCCGCCGGTCGGTCGAGTGCGAGTTGCAGCGCCGCAGCGTACCGACGAGGACACCATTCGGCTCGCGGTCGTCCAGCGCTTGCCGTGGATCAAGCGCCAGCGCGCGCAGCTCCAGAATGCCGAGCGCCAGTCGGAGCGACGGATGCTCTCGGGCGAGACCCACTACGTATGGGGCCAGCGTTACCAGCTCGACGTCTCGCGAACCAGCGGCCACTACAGCGTCGAGGCCAAGGGCAAGACGCTCTGGGTAGTGACCCCGGCGGGCACCGACTCCGATGGTCGCCGCTCGACCTTGGATCGTTGGTATCGCCGTGAACTCAAGGCAGCCGTCGCACCGCTCATGCACAAGTGGCAACCGCTCATCGGTGTCGAGGCGAACAAGGTCGTCGTACGACGCATGAAGACCAAGTGGGGCAGTTGCGTCGCCCACTCTCGCACCATTTGGCTCAACCCCGAACTCGCGAAGAAGAACCCGCGGTGCCTGGAGTACATCGTTGTCCATGAGTTGACGCATCTTCTGGAGCGCGGCCACGGCGAGCGCTTCCTCGAACTCATGGATCAGTTCATGCCCGACTGGCGCGTCCGTCGTGACGAGCTGAACAGCGCGCCTTTGGCCGAGGAATCCTGGTCGTGACCAGCACTCACTCCGGTCCTTGACGGCCACTGCCCGGGACGGAGGTCTGGCGCCGCAGTGTTGATCGAGCCCGCAGCGCGGCTCGAAAGCCCTCGCGAGAGGCCTGTTGCGGCCTACGATGCTCTTCGGAGGTGACGGCGCGTGCCCAGAGTGGACAGCATCGAGAGTCGGATTGAGCAGATCGAGGGCTTCCGTGTGCGGATCTTGCGCAACGGTGCCGACGCCTATGGGAACCTCGAACTCCCTGTCCACTACCGCAGCTACGAGCGCAAAGCCAACGACAGCGCCACCGTGCATGAGTGGAAGCAGGCACGGTTCCGCCCCACCTTCGTCGGCTTCGACGTCGAGGTGCTCGATGGCTACGGGCGACCGGTACACGGATCCACGTCGCTGCGAACCGTGCGGCAGAGCTACAACTGACTAGATCCCAGCGGTGCAACCGGTCGCCGGCGCTGGTGCGCGTCACCACCAGCACCGCCAGCCGAGCGTATTGGACTCAGACTGCCCGCAGGTGCGCCCCATTGCGCTTCTGTCGGCGAGTTGCCTCTGCCTCGACGTCGCGGCGTGCGGCATCCCGTAGTGCCATTTCCTTCTCGATCGCGATCTCGCGGTAGGCGTCTCGCTGGGCCTCGATGGGGCGAACTAGGGAATCGACGAAGGGCCCCAAGTCCCCGTCCCGGGTGAGGTCGCGCAGCCGTGCGCCGCCCGACTCGTCGATCGAGTTGTATGGATCGTTCACGGGGTCCCCCTCGAGGTCCTCAGGATGGGCTCGCAGAGTACGCGAGCTCGCCGGATCAACGGAAGGTCCCGTTGATGCTCGTTCTTGGACCACCGACGTCATTCAAGGCTCAAAGCACGCTGACCTGTAACCGGTTTCCCGGACACCGATGCTGAGGCGATGATCGTCTCGAAGAGGAGTCCGCCATGCCGGCACCCAAGGACCCGGAGTTTCGTCGCAGGGCTGTTGAGCTCGCGCGGTTGCGGGAGAAGCCTGTCGCGCAGATCGCGAAGGATCTCGGGATCGCTGAGTCGGGTCTGCGTCGTTGGATGGCGCAGGCTGATGTCGATGACGGCAAGCGCGAGGGCCTGACGAGCGACGAGCGGGCCGAGCTGGTCCGGCTGCGTCGGGAGAACCGCACGCAGGCGATGGAGATCGAGATCCTGAAGCGGGCCAGCGCCTACTTCGCCCGGGAGAACGTGCTCCCAAAATAGGGTTCCGGCTCGTTCGTGAGCTTGCCGCTGACGGGTTCCCCGTCGCGGTGGCGTGCCGGGTCCTGGGCGTGTCGACGTCGGGCTACTACGAGTGGGCCAAGCGGCCGCCGTCGAAGCGTGATGTCGAGGACGCTTACCTGCTCGACGTGATCATCGAGGTTCATGCCGCGGCGCGGGCCACCTACGGCGTGGGGCGGGTCCATGCCGAGCTGGTGGTGGGCCGCTCGCACCGGGTGGGGCGGCGCCGGGTCGCACGTCCGATGGCCTGCCACGGCCTGGCCGGGGTTCACCGCAGGCGGTGGCGTCACCATCAACGAGCCGAGGCGACAGGGCCCGATCACGTACAACGCCAGTTCGTCGCCGACGCCCCGGATCGCTTGTGGGTCACCGACATCACCCAGCACCGCACCAGCGAGGGTTGGGTCTACTGCGCCGCCGTTCTCGACGTCTTCAGCTGCCGGGTGGTGGGCTGGTCGATCGCGGACCACCTGCGCACCGACCTCGTCGTCGACGCACTCGAGATGGCTCGGCTGCGCCGAAGGCCGGCCGGGACGATTCTGCATTCGGACCGCGGCACCCAGTACACGTCGTGGTTGTTCGGGCACCGGCTCCGCGAAGCGGGACTGCTCGGGTCGATGGGCAAGGTCGCCTGCGCTTACGACAACGCGCTCATGGAGTCGTTCTGGGGCTCGATGCAGATCGAGCTCCTCGACCGCCGCTACTGGTCGACCCGGACGAACTGGCCACCGCGATGTTGGCGTGGATCGAGGCGTTCTACAACCCGATCCGCAGGCACTCCGAACTCGGTTACAGGTCACCCGTCGAGTTCGAACGCCTTCACAAGACCGCCAACCCGGCGGCATGATCACCACACAGAAACCGTCCGGAGAACCGGTACAGGTCACGATTGTTTTTGACCTAGGTGGGGTATAGGTAGGTCGCCTCTACCAACGGGGGGTTGGCTGCGCGGACGATGTGGTTTCCTTGTCCATCCATCCGCCGCGGCGTTTTGAGCGGCGTCGAAACGTCATAGAAACGCCAGGGGGGACTGTGCCGACCTCGTCAACGACTTCTGAATCGCTTGCGGTGCCGGAGGGTGGCGTGAAGTTGTTGGATGTGACGTGGCCGCCGGCGGTGCGGGAGACGGAGCCAAACGTTCCGTTGATGCATCAGGTTGTTACTGCTCAGTTGGCTGCCGCGAGGCAGGGCACGCATTCAACACGGACGCGTGGTGAGGTTCGCGGGGGTGGACGCAAGCCGTATAAGCAGAAGGGCACCGGCCGTGCGCGGCAAGGCTCGACGAGGGCCCCACAGTTCACTGGCGGCGGTGTTGTGCATGGCCCCAAGCCGCGGTCGTATGGCCAGCGAACGCCGAAGAAGATGAAGAGAGGCGCGTTGTTGGGCGCGCTGTCTGACCGGTTGCAGAGCGACCGGTTGGTGGTGATCAGCGGCTTCGGGCTGGAGCGGCCTTCGACGAAGCGGGCGCGGTTGCTTCTTGAGAGCATCGCGGATGACAAGGGCACGCAGTTCTTGGTGGCGCTGTCCAGGGACGAGCTTCACGAGCAGTTGTCGTTGCGAAATCTTCGGTCGATGGTGCATGTGAACTTTGTGGACCAGCTCAACACCCTCGATGTGTTGAACGCCGATTACGTCGTGTTCACCAAAGCGGCCTTCCATCAGTTCGCTGATCCGACGGTCGATACAGCTGAACAGAACGGTGCGTCCTCGGGCGCGGTGCCGACAGGCAAGGCCAGTGAACTGCTAGAGAAAGGACATGAGGATGGCAAGGTCAGCCCCATCAACCTCGATCTTTCAGCCGCCATCGAAGTCGCGTCAACCATGAGCGACATCGAGACCTACGTCCGTGATGGACAGCAGCGCCATGCCGCGTCCTTTGCCGCAGCCGAAATGGACGCGATCGCTGTGGAACAGCACGACGGTTTCGTCTTAATTTCTTGGCCCACTGCTCTGCGCGCCGCTGATGCGTTGACCCTTCTGCGTGGGCACGCCCAAGCCGAACGCAACACAAGCGACGTGACGCTGTACGCCGGGTCTGACGACCGGTCTATTGAGCACGAAGACGGGGATCCCATCGAGTGGCAGGAACTGTATGCGATTGGTGACCAGTTGCACTACGTGCGCCTCGAACTTGCCGATCGAACGTTGGTGTGGAGCAAGCCGGATGGTCCGTACGAGAACGAGAACCGATTCGCGAGCTTGGCGCCGAGCATTGGTTCTGACGATCTGTTTGCTCTCTTCGCAGAGACGAAAGCGAAGCGGGTCTCCAAGGTCATGCGGAGCGTTCTGGGCAGTTCTTCTTGGGTGATGAACGGTTTGCCCGAACTCGTTTGACTTCCATGTAGCCTGCTCCGGCTGCCACGCCCCTGTGTCAGCGGAACCGCAGGAGATCGAACACGATGGCCGCTGAGACGCGCATGCGCTACGAAGTCAACGTCGCGAGCGACATCAGGGAAGCTCCGAGCGGTCAGAAGACCCTCAAGTCCATCAAGGCAGGCACGCCCACAGACGCTCTGCAGCGTCTGGTCGGTTTCAACCTGGGAAGTGGCACAGCGACGTACTACGTGAAGTTCAAGTGTCAGCCCACCACTCCGATCGTGGCCTACGACGGCTACTCGGCAAACGGGCACCAGACAACGTCGGGCGACACGTGGGAGGGAGAGATCGAGGTGACTCCTGCCTTGAAGCGCCGGCAGGCCACCCCACGGTTCAACCTGCTGACCGTTCCCGCCGCAGTGCACGCCAAGACACCAGCTGCCATCCAGTGTGACGTGCGATTGAAGGCCCGCACGACGGTCATCCAGACCCGGGAACGCCTCTCCAAGGACGACCATCGCCATTGGGGCGCCTTCGTCGTCAACTTCGACGTCGCGCCGTGAGGCTCATCTCGTGAAGGACGGGTTGCCGTTCGCGCTGGCGCTCTTCTTCATCATCGCGCAGCCTGTGCTCGACCGGATTTGGCTCCAGCACTATATGGAGGTCTTGGACCCGGCTAATTCGGACAACATCGAGAACCCGGCGAAGTGGGTCGCTGACGTCGCGCAGTTCTTGCCGTCGGCGTCGCTGACGATCGTCGGTGTGGCGCTCCTTCTCCCGGAGGACGAGGGGAACGCGACTGTCATCGCGTACGTGGCCGGCGGTTTGATCGTGGCCTTCTTCCTGTTCGTTGCCGCCGGCACGCGCGGACGGCCCGGGGTGGAGCACGCGGTCCCGTATAGCTGGCTTCAGATCGTTCTGTTTGTTCTCAATGCGGTGGGCTTGATCCTTGCGATCGTCCAAGCGCAGGCCAAGACTCCAAGCTGACTGGCCATCGCGACGGAGACCCACCTAGAGCAGGACTGCTGAAGGTCTAGTTGTCGCTCGTGGTGAGTGGTTTCAGGCCGCGTCAGCGGCCGTGCAGATGGTCTCAAACTCGATCGGGGTGAGCTTGCCGAGGGCTCGCTGACGACGGCGACGGTGGTAGGTCCGTTCGATCCAGATGACGATCGCCAGGCGGAGCTCGTCGCGGGTGCGCCAGCGTCGCCGGTTCAGGACGTTCTTCTGCAGCAACGCGAAGTACGACTCCATCGTGGCGTTGTCGCCAGCTGCACCCACGCGTCCCATCGAGCCGGTCAAGTGGTGGTGCTTGAGCTCCTCCACGAAGCGCCTCGAACGGAACTGGCTACCACGGTCGGAGTGGACCGTGCACCCGGCCACCGCGGCCGGTCCACCGCGGCGCGCGACCGCGCTCGACAACGCGTTGACCGCGATGCGAGTCTTCATCCTGGAGTCGATCGAGTAGCCCACGATCCGAGTCGAGCAGACGTCCTTGATCGCGCAGAGGTAGGGCTTGCCCTCGTCGGTGTGGTGCTCGGTGATGTCGGTGAGCCACAGCTGGTTCGGGCCGTGAGCGGTGAAGTCACGTTGGACCAGGTCGTCGTGGGCCGGCGCCCGGCCGCTTGGCAGTGCCGCGTTTGCGGCTGTGCGCAGAGAAGATCCGAGCTTGGGAGCACAGGAGCCACACCCGTCGCTCCGAGGCGACGTGGCCGGCGGCGAGCTCGTCGGCGACGAACCGGTAGCCGAACTCGGGGTCGTCGGTGTGCACGTCGAGCGCGGCGTTGGTCAGGTAGGCGTCGTCGAAGTTGCGGCCGCTGACCGGGTTCTTGTCCCAGGCGTAGAAGGCTTGGCGGGAGAGGCCCAGCACCCGGCAGGTCACCGCAACGGGGACCGGGAATGTCTCGTCGTCGGCAAGGTCACGGACCAGCGGGAACGTCATCTGGGGACTGGCTCAGCTTCAGATGCGCCTGCGAGGTGGACCGCTGCGCGGCGCAGCACCTCGTTCTCCTGCTCGAGAAGCCAGAGCTTCTTCCGGTCCTCACGTAGCTCGGCGTTCCCACTGCTGGTGACACCGGGCTTCACACCGTCCTCGACGTCGGCCTTGGCGAGCCAGTTGCGCAGACAGGACTCGCTGATCCCGAAGTCACTGGCGATCTGTGCAATCGGTGCGTCACCGCGACGAGCGACCGCGACAACGTCATCACGGAACTCCTCGGGATGGGGAGCGGGCATGGTCGACCTCCTTCCAGCGGCGACTCCCGTCGCCACAGGTCAGGGGACAACCAAATTTTCAGCAGTCCCCGATTCGCAATCATCCGATGACCTGCGAACTTGAATCGGTCACCAGCATCGAAGGCCCCGGACATCGTCCGGGGCCTTCGGCGTTCCCGGGCGGCCTGCCGGTCGACGTGCTCGCCGTTCCCGTTGGCACGACCCTGCACGAGGTCCGCGCAGGATCAGGCTGGGGAATCGGCCTCGTCGAAACGACGCCAGAATCCGTTGCGCACGAGTACTCTGTGCGCGTTCTCCGTCAGGTGGTCGCCGACGATCGCGTCCGCGGTGTCCATAAGCTCGGTGTCGTACCTGCCCGGGATCGAGCGAACGGTCTCCCCACCGCGGGTGCGGAACGTCGTCGAGGCGATCTCGCCGCGGACTGATTCCCACGCAGGGCCGTACTGCTCGACCAAGGCATCGTGCGCTGCCCGACCGACACTGATCAATTGGTCGTCGCCCCACGCGGAGCCCAGTGCGTCGTCGCTCGGCGCCGCGTGGTCGTGGTTGGAGGAGGTGCTGAGGAGCGTGGACCGGAAGTGATCGACCTGGCTGTCCGAGGTGAGAGGCACGTCAGAGCTGGGGTCGTTGTCCGTGTCGGTCTCGGGGACGAACGTCGACGCCCAGTGAGCAGGCAGGACCTTCCAGTCGTCGACGACGCGGAGGAGCCGGCTGGAGATCTGGTCGCGCTGGTCCCGGTCGGCAATCCCCCAGAGGTGGACCACGAGACCGTGCTGTCCCGCGGCGTCGAGCTCTTCTTCCATGTCCTGGTCGCCGGTCAGGACCACAAGATCCGTCACGGCCTTGTTCTGCGACAGAGCGAGGATGTCGCGCTGGATCAAGCGATCGACTCCCTTCTGCCTCCCGTTGCTCATGCTCCCGACCCGGAGCTTGACGCGATTGACCCGGCCAACCGCACGCTGCTGGACGTTGGGTACCCGGTCGGGAGCGCCGTCGTACCAGTACGTGCGCAGCACGCGGAGCTCGTCGCCCTCGGCTTCTTCCACCAGTGCCTCGATGAGTGGGACGCCGTACCCGATGAGGGGAACCTCGCGCCTGTGCTGCCGACCGACAGCCTTCGCGACCTGCTTCCAGACGTATCCCGCATCGATCAGGATCGCTGCCGTCCGACCCGCCATGTCCGTCCCCCGTTCGATGTGTTGCGCCGTGTTGGGCGCCTGCGCCGCCGACCATGGAGCGAGTGGGTCGCAGCACAGGCCCTATCCCCCAGTCGACGACGTAGTTGACCGAGACTGCCGGGCGACATCTCCGTCCTGCGGCACGATCACCGATTCTGGTGACGTGGCCGTTCCCGGGCTCCCGATGCGCCAGGGACCTCCGGCCGCCTGCCCCCACCCGCGCGCACCACGGGGGTGGCACGCACGGGCCACCCGCCCCGGGACGTCCGTCCCGCGCGCCCCGGGACCATGGGCCCGTTCGCTCCCGGCTGCCTCAGGAGGCCCCCGGCGACGCCGATCCGACGCTCGACAAGACCTCTCGGGTCTTCCCTGCGGACGGAGCCCACGTTGGATGCGATGGACGGCCTCGACGAGATCATCGGCGAGTTCCTGGTCGAGAGCCACGAGAACCTCGACCAGCTGGACCGCGACCTCATCGCGCTCGAGCGCGACCCCTCCTCCTCCACGCTGCTCGCCAGCGTCTTCCGCACCATCCACACGATCAAGGGCACCAGCGGCTTCCTGGCGTTCTCGATCCTGGAGTCGGTGACGCACGTCGGCGAGAGCCTGCTGGCCCGGCTGCGCGACGGCGAGCTGGCCCTGACGCCGGGCCTCACCAGCCTGTTGCTCGAGGTCGTCGACGCCGTGCGGTCCCTGCTGACCAACATCGAGCACACCGGTGCCGAGGGCACCCAGACCTACGACGACCTGGTGGCCCGGCTGGCCGCCGTGCTCGACGGCGCGCTGCCGGAGGACCCGGCAGCGCCCGAGGCCACCGACGACAACGCGGAGGCCGACGAGCCTGGCGAGGACGGAGACGTCGAGGAGTCGGCCGAGGACGAGGAGCCCGAGGCCGTCCTGCCGGCGCCCACCACCCTGGGTGTCGTCCCCCCGCGCGCCCCCGAGGCCGCCGAGGGCCCCGACCCGGCTGCGTCCGAGGAGCCCGCCGAGGGGCGTCGCTCGGTCGCCGACAGCACCATCCGCGTCGACGTCGCGCTGCTCGACTCGCTGATGAACCTGGTCGGTGAGCTGGTGCTCACCCGCAACCAGATGCTCCAGCGCGCCGCGACCCGCGAGGACGTCGAGCTCGCCCGCACCACGCACCGGCTCAACCTGGTCGCCGGAGAGCTGCAGGAGAGCGTGATGAAGATGCGCCTGCAGCAGATCGACACGCTGTGGAGCAAGCTGCCGCGCGTCGTCCGCGACCTCTCGGTGCAGCTCGGCAAGACGGTCGAGCTGGACATGCGCGGCAAGGAGACCGAGCTCGACAAGACCATCCTCGAGGCGGTCCGCGACCCGCTGACCCACCTGGTCCGCAACAGCATCGACCACGGCATCGAGAAGCCCGACGTCCGCACCGCGCAGGGCAAGCCGGCCCACGGCACCTTGTCGATGCGCGCCTTCCACGAGGGCGGCCAGGTCAACATCGAGATCACGGACGACGGCGCCGGCATCGACCCCACCCGGCTGCGCGACAAGGCCGTGTCGAAGGGCCTGATGGACCGCGAGACCGCGGCCAGGCTGAGCGACCACGAGGCCGTCAACCTGATCTTCACGCCCGGCTTCTCGACCGCCGAGGGCGTGACCAACGTGTCGGGTCGCGGCGTCGGGATGGACGTCGTGCGCACCAACATCGAGCGCATCGGCGGCGCGATCGACCTCTCCAGCGAGCCCGGCGAGGGCACCACGGTCCGGATCCGGATCCCGCTCACCCTGGCGATCATCCCGGCCCTGGTGGTCGCGGCGGCGGGCCACCGCTTCGCGATCCCGCAGGTCAACCTGCTCGAGCTGGTCCGGCTCGACGCGGCCCAGGCCGCGACCGCGATCGAGAGCGTGCACGGCTCGCCCGTCTACCGGCTGCGCGGACGACTGCTGCCGCTCGTCGACCTGCGCGAGCAGCTCGACCTGCCCGCCGTCCAGCGCGAGACGACCTACGTCGCGGTGCTCAAGGCCGACAACCAGCAGTACGGCCTGGTCGTGGACGACATCCTCGACACCGAGGAGATCGTCGTGAAGCCGCTCGGCACCCACCTGCGCCAGCTGCCGCTCTACGCCGGAGCCACGATCATGGGCGACGGCGCCGTCGCGCTCATCCTCGACGCCACCGCACTCGCCCGCCGCGCCGGCATGACCCCGGAGGCCGAGCTCGGCACCCTCGCCGCCCACGGCACCGACGCCGGCGAGGACGCCGCGTCGCTGCTGCTCGTCGAGCTCGGCGACGGTCGCCGCGCGGCGATCCCCGTCGCGGCGGTCGACCGGCTCGAGGAGATCGAGCGGGGCCGCATCGAGCGCGCCGGCCACCACGAGGTCGTGCAGCACCGCGGCCAGATCCTGCCGCTGGTGCGCCTCGACCACGTCCTCCACGGCGACGCCGGGCACCAGGGCCTCTCGACCCTCCAGGTGGTCGTGTGCCGCCAGGGCGAGCAGCAGGCCGGGGTGGTCGTCAACGCGATCCTCGACATCGTCGAGGCCACGCTGGAGGCGCGTACGCCCCTCGACTCCACCGGCGGAGACGGCTCGGCCGTCGTGTCCGGCCACGTCACCGAGCTCGTCGACATCGCCCAGGTCTTCGCCGGCCTCCCGTCCGGCGGCCGCCTGGCCTGGTCGGCCTAGGAGACCCCATGTCCCAGTACTGCACCTTCGCCCTCGACGGCCACGTCTTCGGCGTCCCGGTGTCCTCCGTCCAGGAGGTGCTCCGCTCGCAGGACCTCACGGTGGTGCCGCTGGCGCCGGACGACATCGCCGGCCTGCTCAACCTGCGCGGCCAGATCGTCACGATGCTCGAGCTCCGGGCCCGCCTCGGGCTGCCGCCGCGCGAGCCGGACGCCCCGTCGGTCAACGTCGTGGTCAAGTCGCCCGACGGTGGTGCCGTCAGCCTCGTCGTCGACGAGATCGGCGATGTCCTGGCCCCCTCGAGGGACGCCTTCGAGGCGCCGCCGGACACCGTGCCGGCCTCGATCCGCAGCCTCGTGACCCGGGTCTGCAAGCTCGACACCCACCTCATGCTCCTGCTCGACACCGAGCGCGCCATCACCTCAGAAGGAATGTCATGACCGTCCTGAACGCCCCGGCCCGCACCACGTCGTTCGCCCGCCCGCGGGCCGGACGAGCGCCGGCACAGCCGGCTGGTCGTGGCCTGCTCGGACGCTTCCGCGACCTGGGCACGGCCCGCAAGCTGCTCGTCGGCTACCTCACGCTGGTGGCGATGATGGGGGTCGTGGGTGCCATCGGCCTGCAGCAGCTGAGCGCTGCGGAGAACCGGATCGAGTCGCTCTACACCGACAGCTACACGGCGTCGCTCAACCTCGGCCAGGTCGAGACCGACGAGGCCCTCGTCTCCACCGTGCTGGAGACGGCCACCGCCGAGGGGATGACGCCGGACCTCCAGAAGCAGCTCGACGGGCTCGCCGCGGACGTCAACAGCAACTGGGAGGCCTACCTGGCCACCGACACGACCGGCGGCGAGAAGGTGATCGCGCAGTTCGAGAAGACCCTCGGCGAGTTCCGCACGATCCGCGACGAGACCGTCCTCCCGCTCCTCGCCGACGGCAAGCTCGGGCAGGCCAACACCGCCAAGCACGAGCAGCTCGACCCCGTCTTCGAGCAGGTCAGCGCCGACCTCAGCGCGGTCATCGACACCGAGAAGGGCCTCTCGGAGGACCTGATCAGCCAGTCCAAGAGCGCGTACGCCCACGCTCGCCTGCTGATCCTCGGCCTGGTCGTGCTCGCCACTGCCCTCGGCATCGGGCTGGCGGTCTTCCTGGGTCGGCTGGTGGCGCGGCCGCTGCAGCGGACGGTGCAGGTGCTGGAGGGGGTGGCCGCGGGTCGGCTGGACCAGCGGCTGACCGTGGAGTCGGCCGATGAGATCGGCCAGATGGGGGTGGCGCTGAACGACGCGCTGGCCAAGCTGGCGTCGGCGATGGGTCAGATGGATGTGAACGCGCAGTCGTTGGCGTCGGCGTCGGAGGAGCTGTCGTCGGTGTCGGGTCAGATGAGTGGGTCGGCGTCGGAGTCGTCGTCGCAGGCGGGGCTGGTCTCGGCTGCGGCGGAGCAGGTCTCGAGGAACGTGCAGACGGTGGCGACGGGTACGGAGGAGATGTCGGCGTCGATCCGTGAGATCGCGCAGAACGCGTCGAATGCTGCGGGTGTGGCTGCGCAGGCGGTGGTGGTGGCGGAGTCCACCAACGCGACGGTGGCGAAGCTGGGTGACTCCTCGGCGGAGGTCGGGAACGTGATCAAGGTGATCAACTCGATCGCGGAGCAGACGAACTTGTTGGCGTTGAACGCGACGATCGAGGCGGCTCGTGCGGGTGAGGCGGGCAAGGGGTTCGCGGTGGTGGCCAACGAGGTCAAGGAGCTGGCGCAGGAGACGGGGAAGGCGACCGAGGACATCGGTCGGCGGATCGAGGCGATCCAGGCCGACACGGAGGCTGCGGTGGCGGCGATCGCGGAGATCGCGGAGATCATCGGTCAGATCAACGACACGCAGGCCACGATCGCCTCGGCGGTGGAGGAGCAGACCGCGACGACGAACGAGATGTCGCGCAACGTGGCGGAGGCGGCGACGGGGTCGAGTGACATCGCGGCGAACGTGACGGGTGTGGCCAGGAGTGCCTCGGACACCCAGGCCGCGGCGAACTCGACCAGCCAGTCGGCCGACGAGCTGGCGCGGATGGCGGCCGAGATGCGGTCGCTGGTCGGCCAGTTCCAGTTCTGAGCAGCGACCGGTCGAGGAGGAGGACGTCATGTCGAGGAAGGCGCGGGTGCTGGTCGTCGACGACTCCGTCGTCGTGCGCCGGCTGGTCGCCGAGGCCCTCGCGGTGGACCCGCAGATCGAGGTGGTCGGCACGGCCGCCAACGGCCGCGTCGCACTGGCCAAGATCGCCCAGGTCAACCCGGACCTGGTGACGCTCGACATCGAGATGCCCGTGATGGACGGGCTCGAGACCCTGCGCCACCTGCGCCCGGCCCACCCGCGGCTCCCGGTCGTGATGTTCTCCACCCTCACCGAGCGGGGTGCGACCGCGACCCTGGACGCCCTCGAGCTCGGCGCGAGCGACTACGTCACCAAGCCGGCCAACGTGGGCAGCGTGATGGCCTCGATGGAGGCGGTGCGCCAGCAGCTGGTGCCGAAGATCCACGGCCTGTGCCGGGCGATCATCGCTCCGCCCGCGCCGCTGCGACCCGTGGCGCCCGCCCCGGTCGCACCCGTCGCACCGCTGGCCCCGCGCTCCCGCCCGGCGGGGACCCAGCAGATCGACGTGGTGGCGATCGGTGCCTCCACCGGCGGACCCGACGCGCTGTCGACGGTGCTCGCCGCCCTCCCTGCCGACCTCGGCGTCCCGGTCGTGGTCGTGCAGCACATGCCGCCGGTGTTCACCCGGCAGTTCGCCGACCGGCTCGACGGCAAGGTCCCGCTCCACGTGAGCGAGGCGAAGGCCGGAGATCCCGTGGTGGCCGGCGGGGTGCTCGTCGCACCGGGTGACCACCACCTGCGCTTCCGCGGCTCGCGGGCCCTCCCCTCGAGCATCGTGGCGACCCTCGACCAGGGCACCCCCGAGCACTACTGCCGGCCGGCCGTCGACGTGATGTTCCGGTCGGTGGTCGAGGTCTGGGGCGGCCACGTGCTGGCGGTCGTCCTCACCGGCATGGGCTCCGACGGGGCCAGCGGGTGTGCCGCGGTCGTCGCCGCCGGTGGCTCGGCGCTCGTCCAGGACGAGGCGACCTCGGTCGTCTGGGGCATGCCCCGGGCGGTCGTCGACGCGGGCGTCCCCGCCCAGGTCCTTCCCCTCCAGCAGATCGGTCCAGCCATCGTCGACCGCGTGCGCCGTGGGCGCCGCGGCCCCTACTCCCCCCGAGAGGCGGCCCTCGCATGAGCCTGTCCCCCCGCTCGTTCAGCTTCGTCGCGGACCTGGTCCGCCGGGAGGCGGCCATCGTCCTCGAGTCCGGCAAGGAGTACCTCGTCGAGGCCCGGCTCCAGCCGCTCGCCCGCGCCGCCGGCTTCGCGGACCTCGACTCGTACGTGTCGCACCTGCAGTCCGCCGCCGGGTATCCCGGCCGGGCAGCCGTCGTGGAGGCCCTGACCACCAACGAGACGTCGTGGTTCCGCGACCGCGAGCCGTTCGACGTGCTGGTCTCCCACGTCATCCCGGACCTGCTCGCGCGCAACGCCGCGCGTCGCAAGATCACGGTGTGGTCGGCCGCCTGCTCCAGTGGTCAGGAGGCGTACACGATCGGCATGCTGCTCGCCGAGCACGTGGTGCCGCGCGGCTGGCAGGTCGAGATCTTCGCCACCGACATCGCGCCGAGCATGGTCGCCCGCACCCGCGCGGGCACGTACAGCCAGCTCGAGATCGGGCGCGGCCTGCCGGCGCCGCTGATGGTCAAGCACTTCCAGCGCCAGGGCACCCAGTGGCAGGTCTCCGACCAGCTGCGCTCGATGGTGCGGACCCAGGTGATGAACCTGGCCGCACCGTTCCCGCCGATGCCGGTCTTCGACCTGGTCTTCCTGCGCAACGTGCTCATCTACTTCGACCAGCCGACCAAGCGCTCGGTGCTCAGCCGGGTGCGGCAGGTGATGTCGCCCGACGGCTACCTGTTCCTCGGCGGTGCGGAGACCACGCTCGGCATCGACGACACCTGGCACCGACAGCCCGTCGGCCGGCTCACCCTCAATCGTCCCCGTCCGCCCGCGACACCCGCTCCGGTCCCGCCGCGCACCGTGCCCGGCTTCACCCGACCGACCCGACAGGAAGCGATCTGACATGCACGCCCTCGTGATCGACGACTCCCGCACGATGCGGATGATGCTCGCGCGCCAGCTGCAGAGCCTGGGCTTCGACGTGCTCCAGGCCGGCGACGGCAAGGAGGCGCTGGAGGTCCTCGAGGAGTACCGCGACGACCTGCCGGTCCTCGCGACCGTGGACTGGAACATGCCGGTGATGAACGGGCTCGAGCTCGTGCACGCCGTGCGCGCGGACCCCGGCCTGCGCGACGTCACGCTGATGATGGTGACGACCGAGGCCGAGCAGGGGCAGATCGTGCGGGCGCTCGCCGCCGGCGCCCACGAGTACCTGATCAAGCCGTTCTCCGCCGAGGCGTTCGTCGACAAGCTCGACTACCTCGGCCTCAACCCGCGAAGGGGTGTCGCATGAGCTCGTACGTCCAGGAGTCGCCGGTCACGCCGGACGACCTCCACCTCCTCGGCGAGGAGGTGCTCACCGCCTTCCTGCTGCAGGACGCTCCGCCCGCGTCGTCGCCCGAGCAGGAGGAGACCGGCCGGCTGCGCGCGTCGGTGGCCGTCCACGGCCAGTGGACCGGCTGGATCACCCTCGAGGTGTCCCGCGCCGCCGCCCGCGACCTGACCCGGCGGATGCTGAGCGACCCGGAGGTGAGCGAGGAGGACGTCCGCGACGCCGTCGGCGAGCTCGTCAACGTGCTCGGCGGCAACGTCAAGAGCCTGCTCGTCGACGGCAGCACCCTCGGCCTGCCCGAGGTGCTCGACGCCGACGCGGGCGACTGGCCCCACGTCGAGATCTGCCAGGCCCTGCTCTGGTGGGCCGGCCACCCCGTCGAGGTCCGTGTCTGGGGCGTCGACCCGGACCGTCCCGAGCTCTGAACGACCAGCCGAACCAGGAGAACCCCCATGAAGATCCTCATCGCCGATGACAGCCGGGTGATGCGCCAGATCGTCATCCGCACGCTGCGCCAGGCCGGCTACGGCGGCCACGACCTCATCGAGGCCGAGAACGGCGCCGTCGCGCTCGAGCTGGTGCACACCCAGGCGCCCGACCTCGTGCTGTCGGACTGGAACATGCCCGAGATGAACGGCATCGACCTGCTGCGCGCGCTGCGCGCCAGCGGCGAGCAGGTGCCGTTCGGGTTCGTCACCTCCGAGGGGACGCCCGAGATGGTGGACCGGGCGATGTCGTCCGGCGCGCTGTTCCTCATCGCCAAGCCGTTCACCGCGGACTCGTTCCGCGACCAGCTCGACGCGGTGGTCGCATGAGCGCCGACCTCGACCAGCTGGTCCGCGCGCCCGGCGCGGCGGACGTGCGCGAGCTGCTCACCGGACTGCTGGGACGCGACGTCACCCTCGAGCCGTCGGACGGGTTCACCGGGGACGCGGCCACCGGGTCGACCTTCGCGGTCTACGTCGACGACCAGCTGACGACGCGAGCCGTGGCGGTCGTCGACCTCCCGCTGTCGGCGTACGCCGGCGCGGCGGTCGGGCTGCTGCCCGCGGGCGGCGCCCAGGACGCCGTCGCCGAGCGCGACCTCACGCCGATCCTGAAGGAGAACCTCGCCGAGGTGCTCAACGTGATGGCGGCGCTGCTCAACGAGGAGGGCCGCCCGCACGTCAAGCTGGCCGACGTCCACCACGTCGGGTCGTGGCCGAGCCCGCAGGTCTGCGCGGACGCCGCCGCGACCGGGCGGCGGCTCGACCTCACCGTGACCATCCCGCTCTACGGCGCCGGCCGGCTCTCGATCGTCGGGGTGCGCTGAGGCGCCCTCGGGGGTGACCCACGCCTCACCGGCCGGACGGCGAACGCCGTGACGGGCAGGCCGGTCAGGAATACCGTGGGGGGTATGACCACTGTCGTGATCGTCGGCGGCGTGGCGGGCGGGATGTCCGCGGCCACCCGGTTGAGGCGCCTGGACGAGGACGTCACCATCGTCGTCCTCGAGCGCAGCGGGCACGTGTCGTTCGCGAACTGCGGCCTGCCCTACCATCTCGGCGGCGTGATCGAGCACCGCTCGTCGCTGCTGCTGCAGACGCCCCAGTCGCTGGCCGCACGGTTCGGGATCGACGTCCGGGTCCGCCACGAGGTGCGCTCGATCGACCGCGAGGGCAAGCGGGTGGAGGTCCGCGACCTCGCGACCGACGAGACGGCCTGGATCGCCTACGACGCGCTCGTGCTCTCGCCCGGGGCCAGGCCGGTCGTCCCGCCGCTTCCGGGCATCGAGGTGGCGCACACGCTGCGCGACGTCGAGGACCTCGACCACCTGGTCGGCTCGAGCTCCGGTGCCTCGTCCGCGCTGGTCGTCGGTGGCGGCTTCATCGGGCTCGAGCTCGCGGAGAACTTCGTCGAGCGCGGCGTCGCGGTGACCCTCGTCGAGGCGGGGGAGCAGGTGATGGCGCCGTTCGACCCCGAGATGATCGAGCCGGTCCACGCCGCGATGCGGTCGGCCGGGGTGGAGCTCGTCCTCGGCGCGTCGGCGACCCGCATCGATCCCGGGCCGCTGCGGACGAGGTCCTCGGGCGACGGAGGCGTGGTCACCGAGGTGGGTGAGCCGGTGGTGCACCTGTCGGACGGTCGCGAGGTGCAGGCGGGCGTCGTGGTCGCGGCCATCGGCGTACGTCCCGAGCAGGTGCTGGCCCGGCAGGCGGGCCTCGCCGTCGGCGAGCTCGGCGGCATCCTGGTCGACGACCAGCTGCGGACGTCCGACCCCGACATCTACGCCATCGGCGACGCGGTCGAGAAGCGCGACGCGCTCGACGGGTCCCCGGTGCTGGTGCCCCTCGCCAACACCGCCAACCGGCAGGGCCGGGTGGTGGCCGACGTGATCTCCGGGCGGCCGGGGGCCGACCGACCGGTCCGTGGCACCGCCATCGTCAGCGCCTTCGGGCTCGACGCGGCGGTCGTCGGGTGGAACGAGCGCCGCCTGCGGACGACCGGACGCCCCCACCGGGTGATCCACCTCCACCCCGGATCCCACGCCGCCTACTACCCCGGGGCGCAGCCGATCGCGCTCAAGCTGCTGGTCGATCCGGGGACCGACGAGATCCTCGGCGCCCAGGCGGTCGGACGCGACGGCGTCGACAAGCGGATCGACGTGATCGCCACGGCCATGGCCGGCGGCCTGCGTGCGGGGGACCTGGCCGACCTCGAGCTGGCCTACGCCCCGCAGTTCGGCTCGGCCAAGGACCCGGTCAACATGGCGGGGTGGGTCGCCCGGAACCTCGCGGAGGGCCTGGTCGACACCGTGCAGTGGCACGAGCTCGCCAACGCGCTGGCCGCCGGTGCGACGCTGCTCGACGTCCGCGACCCGGCCGAGCACGAGGCGCGGCCGATCCCCGGCGCGATCAACGTGCCGGTCAACGAGCTGCGCGACCGGCTCGACGAGCTGCCCGCCGGCGACCTCGTCGTGCACTGCGAGGTGGGGCTGCGCGGCTACCTCGCCACGCGGGTCCTCGCCGAGCACGGGCGCAGCGCGCGCAACCTCGACGGCGGCTACCGCACCTGGGCGGCCGGCGTCGCGTCGACGAGGGCCGCGAGCCCGTCGAGCGTCCGCTCCAGCCCGAACTCCCACGCCCCCTCGGCCGACCACGCGCTGCCCTGAGCCTCGCCGGCAGCGCCGCCGACGCGGACCGCACGGGGGTAGGCCGCAGGGTCGAGCGCACGGGCGAGCACCGGCTGGTTGGCCGCCCACCACGCGGCGTCGCTCATCGCGGTGTCGGTCGTGGCGCGCGCTGCGTCGTGGGCCGAGCGGCAGTGCTGCTGCACGAAGCCGAGGAGGAACGCCAGGGCGGCGTCGGTGTCGACGTCCGACAGGCCGGTGCCGTCGAACGCGGCCAGCTCGTGCTCGTACTTCGCCATCAGTCCCGGCCCGAGCGGCGGACGGCTCAGCGCCGCCACCTCGGTGAGCCAGGCGTGGGCGGTGAGCAGGAGGCGGTTGTCCTGCGCGACCACGCGGAGCCGGTCGCGCCAGTGCTGGCCGGCGAGGTCCGTCCGCTCCATCGCGGCGTAGCAGCGGTCGACCATGAGGTCGAGCAGCTCCGGCTTGCCGGGCACGTAGGTGTAGACCGACATGGGCGCGACGCCGACCCGCTCGGCGACCGCCCGCACGGTCACCGCGGGCAGCCCCCGCTCGTCGGCGAGCGCGACCGCCGCGTCCACCACCCGCTCGACGCTCAGCGAGCGGGCCGGTCCTTTGCGCGGCGGTTCGGAGGCGGTGCCCCAGAGCAGCGCCAGCGTCCGGCTCGGCTCCCCGGCTCCCGTGCTCTCACCCATGGGAACCATCCTGCCACCCGTTCGTTGTACGTTGTACGCCGTACAACGTACGGTGCACTGACCGGAGGAGAGAGCCCATGCACGTCACCGATTCCGCCATCTCGCTCAACGTCGCCGACGTCGAGGCGTCCGCCGCCTGGGCGCGCGAACACCTCGGCTTCACCACGGCGATGGAGGCCGACGGCTTCTGCTCCCTCGCCCACCCGCACGCGGGCTTCCACCTCATCTACCTCCGCACCGGTCTGGGGTCCTTCAAGCCGGCCTCGGCCGCGGGCAGTGCGGACGGCCTGCTGGTCGTGCTGACCGTCGACGACGTCGACGCCGAGCAAGACCGGCTGGTGGGGGAGGGGGTCGAGGTGGTCACGCCGCTCGAGACCGAGCCGTGGGGCGAGCGCTACTTCCAGATGACCGACCCCAACGGCGTGGTCTTCCAGCTCGTCCAGTGGGTAGAGGCGCCCGACCCGCAGTACGCGGGCTGAACGGGGCCAGCCTGAACGGGGACCGGCTGGCATCCTCGAGGGATGGACGAGCCGACCGAGGACGAGAAGTGGCTGGTCGTCGACGGGCGGCGCTGGCGCCGTACGGACCCGGCGATCCCCGACGACGCCCTCGCGCGGCTGACGTCCCACCTCGGCCGGGGTCGCTCCGGCGTCCGCTCGGCGGCCGACGACGAGGCGCTGGCCGCGACGCGGCACCGGACCCAGGTGGCGAAGGTCGGGCTCGGCGAGCGCGGCACCCCCTGGTGGGAGCAGACCGACGCCGAGCGGCGCGAGCGCTGGGAGTCGGCGCTCGCCGAGCTCGACGCCCTCGACGGCTGACGGGACGCCTGAGGCCGGGCTAGGGGGGCGGTCACGCCCGGTCGGGCGTCCGCATCCGCCGTCCGGGTGGTGTGACGGGGACGAAGGTCCCGATCTCTCGTCGACTGCTTATCTCGACGTCGAGATTGCCGTTCGGTGGGGAGAGCCCACATCCATGAGTGTTCCAGTGCCTGGATCGATCTCCGTACCTCGGAATCCGCGACAGGACTCTCGGAACACCGAGATGACCACCCGGAGGTACTGTCGTGACCGCCATCCTGACCCCGCCCGCCACCCGATCGGCCGCGGCCTCCCCGCGGACGACCCGTCGCGCGCCCGGCACGGACGCGCTCGTTGCCTCCCGCCGCGGCCCGGTGGGACGCTTCAAGGACCTGGCGACCTCCCGCAAGCTGCTGGCCGGCTTCCTGGCCGTCGTGCTGCTGATGATCGGGGTGGGCGCGTTCGCCATCTCGCGCCTCGGCGCGGCCCAGGACCGCCTCGACTCGATGTACGTCGACAGCATGCAGGCGACCCTCTGGCTCACGGACACCGAGCAGCACATGACGGCGATGACCGACGCGTTCCACGACGCCGCGCTCTCCGGACGCGACGCGTCGGTGAGCGACCTCGAGGCGACGATCGCGAAGGAGGACGCCGCGCTCGACAAGTCGTGGGGGCTCTACACCGCCACCGACATGACCGGCCGCGAGAAGGCGCGCGACGCCTTCGACGCCGCCCTGGCTGACTGGCGTACGGTCCGCGACGACACGCTGGTCCCGCTGATCGCCGCGGGCCGGGCCGACGAGGTCGCGACCACGCTGCAGAACGACCTCGCGACCCCCGAGGACGCCGCCGGCGCCGCGCTCGGCGACCTCGTGCAGATCGAGACCGACGTCGCCCAGGCCACGATCGACGACGCCCGCTCGGGGTACCACACCGCTCGCAACCTGATCCTCGCCCTGCTGGCCGCCGCCACTGCGCTCGCGGTCGGCCTCGCGGTCGCCCTCGGTCGGATGGTCTCCCGACCGCTGCAGCGCACCGTCGAGGTGCTCGAGGAGGTCGCCTCCGGTCGTCTCGACGCCCGTCTCGAGATCGACTCCGCTGACGAGGTCGGTCGGATGGGTGTGGCGCTGAACGGTGCGTTGGCGAAGCTGGCGTCGGCGATGGGGCAGATGGATGCGAATGCGCGGTCGTTGGCGTCGGCGTCGGAGGAGCTGTCGTCGGTGTCGGGTCAGATGAGTGGGTCGGCGTCGGAGTCGTCGTCGCAGGCGGGTCTGGTGTCGGCGGCGGCGGAGCAGGTGTCGCGCAACGTGCAGACGGTCGCGACGGGTACGGAGGAGATGTCGGCGTCGATCCGGGAGATCGCGCAGAACGCGTCGAATGCTGCGGGTGTGGCTGCGCAGGCGGTGGTGGTGGCGGAGTCGACGAACGCGACGGTGGCGAAGCTGGGTGATTCCTCGGCGGAGGTCGGGAACGTGATCAAGGTGATCAACTCGATCGCGGAGCAGACGAACTTGTTGGCGTTGAACGCGACGATCGAGGCGGCTCGTGCGGGTGAGGCGGGCAAGGGGTTCGCGGTGGTGGCCAACGAGGTCAAGGAGCTGGCGCAGGAGACGGGGAAGGCGACCGAGGACATCGGTCGGCGGATCGAGGCGATCCAGGCCGACACCGAGGCTGCGGTGGCGGCGATCGCGGAGATCGCGGAGATCATCGGTCAGATCAACGACACGCAGGCCACGATCGCCTCGGCGGTGGAGGAGCAGACCGCGACGACGAACGAGATGAGCCGCAACGTGGCGGAGGCGGCGACGGGGTCGAGTGACATCGCGGCGAACGTGACGGGTGTGGCGCGGAGTGCCTCGGACACGCAGGCCGCGGCGAACTCGACCAGCCAGTCGGCCGACGAGCTGGCCCGGATGGCGGCCGAGATGCGCTCGCTGGTCGGCCAGTTCCAGTTCTGAGGCTCCGGGGCCGTGGGGGCCCCGGTCACCTCCAGGGGACGCCCCGGGACCGTTGGTCCCGGGGCGTGGGCCATTCCCGATCCCCTGATCGGGCCACGCGGCGCAGGGACCACCGTCCCCTCGTGCGGGCCCGTTGGTCCCGACGACCTGCGCGGCACCTCAGGACCAGGCTGCCCGCGCCGAAGCCAGGGTGACTGCCCCGCGACCCCCGTGCGGGGCGGTCACGATGCCCGACCCGGCACGCTCCCCGACCCCCGAAGGACCGCCATGGCCCTCCTCGCGCCCGCTCCGCCGGCCACCGACCGGACCCCCGCCCGCGCCGTACCCCGTCGAGGAACGACGCCTCCGACGCCCCCGCGTGGCTCGAGGGGCCGGGTCGGCGGGCTCGTCGCCGACCTCGGCGTGGGCCGCAAGCTGGCGCTCCTCACCGTCGCGTGCCTGCTCCCGTCCTTCCTCGTGGGCGTCGTCGGCTTCTCGACGATGAAGCGGCTGACCGACGACACCCACGTCATCGACGCCATGCGCACTGCGTCGGGTGAGCTCTTCCACCTCGACAACCGCAACAGCGAGATCAAGGCCGACGCCTTCCGTTCGTTGATCCCGGGCGCCGACACCGAGGCTGCCGTCACCGACGCCGCCGACGACATCGCCAGCGCGCAGGAGGTCATCGCGACGATCGACGGCCTCGACCTGCCGGCCGACATCACCGACGCGCTCGCCGACCTGCCCCCCGCTGCGGCCACCTACTACGACGACGTCGACGCGTTCGTCGCGGACGCCACCGACGGTGACGGTCCGGCGCCGTCCGACGCCGACGTCATCGAGGCCAACCACGAGCTCGACGCGCTCTTGGACGAGATCCGCACGGTCGTCGACGACGACATCGCCACCCGTGAGCGGGACATCGCAAGCTCGCGCCAGCAGGCCGACGTCCTCTTCGTCGCGCTGGTGCTCCTCGGCATGCTGGTCGGTGCGGGCGTGGCGCGCTGGATCACGCGGGGCATCGTGCGGCGGCTCCGCCGCACGGTCGACGTCCTCGAGGGCGTGGCCGGTGGTCGCCTCGACCACCGGCTCGACGTCGACTCCGCCGACGAGGTCGGCCGGATGGGCGACGCGCTCAACGCCACTGTGGCCCGGCTGGCCACGGTGATGTCCCAGATGGACGACAACGCCCGCTCGCTCGCATCGGCGTCCGAGGAGCTCTCCGCGGTCTCGGGGCAGATGAGCGGGTCGGCCGCCGAGTCCTCGACGCAGGCCGGCCTGGTCTCGGCCGCCGCCGAGCAGGTCTCGCGCAACGTGCAGACGGTCGCCACCGGCACCGAGGAGATGTCGGCGTCGATCCGCGAGATCTCCCAGAACGCCTCCAACGCCGCTGGCGTGGCGGCTCAGGCGGTCGTCGTCGCCGAGTCCACCAACGCGACCGTCGCCAAGCTCGGCGACTCGTCGGCCGAGGTCGGCAACGTCATCAAGGTGATCAACGCGATCGCCGAGCAGACCAACCTGCTCGCGCTCAACGCCACCATCGAGGCGGCCCGGGCCGGCGAGGCCGGCAAGGGCTTCGCCGTCGTGGCCAACGAGGTCAAGGAGCTGGCCCAGGAGACCGGCAAGGCGACCGAGGACATCAGTCGCCGGATCGAGGCCATCCAGACCGACACCGAGGCCGTCGTCGTCGCCATCGCCGAGATCGCCGAGATCATCGGCCGGATCAACGACACCCAGGCCGTCATCGCGTCCGCGGTGGAGGAGCAGACCGCGACCACCAACGAGATGAGCCGCAACATCGCCGAGGCCGCGACCGGGTCGACCGACATCGCCGCCAACGTCACGGGGGTGGCCCGCACCGCCTCGGACACCCAGGCGGCTGCCGGCAGCACCAACGAGGCGGCCGACGAGCTGGCGCGCATGGCGGCGCAGATGCGGTCGCTGGTCGGGCAGTTCCAGTACTGACCTGCTGGCAGACTCGGGGCATGACCACTCTCTCCGACTTCTCCGCGACGGCGATCGACGGCACCGACACGGACCTGTCCGCCTACGACGGCAAGGTCGTCCTCGTCGTCAACACCGCGTCCCAGTGCGGCTTCACCGGCCAGTACAAGGGCCTCCAGCAGCTCCAGGACACCTACGCCGACCAGGGCCTCGTCGTCCTCGGCTTCCCCTGCGACCAGTTCGGCAACCAGGAGCCCGGCGACGAGGCGGAGATCTCTGAGTTCTGCGAGCGCAACTTCGGCGTCACCTTCCCGCTGTTCTCCAAGGTCGAGGTCAACGGTGACGGCGCGCACCCGCTCTTCCAGTGGCTCAAGGACTCCAAGGGCGGGCTGCTCGGCAGCAAGATCAAGTGGAACTTCACCAAGTTCCTCGTCGGCCGCGACGGCCAGGTGATCGACCGGTACGCCCCGACCACCGAGCCGGAGAAGCTCTCGAAGGACATCGAGAAGGCACTGTGAGGCGCGCCGGCGCCGTCGCCCTGGCGCTCGTCGTCGCGGTGGCGGCGTCGGCTGCTCCGGCGCAGTCGGTGGTCGAGGAAGGCGCCCCGGCGCACCCGCTGGTCGAGGAAGGCGCCCTGGCGCCTGTCACGAGACCCCTGCGCCCGGCCGCCACCTCGGTCGTCGGCACCGGCACCCGGGCGTCCTGCACGTCGCGCGCGGTCGTGCGTGCGGTCGCCCGCGGCGGCCGGATCTCGTTCGACTGCGGGCCCGACCCGGTCACCATCGTGATGCGCCGCACCGCGAAGGTCGTCAACACCTCGTCCGAGGTGGTGCTCGACGGCGGCGGCCTGGTCACCCTCAGCGGGCAGGGCAGGCGGCGGATCCTCTACCAGGACACCTGCGACCGCCGCCAGGTCTGGACGACCACGCACTGCGACGACCAGGCCACGCCGCGGCTGGTCGTGAAGCGGATGCGGTTCGTCGACGGTGACGCGAGCCGGGCGGACGAGGGCGGCGGCGCGCTCTACGCCCGCGGCGGCCGCCTGCGGATCCTCGACTCGGTCTTCGAGGGCAACCGGTGCGCGCGCACCGGGCCCGACGTGGGCGGCGGCGCGGTCCGGGTGCTCGACCAGCACCGCGACCGGCCGGTGGTGGTGCGCGGCTCGACGTTCACCGGCGGGCGCTGCAGCAACGGCTCGGCGCTCAGCTCGATCGGCGTCTCGTGGCGGATCACCTCCTCCACCTTCAGCGACAACCGGGCCGTCGGCCGCGGCGCCAACCCGGCGCGACCGGGCACGCCCGGCGGCGGGTCGGGGGGCGCGATCTACCTCGACGGCAACGACATCCACCTGGCCCTCGACCGCTCCACGCTCACCGGCAACCGGGCCCGCGAGGGCGGCGGCGCGATCTTCTTCGTCTCCAACGACCGCACCGGGACGCTGACGATCCGCGACTCGCGGCTCACCGACAACCCCAGCGCCGGCTTCGAGACGCTGCCCGGCATCTTCTTCCTCGGCGCGAGCCGCACCATCACCGGCTCGGTCGTGCGCTGACGCGCGCGCTCGTCAGCCGGCCACGAGGTCGGCGTACTCGGGGTGCTTCTCGATGTACGACGCGACGTAGGGGCAGACCGGGCGGACGCTCAGGCCACGCGCCCGAGCCGCGTCGAGGGCGCCACGCGCCAGGGTCGCGGCGTGGCCCTGACCGGAGTGGGCCGGGTCGACCTCGGTGTGGACGAGCGCGATCGTGCCGTCGCGCAGCAGGTAGTCGATGAAGCCGACGAGCTCGTCGCCGGCGCGCAGCTCGTAGCGGCTCTGCGCGGGCGCGTCGGAGAAGACGGGGTCCATGCCCGGAGGCTAGCCCGAGCGGCGGGTCGGCGAACACTACGACCACAACCCCGTCGCCGGCCCGAGGTGACTTGCCCGTAACCCCGACGGGGCGAGAGGGTCGGGGGCATGGCAGCAACCGCGTCGTCGTACTCGATCACCATGCGGTTGTACACCGCTCCCGACCACGGCGTGGTCGGCCACGTCGCGACCACCATCGCGCGCAACGGCGGCATCGTCACCGCCATCGACGTGACGGAGTCGCGCCACGACCGGCTGACCGTCGACGTCACCTGCTCGGCCGCCGACGCCACCCACTCCCAGGAGCTGGTCGCCGCCGTCGACGCGGTCGACGACGTCACGGTCCACAAGGTCAGCGACCGGACCTTCCTGCTCCACCTCGGCGGCAAGATCGAGGTCAGCTCGAAGGTGCCGCTGCGCACCCGCGACGACCTGTCGATGGCCTACACCCCGGGCGTCGGCCGGGTGTCGATGGCGATCCACGACAATCCCGATGACGTCCGCAAGCTGACCGTCAAGGGCAACTCGGTCGCCGTGGTGACCGACGGCTCGGCCGTCCTCGGCCTCGGCAACATCGGCCCCGGCGCCGCGATGCCGGTGATGGAGGGCAAGGCCGCGCTGTTCAAGCGGTTCGCCGACATCGACGCCTGGCCGATCTGCCTGGCCAGCCAGGACACCGACGAGATCGTGAAGGCCGTCGAGATGATCGCGCCGGGCTTCGGCGGGATCAACCTCGAGGACATCGCCGCACCGCGCTGCTTCGAGATCGAGCGCCGACTGCGCGAGTCGCTCGACATCCCGGTCTTCCACGACGACCAGCACGGCACCGCGATCGTCGTGCTCGCCGCGCTGACCAACGCGCTGCGCTGCGTCGACAAGGAGCTCGCGTCCGTGCGGATCGTGGTCTCCGGCGCCGGCGCGGCCGGGACGGCCATCGTCACCCTGCTGCTCGCGGCGGGCGCGCACGACGTGGTCGTGGTCGACCGCTTCGGCGCGCTGTCGGCCGACGACGAGACGCTCTCTCCGGCCCACCGCGACCTGGCCGGCGCCACCAACCCGCGCCGCGCCACCGGCTCGCTGCAGGAGGTGCTGGTCGACGCCGACGTGTTCATCGGCGTCTCCGCCCCCGGCATCCTCGACCCCGAGTGGATCCCGACCATGGCCCCCAAGCCGGTCATCTTCGCCCTGGCCAACCCCGACCCGGAGGTCGACCCGGCCGAGGCCGACCGCTACGCCGCGGTCGTCGCCTCCGGACGCTCGGACTACCCCAACCAGATCAACAACGTGCTCGCGTTCCCCGGCGTCTTCCGCGGCCTGCTCGACGCCGGTGCCGACGAGGTCACGACCGACATGCTGCTGCGGGCGGCCCAGGCGATCGCCGACACCGTGACCCCCGACGAGCTGCACGCGGCGTTCATCATCCCGAGCGTCTTCCACCCCGACGTGACCAAGCGGGTCGCCGCCGCGATCAGCGGTCGCGTGGGCTGATCGCGGCGGCGCCCGTCAGCCGGTCACCTTCCGCGGCCACCAGAACTTCTCGCCGAGCGTCATCGCGAGCGCCGGCACCAGCACGGTGCGCACCACGAGGGTGTCGAGCAGGACGCCGACGAAGATGATCGCGCCGAGCTGGGCCAGCACCACGAGCGGCAGCACGCCGAGCACCGCGAACACCGCCGCGAGCAGGATGCCGGCGCTGGTGATCACGCCGCCGGTGGCGGTCAGCGCGCGCAGCATGCCCGTACGGGTGCCGTGCTCGCGGGCCTCCTCGCGGGCCCTCGTGACGAGGAAGATGTTGTAGTCGACGCCGAGCGCCACCAGGAACAGGAACGCCAGCAGCGGCACCCCGGTGTCCATCGCGGCGAAGTCGAACACGCTGCGGAACAGCCACCACGACGCGCCCATCGCGGCGGCGTACGTCGCGAGCACCGTCGCGACGAGCAGCAGCGGAGCCACGACCGAGCGCAGCAGCACGACCAGCGCGCCGAGCACCAGCAGCAGGATCAGCGGGAGGATCAGCAGGCGGTCCTGCGCGGCGTAGTCCTTGGCGTCGACCGCCTCGGCGTCCCCACCCCCGACGTGGGTGTCGTCGAAGTCGGCCACGGCGTCGCGGACGTCGCCGACGAGCGCACGGGCCTCCTCGCTGCCGGGCTCGGCGTCGGGGACGGCGTTGATCTGGGAGATGCCGTCGGTGCTGGTGGTGATCATCGCCGAGCTGACGCCGTCGACGTCCTCGACCGCGCTGAGCACCTGGTCGGCGTCGGCCCGGGTGACGACCTGGAGCGGGTCGCTCGTGCCGGCGGGGAACGACTCGCCGAGCCGGTCGGCGGCCGCGATCGCCTCGGGCCGCTGGAGGAACTGGTCCGAGGGCTTGAGGCCGGTGCTGATCGAGAGCGTGCCGGAGGCGAGGACGGCGAGCGCGGCGATGGTGCCGACCACGAACGTGCGCGGGCGACGCGAGACCGCCTCGCCGACCCGGTGCCACAGCGAGTTCGAGTCGACCAGGACGGTGTCACCGACGCGGGGGACCCGGGGCCAGAAGACCCAGCGGCCGAACACCACGAGGGCCGCAGGCAGCACGACCAGCGCGAACGTCGCGGCGATCAGCACGCCGACGGCGCAGGCGAGCCCGAGGCCACGGGTGGTCGGGATGGTGGAGAGCAGCAGGGTCAGGAGCCCGAGCACGACGGTGGTGGCGCTGGACAGCACCGCCTCGAAGGTGCGGCTCAGCGCGTGGGCCATCGCGTCGAAGCGGTTCTCGGTGGTCTTGAGCTCGTCGCGGTAGCGCGAGATCAGCAGCAGCGCGTAGTCGGTGCCGGCACCGAAGACCAGCACGCTGAGGATGCCGACCGTCGACTCGTCCCACGCGACCCCGGTGAGCTCGAGGACGTTGGTCGCGACGATCGCGGCGAACCGGTCGGCGATGCCGACCACGATCAGCGGCACCAGCCACAGCACCGGGCTCCGGTAGGTGATGATCAGCAGGATCGCGACGACCAGGGCGGTCGCGCCGAGCAGGCGGAAGTCCGCGCCGTCGAAGACCTGGCCGATGTCGGCCTGGATGCCGGCCGGGCCGGTGACCTGCACCTCGACGCCGTCGGGCGCGTCCTCGCGCAGCGAGGTGCGGAGCTCCTCGACCTTCTTGATGTTGTCGGTGGCCGACGACGAGGTCACCGGCACCGCGACGAACGCGGCGGTGCCGTCCTCGGCGACGACGAGCGGCGACTGCTGGCCGCCGCCCTGCTCACCGCCCTGACCGCCCTGACCGTCCTGGCCGCCCTCGGTCGCGCCCGGCGGGGGACCCTGGCCCCCCTCGCCACTGCTCTCGCCACCGGCCTCGGAGAGCAGGCCGACCGCCTGCTGGGTGAGGTCGCCCTGGACCTGCTGGGAGAGCTCGCCGTCCTCGGCGGTCCAGAGCACGATCGCGACCTGCCCCTCGTCGTCGGGCAGCTCGTCGAGCAGCTGGGCGGCCAACGTGCTGTCGGCCCCGATGGGGGCCGTGTCGGTGCTGGTCGTCTCGCGCTCGCCCTCGGGGACGAGGGCGAGGACGGCCAGTGCGAGCAGGATCGGCACGAGCGCGACGACCCAGGCCGTACGCCGTCCGGCGACGAACCGTGCCGCGGCGGGGGTTCGGTGGGGGGACACAGGGGCTCCTCGGGCGTTTCGCTAGGCAGGGTGGTTGCTAACCAAGTTACTCATCAAGTTAGCGGTATGCTGTCCGGGCAGGCAAGTACGGGGGTGCCGACGTCACCCCCCGAGGTGAGTGGGAGAAGGTCATCCGAGTGCGAGGTGGGTCATGACGGACCAGCCGTCACCGGCAGCGCCCGCGTGGACCGAGCGCGGGGCGGAGCGGCACCAGCCGCCGACGCTGGCTGCGCTGCGCGACCTGGTGTCGGCCGGCAGCCGGGTCACCCACGTCGTCTCCCGACGTGCGGGGCTGAGCGAGTCCGAGCTGGTGACGCTCGAGCACCTCAGTCGCGAGCAGATCGGACCGGCCGAGGTCGCGCGCAGGCTCGAGGTCTCCACCGCGGCGGCCACGGGCATCGTCGACCGGCTCGTCTCCCGCGGGCACGTCGAGCGTCGCCCGCACGAGGTCGACCGGCGTCGCACCGAGCTGCACATCACCGACTCCGGGCGTGGCGAGATCGTCGGCCACCTGATGCCGATGTTCGCCGCGCTCGACCGGCACGACGCGTCGTTCTCCGAGGAGGAGAAGGCGATCGTCGAGCGCTACCTGCGCGGCGCGACCGCCGCCTTCGAGCAGGTCAGCGGGCCGGTGCCGCGCCCCGGCGGCTGAGCCGGGACGTACGTCAGTCCGCCTGGCCCGCCTTGCGGTGCGCGACGAGCGCCGCGCCGACGATGCCCGCACGGTTCTGCAGGCTCGCCGGGATGATCTCGGTGTCGATCTCGATGAGGTGGCCGAACTTCTCCCACGACTTGCTCACGCCGCCGCCGACGACGAACAGGTCGGGGGTGAAGAGCCGCTCGAGGTGGCGGAAGTAGGTGGTCAGCCGCTCCGACCAGACCTCCCACGACAGTCCCTCGCGCTCACGGGCGCTGGTGGCCGTGGTGACCTCGGCGACCGCGCCGCCGAGCTCGAGGTGTCCGAGCTCGGTGTTGGGCACGAGCTCGCCGTCCCAGATCATCGCCGAGCCGATGCCGGTGCCGAGGGTGATCACGAGGACCTGGCCGCGGCGGCCGCGCGCGGCGCCGTACTCCGCCTCGGCGAGGCCGGCGGCGTCGGCGTCGTTGACGACGTGCACCTCGCGACCGAGGGCCGCGGTGAAGATCGCGTCGGCGTCCTCGCCCATCCAGGACTTGTCGATGTTGGCCGCGGAGTGGACCACGCCGTGCTTCACGATGCCGGGCACGGTCACGCCGACCGGGCTGGAGGAGGCCGGGAAGCTGTCGACGATGGTGCGGAAGACCTGCGCCACGGCCGCCGGGGTCGCCGGCCTGGGCGTGTCGATGCGGACCCGGTCGTGGGCGAAGTCGCCGACCGCGAGGTCGACCGGCGCGCCCTTGATCCCGGTGCCGCCGAAGTCGATGCCGAAGGGGTGGTCCATGGCGCACAACCTATCGCCAGCGCTCCTCGACTGTGACGCCGGCAACAGGGGTTTGAGACGTGGCCGTGCGCGGGTGCGTGGGTCGCACCGGCCTACGATCCGGGCATGGCCGTCCACACCACCCGCATGCTGCTGCTGGGCGCGGTGGCGATGTTCGAGCCGGTCAACGGCTACCAGATCCGCCGCGAGCTCGTGTCGTGGCGGGTGGACGAGTGGGCGAACCTCGGACCCGGGTCGATCTACAGCGGGCTGACCACGCTGGAGAAGCTCGGCCAGGTCGTGCGCCACGACGTCTCCGACGACGGCCGCCCGGTGGCGGTCTACGAGATCACCGCCGCCGGCCGTGACGAGCTCGCCCGCCTGCTCGGCGCGGGGCTGGAGACCGTCACGCTGTTCAACGCCGTCGCGTTCCACGCCGCGTTCGGCATGCTCCCGCTGATCTCGCGCGACGCGGCGGTCCGCCACCTCGAGGTCCGGATCCAGGAGATCGACCGCTCGCTCGCGGAGTGGGACCCGGGTGAGGGGGAGGCCGCGCCGCCGCACGCGGTGCACGGCGTACGCCACTGGCTGGCGCTGCTGCGCGAGGAGCGGGAGTGGTTGGGTGCGACGGTCGGGCGCCTGCGCGCGGGTGACTTCGACCTCGCCGGGGAGCCGTGGCGCTGGGTGCCGCCGGCCGACGACCCCGGCCGCGAGATGGCCGCGGACCGCGAGCGCTACCTCGGGCTGCTGGGCCGCTGATCCCCCGGCTCCGACGAAAGTCGGTTGTGCTGGAGCGCCGCGACCCGCAGACTTGTTCAAGTTTGAACACCACCTGAGGGGGATCGATGATCACAGCGCGAGGGCTCGTGCAGACCTTCCACACCCGGGCCGGGAGGGAGAAGAAGGAGGTCCGCGCCGTCGACGGCGTGGACCTCGACGTGGCCGAGGGCGAGGTGGTCGGCTTCCTGGGGCCCAACGGGGCCGGCAAGACCACGACGCTGCGGATGCTGACGACCTTGCTGCGACCGACCGCCGGGACGGCGACGGTCGCGGGCCACGACGTGGTGGCCGAGTCGGAGCAGGTGCGCCGCTCCATCGGGTACGTCTCGCAGGCCGGGGGCGTGTTCTCCTCCGCCCGCGCCGGCGAGGAGGTGATGGACCACGGCATGCTCTACGGCCTCGGTCGCCGGCAGGTCGAGACGCGCGGCCGCGAGCTCTTCGCGCAGCTGCAGCTCGACGGCCTGTGGGAGCGGATGCCGAAGAACATGTCGGGTGGCCAGAAACGGCGCCTCGACATCGTCATGGGGCTCATCCACGATCCGACGCTCGTCTTCCTCGACGAGCCCACCACCGGGCTCGACCCGCAGGCGCGGGCCAACCTGTGGGAGCACATCGGCCGGCTGCGCTCCGAGCGTGGCGCGACCGTCTTCCTCACCACGCACTACCTCGACGAGGCGGACGCGCTGTCGGACCGGATCGTGATCATCGACCAGGGTCGCATCGTGGCCTCGGACACCAGCGACAACCTGAAGGCGCAGGTGTCGGGAGACCTGGTCTCGCTGGAGGTGGCCGCGGACCAGGTGGGCCTGGCTGCGCAGAAGCTCGGCGCCGTCGCCGACGGGGTCGGGACCGACGGCCTGCAGGTGCACGGCCGCGTGCCGCGCGCCGGCCGCGTCGTACCGGCCCTGCTCCGCGAGCTCGAGCAGGCGGGCGTCACGCTCGAGTCGATCGAGGTGCGCCGGCCCACCCTCGACGACGTGTTCCTCACCCTGACCGGGCGCTCGCTGCGCGACGCCGAGACCGAGACGCAGGCCCCCGACGCACCGACCGCCGCTCCCGAGGAGGCGATGACCCGATGAACACCTTTGCCCGCGACAGCCTGATCGTCTTCCGGCGCCAGATCCGGATGAACCTGCGCAACCCCGCGTGGGTGCTGATCGGGATCCTTCAGCCGGTGCTCTACCTGCTGCTGTTCGGTCCCCTGCTCAAGCCGATCGTGTCCTCGTTCCCCGGGGCCGCCGACAACGAGTTCACCTTCCTCGTGCCCGGCCTGCTCGTGCAGCTCGGCATGTTCGGCGCCTTCTTCGCCGGCTTCGGGCTGATCGCCGAGTGGCGTGAGGGCGTCGTGGAGGCCGAGCGGGTCACGCCGGCGTCGCGCACCGCGCTGCTGGTCGGGCGGCTGCTGCGCGACCTCGCCCAGCTGCTGGTGCAGGCGCTGATCCTGATCGGCCTCGGCCTGGCCATGGGGATGCGGGGCTCGTTCGGCGGGATCGTCGTCGGCGTCGTGCTGACCCTGCTCGTCGGCGGTGCCTGCGCGGCCGCGTCGAACGCGGTGGCGCTGACCACCAAGTCCGAGGACGTGATGGCGCCGCTGATCAACATGGTGATGATGCCGGTGCTGCTGCTCAGCGGCATCCTGCTCCCGATGACGCTCGGCCCGACCTGGCTGCAGCGGATCAGCGACTTCATGCCGTTCCGCTGGATCGTCGACGCCGTCCGCGGCTCCTTCGCCGGGGACGTCGCGGGCAGCAGCCTGCTCTGGGGCACGACCTGGGCGCTCGGGCTGTTCGTCGCCGCGGTCTGGTGGGGCACCGCGACGTTCCGCAAGGAGAACGCCTGAGACGCCCCTTCAGCGATCCCCGGTCAGCCGGTGATCGCTGAACTTGTCAGGTGTTGCACGGGCCGACAAGTTCAGCGAGAGCCGGTCAGCCGGGAATCACTGAAAGGTTGACAAAAGGCGACCTCTTGTCAAACGAGTTGACAGATCATACGGTTCTGTCAACCCGATGGCAGGAGGCCCGCGATGCCCGGCTACCCCACCCGACTCGCCCCCAGCGGCACGGTGCCCGACGGCACGACCGCGCTGTGGACCGACCGCAAGCGCTACCTCTGGCTGATCGGCCTGGTCGTGCCGAGCCTGGCGTTCGTGGCCTTCGGCGGCTACGTCGCCACCGGCTGGGGCGTGTGGTTCTGGGTCGGGCCGATCGTCATCCTGGGGATCGTCCCGGCGATCGACCTGGTCGCCGGGCTCGACCGCTCCAACCCGCCCGACGACGTGATCGAGGCGCTCGAGCAGGACCGCTACTACCGGTGGATCACCTACCTCTTCCTGCCGATCCAGTACGCCGGCTTCCTCGGCGCGATGGCCGTCGTCGGCGGGTGGGACGCCTTCGGGCTGCTCGCCGACCAGCCGCTCGGCACGGTCGACCGGATCGGCCTCGCGGTCTCGATCGGCTGCATCGGCGGCATCGGCATCAACACCGCCCACGAGCTCGGCCACAAGAAGGAGGCCAACGAGCGCTGGCTCTCCAAGGTCGCGCTGGCGCAGGTGTTTTACGGCCACTTCTACATCGAGCACAACCGCGGCCACCACGTCCGGGTCGCGACCCCGGAGGACCCGGCGAGCTCCCGGCTCGGCGAGAGCTTCTACCGGTTCTGGCCGCGCACCGTCGGCGGGTCGCTGCGCTCGGCCTGGCGCCTGGAGGAGCGGCGCCTGGCCCGCCGCTCGCAGGGCCCGTGGCGCCTGGACAACGACGTGCTCAACGCGTGGCTGATGAGCGTCGTCCTGTGGACCGTGGTCGTCGCCGCGTTCGGCGTCGAGGTGCTGCCCTTCCTCGTGATCCAGGCGGTCGTCGGCTTCTCGCTGCTCGAGGTCGTCAACTACATGGAGCACTACGGGATGCTGCGGCAGAAGGTCGGCGAGGGCGACCGACGGCGCTACGAGCGGGTCCTCCCCAGCCACAGCTGGAACTCCAACAACATCGCGACCAACGTGCTGCTCTACCACCTCCAGCGCCACAGCGACCACCACGCGAACCCGACCCGGCGCTACCAGACGCTGCGCGACTTCGAGGAGAGCCCGGTCCTGCCCACCGGCTACGCCGGCATGATCGTGCTGGCGCTCGTCCCGCCGGTGTGGCGCCGGGTGATGGACCAGCGGGTGGTGGACCACTTCGGCGGCGACGTGACGCTGGCCAACATCAGCCCGCGCCGGCGGGAGGCGTACGTCCGTCGGTACGGCGCCGCGGGTCTCGAGGCTCGGTCGGCTCGCACCTCGACCGACGAGCCCGGGGCGCCCCAGGGAGAGGTGCTGGCCGCGCGCTGCCCGGGCTGCGAGTACGTCTACGAGGTGGCGGCGGGCGACGAGCACGAGGGCTTCGCCGCCGGGACGGCGTGGGCGGACATCCCCGCGGACTGGTGCTGCCCGGACTGCGGCGTGCGGGAGAAGGTCGACTTCGTGCCCTGCGAGCCGGAGCGCGCTGCCTAGACTGCCGGTCATGCCCGACCCCACCCGCCAGCGCATCGTCGCGGCGGCCGTGGACCTGACCACCTCCGAGGGGTGGGCCGCGGTGACCATGGCGCGGCTGGCCGCGGCGGCCGGGGTCAGCCGGCAGACGGTCTACAACGAGGTCGGCTCCAAGCCGGCGCTCGCCGAGGTGATGGTGCTCGAGGAGCTGGCGCGCTTCCTCGGCGTCGTCGAGCAGGCCTTCGACGCCGAGCCCGACGACCTCACCCGGGCGATCGAGGGCGCGGTGCGCGACGTGCTCACCTACGCCCGCGCCAACACCCTCCTGCACGCGGTGGTGAGCGCCACCCACGGCGCCGACACCGAGCTCCTCCCGCTGCTGACCACCAACGCCGGCTCGCTGCTGGGGGCCGCCAAGGAGGTCGTCAGCGCCCGCGTCGCGCCGTACGCCCCCGACATCGACGCCGCCCACCTCGACCCTGCGATCGACATGGTGGTGCGGGTCGTGCTCAGCCACGTCATGCAGCCGTCCTCCTCGCCCGAGCAGACCGGCGCCGACCTGGCGTGGCTCGCCGGGCGCGTCCTGGCCCGCTGAGGCCTAGGCTCCTCGGGTGAGCGGGGAGAGCGGGGTCGCCTGGGGTACGCCGACGGGACGCGGCGTGGTCGCGGCGGCCACCCTCGGCTCCGGGTTGACGCTGCTGGACGGCACGGTGGTCAACGTCGCGCTGCGCACGGTCGGCGACGACCTCGACGCCTCGCTCGTGCAGCTGCAGTGGATCACCAACGGCTACTTCCTCTCGCTCGCGTCGCTGATCCTGCTCGGCGGCGCGCTCGGCGACCGGCTGGGCCGGCGGCGGGTCTTCGTCATCGGGACGGTCTGGTTCGCCCTCGCGTCCCTCGCCTGCGGGCTGGCGCCGACCGCCGAGGTGCTCATCGTCGCGCGGGTCCTCCAAGGCATCGGCGGTGCGCTGCTGACGCCCGGCAGCCTGGCGATGATCCAGGGCGCCTTCCGCGCCGAGGACCGCAGCCGCGCGATCGGCGCGTGGTCGGGCCTCGGCGGCATCGCCGCCGCGCTCGGCCCGCTCGTCGGCGGCCTGCTCATCGACCACGCCTCGTGGCGCTGGATCTTCCTCATCAACCTGCCGCTCGCGGTCGTCACGGTGTGGCTCGCGCAGACGTGGGTCCCCGAGACGCGCGACACCCGGGCGCTCGACCGGTTCGACGTCCCGGGCGCCGCCCTCGCGTCCCTCGCCCTCGCCGGGACCACGTGGGCGCTCACCGACGCCGGTGGCCCCGCCACGTGGTGGGCGGCGGGCCTCGGCGTCGCCGCCGCGGTCGGGTTCGTCGTGGTCGAGCGCCGCACGCACGGGCCGATGGTGCCGCTCGGGCTGTTCGCCGACCGCACCTTCAGCGCGGCCAACCTGATGACGCTGGTCGTCTACGCCGCCCTCGGCGCGATCCTGTTCTTCCTCGTGCTCCAGCTCCAGACCGTCTCCGGCTACAACGCCCTCGAGGCCGGCCTCGCGACGCTGCCGATGACGCTGTGCATGCTGTTCCTCGCGGCCCGCGGCGGAGCGCTCGGGGAGCGGATCGGCCCGCGGATCCCGATGACCGTCGGCCCGATGGTGATGGCCGGCGGCACGCTGCTGCTCCTCAGGGCCGGCCCCGACGCCGTCTACTGGCGCGACGTCGCGCCCGGCCTCACCGTCTTCGGCCTCGGGCTGGCGCTCATGGTCGCGCCGCTCACCGCGACCGTGCTCGCCGCCGCCCCCGACGAGGTCGCCGGGATCGCCAGCGGGATCAACAACGCCGTCGCCCGCGCCGGGTCCCTGCTCGCGGTCGCCGCGCTCCCGACGGCCGTCGGGCTCGCCGGCGACGACTACCGCGACCCGGGCGTGTTCGACGCCTCCTACGGCACCGCCCTGATGATCTGCGCCGCGCTGCTGGTGCTGGGCGGACTGGTCTCCTGGTTCACCATCCCGCGACGGCTGCGCCCGGAGCCTGCCTAGGCTCTCCCCATGCACGGACGGCGGGGGGCTGGGACACGGGTGGCGGCTGCGGCCGCCCTCGTGCTGCTGCTCGGTGCCTGCAGCGGGCCCACCGAGCCCGACCCGGACGCCGACCCCGACCCGGCCGCGAGCAGCACCTCGTCCGAGCCGTCGGCCGAGCCGACGGTGCCCGTGGCCGACCCCGCGCACGCCGTCGACCCGCCCGGGCCGCGCAAGGACCGGCTGTGGAGCGCCGACGTCCTGGTGCAGTGGGACAAGCCGCTCGACGACGCGACCGTGAAGCAGATCAAGCGGCTGAAGGGGGTCGCCCACACCGAGCGGATCGGGCTCGGCCAGGTCAGCCTGGAGAACCGGGTGCTGACGGTCGCCGCCGTCGATCCGGCGGCCTACCGCCTCTTCACCCGCTCCGACGTCGCGGACCTGCAGGAGGCCTGGGACCGGGTCGCCGGTGGCGAGCTCGCGACCGATGAGAAGGTCGCCCGGAGGCTGGCCGACGACGACGGGATGATCCGCCTCGGTCTCGACGACTCGGCGCCGAGCCTGCACGTGGGGGCGTACGCGCCGCAGGTCCCGACCATCGACCTCGTCGTCAACACGGCGTGGGCCCCCGACATCGAGATGGCCGACGACAACGGACTGCTGATCTCGACCGACGGCACCACCCCGGCCTCGATCCGCAAGCCGCTCGAGCGGCTGGTCGGCAGGGGCGCCTCGGTGCAGATGCTCGACGTGGCCTCGCGCCTCGGCCTCGACCCCGACGCGAAGCTCACCGCTGTCCCGACCGGCGGCACGCTCGGCAGCCTGGTCGGCACCTACCGGTACCGGGTGCTCGGCGGCGGCCGGATCGCCCCCGACCCGGACTGGGTGGCGGCCAACATCCGCACCGAGGTGGTGCCGATCCTCGGCAGCGTCACCTGCCACAAGGACCTCTTCCCGCAGCTGCGCGCGGCGCTGCTGGAGGTGCAGCAGCGCGGGCTGGCCGACGAGATCCACCCCGGCGAGTACGCCGGGTGCTACTACCCGCGCTTCATCGCCGGCACCACGACGCTGTCCAACCACTCCTTCGGCCTCGCCCTCGACCTCAACGTCCCGGGCAACCAGCGCGGCACGGTCGGCGCCATCGACCGTGACGTGGTCGCGATCTTCCAGACCTGGGGCTTCGCCTGGGGCGGCGACTGGAAGTACACCGACCCGATGCACTTCGAGCTCGCCGAGGTGAAGCGGCCCGGGTGAGGGCCACCGCCGGTCGAGGAAGGACGGACGCCCGCCTCGCTGGTCGAGGAAGGACCGACGCCCGCCTCGCTGGTCGAGGAAGGACCGACGCCCGCCTCGCTGGTCGAGGAAGGACGGAGTCCTGTCACGAGACCTCGCAGCCCCGGGTCGGCCGGGTCTCGTGACGGTCGCTGCGCGACCTCCTCGACCAGCGGGGCGGGTCGGCCGGGTCTCGTGACGGTCGCTGCGCGACCTCCTCGACCAGCGGGGGCGGGTCGGCCGGGTCTCGTGACGGTCGCTGCGCGACCTCCTCGACCAGCGGGGCGGGTCGGCCGGGTCTCGTGACGGTCGCTGCGCGACCTCCTCGACCAGCGGGGCGCGGCCGGGTGACTAGGGTCGCCCCATGAAGGCAGCCCAGGTCGTCACGCTCACCGGTCCCGCCGACGTCGAGGTGCGGGAGGTGGCCGAGCCGGTGCCCGGCCCGCACGACGTGCTGGTCGAGGTGCACAGCGTCGGGATCTCCTTCCCCGACCTGCTGCTCAGCCGCGGGGAGTACCAGTTCAAGCCGGAACCGCCCTTCACCCTCGGCGTCGACTTCGCCGGCGTGGTCCTCGATCCCGGCTCGCCGGAGTCGAGCGGCTTCACCGTCGGCCAGCGGGTTGCGGGCGTCAACCTGCACGGCGGTGCGGCCGAGCAGGTCGCCAACCCGGCGGTCTTCACCTTCGCTCTGCCCGACGCGCTGTCCTACGACGAGGGCGCCGCGCTGCCGATGAACTACCTCACCGCACTCTTCGCGCTCGAGGAGCGCGGCGGGCTGCGCGACCGCGAGACCGTGCTCGTCCACGGCGCGGCCGGCGGGGTCGGCACCGCCACCCTCCAGGTCGCCAAGGGCCTCGGTGCGCGCACCATCGCGGTCGTCAGCACCGAGGAGAAGGCGGCGTTCGCCCGCGCCGCCGGCGCCGACGAGGTCGTCGTCGGACCCGAGTTCCGCGACGAGGTCACGGAGCTGACACAGGGCAAGGGCGTCGACGTGGTGCTCGACGTGGTCGGCGGCGACGCGTTCACCGACTCGTTGCGCTGCCTGGCCGAGCAGGGCCGGGTGCTCGTCGTCGGCTTCGCCGCGGGCCAGGGCATCCCGGAGGTCAAGGTCAACCGGCTGCTGCTCGGCAACACCGACGTCCGCGGCGTCGGCTGGGGCGCGTACGCCATGACGCGGCCCGGCTACATGCAGAAGCAGTGGCACCGGCTGGCCCCGATGATCGAGTCGGGCGTGGTGCGCCCGCCGGTCGGCGCGACCTACGACCTCGCCGACTTCGGCGCGGCGCTCACCGACATGGACGAGCGCCGCACCCTGGGCAAGTCGGTCGTACGGGTGCGCTGAGGCCCCGCCCGGTGGGTCAGCGCCTCACCTTCACCGTCGTGGCGCCCGCTCCGTAACCGCTACGCGTGGCCGTCACCTTCACGCTCCCGGTACGGCGCGGGGTCAGCCTGATCCGGCAGGTGCCGCGTCCGTTCGTCCGGCACGACGCGCCGCCGGCCCGGACCTTGGCGCCCCGGACGCCCACCCCGGCGTCGGTGACCTTCACCTTCAGCGACACGCGGCGGTCGACGCGCACCTTGCCTGGGCTCGCCGCCACGGCCAGGCCCGGGTCGACGACGCGCGCCCAGACGGCGTCGGCGCCGTCCTCGTTGACCAGGACGGTCGCCTGCGCGAGCGAGCCCTCGACCGCGATCTTCCACACCGACTGGCCGCGGCTGGGCGAGCCGAGCGAGCGCACCCCGCCGACGCGCAGGCCGGTCTCGCCGGTGCGGGCGGCGTGGACCTCGTCGTCGTCGTCGAACCAGGCCAGCCACATGCGTCCCGAGGGAGCCGCCGAGAGGGCCACCTGGTCGACGCCCGGCGCCTTGAGGAGGGTCGGGCGGCCGCCGCCGACGTTCCACAGCGCGATCCGGTCGGAGGTCGGGTAGCCGACCTTGTAGGCCACCACCGCGCCGCCCCCCGGCCGCGCCACCATCGCGACGGTCTGGTCGGCGGCGCCTGCGGAGAGGCCCTGGCTCGACTGCGGCGCCTTCAGCACGGGTCCGGGGGTCGGCCACACCTGCTGGACGAAGGTGCCGACGGTGTCCTCCGTCGAGCCGTTGGCGAACCAGGCCGCCCACACCGTGTCGCCGACGTTGACCAGCTGCGTGTCGTAGCGGCAGCACGACGAGCTGGTGTAGTCCGCGTCGGGGCTCGCCGCGATCACCGTCGCGGGAGTGGTGGTCTCGATTGCGCCGACCCGCACCGACATCGTGCTGTTCAGCGTCGACGCGGTCACCGGGGTGCCGTCGGAGAGCTGGGTGGCGCCGGTGCCGTAGCCGCCGTACGCGCTGGACGTCCGGGTCAGGGCCCGGGGCTGGAGGGCCCAGACGGCGCTGGCGGTGTCGCTGAGCGCCTCGTAGGCGTAGCCCTGGGAGTAGAAGTTGGCGCTGTTGGTGTCCTGCAGGCCGCTGAACACCAGCCGCAGCCCTCCGCTGGCCGTCGGCACCAGCTTGGGGTTGAAGACGAGCCCTCCCCAGGTCCCGAGCACGTCGCCGCGTGACACGAGGCGACCCCGACCGTCGATGCCGGCGTGCTCGTAGGACGCGCTCGCACCCTGGTCGAGGGTGTAGACGGCGTGGAGGGTCCCGTCGCCCGTGCGCTGGACGGCGATCTCGGAGAGGCTGTCCACCGGCGCGGCCGACACGCGCGTCCAGCGGCTGTCGGCGCGTGCCTGGGCGGGTGCGGCGCGATCGTGGTCGCCGGCGCCGGCCGTCGCCGACGTGGGGGCGAGCGCGGCGGCCACGAGGCCACCGACGGCGAGCAGGGCGAGCGCCCGATGACGTACGAGCATGGTTCCTCCCGGAGGTCTGGTCCGCCCAGCGTGCCCCCGCCCGCGGCCCTCCGGCAGTCGTGCCACCACGTGGTCTGGACCGGTCGGTGGCGCCGCCGGGGTGGTGTGCGGGGCTAGGGTCGGGCGGGTGACGATCCTCGACGCTGCCCGCGACGGCATGAACCCCGACATCCGCCCCCAGGACGACCTCTTCGGCCACGTCAACGGCCGGTGGCTCGACGAGACGGAGATCCCGTCCGACAAGTCGAGCTGGGGTGCGTTCATCGCGCTCGCCGACGCCGCCGAGCAGCACGTCCGCGACATCATCACCGAGCTCGCCGACCGTCCGGCCGACCAGCTCGACGAGGACGAGCGCAAGATCGGCGACCTCTTCGCCTCCTTCATGGACACCGAGGCCATCGAGGCCAAGGGACTCGACCCGGTCCGCGGCCTGCTCGACCAGGCGCGGGGGGTCTCCGACCTCACCGGCCTCGCGGCGTTCGTCGGGATGTTCGAGCGGATCGGCGGTCCCGGCCTGTTCGGGTCCTACATCACCCCCGACCGCGGTGACGCCTCCCGCAACATCGTCTACCTCGCGCAGGGCGGCCTCGGCCTGCCCGACGAGTCCTACTACCGCGAGGACAAGTTCGCCGAGATCCGCTCGACGTACGAGCGCTACCTCACCACCCTGCTCGAGCTCAGCGAGCACCCCGAGCCGGCCGCCGCGGCCGCGCGGGTGCTCGCCTACGAGACCCGGCTGGCCGAGGGCCACTGGGAGGCCGCGGCGACCCGCGACGTGCAGAAGACCACCAACCACAAGACGCTCGAGGAGCTGCGCGAGCTGTGCCCCGCGTTCGACTGGGTGACGTTCGCGACCGCGCTCGGTGGCTCCGAGGAGACGCTGCGGCGCACCATCGTCATGCAGCCCGACTTCTTCGCGCACCTGTCGGCGGTGCTCGAGGAGACCCCGCTCGAGACCTGGCACGACGTGCTGCAGGTCCGCGTGGTCCGCAGCTCCGCGCCCTACCTCCCCGAGCCGTTCGTCGAGGCCAACTTCGACTTCTACGGCCGCACCCTCAACGGCACCCCCGAGCTGCGCGCGCGGTGGAAGCGCGGGGTCGACTTCGTGGAGGGCGCGATCGGCGAGGCGGTCGGCAAGGTCTACGTCTCGCGACACTTCCCGCCGAGCTCGAAGCAGATGATGGACGAGCTCGTCGCCAACCTCGTCACGGCCTACCGCCGCTCGATCGAGGCGCTCGACTGGATGGGCGAGGAGACCAAGCAGAAGGCGTACGACAAGCTCGACCGCTTCTACCCGAAGATCGGCTACCCCACCGAGTTCCGCGACTACTCCAGCCTGACCGTCTCGGCCGACGACCTGTTGGGCAACGTCGCGTCGGCGTCGGCGTTCGAGACCGACCGCCAGCTCGAGAAGGTCGGCCAGCCGGTCGACCGCGACGAGTGGCTGATGCTGCCGCAGACCGTCAACGCCTACTACCACCCCGGCACCAACGAGATCTGCTTCCCGGCCGCCATCCTCCAGCCGCCCTTCTTCAGCCCCGACGCCGACGAGGCGGAGAACTACGGCGGCATCGGCGCGGTGATCGGCCACGAGATCGGTCACGGCTTCGACGACCAGGGCGCGCAGTACGACGGCGACGGCAACCTGCACGACTGGTGGACCGCCGACGACAAGACCGCCTTCGAGGAGAAGTCGCAGGCGCTGGTCGCGCAGTACGACGCCTTCGAGCCGCGCACGCTGCCCGGCGAGCACGTCAACGGCAGCCTCACCGTCGGCGAGAACATCGGCGACCTCGGCGGCCTGACCATCGCGCACAAGGCGTTCGTGATCGCCCGCGGCGGCGAGGCGAGCGAGGAGGACCGCCGCACGCTCTTCCTCAACTGGGCGCACGTGTGGCGCACCAAGCGCCGCAAGGAGCAGGAGCTGCAGTACCTCACCATCGACCCGCACAGCCCGGCGGAGTTCCGCGCCAACATCGTGCGCAACCTCGACGAGTTCCACGAGGTGTTCGCGACCGCGCCGGGCGACGGGCTGTGGCTCGAGCCGCAGGACCGGGTGCGGATCTGGTGACCTGGGGACCTTCGGCCCACGCAGGAGGGCACCTTCGGCCCGGTCGCGGGCGGCGGCGGTCTTCGTAGGCTCAGGTCATGGCCGGCGGCACGGAGCCCATCACCCCCGACGGGGTCGTGGTCGGACACGACGGGTCCCGACGCTGCGACACCGTGGTGCTCCGCGCCGCCGGCCTGGCCCGACGCCTCGGGTTGCCCCTGCACGTCGTGCGGGTGTGGTCGATCGCGACCGCGCCCCGGCCCGCGTCGCGTACGACGACCTACGTCCCCTCGCTCGCCGAGTTCGAGCAGGCCGTCGTCGAGGCGCTGACCGCCCAGGTGGGCGCGCTCGACCTCGGACCCGACGTCGAGGTCCAGCTGCACGCGATCAAGGGCCAGCAGGCCGCCGAGCGGCTGCTCGCCTGCGCGCGCGACGCCGAGATGCTCGTCATCGGCGCGCGAGGGGCGGGCGGCTTCCCCGGCCTGAGCATCGGCTCGACGGTCAGCCAGGTGGTGCGGCACTGTGCGGTGCCGGTCCTGGTGGTGCCGACCGCGACCACGTGACCCTGACGACCCACCAGCCCCTGCGTCCTCCTCGCAGGACGAGCCGGGGCGGGCCCGTCCTGCGGAACCACCCGGTGGGGACGGGTGGGTGAGGAGGATCGGCAGTGGCCCGTGTGGATGGGCCGTGGGTGGGACGTTGACGTGCGTTTCCCCCACGGTACGTCGCGGACCGGCCCGACCGCGACCCCCCGGACCGATTTCGTCCCGTGTGTCTGGACCGGCGTGCGGCAGGGTTGAATGAGCGGGTGACGATCCCGGGGCACGACCAGTCCACCCACCGCCTGCGCGCGGAGTGGGGTCCGACCGGTGCGGTGGCGATCCCGGCCGACATCGCCGTCGTCGTCGACGTGCTCTCCTTCACCACCACCTTGAGCGTCGCCGTCGAGCGGGGCATCGAGGTCTTCCCGTTCCGCTGGAAGGACTCCCGCGCGTCCGAGCACGCGATGCGCCACGGCGCCACGCTGGCGGTCGGCCGCTTCGAGGCGCTCTCGCGCGGCGACGCCCGCCACGTGTCGCTGTCGCCGGCCAGCCTGGCCGAGGTCGAGGGCGTCATGCGGCTGGTGCTGCCCTCTCCCAACGGGTCGACGATCGCCTTCGCCCTCGCCGAGGCCGGCGCCCGCGTCGTCGGGGCCTGCCTGCGCAACGCCTCGGCCGTGGCGGCGTGGCTGGCGCCCCAGGTGGCCGCCGGCGCCAGCGTCGTCGTCGTGCCGGCGGGGGAGCGGTGGCACGACGACAGCCTGCGACCCGCCGTCGAGGACCTGTGGGGAGCCGGGGCGGTGCTGGCCGCCCTGGTCGACCTGCTCGGGCCGGAGGCGGACCCCAGCCCGGAGGCCCGGGTCGCGATCGCGGCCTGGCGGGCGGTCGACCTCCCCACCGACCTGCTCGGCTGCGCGGGCGGGCGCGAGCTGGCCGAGGTCGGCTTCGTCGCCGACGTCGACATCGCTGCGCAGCACGACGTCAGCACGGTGGTCCCGGTGCTGGACGGGGAGTCGTTCCGCGACGCCGCGAAGCGCGACGAGGACCCGGGTGGTCGGCACCTGCGTCGCGTCGACGGCCGGGGCTGAGCCCCGACCACTGGTGCACTGTCACCGGCCTTCCCTAGTGTGAGGGCGGCCACACTCGGGTGGCCACATCTCTCGGGAGGTCTTCTGACCATGCACCGCCACGCTCGCACGTCCTCACGGCTCGCCCTCCTCGGCGCAGCCCTCGTGGGTCTGCTCAGCCCGCTCCTCGTCCAGCCGGCCCAGGCCGCCGCCCCGGTCTACGTCGCGCTCGGCGACTCCTACTCCTCCGGGACCGGCACCCGCTCCTACATCGCCGACGGCACCTCGTGCCAGCGCTCCACCTCGGCCTACCCCAGCCTGATCGCCGCCGCCCGCGGCTACGCGCTCAACTTCCGAGCCTGCTCGGGCGCGACCATCCCGGACGTCACCGGCACCCAGCTCGGCGCGCTCACCTCGGCGACGACCTACGTCACGATCTCGGTCGGCGGCAACGACGCGGGCTTCGCCGACGTGCTCACCGAGTGTGCGCTGCCCTGGTGGGCGAGCGACTGCAACGGCGCCATCGACGGCGCCCAGGCCTACGTCAACGGCTCGCTGCCCGGCCAGCTCGCGACGCTCTACTCCTCGATCCGCTCCCGCGCCCCGCAGGCCAAGGTGGTCGTCGTGGGCTACCCGCGCATCTTCCAGGGTGAGGACTGCAACGCGCTCACCTGGTTCTCGCCGGAGGAGGAGGCGCGTCTCAACCAGATGGCCGACCTGATCAACACCCGCACCCAGGCGGCCGCGTCGTCGGCCGGCTTCTCCTTCGCCAACCCGACGAGCGCGTTCATCGGCCATGCGGTGTGCGACTCCCCGGAGTGGCTCAACGGCCTGTCCAACCCGATCTCGGAGAGCTACCACCCCAACGTGCTGGGCCACTCAGGTGGCTACACGCCGGTCGTCAGCGGCGCCGTCGGCGCCGCGCTCGCCGTGACCGGTGACGTCGTCGCCGCGTCCGAGGCGTCCGGCGCCGACCAGGCGGCGCTGCAGCGCCAGTACGCCGCGGCCGACCGCACCATCGAGCCCGAGGTCGTCGAGGCGCCCGACCTGACCACGCCCGAGGTCCGCCGCGCCGCCCGCAAGGCCGGGATCGACATCGACCGCTTCGTCGAGCGCACCACCCGCTGAGCCGGCCGGAGGTCGGTCCGCCGTCCGTGACAACCTGACGGCCCACCGGCACGTCGAGGGAGCATGAGTCCAGAGACCGACCTCCGAGACCGGCTCGAGCAGGAGCTGGCACACCTGCCGGCCACCCCGCCGGAGCACTACCTGCGGGCGGGCCGGCGGGTGCGCCGGCGTCGGCGCGCCGTCGCGGTCGCAGGTGCCGTCGCGGCGTCGGTGGCCGTGGTCCAGCTCCTCGCCCCCGGCGGCGGCAGTCGCGAGGGCTCGCTGGCCGAGCAGCCCGGGGTCCCGCAGCCCACCGAGGTCCCGCCCGGTCCCGACCCGGACTTCGTGGCGCCCGCGCCCAACAACCCGGTCGAGGCCGTCGACGGGCTCGAGGGCGTCGACTGGTTCACCTCCTCGGAGATCCCCGCGTGGGCCAGCGAGGCGGGGCGCCACGGCCCGGTCGCCACGATGCCCGACGGGCGGCTGTGGGTCGCGCCCGAGGCCACCGTGCGGCGCACCGTGGTCGATCCTTTCGTCCCTGGCGAGCTCGGCATCACGGCGTCGTACGCCGTCGAGGTGGAGTGCTCGTGCCTCCCCGAGGACATGACCGACGGCATCGGATGGGTGCTGACCTCCAGCGACGGCCGCGGCGCTGGGCCCGGCAGCATGTGGGTGCCCGGGTGGTCCGAGAGCCCGGTCGCCGCCACGACCGACGACTTCGAGCTGTGGGTCGACGAGGAGACTGCGCGCGACCAGGGTCGTCCGCCGCTGGCGGAGCGGTTCGCCCACTTCGCCGACGGCACCACCGGCCGCATGGTCGCCGGTGCCCCGGGCGTCACGGTGATCCACCAGGAGCCGGATGCCTACCTCGGCTCGGGTCGGGTGACGCACACCCGCGCCGGCGCCGCCGAGGTCTCCTACGCCGGCCAGACGTTCTGGGTGGTCGGCGTCGACCCCGAGCAAGGACCGCCCTACTACCGCTGGTGGCCCGCCGAGCGAGTCCCCGACTTCGACGCCTTCCTCACCATGCTGCGGGGCAACTGGTGAGCGCGGCGGTCGAGGACTACGTCGAGTTCGTCACCGCCCGGCAGGCGGTCCTGCGGCGGATCGCCTACGCCGTGTGCCGTGACGACGCGCGGGCCGAGGACGTGCTCCAGGAGGCCCTGGTCAAGCTCTACCTCGCCTGGCCGCGGGTGCGCGGCACCGGTCGCGAGGAGGCGTACGCCCGTCGCATCATCGTCAACGCCGACCTCGACCAGCGGCGTCGTCCGTGGCACCGGCTGCGGTCCTCGGTGGAGGTCGAGCTGCTGGACCCCGCGCAGGAGTCGCGCGGGGTCACCGACGACCGGATGGAGCTGGTCGCGGCGATGCGGCTGCTGCCGCACATGCAGCGGCGCACCGTCGCGCTCCGCTACCTGATCGGGCTCTCGGTCGAGGAGACCGCCGCCGAGCTCGGCATCTCGACGGGCACGGTCAAGAGCCACGCCTCGCGCGGCCTGGCCACGCTCAGGACGCGGCTCGGGGAGCAGATCGGCTCGGCCTGACCGATCAGGCCGTCCAGCCGTTGCGGTGCCGCTCCCGGGCCACCACGGCGTCGAGGTCGTCGGGCGCGATCCGGTCGAGGTGGAGCCGGGCATCGCGGTCCAGCCGGCTGCGCCCGTCGACGAGGAGGGTCACCTCCGAGGAGCCGTAGCCGGAGTGCGAGTCGACGACCGCGAGGGCGCGTCCGCGTGGACCGTCCGCCCCGCCCTCGCGCAGCACCCACGCGGTGGGGGTGTCGCGGAGCGTGCCGACGACCGGCCCACGGGCCCGCAGGGCCTCCTCCACCTGCGACATCCGCGCCCCGCGGGACGGCAGCGCGAGCGCGACCTCCCGCACCGGGTCGTCGCCGCGGAGCGTCTCCTCCGGGCGCAGCGGGTCGCGCGTCACCACGAGGTGCCCGGGCGGTCGGGCCGTGAAGGTGCCGTGCTCGACCTCCTGGGCGAGGTCGTGGATCCGGGTCCGCGACTCGGTCCAGTCGCCCGCGGGCTCGGCGTGCACGACCGGCCACGCGAGGCTGCCGCGGCCCCGCCCGGTGCGGCGTACCTCCACCTCCCACGGCACACCGGCTGCGGTGCGAGCCAGCACCGCGATCGGCAGGAGCGCGGTGAGCAGGGCGACCTCGAGCGCGGCCCCGAGCAGCAGGACCAGGCCGGGCAGCACGAGAACGAGGGCCAGCAGGCCGAAGACCACCAGCAGCACCGCGCTGAACGGGTCGTCTCCGAGCCCAGCGACGTCGGGGAGCGAGTCGGGGCCGCCGGTGTCGATGTCGCGGATCCGACGTCGCCACGGCACCCAGCGCCGCGTCACGGAGTACGTCCTGCCCTGCGGGTCCGTCGCCCTCACCGTCTCCCCCGGTCCTGCCGTCCCCCGACGGCACCCGGTCGAGGATGGTGCCTCGGCGCGCGCCCCGCAAGGTGACCCACCGGCTCGTCCACAGGTCGACGGGACCGGGCTGCCGGGCGTCGGTGCCGGTTGGTAGGAAGGACCCATGACCACCGGGACCGACGCAGCCGTCACCGACGAGGTGCGCCTCGCGGCGCGCGAGTCCGCCGAGCGCCACCTGCGGGCGCTCGTGGGCCGCGACGACGCCGTGCTCCGCGAGGACCAGTGGTCGGCGATCGAGGCGCTGGCGGTCGACCGGCGGCGGGCGCTGGTCGTGCAGCGCACCGGCTGGGGCAAGTCGGCGGTCTACTTCGTCGCCACCAAGCTGCTGCGCGAGCGCGGGGCCGGCCCGACGGTCATCGTCAGCCCGCTGCTCGCGCTCATGCGCAACCAGATCGCGGCCGCCGAGCGTGCCGGCATCCGCGCAGTCACCATCAACTCCACCAACATCGACCAGTGGCAGCCGATCCACGACCAGATCAACGGTGGCGAGGTCGACGTGCTGCTCGTGAGCCCCGAGCGGCTCAACAACCCGGGCTTCCGCGACGAGGTGCTGCCCCGCCTGGCCGCGACGTGCGGCCTGCTCGTGGTCGACGAGGCCCACTGCATCTCCGACTGGGGCCACGACTTCCGCCCCGACTACCGCCGACTCCGCACCCTGCTCGCCGAGCTGCCGGCCGGCATCCCGGTCCTGGCCACCACCGCCACCGCCAACGCGCGCGTCACCTCCGACGTCGCCGAGCAGCTGGGGGTCCACGCCGACGGGACGGCAGGCTCGGAGGTCCTCGTCCAGCGCGGCACCCTCGACCGCGAGTCGCTGCGCCTCGGCGTGGTCCAGCTGAAGACCCCGCAGCAGCGGCTGGCGTGGCTCGCCGACCACCTCGCCGAGCAGCCGGGCTCCGGCATCGTCTACTGCCTCACGGTCGCCGCCACCCAGGAGGTCGCCGGCTACCTCCGCGACCGCGGGCTCGAGGTGGCGGCCTACTCCGGGCAGACCGAGGCCGACGAGCGGCACACGCTCGAGCAGGCGCTGGTCGAGGGCCGGGTCAAGGCGTTGGTCGCCACCAGCGCGCTCGGCATGGGCTTCGACGCGAGCCTCGGCTTCGTGATCAACCTCGGCGCCCCGTCGTCGCCGGTGTCCTACTACCAGCAGGTCGGCCGCGCCGGTCGTGGCACGGACGACGCCACCGTGGTCCTGCTGCCGCAGGTCGAGGACCGCGACATCTGGGCCTACTTCGCCTCGCTGGGCTTCCCGCGCGAGGAGCAGGTCCACGAGACGCTGGCGGCGCTCGCCGACTCCGACCGGCCGCTGTCCACCGCCACGATCGAGACCCGGGTCGAGCTCGGCCGCAACCGGCTGGAGTCGATGCTCAAGGTGCTCGACGTCGACGGGGCGGTGCAGCGGGTGCAGGGCGGCTGGGTCGCCACCGGGCGCCCCTGGCACTACGACGCCGAGCGCTACGCCCGGGTCGCGGAGGCCCGCGAGCGCGAGCAGCAGGCGATGCTGGGCTACCTCCGCACCACCGAGTGCCGGATGCGCTACCTCCGTGAGCAGCTCGACGACCCCGACGCCGCCGACTGCGGTCGCTGCGACAACTGCGGCGGCCTGACCCTGTCGACGTCCGTCAGCGACGCCGCCGTCGCCGAGGCGGGCGAGCGGCTCTCGCGTCCCGGCGTGGTGCTCGAGCCCCGCAAGATGTGGCCCACCGCGCTGGCCAACCTCGGCCTCGACCTCAAGGGCAAGATCAGCGACGCCGCCGAGCCGGGCCGGGTGGTCGCCCGGCTGACCGACCTCGGCCACGGCCAGGCCCTGCGTGCGCTCTTCCGCGAGGACACCCCCGACGGCCCGGTGCCACCGCCGCTCGCCCAGGCCGTGATGGACGTGATGAAGGACTGGGCGCCCCACTGGTCGAGGCGTCCAGACGCGATCGTCGTCGTCGAGTCCGCCACCCGCCCGACCCTGGTGCGCGACCTCGCGGAGAACCTCTCGCGCGTCATGCAGGTCCCGCTCGTCGGCACGTGGGCGATCCGCGACGAGACGGTCCCGCCGCGCGCCGGGCAGTCCAACTCCGCCCAGCGGGTCGCCGCGGTGCGCCGCCGCGGGGGTCTCGACGCCGAGGTCCCGCCCGGAGCGACGGTCCTGCTCGTCGACGACCAGGTCGCCACCGGCTGGACCCTCACCGTCGCCGCCGCGGCGATCCGCTCCGCAGGCGCCGCTGCGGTGCTGCCGCTCGCCCTCGCCACCCAGGGCTGACCCGCGGCGCCCCCCGCCGACGAGGCTCGACTCAGGAGCCGTCGTCGAGCGGGCGCCGGTGGAGCCGGGTGGTCAGCAGGCGGCGCTCGGCGTCGTTGGTGGTGAGCTCGAGAGCACGTCGGTTGGCCGCCTCGGCCTCCGCCGCGCGGCCCACGGCGGTGAGCAGCTCGGCGCGGGTCGCGTGGAAGAGGTGGTAGTCCGCCAGCGGGCCGGAGAGCTGCTCGAGGCCGGCGAGGGCCTCGAGCGGCCCGAGGACCTGCGAGCGCGCGACCACCTGGTTGAGCCGGACCACCGGGGAGGGGTCCCAGCGCGCCAGCTCGTCGTAGAGCAGCGAGATCTGGAGCCAGTCGGTCTCCTCCCAGCTCGCGCCGATGGCGTGCACGGCCGCGATGGCGGCCTGCAGCTGGTAGGGCCCCGGCTTGCCGAGCGACGCTGCCCGCTCGATCATCCGCTCGCCTCCCGCGATCGCGGCGTGGTCCCACAGGCGGCGGTCCTGGTCGCGCAGCAGCACGAGGTCGCCGGCGACGAACCTGGCACGGCCGCGGGCGTGCTGGATCGTGAGCAGGGCGGCGAGTCCCCACGCCTCCGCCTCGGTCGGCAGCGAGGTCGCGACGACGCCGGCCAGCCAGACCGCGTCGGCCGAGAGGTCCCGGTCCTGCGTCGGTCCGGTCGAGGACACGAAGCCCTCGTTGAACATCACGTAGACGACCGCGAGGACGTCGCCCAGGCGCTCGGCCAGCTCGGACTCGGCCGGGACGGTGAGGCTGATGCCGGACGAGACGATCTTCCGCTTCGCTCGCACGATGCGCTGGGCGAGCGTCGACTCGTGGGCGAGGAACGCGCGGGCGATCTGCGGGGTGGTGAGGCCGACCACCGCGCGCAGGGTCAGGGCGAGGCGGGCCTCGGGTGCGAGCGCCGGGTGGCAGCAGGCGAACAGCAGCGCCAGCCGTTCGTCGGTGCCGTCCGCGGGCTCGGAGGACGGTGGGTCGGCGCGGCCGGCCAGCGCTCGCTGGCGATCACGGTGTCGCATCCCGTCCATCGCGTTGCGGGTCGCCGCGACCTGGAGCCAGGCCCCCGGGTTGTCGGGCGGACCGTCCCGGCGCCACCTGGTCAGGGCCTCGACCACCGCGCCCTGCACCGCCTCCTCGGCGAGGTCGAAGTCGCCGAACCGCCGCGACAGCCGTGCCACCAGCGGGCCGGCCTCCTGGCGCAGGGTGCGCGCCAGGAGGCCGTCCGTGGTGGTCATCATGTCGTCTTGCGGCGCTGGGTCACTCGAACTGGGAGTAGTCCTCGACCATGGGGCGGATCTCGACGGCGACGCCCGGCAGGTCGAGCATCGGCCAGGTCTTCACGATGGCGATGGCGGCGTCCATGTCCGCCACGTCGATCACGCTGAAGCCGCCGATCACCTCCTTGGCCTCGTTGAAGGGGCCGTCGACCACGACCGCACCAGCGGGGTCGTGCTTCACGGTGGTGGCGGTCTCGACGCCGAGCAGCTCGGCGCCGGAGTCGGCCATCACGCCCGCATTCTCGCCGAACCACTCGTAGACCCGCTTGTAGATCGCCTGGGCAGCCTCGCTGTCGGTGTTCGCGGCCAGGTCGGGGCGGGAGGTGTACATCAGGACGTACTTCATGCTCGTGCCTCTCTCTCGTGACCCCGTGGTCCGGGGTTCGTCACCACCTTGTCGCCGCCCGCCGCCCGGGATCGACAGCCCGCGGAGATCTTTCTCGTCCGATCTTCCTCGCGAGGGCGAGAAATGGCACGCGGCCCGCCCTCCCGGAGGAGGACGGGCCGCGAGCACGTACGCCGTGGGTGCGCGCCGAGGGTCAGTGACCCATCACCGCGGTCGGGTCGACCGGAGCCACCTTCTTGCGCGGCAGGAACGCCGCCGGGACCAGGCAGCAGGCCACCAGCACGGTCGCCACGATGAAGACGGTGGCGAAGGAGTCGGCCATGTCGAGCGTGGCCCGGGCGAAGAGCTGCTGCAGGGACGCGGGGTCGATGCCGAGCTGCTGGGCGGCCTGGCCCAGCACGTTCGGGTCGGTGCTGCCGTCGGCCGCGGCGGTGACCGCGCCGGCCTGGGCGATCGCGTCGCTGCCCTTCATCTGGTTGGTGAGGATCACCGAGAACAGCGCGGTGCCGATCGAGGCCGCCACCTGCTGGGTGATGTTGAGCAGCGTCGAGCCGCGCGCGACGTTGTGGGCCGTGAGCGTCGCGAGCGCCGCGGTCATGATCGGCATCATCGTGCCGCCCATCCCGAGGCCCATGATGAAGAGCGCGCCGAGGATGTAGACGTAGGACGTGTCGGCCCCGATCTGGGTGAACATGCCCATGCCGACGGTGATCACCGTGATGCCGACCAGCACGACCTTCCCGGGGCCGATCTTGTCGGCGAGGATGCCGGCGACCGGCATGGTCAGCATCGCGCCGACGCCCTGCGGGGCGAGCAGCCAGCCGGTGAAGAGGGTGCCCTCGCCGCGGACCTGGATGAAGTAGAGCGGGAAGAGCAGCGAGGCGCCGAAGAAGGCGATCGCGAAGAGGGTCATCGCGATGACGGCGACGGTGAGGTTCTTGTTGGCGAACAGCCGCAGCTCGACCAGCGGGTGGATGTTGCGGCGGTTGAGCGCCCACGGGACGAACGCGACGATGAGCACGAGGCCGAGGACCATCGGCACCATCACCCGGGCGGCCATGGCGGTGCCCTCCTCGGGGATCGAGGAGACGCCGTAGAGGAAGGCGGCGAGGCCGGGGGAGAGCAGCAGCATCCCGAGCCAGTCGAAGGTCTCCGACGGCTCGACCTCGTCCTTCGGGAGCACCACCCAGGCGTAGGCGAGCGCGGCGATGCCGATCGGCAGGTTGATCAGGAAGATCCAGTGCCACGAGGCGCTCTCGATCAGCGCCCCGCCGAGGATCGGGCCGAAGATCGGTCCGAGCAGCATCGGGATGCCCAGGACGGCCATCACGCGGCCCACGCGCTCGGGGCCGGCGGCACGGGTCAGGATCGTCATGCCGAGCGGCATCAGCATGCCGCCGCCGAGGCCCTGCAGCACCCGGAAGAGGACCAGCATCTCCAGCGAGGTGGCGGCGGCGCAGAGCACGGAGCCGGCGGTGAACAGCGCGACGGCCAGCAGGTAGAGGCGCTTGGTGCCGAACCGGTCGGCGGCCCAGCCGGTGAGCGGGATGACGCTCGCGAGGGCCAGCGTGTAGCCGGTCATCGTCCACGCGACCTCGGCCGCCGTGGCGCTGAACTCCTGCTGGAAGGTGTTGAGTGCGACGGAGACGACGGTGATGTCGAGGATCGACATGATGGCGCCGAGGACGACGACGCCCGCCACCATCAGGACGCCCTTGTCGAGCTTGTCGGAGCTGTCCGGCTGGATCTCGCCGGGGGAGGTCTGGGTGCTGGTCACCGGTCAAGGGTATTGGTTGACGACGACAACCACCCAGCGATTATCGGGTGGGCTGCGTCACCCCTGGCTCATGCCGGCGCGCCGTCGAGGTCCTCGATCCGCGCGATGCTCGGGGCGCGGGTCGACTGCAGCTCGCGGGCGACGTCCTCGACCTCGCGCATCACCCGCAGCGTGTTGCGGCAGGTCAGCCGCGCGAGGTCCTCGGCCGACCAGCCGCGCCCGGCGAGGGCGGAGAGCAGGGCGGGGTACGTCGACACGTCCTCGAGGCCGGTCGGCAGCACCTGCACGCCGTCGTAGTCGCCGCCGAGGCCGACGTGGTCGATGCCGGCGACCTCGCGCACGTGCTCGCAGTGGGCCACGACGTCGTCGAGGGTGGCGGTCGGCGGCGGGTGCTCGGCCTCCCAGCGGTCGGAGAACGGCCCGAAGCGGGCACCGTCGGCCTCCGGGATCCCCTCCGCCTCCCCGGCCGCGACCATCTCGCGGTGCGCGTCGGCGCACGCCTGGTTCACGAACTTCGGCACGAACGTCACCATGCACACGCCGCCGCCGCGCGCGGTCGCCTCCAGCACGTCGTCCGGCGCGTTGCGCGGGCTGTCCGTCACGGCGCGGGCCGAGCTGTGGCTGAAGATGACGGGCGCCTCGCTCACCGCCAGCGCGTCGCGCATGGTGTCGGCCGAGACGTGCGACAGGTCGACCATCATGCCGACCCGGTTCATCTCGCGGACCACCTCGCGCCCGAACGCGGTGAGCCCGCCGGCGACCGGACGGTCGGTGGCGGAGTCCGCCCACGGGGTGTTGGCGTTGTGGGTGAGGGTCAGGTAGCGCACGCCGAGCCGGTGCAGCTGGCGCAGCGTCGCCAGCGAGCCGTTGATCGAGTGGCCGCCCTCGGCGCCGGCGAGCGACGCGATCCGGTCGGAGGCCCACGCCTGCTCGACCTCGTCGGCGGTGGTCGCCCACGCGAGGTGGTCGGCGTACCTCCGGGTCAGCTCGCGGGCGGCGTCGACCTGCTCGAGGGTCGCGGTGACCGCGGCGTCCCCGGCGAGGCGGGTCGGGACGTAGACCGACCAGAACTGCGCCCCCATCCCGCCGGCGCGCATGCGGGGCAGGTCGGTGTGGGTGGGCGTCCCGCCGGCGCCGACGTCGAGCCGGTCGAAGTCGTAGGCCACCTGGGCGCGGGCCTCCCACATCAGGTCGTTGTGCCCGTCGATCACGGGGTGGGCGGCCAGCAGCGCGGAGACGTCCATGCGAGCGACGGTAACGGAGGGGGCGCGGGGCGGGACCTGGTGGGAACGACCTGTCGGTCCCACGCGTTAGCGTCCTCGTGCCCGCAGCCAGCGGTCACGGAAAGGCACCGCATGAGCTTCGTCCCGGTCACCGGACCCGCCAGGCTGCTGGTGGGGGAGCCGCCCCGGGACGGCTCGATCGAGTTCACCGACGAGCGGCGCACCATCGTGATGCCGGTGCGCGGCGCGCTGCCGGTGCTCGGCAAGGTCCGCGACCAGGACGACCTGCACCCCTCGGTCGCGCTGCTCGCGGGCGCGGCGCTGATGGGCCTCCAGCTCGTCGCCGCCGGCCGGTTCGCGCCCGAGCCGGGCGGGAGACACTGGCAGGTCGCCGGCCTCGACGCCGACGACGAGCGGCGGATCGCCGAGCTGGTGCGGGCGCGCGGGCACGACGGGTTCGACGCGGCCACCGCCGAGGGCACCGTCCGCGCGCTGCTCGACGCCATCGCCGACACGGTGCCCCGCACCTCGCCGGGCGCCTCGCGGCACCGGGCCCGCGCGGTCGCGCCGGCCCCGACGGTCCTGCGCCCCGACGACTTCAGCGACCAGCTCCAGCAGCGGATCGCCCGGATCCGCTCGCGCGGGCGCGACGACCGCCCGCACCTGGTCTCGGTGTCGTTCCGGGTCGAGGCCGACGAGGAGGAGCTGGTCGCCGGGGCCGTACGCCTCGTGACGCAGGTGCACGCGGTCGACAACGCCGCCCACGTCGCCGACGCGGTCGAGCTCTGGGAGGACGCCGGGCCCGAGGCCGCGCACGGGTTCGGGGAGCGGGCCCGCACCCACGCCGCGATCGCGCTGCGGTCGGCCGCCGACGCCTGGCCGGTGCTCGAGCGGCTGCTCGACCTGCGCGTGCCCGACGAGATCACCCTCGACTCCGACGAGATCCTGTCGCTGCTCGACGGCGGGGCGAGTGCGCTCACCGAAGCCGGTCACCAGGTGATGTGGCCCAAGTACCTCGACCGCGAGGTCACCCAGCGCGTCGAGCTCGGCCGGCGGCAGGCCGCCGCCCCCCGCGAGGAGGCGCTCCACGACGGGCTCTTCGGCCCCGACGCGCTCTTCGGCTTCGAGTGGCAGCTCGCGCTGCACGGCGAGGAGCTGACCGACGAGGAGATGGACGAGCTGGCCCGCACGACCAGCCCGATCATCAAGCTGCGCGACAACTGGGTCGCGGTCGACTCGGGCGTGATCAAGCGGGCGCGCAAGCGGCTGATCCGCACCGTCACCCCGGTGCAGGCGATCGCCGCGACCCTCACCGGCGTCGTCGACATCGAGGACGTCCCCTACGAGGCGGTCGTCGGCGCCAGCCTGCTGAAGGTCCGCGAGCGGCTGGCCGGCGCCACCTCCGGCGAGCTGGTCGAGGTGCCAGCCGCGTTGCGGGCCGACCTGCGCGACTACCAGCGCCGCGGCCTGTCCTGGCTCGCCGAGCTCACCTCGCTCGGGCTCGGCGCGTGCCTCGCCGACGACATGGGGCTGGGCAAGACCGTCACGGTCATCGCGCTCCACCTCCACCGCGTGGAGCGTGGTCTCGAGGCTCGCTCCGCTCGCACCTCGACCGACGAGGGGAAGGAGCGCGGGGCGGGCGGCCCCACGCTCGTCGTCTGCCCGGCGTCGCTGCTCGGCAACTGGGAGGCCGAGATCCGCCGCTTCGCGCCCGGCGTCGCCGTACGCCGCCACCACGGCAGCGCCCGCGACCTCGACGACGTCGCGTCCGGCTTCGTGCTGACCACCTACGGCACCATGCGCAACGACGCGGCCCTGCTCGCGGAGGTGCCGTGGGACCTCGTCGTCGCCGACGAGGCCCAGCACGTGAAGAACGCCCGCTCGGCCGCGGCCCGCGCGCTGCGGACGATCCCGAGCGCGGCCCGCGTCGCGCTGACCGGCACGCCGGTCGAGAACGACCTCACCGAGCTCTGGGCGATCCTCGACTGGGCGATCCCGGGCCTCCTCGGCAGCCGCAACGCCTTCCGCAAGGTCTGGGCCGGGCCGATCGAGTCGGGCCTCGAGCCGACCAAGGCACGGCAGTTCGCCGACCTGATCGGGCCGTTCCTGCTGCGCCGGCGCAAGTCCGACCCGGGCATCGCGCCCGAGCTGCCGCGCAAGACCGAGACCGACCACGTGCTCGGCCTGACCCGGGAGCAGGTCGTGCTCTACGAGACGCTCGTGCGCGAGTCGATGCGTCGCATCGAGGAGGCCGACGAGGAGACCCGCCGCGGGCTCGTGCTCGCGCTGCTGACCGGCCTCAAGCAGATCTGCAACCACCCCGCCCACTTCCTGCGCCAGTCCAACCCGCGGCTGCGCGGCCGCTCGGAGAAGCTCGACCTGCTCGACGAGCTGGTCGGGACCGTCGTGGCCGAGGACGGCGCGGTCCTGCTCTTCACCCAGTACGTCGCGATGGCCCGGCTCGTCGAGCGCCACCTCGCCACCACCGGCGTCCGCCACCAGCTCCTGCACGGCGGGACGCCGGTGCGCGAGCGCGAGGCGATGGTCGCGCGGTTCCAGGCCGGCGAGGTGCCGGTCTTCCTGCTGTCGCTCAAGGCCGGCGGCACCGGCCTCAACCTCACCCGCGCCGACCACGTGATCCACTTCGACCGCTGGTGGAACCCCGCGGTCGAGGACCAGGCCACCGACCGCGCCTACCGGATCGGCCAGACCCGCCCGGTGCAGGTCCACCGGTTCGTCACCGAGGGCACGATCGAGGAACGGATCGCCGAGCTGCTCGCCCGCAAGCGTTCGCTGGCCGACTCCGTCCTCGCGCGCGGCGAGACCGCGCTCACCGAGCTCTCCGACGCCGAGCTCCGCGACCTCGTCGAGCTGCGTCGATGACGACCCCCGACAGCGGGGCCACCATCCACCCGCGGCTGCCGCCCCGGCGCGGCGGAGGCGGCGGCACGTGGTGGAGCAAGGCGGTGCTGCGCGCGGTCGAGGAGGCGGCGTTCGGCGAGAAGGAGCTGCGCGCGGGCCGGGCCTTGGCGCGGGCGGGAGCGGTCGGCGCGATCACCGTCGCCGACGGCTCCGCGGTCGCCGCGGTCCACGACGGCGACGACGCCTTCACCGTCGAGGTCACGGTGCCGGTGCTCGACGGCGGCGACGCGGCGGCGTTCACCGAGCTGGTCGCGGCGGAGTCCGGCCGCATCGCGGCACTGCTCGCCGGCCAGCTGCCGCATGCCCTCGTCGAGGCAGTGGAGGAGGCCGGCGTCGAGCTGCTGCCCTACGGCGGCGAGCTGGGGTCGGCCTGCTCGTGCGACTCGTGGCTCGACCCCTGCCCGCACGCGCTCGCCGTGCTGACCCAGCTCGCCTGGCTGATCCAGGCCGACCCGTTCGTGCTCACCCACCTGCGCGGCCTGCCGCGCGACCGGGTGCTCCGCGACCTGCACCGGATCACCCGTCCGCGTACGGCCGGCTCCGCCGACGACTCCGCGGAGGACGACGCGGAGGACGACGCGGCCGAGGCGACGGAGGAGGTCGACGACCTCGCCGTCGCCGCGGAGGCTGCTGCCCGCGCGGCCCGGCTGCTGGAGCTGGGCCCGGCCGCCGACGCCTGGTGACGCCACCCTCCGCCACCAGAGGTGTCTGAGGACGTCCTGCACCCGGGACGGGGTCATCCTCCTGCACCACGTCCTCAGATGACCCCGACCGGTTCACCCCTGGCCGCGCGACCGGGACCGTCGCTCGGGCGTCAGAGGCCGAGGGCCCCGTGCGCCATCTCGCGCAGCACCTCGTGCAGCTGCGGGTCGGGCAGCCGGCCGGAGTGCGGGGTGGAGTTGAGCAGCCCGAACAGCACGTGGGCGCGGGTGCGGGCGGCCTCCGGCGTGATCGCCGGGTCGAGCAGCCGCACCTGCGTCGCCCACACGTCGACGTACGCCCGTTGCAGCGACCGCACCCGCTCGCGCGCCTCGTCGGGCAGGCTGCTCCAGTCGCGGTCCTGCACGACGATCAGCGCGCGGTGGTCGATGGCGAACTCGATGTGCCACTCCACCAGCGCCTCGAGCGCGGCGCGCGGTCCGTCGGCGCTCTCGGCGCGACGTCGGCCCTGAGCGAGGAGCGTCTCGCTGATCGACACCAGCATCTCGGCCAGCATCGCGTCCTTGGACTCGAAGTGCTTGTAGAGCGCCGGGCCGGAGATCCCGCACGCCGAGCCGAGCTCGGCGACCGACACGCCGTGGAAGCCGCGGGCGGCGAACAGCTCGGCGGCGATGCCGAGGATCTGCTGGCGGCGCGGGGTCACGAGGTCGAGGTTAGTGGTGATTAACCCGGACGTCGGCAACGACCGTCGGGTGGACGGGACGCGACGCACGGGCGCCTCCCACACGGCGAGCGGTATCACGACGTCCTCCCTGCACGGGTCGGCACGAGTGGCCGCTCCCCCCCAGCGGCCACCGCGACCCCCACGGTCCGTGCCGACGCGGAGCATCCTGCCGTCGTCGCCGCACGCGTGTCAGTGGTGCCAGCACCACCCCCGCAGGCCCGATGGTCGCCCGTCCGGACGCCTCGCCGCCCCACGGTGGTGCCCGCCCCACCGACAGCGAGGCGCGCGCGTGGCTAGATTGCCGCCATGGCTCCCATCCGCGTGGTCCTCGCCGAGGACGGGGACCTGCTGCGCGCCGGGGTGCTCGCCCTCCTGTCCGGGTTCGACGACATCGAGGTCGTCGCGACCGCCACCAACCTCCCCGAGGTGCTGGCCGCGGTCGACCGCCACCGTCCGGACGTGCTGCTCACCGACATCCGGATGCCGCCGGACTTCACCGACGAGGGGATCCGCGCCGCGACCCACCTCCGCCGCGCCCACCCGGAGGTCGGCGTGGTGGCGCTGACCCAGTACTCCGACGTCGAGTACGCCCTCGACCTGGTGCGCGAGGGCAGCGACCGTCGCGGCTACCTGCTCAAGGAGCGGGTGGCCGACGTCGACGAGCTGGTCGCGGCGCTGCACACCGTGGCCTCCGGCGGCTCGGTGATCGACCAGATCGTGGTCGACGCGCTCGTGGCCACCGGCACCCGCCGCCACGACTCGCTGCTCGACCGGCTCACGCCCCGCGAGCTGGAGGTGCTCGCGATGGTCGCGCGCGGGATGACCAACGCGGCGATCGCGGCCGACCTGGTGGTCACGGACCGGGCCGTGGAGAAGCACATCAACTCGATCTTGACCAAGCTGGACCTGCCCGCCGACGCCCCCGTGCACCGCCGGGTGGCCGCCACGCTGGTGTTCCTCAGCGAGGCCGGCGTCGGCGGCGCGGTGGCCCCGCGCGGATGAGCCGGCTGCTCGGCGGCTGGGACGGCCTCGACCCCGCGCTGCGCTGGCTGCTGCGGATCAACCTGGTCGCGCTGACCACGGCGACCCTGCTGCTCGCCGCGGCGTACTTCCTGGGCTTCAAGCACACGGCGGTGGAGATCGACCTGGGCGTGATGGTCGCGTCGATCGTCATCATGCTCGTCACGCCGCCGCTGTGCCGGCGCTACGGCGCGCCCGCGGCGATCATCGGGCTGACGGTGTCGTCGCTGCTCTTCGCCGTCGGCGGCACGTGGGCGACCCCCAACCTGAGCCCGCTGACCGCGCTGCTGACGATGGTGCCGCTGCTCGTCGGCTTCCCCTACCTCCCGCAGCGGTGGATCCGCGCGCTGATGGTCGTGGCGGTGATCGGCAGCGCCGGGGTGGCGGCACTCGGGGAGTGGCGGCGCACGGACAACCTCAACGACACCTGGTGGGTCAACGCCGTGGTGATCGCGGCGTCCCTGCCGGCGGGCGTGGTGATCGTGGTCTACCTGGTGCGCGACGCCTACGTCCGGCTGCGCGACCAGGCCGACGAGCTCGCCGACTCCCGTACGCGCGTGGTGGCGGTCGCCGACGCCGCCCGCCGCAGCCTCGAGCGCGACCTGCACGACGGCGCCCAGCAGCGGCTGCTCGCGATGAGCGTCACCGTCGAGCGGGCCCGCAAGGAGCTCCTCGCCGGCCGCGGCGACGGCGCGGCCCGGCTGCTCGACCAGCTCGCCGCCGACAACCGCGAGGTGCTGGTCGAGCTCCGCGAGCTCGCGCGCGGCATCTATCCCCCGCTGCTCGCCGAGCGCGGCCTCGTCGCGGCGCTCCAGGCGACCGCCCGTCGCTCCCCGGTGCCGGTGACCCTCGACGTCGCGGACGTCGAGCGGCATCCCCAGCAGGTCGAGGCGGCAGCCTACTTCTGCATCCTCGAGGCGATGACCAACGCGGCCAAGCACGCGCGCGCCTCCGAGCTGCTGGTGGTGCTGCGCGGCCGGCCGCACCTCGCCTTCCGCGTCACCGACGACGGCGGCGGCTTCGACCCCGCCCGCGTCACCCGCGGCGGGCTGGAGGGGATGGTCGCGCGGATCGAGGCCGCAGGCGGCACGCTGCGCCTCGACGCGGCGCCGGGGCGCGGGACCACCGTGGTGGGCGAGTTCCCCGCACTGGACGCTGCGGGTTAACGATCGCTAACCTGACCCGGTGCCCGAGCCCCTGACCCCACCGTCCATGCGCGAGCTCGTCGACGACCTGCGCTCCCGGCTGGCCCGGGTGCGCGAGGGCGGCTCGGAGTCCGCGCGGAAGAAGCACACCGACCGCGGCAAGCTGCTGGTGCGCGACCGGGTCGACCGGTTGCTCGACCCCGGCAGCCCGTTCCTCGAGCTCGCCCCGCTGGCGGCGTACGGGATGTACGGGAGCGGCGACGACCACGCGGTCCCGTCGGCCGGGGTCGTGGCGGGCATCGGGCTGGTCTCGGGACGCGAGTGCGTGGTCGTCGCCAACGACGCCACGGTCAAGGGCGGCACCTACTACCCGATGACGGTGAAGAAGCACCTGCGCGCGCAGGCCGTCGCCGCGGAGAACGGCCTGCCCTGCATCTACCTCGTCGATTCCGGCGGCGCGTTCCTGCCGATGCAGGACGAGGTGTTCCCCGACCGCGAGCACTTCGGCCGGATCTTCTTCAACCAGGCGAACATGTCGGCCCGCGGCATCCCGCAGATCGCCAGCGTGATGGGGTCCTGCACCGCCGGCGGGGCCTACGTCCCGGCGATGTCGGACGAGACGGTCATCGTGCGCGACCAGGGCACGATCTTCCTCGGCGGCCCGCCGCTGGTGAAGGCCGCGACCGGCGAGGTCGTCACGGCCGAGGACCTCGGCGGCGGCGACGTCCACGCCCGCACCTCCGGCGTGGTCGACCACCTCGCCGAGGACGACGCCCACGCGCTGGAGATCGTCCGCTCGATCGTCGACACGCTGCCGCCCGCGACCCCGGCCCGCACCCCGGCTGTCGACGTCGAGGAGCCGCACGAGTCGCCTGAGTCGATCTACGACGTCGTCCCGACCGACACCCGCACGCCCTACGACGTGCGCGAGGTGATCCGCCGGGTCGTCGACGGCAGCCGGTTCCACGAGTTCAAGAAGCTCTACGGCGACACCCTCGTGTGCGGTTTCGCCCGGATCCACGGCTACGAGGTCGGGATCGTCGCCAACAACGGCATCCTGTTCAGCGAGTCGGCGCTCAAGGGCGCCCACTTCATCGAGCTGTGCAACCAGCGCGGCATCCCGCTGGTCTTCCTCCAGAACATCACCGGCTTCATGGTGGGTCGCGAGTACGAGAACAAGGGCATCGCCCGCGACGGCGCCAAGCTGGTCACCGCGGTCGCCTGCTCGGTCGTCCCGAAGTTCACCGTCGTCATCGGCGGCTCGTTCGGCGCCGGGAACTACGGCATGTGCGGTCGCGCCTACGACCCGCGCTTCCTCTGGATGTGGCCCAACGCCCGGATCTCGGTGATGGGCGGCGAGCAGGCCGCCGGCGTGCTCTCGACCGTCCGTCGCGACGGGCTCGAGGCCCGCGGCGAGGAGTGGTCGGCCGAGGACGAGGAGGCTTATCGAAGCCCGATCCGGGAGCAGTACGAACGCCAGGGCTCGCCCTACTACGCCTCCGCCCGCCTGTGGGACGACGGGATCATCGACCCCGCCGACACCCGCCGCGTGCTCGGCATGGCGCTCGGCGCGACGTCCTACACCCCGATCCCCGAGCCCCAGTACGGCATCTTCCGCATGTGATGGACCTCGGTCTCGTGACAGGACTCCGTCCTTCCTCGACCAGCGGCACCGCTGGTCGAGGAGGTCGCGCAGCGACCGTCACGAGACCTCGGTCGAAGGAGACCTCATGAACACCGTCCTCATCGCCAACCGCGGCGAGATCGCGCTCCGCGTGATGCGCACCGCCCGCCGCCTCGGCTGGCGCACCGTCGCGATCCACACCGACCTCGACGCGCAGGCCCCGCACGCCCGGGCCGCCGACGTGGCGGTGCGGGTCGGGTCCTACCTCGACGTCGACGAGGTGGTGGCCGCGGCGCGCGAGTCCGGCGCCGGCTTCGTGCACCCGGGCTACGGCTTCCTGTCCGAGCGGGCACCCTTCGCCCGCGCGCTCGCCGAGGCCGGCATCACGCTGGTCGGCCCGTCGGCCGACGTGATGGACGCGATGGGCCGCAAGGACGCCGCCCGCGAGGTCGCGCTGGCCGCCGGGGTGCCGGTCGTGCCGTCGTACGCCCTCGACGACGACCCCGCCTCGCTCGCCTACCCGGTGCTGGTCAAGGCGGCCGCCGGCGGCGGCGGCAAGGGGATGCGGGTGGTGCGCAGCGCCGCCGAGCTCCCCGAGGCCCGCGCGGCCGCCGCCCGCGAGGCGGCCAGCTCGTTCGGCGACGACACCCTCCTCATCGAGAAGTACGTCGAGTCCGGCCGGCACATCGAGGTGCAGGTGCTCGGCGACAGCCACGGCACGGTGCTGCACTTCTTCGAGCGCGACTGCTCGACCCAGCGCCGCCACCAGAAGGTGCTGGAGGAGGCGCCCGCGCCGACGATCGACGAGGCCCAGCGCGCCGCGATCACGTCCGCGGCGGTCGCCCTCGCCGAGCAGTGCGGCTACGTCGGCGCCGGCACCGTCGAGTTCCTCCTCGACAACGCGACCGGGGAGTTCTACTTCCTGGAGATGAACACCCGACTGCAGGTCGAGCACCCGGTGACCGAGGAGGTCACCCGGGTGCGCGGCGAGCGGGTCGACCTCGTCGAGCTCCAGCTGCTGGTCGCGACCGGCGAGCCGCTCGGCATCGCGCAGGGCGAGATCAGCCTCGAGGGCCACGCGATCGAGGCCCGGGTCTACGCCGAGGACTCCTTCCACGGCTTCCTGCCCCAGGCCGGCCGCACCTCGATCGTGCGATGGCCCCACTCGCTGGTCGAGGAAGGCGCGCAGCGCCTGTCTCGAGACCCGTTCGTACGCGTCGACCACGCCCTCGAGCCGGAGCAGGAGGTCTCCACCTCCTACGACCCGATGCTCGGCAAGGTCATCGCGTGGGGCGCCGAGCGCGAGGCCGCCCGGCGCACGCTGGTCGGTGCGCTCGAGGAGACGGTCGTCCTCGGCATCACCACCAACACCGGCTTCCTGCGCGTCCTCGCCGACTCCGACGAGTTCCGCGACTGCTCGATCGACACCGCCTGGCTCGATCACCACGAGGTGCCCGAGCCCGACGCCGACCTGGCGCGGGTGTTCGGCGCGTGGACCGAGGTGCTCCTCGACACCGTCGGCCGGGGCGCCGGGCCGTGGCGCGCGGACGGGTGGCGGATGGGGGCCGACCCCGCGCCCGACACCGTCGTCCTCGGCGACACCCTGGTCGTGGTCGACCGCCACCGCGGACGCGTCGACGACCACGCCGTCGAGATGGTGTCGGCCGAGAACCACACCGTCCACCTGCTCGTCGACGGCCGGCCCGAGCACGCCGTGCTCAACATCCAGCGCGACGTCGTCGACGTGGTCCACCGCGGCCAGCGCTGGGTCTGGGAGCGCCCCGACCCGTTCGGCGACCACGCCGTGGCGGCCGGCGACGGCACGCTGCTCGCGCCGATGCCCGGCACGGTCCTGGCGGTCAACGTCGCCGAGGGCCAGGTCGTCGAGGAGGGTGAGACGCTGGGGGTGATGGAGGCGATGAAGATGGAGCTCGCGCTCAAGGCGCCCTTCGCCGGCACGGTCACCACGATCGGCGCGGCCGCGGGCGACCTGGTGAAGCTCGGCGCCGCCCTCTTCGTCGTGGACGGGTTCGGTGGTTGAGGTGCGTCCTTCGAGGCTCGTCGCCGGGGCTCCTCGCACCTCAGGAACCGAGAGGGGGGTGGCGAAACCACTCCCCATGACCGTCCGCGCCGACGGCCTGCCCGACCGCGTCACGATCTACGAGGTCGGTCCCCGCGACGGCCTGCAGAACGAGCAGGCGATCGTCCCCGTCGCGGTCAAGGCGGAGTTCGTCCGACGCCTGGTGGTGGCCGGCCTCCCGATCGTCGAGGCGACGTCGTTCGTCCACCCGCGGTGGGTCCCCCAGCTCGCCGACGCGGCGGAGCTGATGACCGAGCTCGGTGACGCCGGGCGGCACCTGCCGGTCCTCGTCCCCAACGAGCGCGGCCTCGACCGGGCGCTCGAGCTCGGGCTGGAGCACGTCGCGATCTTCGGCAGCGCCACCGAGACCTTCGCGTCGAAGAACCTCAACCGCACCTTCGACGAGCAGTTCGCGATGTTCGAGCCCACCGTCGCCCGCGCCCGGGAGGCCGGCATGGACGTCCGCGCCTACGTCTCGATGTGCTTCGGCGACCCGTGGGAGGGCGCCGTCGCGATCGATCAGGTCGTCGCCGCCGGCACCCGCCTGCTCGACCTCGGCGCCTCGCAGCTCAGCCTCGGCGACACCATCGGCGTCGCCACCGCCGGGCACGTGACGGCGCTGGTGGCCGCGTTCGCGGACGCCGGGGTCGGCACCGACCGGCTGGCGATGCACTTCCACGACACCTACGGCCAGGCCCTCGCCAACACCTTCTCGGCGCTGCAGGCGGGGATCACCACCTTCGACGCGAGCGCCGGCGGCCTCGGCGGGTGCCCCTACGCGAAGTCGGCGACCGGCAACCTCGCCACCGAGGACCTGGTCTGGATGCTCACCGGTCTCGGCATCGAGCACGGCGTCGACCTCGACGCGGTCGTCGCGACCAGCACGTGGATGGCCGGCGAGCTCGGCCGCCCGAGCCCGAGCGCCGTCGTCCGCGCCCTCGGCTCCGCCTGAGCGGCGAGTCGATGTCCGGCCGCCTCCCGCCCGCGCGCGTCGCTCGGGCAGAATCAGCGCCATGAGTCGCGTCGTCCACCTCCACATCGGGGCTCCGAAGACCGGCACGACCTACCTCCAGGACCGGCTGATGCTCAACGCCGGGTCCCTGGCGCGCCACGGCGTGACCATCCCGTCGCAGAACCGCTTCGTCGACACCGACGTCTTCCACTTCCGCGCCGCTCTCGACCTGCTCGAGCAGGACTGGGGCGGTGCGCCCGGCCACGCCAAGGGTGCCTGGGACGCGATGGTCCGGCGCATCGGGCGTGCCGAGGGCAACGTGGTGGTCAGCCACGAGATCCTCGCCGGCGCCAAGCCCGACAAGGTCGCCAAGGCGCTCAACGACCTCGCCGGCAGCGAGGTCCACGTCGTCTACTCGGCCCGCGACCTCGGCCGCCAGCTGCCCGCGGCGTGGCAGGAGTCGATCAAGCAGGGTCGCAAGTGGCCGTTCAAGCGCTTCCTCACCAAGGTCGAGCGTGGCCAGACGTGGATGTTCAACGCGATGGACCTGCCCACCGTGCTGGCCCGCTGGGGCGCCAAGCTGCCGCCCGAGCGGGTGCACGTGGTCACCGTCCCGCACGACCGCGGCCCCAACGGCGACGAGCTCTGGCTGCGCTTCTGCCGCGCCTTCGGCATCGACCCGGCCTGGGCGCCGCTCGACTCCGAGCGCGACAACCGCTCGCTCGGGATCGCCGAGACCTCGTTGCTGCGCAAGCTCAACCGGCGTCTCGAGCTCGGCGTGTGGCGCGAGCCGGCCTACGACGCGCTCATCCGCGAGCTGCTCGCGCAGGAGGTGCTGGTCTCCCGCAAGGCCGTGCCGGTGCGCCTGCCTCCCGATCGCTACGGCTTCGCCGAGGAGCAGGCCGAGCGCTGGATCGAGTGGGTCCGCGGCAGCGGCGTCGACGTCATCGGTGACGTCGAGGACCTGCGCCCGCGCCGTCCCGAGCCGGACGCCGAGTGGCGCGACCCCGACAAGGTGCGCGCCAAGCTCGAGCTCGGCGCCGCCCTCGACGCGCTGACCGTGATGACGCAGGAGGCCGCCAACCGCGCCTCGGCCGACTCCGGCGGCCGGTTGCGCAGCGCGGCCCGACGGCTGCGCGAGCGGTGACCACCCGCGACCGGGCCACCGCGCACGGCTGGGTCGCCCACCTGCGCGGCGGTGGGACGACGCCCTGGCTGGACTGGACGGGCGAGGCCGCGTCGTCCGGTCCGCTGCCGGGCGCCCAGCAGCTCGAGCTGCTGCGCCGGGTCAACCTGGCCTCCGGCGGCAGCACCGACGCCGGCCTGGCAGACCGGGTGCTCGCCACCCCGGCCGCCGGGCGGGGGAAGGCCGACCTGCCCCTGGTCGGCGTCGACGCGTCGGCCTACGGGCCCCGCCCCGTCGACCCCGCCGCCGTCGGCGCCCACGAGCTGCTGCGGGTGGCGAGCGTGCTGCTCGCCGAGGACCTCGTCGCGCTCGGGCCGGACCCGGTCCGGACGTCGTGGGCGCGGCCGTGGCGTCGCCGGTTCCGCCTGGTCGGCGACCCCGTGACGGTCGCCGGGCTGCGCCGCGACCTCGTCGCGCGGGGCCGCCCCGAGGGTGGTCCGCGGCCGTTCCTCGTCGCCGTCGGCGCGCCGCTCGACGAGCTGCTCGCCCGCACGTGGACCCAGCGCTGCTTCGAGACCGGCACCAAGCCCTGGGAGGAGTGGCTGCGGTTCTGGCGCGAGCGCGACCAGCTCCCGGCTCGCGCCGACCTCGTGGGGTCCGTGCACCGTTGGCACGCCCGCCGACCGTTCGTCCGGGTGGTGACCGACCTCGAGCGGCTGCCGCGGCAGGTCGGCGTGCGCCACCTCCCCCACGTCCCGGTCCCCGGCGCCGACCAGGCCGAGCTCGCCCGGCGCGTCGCCGCCGTCGTCGGCCTCCGCGTCCCGGCCGCGGAGCGCCCGGCCCTGATGCGCACCCTGCAGGACCGGATGCCCGGCACCGGCGCCGAGCCCGTGGCGGTCCCGCGACGCGAGCACGACTGGGTCGCGACGTCCGCTGCCCGGGCCGTACGCGCGGTGACCCGTGCTGGCTACCCTGTCGTCGGCGACCTCGCCGCGCTCGAGCCGAGCGGAGCGACGCCGGCCGCGGACGGCGGGCCCGAGCGGGTCCTCGACCTGGCGGTCCGGATGGTCGTCGACCCCGGCTGGCGCACGGCCGGCGCACGGGGACCGAGCGAGGGGCAGGTGGAGCGGTGAGCAGGCGGGTGCTGCTGCACGTGGGCTGCCCGAAGACCGGCACGTCGTACCTCCAGGACGTGCTCTTCCGGAACCAGTCGCTGCTGCGCGAGCACGACGTGCTCTATGCCGCCGACCGCTTCGACGCCCACTTCCTCGCCGCGCTCGACCTGATGACCCTGCCCTGGGGCGGCCTGGAGACGGAGGCCGTCGGGGCGTGGGACCGGCTCGCCGCCCAGGTGCGTGCGTGGCACGGCACCGCGATCATCAGCCACGAGATCTTCGCCCGCGCCACCCCGACCCAGGTCGCCCGCGCGCTGGACTCGCTGGGCGACGCCGAGGTCCACCTCGTGCTGTCCGCGCGCGACCTGGTCCGCCAGATCCCTGCGGAGTGGCAGGAGAACGTCAAGCACCGCAGCCACATCACCTACGCGACGTTCCTCGAGACGATCCGCGACGCGGGTCGCGACTCGAAGATCGGGTCCTGGTTCTGGGCGGTGCAGGAGCTGCCCGACATCCTCGACCGCTGGGGCTCGTCGCTGCCGCCCGAGCGGGTCCACCTGGTGACGGTGCCGCCGCCGGGCTCCGACCGCGGCGAGCTGTGGCGCCGCTTCTCGCGCACCTTCGGCCTCGACGACCTGCCGCTCGACCTCACCGCCGAGCGGGAGAACCCCTCCCTCGGCGTGCCGGAGACGTCGCTGCTGCGCACCATCAACCAGCGGGTCACCTCGATCATCGCGCCGCCCGACTACCGGCCGCTGGTGCGTGAGGTGCTGGCGCACCAGACGTGGTCGCGCAGCGTGTCGTCGGCGCGCCTCGGCCTGGCCCCCGATGACCACGCCTGGGCGCGCGGCCTCTCGGCCCGCTGGGTCGAGACGCTCCGCGCCCGCGGCTACGACGTCGCCGGCGACCTCGACGACCTGCTCGGACCGGAGGCCGGCGACTTCGCCGACCCGGACACGGCCACCGCCGACGAGCTCCTGCCGCCGGCGCTCGACGCGATCAGCGCGCTGCTGGTCGAGGCCGCCCGGCTCCGGGCGGTGGAGGAGCGGCTCCACCAGGAGCTCCGCGACGCGCGCGAGGAGCGCGACCGGGCGCACGCCACCCCGGCCTACCGGGTGCGCCGCAAGATCGTCACGACGCTGGAGGACAGCCCCGCCGGGCGCGGCACGCTCGACGCGTACCGCCGGGTCCGGCGCCGGGGCTGACTGACCATGCACCCGAGCCCCTGGCCCGTCCGGACCGACGACCTGCTCCTGCGCGATCCGGTCGAGGCCGACGTGGACCGCCTGCTGAGGTTCCGCAACGACCCGGGCGTCAACTGGTTCATGGTCCGCACGTACGTCGACCCCGACGAGCTGCGCCGTGAGGTGCTGGCGATCCCGGACAGCCCGACCGACCACTCGTGCGTCGTGGAGCGCGACGGGGAGGTCGTCGCCATCGGCTTCCTCGACGTCGTCGACGGGCCCGGCCAGCCGGGTGCCCCCGAGGGGACCGACGGGCTGATCGGCTACATCGTCGACCCGGCGCACGCGGGTCGGGGCATCGCGACCGCGACCGCCCGCGCGCTGCTCGCAGCGGCGTTCGACCACCTGGGCCTGCGACGCGTGACGGCCGCGGCCAACGCCGACAACCACGCCTCGGTCGCCGTCCTCGAGCGGGCCGGGATGCGCCGCGAGCGGCTGTCGCGCCAGTCGCTGTGGCACCACGAGCTCGGCTGGCTGGACGAGGTCGGCTACGCGATCCTCGCCGAGGAGTGGGCGGCGCTGCGGGACTGAGGTGCCTCAGGGCCGTCGGCGCGCCAGCAGCTCGCGGTCGGCGTAGCGCCCGACCTTCCACGTCGCGAAGCCGTCGGCGCCCGCGCCGACCACGCCGCCGACCACGGGCACCCGGCGCCCGACGGTCGTGGCGAGCCGCTTGCCCACGACCCGGGTGAAGATGTCGGAGGCGACGACCGACGCGATGGTGCCGTCCAGCGACGGGTCGTGGACCGGCGCCGTGGCGAGCGCCATCGGGGTCGCGGGGAGCTTGCGGGTCTTCACCATCTCGGTGACGGTCTCCTCACCGAGCAACAGCGCGAGCACGGCGTTGCGGACCCGCGGGTCGGTGAGGTCGTGGCCGCGCAGGTGGGCGATGCCGGCAGCCATCCGGCACTGGATGATCGCCAGGCCGGTGACGTTGGCCGGGATCGCGACCGTCGCGGTCACCAGCCCCCCGACGTTGGTGGCGAAGCCCTGGGCGCCGGCGATGCGGACGTTGTTCTCGATGACCTCGTGGATCGCGCGCTCGACGTCGCCGCGCTGCTCCTTCAGCTGCTTGTCGGCCGCCACGGCGGCCGGCGCGAGCGGCCCGATGCCGTCGATCGCGCGGTGGAGCGCCTCGCGCACGAAACCGGTGCTCAGCCCGGGCGTGAGCTCCTGGATCTTGGGAGCGAGCTGGCGCCCCACCGTCTGCTTCAGGCCCATGGCCCGATCGTACGGCGGGGCGCCAGCGCGGCGACCGGTCAGCGGTGCGTCAGCGGCGCACCTCGCAGCGCGACAGCTTCTCGCCGTGCAGGCAGCGGTCGCGACCCTCGCCGCCGTCGATCGTGTCGCGCCCGCGACCTCCGTCGAGCAGGTCCGTGCCGTAGCCACCCTGCAGTGCGTCGTTGCCGCCTGCCCCGAAGGCGCGCACGCCGACGTCCTGGCCCTCGGCGTCGAACGTCTCCGCCCGGCCGGAGCCGAACCACCGGATGCGCGCCGACGAGCTCTGCGAGTTGAAGTCGTACTTCTCGATGCCGCCGAAGCGGACGAGCGTGCCGGCCTTCACCGTCATGGTCCGGTCGGGCACCCGCACGACGATCCGGCTCTTGTGCGGCGCGACCGCGAGCGAGGTGTTGGGGGCGAGGGTGTCGCGCCCGGCTCCGCCGCGCACGAGCACCTGGTCGGCCGCCGAGGTGAGCCCGGGGAAGAGCAGGTCGTTGCCCGCACCGCCGACGAGCTCGCTCGTGCCGCTCCCGCTGCCGGCGAACCCCCACGCACCGAGGGAGTCCCGGCCCGGGCCGCCCCACGCCTTCGCCCGCTCGCCCTGCTCGAGGACCACCTCGTCGCGTCCCTCGTCCCCGTGGACCCGGTCGGCACCGTGGCCGGCGCGGATCTCGTCGGCGCCGGGACCGCCGTGGACGACGTCGTCGCCGGGCTCGGCGGGCGCCGGGGCGTAGGGCGGCGCGGTGATCCGGTCGGCGTCGATCAGGTCGTCGCCGCCGCGACCGTCGACGACGTCGTCGCCGCCGCCCGCGTTGATGAAGTCGTCCTTGTCGGTGCCGCGCAGCGTGTCGTCGTGGGCCGAGCCCTCGATCCCGGCAGCGAAGACGATCGGGGCGATGGTGTCGGTGCCCTCGCCGGTGGCGGTGCCGGCGACGAGGTCGACGGTGACCGGACCGGTGGCGTCGCGGAAGGAGACCTGGTCCCAGTAGCCGCGGTCGACGGGGTCGAGGTCCTCGGCCTGCGGGTCGTGGCCGAGGTCGACGTAGTCGTCGCCCGGCCCCGGGACCACCAGGTCGCCCCAGAAGTCGTCGTCCGGGACGTAGACCCCGTCGAGGCCGCCGAACAGGCGGTCGTCGCCCTCGCCGCCGCGGACGGTGTCGTCACCGCCGAGCGCGCAGATCGTGTCGTTGCCCCCGGCGCCGTCGATGGTGTCGCGGGCCTCGGTGCCGACGATCACGTCGTCACCCGGAGTGCCGGTCACGGGCGCGGTCTCGGTGACGTCGGTGATCTCGCCGGGCGGCGTGGGCACCACGATCGTGGCGACCTTGCCGTCGCAGGTGACGGCAGCGCTGGCCGGTGAGGTGCCGACGAGCGCGGTCAGCGAGAGCGCGCCGGTGAGCGCGAGGGTGGTCAGGGTCGTCGTGCGTCGCATCGTGGTCCTCCGAGTCGGGTGATGTCGTGCAGGAGACGCCGTACCCGTGGGAAAAGTTGTTCGCTACCGTGCGAGGCGTGCCCCTCGCCCCCGATCCGACGCCGTGGGCATTCCCGCACCACTCCACCTGGGACCCCGACGACGACCTGGTCGCTCTCGGCGCCGACCTCGAGGCCGGCACCCTGCTCACGGCGTACGGCCTGGGCCTCTTCCCGATGCCGGTGACCCTCGAGCGCGAGGAGCTCGGCTGGTTCTCCCCGGTCGAGCGCGGGGTGCTCCCGCTGGCGGGGATGAAGGTCTCCCGCTCGCTGCGTCGCGCGGCGCGGACCTTCGAGATCCGGGTGGACACCGCCTTCGACGAGGTCGTCGCCGGGTGCGGCAGCCCCGACCGGCCGGACGGCTGGATCACCCCGGACTTCGCGCGGGCCTACGGCCGCCTGCACCGGCTCGGCTGGGCCCACTCGGTCGAGGCCTGGCGCGACGGCCGGCTCGCGGGCGGGCTCTACGGCGTGTGCATCGGCGGGCTGTTCGCCGGGGAGTCGATGTTCCACCGCGAGCGCGACGCGTCGAAGGTCGCGCTGCTCGGGCTGGTCGACCTGCTCGCCGATGAGCACGCGGAGCGCCGGGTCCTCGACGTGCAGTGGCAGACGCCGCACCTGGCCACGCTCGGCGTCGTGCGCCGCTCGCGTGCGGAGTACCTCGAACAGCTCGCCGTCGCGCTGCGCCTGCCGCCCCCGGCCGGCCTCGGAATGGACGATTGACCGGCGCCACGACAGGGTAGGCACCCTGTGACACTCGGTGACGCGACCGCCGCGTCCCAGCGAAGGGGAGCCCCATGACCGTCCGTACCCGCCTCACCACCACCGCCGCCGTCCTGCTGGTCGGCGCCGTCACCGCGGCGTGCGGCGGCTCCGCCGGGGGCGCGCCGTCCGACGCGAGCAAGGACGACTTCTGCAAGGCCCAGACCAGCCTGTTCACCAACCTCGACATCGACGTGACCGACCCGGAGGGTGGGCTGCCGTCGGAGAAGGAGATGGCCGACGCGATGCACACGTGGGCCGACAAGATCTCCGAGGTCGGCACGCCGGAGGGCATCTCCGACGACGCCCGCGACGGTTTCGAGGAGACGGTCAAGGCCGCGCAGGACATCTCCGAGGCCGACCTCAAGTCCCCCGACCTCGACGCCCTCGAGAGCGACATGTCGGAGAGCGCGAAGAAGAACGTCGAGGCGTTCTCGACCTACGTCACCGACACGTGCGGCTCGATGTTCGGCGACCTCGATATGCCGGAGGTCCCCGACGCCGGCTGAGGCGACTTGTCGAAGCCGCTGACCGATCAGGTGGGCGCCGGTAGCATGCCGAGCAGGGCACTGGACAAGGGGAGGGCGCCGTGGCCATCACACGTGAGGGAAAGATCTGCTCCTTCTGCGCGACCCCGGGTGGCACCGGGACCGACGTGGAGCTGATCGGCGGGCTCGGTGCGCACATCTGCGTGCCCTGCCTCAACGACTTCCACGCCATCATGCAGGACCCCGAACGCGTGGCGATCGCCAAGAAGTCGTCGCCGTGGGACCGCATGCCCGACACCGAGCTGCTCGCGACGTTGCCGCAGATCCTCGCGTCGGCCGAGCAGAACGCGTTCTTCGCCCAAGAGTGGGTCGACCTGCTGCGCGAGCGGGGGGTGACCTGGGCCGAGATCGGCCGGGTGCTCGGCGTCTCGCGACAGGCGGCGTGGGAGCGGTTCACCAAGAAGCCGACGCGAAAAACCGCGTCTGCATGACCGAACGGCGTGCGTCAGGGTAGGCTTGACGCACGTTGGTCGGGCTGTCACGGGGGTGAGCCCGACCAACGCTCATTTCCCGGGCGGTGTGCTCGGCGGCGCTACTTCAGCAGCCGCGACATCCTGCGGTCGGCCAACGGCTTCCCGCCGGTCTGGCAGGTCGCGCAGTACTGCAGGCTCGAGTCGGCGAAGGACACCTCGCGCACGACGTCGCCGCAGACCGGGCACGCCTGGCCGGTCCGTCCGTGGACCGCGAGGTTGCTCTTCTTCTCGCCCTTGAGCTCGCTGGCCGCGAGCCCGCTCGAGCGCGCCACCGCGTCGCCGAGGGTGGTGCGGATCGCGTCGTACAGCGTCGTGAGGTCGTCGTCCTCGAGGCTGCTGGCCGGCTTGAACGGTGACATCCGGGCGGCGTGCAGGATCTCGTCGGAGTAGGCGTTGCCGATGCCGGCGATGATCGACTGCATCCGCATCACGCCCTTGATCTGCTTGCGGCCCTCCCGCTGGAGGATCTCGCGCAGCACGTCGGGGGTGAAGTCGTCCGACAGCGGGTCGGGCCCGAGCCGGGCGATGCCCTCGACCTCCTGCGGGTCGCGGACGACGTAGATCGCCAGGCCCTTCTTGGTGCCGGCCTCGGTGATGTCGAGGCCGGGCTGGGCGTCGAGGTCGGGGTCGTCGATCACCACGCGCGCAGCCAGGGGGTTCTTGCCTCCCGGGCGTGCGGGGGTCGCCGGCACCTCGTCTCGCCAGCGGATCCACCCGGCCCGCGCGAGGTGGACGACGAGGTGCACGCCGCTGGCGTCGACGTCGAGGAACTTGCCGTGCCGGGTGACGTCGTCGACCAGGGTGCCGTGCAGCGCGTGCAGCGGCGGGTCGAAGGTCTTCAGCGCGCTGAACGCGGCGAGGTCGACGCGGCTGATCGCGCGGCCGACGAGGCGGCCGCGCAGGTCCTGGGCGAGGGCTTCGACCTCGGGCAGCTCGGGCACGAGGCCGAGTCTAGGCAGAGCCTTGTGGTCGGGGTCACAATGGAACATGGCCCAGCAGCGCACACCTCGCACCGGGACGGTCTTCCTCGACCCCCGCGGTGAGGACCGCTCGCTCCGGGTCACCTGGCACCACGAGTCCCAGCTGGTCGTGCTGTCGCTGTGGCGCGACAACGTCTGCGCGGGCACGTTCCGGCTCGCCGCCGACGAGGTGCCCGACCTGATCGCGCTGCTGCGCCGCGGCCTCGACGACGCCTACGACACCGCGCGCACACGGGTCGAGCGGGTCGACCGGGCGCCCGAGGCGGGCTGAGCGACTCGCGGACTATCCGGCAATCTAGGTCAGCGCCTAGATTCCCCGATAGCGTCCGATCATGGACCCGATCCGCAACCCGTACGCCCCGGGTGCCGGCCAGCGCCCGCCCGAGCTGGCGGGCCGCGACGAGCAGCTCGCCGCGTTCGACGTCGTGCTCGAGCGGGTCGCGAAGGGCCGCCCCGAGCGGAGCCTGGTGCTCACCGGGCTGCGCGGCGTCGGCAAGACCGTGCTGCTCAACGCGCTGCGCGGCACGGCGGTCCGCAAGGGCTGGGGCACCGGCAAGCTCGAGGCCCGCCCGGGCCAGGGGCTGCGGCGCCCGCTGAGCAGCGCGCTGCACCAGGCGGTGCGCGAGCTGGGGCACCGCGACGAGGAGTCGGTCGACCACGTCCTGGGAGTCCTGAAGTCCTTCGCCCAGCGCGACGCGGGCGCGGGCGCGCGGCTCAAGGACCAGTGGAGCCCCGGCATCGACGCGCCCCCCGTGCGCGGTCGTGCCGACTCCGGCGACATCGAGATCGACCTGGTCGAGCTCTTCACCGACCTCGGCGGGCTCGCGGCCGACGTCGGCAAGGGCGTCGCGGTCTTCATCGACGAGATGCAGGACCTCGGGCCCGACGACGTGTCCGCGCTGTGCGCGGCCTGTCACGAGCTCAGCCAGTCGGGCCTGCCGGTCATCGTGGTGGGCGCCGGCCTGCCCCACCTGCCCGCGGTCCTCAGCGCCAGCAAGTCCTACAGCGAGCGGCTCTTCCGCTACCAGCGCATCGACCGGCTCACCCGCGAGGCCGCCGACCGCGCGCTCGAGGCGCCGGCCGCCGACGAGGACGCGGCCTACGAGCCCGACGCGCTGGCCGCGATGTACGCCGCGACCGGCGGCTACCCCTACTTCATCCAGGCCTACGGCAAGGCGGTCTGGGACCTCGCGCCCCGCTCGCCGATCACCGCCGCCGACGTGGCGGTGGCCGCGCCGGAGGCCGAGTCGGAGCTCGCGGTCGGCTTCTTCGGCTCGCGCTACGAGCGGGCCACGCCCGGGGAGCGCGACTACCTGATGGCGATGGCCGACGTGGCCGCGCAGGCAGACGAGGCGGAAGGCTCCGCCGACGTCGACGGCGGCGCCGTGCTGAGCGCCGACGTCGCCGCCGCCCTCGGCAAGAAGCCCCAGTCGCTCTCGCCGGCGCGCGACTCGCTGCTGAAGAAGGGCCTGGTCTACTCCGGCGAGCGGGGCCGGATCGCGTTCACCGTCCCCCACTTCGGGCGCTACCTCCGCGAACGGGGCTGACGGCTCCGCCTCTCGGTGGTTGAGGTGCGAGCGCAGCCCGGGCTCCTCGGTGGTTGAGGTGCGAGCGCAGCCCGGGCTCCTCGGTGGTTGAGGTGCGAGCGCAGCGAGCCTCGAAACCACGCGCGAGCTGGGGTCGCTGGGTTTCGAGGCTCGTCGCTGGCGCTCCTCGCACCTAACCACCGAAGAGAGGCATCAGTCTGGCGGGGTCCGGAACTCCCGGGGCAGCTCCTCGAGCAGCCGCAGCCACAGCTCGGCGGCGGTGGGGTACGACGCGACGGCGTGGCGCAGCACGTGGACCGGCACCCCGCCGGTGATCGCGACGGTGGCGGCGTGGACCAGCTCGCCCGCCTCCGGGCCGACGAAGGTGGCGCCGAGCAGCAGCCGCGACTGGGTGTCGACGACCAGCTGGGCGTCGCCGACGACGTGGTCGCGCAGCAGGCCGGTGCCGGCGGCCGAGGAGGTCGGCACCCGTGACGTCACGACGTCGTGGCCGGCGTCGCGCGCCTGCGCCTCGGTCATCCCGACCGAGGCGACCTCCGGCTCGGTGAACACCACCTGCGGCACCGGTGCCTCGCGGTCGGGCTCCCACGCCACCTCGCCGGCAGCGGCCGCGGCGATCCGGGCGCCGACGACCCGCGCCTGGTGCTTGCCCCAGTGGGTGAGCGGCGGGCCGCCGCTCGCGTCGCCGACCGCGTGCAACCACTCCGGCAACCGGCCCCCGGTGACGTCGTCCGGGGTGACGCCGAAGGAGTCCAGGCCGACGTCGTCGAGCCGCGGGGAGCGGCCGATCGCGAGGAGCAGCTCGTCGGCCTCGACCTCACCGGCCGACGTCGTGAGGGTGACGGCGCCGCCGTGCACGCGTCCGGTGCCGGTCGCCTCCGCGGCGTCGCGGCGTACGTCCGTCACCTCGGCGCCCAGGTGCACCGTCACCCCGCGCTCGCGCAGGCCCTCGAGCACCGCGTCGGAGGCGAACGGCTCCACCCGGCCGAGCAGCCGCCGGTCCCGGACCAGCAGCGTGACCTGCGACCCGAGGGCCGTCATCCAGACCGCGGCCTCGCACGCGACGACCCCACCGCCGACGATCGCGAGCCGGTCCGGCACCTCGACCACACCGGTGGCGTCGCGGGAGTCCCACGCCTGCACGTCGGCGTAGAGGTCGGGCACCCGGGCGACGCTCCCGGTGGCGAGGACGACGGCACGGCGGCCGCGGACGGTCGTGGTGCCCTCCGACGAGACGACCGAGACGGTGCGTTCGCCGGAGAGCCGGCCGTGGCCGCGCAGCACGTCGATCCCGGCGCCCTCGGCCCACGTGACCTGCCCGGAGTCGTCGTAGTGCGACACCCAGGCGTCGCGGCGCTCGAGCAGCGCCTTGGGCGCGACGTGGGCGGTCGACACGCCGGGCAGGTCGGCGGTGATGTCGGCGACCGCCACCGGGCGCAGCAGCGCCTTGCTGGGCATGCACGCCCAATAGCTGCACTCGCCGCCGAGCAGCTCGCCCTCGACGAGCGCCGCGGTCATGCCGGTGCCCTCGACGGCGTACTGGGCGGCGTTCTCGCCCGCCGGTCCGCCGCCGATCACGACGACGTCGTACTCCCTGGTCTGGTCCATGACCCGACCATACGGGTGAGCGGGTTTGGCGCGCCCTTGCCGCTTCAACTAAAATTCCCCACGAGGGGAGTACCCCATCCAACATCCGTCGGTCAGTACGGTGCCTCGACAGGCACCCCGGCGGAGACCGCCACTCGGAGCGGTGGGGGAGACCTCAGGCACTGACACCTGAGGAGACCCATGTCGTCCATCGCGTCCCCCACCCTGTGGTTCATCACCATCGGCGTGGTGCTCGCCCTGCTCGTCGTCGACTTCATCGCCACGCGCAAGCCGCACGAGGTGAAGATGAAGGAGGCCATCGCCTGGTCGGCCTTCTACGTCGCCCTGCCGCTCGCGTTCGGCCTCTACGTCTGGACCCAGTACGGCGGTGACCGCGGGCTGGAGTACTACACCGGCTACCTCGTCGAGAAGACGCTCAGCGTCGACAACCTGTTCGTCTTCATGCTGCTGCTCGCGGCGTTCGCCGTGCCGGAGGCGCTCAAGCAGCGCGTGCTGCTCTACGGCATCGTCGGCGCGCTCGTGCTGCGCGGCATCTTCATCGCGCTCGGCGCCGCCGCGCTCTCGCGCTTCGACTGGGTCTTCCTGATCTTCGGCCTGATCCTGCTCGCCACCGGCGTCAAGCTGCTGCGCGACGCGATCAAGGGCCAGGAGCACGAGGTCGAGGTCTCCGACATGCGCGTGGTCAAGCTGATGCGCCGCATCATGCCGGTCACCGACGACTACGAGGGCGCCAAGCTCACCGTGGTCAAGAACGGCGCCCGCGCGCTCACCCCGTTCGCCCTGGTCACCGTCGCGGTGTTCGCCACCGACGTCGTCTTCGCCGTCGACTCGGTCCCGGCCGTCTACGGCATCACCGGCGACCCGTACCTCGTGTTCGTCACCAACGCCTTCGCGCTGCTCGGCCTCCGGGCGCTCTACTTCGTCCTCGAGGGCGCGCTCGGCGCGCTGGAGCACCTGTCCTACGGCCTCGCCGCGATCCTCGGCTTCATCGGCTTCAAGCTGGTCCTTCACTGGGCCCACCTGGTCTGGCCGTCGGTCCCCGACGTGCCGACCCTGATGTCGCTCTTCGTGATCGTCGGCATCCTCGGCATCACGATCGCGACGAGCCTGGTCGCCAACAAGCGGAAGAAGGCTGCCCGGTCGGCCGACTCCTCCGACGAGGCCGTCGGCACGCACTGAGCCACGGCTCCACCCGCACGACCCGGACGGCGTACGTCAGCACCAGCGGCGTACGCCGTCCGGCGTGAGGTCGCGGTCGCGCAGCACCAAGGCGAGCCGGTCGCCGAAGCCCTCGCAGGTCCGCCGGAAGTCGCGGGCGCGGTACTCCACGACCAGCACCTGGTCGCCGTAGACGTCGGTGTAGTCACCGCACTCGTCGTAGCGCCCGCACTCCTCGGCGACCGCGAAGTCGAAGCCGACCCGGGTGCCGTCCCAGCCGGCGCGGTTCTTCTGCCCGGCGGCCAGCCCGGCGTCGTGGGCCGCGGCCACCAGCAGCCGTGCGTACGCCGTCGCGTGGCGGGCCCGCAGCAGCCCACGGCTGCGGGTGAAGGAGTCGAGGTTGTCGTACTCCACGGCGTCGAAGCCGTCGCGGGCGCAGCCGGCGGTCCAGCGACCGACGATCCGGACGAGCCGCTCGCGCTTCGCAGGGGTGCGGAGGTCGAGCAGCCACTCGCCCCACGCCTCGTCGCGGACCAGGCGCCCGGAGTCGTCGCGCAGGAGGAGGTCGCCCCGCGCGCGCCAGAACCGACGCGCGCCGGGCTGGGTCTGGAAGCCGTTGACGTAGCAGACGTTGTAGGCGCCCGGTGCCGGCGTCGCGGTGCGGTCGCGCACCACGATGCCGACGTTGTCGGGGACGTAGGCCGGTCCGCCGAGCTGGTAGTCGACGTCGGTGCCGGTGGGGAGCGGGACCGGGTCGGCGTGTGCCGCCACCGGGCCCAGCAGGAGGGCGGCGAGGAGCGTCGGGAGCAGGGTCCCGAGGAGGCGTCGCACGGCGTCAGTCGACCGTCAGCATGGTCGCGCCGAGCCCGATCATCATCGTGCCGCCGGTGGCGCTGAGCGCGTCGAGCCGGGTGGGCCGCCGGGCGAACCAGGTGCGGGCCGCGCCCGCTGCCAGGGCCCAGATGCTGTCGGACGCGGCCGCCATCACGCCGAACACCACGCCGAGCAGCATCGTCTGGGCCGCGACCGCCCCGCCGGGATCGGTGAACTGCGGCAGGAAGGCGACGAAGAAGACGATCGTCTTGGGGTTGGTGGCCCCGACGGTGAAGCCGATCCGGACCGGGTGGCCGCGGCGGACCGGGGTCGCGGTCATCATCGCCACCCGCGCGTCGGCGCGGTGCCGGATCGCCTGGACGCCCAGCCACACGACGTAGCCGGCGCCGAGCAGCTTGACCACGGTGTAGGCCGTCGCGCTCGCCGCGACGATCGCCCCGAGCCCGACGGCGACCAGCGCGACCTGCACGACGAGGCCGAGCGCGTTGCCCACGACGGACAGCAGCGCCTCGCGCCGCCCGACGGTCAGTGCCCGGCCGATGGTGAACAGCAGGCTCGGTCCGGGGACCTGGATGAAGAGGATCGACGCGACGAGGAACGCGACCCACTGGCTCGACGACGGCATGGCACCAGTGTGGGGCCACGCCGCCGCCGGTGTCACCGGACTTCGCTGGTCGAGGAGGTCGCGCGTCTCGGTGGTTGAGGTGCGAGCGCAGCGAGCCTCGAAACCACACCCGTCGGGGCAGGTCTCGAGGCTCGTCGCTGGCGCTCCTCGCACCTCGACCGCCGAGGGTCGAGGGGGTGGGTGCCTGACCTCAGCAGCCGCAGGAGTAGTAGGTGATGTCCCAGTGGTTGCTCTCGCGGGCGTAGACGTTGCCGGACGGCGCGGTGTAGAGCGCGGCGCCGTCGCTGCGGGTGCCGGAGTAGGAGTAGTGGCTGGTGATGTAGCTGCTCACGCAGGTGGTGGGGCTGACGTCGACCTTGTAGCCGTTCCAGTGGCTGTAGGTGCCGGACGCGTGGCCGGTCTCGGTGCCGCCGGTGATGGTGATGGCGCAGCCGGAGATCGACGTGAAGGTCGTGATGCCGTCGACGGTGGCCTGGTTGATCTGCTCGTAGGAGGTGCAGGTGCCGACGTTGCGGTTGGTGCACCCGCCGCTGGACGAGCGGGAGATCCCGGCCGCCGACAGCTGGCTGGCGGCCTGGGAGTCGGTGAGCTTGGTGACGGCGAACGAGGGGCCGGCGAGGCCGGCGACCGCGACGAACGAGCCGAGCAGGGCCACGGCGGCCCTGGTGGTGATGGCGTGGTTGCGCATGCGTGCTCCATGGGTCGTGGCGAGACCCCCGATGGCCTCGCCGCTGCTCCCACCCGATCCGATGGAGGCCGTGCGGGTCAACCCTGCGCGGGTGAATTCGGGTCGCCTCGCGCCTGAGTCTCTGGGAGACTCAGCGGTGAGGGCGACGTCCAGCGCCCAGCCGACGCGACGGCCCCAGTCCGCGCGAGGTGGCGAAGGGGAGCAGATCCTCGGGCGGTCCGAGACGAGTTGTTCGACGCGACGCCCGCTGCGGTGGCGCACTGGGGGCGCGGTGCAGCCGAGGTGATCGAAGGATGACGAAGGACAGCGACGTCAAGCAGGTCGTGCGCGCCCGGATGGCGCGGACGGGCGAGACCTACACGGCCGCACGTGCGGCGGTGCTGGCGACGCCGGATCCGCGCCGGGAGGCGTACGCCGTGGCGCGCGCGGAGCAGGAGCGGCTGGTCGGCCGGCTCTTCAGCGACGGGCGCATCGAGCGGGTGCCGGCCAGGCGGAAGGTGCGCGCCGCGGTGCTGCTCGAGGTGCTGGCGCGCTTCGAGCCGGGCCGGACGTACTCCGAGAAGGAGGTCAACGAGGTGCTGCTCGGGGTGCACGAGGACTTCGCCTACCTGCGCCGCGAGCTGGTGAACTACCACTACCTCCGCCGCGAGGACGGCCGCTACCGCACGGCTGAGGCCGCGCCGCAGCGCAGCGCCCAGCAGCGCCAGGAGATCCCGGCGTGGGAGGAGCACTGGCTGCCCGGCTTCCTCGCGGGTCGTGCCTCTGGCCAGTGAGTCGCCGAGGGGGCAGTCTGGTGCCATGAGCACCGCTGCCCCCGAGGGCATCGACCCCTCCGTCCCCCCGTCCGGCACCGGCTGCGTGGAGTGCGAGGAGGCGGCCGGCTGGTGGGTGCACCTGCGCCGCTGTGCGCAGTGCGGCCACGTCGGGTGCTGCGACAGCAGCCCCGGCCAGCACGCCACCGCGCACTTCCGCGCGACCGGCCACCCGGTCATGCAGAGCTTCGAGCCGGGCGAGGACTGGTTCTGGGACTTCGCCCGCGAGACCGGCCTTGAGGGTCCACGCCTCGCCGACCCGCAGGCCCACCCCGAGGAACAGCCGGCCCCCGGCCCGGCCGGCCGCGTCCCGCCGGACTGGCGCGACCACGTGCACTGAGCCGGGTCAGCAGCCCAGCCCCGTCAGCAACCCAGGGCGGTGAAGGTCATGTCGCTGATGAAGATCCGCTGGTTGCCGTTGCCCGAGGCGTTCCAGAACCGCAGCACGATCGGGGTGTTGGCGGCGATCGCCGCGGTGTACACCACGTCGAGGTTGCGGGTGTTGGAGCCGTTGGCCGCGTTGCCGGCGTTCGTCGCACGCCACGGGTCGGCGCTCGTCCCCGAGCCGGTGACCCCGGTCGCGGTGCCGGTGCGGGTGCCGGTCAGCTCGACCCGGTCGCTCCAGTCACCGTTGCTGATGTCGATGTCGGTGATGGTGAACGCGAGCCCGGAGACCGCGCGGCTGAAGGAGATCGACAGCTCCTGGGCGTTGGCGCTGCCGCTCGGGATGGCTGCGGCGTGGGAGATGTTGAGCCCCGGTCCGCCGGTCGCGCCGACGTTCGCGACGGCGCCGGTCTGGGTGAGGTCGGTCGAGAGCCGCAGGTTGTCGGCGTCGCGCTGCATGGTGCCCGTCATCACGCTGCTGAAGGTGACCGTCATCGGCGCCGTGCCGGTCGAGCCGGTGACGACCGCGGAGCCGGTCTGCACGCCGTTGACGGTGCTGCCGCGGGTGTAGGACGTACCGGCCGCGCCCCAGTCGACGCGCCAGGCGTACGACGTCCCGCAGGGCGAGGCGGCGAAGGCCGGGGCGGCCGTGCTGGCGGCGACGGCAGGCACGGTCCAGGCGGCCGTGCGGACGACGGTGCGGCGGGTGGGGGTGATCAGGTCGGTCACGGGGGGAGCTCCTCGGGCGGCCGGCCGCGTCCCCCACGCGTCGAATCGGTCAGTGCACCTCAGAGCCTCGTGGGTGCGCGGAGGCGGCGCAGCGTCTTGGTGCTTCCTACGACGAACGTTGAGGATCGGAGGGGCACGCGGTCCAGACCACGTGTCCCACCGTCCGGGGAGTCCCGCGCCGCTCACCCCTCCGGGCGTGCCATGCTCCTCGCATGCGTCGTGCACCGCGCATCCGCCGCGCCCGCTCGCCCCGGGACCGTCCGCAGGTGGTCGCCCACCGGGGGAGCAGCCACGACACGGCCGAGCACACGCTCGCGGCCTACGTGAAGGCGCTCGACGAGGGCGCGGAGGCGCTGGAGTGTGACGTCCGGCTGACCGCCGACGGCCACCTCGTCTGCGTCCACGACCGCGACCTGCGCCGGACCGCCTCGACGCCCGGCCTGGTGTCGACGATGAACCTCGCCGAGCTCGACGAGCTCGACTTCGCGTCCTGGAAGAACCCGTGGGCCGACCTCGACGACGAGGCGCCGACCTCCGACCCCGACCGGGGACGGGTGCTGACGCTGCGCAAGCTGCTGGAGACGGTGGCCGACTACGACCGGCACGTGGAGATGGCGATCGAGACCAAGCACCCCACCCGCTACGGCGGGCTGGTGGAGCGGCGGCTGGTCGACACCCTCGGGGACTTCGGCTGGGACCGCGCGGGGTCGCCGGCACGGGTGATGAGCTTCTCGCTCAACGCGATGAACCGGGTCAAGAAGCTCGCCCCCGACCTCGACGTCGTGATGCTGGTCGACAAGGCCCACCACTGGCCGGTGCTGCGGCCCGTGGTCGGCGACGACTGGATCATCGGTCCCGGCGTGGAGGAGCTGCGCGACCACCCCGGCCTCGGGCGCCACCTGGTGAAGGCCGGTCGCGAGATCCACGTGTGGACGGTCAACACCGCCGAGGACCTGCAGGTCTGCCTCGACCTCGGGGTGACCGCGGTGATCTCCGACCGCCCGGCCTACATGCTCGAGCTGCTCGGCGCGTAGCGGCTCCGCGCGCGCGAGGGCGGCCAACTAGGCTCGCGCCATGGCCAAGAAGTCCCGCAACCGCACCCAGCCCGCTGCCGCCGCCCCCGGCGAGGTCGGCCCCCGCCAGCCCTGCCCCTGCGGCTCCGGCAAGCGCTACAAGGCCTGCCACGGCGCGGCAGGCGGCGCGGCGCCCACCTTCGTGGCGCGTCCGTTCGAGGGCATGCCGAGCGAGTGCGACGTGATCGCCCTGCGCGAGCTGGTGCCCGCGGCCACCGCGCCGCTGACGCTGAAGGAGGGCTCGCGCACCGTCCGGCTCGCCACCCTCCTGCCCGGCGCCGCCCCGGCGATGGTCCGCGAGTCCGGCGACGTGTGGCTCGGCCTGCAGGTGCAGCACGCCTACGGCAACCCGGCCCGCGACCTCGGCGCGGTCCTCGAGCTCGCGCTGGCCACCGAGGAGCCCGGCATCGTCGGCCTGGTGAACGCCCCCGGCGAGGGCCCGAGCCTGCAGGACCTGATCAGCGACACGGCGCTCGACATCACCGTCCACGACGGCTTCGAATACTGGATCGACGACATCCCGGAGCGCGACGCGAGCATGGAGGCTGCCCTCGAGCAGGCCAACAGCGGCGTCATGCCGACCTCACGGCTCGCGTCGGTCGAGGCGGCGTACTGGACCAACGTCGGCACCAAGGAGCACCTGCGCTGGGTGATGCCGCACGACGAGGACCGCCTGCTCGATGCCCTCGCCCGGCTGCACGCCGCCGGGCAGGACTCGGTCGCCGACGGCTCGCGCTTCGTCGGCATGTTCCGCGCCCACGGCCTGCTCGCCCCGGTGTGGGACCTCCCCGTCGGCACCGGCGCCGACGTGCTCGAGGAGCCGGCCGCCCGGTTCGCCGCCGACCTCGCCGAGGCGCTCGAGGGCGGCGAGCTCACGGCCGCCGAGCGCTCCGCACGCGCCGGACTCGCCAACCGTCAGGTGACGATCCGGTAAGGACTGACCCACGTTCTCCACCGTGCGAACACAACGCCCGCGAATGTTGTGCGCGTCGTCGCGGTGCGAGTAGATTGGTCATCGCCCGGTCGTTGTTGTTTCCCCCGTCAACAACGGCCGGGCTTTCCATGTCCCGGGAGTGTCCGCCAGCCGGTCCTCGGACATCCGCAGATTCCCGGCAGATCGTGGAAGATCCGAGCCACCAGGTGACGCGGATCTTTCACGATGTCCGTCGAGTCCCCGGAGATCCGGGGACTCCGACGATCCCGGACCCGCGCTGAGCTCAGGCCAGCCGGAGCCGCTCGATGCGCAGGTCCGAGCCCTCGCGCAGCGGCTCCCGCTCGCCGGTGCCGACGAAGCCGTGCGCCTCGTAGAGCCGGCGCGCGCCGTCGTTGCCGTCGGTGACGTGCAGCGACACCGTCCGGCCGAGCCGTCGCGCGTGCTCGAGGAGCTCGCGCAGGACCCGGGCCCCGAGGCCATGCCCGCGCGCCTCCGGGGCGACCCACATGCCCCAGACGAAGGCATCCAGCGAGTCCGCGGGGACGAAGAGCCCTCCCATCGCGACCGGCTCCTCGCCGTCGAAGGCCATCAGCAGCGGGCCGGGTCCGTCGGCCCGGTCGCGCCACATCGCCTCCGGCTGCGCCTCGACGTCGGCCAGCACGGCGCCGAACGCGGTGGGGGAGTCGGCGAGGGCCCGCAGCCGCAGGGAGCGGAAGGCCGCCCAGTCGTCGCCGGAGATCACGCGCAGCACGGGTTCCATGCCCGGGAGCGTACGGGCGCTCAGTCGTCGGTGTGCGCCCGTGCCCGCCACGCCTCGAGGTGCGAGAAGCCCTTGGCCTGCACCCGGCGGGCCCGGCGCAACCGCCACGTCGGGTCGTCGCCGATCGCCTCGTGGACCCCGGCGTCGACGAGCACCGAGCCCGGTCGCGCGGCCGAGGTGAGGCGCGCGGCGGCGTTGACGGTCGCGCCGAAGACGTCGCCGAGGCGGCGTACGACCGGGCCGTGCGCGACCCCGGCCCGGACGGCGGGGAAGGGGTCGTCCTCGTCGGCGCCGCGGGCGGTCAGGGCGAGCGCGACCGCGACGGCTTCGGCGGGCTCGGCCACGGTGAACAGCACCTCGTCGCCGATGGTCTTGATGACCTGACCACCGTGGTCGACGACGAGCGTGGTCGTGTCCTGCTCGAAGCCGTCGACCCACGCGACCAGCTCGGCGCCGTCGAGCGCGCGGCTGCGGGTGGTGTAGCCGACGATGTCGACGAAGCAGACCGACAACCGGGCCTCGCCCTGGGCGAGCGCGTCGGCGTCCTCGAGGAGGTGCTGGGCCGCGCTCGCGAGGTGACGCCGCCAGACGTAGGTCTGCAGCGCCTCCACCCGCGGGAGCACGTCGGCGGTGAGCGTGGTCAGCTGGTCGGCGGGGTCGCGCGCGCCGTCGGGGCCGTCGAGGGCGAGGCCCGCGAGCAGGGTGGTCTGCCACTCCGCGAGCCGGGCATAGCTGCGGCCCCAGGTGCGCACGAGCGCGGCCTGCGACTCCGGCGGCAGGATGCCGAGCCGGACCAGGTCGGCGCTGAGCCGCAGCGCCTCGACGTCGCCCTCGACGAACGCCACGTCGTCGTCGCCGCGGTGCGGGAAGCCGAGCTGGTGCCACAGGGAGACGGCCAGGTCCAGCGGCACGCCGGCGCGCTCGGCGACCTGGACGCGGGTCAGGCTCGGCTCCTGCCCGAGGAGGAACGTCTCCATCGCGTCGGCCACGGCCCGCTCGGTCACGGCGTCAGCCCCGGCCGGTACGCCCGGCGGCGGCCGCCCGCAGCGCCGCGCCGAAGGCCGGCACCTCCTCGGCGAGCGCGGTGATCCGGTCGCTGGTGAAGTGCACGACGCGCAGCGGCGTGAGCGCGACGACGCTCGCCGAGCGCAGGGTGCGGTTGACGATGGCGGCCTCGCCGACCACCGCGCCCGGGCCGAGGGTGGCGACCTCGACGCCGCCGCGGCGCACCGACACCTCGCCCTCGGTGATCAGGTACGCCTTGTCGGCGGGCGTGCTCTCGGCGATCGGCGACCAGCCCTGCGGGAGGGTGAGCGCGGTCCCCGCGGCCAGGACCCGCTGGCGGTCGGCCGGGTCGAGGGAGTCCAGGATCGAGTCGGTCATGCCCTCTCAACGAGCGGGCCGACCGAACGTGATGCTGGTCCAGTCAACAGATGTGCACCGACCTGTGGACGGCGCGCGGTCAGTCGACGGCGAGCGGTTCGCGCGAGATCGGGCAGCTCATGCAGCGCGGCCCGCCGCGGCCCGAGCCGAGCTCGGAGCCGGCGATCCGGACCACCTCGATGCCGGCGTCCTCGAGCCGGTCGTTGGTCTCGTCGTTGCGCTCGTAGGCCACGGCCACCCGCGGCGCGAGGGCCAGGGTGTTGTTGCCGTCGTCCCACTGCTCGCGCTCGGCGGTGACCGGGTCGAGGCCGGTGTCGATCTGGTGGAGCGTGTCGATCTGCATCGCCTTGGCGGCGGCCACCAGGAACGGCTCCGAGTCGCTGACCTGCAGCGTCAGGTCGGACTCGTCGGAGCCCGCGTCGGCCAGCGTCACCGTCACCGCGCGGAGGGTGTCGGCGACGTTGGGGTACATCACCACCTTGTCGACGTCGACCATCGTGCACACGGTGTCGAGGTGCATCGTCGCGCGCTCCTGCGCGATCGGGACGGCCAGCACGGTGTGGGCGAGGCCGGCGTGGAAGACCTGCCGGGCCAGCCGCTCGACGCCCGCGGGCGTCGTACGCTCCCCGACGCCGACCGCGATCACGCCCGGGGCGAGCAGCAGGACGTCGCCGCCCTCGACGTGCTCGTTGTGCCAGCCGTGGATCTTGCGGGTGCCGGCGAAGCGCGGGTGCTCGGTGTAGATCAGCTCGGTGAGCTGGGTCTCGCGCTTGCGCGCGGGCATCGCGAGGCTGGTGACGGCCACGCGGTCGCGCACCCACACGCTGGAGTCGCGGGTGAAGAGCAGGTTGGGGAGCGGGTCGATGAGGAAGTCGTGCGGGTCGAGCAGGCTGGTGACCAGGCCGTGGCCGCCCTTGACCTCGTCGTTGCGGATGCCCGCGGTCAGCACGTCGGTCAGCTCGGCCGGCGACAGGTCGCGCAGCGCCGAGGCGAGGTAGCGGCGCATCGTGTCGCCGAGGTGGAGGCCGGAGAGCGCGCTGGTGATCGCGTGGTTGCGGGCCAGCTCGCTGTCGAGGGTCTCGGTGAGCAGCTCGGTCAGGTAGAGCACCTCGACGCCGCGGTTGCGCAACGTCTCGGCGAAGGCGTCGTGCTCCTCCTGCGCGCGGCTGACCCACGGGATGCCGTCGAAGAGCAGCCGGTCGTTGTTGCGCGGCGTCAGGCGCTTGAGCTCGTTGCCGGGGCGGTGGAGCATCACGGTGGCCAGGCGGCCGACCTCGCTGTCAGCGCCGTGGGGAGTGGTGACCATGGCCGGACTCTATCGGTGCGGGCGCGGGACACGTGTCCGAGAAGTCGCCGCGGTGCTCGCGGGGTGAGGGCGAGATCGCGGACACGTGTGGGCGTGCGCGCTCAGGCGGCGTCGGACCAGCCCGGGAAGTGCGGCCGCCAGTCGTCCAGCAGCCGCGGCCGGACGTCCGGGTGACCGCGCGAGACGAGCACGCGGTGGACCCGGCTGAGGGTGCGGAGCGGGTCCCGGTAGATCCCCGAGCTCACGACGACCACGAGCCGCCAGTCGTCGTCGTCGATGTCGGCGCGACGCTCGAGGTCGTCCTCCCAGGTCGCGAGCACCTCGACGTGCACCTTGCCGTTGTACTCGACCGCGACCCGGACTCCGGGATAGCTGAGGTCGTAGCGCCGGACCACGGCACCGTCCTCGTCGCGGATGGTCAGGTTGATCTCGGGTTCGGGCAGTCCGCCCAGGACGAGGAGCATCCGCAACCGGGTCTCCATCGGCGAGTCCACGTCTCGCCGTACGTACCTCGCGGCGGCCAGCGCCTTGCGTGCGTCCTTGTGCCGGCTGCGCTCGCAGGCACGGACGAGGTGAGCTGGCGAGGCGCCGCGGCGACGCACGAGCCAGTCGCCCACGACCACCAGGTCGACCAGTCCCAGCTGGCCCCCGAGCTCGATGAACATCTCGACGTCCCCGGACACCCGTACGCCTCTCTCCACGACCACGCCGCTGGGATCGCCGACGTGGCACCGCAGGCCGCGGTGGTGGCATCGCATCTTCTGGTGGGCGACGCTCACGTGCTCGTCGGCGATGGTGGGGATCGGCGCCTCCTTGACCCGCGCAGCCGACGCGTGGCTCGCCCACGCGTCCTCGTGCTGGAGCAGGAGGGCGCCGACCACGCGCTGGAGCGGCGTCGCGGGGGTGGTCGAGGCGACCAGGACCCCGCGGAAGAGCTGGCGGAAGCCGGGTCCGCGGAGCACCTTGTCGGTCAGCCCGTGGGCGAGGCCGTCCGCACGGCGGAACGGGCGCGTCGGATCGAAGGACATGCCGACAGCGTCGACGATCCGGCGCCGATGCGTCGGTCGTCCTCCACAGCCCCCGCCAACCGCGTACACGTGTCCGAGAAGTCGACCTCAGATCGGGCTCGGGAGGGCGAGTACCCGGACACGTGTGCGGGCCGGGCGCGCGAGGGCCACAACCCGGACACCTGTGCCTCAGGCCCGCTGCGCGGCCCACTCCTCGCGGAGGATCGCGTACTCGTACGAGCTGGTCCACTCGCCCTTGGACCAGAAGTCCCGGAGGCGGTGCACCTCGCGGCGCATGCCCAGGCGCTCGCAGAGCGCGGCCGAGCGGTCGTTGCGGACGTCGAGGTTGGCGACGATCCGGCGCAGGCCGTAGTGCTCGAACCCGAGGGCGAGCACCGCCCGGGCGGCCTCGGTGGCGTAGCCCCGGCCGCCCTGGCCGGGGATCATCGTCCAGCCGATCTCGCCCTCGCTGAGGCCGGTGCCGCCGAGCATGAGGATCGAGTCGCCCACGACCTCGCCGTCGTGCTCGACGACGAGCCCGACGAACCTGCCGTCCCCCGGGTCCATCCGCCGGCGCACCATCTCGCCGACCTCGGCGGGGTTCATGGTCCGGGTCAGCAGCAGGCTGGCGTAGTCCTCGTCGGCCCATGCCCCGGCGAACGCGACCTCGTCGCCCGTCTGCCAGGCGCGCAGCAGCAGTCGCTCGGTGCGCACCGGCAGCTCGGGCGCGACGGGGGTCAGGAACGCCTCGCGCGGCGCGTCGACCCAGCGCTCGCGGCTGGTGGGACCGCCGAAGCGCAGCCGGTCGTACGCCGTCATCGGCCGCAGCAGGACGTCCAGCCCCGGGACGGCGAGCACGCCGTCGACGGCCTGCCCGAGCATCCCGCGACCGATCTCGTCGTGCGGGTCGCGGCGCAGCAGGTCGACCGCAGCCTCGGCCTCGGCGATGCGCTCGGTCTTCTGGCGGATCCGGACCGGCGTGACCTCCTTCAGGCAGACGTACTGCCCGGAGAGGTAGGCCGCCCACTCCTCCTCGCCGGTCGCCGGGTCGTCGGGCCAGAACGCGACGAACCAGTCGTGCAGCCGGTCGAGCCCACCGGCGTGGTCGGCCAGGACTCCGTGGTCGGCCGGCACCATCGGGGTCCCGTCGGACAGGACGTAGGACGGGAGCGGCAGCCGCCCGGCGAGCATGTGCTCCAACGTCTCGTCGGTGGCCGGGACGAAGTGCTCGCGCACGTAGGCGTCGTCGGCCGGCGTCATCGGGTGCTCCCCGTTGACCTCGGTGTAGCGGCGGTGGATCGCCTCGGTCAGCGCGTCATCTCCCACACGGTCAAGGCTGCCATGAGGACGCAGACCGTCGCACCCACGTAATGGAGGACCGACAGCCGGACCCGCTGCAGGAGCAGCCGGCCGACGATCACCGCGAGCCCGGACACCGCGAGCAGCGCGCCCCAGGCGCCGATGAAGACCGAGACCGGGTCGTCGTACTTCGCGACCAGCGAGATGGTCAGCAGCTGCGACAGGTCGCCCCACTCGGCGGCGAAGAGGACGAGGAAGGACGTCAGCACCACCTTCAGGCCGTGGGCCGTGGCGTCGGACTTCGCGGCGTACTCCTCCTCCTGCTCGGACTCCTCGGCGTCCGCCGAGCGGGCCTCGCGGAACAGGATGATCGCGCCGATGACGAACATCAGCGCCGCCACCGAGTGGATCAGCTGCTCGGGCAGGAACGACGCGGCCTTGCCGACGCCGACCGCCACCCCGGTCTGGACGAGGAACGCGAGCCCGACGCCGACCCACACGAGGAGCGGGCGCATCTTCGTAGACATGACGAGGGTGGCGATGAAGGTCTTGTCGGGCAGCTCGACGACGAAGATGGCGCCGAAGGCGAGGGCCACGACCAGCAGATCGATCACCGGGTGAGTATGCCGGTCAGGCGTCGCGGAAGGCGTCCGCGGGGTAGACGCCGAGCACCTTGACCTCGGTGGTGAAGAACGCGAGCTCCTCGAGGGCGTTGCGCACGCCCGGGTCGTCGGGGTGGCCATCGACCTCGGCGAGGAACTGGGTGGCGGTGAAGTGGCCGCCGACCATGTAGGACTCGAGCTTGGTCATGTTGACGCCGTTGGTGGCGAAGCCGCCGAGCGCCTTGTAGAGGGCGGCGGGCAGGTTGCGGACGTTGAAGATGAACGTCGTCACGACCGGCCCGTCGCCGGACGGCGCCTGCTCGAAGTCGCGCGAGAGCACCACGAACCGGGTGGTGTTGTGGTCCTCGTCCTCGATCTCCTCGCGCAGCACCTGCAGGCCGTAGATCTCCGCGGCGAGCGGCGGCGCGATCGCCGCCTGGGTCGGGTCGCCCGACTCCGCGACCTCCCGGGCCGCGCCCGCGGTGTCGCCGGCGACGACCGGCGTGAGCCCGAGCTCGCGGATCACGCCGCGGCACTGGCCCAGCGCGTGGACGTGGCTGTGCACGGTGCGCAGCGAGTCGACGCTCGCCTCGGGCAGCGCCATCAGGGAGAACTGGATGCGCAGGAACCGCTCGCCGACGATGTGCAGCGACGAGGTGGGCAGGAAGTGGTGGATGTCGGCGACGCGGCCGGCGATCGAGTTGTCGATGGGGATCATCGCCAGGTCGGCCTCGCCGTTCTCCACGGCCGCGAAGGCGTCCTCGAACGACGCGCAGGGCAGCGGCTCCCAGTCGGGGTAGGCCTGCTGGCACACGAGGTGGGAGTTGGCGCCCGGCTCTCCCTGGTAGGCGATCCGTCGAGCAGTCACGCCGCCGAGTCTGTCACCTCCGGCCGTGTCCGCCGGGCCGTGACCGCACCCCGAACATAGGGTTCGGGGGTGCTGTCCGTCGTCGCCGTCCTCCTCGCCGCCGTCGCCTGCGTGCTCGCCGGCCTCGCCCTGCGTCGTACGACCGTCCGCCCCGGCGGCGACGGCGTCGACGCCCTGCCCGAGGACGTCCACGGCCTGCGCCAGGAGGTGGCCGCGCTCAAGGCGGAGAACGCCGACGCGCTGCGCCACGTCTCGGTGGTGCGCTACGACGCCTTCGGTGACGTCGGCGGTCACCTCAGCTGGAGCCTCGCGCTGCTCGACGACGCCGGTCACGGCGTCGTGCTGACCTCCATCCACGGGCGCAGCGAGGCCCGCACCTACGCCAAGTCGATCTCCTCCTGGTCGTGCGAGCAGCAGCTCTCGCCCGAGGAGGAGGAGGCGATCGAGCACGCCCGCCCCTGACCCTGCGTCGGGTCGGCGACAGGACCGCGTCAACGACGCGTCAAGGGCGGTCCCGGAGGGGTGCGACGGTGCTGCACTGACGAGATGATCACCGTCCAGACCCCTGTCCCGTGGTGGCGCACGCCCTCGTTCGTCCGGGCCGCCGCCGTCCTGTCCCCGCTCGCGGTGTGCGGCGTGCTCGCGGGCTTCCGCGGCAGCGTCCCGGCCGCCGTCGCGGCGCTCGTGCTCGTGCTGTGCGTCGTCGCGGTCGCCGCGACCGGCGACCGGCTCGCCGGCGTGGTCGCCGCGCTGTCGAGCGGCGCGTGGTTCGACTTCTTCCTGACCGAGCCCTTCAACCGGCTCGAGATCCACGACCCGGGGGACATCCAGGTCGCGGTGCTGCTCGTGCTGATCGGGCTGTCGGTCACCGAGCTCGCGATCTGGGGCCGGCGCCAGCAGGCCCGCGCCGCGCGTCGCTCGGGCTACCTCGACGGGGTGCTGTCCGCCGCCGCGACCGTGAGCCGCGGCGAGACCGGCCCCGAGGAGGTGGTCGACGTGGTGGCCGCAGCGATCGCCGACGTGCTCGGCGCCGATCGGTGCCGCTACGTCGCCGGGCCCGTGCACGACCGCCGGGTCGCGGTGCTCGACCACGACGGCGTGCTGACGCAGAACGGCCACCAGCGCGACGTCGACCGGACCGGCCTGCCCGTCGACGAGCTCGTCGCGGTGGACGTACGCCGCGCGGCGCGCGTGGTCGGGCACTTCGAGGTCGTCTGCGCGACCCGTGTCGCCCGCCCGACCCGCGAGCAGTGCCGGGTCGCGGTCCTCCTCGCCGACCAGGTGGCCGCCCTCGTCGACGCGTGAGGCGGCCACCCGGATCCGGGGCGAGGCCTCACGCCGCGCGCGAGGCGTGGCGTGAGGCCTCGAGGACGCCAGAGGTGAGGGCGGCGCAGAGGCCGACCGCACCGTCCGGACGTCGGAGGGCCCGTGCGTGACGGGCCAGGCACTGGGAGACCTCGTCGAGCTCGCGCCCGCAGGCGAGGTAGTCGGCGTCCCGGAGCCCGGGTCGGCGGCCGAGGGCGAGGTCGTGCAGCCGCTGGGCGCCGGCCCGGCCGAGGACCGCCACCTCCGGGCGCAGGTCCTGGTCGAGGTGGGCACGACCCGAGAGGACCCGCCGGGCGGTGGCGACGATCAGCTGCTCGAGCCGCTCCACGTCGCCGATCAGCTGGACGGTGTTGACCGAGCGGACCAGCCGGCGCGCGGTCAGCACGATGCGGGCCTCGGACAGCTGGGCCTGGGCGCAGGCGCGGGCGCGCACCGCGGCCACCCGCCGCTCGCGGGCGCCGGCCAGCACCCGGCGGGCCACCTCGCAGTCGTGGAACACCACGGCGTCCAGGGCGTCGCGCCAGGCGCTGGAGGTGAGCTCGAGGAGGCAGGCGAGCTCGGTGGTGGCGTCGGTGCGGGAGTCGGCGGGCAGCGGGTCGGGATCAAGGGTCGTCATGCCCTGATCGTCACCACGGACGGGCCCGTCGTGGGGCCGCCTGACGGCGTCCTGACAGCGGATTGTCGCGTCCTTGGCACCCGGAGTGCGGCGCGCGCCACACCGGCGACAAGTGCCCGTCAACGGGCGCCAAGATCGCGTCAAGACGCCCGGTGGGGGCCGGCGACGGGATGACGCTGGGGCCATGAGCATCGAATCCAGTCTGCTCGTGGTCGCGGTGGTGCTCGCCGCGCTCTACGTCCTGGCAGCCCTGATCTTCCCGGAGCGTTTCTAGTGTCTGACACCCTCGGCGGTCTGCTGACGATCGCCCTCCTCGTCGCCCTGCTGGCGGCGGCCTACGTCCCGCTCGGCGACTACATGGCGCGGGTCTTCACCAGCTCGCGCCACCTGCGCGTCGAGCGTGCGGTCTACCGCCTCAGCGGCGTGAACCCCGACGCCGAGCAGGGCGCGCGGTCCTACGCGACCGGCGTGGTCGGCTTCAGCCTGGTCAGCATCGTGGTGCTGATGGCGATCCAGCTCGGCCAGGCGGCGCTGCCGATGGACCGCGACCTGCCGGGCGTGCCGTTCTGGATGTCGTTCAACACCGCGATCTCCTTCGTCACCAACACCAACTGGCAGTCCTACGCGGGCGAGTCCACGCTCGGCTTCACCGCCCAGATGGCCGGGCTCGCGGTGCAGAACTTCCTGTCCGCCGCCGTCGGCATCGCGGTCGCGGTCGCGCTGGTCCGCGGGTTCGCCCGCTCCCGCAGCGGCTCGCTCGGCAACTTCTGGGTCGACCTGACCCGCGGCACCGTACGCATCCTGCTGCCGATGGCGTTCGTCGCCGCGGTGCTGCTGGTCGCGGGCGGCGTGGTGCAGAGCTTCGCCGACTCGACGATGTCGACGCTCGCCGGTCACTCCCAGGTGCTCACCGGTGGCCCCGTCGCCAGCCAGGAGGCGATCAAGGAGCTGGGCAACAACGGCGGCGGCTTCTTCAACGCCAACTCCGCCCACCCGTTCGAGAACCCGACGGGCTGGACCAACTTCCTCGAGATCTACCTGATCCTCGTGCTGCCGGTGGCGCTCACCCGCACGCTCGGCACGATGCTCGGCAACCGTCGCCAGGGCCTGGCGGTCCTCGGGGTGATGGGCGTGCTGTGGACGGTCTCCCTCGTCGTCACGACGTGGGCCGAGGTCGGCGCGCACTCGCCGACCGCCCAGGCCGCCGGCGCCGCGATGGAGGGCAAGGAGACCCGGTTCGGCGAGTGGGCGTCCGCGCTCTTCGCGGTCGCCACCACCGGCACCTCGACCGGTGCGGTCAACGCCTCGCACGACTCGCTCACCGCCACCGGCGGCGGGACCGTCATGGTCAACATGATGCTGGGCGAGATCGTCCCCGGAGGCGTGGGCGCCGGCATCTACGGCATCCTCGTGATGGCCGTCCTCGCGGTCTTCGTCGCCGGCCTGATGGTCGGGCGCACCCCCGAGCTGCTCGGCAAGAAGATCAGCGCCAAGCAGATGACCTACGTCGCGCTCTACACCCTCACCACGCCCGCCCTCGTGCTGGTCGGCACCGGCATCGCGATCTCGCGCGGCTCGACCTCCGACGCGATGGGCAACCCGGGCGGCCACGGCTTCTCCGAGGTGCTCTACGCCTTCACCTCGGCGGCCAACAACAACGGCAGTGCGTTCGGCGGCATCACCGTGACCTCGGACTTCTTCCAGATCATGCTCGGCCTCGCGATGCTGCTCGGCCGGCTGCTGCCGATCGTCCTGGTCCTGCTGCTCGCCGGCTCGCTCGCCCAGCAGGGCACGGTGCCGGTGACCGCCGGCACGCTCCCCACCCACACTCCGCTCTTCGTCGGGATGCTGGTCGGCGTCATCCTCATCATGACCGGCCTCACCTACTTCCCGGCGCTCGCCCTCGGACCGATCGCAGAGGCCCTCGCATGACGACCACGCTGACCCCACCCACCGGCACCGGGCACGAGCCCGAGGCCCCGCGCCCGGCCCGCCCGGCCGCCGGCATGACCCTCGGCGTGCTGCTCGCGCAGGGCGCCCGGCAGCTGCCCGAGGCGATCCGCAAGCTCGACCCGCGACACATGTGGCGCTCGCCGGTGATGTTCCTGGTCCTGGTCGGCTCGGTCGTGACCACCGTCGCGGCCGTCCGTGACCCCGGGTTCTTCACCGTCTCGATCGCCGTCTGGCTGTGGCTGACGGTCGTCTTCGGCAACCTCGCCGAGGCCGTGGCCGAGGGCCGCGGCAAGGCCCAGGCGGCGTCGCTGCGCGCCACCCGCACCGACACCGTCGCCCGGCTGCTCGCCGACGACGGCTCCGAGCGCGAGGTCCCGGCCACGCAGCTCGCGGTCGGCGACCGGGTGGTCGTCGAGGCCGGCGACGTGGTCCCCGGCGACGGCGACATCGTCGAGGGCATCGCCTCGGTCGACGAGTCCGCCATCACCGGAGAGTCCGCGCCCGTGATCCGCGAGGCGGGCGGTGACCGCAGCGCCGTCACCGGCGGCACCCGCGTGCTGTCGGACCGCATCGTCGTCCGGATCACCGCCGCGGCCGGCGAGACCTTCCTCGACAAGATGATCGCGCTGGTCGAGGGCACCTCGCGCCGCAAGACGCCCAACGAGATCGCCCTGTCCATCCTGCTCTCGAGCCTCACCCTGGTCTTCCTCGCGGCCGTGGCGACGCTCGCTCCGATGGCGACGTACGCCGGGGCACCGCAGGACGTCGTCGTGCTGGTCGCGCTCCTGGTCTGCCTGATCCCGACCACCATCGGCGCCCTGCTCTCGGCGATCGGCATCGCCGGCATGGACCGCCTGGTCCGGGTCAACGTGCTCGCCATGTCGGGTCGTGCCGTCGAGGCGGCCGGCGACGTCAGCACCCTGCTGCTCGACAAGACCGGCACGATCACCTACGGCAACCGCCAGGCCAGCCGCTTCGTGCCCGCCCCGGGCGTCGACCGCGGCGAGCTGCGCGACACCGCGCGGCTGTCCTCGCTGGCCGACCAGACGCCCGAGGGCCGCTCGGTCGTCGACCTCGCGCTCGTCCAGGGCGCCGACGACACCGACCTCCCGGCCGGTGCGGAGTTCGTCGAGTTCACCGCGCAGACCCGCATGTCGGGCGTCGACCTCGCCGACGGCACCCAGGTCCGCAAGGGCGCCGGCTCCGCCATCGCCGCATGGCTCGGTGTCGCCCAGCCCGACGAGGTCCACCAGATCGTCGAGTCGATCTCGCGCGACGGCGGCACCCCGCTGGTGATCGGCCGCAAGGACGCGTCCGGCGCCGGCCAGGTCCTGGGCGTGATCCACCTCAAGGACGTCGTCAAGGAGGGCATGGCCGAGCGGTTCGCCGAGCTGCGCGCGATGGGCATCCGCACGGTGATGATCACCGGCGACAACGCCCTCACCGCGCAGGCGATCGCCGCCGAGGCGGGCGTCGACGACTTCCTGGCCGAGGCCACGCCCGAGGACAAGATGGCCTACATCCACCGCGAGCAGGAGGGCGGTCGGCTGGTCGCGATGACCGGCGACGGCACCAACGACGCCCCCGCCCTCGCCGCCGCCGACGTCGGCGTCGCGATGAACAGCGGCACCGCGGCCGCCAAGGAGGCCGGCAACATGGTCGACCTCGACTCCGACCCGACCAAGCTCATCGACATCGTCGAGATCGGCAAGCAGCTGCTCATCACCCGCGGTGCGCTGACGACGTTCTCCATCGCCAACGACGTCGCGAAGTACTTCGCGATCATCCCGGCCATGTTCGTCGCGGCCTACCCGTCGCTCGACCGGCTCAACGTGATGGGCCTGGCCACCCCGCAGTCGGCGATCCTCTCGGCGGTCATCTTCAACGCCCTGGTGATCGTCGCGTTGATCCCGCTGGCCCTGCGGGGCGTGCGCTTCCGTGCCGCGTCGGCGTCCGCGGTGCTGCGCCGCAACATCCTCGTCTTCGGGCTCGGCGGCATCGTGGTGCCCTTCGTCGGCATCAAGCTCATCGACCTGATCGTCTCGACCATCCCCGGCCTCGGCTCCTGACCGGGCCCAGCCGGACCAAGAAAGCGTGCTGACCATGTTCACCGACCTCGCCCGCCAGTCCCTCGCCGGGCTGCGACTCCTGCTCGTGATGACCGTCCTGCTCGGCGTCGGCTACCCGACCGCCGTGTGGGCGGCCGGCCAGGCCTTCGGCGACCGCGCCGACGGCTCGCCGGTCCGCGTCGACGGCCAGGTGGTCGGCTCCCGGCTGATCGGCCAGCAGTTCGAGGGCGACCAGTGGTTCCTCTCCCGGCCGTCCGCCAACGACTACGACACCCTGGCCAGCGCGCCGAGCAACCTCGGCCCGCTCAGCCCGGACCTGATGGCCTCGATCGAGGACCGCAAGGCCGAGGTGGCCGCCCGCGAGGGGGTCGACACCTCGGAGGTCCCGGCGGACGCGGTCACCGCCTCCGCCTCCGGCCTCGACCCGCACATCTCCTCGGCGTACGCCGCGCTGCAGGCGCCGCGGGTGGCCGAGGCCAACGGGCTGACGCTGGAGGAGGTCGAGCGGCTGGTCGCCGAGCACACCGACGGCCGCAGCCTCGGCTTCCTCGGCGAGCCGGGCGTCAACGTGCTCGAGCTCAACGTCGCCGTGCAGGCGGCGGCCGCGGGCTGAGGCCCGGCAGGGGAGACTGGGCCCATGGATCGTGGACGGCTGCGCGTCTACCTCGGCGCCGCGCCCGGCGTCGGCAAGACGTACGCCATGCTCGACGAGGGCCACCGCCGCGTCGAGCGCGGCACCGACCTGGTCGTCGGCTACGTCGAGACGCACGGCCGGCCGAAGACCGAGCGCGAGCTCGCGGGCCTCGAGGTCGTCCCCCGCAAGCAGGTGACCTACCGCGACACCGTCCAGGAGGAGATGGACCTCGAGGCGGTGCTGGCCCGGCGCCCCGACGTGGTGCTCGTCGACGAGCTCGCCCACACCAACGTCCCGGGCGGCACCCACGAGAAGCGCTGGCAGGACGTGGAGGCGCTGCTCGACGCGGGCATCGAGGTCATCACGACCGTCAACGTCCAGCACCTCGAGTCGCTCAACGACGTGACCGAGCAGATCACGGGGGTCCGGCAGCGCGAGACGGTGCCGGACCACGTGGTCCGCTCGGCCGACCAGATCGAGCTGGTCGACATGAGCCCGCAGGCGCTGCGGCGCCGGATGGCCCACGGCAACATCTACACGGCCGAGAAGATCGACGCCGCCCTCTCCCGCTACTTCCGCGAGGGCAACCTCACCGCGCTGCGCGAGCTGGCGCTGCTGTGGCTCGCCGACCGGGTCGACGAGGGCCTCGAGCGCTACCGCGACCAGCACGAGATCGACTCGACCTGGGCGACCCGCGAGCGGATCGTCGTGCCGGTGAGCGGCGGACCCGAGTCATCCACCCTGATGCGCCGCGCGGCCCGGATCGCGACCCGCCGCTCGGGCGGGGAGTGGCAGGCGCTCTACGTCACCCGCCAGGACGGCCTCACCGGCATCGCCCCCGACCAGCTCACCCGCCTCGCCGCCAAGGCCGAGGAGCTCGGCGGCAGCTTCCACACCGTCGTCGGCGACGACGCCGCCGAGGCGATCCTCGCCTTCGCGCGCGCCGAGAACGCCACCCAGGTCGTCATCGGCGCCAGCCGGCGCGGACGGGTCTCGACCCTGCTGCGCCCCGGCGTCGGCGAGCGGGTGGTCATCGGCTCGGGCGACATGGACGTCCACATCGTCAGCCACGACTACGTCGGGCGCGCCTCGTTCCGGCCGCGCACCGACAGCCTCGGGACCCGGCGTCGTGTCGCGGGGATCGTCTTCGGCGTCGTGGTGCCGTGCCTGCTGAGCCTGCTGCTCCACCTCACCAAGGACCTGCACGGCCTGCCGATCGAGGCGATGTCGCTGATGGTCGTGGTCGTGGCGACCGCGCTGATCGGCGGGCTCGCGGCGGCGGTCGTCTCGGCCCTGCTCAGCGCGGTGCTGCTCAACTACCTGTTCACCCCGCCGCTCTACACGCTCACCATCGCCGAGCCGGAGAACGTGGTCACCATCGCGATCTTCGTCGCGGTCGGCATCGCGGTGGCGACCGTCGTCGACACCGCGGCACGGCGTACGGCGCAGGCGCGCGCCGCGCGGTCCGAGGCCGACGCGCTGACCGTCCTCGCGCACAGCCTGCTGACGTCGAGCAACGACACCGCCGGTCTGCTGTCGTCGGCCTGCCGGCTCTTCGGCGCCAACGGTGCGGCGCTGGTCCGCCGCGAGGAGTCCGGTGCCGAGGTGGTCGTGGCCAGCTGCGGCGACGCACCGGCGACGGTCGAGCGGGCCGACATGTCCGCCGTCGTCGACGAGCGGAGCACGCTGGTCCTCTCCGGGGCGACCCTGCCGGCCAACGAGCGCGGGCTGCTCAACGCCTACGCCGCCTACGCCAAGGTGATGGAGGAGCGCCGGCTCGCGACCCTGGCCGACGTCGAGCGGCTCCGTCTCGCCGAGGTCGACCGCACCCGCACTGCCCTGCTCGCCGCCGTCTCCCACGACCTGCGCAACCCGCTCGCGGCCGTGAAGGTGGCCGTCGCGAGCCTGCGCAGCACCGACGTGACCTGGTCGCCGCAGGACGAGGCCGAGCTGCTCGAGACCATCGAGGAGTCGACCGACCGGCTGTCCGCCCTGGTGGCCAACCTCCTCGACATGAGCCGGATCAGCACCGGGTCGGTGAGCGTCGCGCTCGCCGAGGTCGACCTCGCCGAGGCGGTCCGCGCCAGCATCGCGCCGCTCGTGGGCGGGGAGCGGATCGAGGTCGACGTGGCGCCCGAGACCCTCGCGCTCGCCGACGCCGGTCTGCTCGACCGGGTGCTGGCCAACATCTGCGAGAACGCGCTGAAGTACACCCCCGCCAGTGCGCGGGTCCGGGTCGACGCCGGCGTCGTCGGCGACCGGGTCGCGCTGCGCATCGCCGACACCGGACCGGGCGTCCGCGACCACGACCAGGAGCGGCTGTTCGCCCCCTTCCAGCGTCTCGGCGACGTCCCCCAGCAGGACGGCGTCGGCCTCGGGCTCGCGGTGGCCCACGGCCTGACCGAGGCGATGGGTGGCACCATCGCCACCGAGGAGACACCCGGGGGCGGGCTCACGTTCGTCCTCGAGCTGCCCACCCCCTCCCCGCAGCAGACCGCCACGACAGACGCCCTCCCGACCCTCGAGAGCGAGGCCCGATGACCTTCGTGCTCGTCGTCGACGACGACCCGGCGATGCGCCGCACGCTGTCGATCAACCTGCGCGCCCGCGACTACGACGTCGAGACCGCGGGCGACGGCCGTTCGGCGCTCCAGATCGTCGACGAGCGGATGCCCGACGTGGTGCTGCTCGACCTCGGCCTGCCCGACCTCGACGGGATCTCGGTGCTGACCCGGCTGCGCTCGTTCACCCAGGTCCCGGTGATCGTGGTGTCGGCGCGCACCGAGTCCGACGACAAGGTCGAGGCGCTCGACCTCGGCGCCGACGACTTCATCACCAAGCCGTTCTCGATCGAGGAGCTGCTCGCCCGGGTGCGCGCGACCTCGCGCCGGGTGGGCCGCGAGGAGCCGGAGCTGGTGGTCGAGGTCGACGGCCTGCGCCTCGACGTCACCGACTCGCGCGCCACCCGTGACGGCGAGGAGCTGCACCTGACCCCGACCGAGTGGCGCATCGTCGAGGTGCTCGCCCGCCACCGCGGCCGCCTGGTCCGCCAGGGCGAGCTGCTGACCGCGGTCTGGGGCCCGCAGTACGAGCGGCAGACCAACTACCTCCGGGTCCACCTCGCCAGCATCCGCCGCAAGCTCGAGGCCGACCCCGCCCACCCGGTGCTGTTCGTCACCGAGCCGGGGATGGGCTACCGCTTCCTCCCCTGACGCGGACCAGCGCCGAGTGGGCGTGGATGCGCCGCAGATCAGCGCCGAGTAGGCAGAAGTGCGCAGCGGATCGGCGCCGAGTAGGCAGAAGTGCGCCGCAGATCAGCGCCGAGTAGGCAGAAGTGCGCCGCAGATCAGCGCCGAGTAGGCAGAAGTGCGCAGCGGATCGGCGCCGAGTCGGCAGAAGATCCAGGGAACGCGTGGCATTCGCGCCGACTCGGCGGGTCCGGGCGTGACATTCGCGCCGACTCGACGAGTCCGGGCGTGACACTCGCGCCGACTCGGGTCAGCGGGGGACGCGGACCAGCAGCCGCCCGTGGACGCACTCCATCCGCAGCTCGCGGCCCTCGCCGATCGAGTCGCCGTCGAGCTGGCGCGGGGTGTCGGACGTCGCGGTGATCCGCACGCGCGAGCCGGTGCGGCGGTCGAGGGTCTCGTCGACGATCGGGCTCTTGCGCAGCACGCGCATCGCGACGGTGATCCAGGACAGGAACTGGCGCGGGTGGATGATCACCACGTCGAGCACGCCGTCGTCGATCGCGGCGTCGGGCAGCAGCGGCATGCCGGCCTGGAGGAAGCCGACGTTGCCGACCACGACGGTGCGCGCGCGGTGGGTCGTCGGCTCGTGGTCGTCGATCTGGATCTCGACCTTCACGGCCGGGAACATCAGCGACTTCAGGCCGGAGACGACGTAGGCCACCCAGCCGATCTTCTTCTTGATGTCCTCGTTGACGCCCTCCATGATCGCGGCGTCGAAGCCCATGCCGGCCATCACCATGAAGTGGGTGTCCTCGATGCCGTCGCCGCTCACCTCGACGAGGTCGATCGCGCGGTCCTGGCCGTTGAGCGCGACGTCGATGGCCGAGCGGAGGTAGAGCGGGACGTCGAGGTTGCGGGCCAGCAGGTTGCCGGTGCCGGCCGGGATGATCCCGACCGGGATGCCGGTGCCGGCGAGCTCGGCGCACACCTCGCGCACCGTGCCGTCGCCGCCGCACACGATGACCAGGTCCGCGCCGGAGACGGCGGCCCGCTCGGCCATGCCGGTGCCGGGGTCCTCGACGGTGGTGTACTGCCAGGTCGGCTCGGACCAGCCCGACTCCTTCGCCATCGCGCTGACCGTCGCGCGGAACTGCCCGACGTCCTCGACCTTGATCGGGTTGAGGATCACCGCCAGCCGGCGCTCCGACGCGTAGACCTCGGGCAGGGGCTCGGCGTGGGCGGCGGTCGAGCGCGGCCTCGGGTCGATGACCGCCAGCGCGAGCGCGAAGATCCCGATGCCCAGCAGCGACCCCGCGATCACGTCGGTGGGGAAGTGCCGCCCGAGCAGCACCCGGTCGAGGCAGACGACGAGCCACCACGCGACCACCAGGGTGGTCCCGAGTCGCCGCAGGCTCGCCCGCCGCACGAACAGCACCAGCAGCGTGACGAGCAGGCAGGCGTACGCCGCGGTCGACGAGGCGTGCCCGGACGGGAAGCTGTAGGAGCTGAGCGGGCTGAAGTCGGTGCCCTGCCACTCCGGTCGGTCGCGGCCGAGCCAGATCTTGAGCCCGGACGTGGCCAAGGAGGTCGCGACCATCACGACCACGGCCAGCAGCGCGGCCCAGCGCTGGCGCCGGAGCAGCAGCCCGAGGACGAGGACGACCGTGAGGACGGTCATGCCGACGGTCCCGAAGAGGTGCTCGACCCACCGCAGCACGTCGAGGAGCAGCGGCGAGCCGTCGGCCCAGTCCTCGAGGTTGCGCCCCTCGACGTCGAAGGAGTCGAGGGGTGCGCGGTCGCCGGTGACCGCCCACCCGAGACCCGCGAAGCCGAGCAGGCACACGCCGGACAGCGTGAGGGAGCGGTTGCGGGAGGCGGGAGTCACCCGCGAAGTATGCCCAAGTCGATTGCCGCGGCGTACGCCCCTCCGGATAGCCTCTCGTCATGATCGACCCGCGGATCCTCCGAGACGACCCCGACCGCGTCCGCGCCGCGCAGGCCAAGCGTCGGTTGTCCGACGACGTGGTCGACACCGCGCTCGCGGCCGACGCCGCGCGACGCCAGGCGATCGCCGACTTCGAGGCCAAGCGCTCCGAGCAGAAGGCCAGCGGCGCGCTCGTCGCGCGTGCCCAGGGCGAGGAGAAGCAGGCCCTCCTCGCGCAGGTCAAGGAGCTCGCCGCCGGGGTGAAGGAGGCCGAGGCCGCCCGCGCCGCCGCCGAGGCCGCGTGGGACGAGGCCATGAAGGCCATCCCCAACCTCGCCGACGAGGCCGCCCCCGCCGGCCTCGAGGACGACTACACCGTCATCGAGCAGGTCGGCACGCCGCGCGAGTTCGACTTCGAGCCGCGCGACCACGTCGAGCTCGGCCAGCTGCTCGGCGCCTTCGACCTCGAGCGCGGCGCCAAGGTCAGCGGCTCGCGCTTCTACTTCCTCACCGGCGTCGGCGCCCAGCTCCAGCTCGCACTCGTGAACATGGCGATGGACCAGGCCCGCGCCGCCGGGTTCGTCCAGACCGCCGCACCGTCGCTCGTACGCCCCCGCGCGATGGAGGGCACCGGCTTCCTCGGCCAGGCCGCCGACGACGTCTACCGGATCGAGGGCGAGGACCTCTACCTCGTCGGCACGTCCGAGGTCCCGATGGCGGCCTTCCACTCCGACGAGATCCTCGACTCCGCCGCGCTGCCGCTGCGCTACGCCGCCTTCAGCCCGTGCTTCCGCAAGGAGGCCGGCTCGCACGGCAAGGACACCCGCGGCATCTGGCGCGTGCACTGGTTCGACAAGGTCGAGATGTTCGTCTACACGACGCTCGAGGAGTCCTACGCCGAGCACCAGCGGCTGCTGGCCTGGGAGAAGGAGTTCCTCGACAAGCTCGAGCTCTGCTACCGCGTCATCGACACCGCGGCCGGCGACCTCGGCCTCAGCGCGGCCCGCAAGTTCGACTGCGAGGCGTGGATCCCGACCCGCAACGGCTGGGGCGAGCTCACCTCGACCTCCAACTGCACCGAGTTCCAGGCACGCCGCCTCGACGTCCGCACCCGCGTGGAGGGCCAGACCACCCCGGTCGCCACCCTCAACGGCACGCTCACCGCCGTCACCCGCGCGATCGTCGCGATCCTCGAGACCCACCAGAACGCCGACGGCTCGGTCACCCTGCCCGTCGCGCTGCGCCCCTACATGGGTGGCCTGGAAGTGCTGAAGCCGGTTCACCTCGGTGGTTGAGGTGCGAGCGCAGCGAGCCTCGAAACCGGCTGACTGGCGCCCCCAGGTCGTCGCGCTCGACATCGACGGCACCCTGCTCGCATGGGTCGACGGGCAGACCGAGGACTACGAGACCGTCACGCCCGCCGTCCACGACGCGGTCCACCGCGCGCTCGACGCCGGCGCCCACGTCGTGCTGGCCAGCGGCCGCTCGCCGCACGGCATGACCCGGATCGCGGACCTGCTCGGCCTGCCGCGCGAGGGCTCCGACCGCCTCTGGGTGGTCGCCTCGAACGGCGCGGTGGTCTTCCGCTACCCGCCGATGGAGGTCGTCCACGAGGAGACCTTCGACGCGGCCCCCGCCGTCGCCGCCGTGCTGGAGCACCACCCCGACGCGCTGGTCGCGGTCGAGGAGCGCGAGGTCGGCGGCTACCGCGTCAACCGGGTCTTCCCCGACGGGGAGATCTCGGGCGAGCAGATCATCACCGACGTCGCCGACATCGTGGGTGAGCCGGTCAGCCGCGTCATCATCCGCGACCCCGAGGCGACCGCCCAGGACTTCGTGGACCTCGGCGCCCGGCTCGGCCTGCACGGCACCGACTACGTCGTCGGCTGGACGGCCTGGCTCGACCTGTCGCCGGTCGGCGTCTCCAAGGCGTCCGGCCTCGAGCACGTCTGCGCAGCCCTGGGTCTGTCGGCGGCCGACGTGCTCGCCGTCGGCGACGGCCGCAACGACATCGAGATGCTCCGGTGGGCCGGTCGTGGCGTCGCCATGGGTCAGGCGGTCGAGGAGGTCCGCGCCGCAGCGGACCACGTGACCGACCCGGTCCACGAGGACGGCGCCGCCGTCGAGCTCTCGCGCTGGTTCCCACCCGCGGGATCGTGACGATGACGGGTGCGCCGCGCCTGGTCGCGACCGACCTCGACGGCACGCTGCTCGACGCGCACGGCCGGGTGTCCGCGCGTACGCGTGGGGTGCTCGACGCGCTGGACGCGCGCGGCGTGCCGGTCGTCTTCACCACCGGGCGCCCGGTGCGGTGGATGGAGGAGCTGTGGGACGCGGTGGGCGGCCACGGGCTGGCGATCTGCAGCAACGGCGGCATCGTCTACGACGTCGCCCGCCGCGCGGTGCGCGACGTCAGCGTGGTGCCGCGCGAGGTCGGGCTCGAGCTGGCCGAGCGGGTCCGGCGCGCGGTGCCCGGCACCAGCTTCGCGGTCGAGCACACGTCGGGCTGGGCGCGCGAGGACGCCTTCCCGCGCCACCCCGACGACCGCGACTCCCGGCGGGGCACGTGGGAGTCGATCTACACCGACGACGTGGTCAAGGTGCTCGCCACCCACCCCGACCTCGAGGCCGAGGACTTCTGGCGCCGTGTCGAGGACGCGGTGGGCGACCTGGTGACCACCACCTGGTCGTCGAGCTTCGCGCTGGTCGAGATCAGCGCCGCGGGCGTCACCAAGGCCACCACGCTCGCGGTCGTGGCCGAGGAGCTGGGCCTCGACGCGGGCGACGTGGTGGCGTTCGGCGACATGCCCAACGACCTGCCGATGCTGGAGTGGGCCGGCACGTCGTACGCGATGGCCAACGCCCACGCCACGGTCCGCGAGGTCGCCGACCACCTCGCCCCGCGCCACGACGAGGACGGCGTCGCCGTGGTGCTCACCGAGCTCTTCGACCTGCCTCGTTAGGGTGTGGGCCATGTCCCGCGCCCTCCGACTCGTCGCCGCGATGGTGATCGCCTGCACCGGCCTGGTGCTGAGCGTCTCCGCCCCGGCCTCGGCCGCGTGCACCTGCAAGCAGGGCCAGCTCGCCCAGCAGGTGAAGAAGGCGGACGTCGTCTTCATCGGCACGGTCGACGCCGTCGGCACCCAGGGCGACGGCCACACCTACACCGTCACCGCCTCCCGCGCCTACCAGGGCAGCCCGGAGCGCTCGACGCTCGTCACCTCGCCCGGGCCGGATGCCTGCGGGCTGGGCGCGCTGAAGGTCGGCACGACTTACCTGTGGCTCGCCACCGGCACCGCGTCGCCCTACACCGCCGACAGCTGCGGCGGCACCGCGGTGGCCAACCCCACCAAGGTGCAGAAGGTCGAGAAGCTGCTCGGCGAGGGCACGCCCGTCGCCCCGCCGCCCCCGCCGGAGGCCGTGCTCACCAAGGTCGAGGACTCCGCGCCGCCGCGCTTCACGCGGATGGCCGCACCCGGCGCCGCCGCCGCCCTCATCGGGCTGCTCGGCCTCGCCGTCGTACGCCGCGTCGGACGACGCTGACCCTCAGCCGCCCCCGCCGTCGCTGGTCGAGGGAGGGACGAAGCGGTGTCCTGAGGAAGCCGCCCGCGGCCGTCTCGAAGGGTCGTGTCACGAGACCCCTCTACCGTGGTCTGGCGCCGGATCGTGGTGCCCGGGTCTCGTGACGGTCGCTGCGCGACCTCCTCGACCAGCGGGAGCCGGGATCGCTGCGCGACCTCCTCGACCAGCGGGAGCCGGGATCGCTGCGCGACCTCCTCGACCAGCGGGAGCCGGGATCGCTGCGCGACCTCCTCGACCAGCGGAAGCCGGGATCGCTGCGCGACCTCCTCGACCAGCGGTGGTCCGGCGGCGGTCGGGTCAGAGGTACATGCCCCCGGTGCCGCCGTGGCCGTCGCCCTCCTCGGCGGAGTCGTCGGCGGGCATGTTGGGCATGCCCATCGGCGGGTGACCGGCGCCGTGGCCGCCGCCCGCGGGCAGGGCGCGGCGCATCTGCTCGAGCTGGGCGCGCGAGGCCATCTGCTGGGCGTAGATCGCGGTCTGGATGCCGTGGAAGAGGCCCTCGAGCCACCCGACCAGCTGCGCCTGGGCGATCCGCAGCTCGCCGTCGGACGGGGTGCCCTCCTCGGTGAAGGGCAGCGAGAGGCGCTCGAGCTCCTCGACCAGCTCGGGCGCCAGGCCCGACTCCAGCTCCTTGATGGAGGCGGCGTGGATCTCCTTGAGCCGCTGGCGGCTGGCCTCGTCGAGCGGCGCCGCCTTCACCTCCTCGAGCAGCTGACGGATCATCGAGCCGATCCGCATCACCTTGGCCGGCTGCTCGACCAGCTCGGTGACGTGGCGCTCGCCGCGCTCCTCGTCCCCGGATCCGTCGGCAGCCTCCGCGGCCTGGGCCATCGCGGGCAGGGCGCTGGCCGGGATGGTGCCGATCGGCTGGCCGTCGGGGCCGAGGACCACGACCTGGTCCTCCCCGTCGCCGGCGCTGGGGGCTGAGGGCTGCTGGGTCATGCCCACGACCCTAGCCGGGCGGGTCAGACGGTCAGAGGGTCAGCACGATCTTGCCGCTGTGGCCGCCCTCGTCCATCAGGCGGTGGGCCTTCGCGACGTCCTCCAGCGGCATCGTGTTCTCCACGATCGGGCGCACCTGCCCTGCCGCGACGAGCGGCCAGACGTTCTCCACGACGCCGCAGCAGATCGCGGCCTTCTCCTCCAGCGGCCGCGCCCGCAGGGAGGTCGCGGTGACCGAGGCGCGCTTGCGCAGCAGGGCGTTGATGTCGAGCTCGCCCTTCGCCCCGCCCTGCATGCCGATGATGACGAGCCGGCCGCCGGTGGCGAGGGCGGCGACGTTGCGCCCGAGGTACTTCGCGCCCATGTTGTCGAGGATCACGTCGGCGCCGCCGGCCTCCTCGAGCACCTCGACGAAGTCCTCGTCGCGATAGCTGATCGCGCGGGTGGCCCCCAGCGAGCGGCACAGCTCGAGCTTCTCCGGGGAGCCGCCGGTCGCGAGGACCTCCGCGCCGCGGGCCGCGGCGAGCTGGATCGCCATCGTGCCGATCCCGCCGGCCCCGCCGTGGACGAGGAAGCGCTCGCCGCGGGCGAGGTGGGCGGTCATGAAGACGTTGGACCAGACGGTGGCGGCCACCTCGGGCAGCGCCGCCGCCTCGACCAGCGACACCCCGCCCGGGACCGGCATGACCTGACCGACCGGCACCGCCACGCGCTCGGCGTAGCCGCCGCCGGCGAGCAGGGCGCACACCTCGTCGCCGACCGACCAGCCCTCCACGCCCTCGCCGAGGGCGGCGATGCGCCCGCTGCACTCCAGCCCGATGGTGTCGGAGGCGCCGGGCGGCGGCGGGTAGAACCCCTGGCGCTGGAGGGTGTCGGCGCGGTTGACCGCCGTGGCGACGACGTCGAGGAGGACCTCGCCGGGCGCGGGCGTGGGGTCGGGGACCTCCCCGACGGACAGGACCTCGGGACCGCCGGTCCCCTCGGCGACGACAGCGCGCACGTCAGTCCTCGTACTCGTCGTCGGTGTGGTCGACCGAGGAGTCGTCCGGCACGTCGTCGTCGACGTCGTCCGGGTCGGGCGCGTCCGACGGCTTGTCCCAGCTCTCGGCGAGCGCCTGGGCGCGGGCGGCGAGCCGCTCCACCTGCTCCGGGTCCGCGTCGCCGGCGCCTGCGGCGTAGCCGAGGAGGTACGCCGTGATCGGCGCGGCGGTCTTCTGCACGTTCTGCGCGGCCGTCCGCGCGAGGTCGAGGACCAGGCCCTCGTCGACCTCGGTGTCGACGTCGAGCGCGTCGCTGAGCTCGTCGATCCAGTCGTGGAGGTTCACGGGTCCAATCTCCACCACCGCGCGGTCCGCGCACAAGCGACCCCGCGCCGACGGGCGGGTCAGCCGCGGAGGTCGCGCAGGTCGGCCCACGTGTCGACGTCGACGGCCTCGTCGGCCTCGGCCGGGACCTGGGCGAGGCGCAGCGGGGCGAGCAGGCGGTGGAGCGCCATCGCGTGCTGGCCCTCGAGGTCGGGGCGCACCTGCCCGAGCCGGTCGGCGTCGAGCACCCCGGCGAGCTGGCGGCGGCCGTCGTGGTCGTGCAGGAAGGCACCGTCGTGGCCGGCGGCCGCCTCGCGCAGCCGGCGCCACGTCGTGGCCGTCACGCGCGGCATGTCCACCGCCACCACCCCCACCGTGCGCGGCCGGCGCAGCAGGGCGTCGACGCCGGTGAGCAGGCCGGCCACCGGCCCGCCGCGCGGCGGGTCCTCGCAGACGAACGTCACCGGCCGGGCGGTCGGGACGCTCCGCGGGGCGACGACGACCACCTCGTCGGCGTCGACCAGCGCGTCGACGGCCAGGTCGAGCAGGGTGCGCCCGTCGAGCTCGATGCCCCCCTTGTCCACCCCGCCCAGGCGCGCCGCCGTGCCGCCAGCGAGGACGACGCCGCAGAAGCCGCCCGGGGCGCGCTGGGGATCGACGTCGGGCTCCATGCCCCCATCCTGCCCGGACGGCTGGCACGCTGGTTCCATGAGCGACCGGCTGCGCGTGCGCGTCCACCAGTGGGGCAGCGGGCTCGACCCCGCCGCCAACCGCGAGCGGCTCGAGGCGGCGGCGGGCGCGGGTGCCGACCTGGTCGTGCTCCCGGAGGCCTTCGCCCGCGACTTCGGCGAGGCCGGCTCGGACGTCAGCGCCTACGCCGAGCCCCTCGACGGTCCGTTCGCGCGGGAGGTCTCGCGCGCCGCCGACGCCGGCGGGTGCGCGGTGGTGGCCGGGATGTTCGAGGTCTCCGACGACCCCGACCGCCCGTTCAACACCCTCGTCGTCGGCGGGACGGCGCGAGCGGTCTACCGCAAGATCCACCTCTACGACTCCTTCGGCTACCGCGAGTCCGACCGGCTCTCCGGCGGCGCCACCGAGCCGGTCGTGGTCGAGGTCGCGGGCTGGCAGGTCGGCCTGATGACCTGCTACGACCTGCGCTTCCCCGAGCTCGCCCGCCGCCTCGTCGACGCCGGCGCCGAGGTCCTCGTGGTGCCGGCCGCGTGGCTGCCGGGGGACCGCAAGGTCGCGCACTGGCGCACGCTGCTGGCCGCCCGGGCGATCGAGAACACCTGCTTCGTCGTCGGCGCGGGCCAGCCCGAGCCGCGCTACGTCGGCCACTCCGCGGTCTACGGCCCGCTCGGTGACCTGCTCGCCGAGGCCGACGGCGCCGAGACGACCGTGGAGGCGACCCTCGAGCGGACCGTCCTGGTCGAGGCCCGTCGCACCAATCCGTCGCTGGCCAACCGCCGGCTGTAACCTCGTCCGACGTGTCTTCCCCCACCAACGGCGGTGCGCGCGGCTCGTCCCGCGGCAAGCGCGCGGCCGAGCGCCCCCCGTCGCGGTGGCGCCGGACCCCGAAGGTGACGGCGCCCGCCGACCGCCCCGAGCCCGCGCCGGCCCCTGTCCCTGCCGAGCCTGCCGAGCCTGCCGAGCCGGCCGCCGCACCCGACCCCGCGCCGGAGCCGATCCCGTCGCCGGCGATCGGCGCGCCGATCATCCCCGACGACGGACCGCCCACCCGACTGGTCGTCGCGTGGCTCGCGCTGCTGCTCGCCGGGACCCTCGCGCTCCTCTGGGCCGCCGCGGGCGCCACGTCCGACGGCGACCCGCTGCCGTCGGCCCCGACCTGGCTCGACGGGGCCGGGTCGGTGGCCGTCGTGACCGCCCTGTCGTGGCTCCTGGCCACCCGGACCGCCGGGCGGGCGCTCGTCTCCGCCGGCCTCGCGCTCGCGCTCGGCGCCGCGAGCGTGCTCGTCGGCGGGCGGGTCCTGCCCACCGGCGCCGCCGTGATGACCTGCGTCGTGGGCAGCGTCTACGCCGTGATGGCGACCGTCCCGGCCGTGACCTGGTGGAAGGCGGTCCGGGAGGTCCTGCTCGCCACGCTGGTGGCCGCGGTGACCGCGCTCGCCGCCGTCGGCTTCGAGCCGACCGTCGGCGCCGAGCGCTTCGAGCTCGCGGCGCTCGTGCTGGCGCTCGCCCTGCTCTTCACCATCGTCTACCGGCTCGGTGCCGGCCTGCACGGGCTCGGCCGGCGCGGTGCGGTGATCGTCGCCATCGGCCTGGTCGTGCTCGTGGTCACGCTGGCCTACGCCGAGCTGCTCCGGCGCTACGGCGCCCAGAGCTTCGTGTCGTCGGTGCTCGACTTCGCCGACCGCACGGCCGACGTGATCGGTGCGTTCCCGCGGCCGCTCGTCGTCCTGCTCGGCATCCCGGCGCTCGTCTGGGGGACCCACGTCCGAGCCCGGCGCCGCCAGGGCTGGTGGGTCTGCGCGTTCGGCGTGGCCGCGACGGTGCCGATGGCGAGCGGCCTGGTCGCACCCGACAGCTCCTACCTCGAGGCCGCGCTGCGCGTGGCGTACTCGCTCGTGCTGGGGCTGCTCGTCGGCTACCTCCTGATCCGCGTGGACCTCGCGTTGACCGGCCCCAAGGGGCGGCGCGGACGCCGGGCCGAGGAGGCCGGCCCGCACCGGCCCGAGCCGCGGCGCTTCGCCGAGCTCTGAGCGCGGCGGCCCGGATCAGCGTCTACGCCCGGGTAACCGCTAGCGTCGGGTCCATGGCCCGCTCCCAGTCGCTCGAGATCGTGTCCGAGCTGGTCGCCAACGTGCTGACGATCGAGGTCGCGGAGGGCGACCGCGTCGAGGCCGGCGACACCGTCGTGCTGCTGGAGTCGATGAAGATGGAGATCCCGATGCTGGCCGAGCGGGCCGGCACGGTCTCGGCGGTCAAGGTCACCGTCGGCGACGTCGTCCAGGACGGCGACGTGCTGGTCGTGCTGGACTGACGCACGCGCCATGGCTGCCGAGCGTGCCCGCAGGGTGCACCTGGTCGTGGCGGCGGTGGCGTGGTTCGCGGTGCTGTTCCAGCTGCTGCTCGTCCTCACGGGTGAGGCGATCCTGGTCGAGGAGGACCCGCCGGGGCTGGCGACGCGGATCTACCGGTTCTTCGCCTACTTCACGATCCAGAGCAACCTGCTCGTGGCGGTCACCTCGACGGCGCTGGCACGCGATCCCGCGCTCGACTCGCGCGGCTGGCGGGTCGCCCGGCTCGCGGGCCTGGTCGGCATCTCGGTGACCGGCGTCGTCCACTTCTTCCTGCTGCGGCCGCTGCTCGACCTCGACGGCGCGGACCTCGTCGCGGACAAGCTGCTCCACATGGCGGTGCCGGTGCTCGCCGTCGCAGCGTGGGCGTGGGTCGGCCCGCGACCGCGCGTGACGACCCGGGACGCGGCGTACGCGCTGGTCTGGCCGGTGCTGTGGACCGCCTGGACGCTGGTCATGGGTCAGGTGGACGGGTGGGTGCCGTACCCGTTCCTGAACGCCGCCGAGCAGGGCTGGGGCGCGGTCGGGGTCGCGTGCGCCGGGATCACGCTGCTGTTCGTGGCGCTCTTCGCGCTCTTCGGGTGGCTCGACCGGCGGCTGCGGCCGGCACCGGAGGCCCGGTGAGCGCGACTGTCGAGGCGCTCGAGGCGGCCCTGCGCGACCGCGGCTTCCGGACCGCGCCCGCGGCGTCGAGGTGCGCTGGGACGACTGGGAGGCCGTGCCCTGAGGGTCGCCCCGCGGGGTGAGGGCCCTGCGACGGCGTCGCTAGTGTCGGAGCCATGGAATTCCGATACCTCGGCAACAGTGGTCTGAAGATCTCCGAGATCACCTACGGCAACTGGCTCACCCACGGCTCCCAGGTCGAGAACGACGTCGCCACGCAGTGCGTGCGCGCCGCGCTCGACGAGGGGATCTCGACCTTCGACACCGCCGACGTCTACGCCAACACCGCGGCGGAGACCGTGCTGGGCGAGGCCCTGAAGGGCGAGCGCCGCGAGTCGCTGGAGATCTTCACCAAGGTCTACTGGCCGACCGGACCGAAGGGCAAGAACGACACCGGGCTGTCGCGCAAGCACGTCATGGAGTCGATCAACGGCTCCCTGCAGCGACTGCAGACCGACTACGTCGACCTCTACCAGGCCCACCGCTACGACGTGGAGACGCCGCTCGAGGAGACCATGCAGGCGTTCGCCGACGTGGTGCGCCAGGGCAAGGCGCTCTACATCGGCGTCAGCGAGTGGACCGCCGACCAGATCACCGCCGGTGCCGCGATGGCGAAGGAGCTCGGCTTCCAGCTGATCTCCAGCCAGCCGCAGTACTCGATGCTGTGGCGCGTCATCGAGGAGCAGGTCGTCCCGGCCTCCCGCGAGGCGGGCGTCTCCCAGATCGTGTGGAGCCCGATCGCGCAGGGCGTGCTGACCGGCAAGTACAAGCCCGGCGCCGAGCCGCCGGCCGGCTCCCGCGCGACCGACACCAAGGGCGGGTCGGACATGATCTCGCGCTGGATGAAGGACGACGTGCTCACCGCCGTGCAGGACCTCGAGCCGGTCGCTGCCGACGCCGGGCTCACCATGGCCCAGCTCGCCGTCGCGTGGGTGCTGCAGAACGACAACGTCGCCTCCGCGATCGTCGGCGCCTCGCGCCCCGAGCAGGTCGCCGACAACGTCAAGGCCGCCGGCGTGAGGCTCGACGACGACGTGATGAAGCGCATCGACGACGCCATCGGCTCGGTCGTCATCCGCGACCCGAAGCTGACGCAGGTGCCGGAGGGGCGCGCGGTCTGAGGGTTCTCTCCGGGCTCTTTTCAGCGATCCCCGGTCAGCCGGGGATCGCTGAACATGTCAGGCCGTGCACGCCCTGACATGTTCAGCGAGAGCCTGACAACCCCTGGGTGTGCGCGGTCGCCCGGGTGGCCTGCCGCGCCGGTGACGTCGAGGACGGTGGGCGGGATCACGCGTCGACCGTAGCGGGCCGCGGTCACTCGATCCCGGTGCAGTAGAAGGCGCCGTTGCCGACCATCGGGAACGCCTTCACCTTCTCGGCCGACGTGTTGGCTGCCTGCATGCCGAAGCGGTACGGGCTGGGCAGCGCGAGCTCGACGGGGAGCGTCATCCCGGGCGTGAGGGCCGGGGACTGGTAGACGGTCGCGCTCTCGTCGGTGGTGAAGGCGATGGTCCCCGTGGAGCCGTCGTCGGAGGTGTCGGCCAGGCCGAGGGTCGCGCGGAACCGCATGCAGTGACGGCCCGGCGTCACGCGGGCCTCCCACGAGCGAGTGGAGTAGCTGTAGAGGCCGCCCCAGACCTCGTAGCGGACGCCGTTGATCTCGGACTCTCCATACGTCGCCTGAGACGTCTGGAAATACGGCGCGAACTCGTGCAGCGGGACCCACCGCCACACCTTCACGCTCGTCGCGCGGGACACGACGGGCTTGACCCGCCCGCGGTAGCTGACGGCGACTCGGTAGGACGCGGTGTTCAGCGAGGTGACGGTCTCGACGAACTTCACGCGCGACCGCGCTCGCCGCGTCGTCACGTCCTCCCACACGACATCGCCCAGGATCGTCGTACGACGCTCCTGGAGGACGACCTTCTTCGCGAGCCCGGCACGAGGTACGCGTACGCGCACGGTGAGGCGGTCGCCCTCGGTGACCTCGCTCGCCGAGGCCTTCACCACCGCCTTCGGGAACGCCGAGGGGCGGTCGTGGGTCGGCGCGGCCGGCTGTGCGAGTGCGGGCATGGGCTGGACGGCCACTGCGAGGAGAGCAGCGGCCAGCGAGACGAGCTTCACGAGATCACGTTCCCCCGGTTCGATGGACCAGGAACCCTAGCCGCGCCGCCGGGAGCTCGGGCACGGTTTCGCGCAAGCCCCTCGAACGCGACACACCGCGGTGCACAACCCGCGGTTGGTAGAGGGGCGTGGTGACACAGGGCGTGTCACCTCAGGACGGGAAGGGTCGTCGGAGGCGACCCAGGTCGTGTCATGACCCGAGCCTTGCGCCCTCAGCCGACCCGCGTCACCCGGTAGCGCACGAAGGCCGGGACGGCGAGGGCGGCGGCGACGGTGAGCACGACCACCAGCACGCCGCCGCCGGCGGCGGCGACGGCGGCGCCGGTCACCGCGGCGGTGGCGCCGTGCGCGACGTCGGCGACGCGGGGGCCTCCGGCGACCACGACGATGAAGATGCCCTGGAGTCGGCCGCGCACGGAGTCGTCGGCGGCGGCCTGGAGCATCGAGGTGCGGAAGGCGGCAGAGGCCATGTCGGCGGCACCGCCGATCGCGAGCATGAGGACGGCGACGCCGAGCATGCCGGGCAGGTGGGGCGCCAGCAGCGCGGCCGTGCCGAAGCCGACCATCGCGAGGCCCCAGACGATGATCGCGGCGATCACGGCGAGGCCCTGGCGCTCGACGCGGGAGACCCAGCCGGACAGCACCCCGCCGACGACGGCGCCCGCGGGGATCGCGGCGAAGAGCAGCGCGAAGGCCAGGCCGCCCTCGCTCGGACCGCCGAAGTCGACGTGCGCCAGCTCGGGGAAGAGCGCGCGCGGCATCCCGAAGACCATCGCGATGATGTCGACGACGAACGACATCATCAGCACCGGCTGCGTACGCAGGTAGCGGAAGCCGTCGACGACCGCGCCGATGCCGGGGGTCCCGGTCGCGCCCACCACCGGCAGCGCCGGCAGCCCGATGACCGCAAACAGGGTGGCGAAGAGCGTGATCGTGTCGAGCAGGTAGAGCCAGGAGAAGCCCACGAGCGGGATCAGCGCCCCGCCGACGAGCGGTCCGGCAATGCCGCCGGCCTGCATGACCGTCATGTTGAGCGAGTTGGCCGCCGGCAGCAGGTCGGCCGGAAGCAACCGCGGCAGGAGCGCCGAGCGGGTCGGCTGGTTGACCGCGAAGAACGCCTGCTGCACCGAGAAGAGGGCCAGCAGCAGCCAGACGTCGTCACCACCGAAGGCCGCCTGCAGCCAGAAGCACGCGCTGGTGGCGATCAGGCCGGTGGTGGTGACCATCAGCAGCGTGCGCCGGTCGAACACGTCGGCCAGCGCGCCGCCCCAGAGGCCGAACACGACCAGCGGCACCAGGCCGAAGACGCCGGTGAGGCCGACGTAGGCAGACGACCCGGTGATCGCGTAGATCTGGGCCGGCACCGCCACGACGGTCAGCTGGGCACCGATGACGGTGACGATGTTGGCCAGCCACAGCCGGCGGAAGTGGGGGTTGGCGAGCGGTCGGGTGTCCGCCAGCAGCCGCCTCTCCACCTCCGCAGGCTAGGTGACCCCACCCGCGGGGACCGAAACGAGGTCCCTACTTGGCAGCGACCTGGTCGCCCCACGCCGCCTTCGCGCCGGAGTCGCCGACGCGGTAGACCTGCACGGTGGTGGCGAGCGCCGCCACGACGGCGAGCACGGTGACCGTACGCACCACGCCGGCGCCCGCGGGACGGCCCGCACCGGCTCGCCGGTCCAGCCACCACATCGCGGCGGCCAGCAGGAGCATCGGGATCGCGAACCAGATGAGCTGCTCGCCGAGCTCGGCGTGCTCACCCGGGTTGCCGACGTGCTTCTCCAGCGCCTCGCCGCTCGACGTCGACACGGGGATCAGCACGGTGGCGACCGCGGTGCACGCCACGACCAGCAGGCCGTAGGGACGACGCCACGCGGGCCGCACGGCGATCGCGATCGTGCCGAGGGTGGCGAGGGGGAGCAGGACGACCACGGCGTGGACGACCAGCGGGTGGACGGGGAGGCCGTTGATGAGATCGAACATGCTTCGACGGTAGGACCGTGAACCTGCACCCGACCTGACTTTCCCGAGCGCCAGTCAGGTCACGTGCAGGTTCGCGGAGGATGCTGGTGCCGTGAGGCGCACGAGAGGAAGCAGGACGTGGCACGGGTAGGGCTCTGCGAGGACGACCCGACGATCCGCCGCGTGGTGACCGACGCGATGCGCATCGTGGGCCACGAGGTGGTGGCCGCCCACGACGGCGGCGAGGCGCTGCGGATGTTCGGCGAGGACGACCGCCTCGACGTGCTGATCCTCGACATCGGACTGCCGGACGCCGACGGCCGCGACGTCTGCCAGGCGCTGCGCTCCGCCGGCCAGTCGGCGCCGGTGCTGTTCCTGACCGCGCTGGGGTCGGTCCACGACCGACTGGCCGGCTTCAGCGCCGGGGCCGACGACTACCTCCCCAAGCCGTTCGACGTCCTCGAGCTGATCGCCCGGGTCGAGGCTCTCGCCCGCCGTGGCCGTCTCGTCGTGGCCGAGGCCCCCACCGACCTGGTCCTCGACCCCGCGCGGCACTCGGTGGCCTGCAACGGCAAGGAGGTCCTGCTGACGCCCACGGAGTTCCGGATGCTGGCCGCGATCACGTCACGCCCCGGTGAGGTCGTACGCCGTCGGGCCGTGGTGGCAGCCGCGTGGCCGCACGGCGGCATCGTCAGCGAGAACACCGTCGACTCCTACGTCCGGCGCATCCGGATCAAGCTCCGGGAGGTCGACTCACCGCTCGAGCTCACCACCGTCCGCGGCGTGGGCTTCACACTGAGGTGATGGAGGAGACGCAGGACGCCGGCCGCAGCGGGCTCGGCCGGTTCGCGCCGCGGTCGTTCCGCGGCGCCATCGTCGCCTCCACGGTCGGGCTGATGACGGTCGCGATGGTGCTGGTGGTCCTCGGCATCCAGGTCGTCCTCGAGGTGGCCGCCCAGCGCGACATCCGCCAGGTCCTCGACGACCGCACGGACGCCATGGTGCGGGTGCTCCAGCAGGCGTCGACCGACCGGCTGACGGTGCCGGAGGAGTCGCTGCAGCCGGGCATGGTGGTCTACGACGGCGACGGGCGCCGGGTCGCGGGCTCGGTCGCCTCCGAGGTCCGCGACGCCGCCGACGGGGTCGCGACCACCGACGTGGTCCGGACGGTCAGCGGCGGGGAGGAGGACGACCGGCTGCTGGGCACGCCGTTCACCACCCCGAGCGGGGAGGGAGGCGTCCTGGTCGTCAGCCAGGAGACCGCGCCCTACGAGCGCTCGGAGCTCTACGCCCTGATCGCCGCGGTCGTGCTCGGCGTGCTGGTCATCGCCGCCACCGCGCTGATGGCGCTGCGGGTGACCAGCCAGGCGCTGCGTCCGGTCACGGTGATGGCCGACCGCGCGGCCGACTGGAGCGAGCACGACCTGTCCCACCGCTTCGCGCTCGGCCCGCCGACCAACGAGCTCGCCGCCCTCGGCGCGACCCTCGACGGGCTGCTGGACCGGGTCGCGTCGGCGATCCGGTCGGAGCAGCGGCTCACCTCCGAGCTCGCCCACGAGCTGCGCACCCCGCTGACGGGGATCCAGGGCTCGGCCGACCTGGCCCTGCTGCGCGGGGTGGCGGACCCGGCGGTGCGCGAGGACCTCGAGCAGATCGCCGCGTCCGCCCGGGAGATGGGCGCGGTCATCACCTCGCTGCTCGACATCGCGCGCGACGGCACGACCTCGGGGCGCGAGCAGTGCCACGTGGCCGACGTGGTGCCCGCCCTGGTGGCCGCCGCCGGTGGCCGGCTCGAGGTGGTCGACCGGACGGCGACGTCGACCGCGTCGGTCGCCGCCCCGGCGGGGCTCGTCGTGCGGGCGGTGGCGCCGCTCGTCGACAACGCGTGCCGGCACGGGCGCGAGCGGGTGGTGATCGAGGCGACCGACCACCCCGACCACGTCGAGCTGGTCGTCCGCGACGACGGTGACGGCGTGGAGGAGGGGGTGCGCGCGACGCTCTTCGAGCCGGGGGTCTCACGACGCGCCGGCGGCGCCGGCCTGGGTCTCGGGATCGCCCGCCGGATGGCACGCTCGTTCGGTGGCGAGGTGCTCCTCGGCGACGGTCCGGGCGGCGCGGCCTTCGCCGTCCGCCTCCCACGCCGCTAGCCGAGCCGCGGTCACCCGGCAGTCAGGTTGCGTGCAGGTCCGATGGTGCACACTGTGCGCAGGCGGGTCCGCTCATCCCCCGTGGCGGGCCCGCCGCCTGCTTCCTGCGCCGCGGCTAGCATCGTCGCCATGACGCCGCGCGAGGTCACCCGAGGCCCGGCCTGATGGGCCACGGGCACGGTCACGGCCACGCCGGCGGACGCCACCGCTGGCGGCTGGCGGTCTCCTTCGGGCTGGTGGCGGCGTTCTTCGTCGTCGAGCTCGTCGTCGGGCTCGCCAGCGGCTCGCTCGCGCTGCTCTCCGACGCCGGCCACATGGCCGCCGACGTGGTGGCGCTGGGTGCCGCGCTGCTCGCCACCAAGATCGCCACCCGCCCCGACGGGACCGGCCGCCGGACCTACGGCTCCTACCGCGCCGAGGTCTTCGCATCCGGCTTCACCGTGCTGGTGATGCTGGGCGTCGCCGCCTACGTCGTCGTCGAGGCGGTGCGCCGCGCGGGCACCGAGGTGGAGGTGGCCGCCGGGCCGATGCTGGTCGTCGGCGCCGTCGGGCTGCTGGTCAACCTGGTGTGCCTGCTCCTGCTGCGCGGCGGCGCGCAGGAGTCGATCAACGTCAAGGGCGCCTACCTCGAGGTGGTCGCCGACGCCGCGGGGAGCGTCGGCGTCCTGGTGGCGGGCCTGCTCGTACGGCTCACCGTGTCGCCCGCCTGGGACACGGTGGTCGCGGTGGCGATCGGCGTCTTCGTCGCGGTCCGCGCGGTCGTGCTCGGGCGCGAGGTGCTGGCCGTGCTCGGCCAGCACGCGCCCCAGGGCCTCGACCTCGCGGCCGTCGTGCGCGACCTCGAGGCCGTGCCGGGCGTCGCCGAGGTGCACGACCTGCACGCCTGGACCCTGACGTCGGGGATGAACGTCGCGACGGCGCACGTCGTGCTGCGCGTCGGCGCGGACGCGCAGGCGGTGCTCGCCGGCAGCCAGGCCGCGCTGCGCGAGGGCCACGGCATCGACCACGCGACGCTGCAGGTCGAGGCGAGCAAGGCCCGGGAGTGCCACGCCGCCTCGTGGTGAGGCGCGCGGGGACGGATGGAAGACTGACCGGTCTACGGCGCGTGACCCGCACGGCGCCGGGGACGGGGTGTGCGTGTCAGAGGCAGTGATCGACCAGTCGGCGACACCGACGGTGGCGAGGACGGCGAACGTGTTCGCCAAGGGGGCGCTGGTCCTGCTGCTGGTGCTGGCCCTGCTCTACCCCGACCAGGGCAACCTCCGCGACAAGGCGGCCGGCATGCGTGCGGTGGGCTACCCGCTGATCTCGTTCACCGTCCCCGTCCTGTGGTGGGCGCTGTGGCGCGACCGGATCTCGTTCCCGTGGCTGCCCGACCTGCTGATCACGATCACCTGCTTCACCGACATCCTCGGCAACCGGATGGACCTCTACGACACGGTCGTGTGGTTCGACGACTGGATGCACTTCATGAACACCGGTCTCCTCGCCGCGGCGTTCGTGCTGCTCACGCTGCCCCGTGACGTCGGCCTCGGACGCGTCGTCGAGCGGTGCCTCGCCTTCGGGGCGACGGCCGCCATCGCGTGGGAGGTCGCGGAGTTCTTCGCCTTCATCAGCCGCTCGACCGAGCGGGAGTTCGCCTACGCCGACACGCTGGGCGACCTGTCGCTCGGCACCGCGGGCGCGGTCGTGGCGGCGTTCGTCGTGCACGCGTCGTGGCGGCGCGGGCGGCTGCTCGACCCGCCGCCGGCCGTCCGGTAGGCGGCGACGCGTCCCACCCGTTCGTGCGTGGATCGGACGCGGGAGCGGGCTAGTCTCGAAGAGCCGGGACCACCCGTCCCGGCATCCCCGAGGCACAGGAGCACGCACATGGGCATCATCGGTTTTCTCGTCTTCGGACTCGTCGTAGGCGCGCTCGCCCGGCTCATCAAGCCCGGCAAGCAGAACCTCAGCATCCTCGCCACGCTGCTGCTCGGCGTGGTCGGCTCGGTGATCGGCGGCGTCGTCGCCAGCGCCCTCGGCACCGGCGACATCATGGAGCTCAACGTCCTCGGCGCGATCGTCGCGATCGTCGCCGCCGTGCTCCTGATCGGTGTCGCCGAGGGTCTCTCCGGCCGCAACAAGGCCCACGTCTGACGCAGCAGCGGCTCTCGCCGCGCCCGGCACCGTCCCGCCGCCCCGCCCCGCCGCTCAGGCCGGGGCCGGAGCGGCGGTGTCGTTGCCGGCCGGCTCCGGCGCCCGCGCCTCGATCGCCCGTCCGTTGGCCCACGCGTACGTCGTCAGCAGCGCGGTGACCGGCCACACCAGGGCGGTGACGAGCTGCGGGATGCCGCTCACCACGCCGAAGGGCGCGGGCGACACGATGAACACGATCGTCGCCAGCGCGCCGCCGAGCGCCGACACGAGCGCCACCGACACCGCGAGCACCAGCAGCACGGTCAGCAGCTGGTGGCGCACCAGCCGCCAGCTGCGCGCGAGCGCCCGCCAGCCCGCGAGCCCCTCGAGCTGGACGACCGGGAGCACCAGCGACCACGCGACCAGCAGCGCCAGCGCGACGGGGGACAGGAACCCGGTCACCAGCAGCGGCACCAGCACGACCGCCCACACCGCGAGCGTCGCGACCAGCGCCGGCACCCGCGCCCGGGTCGCCGCGACCAGCGAGCCGAGGGTGGGCACGCGACCCTCGTCGAGGTCGACGACCGCCTGCGCGGAGGCGACCTGCGCCCAGGCGAGCGCGAGCCCGAGAGTCAGCAGCACGACCACCCCGAGTGCCGACCACCACCACGTGGAGACCGGCGGCGCCACGCCGGTCAGCACCGACGACAGCACGGAGGCCGCCGCCGCCGGAGCCGCCACCAGCAGGAACACGCGCCAGTGCCGGGCCAGCATCTTCAGCGCCGCCGCGACCACCTGGCCCGGACGCCGGTGGGCGATGACCGGGCGGGGCGTGGCCTCGTCCCAGCCGGACCGGCGGACGACCCAGCCGAGCAGGAGCAGCACGCCCAGCAGGACCAGCAGGGTGGGTCCGGGGTCGGCGGAGAACTTCCGGAAGACGTCGGATCCGCCGCCGACCAGGCTGCAGAAGGAGGAGCCGGCCGTGCTGCTCGCCACCTCGGCGCCGGGCAGCGAGAACGAGTGGTCGCGGGCCTTGGCCGACCAGGCGAACGGCCGCTTCCACGACTGCTTCATGTTCGGCCCGGTCGGACCCTCGTAGAAGCGCTGCGGCCCGACCTCGCCCCAGTGGCCGCGGTAGGTCGTCCACGGGAACGCCTCGGCCGCGGCCGCCAGGTCGTTCGGGATGGTGACGACCGTCGGGCGGACCTCGTCGTGGGGGCCGAGCGTCGTGTCGCACCCGAAGCCCTCGGTGGCCGACCGGCCGAGGTAGAGCCCCTCGGCGTACTGGCTGGCGTGCGAGCCGGCGGAGACGTAGACGACGGGGTGGGTGCCGTCGTCGACCTCGAGCTTGTCGTCGCCCCACGCGGACCGCTCCGCGCCGTAGTGCTGGGAGTAGAGCACCACGTCGGGGTCGGTCCCGAGCGCCGCCTCGGCGTCGCCGACCGGGAACTCGACCTGGATCCGCTCCCAGTCGCTCTCGTGCTTGTTGTTGTAGTCGTTGAACGGGTAGTAGAACCAGTACTCCAGCGCCAGCCGGTCGTCGACGCCCGACTGGGTCACGACGCGGGCGTAGATCGTCGGCTCGGGGTCCGAGCCCCAGACGCTGTCGGCCCACTCCTCGTAGGTGCAGCCGGGCTTGAGCGGGTCGCCCGGCTGGTCGAGGGCATAGCCGTCGAGGCCGACCGAGAGGTCCTCGGCGGTCGGGGCGACGGCGACCAGGTCGCGATCGGTCCAGGGTCCGCGCAGGGCGATGGACGGCTCGCCGAAGAGCGGGTCGACGTCCCGGGGGACGTAGGGCTCGCCGGGCCCGCACGCCTCGGGCTGGGCGACGAGCATCATCACCGGGGCGTACGTCTCCGCGAGCTGCTGCTCGGCCTCCGGTGCGGCGCTCGTCGCTGTGTCCGCCCCAGCAGTCATGGAGCCCTCGGTGCCGCTGGCCTCGTCGGCGACGGCCGGGGCGCCGCCCAGGAGCAGCGTCGCCAGTGCCAGCCCGAGCCCGCGTCCCGACCTGCGCATGTCCGTCTCCCTCCGCCGACCTGCCCGAAGCGTGGCGGAACCCCGTGCTGCAGCGCAACGGACCGCTATCGTCGGGCCATGTCGGCCCCGGGTCCACGCGTGCTCGTGGACCACGCGCGAGAGCTCGAGCACCGCTTCGAGCACACCGTCCCGGTACGCCTGGTCCGGGTGTTCCTCGCCGTCGACGGCCGCGACCGGGTGCTGATGCTCGCCGGCCAGGCCTTCATCGCGGTGATCCCGCTGCTGATCGTGGTCGCCACCGTCTCCGGCACCGGCGGCGCCGGCGCGGTGGGCGGCTATCTCGTCGACCGCTTCGACCTCGACGGCAGCGCCGAGGCGTCCGTGCGGATCCTCTTCGACCGGCCACCCGACGCGACCGGCGGCATCACGATCCTCAGCGTGGTGGTCCTGCTCTGGACCACCAACAGCTTCGCCCGCTCCCTGCAGCGCACCTTTGCCGCCGCCTGGTCGCTGCCCCGGACCGGGATCCGGGGAACCGGCCAGCGCACCGTCGGGCTCGGCGTGCTCCTCGTCGTGCTGTTCGGGCTGTCCTTCCTCGGCGGACGTCTGGAGGAGGGTCCGCTGGTGACACCGGTGGTGGTCGTGGTCCAGGTCGTCGTGCTCGTGGGCGGCTGGGCGCTGGCCGCGCACCTCATGCTCGGCCGCCGGGTGCCGCTGCGCCGGCTGCTGCCGGGCGCCGTGGCGAGCGCGGTCGTGCAGGTGCTGGTGGGCTGGGGCACCGCGATCTGGCTGCCCGGCCTGGTCACCCGCAACGCCGACAACTACGGCGTGATCGGCGCCGCGCTCGCGCTCGTGTCGTGGCTGATCGTCGTCTCGGCGAGCATCGTCGCCAGCGCGGTCCTCGGCCGGGTGCTCGACCCCGAGACGGAGGCGACCCGTGCCTGACAACCCCGTCACCACCGTGCTCGCGGTGCTCGCCTCGCTGTCCGTGCTGGTCGGGATCGCGCTGCGCGTCGCGGCGCTCGGCATCATCCCGGCGCGCCGCAAGCCGTCGACGGGCATGGCCTGGCTGCTGCTGGTCCTGCTCGCGCCGGCCCTCGGGCTGATCGCCTTCGCCTTCTTCGGCAGTGCCCGCCTGGGTCGGCGCCGCGAGCAGCGGCTGCGCCGGATCAACGCCGTGATCGCGGAGCGGGCCACCCCGCTGCAGCCGCGGGAGGAGCCGCGGGACGTGCCGGCGTACGTCACGTCGGCCGTGCGGCTCAACCACCACCTCGCGTCGCTGCCGCTCTCCCACGACAACACCGTGACGCTCCTCGAGGACTACGCCGGGTCGGTCGCGGCGATGACCGAAGCGGTGCGCAAAGCCGAGCGCTACGTCCACGTCGAGTTCTACATCACCGCGCTCGACGACCTGACCCGTCCGCTGCTCGACGCGCTCGGCGACGCCGTACGCCGCGGGGTGGCGGTCCGCCTGCTCCTCGACCACCTCGGCTCGCGCGGCATCCCCGGCTGGCCCGACCTGCGCCGCGCCCTCGACGCCTCCGGGGTCGACTGGCACCCGATGCTCCCGATCGCGCCGCTCCAGGGGAAGTTCCGCCGCCCCGACCTGCGCAACCACCGCAAGCTCCTCGTCGTCGACGGCGTGGTCGGCTTCATGGGCTCGCAGAACCTCACCGAGCCCGGCTACAACAAGCCGAAGAACCACCGGCTCGGCCGGGAGTGGGTCGAGCTCATGGTCCGGCTGCGCGGTCCGGTCGTCGCGTCGCTGGAGGCCGTCTTCGCCTCCGACTGGGCGCTGGAGACCGGCGGCGTGCTCGACGTCGTGCCGGGCCCGCCCGCGGGCGAGGCGCAGCCGGGCGAGGTGTCCGGCGCGAGCTGCCAGGTGGTCCCGAGCGGGCCGGGCTACGCCGCCGAGAACAACCTGCTGCTCTTCACCACCCTGGTCTACGGCGCGACCCGCCGGCTCTCGATCACCAGCCCCTACTTCGTGCCCGACGAGTCCCTGCTCTACGCCGTCACCACCGCCGCGCGGCGCGGCGTCGCCGTCGAGCTGTTCGTCAGCGAGGTGTCCGACCAGTTCATGGTCGGCCACGCCCAGAACTCCTACTACGAGGCGCTCCTCGAGGCGGGCGTGAGGATCCACCGCTACCCCGCGCCGTACGTCCTGCACGCCAAGCACTTCTCGGTCGACGACGACGTGGTGGTCATCGGGTCGAGCAACATGGACCAGCGCTCGTTCGCGCTCAACTTCGAGGTGTCGCTGATGATGACCGGCGCCGACGTGGTCGCGGCCGTGCGCCGCGTCGAGGACCGCTATCGCGCCCTCTCGCGCGAGCTGACCCTCGAGGAGTGGGGACGGCGCGGGCCGGGCCGGCGCTACGTCGACACCGTCATGCGGCTCACGGCGGCGCTGCAGTAGGGACCGTGGGTCGCGGTTGACCGAGATCACAGCGCCGTCGTATTGGATCGTTCCAATCGAGTCGTCACACTGGAGGGGAGGAGTCCTATCCGAGGAGATGACATGCGACTCATCGACGAGCTCAACGAGCTCCACGACCACTACGCCGGACGCATCGACGAGGCCGTCGCCCGCGACGACCTGTCGGGTGCCCACGACCTGGCGCAGGCCTACGAGGACGACGCGGTGCGGCTGATGGCCGAGCGCGAGGGCCTCACCCACCTGCTGCCGCTCCAGCGCCCGCGCCCGCAGAGCGCGCTGCGCGCCCTGCTCCACCGCCTGGTCCCCAGCCGCGCCGCCTGAGCCGGGTGGCCGACGCCGTCGCTCAGATGGCGTCGTCCTCCGGCAGCGCCATCTCGGTGACCATCTCGACCACGTCGGCGATCGAGTCGACGACGAGGGTCGGGCGGTAGGGGAACTCCTGCACCTGGTGGCGCTCGGTCAGGCCGCTCGCGACGAGGATCGTGCGCATGCCGGCCTCGAGGCCGCTGATGATGTCGGTGTCCATCCGGTCGCCGATCATCACCGTGGTCTCGGAGTGCGCCTCGAGCCGGTTGAGCGCGCTGCGCATCATCAGCGGGTTGGGCTTGCCGATGTAGTACGGCTGGCGTCCGGTGGCGGCGCTGATCAGGGCCGCCACCGCTCCCGTCGCCGGCAGCACCCCCTGCGCGCTCGGTCCGCTGACGTCGGGGTTGGTGGCGATGAACCGGGCGCCGTCGTTGACCAGCCGGATCGCCCGCGTGATCGCCTCGAAGGAGTAGGTCCGGGTCTCGCCGAGCACGACGTAGTCGGGCTCCTGGTCGGTCATCACGTAGCCGATGTCGTGGATGGCCGTGGTCAGCCCGGTCTCGCCGACGACGTACGCCGACCCGCCGGGCCGCTGGTCGTCGAGGAACTTGGCGGTCGCCAGCGCCGAGGTCCAGATCGACTCCTCCGGCACGTCGATGCCGCTGCTGCGCAGCAGCCGCACCCGCAGGTCGCGCGGGGTGAAGATCGAGTTGTTGGTCAGCACCAGGAACGGCACGTCGTTCTCGCGCAGCGCGGCGATGAACTCCTTCGCGCCGGGGATCGGGTCCTCCTCGCGCACGAGGACGCCGTCCATGTCGGTCAGCCAGGTGCGTACGGGTCGCGATTCGCTCACGCGCCCATCGTCGCACCTCCCGCGCGAGCCCGACGTGAGGAGCGTCCCACCGCCGGACGGGGTCGCCAACTGGTGCCGCGGGCCGCGGAGGGACAGGCTGGTCCGGGCGCCCCCACGACGCCGCACACCCCCAGCACCAGGAGCACCGTGGACACCGACGACACCCCCGCCGAGGCCGAGCAGGACCCCGCGCCGCCCGCCGCCGAGCCCGAGCCGGAACCGGCCCCCGCCCCCGAGCCCGTACGCCTCGAGGCGCGCGGCGTCGCGATCCGTCGCCGCCGGGCCTGGCTGCTGCCGGCCACCAGCCTGGAGGTCGTGCAGGGCGAGGTGACCCTCGCGGTCGGCGACCCCGACGACCGGCACGCGCTGCTCGCGCTCGCCGTCGCCGGACGGCTGGCCGGCGTGGAGGGCGAGGTGGTCGTCGACGGCGCCGCCGACGCCCGGCGCCTGCAGCACGAGGTGGCGCTCGTCGACGTCGTCGGCGTGACCGCGCCCGAGCCCGTGCTGCCGGTGCGCGCCGTGGTCGGCGAGGACCTCGCGATGGCCGGCCGCCGTGCGTGGCCGCGCGACGTCGTCGCCTGGCTCGCCGACGCCGGCCTCGGGCCGGACGTCGACGGCGACGCCCAGGTCGGCGACCTCGAGCCGGTCGCACGGGTCTCGCTGATGACCCGGCTGGCGCTGCTGCGCGAGCCCACGTTCCTCGTCCTCGCCCTCCCCGAGCGCCACGGCGCGCTCCCCGACGGGTGGTGGCAGGTCGTGGCCGACGCCGCCACCGCGGGGGCCGGCGTGCTGGTGACCGCCAGCCCGACCGCTGCCTCGCACGTCGCCGACCGCGCCGACCGCACCGCGACCATCGGGCCCCGCCCCACCGACCAGGAGGTGTCCGCGTGACCGGCTTCAGGATGGCGCTCAACGAGCTGCGCCGGATCACCGCGGGGCGGCTGCCCAAGCTCGCCGTCGTCGCGCTCGTCCTGGTGCCGACGATGTACGCCGGGCTCTACCTGTGGGCCAACTACGACCCCTACGGCAACCTCGACCAGGTGCCGGCGGCGATCGTCGTCGACGACACCGGCGCCGACCTGCCCGACGGCACCCGCCTCGACGCCGGACGGCAGGTCGCCGACGACCTGCTCGACGGCGGCGACTTCGACTGGAGCGAGGTCAGCCTGGCCCAGGCCGAGGACGGGGTGCAGGACGGGACCTACGACTTCGCGCTGCACGTGCCGCAGGACTTCTCGGCGTCGCTGGCCAGCAACGCCGACCTCGACCCGAAGCGGGCCCGGCTCGCGCTGATCACCAACGACGCCAACTCCTACCTCTCGACCACCATCGCCGGCACCGTCACCGATCGGGTCCGCGACGCGCTCGCCAGCCAGGTGGGCGCCGAGGCGGCGACCACCTTCCTGACCGGCTTCTCCGACATCCGCACCCAGCTGGCCCAGGCCGCCGACGGTGCGGGAAAGCTGGAGGACGGCCTCGGGGAGGCCCGCTCCGGCGCCCGGCAGCTGGCTGGCGGGGCCGGTCGGCTCGAGGACGGCGCGGGCGAGCTGGCCACCGGCCTCGGCACCATCGCCGACAAGACCTCGTCGCTCCCGTCGCAGACGCGACGCCTCGCCCGGGGCGCCCGACAGGTGGCCGACGCCAACGCCCGGATCGCCGACGTCGGGGCGGAGGCCGCGGCTGCGGCAACGCAGATCGACCGCGCTCGCAAGGAGCGACGTCGCGAGCTCGTGCAGCGGATGCGCCAGCAGGGCCTGACCGGCGAGCAGCAGCAGGCCGTGCTCGCGGTCTACGACGACCTGGGCGCCACCGTCGCCGACGGGACCGCCACGGTGCGGCGCACGTCCGCGCGGCTCGACCGGCTCGCGAGCGGCGCCGACCAGGTGGCCGACGGCAACGAGGCGCTCGCCGCGGCCGTGCCCGAGCTGGTCGACGGCATCGGACAGGCGCGCTCCGGCGCGGTCCGGCTGCGCGACGGGGCGTCGCAGCTCTCCGACGGTGCCGACGAGCTCGGCACCGGGCTGAAGAAGCTCGACCAGGGGGCGCGCAAGCTCCGCACGGGGCTGGAGAAGGGCGCCTCGCAGGTCCCCGACGTCGACGGCACCACGCGCGAGCGGCTGGCCGACGTCATCGGCGACCCCGTGCGCGTGGACTCCCGGTCCGACGCCACGGCCGGGACGTACGGGGCCGGGCTCGCGCCGTTCTTCCTCAGCCTGGCCGCCTGGATCGGTGGCTACGTGCTGTTCCTGCTGGTGCGACCGCTCTCGCCGCGGGCGCTCGCCGGTGACCAGCACCCGTTGCGCGTCGCGCTCGGCGGCTGGCTCGCGCCGGTGCTGCTCGGGGTCGCGCAGATGGTCGTGATGTCCACGATCGTCTTCGGGGTCCTCGACATCGTGCCGGCCAACATCCCCGGCGCGCTGGCCTTCCTCGTCCTCACCTCGGCGGTGTTCGTCGCGATGGTGCACGCGCTCGCCACGTGGTTCGGCAAGGCCGGCCAGTTCATCGGCCTGGTCCTGATGGTGCTCCAGCTGATCACCGCCGGCGGCACCTTCCCGTGGCAGACGCTCCCGCCGGCGCTGCACCCGCTGCACCACGCGCTGCCGATGTCGTACGCCGTCGACGGTCTGCGACAGCTCGTCTACGGCGGCCCGGACGTCCGGGTGCTCTCCGACGTGCTGGTCCTGCTCGCCTGGCTCTCCGTCGCGCTCCTCGCGACGACCGTCGCCGCGCGCCGGCAACGGGTGTGGTCGCTGAAGACGGTGAGCCCCGAGCTGCAGATGTAGCGCAACGTCATGGGAACCGGCGGTCCGGACCGCCGACTCCCATGACGTCCCGGCGGGTCAGCTCGTCGCGGCGTGCCGCCCGGCCGGAGCGTCGCCTGCCACCTCCGCGTCCTCGTGCACGGGGTGGCTGCGCTCGAGGCGGGCGCCCTCGACGTCGACGTCGGGGAGGATCCGGTCCAGCCACTTCGGGAGCCACCAGGCGGCCTCGCCCAGCAGGTGCATCGCGGCCGGGATCAGCAGCATCCGGACCACGAAGGCGTCGAGCAGCACGCCGAACGCTAGGCCGAAGCCGATCGGCTTGATGGTCGCGTCGTGGGAGAACACGAAGCCCGCGAAGACCGAGATCATGATGATCGCCGCCGCGGTGACGACCGAGCGACCGGCGTGCAGGCCGTGCTGGACCGCGACCCGGGCGGGTGCGCCGTGGGCGTACGCCTCGCGCATCCCCGAGACGAGGAACAGCTGGTAGTCCATCGCGAGCCCGAAGAGGATGCCGGTGGCGATGATCGGCAGGAAGCTCAGCACCGGCCCGGGCGCATGGACGCCGAAGAGGTCGGCGAGGAAGCCGAGCTGGAAGATCGCGGTGATGCCGCCGAACGCCGCCAGCAGCGAGAGCACGAAGCCGAGCGTCGCGGTCAGCGGCACCAGGATCGAGCGGAAGACCAGCACCAGGATGAGCAGCGACAGGCCGACCACGAGCACGAGGTAGACCGGCAGGACCGACGCGAGCTTGTCGGAGATGTCGATGCCGGCGCTGGCGTTGCCGGCGACGCCGAGCGTGGCCCGCTCGCCCGAGGTGGTGACCGGCTCGAGGGTCCGGAGGTTCTGGACCAGCTCGGCGGTCGACTCGCTCGACGGCGACCCGGTCGGGACGACCTGGAAGGCCAGCGCGGTGCGGTCCTTCGAGACGCCGATCGGCACGACCGCCTCGACGCTCCAGGTCCGGCCGACCTGCTCGGCGATCGTCGCCTGCTCGGCCACGACGCCGTCCTCCGCGACGGCGGAGGGGAGGTCGGCGACGACCAGCAGCGGACCGTTGGCGCCCTCGCCGAGCTTGTCGGCCTGCACCTCGTAGGCCTGGTAGGCCGCGGTGTCGGGCGGCTGCGTCGAGCCGTCGGGCAGGCCGAGGCGCATCTGGGTCGCCGGGGCGGCGACCGCCAGCAGGGCGACGACACCCACGCCCAGCGTGGCCAGCGCGCGCCGCGTGGACATCGGGGTGTCGCGGGCGGTGATGGCCGTCGGGTCGGCAGCGTGCTCGCCCGAGTCGAGGCGGGCGCGCTCGCGGCGGCCGAGGATGCGGCGGCCGACCAGCGACAGCACGGCGGGCGTGAGCGTCACCGCCATCAGGATCGCGACCAGCACCGCCACGCCGCCGACGGTGCCCATCAGGCCGAGGAACGGGACGCCGGTGACGTTGAGCGCGAGCAGCGCGACGATCACCGTCACCCCGGCGAACACGACCGCGTTGCCGGACGTGCCGTTGGCGAGGCCGATCGACTCGTGGAGGTCGGCGCCCTGCTTCAGCTGGCGGCGGTGCCGGTTGATGATGAAGAGGGAGTAGTCGATGCCGACCGCGAGGCCGAGCATCACGCCCAGCACCGGGGTGACCGACACGAAGTCGACCACGCCGGAGAACGACAGCGAGGCGAGCGAGGCGACGCCGACGCCCAGCAGCGCGGTCACCAGCGGCAGTGCGGCACCCAGCAGGGTCCCGAGCATGACGAAGAGGACGATCGCCGCGACCACGACGCCGGCGACCTCGCCGGGGCCGAGGATCGACGGCACGGTCTGCGCGATGTCCTGCGACGGGTAGAGCTCGACCCCGTCGATGTCGGCGCCCGTCACCAGGTCCTCGATCTCGGCCTTCGCCTCGAGGCTGACCTCGTTGATCGCGACGTCGAAGGTCACGTTGGCGACGGCGGCGCTGCCGTCCTCGGAGACGGTGCGGAAGCCCGACGACAGCCGCGACAGCGTGATGCCCTGCTCGAGCGCGGGCTGCTGCTCCACGACCTTCGCGCGGTTGCGGTCGATCCGGACCTGCCCGGCGTCGAGCTGCGCCTCGGCGTCCGCCAGCGCGGCACGTGTGGCGGCGTCGAGGGTGCCGGCCTGCCGGGCCTGCTCGCGCTGGGCCTCGACCCCGGCGCGCCCGGCGTCGACCTGGTCCTGCGCCGTCTTGAGCTGGTTGAGCCCGTCGTTGAGCTGCTGCTTGCCGTCGGCGACCTTGCGGGCGGAGGCGTCGAGCTGGTCCTGGGTGGCGAACGGGTCGCTCACCTCCGAGACCTCATCGACCTCGCCGACCCGGTCGAGCAGGTCGGCGACCGCGCGCCGCTGCTCGGCGGTGAACGCCGCGCCGTCGGTCGTCTCCACCACGATCGCGCCGTTGCCGCCGCCGGTGCCCTCGAAGTCCCGCTCGAGCTGTGCCGAGACCCGGGTGGTGGGTGTGTCGGGCAGCGTGATCGAGCTGGACAGCGTGCCGGCGAAGGCGACGTACGTCCCAGCGGTGACGGCCAGGACGGCCAGCCACGCGACGACCACGGTCCAGTGGCGACGCGCGGAGAAGCGTCCGAGGCGGTAGAGGAGCTCGGCCATGGAGGGGCCTTTCGGTCAGGTGCGGGGAGGGGCGGGTCAGCCGGCGTGGCCGCGCTCGAGGCGGACGAGCAGGCGGTCGAGGAGCCGGTCCCAGTCGGTGCGGGCGCCGGCCGGGACGTCGGGGGTGAGGTCGGGGTGGTCGCACAGCCAGTGGCCGGCGATCGCGGCGAGGCCGTTGGTCAGCAGGACCAGGGTCAGGTCGAGGTCGAACGGGTCGAGCGCGGGCGCGCGGTCCTGCAGCCGCTCGCGCAGGCGGGCGCCGACGTGCTCGAGCGCCGTGCGGGAGATGGCGTCGGTGCGCTCGTCCGCCTCGCCCGGTCCGCCGAGGACCCGGCCGATCGTGGCGACCGCCGTCGCCAGGTCGACCCCGCGCGCCGCCTCGCACACGGCGGCGAGCGCCGCCCGTGAGCCGGCGTCGCCGTCGGGGAGGTCGACGGTGTCGCGGTCCACCGCGTCCAGCAGCTCGGCGGTGACCTCGGCCAGGATCTGCTCGCAGACCGCGACCAGCAGCTGGTCGATGCCCGCGACGTGGTTGAAGACGGTGCGGCGCGAGACGCCGGCGAGGACGGCGACCTGGTCGACGGTGAAGCCGTCGGCGCCGTGCTCGGTCGCCAGCGTCCGGGCGGCGTCGAGGATGGCGCGGCGGCGCTCCTCGCGGGCGGTGGACGTGGTCACCGTCCCAGTGTTGCACTCAGTGCAAATCAGCGGGTCGGGTCGATGATCGTCATCCCCGCGACGGTCGCGGTGTCGAAACCCGGCAGCATCGCGGCCGCCTCCTCGAGGCCGACCACTCGCTCGACGAGGCGCTGCGGCTGGAGGACGCCGGACTCGACGAGGCCGAGCATGGCGGGGTAGTCGGCCGCGGCCATCCCGTGGCTGCCGAGCAGGTCGAGCTCCCACCCGATGACCCGCGCCATCGGCACGCGGGGGTGGCCCCCGACCGGTGGCAGCAGGCCGACCTGCGCCAGCCGGCCGCGCCGCCGCAGCGCGAGGATCGCGTCGGCGCAGGTCTGCTCGCTGCCGACGGCGTCGACCGAGACGTGGCTGCCGCCACCGGTCAGGTCCGCGACCGCCGCGGGGACGTCGGTGGTGCCGTCGGCGAGGACGGTGTGGCCGGCGCCGAGGTCTGAGGCCACGGCCAGGGCCTCCCGGTTGCGGTCGACGGCGACGACGCGGGCACCGAGCGCCCGCGCGATCATCACCGCGCTCAGCCCGACCCCACCGGCGCCGACGACGGCGACCCACTCGCCGGCCTGCACGCGGGCCCGGCCCACCAGTGCGCGGTACGCCGTCGCGAAGCGGCAGCCGAGCCCCGCCGCGGTGACGAGGTCCACGGAGTCCGGGACGGCGACCAGGTTGGTGTCGGCGGCGTGCAGCGCGACCAGCTCGGCGAAGGAGCCCCAGTGGGTGAAGCCCGGCTGTTGCTGGTCCGGGCACACCTGGGCGTCGCCGGCCCGGCACCACTCGCAGCGCCCGCACCCGCACACGAACGGCACCGTCACCCGGTCGCCGACGCGCCAACGGGTGACGCCCGCGCCGACGTCGGCGACGTGGCCGGCGAGCTCGTGCCCGGGCACGTGGGGGAGGGCGATGTCGTCGTGCCCGGCCCACGCGTGCCAGTCGCTGCGGCACAGCCCGGTCGCCGCGACACGTACGACCACGCCGCCGTCGGGCGCGGTCGGCGCCGGGACGTCCCGCACCTCGGGCTGGGACCGGACCTCGTCGTAGACCACGGCTCGCATGGTCCGGATCGTCGCAGAGCGGCGGTCGGGGCGCAGCGTACGCTCGATGGCGTGGACGAGCAGACCCCGGCGCTGCGCGCGCTGGCCGAGGCAGGGATCGCGCACGAGGTCACCCGGCACGGCCGGGTCGGGTCGCTCGCGGAGGCCGCGGCGGTCCGTGGCGTCGAGCCGTCGGCCATCGTGAAGACGATGGTGGTGCGGCGCGGCGAGGGCGACCACCTGCTGGTGCTCGTCCCGGGCGACCGCCAGATCTCCTGGCCCAAGCTACGGGCCCTGCTCGGGGTCAACCGGATCTCGATGCCCGACGCCGACGCGGCGCGTGAGGTGACCGGCTACGAGCGCGGCACCATCACGCCCTTCGGCACGCTCGCCCCGCTCCCGGTCGTCGCCGACGAGCGGGTCGTGGGGCGGACCATCTCGCTCGGCGCCGGCGCCCACGGCGTGGCCGCCACCCTCGCCGCGGACGACGTCGTACGCCACCTCGACGCGCAGGTCGCGGACGTCACCGACCCGGCGTGAGCCCGTCGAGGAAGGCCGTGATCCGCTCGGCCGGCCAGTCCGCGTCGAGCTCGGCCGTGACCCGGTCCAGCACCTCGGCGGGAGTGCCGTCGGCCTCGGTCCAGGCGCTGCGCTCCCAGCCGGCGAGGTAGTCGTCCGCGCCGGTGTCGCCCAGTCGCATCGCCGCCTCGTCGATCGCCTCCGCGAAGCGCGGCGCCAGCTCGGCCTTCACCGCCTCGTCGCCGGACCGGGCGGCGACCATCGAGGGCAGCTCGCGCCACCGGGTGACCTGGAACTCCGTCATGACGGGAGCCTAGGGCCGGGCGTGGGCTCCCGGGAACGACGATCGGGCCGGCCCCAGGGGGACCGGCCCGATCGGCTGGCGGTGACGGAGGGATTTGAACCCTCGGTGGACTTGCGCCCACAAACGCTTTCGAGGCGTTCTCCTTAGGCCGCTCGGACACGTCACCGCGCCGAACGTTACTAGAGGGCGGTGCCGAGGATGAAACCGAGGCCGGTCCCGGTCGGGCCATGGTCAGGGTGTGGGTGACGCAGGTAACTTTCGGCGCACGCCCGTGCCCGCGCCCCGGCGCCGGCAGGAAGGAGGGGCCGTGACCGCCGTCCGACGTGTCCGAGACCTCGCGCGGGCAGGCCTGCCCCGCAGCGTCGGCGAGCGGCTGCCGGCCGCGCCGCCGCAGGAGGTGACCGAGCTCCTGCACGACAAGCGCTTCCAGGCCGCGGTACGGGACTGGGCCGAGGAGCAGGGGCGCGACGAGCCCGACGTGTGGGAGGAGGTCACCGGCTACCTCCACGAGATGGCCGCCGACCACGACGACCGCACCTCGCAGGGCTGGGCCCGGCTCGGCGACTGGTTCCTGCGCGCCTACGACGTGCTCGTCGACGAGGACCAGATGCAGCGGCTGCGCAAGGTCGACCGCGCCCACAGCCTCGCGCTGGCCTTCAGCCACCGGTCGTACCTCGACGGCATGGTCATCCCCAACGTGCTGATGGCGCGACGGTTCTCCCCGACCTACACCTTCGGCGGCGCCAACCTCAACCTCCCGGTGATCGGCACGGTCGCCAAGCGCACCGGCATGATCTTCATCCGCCGCTCCACCCAGGAGATCCCGGTCTACCGGCTCGCGCTGCGCTCCTACATCCGCCAGATGGTGACCAACAAGCGCAACCTCGCCTGGTCGATCGAGGGCGGCCGCACCCGCACCGGCAAGCTGCGCCCGCCGGTGCACGGCATCCTCAAGTACCTCACCGACACGGTCGACGGGCCGGACGCCCCGGACGTGCAGGTGGTGCCGGTCTCGGTGGTCTACGACCAGCTCCACGAGGTCTCGCTGATGACCGAGGAGGCGCGCGGGGCCAGCAAGACACCGGAGGACTGGCGCTGGCTGGTCCGCTTCGCGCGGCTGCAGCGCAACCGCCTCGGCCGGGCCTACCTCACCGTCGGCGAGCCGTTCTCGCTGCGCGAGCGGATGGACGAGCTGGCCGCGGAGGGCGTCACCGGGCACCAGGCCGTCGAGCGGGTCGCGCTCGACATCTCCCACCGGCTCAACCGGGCCACGCCGGTCACCGTCACCGCGATCGTGTCGCTGGCGCTGCTCGGTGCCGACCGGGCGCTCACCGTCGACGAGGTGCTCGAGACCGTCGAGCCGCTGGCGGCGTACGTCGAGTCGCGCCGGTGGCCGGTCGCCGGCGCCGCCGACCTGCGCGACCGCTCGACGATCCGCCGGGCGTTGGCCGAGCTGGCGCGCAGCGGGGTGCTGACGGCCTACGACCAGGGCACCGAGCCGGTCTGGAAGATCGGCGACGACCAGCACCTCGTCGCCGCGTTCTACCGCAACACCGTGATCCACATCCTCGTCGAGCGGGCGATCGGCGAGCTCGCGCTGCTCACCGTCAGCGAGCTCGAGCCGGGCGCCGACCTGCCGCCCGGTGGTGAGCTCCAGGTGGGCTGGGAGGAGGCGAAGCGGATGCGCGACCTCCTCAAGTTCGAGTTCTTCTTCCCCTCGCGCGCCGGCTTCGAGGACGACCTGCGCGCCGAGCTGCGGCTGCTGGTGGGCGACGACGTCGGCGACCTCACGCCGGTGCGGGCCCGCGAGCTGCTCGTCACCGCGCGGCCTCACCTCGCGCACCTCGTCCTGCGACCGTTCCTCGACGCCTACCTCGTGGTCGCCGACCGGCTCGCGGAGCACGGCGACGGGCCGGTCGACGAGGCCGACCTGCTCGCCGAGGCCCTGGCCGTCGGGCAGCAGTGGGCGCTGCAGCGGCGGGTGGCGAGCGCGGAGTCGATCTCGCTCGAGCTGTTCCGCACCGCGCTCGCGCTGGCCCGCCACAAGGGACTGCTCGACGAGGGAGAGGGCGTCGGGTCGGCGCGCGAGGCCTTCGCCGCCGAGCTCCGCGACACGGTGCGCCGGGTCAACATCGTCGGCGAGATCGCGGGCGAGCCGGTGCAGGTCGTGCCGCCGCCCGTGCCCCAGCCGGCCCCGGCGCAGGACCACGTGTGAGCGGGCTGTCGACCGCTGCCCGCGAGGCGGTCGAGGCCATCGAGGCCGGCCCGCAGGGCCCGGAGGTCGGGGCGTTCTTCGACCTCGACGGCACCCTCGTCGCCGGCTACACCGCCGCCACCTTCTACGGCGACCGGCTCAAGGGCCGCGAGGTGTCGCCGGCCGAGTTCCTCCGCACGGTCGTCACGGCGGTCGACGGCGAGCTCGGCGGCGACCCCACCCGCATCGCCCGCGTCGCCTTCTCGGCGATGCGCGGCGAGTCCGAGGAGGCCTTCGCCGACCTCGGCGAGCGGCTCTTCCGCGCCAAGATCGCCGGCACGATCCGGCGCGAGTCACGGGCGCTGGTGGCGGCCCACCAGCGCGCCGGGCACACCGTCGCGGTGGCCTCGGCGGCGACGACGTACCAGATCGCGCCGGTCGCGCGGGACCTCGGCGTCGAGCACCTCGTCTGCACCCGGCTGGTGGTCGAGGACGGGCAGTTCACCGGCGAGACCGACGGCCCGATGCTGTGGGGGCGCCACAAGGCCAGCGGCGTCCGCGCCTTCGCGCGCGAGCACGGCGTCGACCTCGCGGAGTCCTACGCCTACGGCAACGGCTACGAGGACGTCGCCTTCCTCTCCTCCGTCGGGAACCCGACGGCGCTCAACCCGCACCGCGACCTGCGCGCCGCGGCGGCCCGGCTCGGCTGGCCGGTGCTCGACCTCGCCGACCCGGTGAGCGGGTCCCTGCTCGCGGCCGGGCGCACCGTCGCCGCGCTGGCCGGGATGAACGCCGGCGTCGGCGCCGGCCTGGCGTACGGCCTGCTGCGCGGCGACCGCGGCGAGGGCCGCACCACCGCGGTGAAGCTCGCCACCCACCTGCCGATGGCGATCGCCGGCGTCTCGATGGAGGTCCTGCACCAGGAGCGGCTGTGGACCCACCGGCCCGCGATCTTCGTCGCCAACCACCAGAGCTCGCTCGACATCCCGGTGCTCGGGCGGCTGCTCGAGCGCGACTTCACCATCGTGGCCAAGAAGGAGGCGCGCTGGGACCCGCGCGCGATCGTGGGCTCGGTGGTGATCGACCCGGCGTGGATCGACCGGTCCGACTCGGCGTCGGCCCGGGCCACGCTCGACGGCGTCGTCGACCGGATCCGCGGCGGCACGTCGCTGATGATCTTCCCCGAGGGCACCCGGTCGGCCACGCCCGTGCTGGGGCCGTTCCGCAAGGGCGCCTTCCACCTCGCGGCGCAGGCCGGCGTGCCGGTCGTGCCCGTGGTGCTGCGCAACACCGGCGAGCTGATGGGCCGCAGCTCGCTCGTGCTCAACCCGGGGGTCGTGGACGTCTGCGTCCTCGAGCCCGAGACCGACTGGAGCACCGACGACATGGACGACCGGATCGCCGCGCTGCGGCAGAAGTTCCAGGACACCCTCGCGCGGTGGCCCTCGTGAGTCCCGCCACCTCGTCGGAGGACCTCGAGCGCTGGGGCAGCGCCGCGAGCTGGTCGTCGGGCGCCGAGCTGACGCCGATGCAGACCCTCCTGTGGCGTGCGGAGCGGCACCCGGTGCAGTCGTCGACCACGACGGTGGTCATCGACCTCGACCGTGCCCCCGACTGGCAGCGGTTCGTCGCGGCCACCGAGTGGGGCACCCGGCTGGTCCGCCGCCTTCGCCAGCGCGTGGTCGACCCGGTCGTGCCGACCGCGTCGCCCACCTGGGCCGACGACCCCACCTTCGACCTCGCCTACCACCTGCGGCGCGAGCGGGTCGGCGGCCGCGACGAGGTGCTGGCCGAGGCCGCACAGGTCGCGCTGCGCCCCTTCGACCGGTCGCGCCCGCTGTGGGAGGGCGTGCTGCTCGAGGGCGCGGACGGCGGCGCGGCCTACGTCCTCAAGATCCACCACGCGCTCGCTGACCCGCTCGGCACCGTCCAGCTGCTCTCGATGCTCCAGTCGGGCCGCAGGGCCCACACGCCCCGCAAGCCGCTGGGGGACGAGGACGCCGCGCCCGCCGAGGTGGACCCGGTCGACCTCGCGGTCGCCGGGCTGCGCGGCGACGCCGCCGCGCTCGCCGGGTCCGCCCGGAGCGCGGCGCGGTCGCTGCTCTCGACCCGGCCGTCGACGGTGGTCGCGTCCGGCCTGCGTTACGGCGCGTCCGTGCGCCGGCTGCTCACGCAGGCCGCGCCGCCGTCGCCCGAGCTCGCGCCGCGCACCGGTCGCTCGTGGGCGTTCCTCACCCTCGACGCCCCGCTCGACCCGCTGCGCTCCGCGGCCCGTCGTGGCGGCGGGACGCTCGACGACGTCGCGGTGGCGCTGGTGCTGGGCGGCCTGCGCCGCCACCACGAGCGGCGGGGGAGCGACGTGACCGAGGTGCCGGTCGGCGTACGCGTCTCGCTGAGCCGCGCCGACGACCTCGGCAACCGGTTCGCCGGGGCTGTGATCTCCGGACCGATGGCGATCGAGGACCCGGTCGACCGGGTGGCCGCGGTCCGCGGGGAGGTGCTGTCGCTCCACACCGAGCGCGCGCTCGAGGTGCTCGACGCGGCCGCCCCGCTGCTCAACCGGATGCCGTCGTTCGTCGGGGCCTCGGCCCTCCAGGCAGCGGCGCCGCCGGACGCGTTCGTGCTGACGCTGCCCGGCCCCCCGAAGCGGCGCTTCATGGCCGGCGCGCAGGTGCAGGGGATGTACGTCCTCGGCCCGCTGCCGGGCTCGGCGCTCACCGCCGTGCTCACCACCGTCGGCGACACGGCCTGCATCGGTGTCAACGTCGACGCGAGCGCCGTCGGCGACCTCGCCGCGCTGCGCTCGTGCCTCGACGAGGCAGTGGACGAGATGGTGGCGGCGGGTCGCTGAGCCTCACCCGAGCTCCCTGCGGACCACCCGTCGGCGCAGGGTGGGCGAGGCCACCACCTCGTAGCCGGCGTCGAGGAAGACCTGCAGCAGACCGACCGACGCCTCGTCCCAGATGACCGTCTTCCCGTCGGCGGGCTCGGTCGGGTAGCCCTCGAGGACCCGGGCGCCGACCTGCTGGCCGTACGCCACGGTGGCGGCAGCGAGCTCGTACATCAGCCCCGCCCGGCGGTGGCCCTTGCGGACGACGAAGCAGGTCACCGACCAGACACCCTCGCGGTCGGGGTCCATCCGCATCCACGGCTGCCTGCGGCTCCAGATGCGGGGGTAGCTCTCCCGCGGCTCGACCGCGACCCACCCGGCCGGCTCGCCGTCGACGTAGCCGATCAGCCCCGAGGTCGGGCCGTCCGTCCCGCAGCCGGTCTGCTCGACCTGCGCGGCGTCGCGCTGCTCCTGGGTGGTGTCGCGCCAGATCCAGCCCGCCACCTTGAGCCCCTGGCAGCGGCACTTGTGCGCCCCGCCGGCCTCGAAGACGGCCGCGACGTCCGCGTCGGTCGCCTCGTTGGCCGGGCGCCAGGTGAACTCGGGCATGACCCCACCCTGCCCCAGAAGCCTGCCCGCGGCGAGGCTTCGCACCCGGAGCTCGTGCTTCGCACCCGCGATCTCGGGTGCACAGCACGAGAGTCCCCGGATATCCGAGGAGCTCGGAGAGCCACCCCCGGTCCAGCGCACCAACCGCCGACCAACGCGCGGGTGGTCCCCTGTGGGCCATGAGCGTGGACAGCATGCGCGCGCACGTCGCCGACTCGTGGCACCTCTCCGCCGCGGCGGGGGTGGACGCGGAGGCGGCGGAGGCGCCGATCACCCTGGACGCGGGCGACCTGCGCGACCACCGGTCCGCGCACCCGCTCGCGCGGGTCTTCCCCCTGCTCGACGACGTGCTCGGCCAGGCGGCACGCGAGTGCGGCGCGATCATGGCGGTCAGCGACGCGGCGGGACAGCTGCTGTGGGTGTGCGGCACGCCCTCGACGCTGCGGCGGGCCGAGTCGATCGGGTTCGTCGAGGGGTCCAACTGGGACGAGCGGATGGCCGGCACCAACGCACCCGGGATGGCGCTGCGGCTCGGCCAGACCGTCCTGGTCCGCGGCTCGGAGCACTTCCGGCGCTCGGTGCAGCCGTGGAGCTGCGCGGCCACGCCGATCCTCGACCCCACCTCGTCGAGCCTGCTGGGCGTCCTCGACGTCACCGGCGGCGACGACATCGCCGTCCCGCAGACCACCGCGATGGTGCGCGCCGCGGCGCGGATGGCCGAGGCCGAGCTCGCCCGCGACCTGCTCACCGGCCGTCCCGAGGCACCGCGCAGCGGCCCGGGGCTCCAGGTCGGCGTCGAGCTCCTCGGGCGGCACGAGGCCCTGCTGACCGTGTCGCCGGACGGGCGGAGCGGGACCACGCTGCGCCTCACGCCGCGCCACAGCGAGATCGTCCTGCTGCTCGGCACGGCACCGCACGGCCTCTCGGGCGACGAGCTCGCGGTGCTGCTCTACGAGGACGACGGCGCGTCGTCCACGCTGCGCGCCGAGCTCAACCGGCTGCGCCACCTGCTGGGCGACGAGCTCCTCGTCTCGCGGCCCTACCGGCTCGCCGCCGCGGTCGCCGGCGACTGGCTGGCGGTCGAGGCCAGGCTCGCGGCCGGCGACCTGCGTGGCGCGCTGCGGGCCTACCGCGGTCCGGTGCTGCCGCGCTCGACCGCACCCGGGGTCGTACGCCTGCGCGAGCAGCTGCACCACTCGGTCCGCGGGGGCCTGCTGGCATGCCGTGAGCCCGACCTGATGGCGAGCTGGACCCGCTCGGCGTGGGGTGCCGACGACTACGAGATGTGGCTCGCCCAGCTCGACGTGGTTGCCGCGACCTCGCCGGTGCGCGCCCTCGTCGAGGGCCAGGTCGCGCGGCTCGACCGCGAGCTGGGCTAGACCCCGCCCCGCGGTAGTCCAGTGGCGAGCTGTCGTCCGCGGGGCCGCGTCGCGACAGTTCGCCACTGGACTACCCCCCCCCCGCGGGCCGGGGGCGGCAGGGGACGAGCGGCGCTGCAACGTCATCGCAACGTGCGCGTTCCTAGCGTGACGACGGTCACGTCCCCACGCACCCTGGAGCAGCACATGAGCGTCTACGCACCCCCCGGCACCGCCGACTCGGCGATCGAGGTCAAGAGCCGCTACGGCCACTACATCGGCGGCGAGTGGGTCGACCCGGTCAGGGGCGGCTGGTTCGAGAACATCTCGCCGGTCAACGGCAAGCCCTTCACCGAGGTCGCGCGCGGCACCGCCGAGGACATCGAGAAGGCCCTCGACGCCGCGCACAACGCCGCACCCGCCTGGGGGCGTACGTCGGCCACCGAGCGGTCCAACATCCTGCTCAAGATCGCCGACCGGATGGAGGCCCACCTCGAGGACCTCGCCGTCGTCGAGACCTGGGACAACGGCAAGGCCGTCCGCGAGACGCTCAACGCCGACCTGCCCCTCGCGGTCGACCACTTCCGCTACTTCGCGGGCGTGCTGCGCTCGCAGGAGGGCACCATCTCGGAGATCGACGAGACCACGATCGCCTACCACTTCCACGAGCCGCTCGGCGTCGTCGGCCAGATCATCCCGTGGAACTTCCCGATCCTCATGGCCGTCTGGAAGCTCGCGCCCGCCCTCGCCGCCGGCAACGCCGTCGTGCTCAAGCCCGCCGAGCAGACGCCGTGGTCGATCCTCAAGGTGGCCGAGCTGGTGGGCGACCTGCTGCCGCCCGGCGTGCTCAACATCGTCAACGGCTTCGGCGTCGAGGCCGGCAAGCCGCTCGCGTCGTCGCCGCGGATCTCCAAGATCGCCTTCACCGGCGAGACCACCACGGGCCGGCTGATCATGCAGTACGCCTCGGAGAACATCATCCCGGTGACGCTCGAGCTTGGCGGCAAGAGCCCGAACATCTTCTTCGAGGACGTCGCCGCCGAGCGCGACGCGTTCTACGACAAGGCGCTCGAGGGCTTCACCATGTTCGCGCTCAACCAGGGCGAGGTCTGCACCTGCCCGTCGCGTGCGCTGGTGCAGCGCTCGGTCTACAGCGACTTCGTGCCGGACGCGATCGCCCGGGTCGAGGCCGTCGTCCAGGGAAACCCGCTCGACACCGACACGATGATGGGCGCGCAGGCCTCCAGCGACCAGCTGCACAAGATCCTGTCCTACCTCGAGATCGGCCGCGCCGAGGGCGCCAAGGTGCTCACCGGCGGCGCGCGCAACGTGCTCGAGGGCGACCTCGCCGAGGGCTACTACGTGCAGCCGACGGTCTTCGAGGGCGACAACTCGATGCGGATCTTCCAGGAGGAGATCTTCGGCCCGGTCGTGGCCCTGACGTCCTTCGACGACGAGGCCGACGCGCTCAAGATCGCCAACGACACGCTCTACGGCCTCGGCGCCGGCGTGTGGACCCGTGACGGCGCCCGCGCGTTCCGCGCGGGCAAGGAGATCCAGGCCGGCCGGGTGTGGACCAACTGCTACCACGCCTACCCGGCGCACGCGGCGTTCGGCGGCTACAAGCAGTCCGGCATCGGCCGCGAGACCCACAAGATGATGCTCGACCACTACCAGCAGACCAAGAACCTGCTGGTGTCCTACTCCCCGGACAAGCTCGGCTTCTTCTGATGCCGTCACCACCCTCCCGGGTCGCGATCACCGGTGAGGCGGCAGACCTGGTCCGCCGCCTCACCGGCCTCCACGGCCCCGTGATGTTCCACCAGTCCGGCGGCTGCTGCGACGGGTCCGCGCCGATGTGCTACCCCGACGGCGAGTTCCGCGTCGGCGGCTCCGACGTGCACCTCGGCGACCTCGACGTCGGCCTCGAGCGGGCGGTGCCGGTGTGGATGTCGGCGGCGCAGTTCGCGTACTGGAGCCACACCCACCTCACCATCGACGTGGTGCCCGGCCGCGGTGCCGGCTTCTCGCTCGAGGCGCCGGAGGGCGTCAGGTTCCTGACCCGCTCGCGACTGCTGACCGACGAGGAGCAGCTCGCCCTCTCCCTCGGTGGTTGAGGTGCGAGCGGAGCGCTCGGTGGTTGAGGTGCGAGCGGATCCCTCGGTGGTTGAGGTGCGAGCGGATCCCTCGGTGGCTGAGGTGCGAGCGGAGCGAGCCTCGAAACCACTCGGTCGCGGTGTCGCAGGTTTCGAGGCTCGTCGCTGGCGCTCCTCGCACCTCAACCAGCGAGGCGGGCTGGCGCTCCTCGCACCTCAACCAGCGAACCTCTTCAACCAGCGAACCACCTCAACCAGCGAGCGTGCTCCCGACGTAGCAGAGCATCCGCCAGTCGGTGCCGTCCTCGACGGTGACGAAGCCGTGCCGCTCGTAGAAGCGCCGGGTATCGGCGTCGACCTCGTCGACGTTGATGTGCATCTCGGGGGCGCCCGCCTCGCGGGCCAGGGCGCGGGCGAGGTCGAGCACCTGCGTGCCGATCCCGGCCGAGCGGAGGCGGGGCACGACGTAGAGCTCGTCGAGGGTGGCGACCGGCCCGTCGAACCAGATCGCCGGGCGCAGCGTGACCAGCGCGAAGCCCACCGCGTCGGCGTCGTCCTCGGCCAGCACCGCGTACGCCGTCGCGAGGTCCAGCAGCCGCTCGAAGCGCACCGCCAGCACGGCGGCCGGGTCGGTCTCGGAGTCGAACTCGGTGTTGAAGTCCCACAGCAGCCGGGCGAGCACGCCGGCGTCGGCCGGGGTCGCGCGGCGGACCTGCGTCATGGCGGCGAGCGTACGCCGCGCGGCGCGAGCGGTCAGTCGTCGACGGTGTCGCCGAGGCGGACGCCCTCGAGCAGCATCGCGTCGACGGCGGCCGGTGCGAGCGCGTTGTCGAGCGCCAGCACCGCGCAGCCGACCAGGCCGGCGCGGTCGCCGTAGGTCGACGGCAGCACCTGCAGGTCGCGGGTGGCCATCGCGGTCGCGCGGGCGTAGATGCTCTCGCGCAGTCCGGCGGCGTAGACGTCGAAGGCGGCCGACATGTCGCCACCGACGACCAGGGCGTGCGGGTTGAGCAGCGTGATGGCCATGGCCACCACCTCCCCGACGAGCCGCCCGCTCTCGCGGAGCATCGCCTTGGCGTCGGCGTCGCCGCTGAGCGCGAGCGCGGTGAGGTCGCGGACGTGGCTGGCCTCGTGGCCGCGCTCGACGAACTGGGCCACCAGCGCCCAGCCGCCGGCGACGGTCTCCAGGCAGCCCTCGCCGCCGCAGCGGCACGCCCGGCCTGCGGCTGCCTCGGTCCGGACGTGCCCGATCTCGCCGGCCCCGCCGAGGTGCCCGCTGACCACCCGGCCGTCGGCGATGATGCCCAGGCCGAGGCCGGTGGAGACCTTGAGGACCAGCAGGTCGTCGTAGGACGCGGCATGGCCCAGGCGCTCGGACAGCGCGAGCACGTCGGCGTCGTTGCCCACGTGGAGCGGGGCGTCGGTGACGGAGGAGAGGTACGGCGCGAGGTCGACGCCGTCCCAGCCGGCCATGACCGGTGAGTCGATGCTGACCGCCCGGACCGGGTCGACCGTGCCGGGCAGGCTCAGCCCGACGCCGAGCACGGGACGCCCGGCGTCGCGGACCAGCCCGGCGAGCTCCTCGGCCAGGGGCGGCATCACCTCGTCGGGGCCGGCCCCGACCGTGTGCTCGACGGACACCGAGCCGAGCTCGGTGCCGCCGAGGTCGAAGGTCGCGAGCTGGCTGCGGGAGCGGCCGATGGCCACGGCCAGCACCACCCCGGCGTGGACGTCGAAGACCAGGCTGCCGGGCGGGCGGCCGCCGGTGCTCGCGAGCTCCTCGCCGAGCAGCACGAGCCCCGCCTCGGACAGCGCGCTCACCCGGGCGACGACGGCGGTGCGCGACATGCCCGTGAGGCGGCGCAGGTCGGAGCGCGTGTGGGCGCGTCCGCTGCGCAGCAGGGCGAGCAGGTCGCCGGCGGTCTCGTTCATCGTGGGGATCCTAAGCCCCGCCTACTTATGCACGAAAAAGACCGAACAAGGGATCACAAAAGACCCAACGTCCTCTACGGTGGACGAGTGACCCTCCCGACCACCGAGCTCGCGACCGAGCTGCCGGCGTGCGACTTCGTCGTCTTCGGCGGCACCGGCGACCTGGCGCTGCGCAAGCTCCTGCCGGCCCTCTACCACCGCGAGCGCGAGCACCAGCTGCCGCGCGACTTCCGGATCGTCGGTGCCTCGCGCAGCGAGATCGACGACGACGGCTACCGCGCGATGGCCCGCGAGGCCCTCGGGCGCCACGTCCCCGCCGACGAGCTGGAGCCGGTCGCGGTCGACCGGATGCTCGATCGGGTCCACCACCTCACCGTCGACGCGAGCGACCCCGACGGGTGGCACCTGCTGCACGGCCTGCTCAAGGAGCACGACCGCGGCCAGGTGCGGGTGTTCTACCTCGCGGTCGCCCCCGCGCTCTTCGGCCCGATCTGCGACCGGCTCGACGAGATCGGGGTCGTCGAGCCCACCTCCCGCGTCGTGATGGAGAAGCCGGTCGGCACCGACCTCGCCTCGGCCCGCCGGGTCAACGACGCCGTCGGACGGGTCTTCCAGGAGCACCAGGTCTTCCGGATCGACCACTACCTCGGCAAGGAGAGCGTCCAGAACCTCCTCGTCACCCGCTTCGCCAACACCTTCCTCGAGCCGCTGTGGAACTCGCGGTGGGTCGACCACGTGCAGATCACCGTCGCCGAGACCCTCGGCGTCGGCGAGCGCGGCGCGTACTACGACACCTCCGGCGCGCTGCGCGACATGGTGCAGAACCACCTGCTCCAGCTGCTCTGCCTGGTCGCGATGGAGCCCCCGACCTACGTCGGGCGCGAGACCGTGCGCGACGAGAAGCTCAAGGTGCTCCAGGCGCTCAAGCCGATGAGCGCCGAGGACGTCGACCGCGACACCGTCCGCGGGCGCTACGGCCAGGGCGTCGTCGACGGCGCCGTCGTGCCGTCGTACGACGAGGACCTCGGCGCCGCGCACGGCACCCCGGGCAGCGGCACCGAGACCTTCGTCGCGCTGCGCGCGGAGGTGCAGAACTGGCGGTGGGCGGGCGTGCCGTTCTTCCTGCGCACCGGCAAGCGGATGGGCCGCCGGCTCTCCGAGATCGTGGTGGTCTTCAAGGAGCCGCCGCACGCGATGTTCCCCCACTCCGAGGGCGCCGTCCTCGGCAACCGGCTGCACATCCAGCTCCAGCCCGAGGAGGGCATGCGGCTGCACATGACCGCCAAGGAGCCCGGTCCCGGCGGGATCCGCCTCCACCCGGTCTCGCTCGACCTCAGCTATGCGACCGCGTTCTCCGAGCGGTCGCCCGACGCCTACGAGCGCCTGCTCATGGACGTCATCAAGGGCAACCCGACCCTCTTCATGCGCCGCGACGAGGTCGAGGCGGCGTGGACGTGGGTCGAGCCGGTCCTCCGGCGCTGGCAGGCCGCCGGTGTCCCCCCGAAGCGCTACCCCGCCGGTACGTCCGGCCCGACCGCAGCGGCCATGCTCCTCGAGCGCGAGGGCCGGGCCTGGCAGGAGATCGAATGAGCCACCAGCAGATCCACCCCGTCGTCGCCGAGGTGACGGCCCGCATCGTGGAGCGCAGCAGCGCCAGCCGCGCGGCGTACCTCGCCCGGGTGCGGGCCGCCGCCGGCACCGGTCCGGCCGCGCGCACCGACCTCGGCTGCGCCAACCTCGCCCACGGGTTCGCCGCGAGCGAGCCGACCGAGAAGACCGCGCTGCGTGGGCGCACCAAGCCCAACCTGGCGATCGTCACGAGCTACAACGACATGCTCTCGGCCCACCAGCCGTTCGTCGACTACCCGCCGGTGCTGAAGAAGGCCGCGGTCCGTGCGGGTGGGCTCGCCCAGGTCGCCGGCGGCGTGCCGGCGATGTGCGACGGCATCACCCAGGGCCGCGACGGCATGCAGCTCTCGCTCTACAGCCGCGACGTGATCGCGATGTCGACCGCGATCGCGCTGAGCCACGACATGTTCGACGGCGCGCTGCTGCTCGGCGTCTGCGACAAGATCGTCCCCGGCCTGCTGATCGGCGCGCTGTCCTTCGGCCACCTGCCGACGGTCTTCGTGCCCGCCGGTCCGATGCCCTCGGGGCTGCCCAACGGCGAGAAGGCGCGGGTGCGCCAGCTGCACGCCGAGGGCAAGGCGACCCGCGAGGAGCTGCTCGAGGCGGAGGCGGCGTCCTACCACTCGAAGGGCACCTGCACCTTCTACGGCACCGCCAACTCCAACCAGCTGCTGATGGAGGTCATGGGCCTGCACCTGCCGGGCTCGTCGTTCGTCAACCCCGGTACGCCGCTGCGCGAGGCGCTCACCCGCGCCGCCGCCGCGCGGGCCGTCGCGATCACCCGGCAAGGCGGCGAGCCGACGCCGGTCGGAGAGCTCGTCGACGAGCGGACGATCGTCAACGCGTGCGTCGCGCTGCTCGCCAGCGGCGGCTCGACGAACCACACGCTCCACCTCGTCGCGATGGCGCGCGCCGCCGGGATCGCGCTCACGTGGCAGGACCTGTCCGACCTGTCAGCCGTCGTCCCGCTGCTGTGCCGGATCTACCCCAACGGCCAGGCCGACGTGAACCACTTCCACGCCGCCGGCGGCATCGCGTTCCTCGTCCACACGCTGCTCGGCGCAGGGATGCTGCACGAGGACGTACGCACGGTCGCCGGGCACGGGCTGTCGCTCTACACCCGCGAGCCGGTGCTGCGCGGGGACGACCTGACCTGGGAGGAGGGCCCCAAGGCCAGCCTCGACCACGACGTGCTGCGCCCGGCCGACGACCCGTTCTCGGCGGACGGCGGCCTCAAGGTGCTCACCGGTCCGCTCGGCACGGCCGTCATCAAGACGTCCGCGGTGAAGGCCGAGCACCGGGTCGTCACCGCGCCCGCGCTGGTCTTCGACGACCAGGCCGACTTCCTCACCGCCTTCGCCGAGGGTCGCCTCGACGGCCGCGACCTGGTCGCAGTCATCCGCTACCAGGGGCCGGCGGCCAACGGGATGCCCGAGCTGCACAAGCTCACCCCCGCCCTCGGCGTGCTCCAGGACCGCGGCCAGCGGGTCGCGATCGTCACCGACGGCCGGATGTCCGGCGCCTCCGGCAAGGTGCCCGCCGCCATCCACGTCACGCCCGAGGCCGCGCTCGGCGGACCGCTGTCGCGCGTCGTCGACGGCGACGTCCTCACCGTCGACGCCGTGTCGGGCCGGCTGCTCGTGGAGGACGAGGACGCGCTGCGGCACCGTCCGTCCACCGGCCGCGCACCGGTCGGCGAGGAGTTCGCCGGCACCGGACGCGAGCTGTTCGCCGCGTTCCGCGCCACCGTCGGGCCGGCCGACGCCGGCGCCAGCGTCTTCCCCGCGTTCGACATGCCCAGCCCGGAGGTCCCCGTTGTCCAGCACGCCTGAGCCCTCGACCGGCTCCACCCAGTCCGTCACCAGGTCGGTCCTCGACGTCGTCCCGGTCATGCCGGTCGTCGTCGTCGACGACCTCGCCCACGCCGTCCCGCTCGCCCGTGCCCTCGTCGCGGGCGGCCTGCCCGCCATCGAGCTCACCCTGCGCACGCCGGTCGCCCTCGACGCGATCGCCGCCATCGCCGCCGAGGTGCCCGAGATCCTCGTCGGCGCCGGCACGATCGTCGCCCCGGGGCAGGCCAAGCTCGCCCAGGACGCCGGCGCGCAGTTCCTCGTCTCGCCCGGTGCCACCCCCGCGCTGCTCGGCGCGATGGCCGACACCGGCCTGCCGTTCCTGCCCGGCACCTCGACGGTGTCGGAGGTGCTCGCGGTCCTCGAGGCCGGCTTCACCGACATGAAGTTCTTCCCCGCCGAGGCCGCCGGCGGCGCGCCCTGGCTGAAGTCCGTGGCTGCCCCGGTGCCGGACGCGCGGTTCTGCCCGACCGGCGGCATCACCGCCGCCTCGGCCCCGGCGTACCTCGCCCTCCCGAACGTCGGCTGCGTCGGCGGCTCGTGGCTCACGCCCGCCGACGTCGTCGCCCGCGGCGACTGGGCCGAGGTCGAGCGCCGGGCGCGGGAGGCCGCCGCCCTCGCGGGGTAGTCCAGTGGCGAGACGTCGTCCCGGGGGTGTAGTCCAGTGGCCAGGCGTCGTCCCGGGGTGTCCAGGACAGCGGTTGGCCACTGGACTACCCCGGCCCGGCGCAGGGGGCCACCCCGCCCCGCCCCGGCCCGGCGGACGTCAGCGGCGGGAGGCGAAGAAGCCGTCGAGGAGCGCGGTGGACTCCTCGGCGAGCACACCGCCCACCACCTCGGGGCGGTGGTTGAGCCGACGGTCGCGCACGACGTCCCAGAGCGAGCCGACGGCGCCCAGCTTGTCGTCGTACGCCCCGAACACGAGCCGGTCGACGCGGGCGAGGACGAGGGCGCCGGCACACATGGTGCAGGGCTCCAGGGTCACGACCAGCGTGCACCCGGTGAGGCGCCACCCGCCGCGGGCGGCCGCGGCGGCACGCAGCGCGACCACCTCGGCGTGACCCGTCGGGTCGCCCTCGGCCTCGCGCGTGTTGCGGCCGGTGCCGAGGACGGCGCCGGCCTCGTCGAGCACGACGGCGCCGACCGGCACGTCGTCACCGACGAGCGCCGACCGCGCCTCGGCCAGGGCCAGGCGCATCGCGTCCTCGTACGTCATGCAGACGTCAGTCCGACGGTGTCGTCGAAGAGCTGGCCGAAGCCGAGCCGGCCCGCGATGTCGGAGAGCACCTCGTCAGGGTAGAGCTCGACGTCGTCGAGGAGCGCCCCGAGGTCGATCGCGTGCAGCCCCAGGTCGGCGAGCAGGTCGAGGTCGCCGGCCGGCACCTCGACGTCGTCGTCCTCCGGCGGCGGCAGGCCGAGGAAGTCGATGGCCGACTGCGCCAGCTCCCACTCGTCGGCCGCGGTGACGTCGGAGAGCAGGACGCGGGTGCTGGGCCCGTCGACGCGCACCAGCACGAAGAAGTCCTCGTCGACCGCCACCATCGCGACGGCGCCGGCGTCGCCGGGGAGCCGGCGCAGTGCGTGGCTCAGCGACTCGACGGAGTCGAAGGCGGGCGAGGCGATGTCCTGCAGCTGCCAGGCGCCGTCCTCGCGGAAGGCGGCCAGCGCGAAGTCGACCTCGGCGCTCTGCTCGGTCACGGCACACCTCCCCACGCGTCGTCTGACCCGTCCAGAGTCGCAGAAACGCGGAGGCCCGCCAACCCTCTTCCGCACCCGGTCCCGCGCGCTCCTGCCTCGATCCGCACGGCTCCCGCCCACTAGGGTGATGACCATGCGCCTGCACGTGGTGAACCACCCCCTCGTCTCCCACAAGCTCACGGTCCTCCGCGACCAGGACACCGACTCCCCGACCTTCCGTCGGCTGACCGACGAGCTGGTCACCCTCCTCGCCTACGAGGCGACCCGCGAGGTGCGCGTCGAGCCGATGGGCATCACCACCCCGGTCGGCCCGACCACCGGCGTCTACCTCGCCCAGCCCAAGCCGATGGTGGTCCCGATCCTGCGGGCCGGACTCGGCATGCTCGACGGGATGATGCGGCTGCTGCCGACGGCCGAGGTCGGCTTCCTCGGCATGGTCCGCAACGAGGAGACCCTCGAGGCGTCGACCTACGCCGAGCGCCTGCCCGAGGACCTGTCCGGGCGCCAGTGCTACGTCCTCGACCCGATGCTCGCGACCGGCGGCACGCTCGCCGCCGCGATCCGGTTCCTCACCGACCGCGGCGCCGACGACATCACCGCGATCTGCCTGCTCGTCGCCCCCGAGGGCGTCGCCAACCTCGAGGCCGGCCTCGAGGGCCTCGACGTCCCGGTCACGGTCGTCACCGCCGCCCAGGACGAGAAGCTCAACGACAAGGGCTACATCGTCCCGGGCCTCGGCGACGCCGGCGACCGGCTCTACGGCGTCGCGCACTGACCTCGCTCTTCTCGCCCTCCTCGAAAGTCCCCGGATATCCGGGGACTTTCGTGCTTCGCACCCGAGATCTCAGGTGCGAAGCACGAGTCCCGGGTGCGAAGCCGCCCGGCGGCCGCGCATGGATCGATCCAACCGCGGGGCGAGTGACGACGGTCACCTGAGACTCCCGTGGCAGGCACTCGGTGTTCGGTACGTTGAGCGCGGCCAGACACCCGTGCCCCACGCAGGAGGCAGCAGTGCGCATCGGCATCCCCCGCGAGTCCCGTCCCGGCGAGACGCTGGTCGCGGCCACCGCGACCACGGCCTCCCGGCTCGCCGCCCTCGGCTACGACGTCGTCGTCGAGCAGGACGCGGGCGCCGCGGCCGACCAACCCGACACGGCGTACGCCGACGCGGGCGTCACCGTCGGGTCCTCCGACGACGTGTGGTCCAGCGACGTCGTGGTGAAGGTCAACGCGCCCTCCGACGAGGAGCTCGCGCGGCTGCGGCCCGGCGCGACCGTCGTCGGCCTGCTGGCACCCGCGCGCAGCCCCGAGCTCGTCGAGCGCCTCGCGGCGGCCGGCGTGACCGCGCTCGCGATGGACGCGGTGCCCCGCATCTCGCGGGCGCAGTCGATGGACGTGCTGTCCAGCATGGCCAACGTCGCCGGCTACCGCGCGGTGATCGAGGCGGCGCACGAGTTCGGCCGGCTGTTCACCGGCCAGGTCACCGCCGCCGGCAAGGTCCCGCCGGCGCGGGTCTTCGTCGTCGGTGCCGGCGTCGCCGGTCTCGCCGCCATCGGTGCCGCGGGCTCGCTGGGCGCGGTGGTGCGCGCGTTCGACGTACGCCCCGAGGTGGCCGAGCAGGTCGAGTCGATGGGCGCACAGTTCGTCACGGTCGAGATGGAGCAGGAGGTCTCCTCCGACGGCTACGCCAAGGAGATGACCGCCGAGCAGGAGGCCGCGACCGCGGCGATGTACGACGAGGAGGCGCGCGCCGCCGACATCGTCATCACGACCGCGCTCATCCCCGGGCGCCCCGCACCGCTCCTGGTCACCGCCGAGACGGTCGCGGCGATGCGCCCCGGCTCGGTCGTCGTCGACATGGCCGCGGCCAACGGCGGCAACGTCGCGGCGACCGTGGCCGACGAGAAGGTGGTCACCGCGGGCGGCGTGACCGTCCTGGGCTACACCGACCTCGCCGGGCGCCTCGCGGCCCAGACCAGCCAGCTCTACGGCACCAACGTCGTCAACCTGCTCACGCTGCTCACCCCGGAGAAGGACGGGCGGCTCACCCTCGACCTCGACGACGTCATCCAGCGCGGCATCACCGTCACGCGGGACGGGGCGACCATGTGGCCCCCGCCGCCGGTCCAGGTCTCGGCCGCGCCGACCACCACCGCCCCGGCCGCACCGGAGCCCGCGCCCGCGAAGGCGCCACCGGACCCCCGCCGGCGGTGGTACGCCGCCGGGCTGGCCGCGGTGCTGTTCCTCGCCCTCGCGACCGCCGCGCCGGCGAGCTTCCTGCCCAGCCTGACCGTCTTCGTGCTCGCGGTGGTGATCGGCTTCTACGTCATCGGCAACGTCCACCACGCGCTGCACACGCCGCTCATGAGCGTCACCAACGCCATCAGCGGGATCATCGTGGTCGGCGCGATCCTCCAGGCGCCCGTCGACAACGTCGCCGTCCAGGTGATCGCCGGGATCGCGATCCTGCTCGCCAGCATCAACGTCTTCGGTGGCTTCCTGGTCACCCGGCGGATGCTCAACATGTTCCAGAAGGGCTGATCGGCGTGGAGTCCTTCGTCACCGGCGCCTACATCCTCGCGGCGCTGCTCTTCATCCTCGCCCTCGCCGGGCTGAGCAAGCACGAGACCGCGCGGCGCGGCAACGCCTTCGGCATGGCCGGCATGGGCCTGGCGCTGGTCGCCACGCTGCTGCTGGTCCTGCGCTACCTCACCGAGGACCTGCTGGTCGACAAGACGTCGATCTGGGTGGGGCTGGTGATCATCGCGCTCGCCGGCTCGGTCGGCGCGACGATCGGGATCCGGCTCGCGCGCAGCGTGGAGATGACCGGCATGCCCGAGCTGATCGCGATGATGCACAGCTTCGTGGGCCTCGCCGCCGTGCTGGTCGGCTACAACACCTTCATCGAGGCGGCGTCGCTCTTCGGCGACGTCGGCGTCGCCCCCGACGGCATCCACAACGGCGAGGTGTTCCTCGGCGTCTTCATCGGCGCCGTGACCTTCACCGGCTCGGTCGTCGCCAACCGCAAGCTGGCCGCGAAGATGAGCTCGGCGCCGATGATGCTGCCGGGGCGCCACCTGCTCAACCTGGCGATCCTCGTCGCGTCCGCCGTGCTGATGGTGTGGTTCATGCTGTCCGACGGGTGGATCGGGCTGGTGCCGCTGGGCCTGATGACGGTCCTCGCGCTGGTGCTCGGCTTCCACCTCGTCGCCGCCATCGGCGGCGGCGACATGCCGGTCGTGGTGTCGATGCTCAACAGCTACTCCGGGTGGGCGGCGGCCGCGGCCGGCTTCATGCTCGGCAACGACCTGCTGATCGTCACCGGAGCCCTGGTCGGCTCGTCGGGTGCGATCCTCAGCTACATCATGTGCCGGGCGATGAACCGCTCGTTCGTCAGCGTCATCGCCGGCGGGTTCGGCTCCGACGGCGCGGTGAGCGGCGAGGCCCGCGACTACGGCGAGCACCGCGAGATCCAGGCCGACGCGGTCGCCGACCTGCTGGCCGGCGCCTCGTCGGTCGTGATCACCCCGGGCTACGGCATGGCCGTGGCCCAGGCGCAGTACCCGGTCGCGGAGCTGACGAAGCGGCTGCGCGAGAAGGGAGTCGACGTGCGCTTCGGCATCCACCCGGTCGCGGGCCGCCTCCCGGGGCACATGAACGTGCTGCTCGCCGAGGCGAAGGTGCCCTACGACATCGTGCTGGAGATGGACGAGATCAACGACGACCTCCCCGACACCGACGTCGTGCTGGTCATCGGCGCCAACGACACCGTCAACCCCGCGGCGATGGAGGAGCCGGGGTCGCCGATCGCGGGCATGCCGGTGCTCGAGGTCTGGAAGGCGAAGGACGTCATCGTCTTCAAGCGGTCCATGGCCACCGGCTACGCCGGCGTGCAGAACCCGCTCTTCTTCAAGGACAACACCCAGATGCTCTTCGGCGACGCCAAGGACAAGGTCAACGAGATCGTGGCTGCGCTCGGCTGAGCGAGGCGGCGTGGCCGGGCGTCAGTCCGGTGCGCTGGCCGTCGAGCCCCGGACGACCAGCTCGGGGCGGTAGAGCACCTCGCCCCCGCGCGGGGGCGTGCCGGCGATCTGCTCGGCGATCTCCTGGCTCGCGGCCTGGGCGAGCGCCTCGGCGGGCTGGCGCACGGTGGTGAGTGGCGGGTCGCAGAACTCCATCATCTGGCTGTCGTCGCTCCCGACGACCGACACGTCCTCCGGCACCCGCAGCCCGCGCCCGCGGGCGGCCCGCACGACGCCGAGCGCCATCACGTCGGAGCCGCAGATGATGCCGGTGACGCCGCGGTCCAGCAGCCGCTCGGCGGCGCTCTGCCCGCCCTGCACGGAGTACGTCGTGCTCTCCACGAGCTGGGTCACGTCGAGGTCGTCCGGGACCAGGCCGCGTCGCTCCACGCTGGCCAGGAAGGCGTCCTTCTTGCGCTGCGCCGGGACGTACCTCAGCTGCCCGAGCGCGGCGCCGATGCGGCGATGTCCCATGTGCTCGAGGTGCTGCACGGCGAGCTCGACGGCGGCCTCGTCGTCGGTCGACACGCACGGCGCCTCGAGGCCGGCGAGCGCCCCGTTGACCAGCACGACCGGCAGTCCCAGGTCGAGCAGCCGCTGGTAGCGGGCGGGATCGCTGTTGACCAGCGCGTGCACCCCGGAGACGAAGACGATGCCGGCGACCGAGTGCTCGAGCAGGTTCGCGACGTAGTCGTCCTCGTGCACGCCGCCGAGGGTCTGGCTGCACAGCACCGTGGACAGGCCCACCCGGGAGAGGTGGAGCTCGAGGTGGTGGGCCAGGCGCGGGAAGAACGGGTTCTCCAGCTCGGGCATCACCAGGCCGACGAGCCCCCCGGCGCGCGGGCGCAGCCGCACGGGCCGGTCGTAGCCGAGCACGTCGATCGCGGTGAGCACCTGTCGCCGGGTCTGCGGGCTGACGTTGGGCTGCTCGTTGAGGACCCGGCTGACGGTGCTGATGCTCACGCCGGAGCGCTCGGCGATCTCGCTCAGCCTGATCCTCACGCGGGTCACTCTAGTGACCCTCGCCACCTCGGGCACCACATCTCATGGGATTTTTTGCAGCCCCTTTTCATCCCTGCAAACCGCTGCTAGGTTGTGGCGACCCTCACACCTGCCGCACTCGGAGGACCCATGCGCAGACTGTCCCGCACCCTCGGCCCCGTCGCCGTCGCGGTGCTCGCCCTCACCGCCGCGGGCTGCGGCGGCGGATCCGGATCGAGCGACAGCTCGTCCAGCTCCGACAGCAGCTCCAGCTCGAGCCCGTCCGCCGACTCCGGGGGTGGCGACGCCGACCTCCTCGTGTGGACCGACTCGCTCAAGATCGACGCGGTCAAGCAGGTCGCCGAGGACTTCGGCGAGGCCAACGGCATCAACGTCAAGGTCCAGGCGATCTCGGAGGACCTGCAGGGCAGCTTCGTGACCGCGGACGCGGCCGGCAACGGTCCCGACGTCGTCGTCGGCGCCCACGACTGGATCGGCAACCTGGTCCAGAACGGCGCCATCGACCCGCTCAACCTCGCGCCCGACGAGCTCTCCGGCTACTCGGAGAAGGCCGTGCAGGCGACGACCTACGACGGCAAGCTCTACGGCGTGCCCTACGGCATCGAGGCGCTCGCGCTCTACCGCAACACCGAGGTCGCGCCCGACGAGCCGGCCACCATGGACGACGCCATCGCCGAGGGCGAGGCCGCGGTCAAGGCCGGCAAGGTCGACTCCGCCCTCAACCTGCCGGTCGGCGAGCTCGGCGACGCGTACCACATGGAGCCGATCCTGACCTCGTTCGGCGGCTACATCTTCTCCTACGACGACGCCACCGGCTACGACGCCCAGGACGTCGGCATCGGCAAGGAGGGCTCGATCAAGGCGGCCGAGGAGATCTCCAAGCTCGCCCAGTCCAAGGTGCTGCGCACCTCGATCAGCGGCGACAACTCGATCGCCCTGTTCACCAGCGGCAAGGCCGCCTTCCTCGTCTCCGGTCCGTGGGCCCTCGCCGACGTGAAGAAGGCCGGCTTCGACTACGCCATCCAGCCCGTGCCCGGCTTCGCCGGCCAGGGCGACGCGGCGCCGTTCATGGGCGCCCAGGCGTTCATGGTCGCCGCCCACGGCACGAACAAGGACATCGCGCAGGAGTTCGTCAACAACGGCGTCAACAGCGAGGACGCCATGATGACCCTCTACGAGGGCACCCAGCTCCCGCCGGCCATGACCGCCGTGCAGGACCAGGTCGACGACCCCGACCTGAGCGTCTTCACCGAGGCAGCCAACGTGGCCGCGCCGATGCCCGCCATCCCGGCGATGGCCTCGGTCTGGGAGCCGCTCGGCAAGGCCTACGCCGCGATCGTCAGCGGCAAGGACCCGGCCGCGACCATCAAGTCCGCCGGCGACACCATCACCAAGGCGATCGCCGACGCCGGCTGAGCCCGCAGGCACGACCCCGGCGGGCGGCGCACGCCGCCGCCCGCCCGGGGCCGTGCTCGACGCGCCCGCGCCCGTCCGGGCGCCCGCACACCCGTCCCACCTGCTCAGCCCGCTCGGACCCTGAAGGGGAACTGACCATGGCGGACCTCCAGACCAGCGAGCCCTCGACCAGCTCGTCGACCGACCCCGGGCCACGACGTCCCCGGTTCACGCAGCCCGGTCGCGACGGCGTGCCCGCGCTGCTGGTGAAGGTGCTCTTCCTCGGTGTCGTCGTCGGCACCGCGATCGCCCTCACGCCGGCCCTCGTCGGCAACGGGTCGTGGTTCTTCCTCGGCGCCATCTGGGTGGTCGCCGCGATCCTCGTCGCGACCTACGCCACGGGCCGCGCGCTGCCGGCCAAGTACCTCGTGCCCGGAACGCTCATGCTGGCGCTCTTCGTCGTCTACCCGATCGCGCTGACCGCGAAGACCTCCTTCACCAACTACGGCGACGGCACCCGCAACGACAAGCAGACGACCGTCGACCAGATCGTCGGCTCGTCGGTCACCCGGTCCGCCGACTCGCCGCAGTACAACCTCACGGTCGCCACCGACGGCGACCCCGCCTCGGGCCCCTTCACCTACTTCCTGGTCCCGCAGGACGACCCGGAGACGGTCTACGAGGGCACGCCCGACGGCCTCGAGGACGCCCCGGACGGGGTCACCCTGGACAACGGACGGGTCACCGCCGTCGACGGCTACACGATCTTGAACATCAAGCAGATCAGCGCCGCGTCCGACGACCTCGACGAGATCGCGGTCCCGACCGACGACGACACCTTCATCGTCCGCGACGGCACGAGCGAGGCGTTCGAGGGAGCGCCCACGCTGGTCTACGACGAGGACGCCGACACGATCACCGACACCACGAGCGACACGGTCTACTCCGTCGCCAAGCAGGGCGACCGCGAGTACTTCGTGGACGGCGACGGCACCCGGATCTCCGACCAGTCCTGGACCGCCAACGTCGGGCTGCGCAACTACGAGCGGATCGCCACCGACGCCCAGATCCGCACCGACTTCGCGAAGATCTTCATCTGGAACGTCATCTTCGCCACCGTGTCGGTGATCGGCACCTTCCTGCTCGGCCTGCTCTTCGCGATCACCCTCAACGACCCGCGGGTGCGTGGGCAGAAGATCTACCGCGCGCTGCTGATCCTCCCCTACGCGATCCCGGGCTTCATCTCGCTGCTGCTCTGGTCGAGCTTCTACAACCGGGACTTCGGCCTGATCAACGACCTCACCGGGCTGGACGTCAACTGGTTCGGTGGGGCCACGACCGCCAAGATCGCGGTGCTCATCACGAACCTCTGGATGGGCTTCCCCTACATGTTCCTGGTCTCGACCGGCGCGCTGCAGGCGATCCCGGAGGACCTGCGCGAGGCGGCGACGATCGACGGCGCGGGCGGGTTCGCCGGCTTCCGGCGGATCACCTTCCCGCTGCTCCTGGTGACGGTCGCGCCGCTGCTGGTGGCGACGTTCGCCTTCAACTTCAACAACTTCGGTGCCATCTACCTCCTCACCGGTGGCGGCCCGTTCACGCCGGAGAACCCGACGGCCGGTGGCACCGACATCCTGATCAGCTATCTCTACCGCCTCGCCTTCGGCGCGGGCGGCGTGCAGATCGGCTTCGCGTCCGCCGTCTCGGTGGTCCTCTTCGTCATCACCGGCGTGATGGCAGCCCTGCAGTTCCGCGCCACCCGCTCGCTCGAGGATGTGAACTGAGATGACCCAGGTCCAGGGCCCGCCGCCGGGCACCACCCTCGTCGAGGACGCCCCACCCACGGAGTCCGGGGGCGGCCGCCGCCGCCGCGACCCGGCCCCGCGGACGAAGATGCCCCCGGGCCGGTGGTTCCGGGAGATCGGCTGGCGCCACCTCGTCGGCGTGCTGGCCGTGGTGTGGGCGCTCTTCCCGGTGTCCTACCTCGTGTCGGCCTCGCTCAACCCGCTCGGCAACGTCGTCACCTCGACGATGATCCCGAGGTCGTTCAGCCTCGACAACTTCACCCAGCTCATCGACGAGCAGCCCTTCGGCACGTGGTACCGCAACAGCATCATCGTGTGCGTCTGCGTGGTGTTCGTGCAGCTGCTGTTCAGCACGTTCGCCGCGTACGCCTTCAGCCGCTTCCGGTTCAAGGGCCGCCGCGGCGGCCTCCTCGCGCTGCTGCTGATCCAGATGTTCCCGCAGTTCCTCGCCGCGGTCGCGCTCTACCTGATGTTCACCGAGATCGGCGAGGTCATCCCGGCCATCGGCCTCGACACGCTGCCCGGCTACATCCTGATGATGTGCGGCGGCTCGCTCGGCCAGGTCTGGCTGATCAAGGGCTTCTTCGACTCGATCCCGATGTCGCTCGACGAGGCGGCGATGATCGACGGGGCCAGCCACGTGCAGGTCTTCTTCCGGATCATCCTGCCGCTGCTCCGGCCGATCCTCGCGATCTGCGGCCTGCTCGTCTTCGTCGGCGTGATGGGCGAGTTCCTGATGGCGTCGATCTTCCTGCGCGACGAGGGCAACAAGACGCTCGCGACCGGCCTCTACGGCCTGATCGACGCCGACCGCTCCAACAACCTCGGCGTCTTCGCCGCGGGCTCGATCATGACCGCCATCCCCGTGGTCCTGCTGTTCCTCTACCTCCAGAAGTTCATCGTCGGCGGCATCACCGCCGGCGGTGTGAAGGGCTGATCCCGCCGATGCCGCACCACCCCCACCCGCTCGACCCGCACCACGACGGCTCGGTCCACTACGTCGTCGGCGACACGTCGGTCCTCGGTGGGGAGGTGACCCTGCGCGTGCGGGTGCCGCACGCCGAGGACGGCACGCCCGGCGCGACGCGCGTCGTGCTGCGGGCCGTACGCGACGGCGAGCCCGCGATCGGTCAGGCCGAGCAGGTGTCGACCGACGCGGCAGGCGCCTGGTGGGAGGTCACCCTGCGGCTGGTCAACCGGCTCACGTCCTACCGCTTCCTCGTCTCTCGCGGCCCCGACGACTTCCGCTGGCTCACCGCCACCGGCGTGCACGAGCGCGACGTCTCCGACGGCGGCGACTTCCGGATCAGCACCGACCACCGGCTGCCGGACTGGGTCGCCGACCAGGTCGGCTACCAGGTCTTCCCCGACCGCTTCGGCCGCACCGAGACCGACGCCCCGGTCCCGGACTGGGCGATCCCGTGCGACTGGGACCAGCCGGTCGTCCACAAGGGCCCCGACGTGCCCTACCAGCTCTACGGAGGCACGCTCGACGGTGTCGCCGACCACCTCGACCAGCTCGACCTGCTCGGGGCGACCCTCCTCTACCTGACCCCGGTCTTCGAGGCGTGGTCCACCCACCGCTACGACGCCGTGTCCTTCGACCGGGTCGACCCGCTGCTCGGCGGCGACGAGGCGCTCGAGCGGCTCGCGAAGGCGGCCCACGAGCACGGCCTGCGGCTGATGGGAGACCTGACGACCAACCACACCGGCCAGCACCACGACTGGTTCCTGCGCGCGCTCGCCGACCCGGACGCCCCCGAGCGGGCGTTCTACCGCTTCGGCGAGGACTACACCCACGGCTACGCCGCCTGGTTCGACATCGAGAGCCTGCCCAAGCTGGACCACACGTCCGAGGAGATGGCTCGGCGGCTCTACGCCGGCGACGAGTCGGTGGTCGCCCACTGGCTGCGCCGCGGGCTCGACGGGTGGCGCGTCGACGTCGCCAACATGACCGGTCGCCTCGGCGGCGACGACCTCGCCCACGCGGTCGCCCAGCGGATCCGGGGCACCATCGACGAGGTGTCGCCGGACGCCTGGCTGCTCGCCGAGCACGGCCACGACGCCACCGCCGACCTCATGGGTCCCGGCTGGCACGGCACGATGGACTACGCCGGCTTCACCCGTCCGGTGTGGTGCTGGCTCAACGGTGGCGCGCCGGACGGCCCAGGGCTCGCGCACGGCCTGGACTACCTCGGGCTGCCGGTCGACATCCCGGTGCTGCCCGGCACCGCCGCGGTGGCGACCATGCGGGAGGTGCACGGCGCAATGCCGTGGGCGTCGTGGCAGGGCTCGACGATGCACCTCGACTCCCACGACACCCCCCGGTTCCGCACCGTCGCCGGCGGCGGCACCGACGGCGGCGTGGACCTCGACGGCGTGGGTCGCGAGCTGCACCTCGTCGGGCTCGGGCTGCAGATGACGATGCCCGGCGTGCCGGTCGTCTTCATGGGCGACGAGCTCGGGCTGACCGCCGTCGACGGCGAGCACGCCCGTACGCCCTACCCGTGGGAGCACCCCGACACCTGGGACCGCCCGACCTTCGAGGCCTACCAGCAGTGGATCGCGCTGCGCCGCGACCACGTCGCGCTGCGCCGCGGCGGCCTGCGGTGGCTGCACGCGGGTGAGGACTCGATCACCTACCTCCGCGAGCACCCCGACGAGACCCTGCTCGTCCACGCCGTACGCCGTCCGACCGGCGCGGTCACCCTGCCGGCCGGTGCGCTCGGGCCGGACGCCTCGCTCGCCACCGTGGTCGGGGTCGACGCCGAGATGGCCGGGGGCACCGTGACGCTGCCCGGCGCGACCGGCGTCTGCGTCCACCGCGTCGGATGAGCGAGGGGGTGCAGCCGGGCGCCCTCGACCGGCTGCGCGCGGCCGGCTGGCCGGTCACCCACGAGGTCGGCCGCGGCATGGAGGGCGTGGTGGCGGCGCTCGAGGGCGACCGCGTGGTCAAGCTGTGGGACCGGCGTCCACGGGCCGAGGTCGACCGGCTGCGCGCGTTCTACGACGCGGTCGCCACCGGCCTGAGGGAGGCAGGGGCGCCGTTCGGGGTGCCGCGGATCTCCGAGGTGGGCGAGGTCGACGGACTCGTCGTCACCGTCCACCCGCGCCTGCGCGGGCGGGCGCTCGCGCTCGACGGCGCGGGGCCCGAGCCCGTGGTCGAGGTGCTGGAGTGGCTGGCCCGGGTCGAGCCGCACCCGGACATGGCGGCGCTGCCCGTGCCGGACGGCGAGGCGGCGTTCGACCCGGCGGTCCCCTTCGGGTGGTCGATGGCCGACCTGGTGGAGCGGCGCGCGCCGCTCCTCGCCGACGCCCTGCCCGCCGCGGTGGTCGAGCGGCTGGCCGTCGCCCTGCGTGCGCTGGAGCCGGTGCCGCCCAGGCTCGTGCACGGTGACCTCGGCCCGGTCCACGTGCTGCTCGAGGACGGTCGCCCGACCGGGCTGCTCGACTTCGGCTACGTCTCGACCCTCGGTGACCCGGCCTTCGACGCCGCCGTCGCGGCCTGCCTGCAGGACATGTTCAGCCCCGGCGCGGCGGCAGCGACCGCGGCGTTCGACGAGCTGTCGGTGCGGCGGCTCGGGCACGACCCGGCGCACCTCGTGCTGCACCGCGCGGCGTACGGCCTCGTCACCGCCAGCTGCCTGGCCGGCCACCCGGGTCGACACCTGACGTGGTGCCTCGACCTGGTCGCCGGGTGGGAGCGCCGCTGAGCCGGGCGGTCAGTCCTCGCCGGACTCGCCGCCGCTCGGCGTGGTGTTGGCGACGATGTCCTTCCAGACCGACGACGCGCCGGAGTGGCCGGCGTTGAAGACCGCGAACATCGCGAAGGCGAACGCGGCGAGCGCCACGACCGTGCCGATCGCCGAGGTCGACGCGGTCTGGCCGGCCCGGGCGAGGAGGAAGATGACGACGACAGCGGCGCCCAGCAGGACGTACATCGAGATCGCGGCGAGGTCGCCCTTCTCCGCGTGGTCGAAGCCGGGCTCACCGACCCGCCCCTCGAGCTGCTCGCCGCTCTCGGTCGCCGTGAAGGCGGAGATCGTAGCGATGGCGGAGAGCAGCAGGGTGGGCCAGCGCAGGCCCGTGCGCCAGGTCGGGCGCAGCGCGTAGGCGAGGAGCATCAGGGCGGCGAGGGGGCCGAGGACCACCACCGCGTGGACGACGAGTGCGTGGACGGGCAGGCCTGCGATGGTGTCGAACATCCGAGCTCCTCCGTTGGTGTCTAGCCGAGACTAGTGCCTGCGAGCATGCCGATGAGGTACGTGACACCCATCGCCAGCAGGCCGCCGGAGACGTTGCGCACGACGGCGGGCACGCGCGGGCTCAGCCCGATGCGGGCGCTCACGAAGCCGGTGAGGGCCAGCGCGGCCGCGACGCTCACCACGGTGAGGAGGACCCGGACGCTGTCGGGCACGAACGCGACGATCAGCAGCGGCAGCAGCGCGCCGACGGTGAAGGCCACCATCGAGGCCCACGCGGCGTGCCACGGGTTGGTCAGGTCGTCGGGGTCGATCCCGAACTCGATGTCGGCGTGCGCCCGCAGCGCGTCGTGCTCGGTGAGCTCGCGCGCCACCTGCTTCGCCGTCTCGGGCCGCAGGCCCTTCTCGACGTACATCCTGGCGAGCTCGCGCTCCTCGGTCTCCGGCATCTGCCGCAGCTCCTTCGCCTCGAGGGCGAGGATCGACTTCTCGGAGTCGCGCTGGGTGCTCACCGAGACGTACTCGCCGGCACCCATGCTCAGCGCGCCGGCGGTCAGCGCGGCGATGCCGGCGATGACGATCGCGCCGCTGTCGTCGGTGGCGCCGGCGACACCCATCACCACGCCGGCGGTCGACACGATGCCGTCGTTGGCGCCGAGGACGGCCGCGCGCAGCCAGTTCAGCCGCGCGCCGACGCTGTCGCCGAGCTCGTCGTGGAAGTGCTGCGGCTCCTCGTCGGTCCCGATCTCGATGCTCATGCCCCGATGCTCCCCCTGCATCCCGGGGCGTGCAACGAAGGTGAGGCTGTGCTCATCACCCCAACGTGTACGTCGCCAGCACCTCGTGGCGCGGCCGTCGCCGCGGGCCCTCGCCGAGGTGGGAGGAGACGAGCGCGACCTCCCCGACCTGCCAGCGTGGACCCTCGTACGCGTCGAGCAGCCGGACCCACGACGTGACGTTCGCCGGCCGGCCGAGGCGGGCCAGGGTGAGGTGGGGACGGAACCGCTGTCCGTCCACGCGGGCGCCGGCGCGCGACATCGCCGCCCGGCACGCCACGGCCAGCCGGTCCAGGGCGTCGTCGTCCTCGACCGCCAGTCCGGCGAAGAGCACCCGTGCGTCGTCGGGGTGGGGGAAGGCGCCGCCACCGCCGAGACGGGCGCCGAAGGCGGGGCGCCGGGCGGCCGCGTCGCGGAGCAGCTCGTCGAGCAGGTCCAGGCTGCGCTCGGGCAGCACGGCCGCGAAGGCCAGCGTGAGGTGCCACTGCTCGGCCGCCGACCAGCGCAGGTCGGCGGCCGCGCGACGCACCTCGAGGAACTCGTCGAGGTGCGCGACGACGTCGGGCGGCGGAACGACCGCGACGAACGCCCGCATCACAGGCCCAGGTCGCGCCCGATCAGCATCTTCATGATCTCGTTCGAGCCGGCCCAGATCTTGGTGACCCGGGCGTCGCGCCAGGCGCGGGCGACGCGGTACTCGTTCATGTAGCCGTAGCCGCCGTGCACCTGCACGCAGTGGTCGAGGACGTCGTTCTGGACCTGCGAGGTCCACCACTTCGCCTTGGCGGCGTCGACCGGGGTGAGCTCCTTGCGGTTGTGCGCGAGCACGCACTGGTCCACGAACGCCTGGGTGACGTCGACGCGGGTGACGAGGTCGGCGAGCAGGAACTGGGTGTTCTGGAAGGCGCCGATCGGCTGGCCGAACGCCTGGCGGTCCTTGGCGTACTGGACCGTCTCCTCGAGGATCTGCCTGGCGTGGGCGAGGTTGGTGATGGCCGAGCCGAGGCGCTCCTGCGGCAGGAACTGCATCATCGAGATGAAGCCGGTGTCGAGCGGGCCGACCAGGTCGGCGCCCGAGACGCGGACGTCCTCGAAGGCCAGCTCGGCGGTGTCGGACTCGTCCTGGCCGACCTTGTCGAGCACCCGGCCGACGCTGAAGCCGTCGAGGGTGGTGTCGACCGCGAAGAGCGAGATGCCCTTCGCCTTCTTCTCGGGGCTGGTGCGTGCGGCGACCAGGACGAGGTCGGCGGAGCCGCCGTTGGTGATGAAGGTCTTGGACCCGTTGATGATCCAGTCGTCGCCGTCGCGCACGGCCGTGGTCTTGAGGTTGGCCAGGTCCGAGCCGCCGCCGGGCTCGGTCATGCCGATCGCGGTGACCAGCTCGCCCGACGCGGCCCGCGGGAGCCAGCGCGCCTTCTGCTCGTCGTCGGTGAGGTGCACGAGGTAGGGGACGGTGATGTCGGCGTGGATGCCGACGCAGCTCGGGAGGGTCATGTTGACCTTGGCGAGCTCCTCGGTGAGGACCGCGTTGAAGCGGTAGTCGCCGGCCTCGGAGCCGCCGAAGGCCTCCGGGATCTCGAGTCCGAGGAAGCCCTGCTTGCCGGCCGCGACCCAGAAGTCGCGGTCGAGGCCGTGGTTCGCGGCGTACGTCTCGAGGTGGGGGTGACCTCGCGGTCCAGGAACTGCTTGACCGAGGCGCGGAAGGCCTCGTGGTCCTCGTCGTAGATGTCACGCTTCATGCCGCTATGTTACCCGCCAGTCACCTAGGTGGGCCATCTCTGCCCAAACCCGCCACACCGGGCCGTGGTGCGACGTAACCTCGCAGGTGCTGGCGCGTGGTAGGGGGCGGAGCAGGCGTGACGGAACACTCGAGGACGTGGGTCAGACCACGAGAGCTCGCATGGGGCAACGAGGCCCAGCGGGCCGTCCTGCACGCCATCGCCGAGGACATCGCCAAGCGCACCGACCACAAGGTGGCGGCGCTGGAGGTGCTGCGCGCCGACGGCTACCTCGAGTTCGTCGCCATCGCCGGCGACGAGGACGCCCGGTCCAAGCTGCTCGGGCAGGCCTCGCCGCTGGCGCTCGAGCACATCGTCACCCTCGGCCAGGAGATGCACGGCTGGCGCCACATCCCCGGCGAGCGGATCGACGACACGCTGCGCGCGTGGCTCGACCAGTACGGCCACAAGCCCGACGTCCCGGCCTCCGACCTGCCCGACGGGTGGGACCCCGACGACCAGATGGTCCGGATGCTCGAGGACGCCGACGGCGAGCTGCGCGGCCTGCTCTACCTCGACGAGCCGCTGTCCGGGCTGCGTCCGACGCCGGAGGTCGCGGCCGCGATCAACGCCGACGCGGGGGTGCTGTTCGAGGCGATCATCAGCATCGTCGAGCGCGAGCTCTACGGCGAGCAGGTCCGGATGGTCAACCAGGCGCGGGCGGCGATGCAGGCCAGCCCGCCCGGCGCCGCCCTCGCCGACTTCCTCGAGGCGATGACGGCCGCCATGGCCGAGCGGATGAACGTCGACACCGCCGACGTGGTGCTCAAGGGTGACGCCCTCCCGGGGCTCACGCCCGACCTCGCGCGCCTCGAGGAGGCGATGACCGAGGTCTGGCGCCGGCGCGGCCACCTCGTCGTCGAGCGTGAGCAGACCTGGGGGGCGCGGGAGACGCCGGTCCCCACGTCGAGCGGGCTGGTGGAGGAGATGGACCAGCGCGGGCTCGCGTCGTGGCTGCTCGTGCCGATCGGGCTCGGCGACGACTTCCTGGGCACGCTCGGGCTCGGACGCACGGCCGCCGGGCCGCGCTGGACCGACTCGGAGGTCAACGCCGCGTCCGTCGTGGCGGCCGACCTCGCCGGCGTGGTCCTCGACGCCCGCATCGTCGAGCGCGAGCGCGAGCTCAACGCCGAGCTCCGCCAGCTGAGCGACTACCGCCGCGACATGGTGATCACGCTGGCCCACGAGCTGCGCAACCCGGTCATGGTGCTCTGGAGCAACCTGGAGATCATCCAGGAGGACGGTGCGCCCGACCACCTCGACGGGCCGCTCGCCGCGCTCGACCGCGCCACCCGCCGGATCGAGGACATGGTCGAGGACATGATGGCGCTCGGCCGGGTCGCCGAGGGCCACCAGGTCGAGCGCGAGCCGGTCGACCTGTCCGCCGTCGTGCGCGACGTCGGGGAGTTCCTGGCGCCGATGGGCTCGCCCGACGGTGTCGCCCTCGACCTCGACGTCGGCGACGGCCTGGTCGTCGACGGGGAGGCCGCCGGCCTGCAGCGGCTGGTCACCAACCTGCTGTCCAACGCCGTCAAGTACACCCCGGCGCAGGGCCGGGTCGCCGTCGTCCTCCGGCCCGAGCAGCGCGACGGCGCGGACGGCGTGGTCCTGGTGGTCGCCGACACCGGCATCGGGATCGCCGAGGACGAGGTGGCACGGGTGTTCTCCCCGTTCTTCCGCTCGAGCAGCCCGTCGGCGCGCCAGCGCCCCGGCACGGGCCTCGGACTGGCGGTCGTCGAGGAGGTCGTGCGGCTGCACGGCGGCACCGTCGAGCTGGCGTCGGTGCTGGGGGAGGGCAGCACGTTCACCGTCTGGCTCCCGGTCCATCCCGCGGGTCCGCGCGAACCTTGACCCGCCATCCCCTTCCTGTGCGTGGCTGCCACGCCTACGATCGCCGGTGGCGACGGAGGGACGGGGCGCCATGGACCAGGTGCGTGAAGGTGAGCGACGCACGCGAGACCTCAGCTGGGGTGACGGGCGTGCGCGCGCGCTGATGCATGCCCTCGCACGGGACGCCGCCGCGCGTGCCGGCTTCGAGGTCTGCGCCATCGAGGTGGTCCGCCCGCAGGGCCTGCTGGAGTTCGTCGCCATCCACGGCGACACCGTCCACGCCGAGGAGCGGCTCGGCACGGCGTCCGGGCTGGCCGAGATGGAGCTCGCGCTCGCCGACGGCGACACGGTCGGCCACTTCGTCTGGATCCCGGAGGAGCGCTTCTCCGACGAGGCGCTCGAGCGGCTCGACGGCCTGGTGGTCGTGCCCGACCTGCCGGACACCGACGACCCCGACGCGTGGCGGGCGATGGACATGCTCGTCGCGCGGGTCACCGACGAGCGCGGCGACCTGCGAGGCCTGCTCTACCTCGACGTGCCCCACGACCTGCGGCGTCCCGACAAGCAGCGCCTGTTCGAGATCTCCGACACGCTGTCGATGACCCTGCGCTCGATCGTCACCGCGATCGAGCGCGAGGAGTACGCCGACCACATGCGCGTCATCCGCGCCACGCGCCGCCTCGCCCGCTCCAACCCGGCCCGCCACGACGTCAACCACCTGGTGCGCGAGGCCCGCAGCACCCTGCTCGGCGCGCTGTCGGTCGACGAGCTGGAGATCCATCTCTTCATCGACGAGACGCAGAGCCCCGACAGCCTCGGCCTCGACATGGCGCCCGACGTGCGCCGCGCACTCGACCGCGCGGCCGCGCGCGCCTGGGCCGCCCAGCGCGTGATCATCATCGAGCCCGACCAGGTGTGGGGCGACACGGAGCTCGCCGCGGCCCACGCCGACTGGTTCACCGACGCGCTGCGCGAGGCCGGGCTGCAGGCGGTGGTGGTGGCGCCGGTCGGCGTCGACGACGAGGTGCTCGGGATGCTGATCGCCGCCCGCCGCACCGGCGCGCGGCGCTGGACCGACGGCGAGGGGGTGGCGGCGCTCGAGCTCGGCCACGACCTGGGGCGCGCGATCGCCAACGCCCACGCGACCCAGCGCGAGCGGCGGCTGCTCACCGAGCTCCGCGAGCTCGAGGAGACCCGCCGCAAGTTCCTGCGGGTCGTCACCCACGAGATCAACAACCCGATGACCGTGATCGCCGCCAACGCCGAGTTCCTGGCCGGCAGCGAGCTCGCCGACGAGCGCGACCGGCGTCGGGCGCGGGCCATCATGCGCGGCTCCGAGCGGCTGGCCGGCCTGCTGGAGGGGCTGGCCCTGCTGTCGCGGGTCAGCGACCCCGAGCACCCGCCGGCCCGGATGCGCGTCGACCTGCGACAGGTGGTCCAGGACGCGGCGCTGTCGATGGCCGCGGTGGCCGAGCAGGCCGGCATCACGCTCCACCCGGCCCCGGCGGGCGACGCGGCGGTCGTGCTCGGCGACCCCCGCGAGGTCGCCGGGGCGGTCGCCAACCTCGTCGACAACGCGGTCAAGTACTCCGACGAGGGCGACGAGGTCTGGCTGTCGCTCGAGGTGGGCGACGAGCACGTCGTGTTCACCTGTCGCGACGAGGGGATCGGCATGTCCGAGGAGGACCGGGCGATCATCTTCACCCCGATGTTCCGCTCGACCAACGACGCCGCGCTGCGCCGCCCCGGCACGGGCCTCGGGCTCGGCATCGTGCGCGAGATCATGCAGCGCCACGACGGGACCGTCGAGGTGGAGTCGGAGCTCGGGCGCGGCACCGCCGTGCGTCTCTGCTTCCCCCGTCAGTCGGCGGGCTGAGCCGACCGGAGGTCAGGGTCGCAGCACCTCGTCGGCCGACGGCCGCTCGACGTCGACCGGCAGGTCGAAGTCGGAGAGCGACAGGGCACCGCCGTCGCGACCGGTGCGCTCGATGCGGACGACGTGGTGCGGGGCCTCGCTGAGGACCCAGACGGTCTGACGGGGATCGGGGGAGAAGTGCACCGCGCGCACGCCGCCGCCGAGGTCCTCGTCCTCCACCAGCGTGACCGAGGAGAGGTCCTCCGCCGTCAGCGGCTGCGACTCGCCGTCCGCGCCGCCCGCGCCCGGCCGGGTGAAGGTGTCGGTCCACGTCCGCAGGTCGCACAGCTCCAGCAGCGGCGGGGCGTCCGCACGGATCCACGAGGTCGCGAGGTGCGAGAGCGCACCCGGTGGGAGCGAGGCGCCGCCGCCCGCCCGGACGATGAACGCCTCGTCGCCCGTGACCCAGGCCCGGCGGCCGATCCGGCGCAGGGCCAGCCGGCCTTCACCCGTGCGCATCGTCGCGGTGCAGCTCCCGCTGTCGTCCATCGCGACGTCCACGAGCACCTCGCTGCCCCTGACCCGCACCTGGCCCGTGACGCGCATGCTGGTCACGTCGGACATCGCCTCGACCGCCGCGGCGACGACCTGCTCCGGCTCCTGCCGCGCGAAGTCGGAGGTGGTCAGCCGGTCGTACGTCGAGCACCCCGCGGTGGTCGCCACGAGGGCGGCGAGCGTCACCGCCGTGCGTACGTGCATCATCCCTGGGCCCCTCGGTCGCGCGGCGTGCTGCGCCATTCGACCACGCAGCGGACGACCGCGTGACCGGTTTCGCTCAGCCGAGCAGCTCCTCGACCCACGCCGGCACCAGCACGCTCGCCGGCCCGTGGCGCGACTCCGCGAACTCGGTCGCACCCGCGCTGGGCTCGAGGTTGAGCTCGAGCGTGGTGCCGCGGGCCCAGAGCACGAAGGCGGCGGCCGGGTAGACCACCCCGGACGTCCCGATCGAGACGAACAGCTCGCACGTGTCGAGGGCGTCCTCGACGAGGTCCATGCCGTAGGGGATCTCACCGAACCACACGATGTCCGGACGCAGCTCCGGCTCGGCGCAGGCCGGGCACGGCGGGCGGTCGCCGAGCGCGTCCGTCCAGGGGTGGCGTACGTCGCACGCCGTGCACCACGCCGAGTGCAGGCTGCCGTGCAGGTGGTGCACGCGGCGCGAGCCGGCCCGCTCGTGCAGGTCGTCGACGTTCTGGGTGACCACGAGCAGGTCGTCGCCGAGCTCGCGCTCGAGGCGCGCGAGGGCGTGGTGGGCGGCGTTGGGCTCGACGTGGGCGAGCGCGGCGCGGCGCTCGTCGTAGAAGCGCTGGACCAGCGCCGGGTCGTCCTCGTAGGCCTCGGGGGTCGCGACCTGCATCGGGTCGTGGCCCTCCCACAGGCCGCCGGAGTCGCGGAAGGTCGACAGCCCGCTCTCCGCGGAGATCCCGGCCCCGGTCAGGACGACGACCCGCGGCCCGCTCACGCGACGCCCGCCGCGGCGCGTCGTGCGTAGGCCCAGCCCGGTCGGCGCAGGAGGAACGACCACCGGTCGTGCCAGGTCCCGGCCGCGGCGACGTCGACGGCGATGTCGGCCCACTCGTGGGAGGCGATGCGCGCCGGGCTGTAGGAGTCGATGTTCTTCGTCAGGCCGTAGACGACGGGCGCGTCCTCCTCCTCGAAGGTGCCGAAGAGACGGTCCCAGAGGATGAGGATGCTGCCGTGGTTGCGGTCGAGGTACTCGCTGTTGGAGCCGTGGTGGACCCGGTGGTGCGACGGGGTGTTGAACACCTTCTCGACCCAGCCCAGTCGCTGGATCGCCTCGGTGTGGATCCAGAACTGGTAGATCAGGTTGATGCCGCGCGCCTGCTCGATCAGCGCGGGCCGGACCCCGAGGAGGGCGAGCAGGCCGTAGGGCACGGTGAGGGTGACGCCCTCGGCGACCGGCTGGCGCAGCGCGGTGGAGAGGTTGTAGCGCTCGCTGGAGTGGTGCACCACGTGGACCGCCCACAGCCAGCGGCTCTCGTGGCTGAGCCGGTGGTTCCAGTAGTAGATGAAGTCCCATCCCAGGATCGCCGCCGCGGCCGCCCACGGTCCGGTGCCGAGGTCGAGCGGGGACCGCTCGTGGAGCCGCTTGCCCGAGGTCATCGCGGCCCACGTCGTCGACGCGACGAGCGCGGTGGACGCGACGGCGCTGACCGCGAGGGCGCCGTGCGCGCGCCGCAGCGCCGGAGGGGTGCGGTCGCCGGGCCGGGAGGCGGGACCCTGGCGGATCTCCGCGAGCTCGTCCTGCACGGCGCGGACGTCGGCCGGCACCGTCTGCGGGTCGGGCAGCGAGCCGTCCCGCAGGCGACGGCGGACCACGTCCCCCACGGTCGTGAGCGCGGCCGCCGCCGCGCCCAGGGCCAGGAGGGTCCGGCCGTGGCGACCGACGCCGGGAGTCAGCGGGTCGAGCAGCTTCTTCGCGACGTAGGGCGCGGCCAGGCTGCCGATGCCCATGGTCAGGCTCGCGACCGTGTCGGCCAGCTGGTAGTCGCCCGCCCGCGTCCCGGGCTCGACCGGGTGCGAGCGCTGCCAGGCGTACTCCGCGCCCATCGCGCCGATGAACGCGGGGATGGCGGCGACGGTCAGGTCGATCTTCACGCGGCCATGGTGCCCGATCGGGCGGAGGCCTGCTACGGCTACAGCCGTCCGAGCAGGGCCAGGACCCCCACGGCCGCGCCGCCGACGACGAGTCCCACGACGGCGACCAGGGCGAAGACGAGTCCGATGATCTCCGCGGTGCCGCGCCGCAGCCGCAGGCCGAGCTGGTCGGCGACCCCGGTGACCAGGTCGCGGCCCTCCTCGGAGCTGAACCGGAAGTCGACCACCGGCCCGAACCTGCCCCGCTCGTCGAACGCCCAGACCTTCTGCACGCCGAGCTCCTTGAAGCGCCCGATCTGCCGCGAGGCCCCGGCCGCGACCCGCGGCACACCGGCGACCCACTCGACCTCGCGGGAGTCGTCGGTCACCGTGTAGGTGCCGTCACCCCGCACCGCGACGTGGTGGGTGTACTGCTTGCGCAGTCCTGCGGCGTTGAACAGCCCGAACCACTGCGCGTCGACGAGGTCGAGCGAGACGTCGAAGCCCCGCTCGGTCGGGGCGACGACGTACGGCGTGCCGGCGGCCGCGGCCTCGACCCCGCGGCGGAGCTCCTCGGCGGCGACGGGTGGGGTCATCGGCTCAGTAGTACCAGGGGAAGGGCGACCAGTCGGGGTCGCGCTTCTCGAGGAACTGGTCGCGGCCCTCTTGTGCCTCGTCGGTCATGTAGGCCAGGCGGGTCGCCTCGCCGGCGAAGAGCTGCTGGCCGACGAGGCCGTCGTCGAGGAGGTTGAAGGAGTACTTCAGCATCCGCTGGGCCGTCGGGGACTTGCCGTTGATCTTCCGGCCCCAGTCGAGCGCGACCTTCTCGAGCTGGGCGTGCTCGACGACGCGGTTGACCGCGCCCATCCGGTGCATCTCCTCGGCGTCGTACTCGTCGGCGAGGAAGAAGATCTCGCGGGCGAACTTCTGGCCGACCTGCCGGGCGAGGTAGGCCGAGCCGTAGCCGCCGTCGAAGGAACCGACGTCGGCGTCGGTCTGCTTGAAGCGGGCGTGCTCGCGGCTGGCGAGGGTGAGGTCCGCGACGACGTGCAGGCTGTGGCCGCCGCCGGCCGCCCAGCCGGGGACGACGCAGATGACGACCTTCGGCATGAACCGGATCAGCCGCTGGCACTCCAGGATGTGCAGCCGTGCGAGCCGGGCGCGGTCGATCGGGCTCGGCTCCTCCGCGCCGGTGTCGCCTGCCCCGGCGCTGACGTCCTCGTACTGGTAGCCCGCGCGGCCGCGGATGCGCTGGTCACCGCCGGTGCAGAAGGCCCACTTGCCGTTCTTCGCGCTCGGGCCGTTGCCGGTGAGGATCACGCAGCCGACGTCGGCGGAGGTGCGCGCGTGCTCGAGGGTGAGCAGCAGCTCGTCGACGGTGTGCGGGCGGAACGCGTTGAGCACGTCGGGCCGGTCGAAGGCGATCCGGACGGTCCCGTGCGCGCGGGCGCGGTGGTAGGTCAGGTCGGTCAGGCCCTCGAAGCCCGGGACGACGTCCCAGTCCTCGGGGTCGAAGATCTCGCTGACACCGTCGATCGCACTCATGCGGGGAGGCTATCGGGGGTGCGCTGCCCCCGGGGGCGGAGGTGCTCCAGTGGCGAGCCGTCGTCGCCCGGGGGTAGTCCAGTGGCCAGACGTCGTCGCGGGGCCGCGGTGCCAGCAGTTCGGCACTGGACTACCGCGGGGTGGGGGAGGGGCGCTGGAAGATCTCCGGCAGCCGTGGTGTTGTGGCGGGCATGTCACTGACCGGCACCTATGTCCCCAGCACGTCGGAGTGGGTCCGCGACCAGGTCGAGGCGTACGAGGCCTCCGACGGTCGCGAGGCGGGCACCCTGCCCGGCACCGACTACCCGATCGTCGTCGTCACCTCCGTCGGCGCGAGGTCGGGCCACCTGCGCAAGAACCCGGTGATGCGGGTGGAGCGCGACGGCGCCTACCTCGCCGTGGCGTCGAAGGGGGGCGCGCCGGAGAACCCGGAGTGGTACCACAACTTCCTCGCCCACCCCGAGGTCGAGCTCCAGGACGGCGCGGAGAAGCACGTCTACACCACGCGGGTCCTCGAGGGCGAGGAGCGCGCGGACTGGTGGGCGCACGCGGTCGCCACGTGGCCGACCTACGCCGACTACCAGACCCGGACCGACCGCGAGATCCCGCTCTTCCTGCTCGAACGCGCCTGACCCGCCCCGACGGGGCTCGTCTGGGCCTAGGCTGGGGTCCTCGGGACTCAGGGGAGGTCCAGATGAGCAGCACACCCGCGATCCGCGTCTACCTGTTGGACGACCACGCCGTGGTGCGGCGGGGTCTGCGCACCGTCCTCGAGCTCGAGGACGACATCGAGGTGGTCGGCGAGGCCGGCACCGTCGCCGAGGGGGTCCCCCAGATCCTCGAGCTCGCCCCCGACGTCGCCGTCCTCGACGGCCGGCTGCCCGACGGCCACGGCATCGAGGTGTGCCGCCAGGTCCGGTCGGCCGACCCGGACATCAAGGCGCTGATCCTCACCAGCTACGACGACGACGAGGCGCTCTTCAACGCCATCCTCGCCGGCGCGGGCGGCTACGTCCTCAAGCAGGTCGACGAGAGCGCTCTGGTGAGCGGCATCCGGGCCGTCCACCAGGGGCAGTCGCTGATCGACCCGGCGGTCGCCGTCCGGGTCATCGAGCGGATGCGGTCGCGGGAGACCGACGCCCCGGCCGGGCTGTCGGCCCTGACCGACCTCGAGTCGGAGATCCTCGACCTGATCACCGAGGGCCTCACCAACCGCCAGATCGGTGAGCGGCTCTACCTCGCCGAGAAGACGGTCAAGAACCACGTCACCGGCCTGCTCGCCAAGCTCGGCGTGCAGCGGCGCACGCAGGCGGCCGTCATCGCGTCCCAGCGCGGACGCGGTCGCCAGGCCTGAACGGGGCCCGGCCGACCGGTCTCGACGAGGGGCGCTCAGGCGTCCTTGGAACGGTCGCGGATCGCGGTCAGCAGCGAGTCGACGGCGTTGTCGCTGGGCGACGCCGCGTCCTGGTTGGACTGGGCGAGCTGGGCCAGCAGCTCCTGGCGGTGCACCGCCACCGAGCGTGGGGCGTCGATGCCGATGCGGACCACGTCGCCGCGCACCTCGAGCACGGACACGGTGACGTTGTCGCCGATGACGACGCTCTCTCCCGCACGACGGCTCACGACCAGCATGCGGCCACGCTACCGGAGCCGGGCGAGGTCGCGGTCACGCGATCAGCGGCGTGGCGACCGACAGGCCCGGGTCGTCCAGCACGACCTGCAGCGCGCGGTGGGTCGAGGTGTCGAGGACCACGGGAGCGGCGAGGTTGGCCGTGGTGCTCGCCAGGGACTCCCCCGCGGTCAGCACGCACAGCACGACCAGGTCGTCGACCGACGACGACCCGAGGTCGACCAGGACCGACTCGTCCACCTCGGGGGCGTAGTCGGGGAAGAACGGGTTCGGCGGCACGACGAGGAAGCGCAGCCCCGGCTCGTCGAGCGAGGTCAGGCTGCAGAGCACACCGTCGTCGTCGACCTGCACGAGCGCGAAGCGGGCCAGGCCGGGGAAGCCGGGCATCGGCTGCACGAGCTCGATCACCGGGATCTCGGGGACGTCGCCGGGCAACGTCGTCGTCGTGGTGTCCATCGTGGCGATCATCGCAGAAAGTCCACCAGGCTCGGCTGCAGCACGCGGGCGGTGGCGGCGAGCGACGCCTGGTAGGCGACCTCCTGCATCTTGAGGTCCACCATCGTCTTCGGGAGGTCGGCGTTCTCGATCTCGGCCAGCGCGTTGGTCAGCGACGTCTCGAGGTCGCCGGCGCGGGTCACCGCGAGGTCGACGCGGTTGGTGCGGGCGCCGACCTCGGCGCGCGCCACGACGAGCCGGTCGCTGTCGGAGGTGAGCGCCGTGACCCCGGTCTGCACCCCGGTCGTGTCGCCCGAGCGCAGCGCGGTCGAGAGCGCGGCCAGGTGGTCGAAGACGTTGTCGCCGTCGGCGCCGTACGCGGTCGGCCCGGCCACCGAGACGTCGACGACGACGCCGTCGGCGACCGACCGGTTCACCGGGTTCGTGTCCCCGGTGAAGGTGACCACCCCGGCGGACTCGGTGAACGCGGCGGAGCCCGCGGTCGTGCCGCCGAACACCGGCCGGCCGACGTAGGTCGTGTTGGCGTTGGCCACCAGCGCGGACCGGAGCTGGTCGACCTCGGCGGCGAGCGCGTCGCGGGACTGCTGGCTCATGGCGCCGTTGACCGCCTGCTGGCCGAGCTCGCGGGCGCGCCGCACCATGTCGTTGGCCGACCCGAGCGTCGAGTCGAGCGAGGCGAGCCAGCCCTGGCCGTCCTCGGCGTTGCGGGCGTACTGCTGCTGCTCGCCGAGCGAGGCACGCAGCCGCATCGCCGTCGCGGCGTCGCCCGGGTTGTCCGAGGCGCGGTTGAGCACCCGGCCGGTGGACAGGTGCTCCTGGATGTCGGCGAGGCGGGACAGGCTGCCCTGCAGGCGGGTGAGCGACCGGTCGGTCAGCATCGACTGGGTCACGCGGTTGATGGGCATCAGCGCACCAGCCCGGTCCGGTTGATGAGGGTGTCGAGGACCGAGTCGAGGGTGGTCATCACCCTCGCCGCGGCCTCGTAGGCCCGCTGCGACTGCATCATGGTGACCATCTCCTCGTCGATGTTGACGCCCGACAGCTGCTCGCGCGCGCCGTCGACCTGGTCGGTGAGGTTCTGCTGGGTGGCGGCGAGGCGGCGCACGGAGGCGACGTCGTTGCCGAGGCCGGTGACGAACTGCTGGTAGCCCGAGGTCGGGCCGGCGAGCGCGGCGGCGATCGCGGTGCCGTTGCTGCCGTCGCGGTTGGGTCCGCCGCCGATGGCGGAGGCGGCGACCGACGCCGGGTCGGTCACCAGCAGCACGAGCGGACCGTTCGGGTCGGACGGGTCCACGGCGAAGAAGGGCTGGCCGGCGGCGCCGGCCTGGTCGAAGCCGGCCTGGTGCGCGGCGTTGACGGAGTCGGCGACCTGCTGCGCCACCGCCTGCAGCCCGGCGCGCAGGCCGGGGAGCGTGGTGCCGAGCAGGTCGACGCTGCCGCCGACCTCTCCGCGCAGGCCCGACACGGCGGTCGCGGTGCCGCCGGGCGGGGTGACGGCGAGGGCGAGCGGCTGTCCGTCGGAGGTGCCGTCGGGGTTGATGCCGGAGGACACGGCGAGCGTGCCGGCCTTGCCGCCGGTGACCAGCGCGACGCCGCCGACGGTGACGTCGAGGCCGCCCTGGCCGTTCTCGACCGCGGTGCCGCCGGTGAGCTCGGCGAGGCGCAGCGCCATCTGGTCGCGGGCGTCGAGGAGGCTCGAGGTGTCGTTGCCGGCCAGGCGGGCGGCGGTGATCGCCTCGTTGGCGGCGGCGAGGTCGTGGGCGAGGGTGTTGGTCTCGCCGACATCGGCGAGCAGGGACGCCCGCTGGTCGCCCTCCTCGGCCTCGATGTTGCGGCGCTGGCCGGCCACCGCGTCCACGAGCGTGCGCGACGTGGCGACGACCTGGGCTCGGGTCGCGGCCGAGTCGGGGTTGTTGGCGAGGTCCTGCCACGCGCGGCGGACGCCGGCGAGTGCGCTGGACACGCCCTCGCCCGCGGGCTCGCCGAGGGACGACTCGACCCGGGCCAGCGCGGCCGCGCGAGTGTCGAGGAAGGACTGGGTGCCGTGCTCGCGACGCGCGCGCGAGTCGAGCAGCGGGTCGACGAGGCGGTCGACCGACCCGACGCGTACGCCGTCGCCGTGGCCGTCGAACCGGCTCCACATGGCGGGCTGGGCGGGGGCACCGACGGCCTGGCCGACGACGCGGCGACGGGCGTAGCCGTCGGTCGAGACGTTGGCGATGTTGCCGCTCGCGACCTCCATCACCGCCTGGTGGTAGCGCAGGGCGCTCGCCGTGGCGTTGATGGAGCCGAAGGTGCCCGCCACCTCAGAGGCTCCGGTCCACGAGCCGGTTGCGGGAGCCGTCGGCGGTGGCGGTGCCGTCCGCTGCGTAGCCGTCGACCGACTCGCCGAGGCTGAGGAGGGTCTCGCGCGCCGAGCGGTAGCCGGCGGAGATGAGGTGCTTGTTGGAGTCGGCGAGGGTGGCGATCTCCGCGGTGAGCGTCACGAACGCCTCGCGGTGCTCGGTGAGGATCGTGGTCCACGGGTCGCCGGCCGCCTCCGCGAGCGCGGCCAGGCTCGGGTTGGCGCTCATGCCGGCCACGGCGGCGGCGTCGTCGGCGGCGACGGCACGCAGCACCTCGGTCTCGCGGATGGTGCCGAGCAGCGCGTCGATGTCGCGGGTCGCGTGGGCCAGCCAGCGGCTGCGACCGCTCGCCAGGACGAGCTGCTCGACCTCGAGGCGGTAGTGCAGCTCGGAGAGCAGCTCGCGCTCGCGCCAGAGGACGAGGGAGAGTCGCTCCATCGTGGCGGTCGCGGTTCCACCCGCGACGAGGCGGGCCTGATCGGTCAGGTTCACGCCCGTCCCATCGGTCGTCGTCACGGTGACCTGAGGACTTCCCCGAGGTTTTGACCGGGACGTGCCACGTGTGCACGCACGGTGCAGGTGGTAACCGCATAGTCCGAACGGGCCATGGTCGTGTGGGACGTCGGTCCCCGTTCTGTTACTCCTTTGACCCCTTCCTCCTCGAATCGGTAACAAACTCCCTCGGGCTCCACAAGGCTCGACCCGTGACCACCCCCGCAGCTTCCCCCGCCGCCTCCCTCGCCCCGTCGGGCGCCGTCTCCCTCCCCCTGGAGACGCCCGACCAGGACGACCTGGTGACCCAGCACATCCCGCTCGTCGGCCACCTGGTCCGCGAGGTGCTCTCCCGGGTCCCGGCGCACGTCGACCGCGACGACCTGACCTCCGCGGGCCTGACGGCCCTCGTGATGGCGGCCCGCGGCTTCGACGCCGCGCGGGGCGTGCCGTTCGCCCGCTACGCCGCGACCCGTGTCCGGGGCGCGCTGCTCGACGAGCTGCGCGGCGTGGACTGGGCGACACGCTCGGTCCGCCGGACCGCCCGCAACCTCGACGAGACGCGGATGCGCCTCACCCACACCCTGGGCCGCGTGCCCACCGACGCCGAGCTCGCCTCGGCGCACGGCATCCCGGTGGAGGAGGTGCTGGCCAACCGCGAGGACCTCGCCCGCGCCCAGGTGATGTCGCTGGAGGCCGGCGACGAGCACGGGTCCTACGCCGACTCGAGGCCGTCGTCCACCCCGACGCCGGAGCAGGCGCTCGAGCACACCGAGCTGCTCACCTACCTCTCCGAGGCCGTGGCCGAGCTCCCCGAGCGGCTGCGCCGGGTGGTGCAGGGCTACTTCCTGGAGGAGCGGCCGATGGCCGAGCTCGCCGCCGAGCTCGGTGTCACCGAGTCGCGGATCTCCCAGCTGCGCGCCGAGGCGATGGTCCTGCTGCGCGACGGCCTCAACTCCCAGCTGGCCCCCGAGCTGGTCCCCGCCCACGACCGACCCGACGGTGTCGCCGCGCGTCGCCGCGAGGCGTACTTCGCCGCCGTGGCCGACCGCCACGCCGCCGTCGCGCGCACCTACGTGCCCCGGGTCGCCACCAGCGCCTGAGCCATGTCCCGGCGCGAGGACGACGAGGCTGCGAAGCGCGTCGAAAGAATCTCCCTCGAAACCCTCAGGTGGGACCCGGGCCCGCCGAACAGGACCTCGACGGAGTCCACGGACGGACTCCAGCTCGTGACTCAGAAACCACGGAAGGAATCCATCATGGGTCTTCGCATCAACCAGAACATCGACGCCGCCAACTCGTACCGCAACCTGTCGGTCACGCAGGGCCAGATGTCGAAGTCGCTCGAGAAGCTGTCCTCCGGCTTCCGGATCAACCGCGCCGCCGACGACGCGGCCGGCCTGGCCATCTCCGAGGGCCTGCGCTCGCAGGTCGGCGGCCTGAAGGTCGGCGCCCGCAACGCCCAGGACGGCGTCAGCCTCGTGCAGACCGCTGAAGGCGCGCTCACCGAGGTCCACTCCATGCTGCAGCGCATGAACGACCTCGCCGTGCAGTACAACAACGGCACCCAGGGCACCGACTCGCAGGCGGCGCTGAGCTCGGAGTTCACCGCGCTCAAGGACGAGATCACCCGGATCAAGGACAACACCAAGTTCAACGGCACCGACCTGTTCGGTGGCACGGCGCTGACCTTCCAGGTGGGCTACGACAGCACCGACACGATCGACGTCTCGGCCACCGCGCTCGCCGACTTCACCGCCGGCACCGCGATGGCTGCGATCGACATCACCGACAGCAACACCCTGCAGGAGGCCATCACCGAGGTCTCCACCCAGCGCGCCGACCTCGGTGCGACGCAGAACCGCTTCGAGCACACCATCAACAACGTGAACGTGGCGATCGAGAACCTGTCGGCGTCGGAGTCGCGGATCCGCGACACCGACATGGCGCAGGAGATGATGGGCTTCACCCGCTCGCAGATCCTCTCCCAGGCCGGCACGGCCATGCTGGCGCAGGCCAACCAGGCCTCGCAGGGCGTCCTCTCCCTCCTGCGCTGACAGCAGCGCTGACGGGACAGCACGACCGCGGTAGCCGGGCCGGTCGCACGACCGGCCCGGCCACCGGGTCCCCGGGATCCAACGACGGAGGACGACGATGAGCTCATCGGCCAGCGTGAGCGGCCTCGGCAGCGGCCTGGACACCGCGTCGATCATCGACCAGTTCATGCAGCTCGAGGCGTCCTCCCAGACCCGGCTCAAGACGCGCCAGACGTCGGAGAAGTCGATCGTCACGATCCTGCAGGGAATCAACACCAAGCTCGCCGCGCTCGCCACCCTGGCGACCGACCTCGGCAAGGCGTCGGCCTGGAACCCGGTCACCGCGACCAGCTCGGACACCAAGGTCGCCGTCTCGGCGACCACGTCGGCGGGCCCCGGGTCGTTCTCGCTCCGGGTCGACCAGACCGCGACGACCCACCGCCTCGAGCTCGCCGACACGGTCGGGCGCACCACGGCCGGCACCGTGCCGACCACCGTCCGCCTGGACCGGCTCGACGGCTCGACGCCGCTCGACCTCACCACCGACGGCACGCTCGCCGGCCTGGTCACCGCGCTCAACGACCCGGCCAACGCCACCGGCGTGCGGGCCACCGCGGTGAAGGTGGGCACCGACCAGTACCGGTTGGTGGTGGAGTCCTCGGCCACGGGGGCCGAGGAAGACTTCACCCTCACCGCCACGGACGGCTCCGCCCTGCTGGGCGGGGCGACGGTCCGCGCCGGCCGCGACGCCCAGGTCACGGTCGGGGACACGATCACTGCCACGTCCTCGTCCAACACCTTCTCGGACCTGGTGCCAGGGGTCACCGTCACGCTCGCGGCCGGCGCCACGGCCGGCACCACCTCCGAGGTGGTGCTGGCCCGGGACCAGTCCGCGGCCTCGAAGGCGCTCAAGGGCATCATCGACGCGGTCAACTCCGTGCTCGCGGACATCGACACCCAGAGCAAGGCCAGCGGCACCGGCACGCGGGGCCCGCTCGCGGGCGACACCAACGTCCGCACGGTCCGCGACCAGCTGATCAACAGCGTGTTCCCCGGCGACGGCACCAGCCTGGCCGACCTCGGCATCCAGACCGACCGCTACGGCAAGCTGGTCCTCGACGAGTCGGCCTTCCAGAAGGCCTACACCGCCGACCCGACCTCCGTGCAGACCCGGCTCACCGCGTCGGGCACCGGCTTCGTCACCCGTCTCGGTGCCGCGGCGAAGGCGGCCAGCGACCGGGTCGACGGCACCCTCACCACCTCGATCACCGGCCGCAACGACACGATCACCCGCCTCGGCAACGACATCGCCGACTGGGACATCCGCCTCGAGCTGCGGCGCTCCACGCTCACCCGGCAGTTCACCGCGATGGAGACGGCGCTCAACCAGATGAACAGCCAGTCGTCGTGGCTGTCCAGCCAGATCTCCTCCCTCACGACCTCGGGATAAGGACACCCCCATGGCCTACGCATCCGCCTACTCCGGCACCGCCTCCTCCGCCTCCTACCTCCAGGCGTCGGTCGAGACCGCCAGCCCCGCGCGGCTGCTGGTCATGCTCTACGACCGCCTCGCCCTCGACTGCCAGCGCGCCATCGGTGCCCAGGAGTCCGGTGACCACGCCGAGGCGCACGAGCAGCTGCTGCACGCCCAGGCGATCGTCGCCGAGCTGCAGTCGTCGCTGCGGCCGGAGGTCTGGGAGGGCGGCCCGGCGCTCAACAGCCTCTACGCCCACCTGATGGTGCAGCTGGTGAAGGCCAACGTCGAGCGCGACGTCGAGCGCACCCGCCACTGCCTCGGTCTCGTCGAGGGCCTCGGCGACGCGTGGCGCCGTGCCGCGCTCGACACCGCGCGGTCGGCATGATCGGCCGGCTCCCCGGCGACGACGACCTCGCCGACGTGGTGCGCTCGTGGCGCGACGCCCTCGAGGCGCTCGAGCACGACGTCCGGGTCGCCGAGCGGATGCTCACCGGCCCCCTCGACGGCGACACGTCGGTCCCCGCCGCCTCGGGCGCCTGGGTCCCGCCGCAGACCGGCGGTCCGATCCCGGACGCCCTGGTGGCCCGGGCGCGTGACCTGCTCAGGCGCCAGGACGTCGTGCGCGAGGGCCTGGCCCGGGCGCTCGAGCAGACCCGCGTCGGGCTCGCGCAGCTGCGCCCCGTGGACCGCGCCCCGGTCTACGTCGACATCTCGGCCTGACATCTCGGCCTGACATCTCGGCCCGACGTCGGGCCTGACCATGCCGGCACCACCTCCGGGTGGTGCCGGCATGACCCGTTCGGGTGGTTCTCGACCCTCGCCTCCCCCAACTCCTCATCTGTCGGCCCACCGGGCCGATGCAGCACGTGAGCAAGGAGTGCTCACCCCCTTCGCGCCGATGGACCGGCCGCCCTTCTCCAGCAGGAGGACCCCCGTGTCCATCGGCATGCCCGACGCCGTCTCCTCGGTGCTCGCGACCGCCCTCGACGGCCTCGCGACCCGGCAGAACGTGATCGCCGACAACATCGCGAACGTCGACACCCCGGGCTTCCGCGCCCGCGCGGTCGACTTCGAGTCCTCGCTCGCCTCCGCCCTCCAGCGAGGCGAGATGCCGGCCGGCGGCATCACCCCGACCTCCGTCCCGACCGACGCGCCCGCGGGCCTCGACGGCAACAACGTCGACCTCCGCAAGGAGTCGCTCGCGGCGATGCAGACCCAGTTCCAGTACCAGATGGTCACCCGGGCGGTCTCCGACCGGTTCTCGATGATCACCACCGCGGCGGGCGCGGTCTGATGGGCGCCTTCGACATGCTGCGCATCGCCAACAGCAGCCTGGGCATGCACCAGACCTGGCTCGACGCGCTCGCCAACAACATCGCCAACGCCAACACCGTCACGGCCACCAACCAGGACGCCTTCCAGGAGCAGATGGTCGTCGCGACGGCCCTGCCCGAGGGCGGCGTCGAGGTCTCCGGCATCGAGGCCGGCGACCCCAACGGGATCATGGAGTACGCGCCCGACCACCCGCTGGCCGACGCCAACGGCTACGTCAAGACGCCCGCCATGGACATGTCGGTGCAGATGACCTCCCTCGTCCAGGCCCAGCGCGGCTTCCAGGCGTCCGTCCAGGTCACCAAGACCGCACAGGACACCTACGCCGCGGCACTCCAGATCGGACAGCGCTGATGAGCATCGGTGGCATCGAGTCGATCGGGTTCACCCCGCTCGCCGCACCCGCCGTCGCGGCACCCGCGCCGGTTGCCCCCTCGGCGACCGCGGCGACGAAGGGCCCCGACTTCGGCAGCATGGTCCTCGACGGGATCCAGCGCCTCGAGGGGCTGCAGGACAACGCCGACACGCTCGCGGTCCGCGCCGCGTCCGGCACCCTGCCCAACATCCACGACTACACGCTGGCCGCCAGTGAGGCCGAGGTGGCCACCAAGCTCACCGTCGCCGTGCGCAACAAGGCCATCGAGTCGTTCAGCGAGATCATGAGGATGCAGGTCGGATGAGGACCGGGATCACGCAAGCACTGGACCGCTACCGGCGCGGCTTCGCGCTGTTCAGCCCCGGGCAGAAGGTCGTCGCGATCGTCGGCACGAGCGCCCTGCTGCTGGCGGCGTTCATGGTGTTCCGCTGGGCGTCGGCGCCGTCCTACGCGCCGCTCTTCACCGACCTCTCGCCCGAGGACGCCTCTGCGGTCGTCGAGCAGCTCAACGCCGACGGCGTGAAGTACGAGATCGGTGACGGCGGCGGGACCATCTCGGTGCCCCAGGACCAGGTCTACTCCGAGCGCATCGCGCTCAGCGGCCAGGGCATCCCGTCCAGCAGCGGCAGCGACGGCGGCTACTCGATCCTCGACGGCCAGGACATCTCGACCTCGCAGTTCAAGGAGCAGACCGACTTCAAGCGGGCCATGGAGGGCGAGCTCGCCACGACCATCGAGGCCATCGACGGCGTCGACACCGCCGTCGTGCACCTCGCGCTCCCGCCCAAGCAGGTCTTCGCCGAGCAGCAGGACCCCGCGACCGCCTCGGTGCTGGTCGACACCCGAGCCGGCGTCCAGCTCTCCGAGGACCAGGTCCAGGCGATCGTCCACCTCGTCGCGTCCAGCATCGACGGCCTCGACCCGTCGAAGGTCACCGTCGCCGACTCCAGCGGCCGGGTGCTCTCGGACGGGAGCGCCACCGGCGCCGGCGTCGCCACCACGCAGAACCGCCAGCAGCAGGACTACCAGGACCAGCTCTCGGCCAAGGCGCAGGCGATGCTCGACCGGGTCTTCGGCCCCGGCAACTCCTCGGTGCAGGTCACCGCGGTGCTCGACTTCGACAAGACGACCACCGAGACCACCACCTACGGCAAGGACAAGAAGGTCCCCGTCCTCTCGGAGTCGGTGCAGAACGAGACCTACAACGGCACCGGCACCCCGAACGGTGGCGCCAGCGGCGTCGTCGGACCCAACACCGGCCTCGGCACCGGCACCACGACCGGCAACGGGACCTACGACAACTCCTCGACGGTGCGCGAGAACGGCATCGACAAGGTGGTCGAGCAGTCCGAGACCGCGCCCGGCTCGATCAAGTCCCTCCACGCCGCCGTGGTCATCGACACCAACTCCAAGGTCGCGGTCGACCCCGCCCAGATCAACGCGCTGGTCTCCTCGGCCATCGGCCTCGACACCAAGCGGGGCGACACCATCGAGACCTCGTCGGTGCCCTTCGACACCTCCGTCGCCGACGCGGACGCCGCTGCGCTCAAGGCGGCGAAGGCCGCCGACGCCAAGGACGCCCGCAACGCGATGATCCGCAACGGTGCGCTGGGCGGCCTGGTCCTGCTGCTGGTCGGCCTGGCCTGGCGCCGGCAGCGCAAGCAGGCCAAGGCCCGCGACGAGGCGACGTCCTACGTCGTCGAGCAGCTGCGCCAGGAGCAGGCCGCCCGCGCCGCGCTGGCCGCCCAGTCGGCGCAGTCCGAGGCCCAGACCGCGCTCGCCCTGGCCGCCGTCGAGCCGGCCGACGAGATGCGCGAGGAGCTCATGGCGCTCGTCGAGCGCCAGCCCGACGAGGTCGCCTCGCTGCTGCGCGGCTGGCTGGTGGAGCGTCCCTGATGAGCGTGATGACGAACACCGGTGCCCGCAAGGCCGCCATCGTGCTGGTGCGGCTGGGCAAGGAGCGTGCCGCCGAGGTGCTCTCGCACATGAGCGAGGAGGAGGTCGAGGCGATCTCCGCCGAGATCGCCGCGCTCGCATCGGTCGAGCCGAACGAGGCGAAGTCGGTCATGGGGGAGTTCTCCAGCCTGCTGGCCGCGCGCCAGCACCTGCTCCAGGGTGGCATCGACCTGGCCCGCGACCTGCTGCGCCGCTCGCTCGGCGACGACAAGGCCGAGGAGGCGCTGGAGCGGCTCACCGCCCGCGCCATCCAGCTGCCCTTCCAGTTCCTCGGCCGCGCCGACCCCGGCCAGCTGCGCTCGTTCATCCGCGAGGAGCACCCGCAGGTGATCGCCCTCGTGCTGGCCCACATGACGGCGGAGAAGGCGTCGCTGGTCCTCTCCGGCCTGTCGTCGGAGCTCCAGGCTGAGGTCGCGCACCGGATCGCGGTCATGGACCGCGCGAACCCCGAGGGCGTCCGCATCGTCGAGTCGATGCTCGAGCGCCGGCTGTCGTCGGTGCTGCAGCCCAGCGACTCCTCGCACGTCGGCGGCCTCGGCCCGCTGGTCAACATCATCAACCGCGCCGACCGGTCCACCGAGCGCCAGATCGTCGAGGGCCTCGAGGCGCTCGACGCGAGCCTGGCCGAGGAGGTCCGCAGCCGGATGTTCATGTTCGAGGACGTCGTGGGCCTGTCGGACCGCGACGTGCAGCAGGTCCTGCGCCAGGTCGACACCGGCGAGCTCGCCCTCGCCCTCAAGGGCGTCCCGGACCAGGTGCGCGACAAGATCACCCGCAACCTGTCCGAGCGGGCGGCCGAGAACGTCCTCGAGGAGGTCGAGCTGCTCGGCCCGGTCCGCCTCACCCAGGTCGAGGAGGCCCAGCAGGCCGTCATCCGGATGATCCGCTCGCTCGAGGAGCGCGGCGAGATCGTAGTGCGGCGAGGAGGCGACGATGAGTTCGTCGACTGACCTGACCCGCCCCGACGTGCTGCGGATGCCCGAGCTGCGCACCGTCGAGGCCACCCACGACTCGGCCCGCGCCCAGGGCTACGCCGTGGGCTGGGCCCAGGGCCGCCGCGACGCCGCCGCCGCGGTGCGTGCCGAGGCCGAGCAGCAGGCGGCCGCCGTCGCGGCCGCCGAGGCCCGCCGTGAGGCCGAGCACGCCGCGGCCGTCGCGGCGCTGCACGAGGCCGCCGCGCAGGCCCACCGCGCCCTGGCCGAGACCTGCCGCCGGGTCGACGAGCAGGCGAGCGTGATGGCCCTGGAGCTGACCCGCGAGCTGGTGGGCGCGGTCGGTGCGGACCCGGTGCACCTGCTCGACCGGGTGGTCGGGCTGCTGCCGCACCACGCGGTCGTGTCGGTGCGGCTCAACCCCGCCATCGCCGCGGTCGCCGGCGAGCTCGCCGACCACGGCATCACCGTCGTGGCCGACCCGTCGCTCGCCCTCGGCGACGCGGTGGCGCACGCCGAGGACCACGTGGTCGACCTGCGCGTCGACGAGACGATCGCCCGGCTCGCGGAGGTGCTGCGATGAGCGTGCTCACGCACGAGCTCCGGGTCCGCGCGCTGCAGGCCGTCGCGCCGCTGCAGCTGGGCCAGGTCGCCGAGCTGCTCGGCCTCCAGGTCCGGGTCACCGGGCTGCCGGCCGCGGTCGGTGACCTCGTGGCCGTCGAGGGCCGTACGACCGTGCTGGCCGAGGTGGCCGCCAGCGGCCCCGCCGGCCTCACCTGCCTGCCGCTCGGCGACACCACCGGCCTCCGGGTCGGCGACGTCGTCCGGCACACCGGCGGCCCGCTGCGGATCCCGGTCGGCGACGAGCTGCGCGGCCGGGTGCTGGACGGGCTCGGCCGGCCCGTCGACGGCGGACCCTCGCTCGCGCACCTGCCGGTCGTCGACGTCGGACAGTCCGCGCCCACCGCGCTCAGCCGCCCGCGCATCGAGCACCAGCTCGGGCTCGGCGTCCGCGCCCTCGACGCCCTCACCCCGTGCGGCCGCGGCCAGCGGATCGGCATCATGGCGGGCTCGGGCGTCGGCAAGTCCAGCCTGCTCTCCATGGTCGCCCGTGGCACCGAGGCCGAGGTCTCGGTCATCGCCCTGGTCGGCGAGCGCGGTCGCGAGGTGCGCGAGTTCATCGAGAACGACCTCGGACCCGAGGGCCTCGCCCGGTCGGTCGTCGTCGTGGCCACCTCCGACGCGCCTCCGGTCGAGCGGCTGCGCGCCGCCGGCGTCGCCACCCGCATCGCCGAGCACTTCCGCGACAGCGGCAAGCACGTCGTGCTGATGATGGACAGCCTGACCCGCGTCGCGATGGCCCAGCGCGAGATCGGGCTGTCGGCCGGCGAGCCGCCCGCGACCAGGGGCTACCCGCCGAGCGTCTTCACGCTGCTCCCGCAGCTGCTCGAGCGTGCGGGCACGTCCCCGACCGGCAGCATCACCGGCCTCTACACCGTGCTGGTCGAGGGCGACGACATGCAGGACCCGATCGGCGACACCGCGCGCTCGATCCTCGACGGCCACGTCGTGCTCTCCCGGCGCCTGGCCACCTCCGGTCACTTCCCGAGCATCGACGTCCTGGAGTCGATCTCCCGCGTCACCGGCGCGGTGACCGGCCCCGAGCAGCGGGCCGACGCGACCCGGCTGCGCCGGCTGCTCGCCGCGCACCGGTCGGTGCGCGAGCTCGTCGAGATCGGTGCGTACGTCTCGGGCGCGGACGCCGACGCCGACGTCGCGCTGGCCCGGATGCCCGCGATCGACGCGTTCCTCCGCCAGGACATGGACGACACGACGCCCGTCGCACAGACGTGGCAACGACTGCGTGAGCTGGTGGCCTGATGGCACGCACCCCCGACCAGGACCCGGACGCCGGCATGCGCGCGGTGGCCCGCGTGCGCGGCGTCCGCGAGCAGGACAGCCGGCTCGGCCTCGCGCACGCCGCTGCCGAGGAGCGCGCCGCCGAGCAGCGGCTCGCCGCCGCTGCCGCCCACCTCGCCGCGACGACGGACCCCGACGCCATCGACCCGGCCAGCTTCGCCACCGCCCGCGTGGCCGCCGCCGGCACGGCCGCCGAGGTGATCGCGCTCCGCGCGGCCCTGGCCACCGCCGTCACCTTCACCACGACGGCGCGCGAGCACTGGCAGCGCGACCGCACCCGCCTCGCCGCCGTCGAGCTGCTGCTCGAGCGCCGCGAGGAGCGCCGCCGCGAGGAGCGGGCCCGGCGCGAGCGGGTCGAGGTTGACGACCTCGTCTCCGCCCGCTGGCTGCGGGCCCAGGCCCTCGAGCTGCCGGCCGCCGAGCTGGAGGCCGTCCGATGAGCATCACCGACGTCACCGCACGGATCTCGCAGATCCAGGCCCAGCTCGCCCTGCTGCCGCAGGCGTCCGGCGTGGGGTCGACCGGGTTCTCCTCGGTCATGTCCCGCACCGCGCTCGGGTCGACCGCGGGCACGGTCACCGGCGACCAGGTCGTGGCCAAGGCCCGCGAGATGGTCGGGCTGCCCTACGTCTGGGGCGGCACGGACCCGCAGCGCGGGGTGGACTGCTCGGGCCTCGTGCAGTCGGTCTACTCCTCCTTCGGCATCGAGCTGCCGCGGCTGTCCGCCGACCAGGCGCGCGCCGGAACGCCGGTGGCGAGCATGGCCGAGGCGCAGCCCGGCGACCTGATCGCGTGGGACAACTCCGGGCGCAACGTCGGCGCCGACCACATCGCGATCTACATCGGCGACGGCCAGATGATCGAGGCCCCGCGGCCCGGCGGCCACGTCCAGGTCGTCCCGGTCACCACTCCCCCCGACTACATCCGCCGCGTCCTGCCCGGCACGACCAGCTCGGTCGCGCCGATCGGCGGAGCCGTCCCGGTGACGTCGACCTCGGCCGTCGCCGGCAGCGGCGGCCTGCCGGCCGGCACGCCGTACGCCGACCTCTTCGCGCGGGCCGGCGCCGCGCACCACCTCGACCCCGCCCTGCTCGCGGCGGTCGCGAAGCAGGAGTCGGGCTTCGACCCGCAGGCGGTCAGCCCCGCGGGCGCGCAGGGGCTGATGCAGCTGATGCCCGCGACGGCGAAGAGCCTCGGGGTCAGCGACCCCTTCGACCCCGCGCAGGCCGTCGAGGGCGCCGCCAAGCTCCTCGACCAGCTCCTGGTCCGCTTCGGCTCCATCGAGATGGCGCTCGCCGCCTACAACGCCGGGCCGGGCGCGGTCGCCCGCTACGACGGGGTCCCGCCGTACCCCGAGACCCAGAACTACGTCCAGTCGATCATGTCCAGCTGGCAGGAGGCCGCATGAGCATCACGCCGATGAGCGCCGGACCGTCCGTCGCGCCCGCCGTCCCGGCGGCCGGGGAGACGACCGCGGCCGGCGACCCGGCAGCACCGGGGTCGTTCGCCGCGCTGGTGGCCGACCTCCTCGCCGGGACCGCCGGGACCGCCGGGACCGCCGGGACCGCCGAGCCCGCCGGGGCGCCGGTCCCGACGGACGGGGCCGAGCCGGCCGAGGTGACCGACGAGGGCGCCGCCGACGAGGGGGCGGTGCCGGCCGACGTGCTCGCATCGACCGTCGCCCCCTGGGCTGCCGTGGCCGCCGCGCCGCAGCAGCCCGCGCCCCCGCAGCAGACCGCCTTGCCGGTCAAGGACGCCGCCGGGCCGACCGCCGCCGGCCCCGTGGCCGGCGTGCTCCACGGCCAGGTCGTCACCCGCGCCACGACGACGCCCACCGGGGGCACCGCCGTGCCGACCAGCCCCGTCCCGGGAGCCACCACGGCCCCGACCTCGACCGACGGCCCGGGCGCGGACGCTCCCGTCGCAGCCCCGGGTGCCGCGGATGCCACGGGCACCCCGGTCGGACCGGCGAGCGGCGACGCGTCTGCCGGGGACCCCGCGACCGCCGACGGCGACCAGCCGGCCGCCGCGCAGCAGGTCTCCCAGCCGGCCGCGCCCCAGCAGGCCACCCAGTCCGCCCCCCAGCCGACCCTCCAGCCGGACCCCGCGAGCACCGTGCTCGCCACCCCGGCCGTGACGGCACCCAGCGCCCCCGCAGCCCCGGCCACGCCGGTCGCCGACGTGCGCCCGGCACCCGCGATGACGCAGGTCGTGCCGGAGGTGACCCGGCTGGTGTCGCGCGGGGACGGCGTCCACCGGCTCACCATGAAGCTCCAGCCCGAGGCCCTCGGCGAGGTGCGGGTGACCCTCACCGTGCGTGACGGCGCCGTCCAGGTGCAGCTCACCGGTGGCGAGCACGCGGCGCGCGCCCTGGCCGAGGGCGCCCCGGAGCTCCACCGGGTGCTCGAGATGGCCGGCGCCGTCGACGCGCGGGTGGTCGTGCGCGACCTCGCCGGCCAGCAGACCGCGACCACCGGGCAGCAGCCCGGGACCCCCGACCAGTCGTACGGCGCCCAGGGCTCCGGCGGCGACGCCTCCGCTCCCGGACGGGACGGCGGCCAGCAGGACCAGCACGCACGGACGCGTGGTGGAGCAGCAGCCAGGGACGGCCTCACCGACGGAGCGACCGTGCTCCGTCCCGACCCGGTCCGGAGCGCCCCGCGGGGCGTCGACCTGACCATGTGAGGAGGGACCCGTGACGGTCTCCGCGACCGAGGCGGTGCAGGGGACGCCCACCGCGTTCCCCACCGGGACGACGACCCTGTCGTCGACCTCGGAGGACAAGCAGATGTTCCTGGAGCTGATGGTGGCCCAGCTCCGCTACCAGGACCCGCTCAACCCGGCCGACTCCGGTGAGTTCCTCGCCCAGTCCGCCCAGTTCACGGCGCTGGAGAAGATGCAGGACGTCTCCGACCGCGTCGGGGCCCTGCTCGGATCCCAGATGGCCTTCGGCGCGGGAGCCATGGTCGGCCAGCAGGTCTCGTGGATCGACCTCGACGGCGAGACCACCCACAGCGGCACGATCTCGGGCGTCACCTTCGGCGCCGACGGCCCCGTCTTCGACATCGACGGCACCCAGGTCCCCCTCGCCCAGCTGCTCTCGGTCGGCACCACCACGCCGCCGTCGACCGGCACCTCCTCCACCACCGACCCCACCACGGCCTGAGGCCGTCCCCGAAAGGACCCACCATGCTCCGCTCGCTCTTCTCCGGCATCAGCGGCCTCCGCGCCAACCAGACGATGCTCGACGTCACCGGCAACAACATCGCCAACGCCAACACGGTCGGCTTCAAGGCCTCGACCACCGTCTTCCAGGACACCCTCAGCCAGGTCATGCGTGGCGCCGGTGCCGCCAACGGCAACGTCGGCGGCACCAACCCGCTCCAGGTCGGCCTCGGCGTCCAGGTCGCCGCCACCCGCGGCAACTTCAACCAGGGCTCCGCGCAGTCCACCGGCGCCGCCACCGACCTGATGATCCAGGGCGACGGCATGTTCGTCCTCGGCTCCGGCGCCGAGCGCACCTACACCCGCGCCGGAGCGTTCACCTGGGACAAGGACGGCAACCTGACCTCTGCCAGCGGCAAGAAGGTCCAGGGCTACGCGCCCGGCGACGCCGGCGGCACGCTGATCGACATCAACCTCAACTCGCTGCAGGCCTCGCTGCCCGCCGGCGTGGAGATGACGTCGTACTCGATCGGCGCGGACGGCGTCCTGCGCGGGACCTTCTCCGACGACGTCCAGCGCGACATCGGCATCGTGGCTATCGCCAACTTCACCAACCCGGCCGGCCTCGAGCGGGTCGGCGAGACCGCCTTCCGCGAGTCGGCCAACTCCGGTGCCGCCGACCTCGGCGTCGCCGGCCAGGGCAGCCGCGGCGAGCTGATGGTCGGCACCCTGGAGATGTCGAACGTCGACCTCTCCGCCGAGTTCACCAACCTGATCCTCGCCCAGCGCGGCTTCCAGGCCAGCTCGCGGGTGATCACCACCTCCGACCAGGTGCTCGAGGAGCTCGTCAACATCAAGCGCTGACGCTCTGACGCGCTGACGCGCGTACGTCATGGCGGGCGGTCGCCCGCGCGGCCGCCCGCCATGACCTCGCCGGTTCCCCTCAGGTGGGGGCTCCGGCGGCCGAACAGACAGGGGAGGCCCACGGACGGGCCTTCGCACAGACGCACAGGGATGGTGCAACCGACATGATTCTGCTGACCCGACTCTCGGGATCGGCGTTCGTCCTGAACGCCGACCTGATCGAGCGACTCGACAGCACACCCGACACCGTGGTGACCCTCGTGGACGGCAAGAAGTACGTCGTCGCCGAGGGCCTGGTCGAGGTGGTCGACCAGGTGCGCGCCTGGCGCGGCAGCATCATCGCCGCCGGGGCGATCCCCGCCACGGGCGTCGACCCGCACACGTTCGCGCCGCGGGCCCACCTGACGGCCGTGCACGACCGTGAGGGTGAGGCCTGATGGACCCGGCAACCCTGATCGGCATCCTCGTCGGCCTCGTCATCATCTTCGTCTCCCAGATCATGGAGGGCGGGAACCCGATGAGCCTGATGCTCGTCGCCCCCATGCTCCTGGTCTTCGGCACCACCTTGATGGTGACCCTCGCCGGCGGCACGCTCCCCGACGCCAAGCACGCGCTCGGCTCGCTGAAGACGGCGTTCACCGCCAAGGTGCGACCGGCCGCCGACGTGGTGCCGATGGTGGTCGCGCTCGCCGAGAAGGCGCGCCGCGAGGGCCTGCTCGCCCTCGAGGACGACCTGAAGAAGGTGGACGACCCGTTCCTCGTCAAGGGCGTCACGCTCGCCATCGACGGCACCGACCCGGAGGAGGTGCGCGAGATCCTCGAGTCCGAGGTCTACGCCACCAAGGCCCAGGGCAAGCACTCCGCGAAGTTCTTCGCCGACGCCGGCGCCTACGCGCCCACCATCGGCATCATCGGCACGGTCATGGGGCTCGTGCACGTCCTGGAGAACCTCGCGGCTCCCGAGGAGCTCGGCCACCTCATCGCCGCGGCGTTCATCGCGACCCTCTGGGGCGTGATGTCGGCCAACGTGATCTGGCTCCCGCTCGGCAACCGGCTCAAGCGGCTCACCGAGCTCGAGGCCGCCCGCATGGAGCTCATCATCGAGGGCGTCGCGGCGATCCAGGCAGGGTCGAACCCGCGCGTCATCGCCCAGAAGCTGTCGTCTCTGCTGCCCGCCGGCGAGCAGCCCGAGCAGAAGGCGGCCTGACGTGAGCGGGGGGCGCAAGCGCCGCGAGGAGCACGAGGAGCACGAGAACCACGAGCGCTGGCTGGTCACGTACGCCGACATGGTCACGCTGCTGATGGTGCTGTTCATCGTGATGTTCGCGATGAGCTCGGTGGACCAGAAGAAGTTCAACGAGCTCAAGGCGGGCCTCGCCGCCGGATTCGGTGAGTCGACGTCGGTGATGACCGGCTCGCAGTCGACGATGGACCAGCCCGGCGCCGGGGCGATCGCCCCCGTGGTGCCCGGCAACTTCGCCGGCGAGGCGACCCCGGCCGCCCAGCGCGCCGAGGACGCGCTGAAGCAGCAGGACAAGAACCTCAGCGACGCGCAGAACGAGGCCGCCCGCCTCGACGGCCTCGGCGAGAAGCTGGCCAAGGCCCTGAGGAAGGCGGGACTGGGCAACGACGTCACCCGCACCATCAACGGCGACGGCCTGGTGCTGAGCCTCACCTCGCGCCACGTCGTCTTCGAGCCCGACCGCGCCGAGCTCAGCCCCCGCGGCCAGCGGGTGCTGGACGCCGTCGCCCCCGTCCTGCGCGAGGCCACCGAGGACCTGCGCATCGACGGCCACACCAACCAGGTCCCGGTGAAGCCGCGCTACTTCGCCACCGACTGGGACCTCTCCGCCGCGCGCGCCGTCACCGTGCTGCGCTACCTCAACGAGGTCGCCGGCATCCCCGGCACCCGGCTCAGCGCGGCGGCGTTCGGCCACGAGGTCCCGCTCGTCGACCCGGCGAAGCCGGGATCGCAGGACATCAACAAGCGGGTGGACATCGTCGTCCTCTCCTCGCTCCCCAGCGCCTCGCGCGAGCTGCTCGACGACGTCGCGGCCGCCGGCACCACCCAGGACCACACGGCCACCGCCACCAACACCGGAGGAACATCATGAGCACCGCGACGCTCGACAAGTCGGCGGAGGCACCCGCGGACGAGAAGGCCAAGGGAGGGAAGAAGAAGCTCATCGTCATCGTGGTCGTCCTGCTGGTCGGCGCGGCGGCGGGCTACTGGTTCTTCCTCAAGCCCAGCAGCGCACCCAAGGAGCCCGAGGCCGGGACCGTGGTGACGCTCGAGCCGATCCAGGTCAACCTCGCCGACGGCCACTACCTGCGCATCGGCATCGCCCTCCAGCTCACCGCCGACGCCAAGGAGGCCGACGGGAGCAAGGCGCTCGACGCGACCATCGCGCTGTTCAGCGGGGTCGACCAGGCCGAGCTGATCAAGGACAAGCAGCGCGAGGAGCTCAAGAGCGAGCTGGAGAAGGAGCTCGAGCACGACTACGAGGGCGAGGTCATGGGGGTGTACTTCACCGAGTTCGTCACCCAGTAGACAGGGGTCGTCGGCAAATCCCTCAGGTCCGGTCCCACCGGGCCGATGGGGGTGGTCGTGACGAGCCCGCAACCCCCGCGCGGACCCGCGCACTCCGGTGCCCGGGGTCGTCGGCGTACCCGCAGCGCGGCCGAGCCGACCGCCTACGACTTCCGCCGCCCGATCCAGCTCTCGCGTGAGCACACGCGCCTGCTCGAGGAGAGCCTCGACGGCTTCGCGCGCCAGATGGGCACCGTGTTCACCTCGGCGCTGCGCGCGGTGTGCACCGCCCAGCTGCTCGGCGTCGCCCAGACGACCTACGGCGAGCACGTCGACACGCTCGACTCGATGACCTACGCGGTCAAGCTCCGCGTCGAGCCGCTCTCCGGCTTCACGCTGCTCGACCTGCCGTTGCCGGTGGTGATGAGCGCGCTCGACATGATGCTCGGCGGCCCCGGCACCGAGAAGCAGCCCGAGCGCCCGCTCACCGACATCGAGGGCGCGGTGGTCCGCGGCATCCTCACCCGTCTGCTCACCGAGCTCGGCCAGAGCATCATCGGCATCGTGGAGACCGAGCCGGCGCTCGTCGGCATCGAGTACAACCCGCAGCTGGTCCAGGCGGCCGCCCCGGGCGACGTCGTCGGCGTGGCGACCTTCGAGCTCGTCATCAAGGACCGTCCCCACCGGGTGACGCTGTGCCTGCCCTTCACCGCCCTGCACCCCTACCTCGTCCGCGCCTCGGCGCCCGCGCCGGTCTCCGAGCACGAGCGCGTGCAGCGCTCCCGCGCGGCCGAGCTCGTCGACCGCCGCTTCCAGGACGTGCCGGTCGAGGCGACCGTCCGCTTCGCCCCCACCCCGCTCGACCCGGGGACCCTGAGCAACCTCGCCGTGGGCGACGTGGTGCGGCTCGCGCACCGCGCCTCCGACCCGCTGGCCGTCGTGATGGGGGACGCCACCTTCGCCCACGCGACGGCGGGCACCCACGGCGCGCGCCTCGCTGCACTGGTCGTCGGCACCACCAAGGAGAACTCATGACCGCCCTCACCGACTCGCCCGCCGACCTCGCCGGCACCGCCCTCACCGCGGCCGCCGCCGCTGCCGAGGTGCTGCCCGCCGCGACCCCGCTGGTCGCCGGCACCCCCGTCCCGGCCGGCGCCGACGCGACCGCTGGGCTGACCGGCGCGGCGATCGCCGAGCTGCACCTGCCGGGTGCCCCCCGCATCGCTGTCCTCGTCGGACCCGACCTCGTCGAGGCCCTCGCCAGCAGCCCGATGGGCGGCCTGGACCTCGCCGCCGCGACCCAGCCCGCGCTCGAGGCGGCGGCCGCCGCCCTCGGCGCCCGCTGCGGCGCCGCCCGCGAGGTCGCGGTCGACCTGGTCCTCGGCGACCTCGGCGGTGCGACCGCCGTCCCGCTGCTCGGCGACGGCATGCCCGCCGGCGTGCTGCTGCTGTCGGACGCGGCGGTCTCCGCCGTCGACGCGGTACGCGCCACCGGGGCACCCGCCGGCCGCCCCTCCGCGCCGGCCGGGTCGTCGTCCCGCGGCATCGAGATGCTGCACGGGGTCGACATGGAGGTCACCGTCGAGCTCGGGCGCGCCCGCCTGACCGTGCGCGAGCTGCTCGCCCTCTCCCCGGGTGAGGTGCTCGAGCTGGACCGCGCGGCAGGGAGCCCGGCCGACCTGCTGGTCAACGGCCGGCTCATCGCCCGCGGCGAGGTCGTCGTCGTGGACGAGGACTTCGGCCTGCGGATCACCGAGATCGTCGACGAGAGCGCAGCAGGCTGACGATGCTCGAGCTGACGGTGCGACTCATCGCCTCCCTGGCGGTGGTCGTGGGACTCATGCTGCTGCTCGCCAGGCTGGTGGGCAAGCGGTACGGCGCGCGCGCCGGCGCCCCGGTGCAGGTGCTGCACCGGCAGCCGCTGTCGCGCAGCGCGTCGGTCGCGGTCATCACCGTCGGCTCCCGCGTCCTGGTGGTCGGCGCCACCGACCAGCAGGTCAGCCTGCTCACCGAGCTCGACCCCGAGGAGCTGGCGGACGACGAGTCCGACGCCGACCTGCTCACCATCCCGACGCTCTCCGCCACCCCGGACGCCACCCCGGACGCCACCGCCCCGGTCACCGCCCCGTCGCTCACCGCCCTCGCGTCCACGCTCGCCGACCGACCGTCGGGCGGGTCGCACCGCGCCGCCCCGGCCCCCCGGCGTACGCCGGCCGCCGGCGGTGCGCTGACTGGCTCCGTGCTCTCGCCGCAGACGTGGCGCCAGGCCCTCGCGGCCGTCACCGGGAAGGCGTCGTGACCGGGGGCCGGCGCACGGTGCGCGTGGTCGCCGGGTTCCTCGCGGCGATCGTCGCGGGCCTCGTCGTCGCCCTCGGTCTGCTCGTCGCCCCCGCGGGCGCGACGGACGTCGCCCAGGCCACCCCGGTCGCGGCCGGCGTCACGACCGGCGTGCCCGGCGGCCTGCCGCTCGCCCCGGACGGACCCAAGGGCCCCACCGCGCCCACCGGACCGGACCTCCCGGGCGGCGACAGCTCGGTGACCATCGACCTCAAGGGCATCACCGACAAGCCGAGCACCCCGGTCACGGTGATCCTGGCGCTGTCGCTGCTCTCGCTCCTGCCGGCGATCCTGCTGACCTGCACCAGCTTCACCAAGGTGCTGGTGGTGCTCGGCCTGACCCGCAACGCGCTCGGGCTCCAGGGCATCCCGCCCAACCAGGTGCTGGCCGGGCTCGCGCTGTTCCTGTCGCTCTTCATCATGGCGCCGGTCCTGGGCCAGATGAACGACACCGGCATCCAGCCCTACCTGTCCGGCGACAAGACCGCGACGGCCGCCTACACCGACGGCGTGCAGCCGCTGCGCGACTTCATGCTCGACCAGACCGGCGACGACGAGCTCCGCCTGCTCACCGACGTCGCCGGCCGCGACCTGCCGAAGAACCGCGACGAGGTCTCGATGGCGACGCTGGTGCCGGCGTTCGTGCTCAGCGAGCTCAAGCAGGCCTTCATCATCGGCTTCATCATCTTCATCCCCTTCCTCGTCATCGACATCGTGATCAGCGGTGCCCTGATGGCGCTCGGCATGATGATGATGCCGCCGGTGATGGTGTCGCTGCCGTTCAAGCTCCTGCTGTTCGTCCTCGTGGACGGCTGGGGGCTGGTCATCACGTCCGTCGTCTCGAGCTACCAGTAGCCAGGAACCCGCAGCCATGACCGACACCACCGTCATCAACATCGCCCTCCAGACCATGGTGGTCGCGCTGAAGCTCTCCGCGCCGATCCTCGTGACGTCGCTGGTCATCGGCTTCACGATCTCGCTCTTCCAGTCGATGACGCAGATCCAGGAGTTCACCCTGGCGTTCGTCCCGAAGCTGGTCGGCGTCGGCGTCGCGCTCCTGGTCTCCGGCGGCTGGATGCTGCAGACCCTCGTCGACTTCACCCGGGACCTGTTCGCGCTCATCCCGACGCTGCTGGGCTGATCCGTGGGCCTCACGCTGAGCGTCGCCGGTGAGCCGCTGCTGGCCTACCTGCTGGCGTCCGTGCGGATCATCGCGTGGCTCGCGCTCGTGCCGCCGTTCGCGGGGCGCGCGATCCCGACGGCGGCGAAGGTGGTGCTGTCGCTGGGGCTCGCCTTCGCGGTGCTCCCCTCGGTCGAGGGCGGGTCGGTCCCGACCGGCACCGGCGAGCTGCTGGTCACCACCGTCACCCAGGTCGTCGTGGGCTCCGCGCTCGGCCTGGTGACGTACGTGCTGCTCGCCGCGGTCGCGACGGCGGGCTCGATCATCGACACGTTCGGCGGCTTCCAGCTCGCACAGGGCTTCGACCCGCTCTCGATGAACATGAACACCGTCTTCGGCAAGCTCCACCAGATGCTCGCGGTGATGATCCTCTTCGCGACCGGCGGCCACCTGATCGTCCTCGGTGGCCTGCTGCGCAGCTTCACCCTGCTGCCGCTGGGGGAGATGCCGCAGGTCGACGGCGCCTCCCACGTGCTGGTCACCGCCGTCGGGATGTTCTTCATGACCGCCGTGCAGATCGCGCTCCCGCTGGTCGCGGTGCTCTTCGTCGCCGACCTCGGCCTCGCGCTGCTCACCAAGGTCGCGCCGCACCTCAACGCGATCAACGTGATGTTCCCGGCCAAGATCGGGCTGACGCTGCTGCTGCTCGGCCTGTCGTTCCCCGTGCTGCCCGAGGCCGTGTCGCACCTCGTCGAGCTCGCCAACGAGGCGCAGGCCGCGCTGCTGGGTGGGAGGTGAGCGGTCGTGTCCGACGAGAAGACCGAGAAGCCGACAGCCCGCAAGCGCAAGGAGTCGCGCAAGGAGGGCCAGGTCCCGCGCACCCAGGAGCTCGGCGGCTGGGCCACCCTGCTGCTGGTCGGCATGGTGCTGCCGACCCTGCTGGGGCGTGAGCTCACCGCGATCGCCGAGCTGATGAAGCAGTGCTTCGGCCAGCAGGGGCAGGTGGAGGTCGCCGACGCGATGGTCCTGCTCGGGCGCGGGGCGCGGCACGTCATGGTCACCCTGGTCACCCTCGGGTCGGCCGTCATGCTGGTCGGCGTCGGCGCCGCACTGGCCCAGGGCGGCTTCTTCCTCGCCACCAAGAGCGTCAAGCCGTCGCTGAAGAAGCTCAACCCGGTCCAGGGGTTCAAGCGGGCGTTCGGTCCGCAGGCGCTGTGGGAGGGCGCCAAGATGCTCATCAAGAGCGCCGTCGTCGGCTTCGTCGCCTACGGCGCGATCGCTGCGCTGATGCCGCTGATCGGCGGCCTCGTGCCGATCGCCGCGGTGCTCGAGGTGGTGCGCGACGAGGTGCTGTCGCTGGTGCGCAGCGTCGCGGTCGCCGGCCTGGTCATGGCCGCCTTCGACTACGCCATGGTGCGCCGCCGGATGGGCAAGCAGACCCGGATGAGCAAGCACGAGGTCAAGCAGGAGCACAAGCAGACCGAGGGCGACCCGCTGCTCAAGGGCGCCATCCGCTCCCGCCAGCTCGCCGCGGCGCGCAACCGGATGATGGCCGATGTGCCGAGCGCCGACGTGGTGCTGGTCAACCCCACCCACGTCGCCGTCGCGCTGCGCTACGACGCGGAGCGCGGGGCGCCGAAGGTCGTCGCGCGGGGCGCGGGCGTGGTGGCGCAGAAGATCCGCGAGCAGGCGGCCGAGCACGGCGTCCCGCTCGTGCGCGACATCCCGCTCGCGCGGGCGCTGCACCGCTCGACCGTCGTGGGCCAGGAGATCCCGCCGGAGCTCTACGCCGCCGTGGCGCAGGTGCTGGCCTTCGTGATCTCGCGCCGCTCCACGGGCGCCACGGGCGGCGAGCACCGCAGCCCGCGCAGCGAGGCCGACCTCCCCACCGTCCCGGCCGCGGGGCGTCGCCGGCGTGTGTCCACGGAGCCTGCCGCGATTTCCTCAGGTGCCCTCGCCGCCGGCCGATGAGGTCCCTGACGCCAGGACGGCGTCGCCCGGTGCCACGGAGGGCGCCCGCCTGACCGGCACCTGCCCGGCGACCCTCCGAAAGGCACCACGTGGTTCCGAAGCGGCTCCTCCAGCTCGGCGTACCGGCCGGCATCGTGCTGATCGTCGTGATGCTCGTCGTGCCGCTGCCGGCGATGGTGCTCGACCTGCTGATCGCGCTCAACATCACCAGCGCGCTGCTCGTGCTGCTCGTCGCGATGTTCGTGCACAAGCCGCTGGAGTTCGCGGCGTTCCCGGCGGTCGTGCTGGTGCTCACCCTCTTCCGGCTCGCGCTCAACGTGAGCGCGACCCGCCTGGTGCTGCTCGACGGCTACGCCGGCAAGGTGATCGACACCTTCGGCCACTTCGTGGTCGGCGGCTCGCTGATCGTCGGCCTGATCGTCTTCGCGATCCTGCTCATCATCCAGTTCGTGGTCATCACCAAGGGTGCCGAGCGGGTCGCCGAGGTCGGGGCGCGCTTCACCCTCGACGCGATGCCCGGCAAGCAGATGGCGATCGACGCCGACCTCAACTCCGGCCTCATCGACGAGGACGAGGCACGCCGCCGCCGCCACGAGGTCCACGCGGAGGCCGACTTCTACGGCGCGATGGACGGTGCGTCCAAGTTCGTCAAGGGCGACGCGATCGCGGCGATCGTGATCACGATGGTCAACCTGCTCGGTGGGTTCGCGGTGGGGATGGCGCAGAGGGGCCTGTCGTTCGGCGACGCCATCACGACCTACAGCCTGCTGTCGGTCGGTGACGGCCTGGTCTCCCAGATCCCGGCGCTGCTGCTGTCCACGGCCACGGGCCTCATCGTCACCCGCAACACCGGGGACTCGGACATGGGCTCCGACATCCTCAAGCAGCTCACCAGCAACAAGCTGCCGCTGCAGATCGCGGGCTTCGGCGCCCTCGCCATCTGCCTCATCCCCGGCCTGCCCAAGCTGCCGTTCATCACCGCCGGCGGCATCATGCTCCTGGCCTCCTCCCGGGTCCCGACGGTGGCCCCGCGCGACGAGGCGGAGGAGGCAGCCGAGCAGGCGCTCGCCGCCCCGGCCGACACCCCGGAGCTGCTCGCCGCGGAGATCCAGGTCGACCCGCTGGGCCTCGAGCTGTCGCCGGACGTGATCGACCTCGTGGACGCCGCCAGCGGCGGAGACCTGCTCGACCGGGTCAAGGCGCTGCGCCGCAAGATCGCCGGCGAGCTCGGCATCATCGTCCCGCCGGTGCGCACCCGCGACAACATCGACCTGCCCGCCAGCACCTACGCCATCAAGCTCTTCGGCATCGAGGTCGCCCGCGGCGAGGCGCCGCGCGGCACGGTCCTCGCCATCGGCGACCACGTGGGGTCGATGCCCGGCCGCGCGACCCGCGAGCCGGTCTTCGGGCTCGAGGCGTCGTGGATCCCTGCTGAGCTCCGCGTCCAGGCCGAGCTCAACGGCGCCACCGTCGTCGACCGCGCGTCCGTCATCACCACCCACCTCGCCGAGGTCGTCGGCCAGCACGCCGCCCGGCTGCTCGGCCGCGAGGACGTCAAGATGCTCACCGACCTGGTCCGCCGCAGCCACCCGGTGGTGGTCGACGAGCTGACCCCGGCCCAGCTCAGCCTCGGTGAGGTGCAGCGCGTGCTGCAGGGCCTGCTCGTCGAGGGGGTCGCCGTCCGCGACCTCGTCCGCATCTTCGAGGCACTGTCGCTCAAGGCCCAGGTCACCAAGGACCCCGACGCGCTCGTCGAGGCGGCGCGCACGTCACTGGGTCCGGCCATCGTCGCACCACACCTGCTGGAGGGAACCGTGCACGTGATCAGCTTCGACCCGATGCTCGAGCAGCGGATGCTGGAGGCCGTGCGCCCCGGCGACCAGGGAGCCGTCGTCGCGCTCGACCCGCTCGTGGGCCAGAGCGTGCTCGGTGAGCTCTCCGACCTGCGCACCGCCGCCGAGGAGCGGGGTCTGCGACCCGTCGTGGTGTGCGCGCCCCAGCTGCGCGCGGCCGTGCGCCGGATGGTGGCCCCGGTCCTCACCACCACGGCCGTGCTGTCCTACACCGAGCTCTCCGGCGCCACCTCGGTGCGCTCGGTCGGCACGGTCTCCGGTGACCGCCTCGCGGTGACCGCATGAAGCCGGTCTCGGGGGCGATGCTGCTCCTCGCCGCCGCGCTCACCTCGCCGACGCTGGCCGGCGCCGCCATGGGGACGGTGCCGGTCGACGTCGCGCTCGGGCGCTACCTCGTCGTCGCCGCGATCAGCTGGGTGCTGCTCACGGTGGCCGCCGAGTGGTTCTGGTCGGAGCCGGCCGCGCCGGCGACGACCGGTCAGGTCTCGTCGACCGCTGCGGCCGCCGACGACGGGCTCCCGGCGACCGGTGAGGTCACCGACGCCGCCTGAGGGTCGAGCGGCACCCGCCACCGCAGCCGGGTGCCGCGCGGCTCCGCGGGCTCGACGACGAGCTCGCCGCCGAGGTCCGTGGCCCGCGAGCGCAGGTTGCGCAGGCCGCTGGTGGCGACCTCCCCGTCCGGCATGCCCCGCCCGTCGTCGCACACCTGCAGGCTGAACCACCCCGACTCGACCGCGAGGTCGATCTCGCAGCGGCCCGCCCCGGCGTGGCGCGCGCAGTTGGACAGCAGCTCGCGCAGCACGACCGTCGCCTGGTCGGCGAGGTCCTCGCCGACGAGGGAGTCGACCGGGCCCCACGACCGGACGACCGGCACGAACCCCAGCGCCGGCTCGTACTCGCGGGCGAGGCCGAGCACGTCGCTGCGCAGCGACGCGGACCGGCCGCGCTCGAGCTCGAAGATGGTGCCCCGGATCTCCCGGATCGAGTCGCCGATCTCGCGGATCGCCTCCGTCACGTGGTCGTCGCCCGTCCCCTGCGGCGCGGCCCGCGCCCCGGCCCGCAGCCGGAGGACGGTGGCGTAGAGCCGCTGGATGACCACGTCGTGCAGGTCGCGGGCGATCCGGTCCCGGTCCGCGGCGAGGACGGCGTGCTGGCGCTCCTGCTGCAGGACCCCGTGGTCGAGCACGAGCGAGCCGTGCCGCACGAACGAGGCGAGCAGCTCGCGGTCCTCCGCCGACGGGTGCGACCGGGCCGGGTCGAGCAGCAGCACCACCACGCCGGCGAAGGCGTGGTCGGGGCTGAGCGGGAGCCCCCAGACGCCTCGGCCGCCCGCGCGGACGAGGAACTCCCGCCCGTCGGCCTCGGCCTCGCGGACCCGGTCGGCGACCTCGTCGAGCACGTGCCCGAGCTCGTCGTCCACCTCTCCGGCGGTCGCCTGCACGTCCATGCCGTCCACCACGGCCGCCACGACCGCGGCCGTGCGAGCGCCGGCGATCCGCAGTGCGCCGTCGGCGATGCGGCTGATCGGCTCGGTGAGGAGGAACGGCGGGCGCACCGACTGGTCGACGACGGCGGCGAGCTCGGCGGCCTCGCGGCGCTTCTCGTTGAGGTGGTAGCTGAGGGCGTTGCGGACCGCGACGCCGGTGACCTTGCCGAGCACCGAGATGCTCTCGACGTCCTCGTCGGCGAAGCCGCCGGGAGGCGGGTCGAGGAGCAGCAGGTCGGCGAACAGCCGGCCGGTGACCACCACGGGGACCCGGAGCACCTCGCGGTCGTCGGCGGGGTCGCGCAGGCGTACGACCTCGTGCTCGGGCCGTGCGCCCGGGGTGCCGTGCAGCCCGGCCTCGCCGAGCCGGGTCCGCAGTGCCGTGGCCCGCGCGACGTCGGTGCCCCGCACGGTGAGCGGCACCTCGTCCAGCGCGTCGTCGACGGCCACGTCACCCGCGGCGGGCTCGTCGAGCAGGGCCAGCACGACCGCTCCGGCGCCGGTCCGCTCGGCGCCGATCGTCGCCGCGCGCTCGAGGACCTCGTCGACGTCGAGGACCGACACCACGGCCAGGAGGTCCGCGCGACGCATCTCCGGGGCTCCAGAGAAGACCATGACCTCATTAGAGCAGCCGGACGAGGCTCGACGACCCCACAATGACGGTGGGCGGTGGCTGACCTACCTTCTGCGGGCGCGGAGTGTGGGTAACGCACCGCTCGGGGGCGAGCCGTACGCCGGCGCGCGGGTGGGCGGTGGCTGAGCCACCTTCTGCGGGCGCGGGGTGTGGGTGGCGCACCGCTCGGGGGCGTGTCGTACGCCGGCGCGCGGGTGGGCGGTGGCTGACCTACCTTCTGCGGGCGCGGGGTGTGGGTGGCGCACCGCTCGGGGGCGTGTCGTGCGCCGGCGCGCGGGTGGGCGGTGGCTGACCCACCCTCTGCGGGCGCGGAGTGTGGGTGGCGCACCGCTCGGGGGCGTGTCGTACGCCGGCGCGCGGGTGGGCGGTGGCTGACCGACCTTCTGCGAGCGCGGAGTGTGGGTGGTGCACCGCTCGGGGGCGTGTCGTACGCCGGCGCGCGGGTGGGCGGTGGCTGAGCCACGTTCTGCGGGCGTGGAGGGTGGGTGGCGCACCGCCCGGGGGCGTGTCGTACGCCGATCAGCCGCCGCTGATGGTGACGGCCAGGCCGATCAGGTGCTCGAGGCGGGCGAGCTCGGAGTCGAGGAACTCCGGTCCGCCGCGGCGTCCCATCAGCACGACGTCCCCGCCGAAGGGGGCGGCGCACTCGACGTAGACCTCGTCGCCGGGGAGCCGGGTCGGGGCGGGGATCGAGGTGATCGTGAAGTCGTCCGGCGCGGCATCGGTCGCGTGCACGACCACGGCGCCGCCGTCGGCACCGGCACGCACGCGGGCGGCCCAGTCGACGCGGAAGGCGATCGGCAGCAGGTCGACCAGCCGGTCGCGCGCCGTCGCGGGGTCCTCGGTGAGCGCCTCGACGACCTCGAGGTCGAGGAACAGGTTGCCGCCGGCGGCGTAGCGGTTGATCCACAGCACGCTCACGCCGTCGAGCACGCTGCAGGCCGACACGACGGAGTCGGGCATCGTGCCGGACGGGATCTCGAGGAGCACGTCGTCGACCGCGTAGCCGTCGCGCTTCTCGACGATCTCGATGGCCTCGATGTCGCCGCCGGCCTCACCGATCGCGCCGGCGACGCGACCGAGCGACCCGGGGACGTCGGGCAGCTCCACGCGCATGAGGTAGGGCATGGGGGGAGGCTAGCTGGGATCTGTGTCCGAGGTGTTTCGGGCATCCGACAGCCGGGCACGCAGCCCGCTCGCCCGCAGCGCCTGCCGCTCGATGGCCGCCCGGACCGCCGACTCCGACCCGATCACCCGGACCTTGCGCTGCGCGCGGGTCACCGCCGTGTAGAACAGCTCGCGGGTGAGCAGGCGGGAGTCCTCGTCGGGGAGCAGGACGGTCATTTCGTCGGCCTGGCTGCCCTGCGACTTGTGGATCGTCATGGCATGCATCGTCTCGACGTCGCCGAGCCGCGACGGTGCGAGCTCCTGGAACCCGACGCCGGTGGCGATCGCCGCCCGCGGGCCCGTGGGGCTGGCGACCACCACGCCGGTGTCGCCGTTGTAGACGCCGAGCGAGTAGTCGTTGGACTGCACCAGGATCGGGCGACCGAGGTAGGCGGAGTCGGCGACCGCGACACCGGTCTCGGCGGTGAACCACTGCTCGATGCGACGGTTCCAGTGGCGCACACCGAAGGGGCCGTCGCGGTGGGCGCACAGCAGGCGGTGCCGGTCGAGCGCTGCGAGCGCACGCGCCGGATCACCCGCCGCGGCGGCGTCGTGGACCGCGAGGGCGTGGGGGAGGACGGCCGACCGGATGGTGCCGGCCGGGTCGCCGTCGGACACCCACTCGACGGCCTCGCCGCCAGCGCGGAGCGCGTCGACGGCGGCGTCCGCGTCGCCGAGCCGGAGCGCCTCGGCCAGCCGGCCGATCTCCGCGCCGTAGCGGTGGGCCGTGCGCAGCGCGGCGACCGGGGTGTCGGCGCGGTGCTCGTAGCCGCGGACGAGGTCGGTGAGGACCGCCCCCGCGTCGACGGAGGTGAGCTGGTCGGGGTCGCCGACCAGGACCAGCCGCGCCTCGGGGCGCGTGGCCTCGAGCAGGCGCGCCATCATCGTCAGCGACACCATCGAGGCCTCGTCGACGACCACGAGGTCGTGGGGGAGCCGGTTGCCGCGGTGGTGGCGGAAGCGGGTGCTGTTGCCGGGGTGCTGGCGCAGCAGCCGGTGGAGCGTCATCGCCGTCACGCCCGCGAGCCGGGTCTGGTCGGCGGCGCCGAACCGCGACGCCGAGTCGCGCACGGACTGCTCCAGCCGGGCCGCGGCCTTGCCGGTCGGGGCGGCCAGCGCGATCCGGAGCGGCCTGCCCTGGGCCTCGGCCTGCTCCACCAGGACGGCCAGGAGGCCGGCGACGGCAGTGGTCTTGCCGGTGCCGGGACCGCCGGTGATCACCGTGGTCGCCTGGGTGGCGGCCCGTCGGCAGGCCGCTCGCTGCTCGGAGGAGGCGGCGTCGGGGAAGACGCGCTCGAGGGCGGCGTCGAGCAGGCCGGCGTCGACGAGGTGGGTCACGGCCGCCCGCTCGCCGAGGTCGGCCAGGACCTGCGTCTCCTGCTCGTGGTAGCGGTCGAGGTAGACCAGGCCGTGCTCGACGTGGAGCAGCCCGGCGGCCACCACCGGGCTCGCGTCCGTCGCGCGGGCCCATTCCGCGGGCTCGGGCCACGGCACGTCGACGTCGGGCAGCGAGCCGGGCACCGCGGCGAGGTCGAGGCAGACCGACCCGTGGCGGACGGCCCGCACCGACAGGGCGATCGCCAGGAGCACCGTCTCGTCGCGCTCGCCGGCGAGCCGGCCGAGCGTGGTGGCGACGTGGACGTCGGCGGCGGTGACGACCCCCGCCGCGTTGAAGGCGCCGAGCAGCCCTGCGGCCGACAGGGCGAGGTCGCGGTCGTGGGCGTCGACGGGCTCGAAGGTGTCGTTCACCGCGCGGTCACCCCCGGTCGGACGCCGTCGAGCAGGTCGGACAGCTCCTCCACCAGCGCCACGGGCGGCCGCCAGGAGAAGACGCCGCACGGCCCCTGGTCGACGACCGGGGTCTCCGGGCCGCACATGCCACGGAGGTAGAGGTAGAGGACGCCGCCGAGGTGGGTGGCGGGGTCGTAGCCGGGCAGCCGCCAGCGCAGGAAGCGGTGCAGGACGACGGTGTAGAGCAGGGCCTGGAGCGGGTAGTCGGAGTGCGCCATCGCCTCGTCCAGCATCTCGGGGCGGTAGTCGTGGGCGGTCAGCGGCTGGTCGACCGGGCCGAGCCAGTTGGTCTTGTAGTCGACGGTGAGGAACCGCTCCGCGCCGCCGACCTCGAGCCGCAGCACGACGTCGATCGACCCGGTGAGGTAGCCGCGGAGCGACTGCGCGGCGAGGTCGGGGTCGCCGTCGAGCGCGTCGGCGTAGACCCGGACCGCGTCGCCCTCGGGCAGGTGGCGTCGCAGGAGCGGCGCGAGGTCGCCGAGGCGTACGTCGTCGGCGCCGGCGCCGGTGTCGCCCCCGGCGAGCGGGATCTCGAAGTCGAGCTCGCGAAGCCGGTCGGGGAGGCCGAGCGAGCGCAGCGTGCGACCGCCGGCCAGCGGCCCGAGCGGGCTGTCGCACACGGCGACGAGCGCGTCGGCGAGTCGGCCCGGGTCGAGGTCGACCGGCCACCACACGAGCTGCTCCTCGATGAGCCGGAGCAGCTCGGCGTGGAGGTCGTCGGCTGCCGGGTCGGCGTGCTCGAGCACCGCGTGCACCAGCGAGCCGAAGGTGGCACCGACCGGCAGGTCGGCCATCGGCGAGGGCACGGCCGCGCTCGCGGCGGCGGCGCCGTCGTCGGGCCGCAGGAGGAGGTCGTCGGCGGCGACCGCGGCGTCCTCGTCGGGCACGACCTCGGGCTCGGACAGCGCAGCGGCGGCGTGCGCCGCGCTCGCCGCGGAGAGCGAGGAGTAGGAGGTGCGGCGCCACGACGTGTCGACCGACCGCGTGAACGACCGCACGTCGAGCCGCTCGGTCGAGCGCTCGAGCGGCGTCGGGTCGGGCGCGACCAGGGTGGCGAGCTCGATGCTCGGCCCGCCCGCGTCCTGCCAGGCCGCGAGGATCGTCATCAGCCGGTCCTCGTCGACGAGCGCCTGCGAGTCCGGGACGGGAGCCATGCCGGGGCGACGCCCGAACAGCATCCGGTGCAGCGGCGAGTCCGGGGTGTTCCGCTCGGCCGCGGCGTACCACGCGACGACCTGCGACTGCGCGCGCGTCATCGCGACGTAGAGCAGCCGCAGCGACTCGCCGGCGTCCTCGCGCCAGTGCCGGCGCAGCGCCTCGCGGTGGTGGGCGCTCGGGCCACCGACGTCGCGGCAGCGCCGGCCCTGGTCGTCGTGGAAGAGCGGCACCCCGGGGTCGCGCCCGGTGTAGCGGTTCCAGAGGGTCGGGAGGTAGACGACGGGGTACTGGAGGCCCTTGCTGCCGTGGATCGTGACCAGCTGGACGGCCTCGGCGTCGGAGTCGAGGCGGCGGGTGCGCTCGGAGGCGACCTCGAGCTTGTCGTCGGCGACCTGCTCGCGCAGCCACGCCAGCAGCCCGACCAGGCCGAGCCGCTCCTCGGTCGCGACGCGCAGCAGCGACTCCCCGACGTGGCGCAGGTCGGTGAGGGTGCGCTCGCCACCGACCCGGGCGAGCACCCGCGCGGTGAGCCCGCCGACCGCGGCCGACTCGACGACCGCGGCGACGCCCCGCTGGGTGAACACGTCGGCGAGCACCCGGACGCGGGCCGCGAGGTCGTCGGTCACGGCGTCGCCGCCGGCGTCGAGCGATGCGGCGGTGTGACCGAAGAACGAGGTGAGCGCCGCGGCGCGCACCCGGTCGGCCCGGTGCGGCTGCTCGAGCGCCTCGAGGAGGGTGAGCCACTCGCCGGCCGCCGGCGTGTGGAACACCGAGCCGCCGGCGTTGACGACCGACGGGACGCCGACCTCGGCGAGCGCCTGCTGGACGGCCTCGAGCTCGTTGCGTCGCGCGGCGAGGACCGCGATGTCGCCCGGCTGGAGGTCGCGCCCGTCGAAGGTCGGCGCCGCCTCGATCAGGCGCTTGATGTCGTGGGCGGTGTCGGTGACGACGTGGTCGCGCCACAGCGCGACCGGAGGCTTGGACCGCGGGCCCTTGCCCAGCTCGGCGCGCCGCACGACGCGCAACCGGAACGGCGCCCCGGCGCCGACCAGTCGTGACTCCTCGAGGTGGGCGTCGACGGGGTGGACGACGATGCGCTCGTCGCCGAGCTGCGCTTCCTGGAGGACCGCGTGGACCGACCGCAGCAGGGGGCCGTCGGAGCGCCAGTTGACGCCGAGGGTCTGCGTCGTCGTCGCGGTCCCGGCGGCCTGGAGGTAGGTCACGATGTCACCGCCGCGGAAGGCGTAGATCGCCTGCTTCGGGTCGCCGATGAGCACCATCGTGGTCGTGGCGGAGAAGGCCCGCTGGAAGACCTGCCACTGCACCGGGTCGGTGTCCTGGAACTCGTCGATCAGCACGAACTTCCAGCGGTGCTGCATCCGTCGGCGGGCGGCCGCGGTGGTGTCCTCCAGCGCGTCGGCGAGCTGGCTCAGCAGGTCGTCGTAGCTGAGGATCCCGAGCCGGCGCTTGCGGCGGTCGACCTCCTCGAGCACCTGGCTGGCGAAGCGCACCCGCATCGCGGCCGCCGAGTCCGGCGCCTCGGTGAGGACGGCGCTCGGCTCGACCACGGCCCGCGGGTCGCCCACCACCGAGCGGGCGAGCTCGAGCGCGGCGGCCCTGGTCCACGGAGGGCTCTGCTCGTGGCCGAAGGCGGCGAGGTAGAGGTCGTCGACCGTCTCGGCCGTGAGCTGCTCGAGGTCCTCGACGAGCGTGGCCGACGCGTCGGTGTCGCCGGCGACGCCGAGGCTGCGGAGCACGAGCTGGCAGAACTGGTGGATGGTGGCGATGGTCGCCGCGTCGAACGACACGAGGGCGGTCGTCAGCCGCTCGAGGCGCAGCGCGAGACCGGCGGCGTCGGCGTCGAGGAGCCAGTCGTGCAGGCGGTTGGAGCGATCGCGCCCGAGCGTGCCGTCGAGCACCCGGACCGCCTCGTCGAGCTGGCGGCGCACGCGCTCGCGCAGCTCCTGGCTCGCGGCGCGGGTGAAGGTGACGACCAGCATCTCGTCGAGCGGGCAGCCGAGCGCGACGTGCTTGGTGACCAGCGCCGCGATCGTCCAGGTCTTGCCGGTGCCGGCGCTGGCCTCGAGCAGGGTGGTGCCGGGCGCGAGGTCGGCCGCGATGTCGAAGACGTCCATCACAGCCCCCTGACCTGCGCGTGGCCGCCGTCGATGAGCGGCCCCCACAGCCGCCAGGCGAAGTGGCCCAGCCGGTGCGGGCCGTCCTCGCCGGGGCGGGTCGGCGCCGCGAGGAGGTCGAAGTCGGCGTGCTCGCCGAAGGCGCGGACGTGCCACACGTCGGCGTCCTCCTGGGGGAAGCCGGAGTCGTTGAAGCGCGGGGTCTCCCACGCGGCGCGGCCCTTGAGGTCGGGGTCGCCGTCGCTGCCGGCGCGCACCCGGCGCAGCTCCTCGGCCCACGCGAGCGACGTCTTCACCGGCAGGGGGAGCGGCTCGCGCTGCCCGAGGTCGTAGAGGGCGACGAGGTCGCGCAGCCACTGCTCGGCCTCGTGCTGGGCGAGCGGGGCGACCTGCTGGGCCTGGCCGCCCGAGCGGTGCTTGCCGATGGTGTGGACCGTCCAGTTCTCGTCGGGGAGGCCGGCGCCGAGCGCGAGCGCGTCGAGCCAGGAGGCGAGGCGGTGCTTGGCGCCGAGGTTGGAGAAGGACACCGAGACCGCGTTGTTGCCCCACACGTCGCTCACGGTCCCGGACAGGCGCCGGCCGCCACCGAGGTCGATGTCGACGTCGAGGGTGCGGTGGGCGCCGCGCCGCAGCCGTTGCGCGGCCTCGACCAGCGGGCGTGCGTTCTTCACGATGTCGGTCAGCACGCCGACGCCGAGGCCGCCGGGCGGGAGGGTGCCGGCGAGCTGCTCGGCCACCATCGCGGCCTGCGGGTCGGCGCCCGACATCACGTTGCTCACGATGCGGTCGCCGACCGCCCACTTCTCGAGCGCGTCGAGGGTGATCGGGATGGCGTCCTTGACCTCGTCGGCGTCGTAGGGTCGGGCGATCCGCAAGCGGCGGAAGAAGCCACGCACCGGGTGGGCGAGGAAGTCGTGGAGGTCGGCCAGCGAGACGTCGCCGGTGGCGGGATCCGGCGCCGGGAGCGGCTCGGGCACCAGCACCCCGACCGGGGTGCGGTCGGCGCGGGCGGCGCTGGCCCCGTCGAGCGCGAACCGGTCGAACGTGAAGGCTCCGCCGGCGCGCAGCCGGCCCGCGACGAAGTTGTCCTCGTCGAACGGCTGGAGCGGGTGCTGGGTGAGGACGTGGTCGCGCACGGGTCCGGCCGCCGTGCGGTCGAGCGCGTCGAGCAGCTCCCCGAGCGGGACGGCGGGCGGGCGCTCTGCGCCGGTGTGCTCGCCGCGACCGGTGTAGGTGATGACCAGCGTGTCGGTCGCGGCGACGATCGCGTCGAGGAACAGCTGGCGGTCCTCGGCCCGCAGGTCGCGCTCGCCCGTGCGCGGGCGTCGGGCGAGGACGTCGTCGCCGTCGACGGTCGAGACCCGCGGGAAGACGCCGTCGTCGAGGCCCACGAGGCAGACGACCCGGTGCGGCACCGAGCGCATCGGGACCATCGTGCAGACCGTGAGGGTGCCGGTGCGGAAGTTGGAGCGGGTCGGTCGTCCGCGCAGCCGCTGCTGGAGCAGCGCCCGCACGTCGGCCTGGCGCAGCGTCGTTCCGGAGTCGGCCGCCCCGGCCGCGATGCGCGAGACCTCGCGGTCGAACTGGGCGACCTGCCAGACCTCGGTCAGGGGCGTCGAGGTGAGCCGGTGGACCGCCTCGGACACCGTCGTCGTCCAGTCGGCCACGGTGCGCGCCCGCTCGGCGCCGTCGACGAACGCGTGCAGCCGCTCGACCATCTCGGCGAAGCGGCCGACCAGGTCGAGGTCGCCGTCGCTCACGTCGTCGACCGGTACCGTGCCGGCGACCTGGCGGTGGTCGAGCCCGGACATCGCGGCGCCGAGCAGCACCCGGCGCAGGCCGGCCACCCAGGTGTTGGCCTCGAGACCGTCGAGCCCGAACGCGCCGCGGTGGCGCCCGTCGTAGCCCCAGCGGACCCCGCTCTCCTGCACCCAGTGGGAGATCCGCTCGAGCTCGTCGTCGCCGAAGCCGAAGCGCGCCCGCACGGGGTCTGCGCCGGCGATGTCGAGCACCTGGCTGGCCGTCATCCGCCCCCGGACGAGCTCGACGAGCTGCGCGGCCAGGGCGAGCAGCGGGTTGGTGGCGGCGAGCGACCGGTCGGCGAGGCGTACGCGCAGCTGGTGGCCGGGGTGCCCGGCGCCCTCGCCGGCCACGTCGGCCATGCCGAAGGCCGCCGAGATCAGAGGCGCGTAGGTCTCGATGTCGGGGACCATCACGAGGATGTCGCGCGGCTCGAGCGTCGGGTCGTCCTCCAGCAGCCCCACGAGCACCTCGCGCAGCACGTCGACCTGTCGCGCGGCGCCGTGGCAGGCGTGCACCTGGACCGAGTCGTCGAGGCCGGTGCGGGCGGCCCGCTCGTCGGGACCGGGCGTGCGGTTGGCGCGCAGGTCGGACTGCAGCCAGCCGAGCAGCGTGCCGGGCGGCGCGGGCGCCGGCTCGGCGTGGTCGGTCGGCACGTCGCCGAGCGTGCGCCGCAGCTCGCGGGCGTCGCGCCCGAGCGACCCGAGGAGCGGGTGGCCCACGACCGCGGCGGAGCGGTCGGCCGCGCGCGGCACCTGCCCCTCCCGGGCCGCCGGTGCGAGGGCGTCCCAGAGCGCGGTGGAGGCCTGCGGGAGCCAGAGGTGGACGTCGCGGAGCCCGGCGAGGGCGCCGAGCAGGGCGACCTCGGTCTCCGGCAGCCGGGTGTGCCCGAAGAGCGAGAGCCGCGGCGGGAGGTCGAGACCCTCGCCCCCGCCGGACCGCAGCCGCTCCAGCGTGGCGGCGTGGCGGACGTCCGGCGCCGGAGCGTCGACGCGCTCGAGGAGCCGGCGCCACAGCGCCGCCTGCCAGGCGAGGTCGTCGTCGAGCGCACCGCCCGCGCCGTCGGAGTCACGGCCCTCGCGCCAGTCGGTGAGCAGGGCCGGGCGCTGCACGGCGTAGGAGCTGAACAGGCCCGCGAGGCGCCGGGCCACGGCGTAGCGCCGGGCGCTGCGCTCGTCGGCAGGGTCCCCGCCGCCGAGGTGGTCGGTGAGGTCCTCGAAGCCCGGTGCGCCCATCACCTCGTCGACGACCTCGAGCAGCGGCCAGGCGAGGCGGTCGGGGCTCCACGGGTCCTCGCCGTCGCGGTCGAGCAGCATCGAGACGAGCGAGTGGGGCGTCACGAAGTCGACGCCCGCGCAGACGCCGTCCGACCCGCCGGAACCGGTCCCGAGCCGGTGCGACAGGCGCTGGGTGAGCCACCGCTCCACGCCGCGCGCCGGCACTACGACGACCTCCCGGGCGAACGGGTCCGGCAGCGGTGCGGCGAGCAGGGACCCCAGCGCCTCCGCCAGTGCGTCCGTGCGCTCGGCGGTGTGCAGGTGGAGGGTCACGGCGCTCACCCTACGAGCGGCGACCGACACCCGGGCTCACGCCGCCTGACCGGGTCGACCCCCGCCGCACGGAAGGAGTGCGGCGGGGATCGTGCTCAGCGTCGCGGCAGCGGACGCGGAGCGGGGGCCGGCGATGCCCCCCGGTCGAGGGCCCGCGGCACGGGGGCCGCCGCGGGACGCTCGATCTCGTCGGCGCGCAGCGCGTCCATCCGCCAGATCACCGCGCAACCCACGATCGCGACGATGATGGCCATGGTGCTGATGAAGATCATGCTGCCCATGAGGACCTCCTGGGTGAGGGGCGACCGGCGAGAGCGCCGGTCTGGTAAAACCTCTGCAATCATGTATAGGTTACTTCCGCACCGATGACAAGGGTTGCGCGCAGGTCGTCACGAGGGGAATCACGAGGGGAGACGGGCATGGCGGGTCCCGACGAGGGCTTCAGCATCGGCGTGCTCGCCGCACGCACCGGCCTGACGCCGACCGTGCTCCGCACGTGGGAGAACCGCTTCGGGTTCCCGGCGGGCGAGCGCGCGCCCTCGGGCCACCGCCGGTTCACCGATGCCGACGTCGAGCTGGTGCGCCAGGTCCTCGACGTGCGGGCGTCGGGCGCGACCCTCCAGGCGGCCATCGAGTCGGTGGCGCGTCGTCAGGAGCAGCGCGTCGCCGACTCGGTGCACGCGGCGCTGGTCGAGCAGTTCCCCGACCTGCGGCCACACCGTTTCGGTCGGCGCGCGCTCGTCGCGGCGTCGCACGCGATCGAGGACGAGGCCCTGGCGCGCGCCGAGCGGGCGGTCGTGCTGGGGGCGTTCCAGCGCGGGCACAACTACGCGTACTCGCAGCACCGCTGGGACGAGCTGGCACGGACGGCGCTCTGGTCGGCGGTCGTCGCGGACTTCGCCGGCGTGGGCGACCTGCCCGCCGACCCCGGCGCCAGCCCGGCTCGCTGCCAGCTGCCGGACGACTCGCCGATGCGGCGGGAGTGGACCGTGGTGACGCTGTCGCCGACGCGGGGAGCAGTCCTGTCGGCGTGGGAGGTGCCGTCGCGACCCGGGGACTCGCGCACGTTCGAGTCGGTCGTCAGCACGCACCGGCCCGTGGTCCTCGCGGCGGCGCGGGTCCTGGTCGGCGTCGCCGAGGCGTCGGGGGCCGTGGCGCCGGACCACGTGACGGACCTGCTCGACGCGCACGCTCCGCAGCCCTCGCCCGTCGACGCCGACCGGATGTGGCTGCGGGCGCTGGCCCTCCTCGACCCCGAGCGCTGAGACGCGGGGGTGGTCCGGGCACGGAACGGGCCGGCCTGCATGTGCGTGACGTGCAGTGCCGGCCCATCCCCGACCGCGTGCGGTCGTGGCCCCCGTGTCAGTTCTTGAAGACGTCCTTGATCTTCTCGCCGGCCTGCTTGAGGTTGGCGCCCATCTGGTCGCCCTTGCCCTCGGCCTCCATCTGCTCGTCGCCCGTGGCGCGGCCGGTGGTCTCCTTGGCCTTGCCCTTGAGCTCCTCGCCCTTGTTGCCGATCTTGTCGTCCAGGCCCATCGTGTGCTCCTCGGTGTCGGGGTCGGCCGCCCCGGGTGGGCGGTCGGGGTGGGTCAGTGGTGGCGCAGGGCGTCGACCAGCTCGTCCTTGGTCATCGACGAGCGGCCCTCGATGTCGAGCTCGGCGGCGCGGTGCCGCAGCTCCTCGACCGTGCGGTCCTCGTAGTCGCTGGCCTCGCCGCCCCGCTCGCCCACGGCCGTGCGGCCCTCGGCGGCGGACGCGTTGGCGATCCGCGCGGCCTTCTCCTTGCTCGCGCCCTCGTCGCGCAGGGCTTCGTAGACCTCGGGGTCCTTGACCGACGGTCCGGGATCCTTCTTCTTCTCAGCCATGTCTCCACCGTGCCACCGGAGTGGCTGGCGGACACCACCCGTCGGTGGGTGTGTGCCCGGCGGGCGGCCGGTAGCGTCCGCCCATGACGACGGGCAGGGAGGGCGAGACGCCGCAGCAGCGCGCGGACCGCAACTGGCTCGAGCTGCTGCAGGAGCTGCGGGTCAGCCAGACCGGCGTCCAGCTGCTGGCCGGCTTCCTCGCCACGCTGCCGTTCCAGTCCCGCTTCGGCGAGCTCGACGCGTTCCAGCGCGGTCTCTACGTCGGGCTGCTCGCGCTGGCGTTCACCACCGTCGGGGTCACCCTGGCGCCGGTGGCGATGCACCGGCGGATGTTCCACGGCAACGTCAAACCGGAGCTGGTGCAGGTCGGCCACCGGCTCACCGAGATCGCGCTCTGGCTGATCGGCGTGCTGCTCGCCGGCATCGTCTTCCTGGTCGTCGACGTGGTCTACGACCGGCTGGCGGCCTCGATCGCGGCGCTGGTCGCGCTGGTGGTGCTCGCCGGTCTGCTGCTGGTGCTGCCCGTCCGTGCGGCCGCGGACTGAGCCGCGGATCGAGGTCAGGAGAGCCGGTCGAGGCTCCGGCGCAGCTGCGGCAGGGTCTTCGCGGCGAGCACCGGGAGCCAGAGCCCGACGACCGGGGAGCCGAGTGCGGCGAGGCCGGAGAAGGAGAAGTCGGCCGAGTAGCGCACCTGCGTCCCGGCCCCCGACGGCTCCAGCTCGAAGCGGTCGTGGCCCTCGAACCCGTCGCGGCCACCCCGGAGGTGGACCAGCCGTCCCGGCTCCAGCGCCACGGCGGTGTAGGTCAGCTCGACCTCGCGCCCGAGGAACGTCGACACGTTGCGGTAGATGGTCCCCTCGCCCCCGTCGCCGTCGACGCGCTCGCACGACCGGGTCCCCGGGTCCCACTCCTCGGCGTTGCGGAAGTCCGCGAGGTAGGCGAAGGCCGCCGTGGGCGTCGCGGACGTGGTGAAGGTGCGGGCGATCGAGGGCATGGCCACGACGCTAGCGCCCACCCGGACGGGTGGGCGCTGGCCGCCGCCCGTGAGTTTGTCCAAGGTTTGTCCTACCTTGGGGCCATGACCACACACAGCACCGACACCACCGTCACCAGCGGCTCGGACGCGCCGCTGACGGTCCCCGGACTGAGCCCGTCCACCGGCCACGCGGTCGCCGACGCGCTGCAGATGCGCGTCCACGCGCTCAACGACCTGCAGCTCACCCTCAAGCACGCCCACTGGAACGTCGTGGGCCCGCACTTCATCGGCGTCCACGAGATGCTCGACCCGCAGATCGACGGCGTACGCGACATGGTCGACGTCCTCGCCGAGCGGATGTCCACCCTCGGCGTGCCGCCCAACGGCCTCCCCGGCGCCCTCGTCTCGGCGCGCACGTGGGACGACTACTCCCTCGACCGCGCCGACACCGCGGCCCACCTGGCCGCGCTCGACCTCGTCTACACGGGGGTCATCGAGGACCACCGCGCCGCCATCGCTGCTGTGGGCGACGACCCGGTCACCGAGGACATCCTGATCGGGCAGACCGCCGACCTCGAGCAGTACCAGTGGTTCGTCCGTGCCCACCTGCAGGGCACGAGCGGCGCGCTCGTCTCCGGCGGTGCCGGCGACGAGGTGGCGGTGGCCGAGGCGACCGTCGACGCGAAGGCTCCCGCACAGCGCTGAGCCGGGGCAGACTCCTCCGGGTGAGCATGCTCGCCCGCACGACCGCGGCCGCAGCCGCCCTGGGCCTCGCGGCCCTGGGCGGCTGCTCCGCGTCGCCGTCCGCGGACCCCGCCCCCGACCCGGTGCTCGCCTCGGTGCGCTGGGCCGAGCACGCGCTCCCCGCGCCCCCGGGTCCGCCCGGTCGCACCGTCGTCCGGGACGCCGTCGGGTGCGGCGCCGGGTGGTGGGTGGTCGGTGCGGTGTTCCTCGACCACCCGACCGAGACCCGCGACACCCGGCCGGCGGCCTGGTTCTCGACGGACCGCGAGACGTGGGCCGCGGTGCCGGTCACGATGACGACCTACTGGGGCCGGCGCGCCATCCTCTCCTCCGTCGCCTGCTCGCGGGGGCGCGTCGTCGCGGTGGGCGCCCGCGCCGGGGGTGCCCACGGCAACCCGCGGGTCACCACCTTCCGCCCCGCCGGCGACGGGCTCGTCGACGTCCGCACCACGTTCGTCCAGTACGGCGGGGTGACCGCGACCAACGTCGGCCCGGTGTCGGGCGGCGACGCCGGCTGGATGATCGCGGGCAACCGGACCTCGGGCCCCGGGGTGTGGGTGACCGACGACCCGCGCGGCTTCACCCGCGTCGAGGGCGAGCCTGGCCTCACCGACGACGGCGACCTCGAGTCGCTGGCCCAGGCTGCCGGCTGGACCGGGTCGGAGTGGGTGCTCGTCGGCGCCGGCTCGCGCATCGGCCACCGCCTCGACCAGGACCCGCTCGCCTGGACCTCGTCGGACGGGCTGTCCTGGACGGCGGAGGAGGTGCCGGCCGAGGAGGGCTTCGAGGACCTCCACCGCGTCGTGGCGCTCGACGACCGGACGGTCGTCGCGGTGGGCCGCAGCGGCGACACGTTCGCCGCCTGGCTGCGCGAGGACGGCGCGTGGTCGACCGCCGAGCGGTTCGGGGCGATCTCCGACGACTGGCGCGGCACCCCCTACGTCGCCTCGCTCGCCCGCACCCCGCTCGGCCTGCTCGCCACGCTCAGCACGGGCGACCACTACGAGCTGTGGCGCAGCGGGGACGGCCGCGCCTGGACCCGCGTGGAGGTCCCGCTCGAGCCACCCACCGCGGGCGACCACACGCTCGTGGCGGCCGAGGGCGACGAGCTGCTGCTGGTCGGCGACTCCGGCGACGGCGGCCACGTCTGGAGCGGCGCGGTCGTCGAGCGCTGAGCCGCCCGACGGACTGGTCCAGTCCGCTCGGCCGTCCCGCCACGCGTAACGACCGTCACGCCAGGTAACGAACCGGCAACGGTCGCGCGTGGGTATGGACGTGACCACGGTCACTCCATATGTTGTGCCGAACAACATATGTACGACGGCTTGGCGCCCAGGACCAGCCGACGTGCGATTCGAAATCGCTAGGAGGCGGTTCGTGTGAAGCGGAAGCACAGTCTGGTCCTCGTCACCCTGCTCGGTGCGGCCATGAGCCTCACGGCGTGTGGCGGCGACGACAGCGGTGACAACGGCGGCGGCGGCGACAGCGGCAGCGGCTCGGAGGCCACCGGCAAGATCGGCGTCATCCTCCCCGACACCGAGTCCTCGGTGCGCTGGGAGAGCGCGGACCGCCCGGCCCTCGAGGCGGCCTTCAAGGAGGCGGGTGTCGACTACGACATCCAGAACGCCGAGGGCGACGCGAACAAGATGACCCAGATCGCCGACTCGATGATCGGCAACGGCGTCACCGTCCTCGCGATCGTCAACCTCGACTCCGAGTCGGGCGCGGCGATCCAGGAGAAGGCCGAGTCGCAGGGCGTGGCCACGATCGACTACGACCGCCTCACCCTCGGTGGCACGGCGCAGTACTACGTGTCCTTCGACAACACCAAGGTCGGCGAGCTGCAGGGACAGGGCCTCGCGGACTGCCTCGGTGACAAGGACGCCAACATCGTCTACCTCAACGGCTCGCCCACCGACAACAACGCCACGCTCTTCGCCGAGGGCGCGCACAGCGTGCTCGACGCGATGAGCAACTACACCGTCGTCGGTGAGCAGGCGGTCCCGGACTGGGACAACGAGCAGGCTGCCACGATCTTCCAGCAGCTCTACACCGCTGCCGACGGCAAGGTCGACGGCGTGCTCGCGGCCAACGACGGCCTCGGCGGCGCGGCGATCAGCATCCTCGAGGGCGCCGGCCAGGCCGGCAAGGTCCCGGTCACCGGCCAGGACGCCACGGTCGAGGGCCTGCAGAACGTCCTCGCCGGCACCCAGTGCATGACGGTCTACAAGTCCGCCACGCAGGAGGCCGGTGCGCTCGCCGACGTGGCGATCGCGCTCGCCACCGGCGGCGAGGCCGAGACCACCGGCACCACGGTCGACTCCTCGGACGACAGCGAGGTCCCCTCGATCCTGCTGACCCCGCAGGCCATCACCAAGGACAACGTGGGCGACGTGATCGACGACGGCGGCCAGAAGGTCGAGGACGTCTGCGCGGGCAAGTTCGCCAAGCTGTGCCAGCAGGCCGGGATCTCCTGACCCGCTGACCCACACCACGAGTGACGACGCCCGGTCGGGTGACCCGGCCGGGCGTCGTTCCTCGTCCACCCGCACAACAAATTCGTTCGCGATCGGAAGTGACCTCATGACCCAACCGCTGCTCGAGCTGCGCGGAGTCAACAAGAGCTTCGGCGTGGTGCACGTCCTCCACGACGTCGACTTCGCCGTCTACCCGGGGCAGGTCACCGCCCTCGTCGGCGACAACGGCGCCGGCAAGTCGACGCTGGTCAAGATCATCGCCGGCATCTACGGCCGCGACAGCGGCGACTACTACTTCGACGGGTCGGCGGTCGACGTCCACGGCCCCCGCGACGTCGCCGCGCTCGGCGTCGAGATCGTCTACCAGGACCTCGCGCTCTGCGACAACCTCGACATCGTCCAGAACATGTTCCTCGGCCGCGAGGAGACCTCCCGCTTCGGCCTCGACGAGATCACCATGGAGACCCGCGCCCGCGAGACCCTGGCCTCGCTGTCGGTCCGCACGGTGAAGTCGGTGCGCCAGAGCGTGGCCAGCCTGTCCGGCGGCCAGCGCCAGACAGTCGCGATCGCCAAGGCCGTCCTGTGGAACTCCAAGGTCGTCCTCCTCGACGAGCCGACCGCCGCCCTCGGCGTGGCGCAGACCCGCCAGGTGCTCGACCTGGTGCGCCGCCTCGCCGACCACGGCCTCGGCGTGGTGCTGATCTCGCACAACATGGGCGACGTCTTCGAGGTCGCCGACCGGATCACCGCCCTCTACCTCGGCCGGGTGGCCGCGGACGTCCCCGCGAAGGACGTCTCGCACAGCCAGGTCGTCGAGCTCATCACCGCCGGACGCTCCGGGGACCTCGGCATCGCCGACACCTCCGCGAACGCGGCCGTCTGACCCGCCCGCGAAGGACCGGAGACCCTCATGACCGACGTCACCACCTCGACCCCGTCCGCGGGCTTCGACAACGACAACCGCCAGGCAGCGACCCTCGGCGACGCGTTCCGCGACTACCTCAACCGGCTGCGCGGCGGCGACATGGGCTCGCTGCCGGCGATCTTCGGCCTGGTCGTGCTGTTCGTGGTCTTCACCTCGCTGCACGACCGGTTCCTCACGACCTACAACATGGCCAACCTGGTCATCCAGGCCGGCTCGATCATCGTGCTGGCGATGGGCATCATCTTCGTGCTGCTGCTCGGTGAGATCGACCTGTCCGCCGGTGTCGCCGGCGGTGCCTCGGCGACGGTGACCACCCTGATGCTGATCGACCACGACTGGACCTGGTGGCTGGCGACGCTCCTGGGCATGGCCGTCGGCGCGGTCATCGGCCTCGCCATCGGCTCGCTCGTCTCCGTCCTCGGCATCCCGTCGTTCGTCGTCACCCTCGCGTTCTTCCTCGGCCTGCAGGCGGTGCCGCTCAAGCTCATCGGCGCCGGTGGCTCGCTGCGCTTCAACGACCCGGTGCTGCGCGGGCTGTCGATCAACAACGTGCCGGTCACGGCCGGGTGGATCGCAGCACTCGTCATCGTGCTCGGCTTCGCGGGCCTGTCGCTCTACCGCTACCGCTCGCTGTCGGCCAAGGGCCTGGTCCACCCGCCCATGGCCCTCGTGGTCCTGCGCATCGCGGTGCTCGCCGTGATCGTCCTCGGCATCACCGCGCTGCTCAACTCCAACCGCGCACCCAACCCCAACCTGTTCAACATCAGCGGCATCCCGTGGGTGCTCCCCGTCGTGATCGCGCTGCTGCTGTTCTGGACCTTCATCCTCACCCGCACCCGCTTCGGGCGGCACCTCTACGCGGTCGGCGGCAACGCCGAGGCCGCGCGTCGCGCCGGCATCAACGTCACCCGGGTGCGCATCTCGGCGTTCGTCATCTGCTCGGGCATGGCGGCGATCGCGGGTCTGCTGTCGGCGTCCTACACCGGCAAGGTCTCGCCCGGTGCTGGTGGCGGCAACGACCTCCTCTACGCCGTGGGCGCCGCGGTCATCGGTGGCACCAGCCTCTTCGGAGGCCGCGGCCGGGCGCTCGACGCCGTCATCGGCGGCCTCGTCATCGCGACCATCCCCAACGGCCTGGGCCTGCTCAACCAGGCGAGCTACATCAACTTCATCGTGACCGGCGGCGTGCTGCTGCTGGCCGCGAGCGTGGATGCGATCTCGCGTCGTCGTCGCTCCTCGGCGGGCGTCTAGGTCACGACCATGAGCCCGCAGCAGCGGCGCTCGGGCCTCGGCACGAACCAGGAGGCCGTCCGGCGCCACAACCTCGGGACGCTGCTCCGGCACGTCCACGGCGCCGGACAGATCTCCCGGGCCGAGCTCACCAGCCTGATGGGGCTCAACCGCAGCACCATCGCGGCCCTGGTGGGGGAGCTGGAGACCCTCGGGATCTCCGAGCGGGCCACCCCGGTCGGGGGCGCACGGCAGGGAGCCGGGCGCCCCTCGGCGGGAGTCAGGATCGCCGGGGAGGGCCCGTTCGTGATCGCGGTCGACCTCGGGGTGGACCGCGCCGTCGTGGCCCGGATCGGCCTCGGCGGCCGGGTCCTGCAGCGCGCCCAGGCGCCCGTGCAGAGCGACGGCGAGGCGTGGCAGGTCGGCGCGTCCGTGGCCGCCCTGATCCGCGGGGTCGTCGAGGACGCCCCTGCGGCCGCCCCGCTCGTCGGCATCGGCATCAGCGTGCCCGGCCTGGTGCGGCGCAGCGACGGGCTGATCCGGCTCGCCCCCAACCTGGAGTGGCACGACGTGTCGTTCGGCGGCATCGTCCTGGCCGCGCTCGGGCTCGACGTGCCGGTGTCGCTGGCCAACGACGCCGACCTCGGCGCGCTGGCCGAGCACATCCGCGGGGCCGGCGTGGGCGTCGACGACCTGATCTACGTCTCCGGCAACGTCGGCGTCGGTGCCGGCGTGATCGCCGGCGGCCACCGGCTCGAGGGTGCCGGCGGCTACGCCGGCGAGATCGGGCACCTGCGCTTCAACCCCGAGGGCCGGCCCTGCCACTGCGGCAACCGCGGCTGCTGGGAGACCGAGGTCGGGGCCCACGCGATCGCCGAGGCGATCCACTGCCCGCCGGACAAGGTGGCCCAGCTCGACGAGGTGCTCGACGGCTTCGCCCAGCCCTCGCGCGAGCTGCGCGAGACCGGCACGGCGCTGGGCCACGGCCTGGCCAGCATCGTCAACACGTTCAACCCGCGCATGGTCGTGCTGGGCGGCTACTTCCGCTCGCTCTACCGCCTCGTCGGCGCCGAGGTGCAGGCCGGCCTCGCCGATCGGGCGCTGCCGGCCCCGCTGGAGTCGGTCATCCTGTCGCAGCCCGGGCTGGGCTCCGACTCGCCGCTGCTCGGCGCCGCCGAGATCGCCCTCGAGCCGCTGTTCGTCGACCCGGTCGCCGCCCTGGGCAGCGCCCTGGTCGACGTGCGCGCCCGCCTGGCGGGCTGACCGGCTGCGCCGCCCCCCGCTCAGCCGAGCGCGGTGAGGTCGAGCTCGCCGGCGAGCACCGGACCGAGCGCGAGCTCGGCCGCGCCGAGGGCGGCCGCGCCGGTGCCGAGCGTGCTGAGGCGGAGCTCGGGACGGACCTGCGCCGCCGAGGCGAGCCGCTCGTCGAGGGTGCGCCGGGCCGGGGCGAGGACGAGGTCGCCCAGCGGTGCGAAGTAGCCGCCGAGGACGACCACCTCGGGGTCGAGCACGCTGCTCAGCATCGCGATCCCGAGCCCGAGGTCGTGCCCGACCCGCTCCAGACCGGCCCGCACTGCCCGGTCCGTGGCCGCCCGCTCGGCCACCGCCGCAGCCGTGGCGAGCGGGGTGTCGAGCTCCGCCATGCCCACCGCGGCCAGCATCGCGTGCAGGCCGACCGACGCCTCCCAGCAGCCCCGTCGCCCGCATCCGCACGCGGCGGACGAGTCGCCGATCGGCATGTGGCCGACCTCGCCGGCGAAGCCCGCGGCGCCGCGCATCACCTCGCCGTCCTGCACGATCCCGGCGCCGATGCCGACGGTGCCGGTGAGGTAGAGCGCGTGCCCGACGCCGGTGGCGGCGCCGTGGTGCGACTCGGCGTACGCCGCGCAGTTGGCGTCGTTGCTCACGCCCACCCGGACGCCGGGCACCAGGTCGTCGAGCGCCTCGGCCAGCGACGGCCCGTCGACGCGCAGGTTGGGCGCCCACGCGACTGTGCGGTCGTCGCCGCGGACCAGCGCGGGCACGGCCACGCCCGCCCCGACCACGGTGCACCCGTCCGCGCCCCGGGCGAGGGCCTCGCGGGCGAGGTCCAGCAGCCCGTCGACGTCGGAGGTGCCGGTGGCGGCACGGGTCTCGGCCAGCCGGGTGCCTCCGGTGAGGTCGAGCACCACGGCCGACACGTAGTCGACGTTGAGCTCGAGGCCGAGGCCCACGAAGCGGTCGCCGCGCAGCGCCACGGGGCGGCCCGGACGACCGCGGCCACCGGCCAGCGGCTCCTCCTCGGCCACCGCGCGAGCGGCCTCGAGGTCGGCGACGATGACCCCGACGGTGGCCTTCGCCAGCCCGGTCCGCTGCGCGAGCCCGGCCCGCGTGGACGGCCCGGACCGGCGCAGCTCGCGCAGGACCGCAGCGGTGTTGGCCCGCCGCAGCCCCTCGGTGGCCGCGCCGGACCGCTGGCCGGTCAGCGGACGCCGTAGAGGTGCTCGAGCGCCAGCTGGTCGAGGTGCTCGGTGGCCGCGCCGATCGCACCGAGCTGGTCGGGGTCGGGCAGCTCCCAGTCGAGCAGCTGCTTCCAGTCCTCGCCCTCGCCGAGCGTGGGCCGGGCGAGCTCGGGCAGGCGGGCCGCCTCCAGCGCTGCCTGCACCTCGGGGTCGGCACGGAACGCCTTCACCTTCTCGCGCAGGATCAGGTAGTTGCGCATGTTGGCCGCCGCGCTGACCCACACGCCGTCCTCGTCCTCGATCCGCGAGGGCTTGAAGTCGAAGTGGACCGGGCCGTCGTAGCCGCCGGCGAGCAGCGCGTCGACCACCCAGAAGGCCCCGCGCACGTTGCCGGCGCCGAAGCGCAGGTCCTGGTCGTACTTCGGGCCGTTCTGGCCGTTGAGGTCGATGTGGAACAGCTTGCCCTGCCACAGCGCCTGGGCGTAGCCGGCGGCGGCGTTCATGCCGGCCATCTCCTCGTGGCCGATCTCCGGGTTCACGCCGACGAGCTCGGGGCGCTCGAGCTGGTTGATGAAGGCGAGCGCGTGGCCGATGGTCGGCAGCAGGATGTCGCCGCGGGGCTCGTTGGGCTTGGGCTCGATGGCGAACTTCAGGTCGTAGCCCTGGTCGACGACGTACTGGCCGAGGAGGTCGAAGGCCTCCTTCATGCGGTCGAGCGCGACGCGGGTGTCCTGGCTGGCGCCGTACTCCGCGCCCTCGCGGCCGCCCCACGCGACGTAGACCTTGGCGCCGAGCTCGGCCGCGAGGTCGACGTTGCGCATCACCTTGCGGATCGCGAAGCGGCGGATGTCGCGGTTGTTGTTGGTGAAGCCGCCGGCCTTGAAGACGGGGTGGCTGAAGAGGTTGGTCGTGGCGGTGGTGACCACGAGGCCGGTGTCGGCCAGGCCCTTCTTGAACCGGTCGATGATCTGGTCGCGGGTGGCGTCGTCGCTGCCGAAGGGGATCACGTCGTCGTCGTGGAAGTTCACGCCGTAGGCGCCGAGCTCCGCGAGCTTCTCGAGCGAGTGGACGGTGTCCATCGGCGGCCGGGTGGCGCCGCCGAACGGGTCGACGCCCTGCCAGCCGACGGTCCAGAGGCCGAAGGAGAACTTGTCCTCGGGGGTGGGGGTGGGGATCGCGGTGCTCATGGTGGTGCCTTCCGTGTCAGTCGTTCCAGGGTGCGGTGCGGGTCCGCAGCTCGGCGTACGCCGCGCGCACGTCGGGGGTCGGGTCGGCCTCGAGGACCGTGGTCGCGCCGGGCGACCAGGCGGGTGGGGCATCGGTGCCGGCGAGCGCCCAGGCGGCCTGGCGGGCCGCGCCGAGCGCGACGTACTCGCCCTCGGGCGGCAGCGAGACCGGGCGGCCGAGGACCGCGGGGGCGAGGGCGCGGAGCGCCGCGCTCCTCGTCGCGCCGCCCACCACCAGCACCCGGCGCGGCTCCTCGCCGGTCGCCGCGACCAGCCGGTCGACGGCGTCGGCGAGCGAGCAGAGGAGCGCCTCGTACGCCGCCCGCGCGAGGTCCTCGCGGCTGGTGGACGGGGTCAGCCCGGTCCAGGTGCCGACCGCCGTCGGGCGGTTCGGGCTGCGCTCCCCGCCGTAGTAGGGGAGGAGGGTGACGCCGCCCGCGCCCGGGGTCGAGGCCAGTGCGAGGTCGGCGAGGCCGGCGTGGTCGACGCCGAGCCAGCGTGCCTGGAGGTCGAGGATGCCGGCCGCGTTGATCGTGGTGACCATCGGCAGGAAGCCGCCGCTGGCGTCGGCGAAGCCGGTCACCGTGCCGGTGCCGTCGGCCACCGGCGTGCTGCTGATGGCCGAGGCGACGCCCGAGGTGCCGACCGAGACGAGCACGTCGCCGGGCTCGAGCGCCATGCCGAGCGCCGCGCCCATGTTGTCGCCGGTGCCGCCCGCGAGGACCGCGCCGGACGCGGTGTGGGCCGCGACGGCGCCGGGGGCGACGACGCGCGGCAGGGCGACCTCGTGGCCGATCGCCCGGGCCGCGAGGTCGGGGCGCCACTCGCCGGTCGCGGTGGCGAAGTAGCCGGTGCCGGACGCGTCGCCGCGGTCGGTGAACGGGTCGGTGCCCGGGGCGGCGAGGTGGCGCGAGACGTGGTCGTGGGGGAGCAGCACCGAGCGGACCCTTGCCGCGGTGTCGGGCTCGTGGTCGCGCACCCAGCGCAGCTTGGCCGCGGTGAAGGAGGCCACCAGCACGCTGCCGACGGCGTCGGCGCAGGCCTGCGGCCCGCCCATCTCCGCGACTAGGTCGCGCGCGGCCCCGGCGGAGCGGGTGTCGTTCCAGAGCAGCGCGTCGCGGACCGGGACGCCCGTGTCGTCGAGCGCCACCATCCCGTGCTGCTGGCTGGCGACGGCGACCGCGTCGGCCCGGTCGAGCAGCCCCTCGGTCGCCGCGTCGACGGCGTCCAGCCAGGCGCGCGGGTCGACCTCGGTGCCGGGCGGGTGCGGCGCGGTGCGGGTGTCGACGATCCGGCCGTCGTCGGCGTCGACGAGGACCGCCTTGGTCGACTGCGTGGAGGAGTCGAGGCCGAGCACGAGGGTCACCCGACCTATTAAGTACGAGTCTCGAACTAAAGTCAATGGGTCCGCATCCCCGGGTGGTAGCTCAGTGACGTCCTGCTGTCGATCGCACCCCGCGGCGACCGTTGGACACTGGACTACCCCGACAGTTCCTAATGATGTTAGGATGCGGACTCAACAACGAAGGAGATGCCGTGCCCCGAGCAGGACTCACCGCCGACGCGGTCGCGCGGGCGGCGGCCGACCTGGCCGACGAGGTCGGGCTGGACGCCGTGACCCTCGCGGCGCTCGCGCGCCAGTTCGGCGTCGCGGTCCCGAGCCTCTACGCCCACGTCCGCAGTGCCGCCGACGTCCGCACCCGCGTCGCGCTGCTCGCGCTGGAGGAGACCGCCGACCTCGCGGCGGCGGCGCTCGCCGGCGTCAGTGGGCGTGCCGCGCTGGGGGCGCTCGGCGACGTCTGGCGGACCTACGCCCGCGAGCACCCGGGTCGCTACGCCGCCACCCGGCTTCCCTTCGACCGCGAGACCGCGGCGGCCAGCGCCGGACCCCGCCACGCGGCGCTGGTCCGCGCCGTGCTCCGCGGCTACGACCTCTCCGACGACGCCGCGACCCACGCGGTGCGGCTGCTCGGCGCCACCTTCCACGGCTACGCCGCGCTCGACGCGGCAGGTGCCTTCGGCCACGTCGCCGGCGCCCCGACCTCCGACGAGACCTGGCAGCGCGTGCTCGACGGTCTCGACACCCTCGTCCGATCCTGGGAGACCCACACCTCATGACCACCCTCACCCCCGTCCCCGACGTCGCCGCACTGGTCCGCGGAGCCGTCGAGCTCGAGCCCACCGCCGCCGGCCTCCTGCCGCACCGGCTGCCCGCCTGGGCCCGCGCCCAGACCGACGACCCGCAGCTGCGGCTCGTCGAGGTCCAGCCCTCCGGCGTACGCCTCGCCGCGCGGACCGCGGCGACCCGTCTCGAGCTCGACGTGCTGCCCACGAAGCGGCAGTACGCCGGTGCTCCCGCCCGCCCGGACGGGCGCTACGACGTGCTGGTCGACGGCGCGCTCGTCGAGCAGCTCACCGCCCCCGGCGGCAACGTGCTCACCGTCGACATGATGACCGGCGCGAACACGTTCGAGGCGGGGCCGCCGACCACGCTGTCCGTCGCGCTCCCCGCTGGCGACAAGGCGCTCGAGGTCTGGCTGCCGCACGACGAGCAGACCGAGGTCGTCGCCGTGCGCGCCGACGCGCCCCTCGAGCCGCTGGCCGACGACCGCCCCCGCTGGATCCACCACGGCAGCTCGATCAGCCACGGCTCCAACGCCACCCACCCGACCGGCACCTGGCCGGTGGTCGCGGCCCGGCTCGCGGGCCTCGACCTGCTCAACCTCGGGTTCGGCGGCAGCGCGATGCTCGACCCGTTCGTGGCCCGCACGATCCGCGACACCCCCGCCGACCGGATCAGCGTCAAGCTCGGCATCAACCTGGTCAACGGCGACGTGATGCGCCGCCGGGTCCTCGGCCCCGCGGTCCACGGGTGGCTCGACACGATCCGCGACGGCCACCCCGAGACGCCGCTGCGGCTGGTCTCGCCGATCTTCTGCGGCGCCCACGAGTCGACCCCCGGGCCCACCGCGCCCGACCTGGCGGCGATGGCCGAGGGCCGGGTCGCGTTCGTCGCGAGCGGTGACCCCGCCGCCGTGGCGGCCGGCGCGCTCACCCTGCAGGTCGTGCGCGAGGTGCTCGCTGAGGTGGTGGAGCGCCGGGCCGACCCGCACCTGTCCTACGTCGACGGCCTCGGCCTCTACGGCCCGGCCGACGCCGAGCGGCTGCCCCTGCCGGACAACCTGCACCCCGACGGCGCGACCCACCAGCTGATCGGGGAGCGGTTCGCCGCCCTTCCCGGCTGGTGAGCCGAGTTGCGACACCATTATCTCAAATGAGACATTGATGTCTCACTCGAGGGAGGGGTGTCCATGGGTTCGAACCGCGAGGACGTGCTCGGCGCCGCGCAGCGCCTGCTCAACGCCGACCCCGGTGCGTCGATGTCGACCATCGCCAAGGCGGCGTCGGTCAGCCGGGCGACCCTGCACCGGCACTTCGAGTCCCGCGAGGCGCTGCTCCTCGAGCTCGGCACGCGCTCGCTCGACCAGTGGGAGCGCCGCCTCGACGCGGCCGGGGTCGAGGACGTCGCCGCCGCGGCGGACGCCTTCGCGATCCGCGCGACCCTCGAGGCCCTCGTCGAGGGCTACGTCGAGGACTCCGACGACCACGCCTTCGCGCTGACCGACCACGTCATCCTCGCCAACGAGGCGCTCGCCGGGCGCACGCAGCACCTCGCCGATCGCGAGACCGTCCTGTTCGCCGCCGCCCAGGAGGCGGGCGTGGTCCGCGCCGACCTGCCGCTGCGCTGGTTCGGCCACTCCGTCTACGGACAGCTCGTCGCCGGCCGTGAGGCCGTGCGGCTCGGCGACGTCGCCCGCCGCGACGTCGCCCACCTCGTCCTGTCCACCCTCCTGACCGGGATCGCCCCCTCATGACCAGCCCCGTCGCCTCCGCACCCCGCACCGCCTCCGACCCGAGGCGCTGGTGGGCCCTCGCCGTGCTCGCGGCCAGCCTCCTCGTGGTGGTCATGGACATGACCATCCTCAACGTCGCGCTCCCGGCCATGACCGACGAGCTGCACCTCAGCGCCGTCTCCCAGCTCTGGGTCGTGGACGTCTACGCCCTCGCGCTCGCCGGTTTGCTCGTGCCGGTCACGGCGCTCGCCGACCGGTGGGGCCGCAAGCGGATGCTCGTCACGGGCTACGCCGCCTTCGCGGTCGGGTCGCTCGCCGTGCTCTGGGCGGACAGCGCCGCCGCGGTGGTCGCCATCCGCGCGCTCCTCGGGCTCGGCGGGGCGATGGTGATGCCGTCGACGCTCTCCCTCATCCGCTCGACCTTCGACGACGCCCGCGAGCGCACGCTGGCGCTCAGCGTGTGGGGTGCCACGGCCGCGCTCGGTGCGGCCGTCGGCCCGGTCGTGGGCGGTGCGCTGCTCGAGGCGTACAGCTGGCACGCGGCGTTCCTGGTCAACGTTCCGCTCATGGTCGTCGCGATCGTCGCCGGTCTCTGGCTGCTGCGCGAGAGCCGCTCGGCGCGCCCGGGCCGCGTCGACGCGACCGGCGTGGTCCTCTCCGCGGGCGGGATGACCGCGGCGGTCTACGCCGTCAAGCAGCTCGGCAAGCACGGACCGACCCTGCCGACCGTGGGGCTGCTCGCCCTCGGCGTCGCGGCCCTGGCGCTGTTCGTGCACCGCTCGCTGCGCTCCGACCGGCCGATGCTCGACGTCCGGCTGTTCCGCCAGCCGGTGCTGCGCGCCGGTGTGGTGGCGGCCCTGGCCAGCAGCGCGCTGATGGCGACGGTGCTCTTCACCGGCAGCCAGTGGCTGCAGCTGGTCGAGGGGATGAGCCCGCTGCGCGCCGGCCTGGCGCTGCTGCCGCTCGCGGTCGGCGCGATGCTCGCCTCGCCGTTCGCCCCGGCCCTCGCCGAGCGCACCAGCCCGCGGCTGGTGCTCGCCGCCGGCCTGGTGGTCCTGGCGGTCGGCCTGGCGCTGGTCGCGGTGCTGCCGACGACCTACCCGTGGATCGCGGTCGCGTTCGCCGTGGTCGGCCTGGGCACGTCGGCCCTCGGGCTCGGCTCCGCGCTCATCATGGGCGCCGCGAGCGACGACCAAGCGGGGTCCGCGGCCGCGATCGAGGAGATCACCTACGAGCTGGGTGCCGTCCTCGGCATCACCTTCCTCGGCAGCATGGTCGGCGCGGTCTACCGCGCCGGCCTCCCCGACGGGGTCGACGCCGCGACCGGCGAGTCCCTGGCGGGTGCGGCCGGCGGCCCGTGGGCCACCGAGGCGGCCGACGCCTTCGTCACCGCCTTCGCGTCGATGGGGGCCGTGGGAGCGGTCGGGGCCGCGCTGGCGGCGTACGCCGTGTGGCGCCTGGTCCCCGCGCGGCTCAGCCTCGGCGACACGCAGCACTGACCCCGGGCTGGCCCTAGCATCGGCCCCATGGCCCGCTACGGCGCACAGTTCGGCCCCGACATCACCTTCCTCGGGGTGCCCGCCTGCGACCTGGACGACCCGGGGTCCTACGCCGACGCGGACGTGGTCGTCGTGGGGGCGCCGTTCGACGGCGGGACGTCGCACCGGCCCGGCACGCGCTTCGGGCCGCAGGCGATCCGGATGACCGACTACCTCCCGCACGACGGCTCGCGGCCCAGCCTCGCGCTGCGCACCGACGGCCTGGTCGACCTGCGCGTCGTCGACGCCGGCGACGTCGAGATGCCGCCGGGCGACATCGAGCGCGCCCTCGGCGTGCTGGAGGCGGCGGTCGAGAAGGTGGCCCGCGCCGGCGCGATCCCCGTGGTGCTCGGCGGCGACCACTCCATCGCCTACCCCGACGCCAAGGGCGTGGCCAACGTGCTCGGCCACGGGCGGGTCTCGATGATCCACTTCGACGCCCACGCCGACACCGGCGACATCGAGTTCGGGTCGCTGTGGGGCCACGGCCAGCCGATGCGGCGGCTGATCGAGTCCGGTGCGCTGCGCGGCGACCGCTTCCTCCAGGTGGGCCTGCGCGGCTACTGGCCCGGCCCCGAGACGCTCGACTGGATGGCCGGGCAGCGGATGCGGTCCTACGAGATGACCGAGATCGTCCACCGCGGCCTCGAGGACTGCCTGACCGAGGCGTTCGCCATCGCCACCGACGAGTGCGACGGCGTCTTCCTGTCCGTCGACATCGACGTCTGCGACCCCGGCCACGCGCCCGGCACCGGCACCCCGGAGCCGGGCGGGTTGAGCGCGCGCCAGCTGCTCGACGCCGTCCGCCGGATCTGCCTCGAGCTGCCGGTCGTCGGCGTCGACGTGGTCGAGGTCAGCCCGCCCTACGACCACGCCGACATCACCGCCGCCCTGGCCAACCGGGTCGTCCTCGAGTCGCTCTCCGCGATCGCCCGCCGGCGCCGCGACCAGCGCGACGGCACGACCTGGGACCCCTCGCGCCCGCTGCTGGACCGCTGAGTCCGCCGGGAGCGGATCCGCCCCGGGCAGAACACCCTGTGGTCCGCGCGTGCGGCGCCGCACGCTGGACGGCATGAGCACCCACACCACCGAACGCATCGAGGACGAGCTCGTCCGCCGCCTGATGCACGAGCGCATCGTCGTGCTCGGCGAGGAGCTGCAGGAGCGCAACGGCAACCGGCTGATGCACCAGCTGCTCCTCCTCTCCGCCGACGACCCCCGCGCCGACATCAGCCTCTGGATCAACAGCCCCGGCGGCTCCGTCTCCGCGATGCTCGCGATCCACGACGTGATGCGCCTGATCCCCAACGACGTCAGCACCGTCGCGATGGGCATGGCGGCCAGCGCCGGGCAGTTCCTGCTGTCGGCCGGCACGCCCGGCAAGCGTTACGTCCTGCCCCACGCCCGGGTCCTGCTCCACCAGGGGTCGGCCGGGATCGGCGGCACCGCCGTCGACATCGAGCTCCAGGCCGAGGACCTGCGCCAGACCCGCGACACGGTCCTCGGGCTGATCGCCGAGCACACCGGGCAGGACCGCGACACCGTCGAGCGCGACTCCCGCCGCGACCGCTGGTTCAGCGCCGAGCAGGCCCTCGCCTACGGCTTCGTCGACCACCTCATCACCGGCGTCGACGACGTCACGCCCGGGCGCCGGCACGCGGTCGGCCTGGCAGGTGCGCGATGAGCGGCTACACGATCCCCTACGTCGTGCAGCAGACGCCGCGCGGCGAGCGGACCCTCGACCTCTACTCCCGGCTGCTCTCCGAGCGCATCGTCTACCTCGGCACCGAGATCGACGACGGCGTCGCCAACGCGGTCATCGCCCAGCTGCTGCACCTCGCCTCGGAGAGCTCCGAGGTGCCGATCAGCCTCTACGTCAACAGTCCCGGCGGCTCGATCTCGGCGTCGCTGGCGATCTACGACGCCATGCAGTTCGTCCGGCCCGACGTGGAGACCGTCTGCGTCGGCCAGGCGACCTGGACCGCCGCGGTCCTGCTCGCCGGTGGCGCGCCGGGGAAGCGGGCGATCCTGCCCCACGGTCGCGTCGTCCTCCACCAGCCCGCGACCCAGGGTCGTGGCACCGTGCCCGACCTCATCCTCGAGGCCGACGAGGTGGCCCGGGTGCGGCTGGTGCTCGAGGAGGTGCTGGCGCGCCACACCGGGCGTACGCCCGAGCAGATCCGCCAGGACACCGACCGCACCCTCGTGCTCCCCGGCGAGGCGGCCGTCGACTACGGGGTCGTCGACACGGTCTTCCACGACCAGCCGCTGCTGGCCTGACCCCGAGGGCTGGTGCCTCACCTCAGCAGGCAGTTCGCGGCTCGGTACGCCGTCGCCACGCTCAGCGGGCACAGCCCAGCGCCGAACTGCCTGCTGTGGTCGGCCTGCTCGACTCAGGCGGCCAGTGCGAGGGCCTCGGGCCGGGCGGCGCGGGTGGCGAGCTCGCGGGTGCCGAGGTCGAGCGCGCCGGCGATCGCCTGCAGCATCTCCGACGAGGGGTCCTTGAGCCCGCGCTCGACCTCGGAGAGGTACTGCACCGACACGCCGGCTCGTCCGGCGACGTCGACCAGGCGCTCGCCGCGGCGGACGCGCTCGCGGTGCAGCTCGCGACCGACGAGCTCGCGCCAGAGCGGCTCCGGCTCGGCGGCAGCGGGGGAGGCGTCGTCGCGGTCGGGGAACGGCAGGATCTGGCCCATGTCCCGACGCTAGCCACGCCCCGGCGCGCTGCCCAGCGGTTCCGCCCAGAGCAGAACGGAGAACGGGCAGAACGTCAGACCCCGAGGCCGAGCAGTCCCAGCGGCTCGGTCATCTCGCTCTCCTCGTAGGCGAAGTGCGACTCCAGGTCCGCCCGCAGGTCGGCGACCGCCTCGACCAGCTCGTCGGCCCGGGACGGGTCCGCGGCGACCGCGACCGCGAGGTCGTCGACGCGCTCGAGGTGGGCGTGGACGACCAGGTGCTCCTCGGCGAGCCGGGCGGCGACCGGGGCGTAGTCCGACAGCGTCGCGACGGCGGGGAAGAGGTTCTGGTCCTCGATCGTGTGGTGCATGGTCAGGAAGCGGCAGACCTGGCCGCACATGCCGGCGACCTGCTGCGCGGACAGGGCGGGGGCGAGGGCGTGGACCTCGGCGCGCACGGCTCCCGCCGACCCCGTGCCGTCGCGCAGCGACTCGACGGCGCGGCCCAGCGCGGCGAGCTGGGCGCGGAAGTGGTCGTGGATCATCCGGAGGTGGTCCCCGGCCATCCGCTGCCGGGGCGTGAGGTCGACGGACCCGGCCACGCGGGGGCGGGAGGCGTCGTCGATCGGTGGCACGGACCCAGCCTAGGCCGACCCCCGGGACGTCCGTCCCGGTCGCCCGGGCCCTTTGGTCCTGCCGGACGCGGCGGGTCAGGACGAGGGTGGAGGCATCGACGAACACCACTCCCCAGGAGGTCCCGATGGTGAACCACCAGTACGTCCAGCACGACTGGTCCCCGCTCGTGTGGGCCGAGGGGCTGGCGGTCCTGGCGACGCTCGTGGTGGTCGGCATGTGCGTGTTCCTGCTCGGAGCCATGCGGGCCAAGCGAGCACGCCACGCGGCGGCCCAGACGCAGGAACGGCCCCGACCGGAGGTCGGAGCCGCTCGTCCTGCGCGCCTGTAGGGATTCGAACCCCAAACCTTCTGATCCGTAGTCAGATGCTCTATCCGTTGAGCTACAGGCGCCCGTCCGCCGCTGACGCTGTTGCGTGCGAGGACTGGACGAGGATAGCCGACGTGCACCGGACGAGCGAAATCACCCCCACCCCCCGAGTCGGTCCGACCCCCCGGACCGTGGCCTAGGGTGCCTAGCACCCCACCGAAGAGAGGCAGCGCGATGGCAGATCTCGAGGCAGTCCTGGACGAGGCCGGGCTGACGAACCCCCGCGTCCGTGCGTTCGTCACGGAGTACGCCGAGCTCACCGGCGCCGAGCACGTCGAGGTCGTCAACGCCTCCGACGATGCCCGGCTGCTCGAGGAGGCGGTGGCGGCAGGAGAGCTCCAGCGCGCCGGCGAGGGTCGGTACTACTCCCGCAGCTACCACAAGGACACCGCGCGCTCGGAGGAGCGGACCATCGTCGCGACCAACGACGAGTTGGACCGCGGCGTCTACAACAACTGGCGTCCGGCGTCGGAGATGAAGCCAATGCTCCACGACCGGATGCGCGGCGCCTCGGAGGGCAAGACGATGTACGTCGTCCCCTACCTGATGGCGCCCCCCGGCAACCCGCTCGCGCCGTGGGCGGCCGGCGTCGAGCTGACCGACACCCGCACCGTCGTGCTGCACATGATCCGGATGGCGCGCGTCGGCGTGCAGTTCGTCAACGAGCTCGAGGACCCGGACTCCTTCGTGCGCGCGGTCCACGTCACCGGCGACCTGGAGCACCTGGGCCAGGGCACCCCCGACGACCAGCGCTACTTCGTCACCGTCGCCGACGAGCGGACGATCCTGCACTTCGGGTCGTCCTACGGCGGCAACGCCCTGCTCGGCAAGATCGCCCACGGCCTGCGCCAGGGCGCGTACGACGGGTGGGCCAGCAAGAAGTTCCTCGCCGAGCAGTACATGCTCATCGGCATCCACGACAAGGAGACGGGGAAGACGTACCACGTCTGCGGCGGCTTCCCGAGTGCCTCGGGCAAGACCAACCTGGCGATGATGGCGGCGCCCGACGCGCTGGGCGACCGCTACCACGTGTCCTTCTACGGCGACGACATCGCGTGGCTGTGGGTGGACGAGAAGACCGGCCGGCTGATGGGGATGAACCCGGAGTACGGCGTCTTCGGGGTCGCGAAGGACACCAACGAGAAGACCAACCCCAACGCGCTCGCCTCGATCGCCGAGGGCACCGAGTGCATCTTCACCAACGTCGCGCACAACCCGGCCACGGGCGAGGTGTGGTGGGAGGGCAAGACCCCCAAGCCCCCGACCGACGTGAAGGGCTGGCTCGACTGGACGGGCGCGCCGCTCGCCGACCGCAAGGACAACGACACCGCCGCCTGGGCCCACCCCAACAGCCGGTTCACCACCACCCTCGCCAACGTCCCCAACGTCGCCGCCGACTACGACGACCCGGTCGGCGTCCCGATCGACGCGATCATCTTCGGCGGCCGCACCCGCGACCGCGAGCCCCTCATCCGGGCGATCACCGACCTGGCGGAGGGCGTCTACGACGGGCTCACCCTCGGCGCCGAGGCCACCTTCGCCGCGGAGGGCGTCGACGGCCAGCTGCGCTACGACCCGATGTCGAACCGGCCGTTCATGGCCTACGGCGAGGGCGACTACGCCCGCCACTACCTCGACGTGGTGGGTGCCGCCACGGACCAGCCGATCTTCGCGCATGTGAACTGGTTCCAGCGCGACGCCGAGGACGGCCACTTCCTGTGGCCCGGCTACCGCGACAACCTCCGCCCGCTGCTGTGGCTGCTCCAGCTGCGCAACGGCGAGGTGGAGGGCCGCCGCACGGCGGTCGGCATCCTGCCCACCGAGGAGGAGCTCGACCTGGTCGGCATGGACGTCCCGGCCGAGGACCTCGAGCGGATCCTCACCATCGACACCGAGCGCTGGCAGCAGGAGATGGGGTTCCGCGAGGAGCACCTCGCCCAGTTCGAGCGGATGCCCGAGGAGATCTGGGAGGCGCACCGCCGCGTGGCGGCCGACCTCGAGAAGGAGTGATTCCGCCCCCGTGAGGCCCCTGCGTCGTTACCCTTTCGTGGTGCGACGTGGGCAGACTGAGGACCGGGAGAGGCTGGGTCGTTCCGACCTGGCGAGGGGTACGACCGCGCTCGCGCTGCCCTTCGGGGCCGTCGCCGCGCTGGGCCTGCTGGCGGTCCTGCTGCCGCCCTACGACGACCGCCCGTGGTGGGCGGTCGGCCTGGCCGCCGCGGTGCTGGCCTGCTCCGCCCTGGTCTTCGTGACGAGCAGCCGTCGCCCCGACCTCGCGTGGCTCGAGCCGTGCGCGGCGTACGTCCTCGTCCCCTACGCCGGGCTGGTCTCCGCCGCGTCCGGCGGACCCTCCTCCGACCTGACCATCCTGCTGGCGCTGCCGATCCTCTGGCTGGCGCTCACCGGGACCCCGCGGCAGCTGTGGGTCGCCGGCGGCCTGTCGGTCGCGACCCTGCTGGCGCTCGGCGACTGGCGCGGCAGCGTGCTGTGGGCGGCCGTCGCCCTGCTCGTCGCCCCCGTGGTGCAGCGCATCGTGGGCGACCTCGCCCACCAGGCCCGCCGCGCGCGTACGGCGACCGCGCGGGTCGAGCGCCTCTTCGACGACGCGCCCCACGGCGTCGCGCTGCTCGACGCGGACGGCACGGTCATCCGCGTCAACATCTCGATGGCCGTGTTCGTGGGCCTCGACCCCTCCGAGATGGTCGGCCACCGCTTCAGCGCGTTCGAGACCCCGGGGGAGGACCGCCTCGAGGACCACCTCGGCCGGGTCGGGTCGCTGCGCCGCGGCGAGTCGCTCGACGCGGAGTGCCGGCTGCGCGACTCGGGCGGCAACGACGTCCACGTCTCGCTCAGCAGCACCGTCGTCAGCGACGCCGACCTCGGGCACATCACGATGGTCAACGTCGTCGACATGTCCGAGCGCCGGCGCTACCTCGACCGGCTGGCGCACCTCGCCGACCACGACGTGCTCACCGGCCTGGCCAACCGGCGCCGCTTCGAGAGCGAGCTCGAGCGCCACCTCGACCGCTGCCAGCGCAACGGGCCGGACGGCGCCCTGCTGCTGCTCGACCTCGACAACTTCAAGCAGGTCAACGACTCGCTGGGCCACAACGCCGGCGACCAGCTGCTGATCACCATCGCCGGGCTGCTGCGCCGCTCGATCCGCAGCACCGACGTGGTCGCCCGGCTCGGCGGCGACGAGTTCGCCATCCTGCTCACCGACGCCGACGAGGACGCGACCCGCCGGGTGGCCGAGCTGGTCGTCCAGCGCGTCGGCGCGCACGCCGCGACGCTCGACGGCGTCGGTCGCCGGGTCACCGCGAGCGTCGGCGCGGTCACCTTCCGCGCCGCCACCGAGCACTCCTCCGACATCCTCGCGCTGGCCGACATGACCATGTACGACGCCAAGGAGGCCGGCCGCAACCAGGTGGCGGTCCTCTCCGAGGGCGACACCCGTGGCCCCCGTGCGGCGACCCGGCTGCACTGGCAGAGCCGGATCGACGAGGCGCTGGAGCACGACCGCTTCGAGCTGCACCTCCAGCCGATCATGGACATCGCGGACGGCCGGATCCGCTCGGCCGAGGTGCTGCTGCGCCTGCGCGAGGACGACGAGCTCGTGCCGCCGTCGCGGTTCGTCTACATCGCCGAGCGGGTCGGGCTGATGCCCCAGGTCGATGCCTGGGTGGTCGACCGCAGCCTGGCGCTGCTCGCCCGGATCCGCGCGGAGCACGACCCCGGGTTCCGCCTCGAGGTCAACCTCTCCGGCCACTCGATCGGCAACCCCGAGATCGAGCGCGCCATCGTCGACTCGCTCGAGCGGCACGGGGTGGACCCCTCGGCGCTCATCCTCGAGATCACCGAGACCGCGGCCGTGGCCGACGTGGCGCTCGCCCGCGACTTCGCCGCCCGGATGACCGGCCTCGGCTGCGCGTTCGCGCTCGACGACTTCGGGGCGGGCTTCGGGTCCTTCTACTACCTCAAGCACCTGTTCTTCGACTACGTGAAGATCGACGGCGAGTTCGTGGCCCACGTCCACGAGTCGTCGGTCGACCGCACGATCATGCGCTCGATCGTCGGCATCGCCCGCGACCTCGGCAAGCGCACGGTCGCGGAGTTCGTCTCCGAGCCGGCCATCCTCGAGGCGTGCCGCGAGGAGGGCGTCGACCTCGCCCAGGGCTACCTCATCGGCCGACCGGCGGCCTACGACGAGTTCGTCGAGCAGTTCCTCCGGCGCCCCCACGCGCTCGCGCGCCGGGCCGGCTGAGCCGCCCGATCAGCACGTCCCGAAGAGGCCGAAAAGCGCCCCTTCGGGACCGACTTGAGCACCGGAAAAGCCCAAGTTCTGGGGTTTTCCGGGGGGTGGAGACGCAGGTCACACGTCTGTGATCGATCCAATAGGTGGCCCCCGGGGCACGGGCTAGCGTCCGGCGCAAGTCGCCGACAACGAGGCCGCGCGAACCACCCGCGACGAACGCTGAAGGAACCGGTCATGACCGCAACGATCGACACGCAGACGACCCCTCCGACCACCCACGAGGCCATCCTCGCCTGGGTCGCCGAGGTCGCCGAGCTCACCCAGCCCGACCGCATCCACTGGTGCACCGGCTCCGACGAGGAGTGGGCCGAGCTCACCACCTCGCTCGAGGCGACCGGCACCTTCACCCGGCTGAACCCCGACGTGATGCCGAACTCGTTCCACGCCGCCTCCGACCCCACCGACGTCGCCCGCGTCGAGGACCGCACCTACATCTGCTCGGTCGACGAGCGCGACGCGGGTCCGACCAACAACTGGATGGACCCGGCGGCGATGAAGGACCTGATGCGCGGCCTCTACGCCGGCTGCATGCGGGGCCGCACCATGTACGTCATCCCCTTCGTGATGGGCCACCTCGACGCCGAGAAGCCGATGTTCGGCATCGAGGTCACCGACTCGGCCTACGTCACCGTCTCGATGCGCGTGATGGCCCGCATGGGCACCGAGGTGCTGCGCCGCATCGAGGAGCTCACCGCCGCCGGTCACGACCCGCAGTGGGTCCCCGCGCTGCACTCGGTCGGCATGCCGCTCGAGCCCGGCCAGGCCGACGTGGCGTGGCCGTGCAACGACACCAAGTACATCGTGCAGTTCCCCGAGGAGCGGATGATCTGGAGCTTCGGCTCCGGCTACGGCGGCAACGCCCTGCTCGGCAAGAAGTGCTACGCGCTGCGCATCGCGTCGGTGATGGCGCGCGACGAGGGCTGGCTGGCCGAGCACATGCTCATCCTCAAGCTCACCTCCCCGCAGGGCGTGACCAAGTACGTCGCGGCCGCCTTCCCGAGCGCCTGCGGCAAGACCAACCTCGCCATGCTCAAGCCGACCGTCCCGGGCTGGACGGTCGAGGCGATCGGCGACGACATCGCGTGGATGCGGGTCGGCGAGGACGGCCGGCTGTGGGCGGTCAACCCGGAGTACGGCTTCTTCGGCGTCGCCCCGGGCACCAACGAGCACACCAACCCCTACGCGATGGAGACCATCCGCAAGGGCAACTCGGTCTTCACCAACGTCGCGCTCACCCCCGACGGCAACGTCTGGTGGGAAGGCCTGGAGAACACGCCGGCCGAGGCCACGAGCTGGAAGGGCGAGCCCTGGACCCCGGAGTCCGACGAGCTCTCCAGCCACGCCAACAGCCGCTACTGCACGCCGATCAAGCAGTGCTCGATCCTCGCCGACGAGTACGACGACCCGCGCGGCGTGCCGATCGACGCGATCCTGTTCGGCGGTCGGCGCAAGACCACCATCCCGCTGGTCACCGAGGCGCGCGACTGGAACCACGGCACCTTCATGGGCGCCACGCTGTCCTCGGAGACCACCGCGGCCGCCGTCGGCGCCGTCGGCGTGGTGCGACGCGACCCGATGGCGATGCTGCCGTTCATCGGCTACAACGCCGGCGACTACTTCGGCCACTGGATCAACGTCGGCAAGGACCACGACGCCGCCAAGCTGCCGAAGGTCTTCTACGTCAACTGGTTCCGCCGCGGCGACGACGGCGACTTCCTGTGGCCCGGCTTCGGCGAGAACAGCCGCGTGCTCAAGTGGGTCATCGAGCGCATCGACGGCCAGGCCGCCGCGATCGAGACCCCGATCGGCCACGTGCCGGCCCCGGGCTCGCTCGACGTCGACGGCCTCGACCTCACCGAGCAGCAGCTCGCCCAGGCCCTCGCCGTCGACGCGGACGAGTGGAAGGCCGAGATCCCGCAGATCGAGGAGTGGTTCGCGAAGTTCGGCGACGACCTCCCGGCCGTGCTCTGGAGCGAGCTCGACACGCTGAAGGCGCGCCTGGACGCCTGAGCCGCCCGACCGCCGACGCCGACCTGTCCCCGACCCGTCCGGGGGCAGGTCGGCGTCGTCGTACCGGCCGCGCTTCTCGGGTGGCCAGTGGGACGGGTGTGGCACGATCCTCATCACTGGGACGCACGGGGGGAGTGGAGGTGGGTCATGCCCCTGGGGCAGCACGAGCGCGCGGTCTTCGAGGAGAAGTCGGCTCCGCTCTACGAGGAGATCGTCACCTCGGGGGGCATCAGCGCCACCGACCGCCGCATCGGGCGGCGGGGCGAGCTGCGTGAGGCCTTCGAGCTCCTCGCCGAGGTCGGGCTCGTCGTCCAGGGCGACGACGCCACCAGCTGGCGCGCCGTCGACCCCGCCGCCGTGCAGGCGCGCGTCGTGGCCCCGCTGGGCCAGCAGGGCGCGGAGCTGATCGCGGAGTCCGCCCACTGGGCCCAGGCCTTCAGCTCGCTCTCGCACGCCTGGCGGCGCTCGCCCAGCGCGGTCGGCGGTCCGTTCACCGAGATCCGCGGCGAGGCGACGATCCGCACCTTCCTGGAGTCGATGGTCGCCGACTCGGAGGAGGAGCTGCTCAGCGCGCAGCCGCAGGACCGGCGCGGCGTCAAGCAGCTCGCCGAGGTGACCGCGCGGGAGATCGCCCTGCTCAAGCGCGGCGTGCGGATGCGGACGCTCTACCAGCACGCCGCGCGCCGCGGCACCGACACCCGCAAGTACGTCGCGGCGGTCTCCGCCGCCGGCGCCGAGGTGCGTACCCTCGACGAGTTCTTCAACCGGCTCATCGTCGTCGACCGGCGGATCGCGGTCATCCCGAGCCACGAGGGCCTCAACGCCGCGATGGTGATCAGCGAGCCGTCGATGGTGTCCTACCTCGTCGACATGTTCGAGCGGCACTGGGAGCGCGCGCGTCCCTTCACCAGCAGCGAGTCCTCCCTCATGCGCGACATCGCCGCCGAGCAGCGCGCGATGACGATCCGGATGCTGCTCGAGGGCCGGGCCGACCCGGCGGGCGCCAAGCGCCTCGGCGTCAGCCCGCGGACCTACGCCGGCTACGTCGCGGACCTGAAGAGCGAGTTCGAGGTGGAGACGCGCTTCCAGCTCGGCTACGAGATGGGCAAGCGGGGGATCTCCGGTCGCGAGGCCGACGAGCCGGACGCCTGAGCGACCTCCGGACAAGGATCGAGGGCAGCAGCTCGGGTGAGCTGCTGCCCTCGAATGCCGAGACGGGCCTGTGGGGGAGGCCAGTCGGACCAGACTCGTGGGGGGTTGAGGGGGTCCGTGTCTCGGCTCTTCACTGCGTGCACATCATGGCACGTCGGTCAGCGGGGAACCTTGATCTTCGTGCCCCAGGTGTAGTCGGCGTTGGCGGGCGCGGCCCCGACACCGACGATTCCGATGCCAAGGGCGGCCACGAGAGCGGCGGCTGCGATGCGGCGGACTGGGGTCATGTTGGCTTTCACCTCGTTGTCATGTGTCACGTCACAGGGGATGACGACCTCAATCATCACCCAGGTCCTCCGACCGCGTCATGTCGATGCGTCTGCAGGTCTGTGCAATGCACGTTCCTGCAAAACGACGCGAAATGAGCGATCGGCCCCCTGTGGGACAGGGGGCCGACCAGCGGCGGAGGCGGAGGGATTTGAACCCTCGATGGGGTTGTAGCCCCAAACCCGCTTAGCAGGCGGGCGCCATAGACCGGACTAGGCGACGCCTCCATGCCCGGCGCGTGCCGGGCGCTGTGAAGGGTACAAGGCCCGGAGCCCCCGCGCCGAATCTCCTCGGGGTGTCCGGCTCAGAACTTCGTGAGACCGTGCCCGCGCTGGAGGTGCTGCTGGACCTCGCGCACGAACGACTCGCGGTCGATGGCGAGCATCTCGACCGGGATGGTGGTGGTCCGGCCGTCGCGCAGGCGCAGCACGACCACCGGCGCGTCGGCGACGGTGGTGGTGACCGCGTCCTCGACGTCCTTCCACCGCCCGGACGCCGTCCCGACCCCGCGCACCCACTGGATCCGGTAGCCCTCGGCGGTGAACCGGGCCACCCAGCCCTTCTCGCGCCACGCCCAGAAGTTCGCGGCCAGCACCACGACGGTGAGCGCGACCGGGACGAGGAGGAAGACGGTGTGCAGGTCCAGCACCGCGATGGTGAGGGTGCAGACCAGGATCAGCACCGCGACCAGCACCAGGACGACGCCGAGCAGGCGCGCCGCGACGGCGGGGGCGAGGCGGTAGACGGTGGGGGTCTCGGTCGTCACCGCCCGATTTTCCCACGGTAGAGTCCCGCTGAGTGCGGCGCCCCGGCGGCGTACGAGGAGGGGTGCCGGAGCGGCCGATCGGAACCGCCTTGAAAGCGGTCGTAGGGAGACCTACCGCGGGTTCGAATCCCGCCCCCTCTGCTGGACGTAGGCTCGCCCGCGTGACGACCTGGTTCTCCTCGCCCGACGACGCGACCACCCGCCTGCGGGGCGCCGGCTACCTCACCGACGACGCGACCGCGCTCACGGCCTACCTCGCGGGCACGCTGGAGAAGCCGCTGCTGGTGGAGGGCCCGGCCGGCGTCGGCAAGACCGAGCTGGCCAAGGCGGTTGCCCGCGCCACGGGCGCGGAGCTGGTGCGGCTGCAGTGCTACGAGGGCCTCGACGAGGCGCGGGCGCTCTACGAGTGGAACTACAAGAAGCAGCTGCTGCGGATCCAGGCGAGCGGAGACGGCGCGACCTGGGACGAGACCCACGACGACATCTTCACCGAGGAGTTCCTGCTCACCCGCCCGCTGCTCGGCGCGATCCGGCGCGAGGAGCCGACGGTGCTGCTCGTCGACGAGGTCGACAAGACCGACATCGAGGTCGAGGGGCTGCTGCTGGAGGTGCTGAGCGACTTCCAGGTGACGATTCCCGAGCTCGGCACCGTCACCGCCACCCGGCGTCCGTTCGTCGTGCTGACGTCCAACGCCAGCCGCGAGCTGTCCGAGGCGGTGAAGCGACGCTGCCTGTTCCTGCACCTCGACTACCCGAGCGCCGAGCGCGAGCGCGAGATCGTCACCAGCCAGGTCCCCGGCCTCGACGAGCGGGTCGCCGCCCAGCTCGTCGACGTCGTCGTGCGGCTGCGCGAGCTCGAGCTCAAGAAGGCGCCGTCGATCGCGGAGTCCGTCGACTGGGCCCGCACCCTGCTCGCCCTCGAGACCGGCGACCTCGACGAGGCGACCGTCGCCCGCACGCTCGGGGTGGTCCTCAAGCACGCCTCCGACCACCAGCGGGCGCTGCGGGAGCTCAAGCTGGCCTCCCGATGAGCAGGAGGTGAGCCGGCGGTGAGCCTGCTCGACACCCACATCGGCTTCGTGGAGGCGCTGCGCGGCGCCGGCCTCCCGGTGTCGCTGGCCGAGGGCCTCGACGCGATCGCGGCGCTGGAGAAGGTGAGCTGGCACGACCGCGAGACGGTCCGCGCGGCCTACGCCGCGACGCTCGTGAAGCGGCAGCCGCAGCGGGTGACGTTCGACGCGGTCTTCGACGTCTACTACCCGCGCCTCATCGGGGACGGGGCCAGCGCTGCCGCCGACGGCTCGCCCGTGCGCGACTCCGGCGCGGACCTCGCCCGGTTCCGCGAGGCGCTGGCCGAGGCGCTCGCCGCCGGTGACCCCGCGGCGCTCCAGGACCTCGCGGTCGACGCGGTGGCGCGGTTCGGGGCGATGCCCGGCCGCGGCCCCGGCCTGTCGAGCTGGTCGGCCTACACCTCGCTCCAGCGGGTCGCGCCCGCCGAGCTCGCCGACCGGCTGGTGCAGGCGCTGCTGGGCCCGGGCGTCGACCCGGAGCAGGCGCAGCGGACCGCGGCGCGTCGCATCGGCGACTTCACCCGGCTGGTGGAGGGCGACGCCCGCCGACGGATCGCGGAGGAGAAGGGCCCGGCCCACGTCGTCGACACCACCGTCCGCCCCACGATCGACCGGCTCGACTTCCTCGCCGCGCGGCGCAGCGACCTGGAGGAGATGCGCCGCGAGATCTACCCGCTCGCCCGCCGCCTGGCCGCGCGGCTGGCCAAGGAGCAGCACGCGCGCCGCCGCGGGCCGCTCGACGTGCGCCGCACCGTGCGGGCCTCGATCGCCACCGGCGGCGTGCCGCTGGCGACCCACCACCGGCCGCGCCGCCCGCACCGCACCGACCTGGTGGTCCTGTGCGACGTCAGCGGGTCGGTCGCGAGCTTCGCGCAGTTCACCCTCCTGCTGGTCTACGCGCTGCGGGAGGCGTTCGGCGGGGTGCGGGCCTTCACCTTCGTCGACGACGTGGTCGAGGTCAGCGACCGGTTCCGTCCGGGCGCCGACGTGGTGGAGGTGATGGAGGGCCTCGCGGCCAGCACGGCCCACGCCTCGATGTGGGGACGTACGAGCTATGGCCGGGCCCTGACCCGGTTCGCCGAGGCGCACGGCGACGCCGTCGGGCCGCGCACCTCGCTGCTGGTGCTCGGCGACGCGCGCTCCAACCACAGCGACCTCGCGCTGCCGGTGCTCGGCGAGCTGGTCGGACGGGCGCGCCACGCCTGGTGGCTCAACCCCGAGCACCCCCGGCACTGGGGGACGGGTGACAGCGCCGCCGACCGCTACGGCGAGCTGCTGCCGATGCTGGAGTGCCGCAACCTCGCCCAGCTCGGCGAGTTCGTCCACGGCATCGCCTGACCCGCCCGCGGCCGGCGGCGCTCAGCCGACGAGGTAGCCGAGCTCCTGCATCCGGGTGATCTCGGCCCGCAGCTCGGGGTGCTCCGCGCTGTCGGCCGCACGGGCACCGGCGACGTAGAGGTGGGCGGCGTCGTCGGTCGCGCCGTCGAAGACCACGGTCAGCCGGTTGGGGATCGCCGCGTTGATGAGCGAGCCCAGCAGGGCGACCGGGTCGGAGCGGTCCTCGAGCGACAGCACGCGGGTGGTGTCGGGGATCCGGGGCACCTGCGCGGACGGCGAGCCCGCGGTCACGACCTGGTCGATGACGAAGCGCGACGAGCGCACCGAGGCGGCGATCTCGGCGGCGAGGGTGCCGCCGGCCGCGGCGCCGACCAGCATCACGCGGGGGTCCTCGTCGTCCGGGGCGAGGGCCTTCTCGATCGCGCGGACGACCTGCGCGGCCGAGGTCGACGGGTCGGCTCCCACCAGGCGCAGCCGCCCGGACTCGGGGCCCGGCGTGCCGGGGAGGTAGGCGATGTAGCGGCCGGCGCCGACGCGCTGCACGCTGATCCGCCGGTCCTCGGCGAGCAGCGTGGTCATCAGCTCCTCCAGCGACCGCGGCGCCGACGTCTCGGCGGCCTCGACCTCCGGGGCCTCGTCCTCCTCGGTGTCGACGAAGGACCCGGCCGAGTCCCGGAACGCGGAGATGGCATCGGTCGGGAACGGCGCGACGCCGATGGCGCGCAGCCCGCCGCGGGCGGCGTGGGCTCCCTGGTCGGTGGCCAGCACCCCTGCCGTGAGCAGCGAGCGCATGTGCAGCCCGTCGAGCAGGCCGCCCCCGCCGGAGAGGTGGTCCATCAGGTCGGGGTTGTTCTCGGCCAGCTCGTTGAGGTAGGCCGTGACGCCCTCGCGGTCGAGTGCGTCGGTCTCGATGAGGCCCGCGCTCACGATCGCGCCGCCGAGCGCGACCTCGGGCGCGAGGTAGCCGATCGCGCGGCCGGCGATGGACCCGAGCGTCTTGTAGGCCGCCTGCTGCAGCTCGTCGATCCAGCGGTAGGTGAGGACGGTGGCGCGGACGACGAGCGCGTCGGCGTCGAGCTCGACCGAGCGGGTCAGCAGGCCCTGCTTGCCGGTGGTCGCGGCGCGTACGTCCTCCTCCGCCTGGCCCCAGGTCGCCCGGGACAGCTCGGCGGTGCCGACGACGTCGTCGTCGCCCAGGATCTCCGCGCCGAGCCGGGCGCGGGTGCGCATCTCGCTGCCGGAGGAGTCGAAGAGGTCGGCGAGCGCGAGCATCTGCTCGTACTTGTCGGCCGCCACCGAGGCCGCCGTGGCGTGCTGGTCCGGGGGGTTGTCGGCGTGGGTGCGGGGGATCTCGAGGTCGCTCATGTGGGGGTCCCTGCTGCATCGGGGGTCGGGGGAGCGGGGTGGTCCGGGCGAGGTGTCACGTGGTCACCTGGGCGAGCACGGGGGCCAGCTCGGTGGCAAGGTGGTCGGGGTCGACGCGGCGCACGGCCACGCGCGGTCCGTCGTCGTCGTGGCGCGGCACCAGCGAGTGCCAGCCGTCGCGCAGGAGCACCCACGACACCACGCCGACGGACGTCGTGTCGCGGTCGGACACCTCGGCGGCGAGGATCCGCAGCCGTCCCCGGCCCTCGGTGTGGACCGCGGACACCGCCGCGGTCGCCTCGGCGTCGCCCAGCGGGTCGCCGTCGGCGAGCACCTCGCCGTCGGCCTGCGACATCAGGACCGGGACGAGGTCGGAGCGACCGGCGCGCAGCGCCTCGCCCACCGAGTCGGCCAGTGCGTAGGGGACGTCGAGGAGGGCCGGCACCTGCGAGGACGACAGGCTGAGGTCCTCGGGCACCGACGTCACGCGGGCGAGCTCGGCGGTCCACTGGTCGACCGGGAACCACGCCAGCTCGAAGACGATGCCGTCGCAGGTCGACAGGCTCGCCACGGCTCCGTCGCTGTGGCGGTGCCAGGCCTTGACCTGGGTGCTGCCGGCGGCGACGTCGATGTCGAGCGCGAGCTGGGGGGTGGCGAGCAGGCCGACCGCGCCCACCAGGCCGGGGTCCGCGCCCGCGTCGCCGACCAGGCCGCGGCGGCGCAGGGTGTCGTGGGGGTCGTGCAGCGAGGCCAGCGCCTCGGCGTAGGCCGTGTCCTCCACCGACCCGCGGCTCTGGCCGAGCCGGCCCGAGAGCGAGCCGGCCCCGTGCGCGCCGGCGTCGGTGGCCACGAGGTCGAACGGGAGCGGGGCGCCGCCGGCGAGGTCGGCGACCGCCCGCAGCTCGGGCAGCGTCAGCGCCAGCCGGCGCGCCATCGCGTCGAGGAAGCTCGCGGGCGGCGCGGGCGGCGTGGTCAGGTCGATGGTCACCATGTCAGAGTCCCGGGAGCTCGACGGTCAGCCAGTCCCTGTGGCCGGCCGGGGGTGGGTCGAAGGCGAGGAGCACCCCGTCGGCGGCGTCGGGCTCGGTGCCGGGCGCGGCCTCGGAGGCCCGCGTGCGGGCGTCCTCGACGAGGGCCTGGGCCTTGTGGGCGCGGACCTCGATCGCCTCCTTGAGGGCGTCGACCTCGAGGAGGTGTCGCCCGAGCGACTCGGCGGCGGTCTCGTGCTGGATCGCCGCGGCGCGCAGGTGGGCGGCGCGCTCCTTGACCCGCTCGCGCATCGCCTCGGCGGCCTTGCCGCGCCACGGGACCGCCTCGGCCTGGGAGACGAGACGGGCGGCGAGCGCCCGGACGTCGCCGCCCTGCTCGCGCAGCTGGGCCGCCCGCCGGCGCCCGGCGGCTGTGTCGCCGTACATCGATCACACCCTTTCGTCGGTGGACGCCTACCCCTCCGGGTGGGGTCCCAAACGTGGCACCGCGGACGACGATTCTCCCCGACCCCGACCGCGCGTCCCACCCCACCCGTCGCGGGGCGTGCGCCGTCCCGGGGCCGATAGGATCGGTCCCACGACCTGTCCACCGGCGATGGCACGAGGTGTCCGTGACGTTCGACGTCCACCAGCTCGACGCGTTCGTGCTGGTCGGCGCGGTCGTGACGTTGTCGGCCATCCTCGCCGTGCGGGTCTCGGCCGTCGCGGGCCTGCCGTCGCTGCTGATCTACCTCCTGATCGGCGTGCTCCTCGGCGAGGGCGGACCGTTCGCGATCCAGTTCGACGACGCCCAGCTCGCGCACGCCCTCGGGTTCGGGGCGCTCGCGATCATCCTGGCCGAGGGCGGCCTCACCACCGACTGGCGCCAGATGCGCCCCAGCATCCGGCTCGGTGTCTCGCTCGCCACCCTGGGGGTCGCGGTGTCGGTCGCGGTCGTGGCGGTCGGCGCCCACCTGCTGCTCGGCCTGCCCTGGGAGCTCGCGATCCTGCTCGGGGCGATCTGCTCGCCGACCGATGCCGCGGCGGTGTTCTCGGTGCTGCGGGTGGTGCCGCTGCCCAAGCGGCTCACGGGTGCGCTGGAGGCCGAGTCGGGCCTCAACGACGCCCCGACCGTCGTCCTGGTCGGCGTGATCTCCACGGGCGCGGCCGGTGAGGCCGGGCTGCTCGGCGTCGCCGGGACGATCGTGTTCGAGCTGGTCGTCGGCGGCCTGATCGGCGTCGCCTGCGGCGTCGCCGGCGCCTGGCTGATGCGCCGGGTCGCCCTGCCCTCGTCGGGCCTCTACCCGCTGGCCGTCATGAGCCTGGCCTTCACCGCCTACGGCGCGGCCGCCGCGGTCCACGCCTCCGGCTTCGCCGCGATCTACGTCGCAGCACTCATCCTCGGCAACAGCGAGCTGCCGCACCGCGTCGCCACCCGGTCGTTCGCCGAGGGGGTGGCCTGGCTCGCGCAGATCGGCCTGTTCGTGATGCTCGGCCTGCTCCTCTCGCCGGGGCGCATCGACCTCACGACCGTCGTGCAGGCCCTGGTGACCGGTCTGGTGCTCACCTTCGTGGCGCGTCCCCTGTCGGTCGTGGCCAGCAGCGTCGTGCAGCGGATGGGCCTGCGCGACCTGGCCTTCATCTCCTGGGCCGGCCTGCGCGGTGCAGTCCCGATCGTGCTCGCCACCATCCCGCTCGCGGAGGGCGTCGACGGCGCCGACGACCTGTTCGACATCGTCTTCGTGATGGTCGTCGTCTACACGCTGCTGACCGGACCCACGCTGCCCGCGGTGGCCCGGTGGCTGCGGGTGGCCCGACGCTCGGAGCCGCGCGGGCTCGACGTCGAGGCGGCGCCGCTCGAGCGGGTGGCCGCGGACCTGCTGCAGGTGACGATCGCGCCGACGTCCAAGATGCACGGCGTCGAGGTCGGCGAGCTCCGGCTGCCCGCGGGCGCCTCGGTGTCCCTGGTGATCCGGGCCGACGAGGTGCTGGTGCCCGAGCGCCGCACGGTCCTGCGCTCGGGCGACGACCTCGTGGTCGTCACCCCGCGCAAGCAGCGCGAGGCCACCGAGGCGCGGCTGCGGCAGGTGTCGCAGAACGGTCGCCTGGCCAGGTGGGCCGGCGAGCAGCGTTCCCGCGAGGACGACTGAGCGGCGTCACTCCGAGCCGGTCGCCCGGCAGTACGTCGCGGGAGCCTCTGCGACGACCGACTCCACCTGCTTGGTGCGCAGCGCCTTGAACTTCTCGCCGACCACGACGACCACGCCGTCGCCGAGCGCCTCGCCCGGCACGACCTTCGCCTTCTTGAACTGCCGGCGGACCAGCTGCACGGCCGGGTTGGTCGCGTCGTCGGCCCAGATCTGGGTGGTGGCGGCCGGCTTCGGGGAGTCGCCGACGCCGCCGGCGACGAAGCCGCGCTCGACGAGCTCGGCGCTGGTCGACCCGGCGAGACCGCTGCGCCGGCTGCCGTTGTAGACGCTCACCACGACCTGGTCGCGGCGCACCTCGGCGCCGGCGTCGACGGAGGTGTCCTCGCAGATCGCGACCTGCTCGTCCTCCGGGAACGGCTCGGTGAACGCGGCCCAGCCCCAGAGCGCGCCGACGACGACCAGCAGCGTGAGGACGCCGAGGGTCAGCGCCGTGCGCAGGCCCGCGGTCACCCGGTCGCTCCCGCGTCGTCGGCGTGGTGGACCCGGGCGTGCAGCACGCTGCGCTGCTGGAGGGCGGCCCGCAGCGCGCGGTGCAGGCCGTCCTCGAGGTAGAGGTCGCCGCGCCACGACACCACGTGCGCGAACAGGTCGCCGTAGAAGGTGGAGTCCTCGTCGAGGAGGGCGTCGAGCTGCAGCGTGTCCTTGGTGGTCACCAGCTCGTCGAGGCGGACCTGGCGCGGGGGCAGGTCGGCCCAGGCGCGCGAGGTCAGTCCGTGGTCGGGGTAGGGCCGGCCGACGCCCACCCGCTTGAAGATCACGCGAGCGATCATAACGACGCCCTCGTCGCGCCCCTCCCGGCTGACTAGGCTCGCGCCATGACGGAGACTCCCGAGTCCACGCCGGCACCCCAGCCCGACCCGCTGTCCGAGGCGGTCGCGGCGGGCTACCGCTTCGACGGTCCCGCGCTCGAGCTCGGCGGGCTGATGCTCGACGCCGAGACCCTGGGCGACGCGCGCATCCGGATCCCGCTCGCCATGCTCAACCGCCACGGGCTGGTCGCGGGCGCGACCGGCACCGGCAAGACCAAGACCCTCCAGCTGCTCGCCGAGCAGCTCAGCGCGCAGGGCGTACCGGTGTTCGCCGCCGACATCAAGGGCGACCTGTCCGGGCTGGGCGTGGCCGGCGAGCCGAGCGAGAAGCTCTCGGCGCGGACCGCGAGCGTCGGCCAGGAGTGGACCGCGACCGCGTTCCCCACCGAGCTCTACGCGATCGGCGGGCAGGGCACCGGCGTGCCGGTGCGGGTGACGATGAGCGCGTTCGGCCCCACCCTGCTGGCCAAGGTGCTCGACCTCAACGAGACCCAGGAGTCGTCGCTCGGCCTGGTCTTCTACTACTGCGACTCCCACGGCCTGCCGCTGCTCGACCTCGCCGACCTGCGCGCGGTCCTGCAGTACCTCACCGGCGACGCCGCCGGGAAGGCCGAGCTCAAGTCGATCGGCGGCCTCTCGCCGCAGACCGCGGGCGTGATCCTGCGCGAGCTGGTGGCGTTCGAGGCCCAGGGCGCCGGCGTGTTCTTCGGCGAGCCGGAGTTCGACACCCAGGACTTCCTGCGCACCACCGAGGACGGGCGCGGCATCATCAGCCTGCTCGAGCTGCCGAACCTGCAGGACCGCCCGGCGCTGTTCTCCACGTTCTTGATGTGGCTGCTCGCCGACCTCTTCCACGACCTGCCGGAGGAGGGCGACCTCGACAAGCCCAAGCTGGTGTTCTTCTTCGACGAGGCGCACCTGCTCTTCCACGACGCCTCCGACGCCTTCCTCGACCAGGTCGCCCAGACGGTCCGGCTGATCCGCTCGAAGGGGGTCGGCGTCTTCTTCGTGACCCAGTCGCCGACCGACGTCCCCGACGACGTGCTCGCCCAGCTCGGCTCGCGCGTGCAGCACCAGCTCCGCGCGCACACCCCCAACGACGCCAAGGCGCTCAAGGCGACGGTCAACACGTACCCCACGAGCGGCTACGACGACCTCGCGCAGGTGCTCACCAGCCTCGGCATCGGCGAGGCGGTCGTGACCGTGATGAACGAGCGCGGCGCGCCCACGCCCGTCGCCTGGACCCGGCTGCGCGCCCCCGAGTCGCTGATGGACGCCGCACCCGCCGAGCAGATGGCGGCCGCGGTCGCGGCGTCCTCGCTCACGCCGAAGTACGCCGAGGCGATCGACCGCGAGTCCGCCCGCGAGCTGCTCGCCAAGAAGCTCGAGGAGGGCGCCCGCAAGGCCGCCGAGGACGCCCGCGTGAAGGAGATGGCGCGCGAGCAGAAGAACGAGCGGGTCACCACCGCCTCGCGCAAGAAGGCGGAGAAGGAGCAGGACTCGATGGTCGAGACGGTCGTGAAGTCGACCGCCTTCAAGGACTTCATGCGCACCGCCGCCCGCGAGATCGCGCGCGGGATGTTCAAGAGCGGGCGCCGGTAGGTCCGGCCGGCGTACGCCGGGCAGCGGTGGCCCACCCACGTTCCGCGCGCTGGAAGTGTGGCTCACGCACCGCCCGCGGGCGCGTCGGCGTACGGCTCGCGCTGGAGCGGTGGCCCACCCACGTTCCGCGCGCTGGAAATGTGGCTCACGCACCGCCCGCGGGCGCGTCGGCGTACGGCTCGCGCTGGAGCGGTGGCCCACCCACGTTCCGCGCGCTGGAAACGTGGCTCACGCACCGCCCGCGGGCGCGTCGGCCGCCGGCTACATCGTCGGGTCGAGCCAGGCCAGCTGGGTGGTCTGGGTGCCGCCGTCGCGGGTGACCACGCGGGCGCGGCCCTCGGGCGCCGGCTGCGGGCGCAGGTTGCCGATCAGCACGCCCTCGTCGCGCGGGCCCGACAGCATGACGCCGGGCATGGCGAGGTCGCGCAGCGACTGGATGACCGGCTCGTAGAGCGCGCGGGACGCACCACCGGTGCGGCGGGCGACCACGACGTGGAGGCCGACGTCGCGCGCCTGCGCCATCAGCGGCTGCAGCGAGGCCACCGGTGAGGACTGCTGGGTGGCGACGAGGTCGTAGTCGTCGACGACCACGAAGACCTCGGCGCCGCTCCACCACGACCGGTTGCGCAGCTGCTCGGGCGTGACGTCCGGCCCGGGGATCCGGCCCTCGAGGTAGCTCGCGATGTCCTTGAGCGTCGGCGTGGCCTGCGTGGCCGACGTCAGGTAGTTGAGGAGGTACTCGTCGGGCACCTCGCCGAGCATCGAGCGGCGGTAGTCCACCAGGACGATCTGCGCCTCCTTCGGGGTCCGGGTGCGCATCACCTCGTGGACGTAGGCCCGCAGCAGCGCGCTCTTGCCGGACTGGCCGTCGCCGAAGACCAGCATGTGCGGCTCGGCGTCGACGTCGAGGCCGACCGGCGCGAGCTCCTTCTCGTTGATGCCGAGCAGGATGTGCCGCGCCGGGAGCTGGCGGCGCACGGCGTCCTCGCGGATCGCCTCGAGGGTGACCTTCTCCGGCAGCAGGCGCAGCTTGGGTCCCTGCGGGCCCTTCCACGCCGCGGCCACCTTGTCGATCAGGTCGTCGACGCCGTCGCCGAGGCTGTCGGCGTCGCCCTTGGCGTCGATGCGCGGCAGCGCGCCGAGGAAGTGCAGCTTCGACGGCACCAGGCCGCGTCCCGGGCGCCCGACCGGCACGAGGGCCGCGACCTTGCGGTCGACCTCGGAGTCGAGCGGGTCACCGAGCCGCAGCTCGAGCTTGGAGCCGAAGACGTCGCGCATCGCGGCGCGGAAGTCGGCCCAGCGGGTCGAGGCGGTGACGATGTGGAGGCCGAAGGTCAGGCCGCGCGCGGCGATCTGCTGGATCTCCATCTCGAGGTCGTCGAACTCGGCGCGCAGCGTGCTCCAGCCGTCGATCACGAGGAACACGTCGCCCCACCCGTCGTCGGCGCGGCCCTGCGCGCGACGCGAGCGGTAGGTCTCGATCGAGTCGATGCCGTTCTCGCGGAAGTACGCCTCGCGGCGGTCGACGATGCCCTCGACCTCCGCCATCACGCGACGTACGACGTCGGGCTCGGAGCGGGTCGCGACGCCGGACACGTGCGGGAGGCGGGTCAGCGGGGCGAACGTGCCGCCGCCGAAGTCGAGGACGAAGAACTGCGACTCCAGCGGGGTCGTCACCAGCGCCATGCTGGTCACGATCGAGCGCAGGAGCGTGCTCTTGCCGGACCGCGGGCCGCCGACGACCGCGACGTGGCCGGCCGCGCCGGTGAGGTTGAGCGTCATCGTGTCGCGGCGCTGCTCGCGCGGGCGGTCGACGGTGCCGAGCGGGATGACCAGTCCGGGCACGGTGCGCCACTGCGGCGACACGAGTCCGAGGTCGGGGTGCTCGACGAGGTCGGGCATCAGCTCGTCGAGGGTGTCGGGGACGTCGAGCGGCGGCAGCCAGACCTGGTGGGCCTCCGGGCCCTTGCCGATCATCCGCTCGACCGCGATGTCGAGCAGCGAGGGCTGCTCGCCCTGCTGCTGGGCGGCCTGGACCGGCGCCGGGGCGTCGTCCTCGTCGCGCAGCGGCTCGAGCGACTGCACCTCGGAGATCGTGAAGGGCAGGATGCCGCGGATGACGCCGCCCTCGTCGCGGGCGACGCGGGTGCGGCTGGACGGCGGGCCCGAGACGTAGGCCGCCTTGAAGCGCAGCAGCGTCGACTGGTCGGGCTTGAGGTAGCCCAGGCCCGGGACCGCGGGCAGCTCGTAGGCGTCCGGGACGCCGAGGACCGCGCGGGACTCGCCGGCGGAGAACGTCCGCAGGCCCACACGGTAGGACAGGTGGGACTCCAGGCCGCGCAGGCGGCCCTCCTCCAGGCGCTGGGAGGCGAGGAGCAGGTGCAGGCCGAGCGAGCGGCCGAGTCGGCCGATCGCGACGAAGAGGTCGATGAACTCGGGCTTGGCCGAGAGCATCTCGGAGAACTCGTCGACGACGATGAACAGCGACGGCATCGGCTCGAGCGGCTCGCCGTTGGCGCGGGCCTTCTCGTAGTCGCGGACCGAGGCGTAGTTGCCCGCGTCGCGCAGCAGCTCCTGGCGGCGCGTCATCTCGCCGGACAGGGCGTCCTGCATGCGGTCGACGAGGGTGAGCTCGTTGGCGAGGTTGGTGATGACCGCGGACACGTGGGGCATGTCGGCCATGCCGGCGAAGGTCGCGCCACCCTTGAAGTCGACCAGCACCAGGTTGAGCTGCTCGGAGGAGTGGGTCATCACCAGGCCGAGGACCAGCGTGCGGAGGAACTCCGACTTGCCGGAACCGGTCGCGCCGATCACCAGGCCGTGCGGGCCCATGCCCTGCTGGGCGGACTCCTTGATGTCGAGGTGTATCAGGCCGCCGGAGTCGCCGATGCCGATCGGGACCCGCAGCCGGTCGCGCGCCGGTCGCGGGCGCCACGCGGCGGCCGGGTCGTAGGCGAAGATGTCGCCGAGGCCGAGCAGCTCCATGTGGTCGGGCGTCGTCGAGGTGATGTCGACGGTGCCGCCGGACGACGACGCCTCCGCGCTGGCGGTCTTCAGCGGCGCGATGCGACGCGCGAACGCCTCGGCGGTCGCGAGGTCGCACTGGTCGGCGAGCGCCTTGACCGGCTCGCCGCGCAGGCGCAGCGCGCGCACCGGGCGCTTGCCGAGCTCGTCGGGCCCGTCGACGAACTCCAGGCGCAGCCGGGTGGCGTCCTCGAGCTCGTCCCAGCGGCTGGGCAGGTCGAGCAGGGTCACGCCGTGCAGGCCGTCGGGCGGCACGATGTGGTTGCCGGGCGGCAGGTGGCCGCCGTCGATCACGAGCAGGATGTGGGGCGTCGCGGCCCGCTCGTCGGCGCCGAAGCGCGGGCGGTCGCTGAGGTCGGGCGGCAGCAGCTGGCCGAGGTCGTCGAGCGAGGTCGACACCAGGCGCATGGGGCCGACGGCGTCGGACTCGCGCTGGCTCTGGGCGTGGGGGAGCCACTTGACCCAGTCCCAGTGGGTGAGGTTCTGCTCGGAGGACAGCACGGCGACGACGAGCTGGTCGGGGTTCTGGAACGCGGTGGCCGAGCAGATCATCGCGCGGGCGGTCGAGCGGACCTCCTCCTCGTCACCGCACAGCTCGACGCGGTCGAACGCGCGCAGGTCGATCGACGCGGGCAGGTTGGGCTGCAGGCGGTGCACCACGAGCAGGCGGTGGAGCGCGGAGGCGGCGGCCGGGTCGACCTGGTCGACGGGCGCGCTCTCCGGCGGCACCAGCTCGAGGGAGAGGGGCTGGGCGCACAGGCCGTAGCGCACGTGCAGGAAGTTGTCGTCGGAGGCGGCGTGCTCCCACAGGCGGGTGCGGTCCTCGGCGAGCGACGGCAGCGCGTCCGGCTCGGGGTGGTGCCAGTTGAGCGCGCGGCGCTGCTGGTCGGCGGCCTCGCGGGCCACCTTGCGGATGTTGCTCAGGTAGCGGAGGTACTCGGTGCGCGAGCCGGTCACCTGCTGCGCGCGCTGCTTCCGCTGCCGGTCGATCTGCACGATGATGAAGCCGAGGGTGGCGAAGAGGAACATGCCGGCTGCCAGGAAGCTGCGGCTCCGGTTCGCGCCACCCATCGTCGCGACGAGGACGATGGAGCCGAGGCTGCCGAGCATCGGGATGGCGTTCATCAGCACGCCGCCCGCGCCCTCGCCCTCCTGGAGCTCCGGCGGCGGCTGCAGGACGATCTGCCCGCCCGGCATCTCCGGCTCGTCGAGCCGCTGCCCGCCCCGCAAAGTCGTGCTCAACTCGTCCCCCAGTGCCCAGCCCGATGAAGTCGCGACGATGATAGGTGTGCTCCTGCACCGGCGCGACTACCCTGCTCCGCAGGAGCGCCCGCCCCGGTGGACGTGGAGGGGGACGTGCAGGGGGACGTGGAGGGGAACGTGAAGGGGGATCCCGTGTCGGACGTCGCGATGTCCAGCACCGCTGACGCGACCATCGCCGTGAGCGTGCACGGCGCGGCCGGCGTGCTCGACCTCGTCGTGCCGGCCGGTGCGACCTCCGTCGACGTCGCCCGGGAGTACGCCCGGCAGGCCGCGGAGGTCGGCGGCGCCACCGGCATCCCGCTGCTCCAGACGGCGCTCGGCGAGCGGCTCAACGCCTCCGTCGCGCTCGGCGACGCGGGCGTCCGATCCGGTGACGTGCTGGTCGCCACGACCGGCGTCCACCGCCCGCGACGGGCGACGCTGCTGGAGAAGGCCAGGCGCGCCCCCGAGACCCCCGAGGTGGCTGCGGCGATCGCCGCGCTCGCCGCCGGGGCGGCCGTGCTCGCCGGGTGGTACGCCGCCCGCGCCGGTGACGACACCGTGCGCACCGTGGCGGTCGGGGTGCTGCTGGGCTGTGCGCTGGCCGGGGTGCTCCCGTTCGGACGCCACCTGCAGCAGCGGGTCGCCGCGGCGCCCGCCTTCGCGGCCGCGGCTGCCTTCGCCGCCCTCTACGAGCCCGGCGCCCACCTGCTGCCCGCCATCGTCGGGGCCTCGGCGATGGCCGCGGCGGTGGTCGCGGGCATCGGGCGTGCCCTCGGCGCCGGCGCCGAGGAGATCGGCACCGTCTGGATCGTCACCGGCCTCACCGTCTTCGCCTGCTGCGCCGTCACGGCGGTGGCCGGGTGGGACGCCCGCGTCGCCTGGACCCTCCTGCTGTTCCTCTCGATGATGGCCGCCCGCTTCGCGCCGTCACTGGCGATCGACGTGCCCGACGAGGCGCTGCTCGACCTCGACCGGCTGGCGGTGACCGCGTGGTCGGCCCGTGACAGCGGCCGTGCCGGTCGGCGCGGACGGATCGTCGTCGGAGCCGGCGCGATGGAGCGGCTGGTGCGGCGGGCGTCGCGGGTCGTCACCGCGGCCTCCGTCGCGATCCTCGTCGTGGTCTCGGTGGCGAGCCCGCTGCTCCTGCAGCGCGCCACCATCGACCTCGACAGGATCGGCGCCCGCTGCCTGGTGCTGTTCGCCGGCCTGTCGCTGCTGCTGGCCGCGCGGTCCTACCGCCACGCCGCCGCCCGCACCCTGCTGCGGCTCGCGGGCCTCGCGGCGCTCGCCTGGCTGGCGGGGTTCCTCGTGGCCGGCCCGGGTGCCGACCAGCTCGACACCTTCTTCTACGCGGCGGTCCTCCTCGGCGCCGTGGCGCTCGTCGCCGCGGTCGCCACCGGGCGTGGCTGGCGCTCGGTCTGGTGGTCGCGCCGGGCCGAGGTCGCGGAGTCCCTGTGCGGCAGCCTCGCGTTCGCCGCGGCGGTCGTCGCGGCCGGCGTCTTCCGCAGGCTGTGGGAATTGACGTCGTGATGTTTAGGCCCGATCGGCCCGGGTAGATGGCTCGTCAGCGCGGGGGGTCGGGACGTCTCCCCGGGCACCGGATCACCACCAGTGCACCACCCACCACACAGAATCTCGGCCGGTCCGACCGCCGAGGGACAAGGATCTTCCAATGAGCGAGATGTACGGCCAGACAGAGAAGGCGCTCTCCAAGGCCGCCGACTACGTCGACCAGGCCCGCGGCGACGTGAAGAACAAGTGCGGCGTCCTGTCCGGCAACATCCAGACGATGATGGGTGGATGGGGCGGCCAGGGTGCCACCGCGTTCAACAACCTCATGATCGCGTGGGACCAGAAGCAGGAGACCATCCTCAAGGCCCTCGACCAGCTCTCGGCGTCGATGAAGGAGACGGAGCGCGACAACGTCTCGACCGACGAGAACCAGTCCTCCGCCCACGCCAACCTCCAGGGCCGTCTCGGCTGACCGGCCGACACCGACTCGCACAGATCTAGGAGATCGACATGACTTTCGACGGAATCAAGGTCCAGCACGGCAGCCTCGACGCCGGTGCGGCCGACGTGATGAAGGCGGCCAAGGACATCGAGTCCCGCCTCGACCAGCTCGAGAACGAGCTCAACCCGCTGAAGAGCGACTGGAACGGTAACGCCAAGATGGCCTACGACCAGGCCAAGGCGAAGTGGGACCAGGCGATGCAGGAGATGACCCTGCTGCTGCAGCAGGCCAGCCAGGGCGTCGACGCGTCCAACCAGGAGTACAAGGCCGCCGACGCGCGCGGCGCCAACCGCTTCTGAGCACCACCCGTCCGTCCGAGGCCGGTCGTCCCTCCGGGGACGGCCGGCCTCGGGCCATTTCGCGCACGACGTCGCCTAGGCTGCTCCTCGCTCGGAGCGCCGACCGCCCGGGCGGTCGCAGCACACGCACTGTCAGGGGGAAACACCAATGAGTCAGGGGTCCTCGGTCACCTCGGGCCTGGTCCGGGTGACCATCGCCTCGGGGTCCAGGCGCGTCGATCTCGTGCTGCCCGGCTCCATCCCGGTCGCCGAGCTGGTCCCGGAGCTCGCGCGGTCGGTGGGCCTGCTCGACGCCTCCACCGTCTACGGCGGCTACCGGCTGGTCACGCAGGAGGGCCGCGTGCTGGCCAACAACGCCGGGCTCACCATGCAGGGCATCGAGGACGGCGGCCTGCTCATGGTCACCGCCGGCGTGGACGACCCCGCCCCCGCGTCTACGACGACGTGGTCGAGGCGATGGCCGACGTCGTCGAGAACGAGCTCAAGCCGTGGGAGCCCGCCGCCGGACGGCGTACGGCACTGGGCGCGGGCAGCATCCTGCTCGGCCTCGGAGCCCTCGCGCTGCTGCTCAGGGGCGAGAGCCTGCTCGGTGGCGTGGTCGCAGCGGTCATCGCCGTCCTCCTCGTCGTGGGTGGCGTCGTCCTCGACCGCGCCCAGCAGGAGCCCGAGGCGGGCGTGGCGGTCTCGCTGCTCGCCGCGCTCTACGCCGCGGTCGCCGGGCTGCTGCTCGCGCCGGGCGACCTGCCCGCGTGGGCGTGGCCGCTCGACGAGGAGTTCTTCACCCAGCCGCTGCTGTTCGCCGGGCTCGGCACCCTCGCCGTCGGCCTGGTCGCGGTCGTCGGCCTCCAGCGCGGTCGCGCGCTGGTCATCCCCGCGGTCGTGGTCGGCGCGGTGCTGCTGGCCGCCGCCCTGCTGGTCCGGGTGACGTCGTTCGAGCCGGGCGCGGTCCTCACCGTGCTGCTGACTGTCGTGGTGCTCGCCGGCAGCGTCTTCCCGTGGCTGGCGCTCGGCGTCACGGGCACCAAGGTCGACCAGCTCTACTCGCTGCACGACATCACCGCCGACCCCGAGGACATCGACCCCGAGGAGGTCGCCGACGACGCGCGCGTCGGCCACGAGATCCTGCTCGCGGTCTCCGCCACCGTCGGGACGCTGCTGGTGCTGCTCGCGCCGTTCGCGGTCGACCGCGGGGTGTCCGGGACGATCCTCGCCGCCGTGTGCTGCCTGGCCGTCATGTTCCGCACCCGCCAGTACCGCACCGGCTCCGAGGTCCTCGCCGGCCTCACCTCCGGGATCCTCGGCCTGGTGTCCGTCGCCGTGTCGATGCTGCTGATCCACGACGGCTGGCGCGCCGGCGCCGCGATCGGCCTCGCCGGCGTCGGTGCGGTCCTGCTCGCGCTCACGCTGGTCCCGGCGTCCGCCTCCGTGCGGCGCGGCCGGATGGGCGACGTGGTCGAGACCCTCACCCTGCTCGCCCTGCTGCCGCTGATGGTGCTGGCCGCGGGCTTCGTCTCCGCCGTGGCGGGCTGACCCGTGGCGACCAAGAAGGACCTCGTCGAGGCGCACGCCTTCAGCCGGCGCCGGCTGGTGACCGCGTTCGTGTCCGGTGCGCCGGGCGGGCGCGAGGTCGAGCCGGTCCGGCCGGGCCGCGTGCTGATCGGTGGCGTCGCGCTGTCGGTGCTCCTGCTCGCCGGCGCCGCGATCGCCGGGTTCCTGCTCGGGCGACCGCCCGCGCAGTGGCTCGACAAGGGCAGCTTCGTCATCTCGAAGGACACCGGCGAGCAGTACGTCGTGCTCAACGACGACGAGGTCCTCCAGCGGGTCCCCAACTACGTCTCCGCCCAGCTGCTGCTCGGCGACGCGGAGCTCACGCCCTCGACCGTGCGCGACAAGTACATCCGCGGCGAGTCGCTCGGCCCCGACCTCGGCATCGAGGGCGCCCCGGCGGGCCTGCCGACCTCCGACGAGCTCGTCGACGACGGCTGGACCGCGTGCACCACCGCTGACGCCGGCATCCAGGTGGCCGTGCAGGCCCGACCGTCGGTGGAGGACCTCACGGGCTCGGCCTTCCTCGTGTCCAGCGACGACGAGCGCTGGCTGATCGCCACCTCCCCGTCGGTCGGCAGCGACCAGGGCCGGGCCTACCGGTTCCCGATGCCCGCCGACGCGACCGCCGCCTCGACGCTGGGCCAGCGGCTCGACTTCAGCCCCACGCCCGTCGAGGTCGACGCGGACTGGCTCAACCTGTTCCCGGCCGGGGACCCGCTCGACGAGGCCTCCTTCGGCATCACCGACCGCGGCGCGCCGGTGACCTACAGCGGCTCGGGCACCGACTTCTCCGCCTACCGGGTCGGCGACCTGCTGCACGCGCCGTCGGGCGACTACTTCCTGCTCGGCGACGAGGGCCCCCAGGAGCTCAGCGCCTTCGCGGGCCAGGTCTACGCCGCCGTCGTGGCGGACCAGACGGAGATCCCCGAGTCCCCCTCGGCCGACTTCGACGACCCTGACACCCCACCCGAGTGGCCCAGCGCCATGCCCGCCGCCGTCACCGGCGGCGCGCTGTGCGCCGAGCTCCACCCCGGCGCGGACGCCGACCCCGAGGTCACCCTCGCCACCAACCCCACCGGCGACGCCGCCCCGGACCTGCCGCGCGGCCAGCACCAGGTGTTCGTCGAGCCCAGCGCCGGCGCGTACGTCCTGTCCGGGTCGTGGTCGGCCGCCGATGGCGGCACGGCCTACGTCATCGACGCCAAGGGCCTGAGGTACCGCCTGGTGGGCGCGGAGGCGCCGGCCTACATCGGCTACGGCGAGGTCGACCCGCCGCTCGTGCCGAGCGCCTGGGTGGGCTTCTTCGAGCCGGGCGTGCCGCTCTCCACGAACTCCGCGCGACGGCTGCCGGAGGACGCGCCGCCGCCGGACGACTCCGCGGAAGCCGGGTCGTGAGCGGACGCCTGCGCGTCGCGCTCGCGTCGGGCGTGGTCGCGGCGGTGCTGCCCGGCGCCGCGCTCCTCGCCGCGCCCGCGCACGCCGCCGAGGATGAGGACGGTCCCTGCGGGTCCGAACAGATCCCGACGTCGGAGCGCCTCGCCGACTCGACCACGAAGGACAACGTGGTCTTCGACCGCATGCACGTCGAGGACGCCCAGCGCCTCGCGACCGGTCGCGGCGTCCGCGTCGCCGTGGTCGACAGCGGGGTGGCCGACGTGCCTGGCCTCACGGTCCAGCACCTCGGTCCGGTCGCCGGCGCCTCCGGCGCGATTCTGTCGGGCCACGGCACGATCGTCGCGGGCCTGATCGCCGGTCCCGAGGGCGTGGCGCCCGATGCCTCCCTCGTCGACGTCAAGGTCTACGACAAGGACGAGGCCGACACCAGCCAGGGCGAGAAGCCGCTCACCTCCGGCGCGATCGTCGCCGGCATCGACCGCCTCCTCGAGGTCCCCGGGGGCTTCGACGTCGTCAACATCTCCCTCGCCGTCACCCGCCCGGACCCCGCCCTCGAGGACGCCGTCGCCCGCCTGGTGGCGACCGGCGCGGTGGTCGTCGCGTCCGCGGGCAACAAGGAGGTCGACGCCGAGGACACCACCCCGTCCGAGGGAACGGAGGACAACGACGCCGACGTGTTCCCGGCCGACTACCCCGGCGTCGTCGCCGTCACCGCGCTCCCGCCCGACGACGCCTCGCCCGCGCTGTACGTCGTGCCCAACGCCGACACCGACGTCGCCGCGCCCACGGTCGGGGCGATCTCCGTCAACGCCAACGGCCAGCGCTGCGGCACGACCGACGTCGCCACGTCCTGGGCCGCGGCGGAGGTGAGCGGCGTGCTGGCCCTCCTCCGCCAGCGCTTCCCGCGGGAGACGGCGGCCCAGCTCGTCGCCCGCCTCGAGCAGACCACCGAGTCGGGCGGGCTCCCCGCCGACACCCGGTTCCGCGACCCGTGGACCGGTGCGGGCGTGGTGCAGGCGGGAGACGCGCTCACCCGCGAGCTGCGCCCGGGCCGCAAGGGCGTGATCGAGACGACGCAGCCGACGGTCGACGCCGACTCCCAGGCGCCCCCCGCGCCCGAGCGCGTGGACCTGTTCGGGACGCCGCGGGCGATGCTGCTGTGGTCGGGGCTGGGCGCCGGGGCCCTGCTCGCCCTCGCGGTCATGCTGCGCCCCCTGGTGCGCCGCCGGTGACGTTCGACCGACGCGGCCGCGCCCGGCATGGTGGAATCTCCACATGAGTGCCACCACCGACGAGCCGGTCGCCGTCATCCTGGCCGGCGGCCAGGGATCGCGGCTCTGGCCGATCAGCCGGGACCGCGCCCCCAAGCAGTTCCAGCCGGTCGTGCGCGACCGGCCCCTGCTCACGGGCACGATCGAGCGGCTCAGCGAGCTGGTGGACCCCGCGCGGATCCACGTCTCGACGCGCGCCCGCTTCGCCGACGCCGCCCGCGCCAACCTCGGACCGGTGCCCCCGGAGAACCTGATCCTCGAGGAGGACCCGGCCGGCCCCGCGACCGCGTTCGCGCTCAGCATCGCCACGCTGGCCCACACGTACGGCAACGCGCCCGCGCTGATCGCGCCGTCGGACCACCTCATCAACGAGGAGGAGGCGTTCAACGCCGCCTCCCGCGACATGCTCGCCCAGCTCGCCGAGACCCCCGAGTCGATGGTGGTGCTCGGCGCCGAGCCGACCCGCTACGACCCGAGCCTGGGCTACATCCACACCAAGGGCGGCGACGACGCCGTCCAGGTGATCGAGTCGTTCCACGAGAAGCCGGACCTCGCTCTCGTCGAGGAGCTGGGGGAGAGCGGCAGGCTCTTCTGGAACACCGCCTGCTACGGCGTACGCGTCGGGCAGGCGTGCGACGCCTACCGCACCGCGCTGCCGCTGATCTTCGACTCGATCGAGCGCTTCGCCAAGACCGGCGAGCCCGGCCAGGGCTACCGCGGCGCCGCGATCGGCGGTCACGAGATCTACCCGCTCATGTGGGCCGGGATGCAGTGCCTCGTGGTGCCGCGCCAGCTCGGCTGGACCGACGTCGGCACGTGGACCCGCCTCGAGCGGGTGCTGCACGACCAGCGGGTCACCTCGATCGGGCCGGCGCTCCAGCTCGACGCCGAGGACACCCTCGTCGCGAGCATGGACGGACGACCGGTCGTGACGCTCGGCGCCCGCGGGCTGATCGTCGTCACCCACGAGGACGCCGTCTACGTGCTCGACAAGGCCAAGGCCCTCGACACCCCCACGCTCGAGCGCCTGCGCTCGCTCCTCGCGGCCAGCACCCGCGAGGACCTCCTGTAGACACCCCGCTGACGCACCCCCGCGACGAAGGAACCCATGTCCCACGAGAACAGCCAGCACATCGTCGTCGTCGGCACCAAGCCCGACATCATCAAGCAGGCGCCGATCTACCACGAGCTGCGCGACCGCGGCCACGACGTGGTGCTCTGCCACACCGGCCAGCACTACGACCACAACCTCTCGCAGTCGATGCTCGACGAGTTCGGCGTGCGCGAGGACATCAACCTCGAGGTGCGCGGCGGCGTCAACGACCTGGTCTCCGGGATCACCGCCAAGCTCGCGCTCTACCTGCGCGGGTTCTCCGAGCGCGGCGGCTTCCCGATCACCTACGTCCACGGCGACACCACGACCGCGATGGCTGGCTCGCTGGCCACGTTCGGCGAGCGCCAGGCGCTGGTCCACGTCGAGGCCGGCCTGCGTACGCTCTCGCCGCGCCCGGAGGTCCTGAAGGGCTGGATGGAGCAGGGCGCCGACCTCGACTGGGCGTCGTTCCGCGAGCAGTCGCGCGACCGGGCGAGCTGGTCGCGCGGGAGCCGCGAACCCTCGCCCGAGCAGTTCAACACCCGGGTCTGCGACGCCGGCTCCGACCTGCACGCCGCGCCCGTCGAGCTCAACCGCGAGTTCCTCGTCGACGAGGGCTTCGCGCCCGCGGCGATCGACGTCGTCGGCAACTCGGTGGTCGACGCGCTCGAGCAGGCGATCGCCGGCAGCGACAAGAACCAGGTGCTGGAGAAGTTCCCGCAGATGGGCGACGGCTCGTTCCTGCGCTTCTGCGTGCACCGGCGCGAGAACACCACCAACCGCGACCGCTTCAACCTGCTGATGGACGCGATGGAGAGCCTGCTCGAGCAGGGGCACCACATCCTGTTCATCCGCCTCCTCGGCACCGAGGCCGCGATCGACAACTTCGGCCGCCGCCAGTGGCTGGAGGACCTCGAGGCGCGCTACGGCGACGCGCTGATCTCCACGCCGGTGTGGGACAGCTATCTCGACGTGGTGGCCGCGATGTCGATGTGCGCGGTCATCGTCACCGACTCCGGCTCGATCGTGGAGGAGGCCAACGTGCTCCAGGTGCCGTGCGTGACGCTGCGCTTCGGCTCCGACCGCTCCGAGACCTTCCTCGCCGGCAGCAACTTCCTCGCTCCGCCCGTCGACCGCGGGCTGATGACCAGCGTCATCCACCACGTCTTCGAGCACCGCGCCGAGCTCTCGTGGGAGCGGGTCTACCCGGAGAAGGCGTCCGCGATGCTCGTCGACGCCGTCGAGCGCCGCCTCGACGAGGGCAGCCTGCTGATCTCCGAGGAGTGGCGCTACGGGCTCAAGGCCCAGCTGCGCTGAGGAGCCGCCCGCGGAAGTGACCGAGGCCCCGTGACACCGATGTCGGTGTCCGGGGCCTCGTCCGGCGGAGGTAGGGGGATTCGAACCCCCGAGGGCTATTAACCCAACCCGCTTTCCAAGCGAGCGCCATAGGCCACTAGGCGATACCTCCGCGGCGGAGCCTACCGACTGCTCCCGGTGGCGGTGAAATCGCCCGGGTGATCCCGGGTTTGGGGAGCCCGTCCCCGCTCGCCTAGACTCCCGGCAACCCCCCACGCGGCGTCACCTCGCCCAATCCCCCAGGGCCGGAAGGCAGCAAGGGTCAGTGAGCTCTGACGGGTGCGTGGGGGGCCTTGTCTTATCCGCCGGTTAGGCTCCACGACGTGGAGTCACCGCTCGCGTTGTATCGCCGCTACCGGCCCGAGACCTTCGAGGAGGTCATCGGGCAGGACCACGTCACCGAGCCGCTCCGGGCGGCGCTGGCGGCCAACCGGGTCAACCACGCGTACCTCTTCTCCGGCCCCCGCGGCTGCGGCAAGACGACGTCGGCGCGGATCCTGGCCCGCGCGCTCAACTGCGCGAAGGCGCCGATCTCCGACCCGTGCGGCGAGTGCGACAGCTGTCGCGACCTCGCCCGCGGCGGCCCGGGCTCGATCGACGTGATCGAGATCGACGCGGCCTCCCACGGCGGCGTCGACGACGCGCGCGACCTGCGCGAGAAGGCGTTCTTCGCCCCGGTCCGCGACCGCTACAAGGTCTACATCATCGACGAGGCCCACATGGTCACCACGCAGGGCTTCAACGCCCTGCTCAAGCTCGTCGAGGAGCCGCCGCCCCACCTGCGGTTCATCTTCGCCACGACCGAGCCCGACAAGGTGCTGCCGACGATCCGCTCGCGCACCCACCACTACCCGTTCCGGCTGATCCCGCCGCGCCTGCTGAGCGACTACCTCTCCCAGCTCGCCGCCGAGGAGGGTGTCGCGATCGAGTCGGCGGCCCTGCCGCTGGTCGTACGCGCCGGCGCGGGGTCGGCCCGCGACACGCTGTCCGTGCTCGACCAGCTGCTCGGTGGCGCCGGCCCCGACGGCGTGACCCACAAGCTCGCCACCGACCTGCTCGGCTTCACGCCCGACGCGCTGCTCGACGAGGTCGTCGAGGCGTTCGCCTCCCGCGACGGCGGCACCGTCTTCTCGGTCGTCGACAAGGTGGTCGAGACCGGGCAGGACCCGCGCCGCTTCACCGAGGACCTGCTGCGCCGGCTGCGCGACCTGGTGATCGTCACGGCCGTCCCCGACGCGCCCGCCACCGGCCTGATCGACGTCTCCGAGGACGCCGGCGAGCGGCTCGTGGCCCAGGCCGCCCGGTTCGGGGCGATCGAGCTCAGCCGGGCCGCCGACATCGTGGCCGCCGGCCTCACCGAGATGCGCGGCGCGACCGCGCCGCGCCTGCTCCTCGAGCTGCTGTGCGCCCGGGTCCTGCTGCCCGGCGCCGACCACACCTCCGACGGCGTGATGGCCCGCCTCGAGCGGCTCGAGCGCCGCCTCGACGTCACCGGCACCCCCGCCGCGGCCGCCCGCGAGGCGGCGGCGCCCGCCGCCCCCGCGACGCTCCAGCCGCCCGCTCCGCAGGCGCTCCCGGTCCCCCAGGAGCAGGCACAGGAGCAGCCCGCCCCGCGGGCGGACGAGCCCGCCCCGCCCCCGCCGGTGCCCAGCGCGTCGCCGAGCCACGACGCCGGACCCCCGCCGCCCCCGCCGATCCCGACGTCGGCCCCGGTCGAGGCCCCCGCCCCCGCGCCGCGGGTGGAGGAGCCGGCGGCCCCCGTCCAGCAGGACCAGGCGCCTGCCGCGAACCCGGCCGAGCAGCCGGTCGCGGCCCAGCCCGCCGGACCGCGCGGCGGGCTGAGCCTGGTCGACGTGCGCCGGCTGTGGCCCGACATCCTCGAGCAGACCAAGAACCGCCGCCGGCTGGCCTGGATGGTGCTCTCCCAGCACGCCCACGTCGTCGACGTCGACGGCACCCGGCTCACCGTCGGCTTCGCCAACGCCGGCGCGCGCGACTCCTTCGTCAACGGCGGGTGCGACGAGATCCTGCGCCAGGCGGCCATCGACGTCGTCGGGATGGACTGGCGGGTCGAGTCGATCGTCGACCCGAGCGGCGCCGCGGCGCACGAGCCCGTGGTGCGCCAGGCGTCCACCCCGTCCGCCCCGGCCGCCCAGCCCGTCGCGCCGGCGCCCGAAGGTCCCCCGGGCCAGCCGCAGCAGGAGGCTCCCGGCGCCCCGCCCGACTGGGTGACCGGTGCCGCCGCGCCGGCGGAGGCCGCCCCGCCTGCCCCGCCCGCCCAGCCGGCGGTCTCCGCGGCGCCCGCCCGGGAGGCGCTCGAGGCCGCCCGCGCCGGCGGCGGCACGACCGGACCGGTCGAGCCGGTGCGCTCGCCCGACGACGACGCCGACCCCGACGACCCCGACGCCGAGTCGGCGGCCCTCGACACCGAGTCGCTGCTGAGCCAGACCCTCGGAGCGCGGTTGATCGAGGAGATCCGCAACGACTGACCCCGCCCGTCCGCACACCCACCCCACCCGGGAGAACCGATGACCCAGAACCCCTTCGACGCCCTCGGCGGCGGCGGCTTCGACATGAACGCCCTCCTCCAGCAGGCCCAGCAGATGCAGCAGCAGCTCGAGCAGGCCCAGGCCGACCTCGCGCAGCAGACCGTCGACGGCACCGTCGCGGGCGGCGCGGTGACCGTGACCGCCAACGGCGTGGGCGAGCTGGTCGGCATCTCGATCCGGACCGGTGAGTTCGACGGGTCCGACCCCGACGACCTGTCCGACCTCTCCGACCTCATCGTCGCCGCCTACCGCGACGCCCGGGCCAAGTCCGAGGCGCTCGCCGGTGAGTCGCTCGGTCCGCTGACCGAGGGCCTCGGCGGGGGTCTCGGCGGTGGGGCCGCCGGCGGGCTCGGCTTCCCGCCGCCGAGCCTGGGCTGAGGCACGCCGTTGTACGAAGGTGTCGTCCAAGACCTGATCGACGAGCTGGGCCGGCTGCCCGGCGTGGGTCCCAAGAGCGCGCAGCGCATCGCGTTCCACCTGCTGCAGGCGGAGCCCACCGACGTGCGCCGGCTGGCGGACGTGCTGATCGAGGTGAAGGCGCGGGTGAAGTTCTGCTCGGTCTGCTTCAACGTCAGCGAGGACGAGCAGTGCCGCATCTGCCGCGACCCGCGCCGTGACCCCGCGGTGCTGTGCGTGGTCGAGGAGTACAAGGACGTCGTCGCGATCGAGCGCACCCGCGAGTTCCGCGGCCGCTACCACGTCCTCGGCGGGGCGATCTCCCCGATCGACGGCATCGGCCCCGACCAGCTCCACGTCAAGGAGCTGATGCCGCGGCTGGCCAGCGGCGAGGTCACCGAGGTCATCCTCGCCACCGACCCCAACCTCGAGGGCGAGGCCACCGCGACGTACCTCACACGACTGCTGTCGCCGATGGGGTTGCGCGTGACCCGGCTGGCGAGTGGACTGCCCGTGGGTGGTGACCTCGAGTACGCCGACGAGGTCACCCTCGGACGCGCTTTCGCCGGAAGGAGATCAGCAGAATGACCGAGGTCGAGGAGACTCGCTTCGGCGAGCAGATCGCCGACTCCGTGGAGAGCTTCCTGCTCGCGCTGCGGGAGATCGCGCGCGAGGGCAACGGCTCGCAGGCGGTCTCGCTGCTGCTGCTGGAGATCAGCCAGGTCCTCCTGGCCGGAGCCCGGCTGGGTGCGCAGAACGACTTCACGCCGCGCGAGGAGTACCAGCCCGACGTCGGGCCGGAGGCCGACATCGACGAGCTGCGGCTGCGGCTGGCCGAGATGCTGGGCGGCATCGACGCCTACGCCTTCGTCTTCGACCCCTACGTCCCCGACGTCGTCGAGAGCCGGCTCTCCGACGACATGGCCTCGATCGCGATCGACCTGGAGAACGGCCTGCGCCACTTCCGCTCCGGCAACGTCGACGAGGCGCTGTGGTGGTGGCAGTTCTCCTACGTCAACAACTGGGGCAACCTGGCCGGTGCCGCGCTCAACGCGCTGCTGACCGTCGTCGCCCACGACCGCTTCGACACCGACTTCGAGGCCAACGCCGAGGCGGTCGCGGTCGCGGATGAGATGCTCGACGGGCCGCTCGGCACGCAGCCGTAGAATCGTCCCCGGACCTGCCGGCAACGGCGCCTGCGGGCGACCATCACCCGACCGCACCCGATTGTCGAGGGATCAACCGTGGGCATTGTCGTGCAGAAGTACGGCGGCTCCTCGCTCGCCGACGCCGACGCCATCAAGCGCGTCGCGAGGCGCATCGTGGAGGTCAAGAAGTCCGGCCACGACGTGGTCGTCGCCGTGTCCGCCATGGGCGACACGACCGACGACCTGCTCGACCTGGCCGCCGCCGTGACGCCGCTCCCGCCGGCCCGTGAGCTCGACATGCTCCAGTCCGCCGGCGAGCGGATCTCGATGGCGCTCGTCGCGATGGCGATCAGCGACCTCGGCTTCACCGCCCGCTCGTTCACCGGCTCGCAGGCCGGCGTGATCACCGACGCCCAGCACGGCAAGGCCAAGATCATCGACGTGACCCCGGGTCGCGTCACCCAGGCGATCGGCGAGGGCCACATCGTCATCGTCGCGGGCTTCCAGGGCGTCTCGGCGGACACCAAGGAGATCACCACGCTCGGCCGCGGCGGCTCCGACACGACCGCCGTCGCGCTCGCCGCCGCGCTCGACGCCGACGTCTGCGAGATCTACACCGACGTCGACGGCGTCTTCACCGCCGACCCGCGCATCGTGCCGAGCGCCCGCAAGCTCGACCGCGTGTCCTACGAGGAGATGCTCGAGCTCGCCGCCTGCGGCGCCAAGATCCTGCACCTGCGCTGCGTGGAGTACGGCCGTCGCTACGACATCCCGATCCACGTCCGCTCGTCGTTCAGCCAGCTCGAGGGCACCTGGGTCAGCAACGACCCGAAGCCCGGTCAGGAAGAGACCACCATGGAACAGCCCATCATCGCCGGCGTCGCCCACGACCGCAGCGAGGCCAAGATCACCGTCGTCGGCGTGCCCGACAAGGTGGGCGAGGCCGCGCGCATCTTCGAGGCGCTCGCCGACGCGCAGATCAACCTCGACATGATCGTGCAGAACATCTCGGCGGCCGCGACCAGCCTGACCGACATCTCGTTCACCCTGCCTCGCACGGACGGGCAGACCGCGATGACCGCGCTCGCGCGGATCCAGGCCGAGGTCGGCTACGACAAGCTGCTCTACGACGACAAGATCGGCAAGGTGTCTCTGATCGGTGCGGGCATGCGCTCGCACCCGGGCATCACCTCGAAGTTCTTCGGTGCGCTCGCCTCCGCGGGCGTCAACATCGGGATGATCTCCACCTCGGAGATCCGGATCTCGGTCGTGGTCGACGAGAACACCGTCGACGACGCCGTGCGGGCCACGCACACCGCGTTCGACCTCGACGCCGACGACGTCGAGGCCGTCGTCTACGGCGGGACCGGCCGCTGATGGGCGTCACCATCGGCATCGTCGGTGCGACCGGGCAGGTCGGCGTCGCGATGCGCCAGATCCTGCTGGAGCGGCAGTTCCCCGCCGACCGGGTGCGCTTCTTCGCCTCCTCCCGCTCCGCCGGGACGGTGCTGCCCTTCGGCGACCGCGAGATCACGGTCGAGGACGCCGAGACCGCCGACCCGACGGGGCTCGACATCGCGCTGTTCTCCGCCGGCGCCACGACCTCCCGCGCGCTGGTGCCGAGGTTCGTCGAGGCCGGCGTGATCGTCGTCGACAACTCCAGCGCGTTCCGCAAGGACCCCGACATCCCGCTCGTCGTCTCCGAGGTCAACCCCGACGCGATGGCGTCGGTGATCGAGGCCGGGCGCGGCATCATCGCCAACCCCAACTGCACCACGATGGCCGCGATGCCGGTCCTCAAGCCCCTCCACGACGAGGCCGGCCTGACCCGGCTCGTGGTCTCGACCTACCAGGCCGTCTCCGGCTCCGGCGTGGCCGGCGTCGACGAGCTCGCCCACGGCGTGGCCGAGGCCGGCGACAAGGCGCGCGAGCTGGCCTACGACGGGTCGGCGATCACGTTCCCCGAGCCGGTGAAGTACGTCGAGCCGATCGCCTACAACGTGCTGCCGATGGCCGGCTCGGTCGTCGACGACGGGCTCAACGAGACCGACGAGGAGCAGAAGCTCCGCAACGAGTCGCGCAAGATCCTCGGCATCCCGGACCTCCGCGTCTCCGGCATCTGCGTGCGCGTCCCGGTCTTCACCGGCCACTCGCTCGCGGTCAACGCCGAGTTCGCGCGGCCGATGACCCCGGCCCGCGCCCGCGAGATCCTGGCCGGCGCCGAGGGCGTCGAGCTCGACGAGGTGCCGACCCCGCTCAAGGCGGCCGGCAAGGACCCGTCCTACGTCGGGCGGCTGCGCGCCGACGAGGGCGTGCCGGACGACCGCGGCCTGGCGCTGTTCATCAGCAACGACAACCTGCGCAAGGGCGCCGCGCTCAACACCGTGCAGATCGCGGAGATCATCGCGGCCGGGCGCTGACGTCTGCCTCTTCAGCGATCCCCGGCTGACCGGGGATCGCTGAACATGTCAGGCCGTGCACGCCCTGACAAGTTCAGCGAGAGCCTGACAACCTCAGCGCACGTCGTGCGGCTGCGGGGCCCGGGCCTGGCCGTCGGACGACGCCAGCACCGCGGTGACCCACCAGGCGACGGCGTACGCGACGGCGCCGAGCACCGGCAGCGCGACAGCGGCCCACCAGTGGTCGAGCGCGTCGAGCAGCGCCACCAGCACCACGACCGCGGCGATGCCGACGGCGAGGGCGCTGGTCGACCCGGCGTCGCCGACGCCGAGCAGGCGCAGGCCCAGCGCGCCCAGCCACGCGAGGAGCACGAGCGAGGCGAGCAGCGCGGGGAGCCCGATCGCACCGCCGCAGGCCGACGTGCCGCGCACCGCCTCGCAGCCCGCGCCCAGCGCCCAGCCGAGGACGACGGCGGCGAGCCCGACGGCAACCCCGACGAGGAGGGCGGCCGAGGCACCGGGCAGGACGACCGCACGCGAGCGGCGTACGGGCTCGGGCTCGGGCTCGGGCGTCGGGTCGGGCTCCAGCAGCGCCGGCTCAGGGGCCGGCTCGGTGACAGGGTCAGGCGTCGGCCCAGCCGCGGCTGCCCGCCGTCGCCGCAGCGAGAAGGACGGCATCTCCAGCGAGGGTCCGTCGTCGGGCTGCTCGGTGTCGGCCATGGGGGCAGTGTGCCACCCGCGGTGCGCGTGGCCGGAGAAGCAGAACGCCGGACCTGCTGAGCAGGTCCGGCGTTCTGGTGTGTCGGGCTGACAGGATTTGAACCTGCGGCCTCCTCGTCCCGAACGAGGCGCGCTACCAAGCTGCGCCACAGCCCGCCGCCCATGGTCGACAGGTCGATCATGGGCAACGCGAGCGAGCATACCGGAGCGGTCAGGCCGCCCCGAAATCGCCCCTCAGGCGTCTGCGGGACGACGGGTCAGGCTGAGGTGCACGACGCCGCTCGGCGCGACGACGGACTCGACGTGGAACCGCTCCTCGAGGCCCTCGAGGCCGTCCCAGAGCAGGGTGCCGCGCCCCAGCACGATCGGCACCATCGCGAGGTGCAGGTGGTCGACGAGGCCCGCGGCGACGAAGTCGCGCACCGTCGTCGCGCCGCCGCCGATCCGGACGTCGAGGTCGCCGGCGGCCTCCTGCGCGATGGCCAGCGCGTCCTGCGGCGTGGTGCTGAGGAAGTGGAAGGTGGTGCCGCCGTCCATCTCGAGCGGCTCGCGGGGACGGTGGGTGAGGACGTAGGTCGGGGTGTGGAACGGCGGGTCCTCGCCCCACCAGCCGCGCCAGTCGGGGTCGTCCTGCCAGCCGGGCGGGCCGAACTTGTTGGCGCCCATGATCTCGGCGCCGAACCCGACGTCGTACTGCCGACCGAAGAGCGCGTCGACGCCGTTCGGCGCGCCGGGCTGCCAGGTCGCGAAGCGCCACTCGTGCAGCTTCATGCCGGCGTGGCCGAAGGGCGCCTCGAACGACTGCGGCTCGCCCGCGCCGTAGCCGTCGAGGGAGATCGCGAAGCTGGACACGCGCACGAGCGGCATGGAGCCCTCCTCAGGCGATGGACGTCAGGGTCAGCAGCGTCGCCTCGGGGCGGCACGCGACCCGGAAGCGGACGTACGGGTTGGTGCCGAGGCCGGCGGAGACGTGCAGCCACGCCGAGCCCGGGTCGCCCGGCGAGGAGTCGGCCGGGTGGCGGTGCAGGCCGCGCGCGCGGGCCGGCTCGATGTCGCAGTTGGTGGTGAGCGCCCGACCGCGGCCGTCGAGGGTGGGCAGGCACACCTGTCCGCCGTGGGTGTGTCCGGCGATGATCGCGTCCCAGCCGTCGGCGGCGAACTGGTCGAGGACGCGGAGGTACGGCGCGTGGGTCACCGCGATCCGGACGTCGGCGTCCGGGTCGGCGGGGCCGGCCACGCGCGGCAGGTCGTCGTACTCCAGGTGCGGGTCGTCGACGCCGACGAACGCGATCCGGGTGCCGCCGACGGTCAGCGAGCCGAAGCCGTTGGTGAGGTCGAGCCAGCCAGCGCGGCCGAAGCGCTCCTTGAGCTCGGGCCACGGCAGCTGGGGGGTCGAGGTGTTGCGACGCCCGGTGTCGGGGAGCAGGTAGCGCAGCGGGTTGCGCATGCCGGGGGAGTAGTAGTCGTTGGAGCCGAGGACGTAGACCCCCGGCACGTCGAGCAGCGCGCCGAGCGCGTCGGTGACGACCGGCACCGACCGCATGTGCGAGAGGTTGTCGCCGGTGTCGACGACCAGGTCGGGCTCGAGCGCGGCGAGGCCGCGCAGCCACTCCTGCTTGGCGCGCTGGTCGGGAGCCATGTGGATGTCACTGAGGTGGAGCACCGTGAGCGGCGCGTGGCCGGCCGGGAGCAGCGGCACGGTGACCCGGCGCAGGGTGTACTGCCGGGCCTCCCAGGCGGCGTACGCGGCGAGGCCGGCGCCGGCGGCCGCCCCCAGGGTCGCCGTGCGGCGCAGAACTGGGAGGAAGGCCATGCCGCAAGGCTGCCACAATGGACCCATGAGTGCTCTCAAGGACCGTCTCCGCGCCGACCTCACCACCGCCATCAAGGCGCGTGACGAGCTGCGCTCCTCGACGCTGCGGATGGTGCTGACCGCCATCACCAACGCCGAGGTCGCCGGCAAGGAGGCCCGCGAGCTCTCCGACGACGACATCATCGGCGTGCTGTCGACCGAGGCGAAGCGCCGCCGCGAGGCCGCGGTCGCGTTCGAGGAGGGTGGCCGCGCCGAGATGGCGGCCAAGGAGGCCGCCGAGGGCGAGGTGATCGCCGACTACCTCCCGGCCCAGCTCACCGAGGCCGAGATCGCCGACCTGGTCACCGCTGCCATCGCCCAGACCGGCGCGGCCGGCGAGGGCATGCGCGCGATGGGCAAGGTGATGGGCGTGGTGACCCCGCAGGTCAAGGGCCGCGCCGACGGCGGGGCCGTCGCCGCGGAGGTCCGCAAGCAGCTGGGCTGAACGGACTGGGCTGAGCGGGCTGGGCTAGCGGGTCAGCCCCGTCCGCCGCGCCCGCGCCCCTTGCCCTTGCCGCCGCCGTTGTTGGCGGGCGGCACGGAGCCGGTCGAGGTGTAGAGGGTGACGGTGTCGCCACTGCTCAGCGAGGTGCCGGGCTCGGGCGAGGTGTAGGCCACCAGCCCCTGGCCGACCTCGGAGCTGACCTCGCCGCCGTTGGCGACGACGAAGCCGGAGCCCTGCAGCGCCGCGGTGGCCGCCTCGACCGTCTGGCCGGAGACGTCGGGGACGCCGGTCAGCACGCCGGCGATCTCGTCGCCGGCCGGCGCCTGGAAGTCCTCGTAGGGGATGCGGTCCTGGATCGCGCCCATCGCGTCGCCCCAGACCGGGCCGGCGAAGCCGGACCCGGAGGCGGAGTAGATGGGTCGTCCACCGATGGTCTGCCCCTCGAGCTCGAGCCACTGGCCCTCGCCGTTGGCACCGGCGATCATCGCGGCGGCGGCGAGCTTGGGCGTGTAGCCGACGAACCACACCGACCGGCCGTCGTTGGTCGTGCCGGTCTTGCCGGCCGACGGCTTGTCGATCTGGAGCGCGGAGCCGAAGCCACCCTCCATGACGCCCCGGAGGATGTCGTTGACCGCGTCCGCCGTGGCGCCCGGCATGACCTGCTCGCACTGCGAGGAGAACTCCTTGAGCGGCTGGCCCTGCGAGTCGAGCACCGCGGTCACCGGACGCGGGTCGCAGTGCAGGCCGCGGGCGGCGAAGGTGGCGTAGGCCTGGGCCATGGTCAGCGGGTCGACGTCGGAGACGCCGAGGATCCACGACGGCACCTGCTGGGCCTGCGGCACGTCGACGCCCATCGACTTGGCGAGCGCCAGCGGCTCGCACATGCCGGTGCGGGTCTCGAGCTGGGCGAAGAAGGTGTTCACCGAGTTCTGGGTGCCGGTGTAGAGGTTGTAGCTGCCGAAGCCGGTGGAGTTCTGCGGGTCCCAGCCGTTGCCGTCGCCGGCGTAGGGACCGTCGCAGGTCTCGAAGTCGGAGTCGTCGAAGTGCATCGTCTGCGGCGAGTTGATGGTGGTGCTGAGCGGGATGCCCTGGTTGATGGCGGAGGCGAGCACGAACGCCTTGAACGTCGAGCCGGCCTGGAAGCCGTTGGCGTCGCCGTACTCCTTGGGGACCACGTAGTTGAGGTAGGTCTGGCCGGCCGCCTTGTCCTTGCCCATCGGGCGCGACTGGGCGAGGGCACGGACGTCACCGGTGCCGGGCTCGACCATCGCCAGCCCGCCGATCGCCTGGTCCTGCGGGTAGACGTGGCTGGAGACCGACTCGTCGGCCGCCTTCTGCATGTCGAGGTCGACGGTCGTCTTGATGGTGAGACCGCCGTTGTTGAGCGTGCGGCGGCGCTCCTTGACCGTGTCGCCGAGGACGGGGTCCTTGAGCAGCCAGTTGACGACGTAGTCGCAGAAGAACGGCGCCTGGGACTGCTGGCACCCGTTGGGCGAGTTCTCGATCTTCAGCGTCTTGGCGATCGGGCGATTCTTGAGCCGCTCGGCCTTCTTCTCGGTCAGCACGCCGAGCTGGGCGAGCCGGTCGAGGACGACGTTGCGGCGGCTCTCGGCGCGCTCGGGGTTGTCGACCGGGTCGTAGCCGACGGGGTTCTTCACCAGTCCGGCGAGCGTCGCCGCCTCGAGCAGGTTGAGGTCCTTGGCGTTCTTGGAGAAGAAGTGGCGCGCGGCGGACTGGACGCCGAAGGCGCCGTCGCCGAAGTAGGCGATGTTGAGGTAGCGCTCGAGGATCCAGTCCTTGGAGTGGTTCTTCTCGAAGGCGATCGCGTAGCGCAGCTCGCGGATCTTGCGGGCGTACGTCTCCTCGGTGGCCGCCTTGCGCTGCTCCTCGGTCTCCGCCTGGTAGAGCAGGGTCTGCTTCACCATCTGCTGGGTGATCGACGAGCCGCCCTGGACCGAGCCGCCGTTGGCCTGGTTGGTGATGAACGCGCGCAGCGTGCCCTTGAGGTCGAGCGCGCCGTGCTCGTAGAACCGGTAGTCCTCGATCGCGACGATCGCCTTCACCATGGGCCGCGAGATCTGCTTGAGGGGGACGTTGATCCGGTTCTGGTCGTAGAGCGACGCGATCACGTTGCCGTTGACGTCGACGATCGTGGTCTTCTGCGACAGGTCCTTCGCCTCGAGGGACTCGGGCAGGTTGACCATTCCCTTGGAGACGTCCTTGGCCGCTACTCCGACCAGCCCCGCGAAGGGGATGGCGAGGCAGGCGGTGAGGACGCCCATCACGACCGCGACGGCCGCCATCACCGCGAGGTGGGAGGCGATCCGGCCGGTCTCGGGACGTCCGGGACGGCGTGCGGGAGACGAAGGCATGGGCCCCAGAGTACGTGGCCGGGCCCATACCACCTGAATCCGAAGGGCGTGGCCACCTAGTCCGATTGGACTATGCGATTTGAGCCACCTGGCCCTGATGCCACCTCGTGGGATTCGTTTACTTTTCTTCAAGAGTCAGGGATGGCCGCTATGGGGGCGGCCAGTCGGCTCGATCACGATGTGGGGAACTGATATGTGGGTCGAGGACTGGGCATCGCGCGCCGCATGCAAGGGTGACACGCCGGACGCTCTCTTCGTGCGTGGCGCCGAGCAGAACAAGGCCAAGCAGGTCTGCGCCGGGTGCCCCGTGCGCACCGAGTGCCTCGCCGAGGCCCTGGACAACCAGATCGAGTGGGGTGTCTGGGGCGGCATGACCGAGCGGGAGCGCCGCGCGCTGCTCCGCCGCCGCCCGGGCTCGTCGTGGCGCAGCATCCTCGAGACCGCCCGCACCAAGGTCGAGGGCCCCTCCGTCAACGCCTGAGCTGATCAGCCCTGGCGGGCCAGGCGCTCGCCGATCGTCCGCAGGCCGTCGAGGTCGTGGACGTCGCCGGCCAGGGCCGGGACGGCCGCCGTCGCCACCGCCGGGTGCGACGCGGCGAACCGCTCGCGCAGGTGTCGCTCGCGCTCGATGATCCGCACGCGATCGGCGTGCAGGCGCAGCAGCCCCGCCGACAGCGACGCCGAGTCGGCCGCCGTCAGGCGGTCGGCCGCCGCGATCGCCTCCTCCGCCGACAGCGTCGTGCGCGGGTCGGGGGTGACCCGGTTGACCACCAGCCCCGCGAGGGGCATGGCGTCGTCGGTCAGCCGGTCCACGAAGTACGCCGCCTCCCGCAGCGCGTCCGGCTCGGGAGCGGCGACGACGACGAACGCGGTGCCGTCGGCCTGGAGCAGCGCGAACGTCTGCTCCGCGCGCTGGCGGAAGCCGCCGAAGAGGGTGTCGAAGGCCGCGACGAAGGTCTGCATGTCGCGCAGCACCTGCGCCCCGAGCACCTTGGTCAGCGCGTTGGTGACCACCGACAGCCCGGCCGTCATCAGCCGCGCCGGGCCCTTGGCCGGCGCGAGCAGCAGCCGGATGAAGCGGCCGTCGAGGAAGCTCGAGAGCCGCTCGGGGGCGTCGAGGAAGTCGAGCGCCGAGCGCGACGGCGGCGTGTCGACGACGATCAGGTCGTAGGAGCCGTCGGCCTGCGCCTGGCGGTGGAGCTGGCCGAGCTTCTCCATCGCCATGTACTCCTGGGTCCCGGCGAACGAGCTCGACAGCGCGACGTAGAACGGGTTGTCGAGGATCTGGCGCGCCTTCTCCGGGCTGGCCTGGCTCTCGACCACCTCGTCGAAGGTGCGCTTCATGTCGAGCATCATCGCGTCGAGCGACCCGCCCTTGCGCCCGCGCCTCGGGCGTAGGCCGGACACCGGCCGCGGCGTGTTGTCGAGCTGCTCGATCCCCATCGCCTGCGCCAGTCGTCGCGCGGGGTCGATCGTGAGCACCACGACCTTGCGGCCGCGCTCGGCGGCGCGCAGCGCGAGCGCCGCCGACGTCGTGGTCTTGCCGACGCCGCCGGAGCCGCAGCACACGATGATGCCGGTGCCGCGGTCGTCGAGGAGCGCGTCGACGTCGAGCGTGGGCGGGGTGAGCTTCATGCCATGCCCTGCTTCCTCAGCAGCTGGGCGAGCTCGACCAGCGCGCCGCGGTCGATGCCGCCGGCGATCCGCGGCAGCTCGTAGGTGGGCAGGCCCTCCTCGGCGACCAGGGCGCGCTGCTCGTCCTCGAGCCGACGGCGCACGGCGTGGTCGCGGGCCTCGTCGATGAGCGACTCGACGAGTCCGGCATCGACGTCCACCTTCGCGCGGGAGAGGTCGGAGGCCACCTGCGTCGGCTCGACCCGGTCCTCGCGGACCTGCGCGAGCGCGCCGGGGCTGAGGTCGCGGGGTCGGACCAGGTTGACCACGACGCCGCCGACGGGAAGGCCGGCCTCGCGGAGCTCGGCGATGCCGTCGGAGGTCTCCTGCACGGGCATCTCCTCGAGCAGCGTGACGAGGTGGACGGCGGTGCGCGGGGAGCGCAGCAGGTCCATCACCTTGTCGGCCTGGCTCTTGACCGGGCCGACCTTCGCGAGCCCGGCGAGCTCGGAGTTGACGCCGAGGAACTGACAGATCCGGCCGGTCGGCGGCGCGTCGAGCACGACGGTGTCGTAGGTGATCTGGTCCTTGCCGCGGGTGCCGCGCGGGCGCTGCACCGCCTCGTAGACCTTGCCGGTGAGCAGCACGTCGCGCACGCCGGGAGCGATGGTGGTGGCGAAGTCGATGACGCCGAACCGGTCGAGCGCCTTCCCGGCGCGGCCGAGCTTGTAGTACATCGCGAGGTACTCCAGCAGCGCCGACTCCGGGTCGATGTGCAGCGCGTGGACCTGGCCGGCGCGCCCGGTGTCGTCGGGGGCGCCCTTGGTGATCCGGCGCTCCTCGTAGGGCAAGGGGTCGACGTCGAACATCCGGGCGATGCCCTGGCGGCCCTCGACCTCGCACAGCAGCACGTTGCGGCCCGAGGTGGCGAGCGCCAGCGCGAGGGCCGCGGCGACCGTCGACTTGCCGGTCCCGCCCTTCCCGGTCACCACGTGCAGGCGCACCTTCGGCCAGTCGGTCACGTGACCAGCGTAGGGGGTGGCTCCACCCACACCCGGGGTGCTCGACAGTGGTCCCGGGGCACACAGTGGCGCCAGTCACACGACCGTTAGGGTCTGCGACATGGACAAAGTGGTCACCTCGGCGGCCGAGGCTGTCGCCGACATCCCGGACGGCGCCACGATCGCCGTCGGAGGCTTCGGACTGTGCGGCATCCCGTCGGTCCTCATCGACGCGCTGCTGGAGGCCGGCACCACCGACCTGCAGGCGGTGTCGAACAACTGCGGCGTGGACGAGTGGGGGCTGGGGCGGCTGCTGTTCGCCAAGCGCCTGCGGCGGATGATCTCCTCCTACGTGGGGGAGAACAAGGAGTTCGCGCGGCAGTACCTCTCCGGCGAGCTCGAGGTCGAGCTGACCCCGCAGGGCACGCTGGCCGAGCGGATGCGGGCCGGCGGCTCGGGGATCCCGGGCTTCTACACCGCGACCGGCGTCGGCACCCAGGTCGCCGAGGGCGGGCTGCCGTGGAAGTACGACACCGAGGGCAACGTGATCGTGTCGTCGCCGCCGAAGGAGACCAAGGTCTTCGCCACCGCCGAGGGCGAGAAGGAGTACGTCCTCGAGGAGGCGATCGTCGCCGACTTCGGTCTGGTGCGCGCCTGGAAGGGTGACCGGCACGGCAACCTCGTCTTCCGCGACTCCGCGCGCAACTTCAACCCGCTGGCCGCGATGTGCGGGCGGGTCACGATCGCCGAGGTCGAGCACCTCGTCGAGCCGGGCGAGCTGGACCCCAACGAGGTCCACACCCCGGGCGTGTTCGTGCAGCGGGTCGTCGAGCTGACGCCCGAACAGGCCGCGGACAAGCGGATCGAGAAGGTCACGACGCGGAAGAAGGAGGCCTGACATGGCGTGGACGCGTGAGGAGATGGCCGCGCGCGCGGCCTCGGAGCTCAAGGACGGGTCGTACGTCAACCTCGGCATCGGGCTCCCGACGCTGGTGCCCAACTACGTCGCCGACGACGTCGAGCTGGTGCTGCAGAGCGAGAACGGCATCCTCGGCGTGGGGGCCTACCCCTTCGAGGGCGAGGAGGACCCCGACCTGATCAACGCGGGCAAGGAGACGGTAACGCTGCGCAAGGGTGCGTCGTTCTTCGACTCCGCGCAGTCGTTCGGGATGATCCGCGGCGGTAAGATCGACGCCGCGATCCTCGGCGCGATGCAGGTCTCGGTCAACGGCGACATCGCCAACTGGATGATCCCCGGCAAGATGGTCAAGGGCATGGGCGGCGCGATGGACCTGGTCCACGGCGCGAAGCGCGTGATCGTGCTGATGGAGCACACCGCCAAGGACGGCTCGCTGAAGATCCTCGACGAGTGCGACCTGCCCTACACCGGCAAGCGCGTGGTGCAGCGGATCATCACCGACCTCGCGGTCATCGACGTGATCGACCCCGCCACCGGCGAGGTCGCGCCCTCGGGCACCCTCGGCGACCGGGTGCTCAAGCTGGTCGAGCTCGCCCCGGGCGTCACCGAGGACGAGGTGCGGGAGAAGACGGGTCCCGAGCTGCACTGAAGTGCTCCTCGAGCCGGCGGTACGACTCGTCGTCGAGGGTGCCGCGCGGGTCGTCGAGGATCGCGTCCTGGACGTGGATCCGGGCGTGGTCGTAGAGCGGTGCGCCGAGGGCGTACGGCAGGTGGCGCGCGTACCACTTCGGGAAGGTGCGCGCGCCCAGGTGCTGCAGGAGGCGGGCGACGATGCCCGGTCGGCCGCGGCGCACCCAGAAGCCGACGACCCGGCCGAGCACGACGGAGACCGCGAGCGCCAGCGCCATCACCGTCAGGGTGGAGGCGATCTCGTCCGACGCGAAGTTGTCGGTGAGCGTGAAGAAGTTGCCGTAGTAGACCGGGATCAGGACGTCGACCTGCTGCTTGAACGGCTCGACCTGGTCGGCGACCTCGGCGAGCCGGCGGATCGAGTCGAGGTCGGGGCGGGCGCTGTAGGCGCTGCCGATGTGGCCGATCGCCTCGCGCACGTTGTCGAACGTGCCCTGGATCCCGTCGAGCTGCAGCGCGTCGCGCGCCCGGCCGACCTCGTCGTACGTCGTCTCGATCGAGCCGAGCGTCTGCAGGCTCTGGTCGGCCTGCCGCTGGAGCTCGGCCTCGGGGAGCGTGTGCTCGTTGAGGTAAGTGACCGCGGCCTGGATCTCCTCGCGGTGGTCGAGGACGTAGCGGCCCTGGTGGTACTTGTCGGCGAGGTTGGGCACGGCCCGGATCGCGTCGCCGGCCTTGCCGCTCGTGGTCTCGGAGTCGCTGAGCGCGACGCTCAGCGCGGCACCCGCGCCGTAGGCCTTGATGAGCCACTCCAGGACCGACCCGAGGAGGAGGCGGCCGAGCTCCAGGCGCTTGCGGAGGACCGAGAGCTCGGGCGGGGGCACGGGGGAATCGTGCCTCGGTGTGCTCGTCTGGACCTGGTGCTCGCTGGTGGGCGTGGGGTGTGTCGGCCGAAGTTCACCCCGAGGGGTGGCGGGGAGACGGCCCGCGCGGTCAGGACATCCTGAAGATGGGCCATCCGATCTCGGTGCGCCACGCGGACGGGTCGGGGTCGTCGGCAGGCGTGACGAGATAGGTCTCCCGGACGGGACCAGCCACCGCGAGGGCGTTGGCGACGACCCACGACCCGAGCTGGCCGTAGGTGACGTCGGCGTGGTCGTGCGCGCCGACGTGGGTCGCGACCGCCAGCTCGACCGCCGGCAGGGTCACCGGGCGTACCCGGCCACGATGCGGCGGTTCCGCCGTCGGCACGTGCAGCAGGACGTGGCCGCGGCCCTCCTCGAAGAGGGCGTTGTCGTAGACCCCTCCCGCGGGCCCGGTCTGGACGTCGACCGCGGCCCCGAGCTCGGCGAGCGCGCCCGCGTACCACGCGGCCATCTCGTCGCTCTCGACGTCGGCCTCGATGGCAGCGACCGTCACCTCGGGCACCGCCAGCAGCTCGACGTGCAGGGGCACCGGTTCGGGATCGAGGAGCCGACGCAGCGACACGACCGCGGCCCGGGTCCGGTCCAGCTCGGCCTCCAGCCGCGCGAGGTGGTCGGACACGAGAGCGGCCCGGCTGTCGGGGTCGGTCGACTCGATGATGCGTCGGACGTCGACCAGGGGGACGTCGAGCTCACGCAGGCGGTGGATCACCTGTGCGGTCGGGATCTGGCCCCCGTCGTAGGAGCGGTAGCCCGTCGACTGGTCCACCGCAGCGGGGACGAGCAGCCCCGCCTCGTGGTAGCGACGCAGGGTCTTGATGCTCAGGTGCGTCAGACGCGAGAACTCACCGATGGCCAGCATGGCGGCAGTCTGCACCCTCCCCCCGGGGGAGAGTCCCGTCCTTGACCCTGCCGCGTCGAGACGCTGCACCGTGGCCGCATGACCACACACGCCAGCACAGACCACGACTCCTCCGACACCTTCGCCTGGGACGAGCTCCCCGAGGTCGTGGCGCGCTACCTCCGCGCCCACGTCACCCAGGACTACGCCACCGCCGTGAACCACCTGGCCGAGGACGTCACCGTCCTCGACGACGGCCACGTGCTGCACGGTCGCGAGGCGACGCTCGAGGTCTTCGGGAAGTCGGCGAACGACTACGACGTCGAGACCACGCTGCGCTCCATCTCCCGGCCAGCCGACGACGTGTGGGAGGTGGGCACGCACCTCTCGGGCACCTTCCCCGGCGGCGAGGTCGACCTCCGCATGCTCTTCACCCTCGTCGACGGCGCGATCCGCCGGCTCGAGATCACCGTCTGACGTCCCCCACCGACCGACCAGGAGAACAGCATGTCCCAGCAGGATCGCGACCGACTCGACGGCCGGCGCGCACTCGTCACCGGCGGGTCGAAGGGCGCAGGAGCGGCGGTGGTGGACAGGTTGCGCGAGATGGGCGCGGACGTGTGGACCACCGCACGGACGATGACGGCCGACCACCCGCTGCCCCACCGCTTCATCGAGGCCGACACCTCCACCCTCGACGGCGTCGAGGCCGTCGCAGCCCGGATCGCCGAGGAAGGCCCGCTCGACATCCTGGTCCACGTCGTCGGCGGCTCCTCGACCCCGCCCGGCGGGTTCGCCGCTGCGAGCGAAGAACACTGGACGGCCGAGCTCAACCTCAACCTGCTGGGAGCAGTCCGGCTCGATCGAGCCATGCTTCCGGCCATGGTCGAGGCCGGGTCCGGGGTCGTCGTCCACGTCACCTCGATCCAGCGCCAGCTGCCGCTGCACGACGCGACGCTTCCCTACGCGTCAGCCAAGGGCGCGCTTCGCACGTACAGCAAGGGCCTCGCCAACGAGCTCGCGCCCCGCGGTGTCCGCGTCAACGCCGTCAGCCCCGGCGGGATCCAGACCGAGGGCTACGAGGACTTCCTCGACCGCATCGCCGAGGGCAACGACCTCACGCGCGAGGAGGCGAAGCAGACCATCTTCGACTCCCTCGGGGGAGTGCCGCTCGGGAGGTTCGCCACGACCGAGGAGATCGCTGACCTCGTCGGTTTCCTGGTGTCGGACCGCGCCTCGTCGATCGTGGGCGCCGAGTACGTCATCGACGGTGGGACAGTCCCCACGACCTAGGTCCCACCGCCAGCTACGCCACGTAGATGTCGACTCCCGGCGGCGCCTCGAAGATCATCCGCGCCTCCTCCGGGTGGATCGGGTGGGTGCCGGTGTGGTCGACGAGGAAGCCCAGGCCGTTCGGGCTGAGCCAGACGTAGCGTCCCGCGCCGCACTGGCGCGATCGGAAGCCCGCGTGGGTCTTCCAGCGGTGGTGGCGGCGGCCGAGGGGGCCGGAGTTGTGGGGGCCGGTCTGGTCCGGCGGGGGATCTCGGCCCTCGTCGCCGTGGTCGTAGGGCGTGGGGTGGTCCAGGTCGACCCGGCGGCTGGTCGAGGTGGCGTAGGGCCAGTAGTCGCCGACGTTGACGAGGTGGACCTGGTCTCTGAGTGACTCGGGGTGCTCGTAGGCCGTGTAGCGGACGCGACCGGAGAGGTCCTTCACCGGCTGCACCTTCACGTCGTAGTGGCGCAGCAGCTCGGCGAGCCTGCCCAGGGTGACCGGGCCCAGGCCCTCGACCCGCACCACGCCGTCGCCGGCGTGGAGCGCGGCCTCGTGGAGGTGGACGTGGAGCACGGCCTTCGGGCGGAGCGGACGGAGGTCGAGGGAGCGCAGCGCGTTGAGGAGGTCGGCGGGGAAGGCGAGGGCGCGGGCAAGCGCCTCGCGGCGCTCGGCCGACTCCTCGTCAGCGGGCGCAGACTCGGCCTCCGACTCGCCCTCGGGCTCCGCGTGCTCCAGCAGCAGAGCGAAGAGCTCCGCGGGCCTCGCCAGCCAGCCGAAGGCGATGGCGCGCATCTCGTCGGGGTGCGCCTCGGGGTGGCGCGGCGCGATGATCTCGGCGACGCGGTGGACCACGGCGTCGACGGCCGCGGCGTCACCGGCCTCGAGGCGGGCGATCAGGGTGCGCAGACCGTGTTCATCCGTGCGTCCGAGGCCGACGTAGCGCCGGCGACGCTCCTCCTCGCGGCGCTCCTCATGGAGCTCGGTGTCGGCCTCGATCACCTTCGCCTCGGCGACCGCCAGCACGCGCCCGGCTCCCTCGCTCGCGATCATTCGCGAGATCGCGCGGTCGACCAGGCCGACCCGGTCGCGGGAGAGCTGGCGCGACATCCGCGCGACCTTCCGGGCCACCCACACCTCGCACTCGCCGCGCCGGCACACCGCCCACGTCAGCGGCAGCCGGTGCTCGAGGTCGAGCACGTCGGCCAGCGCGTTCTGCGTCGACGTCGCGCTCGCCCCGCGCGCCCACGCGATCTCGCCGAGGCAGAAGTCCTGCACGCCGGGCGTGCCGTCGCCGCCGACCTGGCGCAGCACGTTGCCCGTGCGGCGCGCGACCTGTCCGTCCGGGCCCTCGGTCGGGTCGCTGGAGTGGATCGCCGCCCAAGCCGACAGCACCTCCAGCTGGCGCACGTCCGCCAGCCGGCTCTCCCGCTGCGCCTCGGACGCCGCGGCCAGCAGGCCCGGGGCGTCGAGGTCGGTGAGAGCGGTGGTCATGCAGCAATTCTAGAGAACCCCACCGACACCCTGACCTGCGCAAACGACATCTGTGGATATCTGATTCGAACAGGTGAACCTAGGCCGATCGAGGCTCCCCTCGACGCGGATCGGCGATACTCCCACCGTGCGTCATCTGTGGTGGGTCCTGGGAGCGGTCCTCGTGTGCATCGGCCTCGCGGTCGCGGTGTCCTCCGCACCGAGCCAGCCCGACTTCGGGTGGTTCGCCTACACGCCGTCGGGCGACATCCCGGGCAGGTCGGTGTGGATGGTCTCGCGCACCCAGGCGGCCGGCCTCGCGGTCGCCGTCCTCGGGCTGGTGACGGTGGCAACGGGAGTCGGCTTCCGCCTCGGCCGCCGTCGCTGAGCGCGTCACGCTGCACCACCGATCTCGAGCCGCGGCCAGTCCGCGAGGTCGGCGAGCAGCTGCCGGTCGTGGGTCGCGACGACCACCGCGGCCGGCGTACGCCGCAGCGCCGCGGTGAGCTCGTCGACCAGGCCCGCCGAGAGGTGGTTGGTCGGCTCGTCGAGCAGCAGCACGTCCGGGCGGCGGTGGAGCAGGGTGGCGAGCACCCGGCGGCGCAGCTGACCCGGCGAGCCGTGCAGCCCCTCGCCGACGTCCTCCTGGCCGAGCAGGCCGACAGCAGCGCCCGAGAGGTGGCGTACCCGACCGACCCCGGGCTCGAGCACCCGAGCGAGCACCGAGAGCAGCGTGCTCTTCCCTGCGCCGTTCGGCCCCGTGACCACGATCCGGTCACCCCCGCACAGACCCAGGGAGACCGGCTCGTCCAGCCGCCCCGGGACTCGTACGCCGTCTGCGCGCAGCAGCGGCTGGCCGGACCGGGTGCCGGGCTCGGGCCAGTGCCAGGTCGGCGGCGGCGGCGGGGTGTCGACGCGGTGCTCGGCGAGGCGGTCCTCCTGGCGGCGGACCGCCTGCACCACCCCGGCCGCGCGCGACTGGCGCTGGTGCTTGCCGGTGCCCTTGTCGGGCCGCCAGCCCGTGGAGAGGCGGGATCGGGCGTCGTCGGCGGCGCGCTCGAGGCGGTCGCGCTCGGCGACCTGCTCGGCGTGGAGCTGGCGCCAGCGCTCGAGCTCGCGGCGCCGCGCCTCCTGCCACGCGTCGTAGCCGCCGCCGTGCAGCCGCGGCCGCCCGTCAGGGGTCGGGTCGAGGTCGAGGAAGTCGCTGGCGACCGCCCGCAGCAGCGCCCGGTCGTGCGACACCACCAGATACCCGCCGGCACGCTGCACGAGCGCCGAGGCGAGGAAGCCCAGCCCGGCTGCGTCGAGGTGGTTGGTCGGCTCGTCGAGCAGGAGCAGGTCGTCGCCGCCGCCGAGCACGGTCGCGAGCCGCACCCGGTAGCGCTGGCCGACCGAGAGCGTGGCCAGCGGCCGGTCGCGGTCGGTGCAGGCGTCGAGCCCGGCGAGGGCCACGTCGACGCGCCGCTCGGCGTCCCACGCGTCGAGCCGGGTCGCGATCTCGAGCGCGTCGGCGTAGGCCTGCTCCGCGCCCGGCTCGCCCCGGGTCAGCGCTGCTGTCGCGGCGTCGAAGGCCGCCAGCGCGTGACGGGCGTACGTCGTCGCGTCCGCGACCAGCGACCCGACGGTCGCTCCGGGGCCGGCGTCCATCGACTGGTGGGCGACGCCCACGGTGCCGGCGCGCTCGACGCGGCCCTCGTCGGGCTCGAGGTCGCCGGCGAGGACGCGCAACAGGGTGGTCTTGCCGCGCCCGTTGTCGCCGACGACGGCGAGCCGGGTCTGCGGCGAGACGGTCAGGTCGACGCCGGTCAGGACGCGGCGGCCGCCGCGGGTCGCGCCGACGCCGATGGCTCGCAGGTGGGCGGACGGGGTGGACGAGGGGAAGGAAGAAGGAGAGGTGTGCACGCATGGCTCCGCAGGTCGCTGTCGTCAGGGCAGGCGAGGGCGACGGGCCGGGCGCGCGGACGGATGATCCGGCGCGCGGCTCGTCAGCGGGTGCGGAGCTTCAGCGTCGCGGTGGGCACGGCACGACGGTAGGCGACGACGGCGTCGCGGCTCGACCGGTTTTCAGGCCTCGCCCGGCGGCAGTGGCCCCACGAGGTACGCGTCGAGCTCGACGCCGAGCCCCCACATCGACCCGCCGCCCAGGGTGAAGCGAGCCGACGGCCAGCCCAGGCGGGCGATCTCCGCGTCCCAGACCTTGCGTGCCCGCGCCGCCACGGCCTCGCCGGAGCCCTCGCGGTCGAGGGCGGCCGTGATGCCGGGGGCGTGCTTGACGACGTGCTCGCGCAGGTGGTCCGGGACGGTGCCGTCCACGTGGGTGACCAGTGCGAGGAGGCAGGCCGAGGCCTCGGGCGCGAGCGCCGACATCTTGAGCCCGTTGGCCACGAGCTCGGCCAGGTGCCCGGTCCGCGCGGTGGGGGACAGCAGGTCGCCCGCGTGCACCGCCCGCGCCTCGACCTGCAGCACCGGCGTCTCCCCGGCCACGACCGCGATGTCGGCCCGCCGCCACCCGCGCGCGACGACGTACGCGCCACCGAGCTCCTGCTGGAGCCGCCACGCGAGCCGATCGCGCACGGGGTGGCCGGCTGCACCGGTGAGCGCGAGGTAGGCCAGCTCGTCCGCGTCGAAGTCCGCGGAGAGGGAGGCGAGCGTCGTGGCCAGGGCGCCGACGACCGAGGGGCTGGCTGCCATGAGGTCATCGAACACCGCCGCGCGGTGCGGCGGGAAGCCCTGATCGGCACGCGACGCCCCGTGGACGGGTGGTCGGAATGTCCAGACCAGTGTGTTATCTGTAGTAACCCACTACAGATAAGCCGGAAAGGCCCGCGTCGCATGGAATTCCTCTGGTACATCCCCAACCAGGTCGCCCCCGGCCACCGGTCGGACACGACGACCGAAGGGCACAACAGCCTCGAACGGCTGACCGGCCTCGCCCGGCTCGTCGAGGACCACGGGTGGGGCGGCGCCCTGATCGGCACCGGCTGGAGGCGGCCGGACACCTTCACGGTCGCGACCGCGCTCACCGCGGCGACGACGACCTTCAACCCGCTCATCGCGATCCGTCCGGGCTACTGGACGCCGGCCCACTTCGCCTCCTCCGCGGCGACGCTCGACCAGCTCAGCGGCGGGCGGGTCAAGGTCAACGTGGTGAGCGGCCCCGACCACCAGCCGCAGTACGGCGACGACGAGGGCGACCAGGCGCAGCGCTACGCCCGCACCCGCGAGTTCATGCGGCTGGTCCGCCGCTACTGGACCCAGGACGACGTCACCTTCGAGGGCGAGCACTACCACGCGGACGGGGCGACGCTGGAGCACAAGCCGGTCGCCCGGGAGGGCCGGCCGCACCCGTTGCTCTACTTCGGTGGCGCGTCGGAGGCCGCGCAGCGCACGTCCGCCGCCGAGGCCGACGTCCAGCTCTTCTGGGGCGAGCCGCTCGACGGCGTCGCCGCCCGCATCGACCACCTGCGCTCGCTGAGCGAGGAGATCGGCCGCGACCTCCCGCCGCTCGAGTTCGGTCTCCGGATCACCACCCTGGTCCGCGACACGACCGAGGAGGCGTGGGCCGACGCCGAGGCGAAGGTCGCCGCGATGGCTGCGGGCAGGGACGAGTGGTTCGTCGATCCCGACCGACGCGTCGCCGTCGGCCAGCAGCGGCTGCTCGACCTCGCCGGGCAGGGCGACGTCCTCGACGACTGCCTCTACACCGCCCCCGGCCGCGTCGGTGGCGGTGGCGCCGGCACGACCTGGCTGGTCGGCTCGCCCGACGACGTCGCCAAGGCGCTGCGCCGCTACGCCGACCTCGGCGTCACCCACTTCGTGCTGAGCGACACGCCGTACGAGCGGGAGATCGTCCGCGTCGGCGACTCGCTCCTGCCCCTGCTCCGCTCCGCCTGAGGGGTGGCAGGTCCGGGTGGCAGGAAGTCCCTGCCGTCCAAAAGGCGAGTAAGTCAACTAACTCAGTTTAGTTTGGGTGTTCCACCCCACGAAGGAGCTTCCCTGATGTCACGACGAGGGCCCCGCCGCCTGGCGTTCCGCAGCCCCCTGATCCGCACGCCCCTGGTCCGCACCGTAGCCCTGGCGGCCGTCGGCCTGTCCGCCCTGACCGCCTGCGGCGGCCAGGACGCCGGACCGCGCCTCGAGCTCACCGCCGCGCTGCCCGACGCCCCCGCCGACGGCACCGTCCTCCGGGTCGGCGACCCGGCCACGCAGGTCGCCCTCGAGACCTCCGGCCTGATCGACGACCTCGACGTCGACGTCGAGTGGGCCAACATCACCGGCGGCCCCAAGACGCTCGAGGCGTTCCGCGCCGACGCGATCGACATCGGCTCGGTCGCCGACATCCCGCCGCTCTTCGCGCACTGGACCGGCACCGACGTCCGCATCGTCGCCGCCCGCGAGACCGTCGACCCGATGGAGCACCCGACCTACGAGCTCGGGGTCGCGCCCGGCGTCGACGTGAAGACGATCGAGGACCTCGAGGGCAAGAAGATCGCCTACAGCCCCGGCCAGGCCCAGGGTGCCCTCGTGCTCAACGTGCTGCGCGAGGCCGGCCTCACCCAGGACGACGTCGAGCTCGTGGAGATGCAGAGCGTCGACGACGCCTTCTCCGTGGCGCTCGCCGGCAAGCAGGTCGACGTCGCGCCGCTCGGCCAGTCGCTGGTCAAGACCTACCTCGCGAAGTACGAGCGCGACGGCGCCACCACGATCGCCCCGGGCGTCCGCGACGACGCGTGGACGCTCTACGCGCCGACCACCGTGATCGAGGACGCAGACAAGGCCGCCGCGATCAAGGACTACGTCGCGGTCTGGGCCGAGGCCCAGGACTGGATCTCCAGCCACCCCGACGAGTTCGCCCAGGCCTACTACGTCGACCACGAGGGCCTCTCCGAGGAGGACGCGCAGTACGTCGTCGAGGCGCTCGGCGAGTTCACCGTGCCGACCGACTGGGACGACTTCATCGCCCGCCACCAGCAGACCGCCGACACCCTCGCGAAGGAGCAGGGCCACGACCCGGTCGACGTCGAGACGCTCTACGACCGGCGCTTCGAGAAGGCGATCGCGGCAGCGGTCGGCGGCGGGGGGACGACGTCATGAGCGCAGTCACCGCCTCCCGGCCGATCGTCGCCGCCGAGGACGTACGCCCGGTCCGGCGCCGGCTCGGCCCCGGCGCCCCGATCCGCCTCAGCGGCCTGATCGGCATCGCTGTCCTGCTCGCCGCGTGGGTCGTCGGGTCGGCCACCGGGCTGCTCGACGAGCGCAACCTCAGCGCGCCGTGGACCGTCGTCACGACGGCCGAGACGCTGATCGAGAACGGCCGCCTCCAGGAGAGCCTGGTGACCTCCGGGGTCCGCGCCGCGCTGGGCCTCGGCCTCGGCGTGGCGATCGGCACCGTCCTGGCGCTGATCTCGGGCCTCTCGCGGATCGGCGAGTCGCTCATCGACGGCCCGATCCAGGTCAAGCGCTCGATCCCCACCCTGGCGCTGATCCCGCTGCTGATCCTGTGGCTCGGCATCGGTGAGCCGATGAAGGTCATCACCATCGCGCTGGCCGTCTTCGTGCCGATCTACATCCACACCCACAACGGCCTGCGCACCATCGAGGGGCGCTACGCCGAGCTGGCCGAGACCCTCGACGTCAGCCGCGCCGAGTTCATCCGCCACGTGGTGCTCCCCGGCGCGATGCCCGGCTTCCTGCTCGGCCTGCGCTTCGCGGTGACCTCGTCGCTGCTCGCGCTGGTCGTCGTGGAGGTCATCAACGCGACGAGCGGGATCGGCCACATGATCACGCTCGCGTCCAACTACGGGCAGACCGACATCATCGTCGTCGGCCTGGTCGTCTACGCACTGCTCGGCGTCACCGCCGACGCGGTCGTCCGACTCATCGAGAGGAAGGCACTGTCATGGCGTCGCACACTGGCGAGCTGACCACCCAGGCCGGCCCGGCCGTACGGGTCGAGGGCCTGCACCGCAGCTTCAACGAGGCGGGCGGCGTGCTCAACGGCCTCGACCTCGACATCGCGCCCGGCGAGTTCGTCGCGCTCCTCGGGCGCAGCGGCTCCGGCAAGTCCACGCTGCTGCGCGCCCTCGCCGGCCTCGACCGCGGAGTCGCCGGCCACGGCCGGGTCCTCGTGCCCGAGAAGGTGTCGGTCGTCTTCCAGGACTCCCGGCTGCTGCCGTGGAAGCGGGTCCTCGACAACGTCATCCTCGGCCTGCGCTCGTCCGACGCCGCGGAGCGCGGCTCGCAGGCGCTGGCCGAGGTGGGCCTGGCCGGACGGGAGAAGGCCTGGCCGCACGAGCTCTCGGGCGGTGAGCAGCAGCGCGCGTCACTGGCGCGGTCGCTGGTCCGCGACCCGGAGCTGCTGCTCGCCGACGAGCCGTTCGGCGCGCTCGACGCGCTCACCCGGATCCGGATGCACACGCTGCTGCGCAACCTCTGCGAGGTCCACCAGCCGGCCGTGCTGCTGGTCACCCACGACGTCGACGAGGCGATCGTGCTGGCCGACCGGGTGATCGTGCTCGACGGAGGCGTCGTCCGCCACGACGCGCGGATCGACCTCGGCGCCCGTCGCTCGCAGGCCGACGCCGCGTTCGCCCGGCTGCGCGCCCGGCTGCTGTCCGAGCTCGGCGTCGAGGACGACCACGTGCACCTCGACGAGAGGGCGGCCTCGTGACCCGGCAGATCCACCTCAACCTCTTCATCTACCCCGACGGCCACCACGAGGCCGCGTGGCGGCGACCGGAGTCGCAGCCCGAGCGGATCACCGACATCACCTACTACCAGGAGCTCGCGCAGCGCGCGGAGGACGCGAAGTTCGACGCGGTCTTCTTCGCCGACGGCCCCGCCCTGGCGGAGAACATCAGGTACGCCGCGCGCGGCGGGCTCGAGCCGATCACCAAGATGACCGCGATCGCCGCGGCCACCGAGCGGATCGGCGTCATCGGCACCTCGTCGACGACCTACAACGAGCCCTACAACCTGGCCCGGCAGTTCGCGTCGCTCGACCACCTCAGCAACGGCCGGGTCGGCTGGAACATCGTCACCACCTCGTCGGCCGGGGCCGCGCACAACTTCGGCCTCGACGCCCACCCGGCCCACGCCCAGCGCTACGAGCGCGCCGAGGAGTTCCTCGACGTCGTCACCAAGCTCTGGGACAGCTGGGAGGACGACGCCGTGCTCGCGGACCGCGCGAGCGGGATCTACGCCGACACCGACAAGATCCACCGCATCGACCACGAGGGCGAGCACTTCTCGGTGGCCGGCCCGCTCAACGCGCCGCGCTCGCCGCAGGGCCGCCCGGTCTACGTGCAGGCCGGCTCCTCGCCGGACGGTCGAGCCTTCGCGGCCCGCTGGGCGGAGGCGATCTTCACCGCCCACCAGACGCTGGAGAACGCGCAGGAGTTCTACGCCGACATCAAGGCGCAGGCCCGCGCGCAGGGGCGCAACCCCGACCAGCTCAAGGTGCTGCCCGGCATCAGCCCGTTCATCGGCTCGACCGCCGCGGAGGCCCGCGACCTCGAGCAGGCGTTCAACGACCTCACCCAGCCGGCGTACTCGCTGCGCCAGCTGAGCAACCTCGTCGGCGTCGACCTCTCGTCCTACGACATCGACGGGCCGTTCCCGACCGAGGTCGTGGCCCCCGTCGGCGACCGCGCGTTCCACAGCCGCTCCCAGCTCGTGCTCGACATCGTCGCGCGCGAGAACCCCACGATCCGCCAGCTCTGCCACAGGCTCGCCGGCGCACGCGGCCACCGCGTGGTCGCCGGCACGCCGGTCGACATCGCGGACACGATCCAGGAGTGGGCCGAGCACGGCGCCGCCGACGGCTTCAACGTGATGCCGCCGTGGCTGCCGGGTGGCATCGACGTCTTCATCGACGAGGTCGTGCCGATCCTGCGCCGGCGCGGGTTGTTCCGCGAGGAGTACACAGGAAGCACGCTGCGCGACCACCTCGGCCTCGACCGGCCCGCCAGCCAGTACGCCCCGATCCCGTTCCAGGAGAAGACCGCATGAGCTTCGAGCACTACCGCCCGCTCGGCCGCACCGGCGTCCAGGTCAGCCCGCTGACCCTCGGCGCGATGATGTTCGGTGCGTGGGGCAACCCCGACCACGACGCGTCGATCGCGATCATCCACCGCGCGCTCGACGCCGGGATCAACGTCATCGACACCGCCGACGTCTACGCCCGCGGCGAGTCGGAGGAGATCGTCGGCAAGGCGCTGAAGGCGCGCGCGGGCAGCCGCGAGGACGTGTTCCTCGCCACCAAGTTCCACGGCAACATGCACGACGACGACCCCAACCAGGCCGGCAACTCGCGGCGCTGGATCATCCGCGAGGTTGAGGCCTCGCTGCGCCGGCTCCAGGTCGACCACATCGACCTCTACCAGGTCCACCGGCCGCGCCCGGAGGTCGACGTCGACGAGACCCTCGGCGCGCTGACCGACCTCGTGCGCCAGGGCAAGGTCCGCTACATCGGCACCTCGACCTTCCTGCCCTCGCAGGTCGTCGAGGCGCAGTGGGTGGCCGAGAAGCGCCAGCGCGAGCGGCCGGTCACCGAGCAGCCGCCCTACTCCATCCTCGCCCGCGAGGTGGAGCGCGACATCCTGCCGACGGCGCAGAAGTACGGCCTCGGCGTGCTGCCGTGGAGCCCGCTCGCCGGCGGCTGGCTGTCGGGTCGCTACCGCCGCGGCGAGGAGCCGCAGGTGACGTCGAGCCGGCTGCAGCGCCAGCCCGCGCGCCACGACCCGGACGCCCCGGAGAACAAGGCCAAGCTCGAGGCGGTCCACCAGCTGCAGGACCTCGCCGACGAGGCCGGCCTGTCGCTCATCCACCTCGCGCTCGGCTTCGTGCTGGCCCACCCGGCCGTGTCCTCGGCGATCATCGGCCCGCGCACGCTGGAGCAGCTCGAGTCGCAGCTCGGCGTGGAGAAGGTCGTCCTGCCGGCCGACGTGCTCGACCGGATCGACGAGATCGTGCCGCCCGGCACGACCATCAACGAGGCGGACAAGGGCTACGCCCCGCCTGCCCTCGTCGACGCCTCGCTGCGACGTCGCTGACGCATGCAGGCCGTCGCGGCGGCGCCCACCCGCCCGGGTGGGCGCCGCTGTGACGTGGCTCTCGATGGGGAACATCGACGACTCCCGGGTGGCTGAACCGGTCGTACAGTCCTCAACCACCTGGAGGCAGCCTTCTCATGTCCCGTGCATTCGAGCCCCTCGCCGTCGGCCCCTGGAAGCTCCCGCAGCGCTTCGTCATGGCGCCGCTCACCCGCAACCGGGCCGGTGCGGGCAACGCCCCGACCGGCCTCAACGCCGAGTACTACGCCCAGCGCGCCGGAGCCGGCCTGATCATCACCGAGGGCATCGCCCCCAGCCACGTCGGCCAGGGCTACCTGAACGTCCCGGGGCTCTACACCGACGAGCAGGTCGCCGGCTGGCGCACCGTCGCCGAGGCGGTCCACGCCCGCGGCGGCGTCATCGTCGCCCAGCTGATGCACGCCGGCCGGATCGCCCACGCCGACAACAAGGGCGGCGCCGAGACTGTCGCCCCGAGCGCCGTGCAGGCGCCCGGCGAGATGGTCACCGCCGACGGCGGCAAGCCCCACGACGTGCCCCGTGCCGTCACGACCGACGAGGTCGCCGGCCTGGTCGCCGACTACGTCACCGCCGCCCGCAACGCGATCGCCGCCGGGCTCGACGGTGTCGAGGTGCACGCCGCCAACGGCTACCTCGGCCACCAGTTCCTCGACCCCACGGTCAACCAGCGCGACGACGTCTACGGCGGCTCGCCGGAGAACCGCGCGCGCTTCGTCATCGAGGTCGTCACCGCGGTCGCCGAGGCGATCGGCGCCGAGCGGGTGGGCCTGCGGCTCAGCCCCGCCCACCAGTTCAACGGCATCGGCGAGGAGATCAACGCCGACCTCGCGGAGACCTACCGCGCGGTCGTCGACGCCGTGTCCCCGCTCGGCCTGGCCTACCTCAGCCTGCTCGCCAGCCCGCTGGAGCCGCTCGAGTCGCTGGTCCGCGACCTGCGCGAGCGCTTCGACGGCGTGGTGCTGCTCAACGACGGCTTCGGCGACGTCACCACCCTCGAGTCGGTCGAGAAGCTGCTCGGCACCGGCCTCGCCGACGCGGTGGTCGTGGGGCGCCCGTTCCTCGCCAACCCCGACCTCGCCGAGCGCTGGCGCGAGGGGGCGGAGCTCAACGAGCCCAACCCCGACACGTTCTACGGCGGTGGCGCCGAGGGCTACACCGACTACCCGACGCTCGACCAGGCCTCCTGACCGCTCGACGGTCGACAGCCACGGAAGCCCCCGGACCTCCGGGGGCTTCCGTGCGTCCGGTGGCGGGCCCTGGGCAAATAATGGAGTGCTCGCTCTAGTATTGCCGGATGAGCAGCCCGTCGTCCGTGCGCGTCGGACCCACGGCACCCGCCGCCCGGGCGCTCGGTCCCGACCTTGCCCGCGGCGTGATGCTGCTGGCCATCGCGCTGGCCAACTCGCACTACTTCCTCGAGGGCTCGTCCTACCTCGGCGGCTACCCGCTCGACGGGGGGGCGCTCGACCGCGCCGTCGCCTGGGCGACCACCACCTTCGTCGATGGCCGCGCGTTCCCGATGTTCGGCCTGCTCTTCGGCTACGGCGTCGCCCAGATCGTGCGCCGGCAGGGCGACGCCCCGCCGCGCGCCGTACGCCGGCTGCTGTGGCGCCGGGCGATGGTGCTGGTCGCCGTCGGCTTCGTCCACGCGGTCCTGCTGTTCGTGGGCGACATCCTCGCCGCCTACGGCGTGCTGCTCCTGCTCGGCGCGTGGGCGGTGCGGTGGCGTGACGGCTGGCTGCTCGCCGTGGCCGCGGTCTTCTGGGTGATCAGCGGGATGCCGGACGACGGCGCGCTCAGCGACGTCACCGGCGGGCCGGACGCGACCACGATGCTTCCCACCGACCTCGCGACGGCACTGGTCGACCGGGCCTTCGCGTCCGCCTTCATCGCCTCGCTCGGCCCGATCGGCTTCGCCTGCCCGTTCCTGGTCGGCCTCTGGATCGGGCGGCGCCGGCTGCTCGAGCGGCCCGCAGACGGTGCGACCGACCGGCGCGCACGCGGGCTCGTGCTCGTCGGACTGGCCGGTGTGGCGATCGCCGTGGCCGGCGCGCAGCCGCTGGCCCTCCTGCACCTCGGCGGCCCGCTGCCCGGTGACGCCGCGCTGCGGGACCTGGCGGCGCTGCACGACGCGTCGGGGGTGTTCGGTGGCTTCGGCTACGCCGCCCTCCTCGCCGCGCTCGCCCTCCGCCTCGAGTGCACCGGCCGCGCCGAGGGCCGCGTCGTGCTCGCCCTGCAGGCAGTCGGCCAGCGGTCGATGACCTGCTACCTCGCCCAGTCGGTGGTCTGGACGCTCGCCTTCACGCCCGTGCTGCTCGGCCTGTCCGACGACGTGGGCGTCGCGGCCAACGCGTTGCTCGCGGTCGTCACGTGGGGCCTCACGGTCGTCCTCGCGGACTGGATGCGCCGCACCGGGCGGCGGGGACCGTTCGAGGTGCTGGTCAGGAGGGTGACGTACGGCTGACGGCTCGGGTCCGAGCCGCCGCGAGCACCCCGAGCACCCCGACCGAGGCGGCGGCGGTGAAGACCGCGAGGAACGGGTCGAGCCCGGCCCGGTCGGAGGCGGCGAACAGCGCGCCGGCCGCGGACAGCGCGAGCGCCGCGCCGAGCGAGTCCGCGACCGACAGCGCGGAGGAGTTGAAGCCGCGGTCCCGGTCGGTCGAGGCCTCCAGCATCGCCACGCCGGTCCGCGGGTAGGCGAAGCCCATCCCCGCGCCGGCGAGGACGTACGCCGCGGCCGGCAGCACCGCCGACGGCCGGGAGCCGGCGTCGAGCGACGCGACGGTCAGCGCCAGCACGCCGGTGCCGAGCAGCACGACGGACGTGCCGACGACCATCGCGCGGGTGTGCGAGACCCGCTCGCCGAGGCGGGACTGGAGCTGGCTCGCGGCCGCCCAGACCACGCCGACGCAGGTCAGCGCGATGCCGGCGCGACCGGCGGTGAGGTCCCAGTGGTCCTGGAGCACGTAGACGATGTAGGCCTCGGCGCAGAAGAACACGCCGCTGAGCAGGCCGCGGGTGGCGATCACCGCGGGCAGCCCGCGCCCCAGCCGCCGGCTGCCGGCGGGGAGCAGCCGACCGAGCGCGGTCCAGACGAGCGCGAGGGCGACGAAGGCGCCGAGCGCGGTCAGCCCGCTGGCCGAGCCGAGCAGCTCGAGCACCAGCACGGCCGTGGCGCCCACCACGGCCCACCACAGGCGGATGCGCGGGGTCCGCTCGCCCTCCTCCGGCGGCTCGAGGCCGCGCAGCGCGGGAGCGAGCAGGGCGAGCGCGACGACCACCAGCGCCACCGCGCCGAGGAAGACCCACCGCCAGCTCCACGTGCTCGCGACGAACGCGGCCAGGCCCGGCCCGAAGAGCGCCGGCAGCACCCACGCGGCGGCGAACGAGGCGAACACGGCGGGCCGCAGCGCGGGCGGGTAGACCAGCCCGACGACGACGTAGAGCCCCACCGTCAGCGCGCCCCCGCCGAGCCCCTGGAGCACCCGCCCGACGAGGAGGACGTCCATCGTCGGCGCGAGGCCGCAGACCAGCAGGCCGGTGCTGAAGAGCGCGAGCGAGGCGAGCAGCGGGACCACGGGCCCGCTGCGGTCGCTCCACGCGCCGGCGGCGACCATCCCGACGACCCCGCTGGCCAGCGGTGCGGCGAACGCGAGCGCGTAGAGCCCGAGGCCGTCGAGGTCGCGCGCGACCGTGGGCATCACCGTCGCGACCGCCATCGCCTCGAACGCGACGAACGCGATCAGGCCGAACATCGCCACGGTCGTCGCGGCGTAGGTGGGGGAGAGGATCCGCTCGCGTGGCGCGGTCGTCGGCGTGCTGGTGGTCACTGGCACGACGGTAGGACCTCACGTGCACCTGAGGGCAACTGACGACCACTGGAATATCCGACGCCGGGTCGACGCTGTGCAGACAGTGACTTCCGCTGCATCGTCCTCCCCGCTCGCCCTCTCCGTGCTCGACCTCGTGCCGGTCCGCAGCGACCAGGCCACCGGCGACGCCATCGCCGCCTCGCGGCGACTCGCGCAGGTCGCCGACGAGCTCGGCTACCGGCGCTACTGGGTGGCCGAGCACCACAACATGCCGGCCGTCGCCGCGACCAACCCGCCGGTCCTGATCGCGATGCTCGCCTCCGCCACCGAGCGGATCCGCGTCGGCTCGGGAGGCGTGATGCTGCCCAACCACGCTCCGCTCGTCGTGGCCGAGCAGTTCGCGCTCCTCGAGGCAGCGTTCCCGGGCAGGATCGACCTGGGCATCGGCCGTGCGCCGGGCACCGACCCGCTGACCCGCTACGTCCTGCGCGGCGGCAGCGCCGAGTCGGCGGACGACGCGGTGACCCGCTTCCCGGAGTACGTCGACGACATCCGCACGCTGATGTCGCCCGAGGGCGTCGAGGTGCAGATCGGCCCGCGCCGCCAGCCGCTGCACGCGACGCCGAGCGCCCGGAGCCTGGCCACCGTGTGGCTGCTCGGCTCGTCGGACTACTCCGCGCGGCTCGCCGCCGAGAAGGGCCTGCCCTACGTCTTCGCGCACCACTTCGCCGGGCAGGGCACGGCCGAGGCGATCGAGCTCTACCGCTCGACCTACCGGCCCTCGCCGGAGCACCCCGAGCCGCGGACCTTCCTCACCGCCAACGCGGTGGTCGCCGGGACCGACGAGGAGGCGCAGCGCCTCGCGCTGCCCAACGTGCAGCAGATGCTCGCGCTCCGCACCGGCGGTCCGCTGCGGCCGCAGCGCCTCGTGGAGGAGGCCGAGGCGGTCGAGATGACGCCCGACCAGGTGTCGTTCGGCCGCGCGATGAGCGAGCGGTGGGTCGTCGGCTCGCCGACGACCGCACGCGCCCGGCTCACCGAGCTCGCCGCGACCTACGGCGTCGACGAGGTGATGGTCCACCCGGTCGCCGGCGCCTGGACCGGCACCGACGCCACCGCCGCGCCGACCCGCGAGGAGACGCTGCGGCTGCTGGCCGCGTGAGTCAGTGACGCTCCTCGAGCCCCACGGCCTCGCGCAGGTTGTCGGCGGCCTCCCGCAGGTCGGGGTCGTCGGCGGCGCGTGAGTCCATCAGTGCGGCGAGTGCCTCGGCGATCACGTTGAGCTTCTCCTGCTGCGCCTCGCTGTTGCGGCGGCCGGCGTTCTCCAGCAGCACCAGCAGCAGCAGCGACAGCACGCCTCCGAAGGTGTGGATCGCCAGCTCCCACTTGGTGGTGCTCTTCCACAGCGGGAAGCTCGCCGCCCAGATCACCACGACCGCCACCACGACCGCGAAGAACGGCGCCCGGCTGATCGCCTTCGTCGACACCTCGACGAACCGCTCGAACGGGTCGAGCCCGTCCTTCTTCTCCCGGCTGTCCGCCGCCTCGCTGCGCTCCATGACGGGAGGCTAGCGGCCCATCCCCGCGTCCCGCGCGCGGATGATCACGTCGGCCCGGTCGGTGGCGCGCAGCTTGGCGAGGATGCTGGTGATGTTGTTGCGGATGGTCTTGGGCGAGAGGAACAGCTGCTGGGCGATCTGGCCGTTGGAGCGCCCGGCCGCGATCAGGTCGAGGACCTCGGTCTCGCGCTCGGTCAGCTCCGGGAAGGGACGCTCCGGTCGGGCGGCCGGAGCCAGCACCTCGGCGATCCGGCCGGCCAGCGACGCGCCGAACACGACACCGCCGGCGTGGACGGTGGTGACCGCCCGGACGATCTCGTCCTGCTCGGCGCCCTTGCGGAGGTAGCCCCGGGCGCCGGCACGCAGCGCTGCCAGGACGGTGCCGTCGTCCTCGCCCATGGTGAGCACCAGGACGCCGGTCGACGGGTGGGCGGCGACCACGGCGCGCGTGGCGTCGATGCCGTTCATCACCGGCATCTGGACGTCCATGATCACCACGTCGGGGGAGTGCTCGGCCGCGAGCGACACCGCCTCCGCACCGTCAGCGGCGCGGGCCACCACCGTGATCCCCGGCAGGGGGTCGAGCAGCGAGGCGAGCCCGTCGCGGAAGACCGGGTGGTCGTCGGCGACCAGCAGCCGGATCGGATCGGTCATCGTGGCTCCCCCTCGCGTCCAGTGTCGCCGACCCCGCCGCCGTAGGGCAGCACCGCGTGCACGACCGTCCCGCCCGAGTCCGGGCAGGTCACCTCGCAGCGGCCGCCGAGCTCCTCGGCACGCTCGCGCAGCGACAGCAGCCCGACGCCGGCGGACACCTCGGGCGCGATGCCGCGTCCGTCGTCGGCGACGACCACGGTCAGCGCGGTCGCTCCACCCTCGAGGCACACGTCGGCGCGGGTGGCGCGGGCGTGGCGGACCACGTTGGCGAGCGCCTCCGACACGATCCGGTAGGCCGCGACCTCGACCGCGGCGGGCAGCCCGGCGGTGCCGTCGGTGCGCACCTCGACCGCCACCTCCGCCCCGAGCCGCTCGGCCTGCTGCCGGACCGCCGCGTCCAGGCCGAGGTCGTCCAGCGCCGGCGGACGCAGGTCGTGCACGAGCCTGCGTACGTCGTCGAGCGCGTCGCGCACCTCGGCCCGCGCCAGCTCCACCAGCTCGCGGGCGCGGTCCGGGTCGTCGCCGATCGCGTTGCCGGCCGCCTGCAGGCGCAGCGCCACCCCGCCCAGCGCGGGTCCGAGCCCGTCGTGCAGGTCGCGGCGGATCCGTCGCCGGTCCTCCTCGCGCCCCAGCACCAGCCGCTCGCGGCTGTCCTGGAGCTCCTCGGCCAGCAGGCCGGCCCGGATCGCGATCGCCGCCTGCCGCACCAGGTCGACGAGCAGGCCCCGGTCGCGGTGCGACAGCATCGAGCGGAATCCGTCGACCGGCAGCACCAGCCGGCCGACCGGCTCGCCCTGGTAGGCGATGTCGACCTGCTGGACCTCCGCGGGCGGGGTGCCGTGCGCCGCCGACAGGAGTCCGCCGTCGGGGGCGAGCACCTCGACCCGTACGTGCTGCACCTTGAAGGTCTCGGCGACCGCGGCGGCCAGCGCGGGCAGCAGCTCGTCGACGCCGTGCGTGGTCTCCAGCCGCGCCGCCAGCCCGGACACCGCGCCGTAGCGGTCGCCGCGTCCGCCCAGCAGCACGCGGCGGACCAGGCCGCCCAGCCAGGTGCGCAGGGGTCCGTAGACCACGACGGCGAGCAGCAGCACCACGACGGTGACCTCGCGCTCGTCGAGCCGGTCGCCGAGCAGGGACGTGCCGGCGGCGAGCACCGCCAGGTCGACCGCGACCACGACGACCGCGACGGCGGCGGTGGTCAGCGTCCAGGCGACCAACGCGTCGACGTCGCCCCAGCCCGGCCGGACCAGGCCGACCGTGACGGACACCGCGAGCGCGGCCACCGCGAGGTCGAGCAGCACGGTGGTCACCGTGCCGCCGACCGACAGCGTCGCGCTGGCCAGCACCATGAGCACGCACATGACCCCGGCCCACAGCAGCCAGCGCAGCTGGGTGCGCTCGTACGCGTCGGCGCTGCGGTGGCGCACCCACAGCAGGCCGACGGCGGCGACGACCGACCCGAACGTCAGGACCTGGGCCAGGTGCAGCAGCACCTCGGCGGTCGGGTCCGTGACGGGCAGCGACACCAGCTCGGTCGACCCGACCGGTTCGCCCGACGTGAACAGCACGGCGTCGGGCGCGAGCAGGAGCATCACGGGCAGGGCGGCCGAGGCGACGAGCGCGCCGACGGCGACGCGCCGCCACGGGCCTGCGACCAGGTGTCCGGTGGGGTAGAGGAGCAGCAGGGCGACCAGCCCGCTCAGCAGGAAGGCGCCGAAGCGCGCGACGAACCAGTAGGCGAGGTCGGCGCCGGGCAGCCCGTGCGCCGGGGCGTACGCCGCCCATCCGTAGAGCGCGCCGTCGACGGTCCACACCACCGCGACGACGCCCAGCACCCGCCCGACCCGGTCGCGGGGGCGGGCGAGCAGCACGGCGGTCGCGGCCGCGGCGAGCAGCAGGCCGGGCAGCGCGGTCGCGGTGGCGGGCTCGGTGCGGGCGGCTGCCCGCTCGGCGCCGGAGGTGGCGAGGTCGAGCCAGACCGACGCGACGACCGCGGCCAGCGCCACGGACGCCAGGGCGAGGGGCTCGACGCGCCGGGTCACGCGAGCAGTATCACCGCGCAGGTGTCCCGTCGTCGCGGGACCGCGGTCCCCTTCCCGCGGGACCTGGACGCGGGACGCGGGTCGGGACGCCGCTCCCTGCCGGGCGGGGCGGCGGGACGAGGAGTGTCCTCGGTGTGCCGCAGGACGCGGCGACAACCCTCTTCGACAGGAGTCACGACCGTGACGCTCTCGCACTCACCCGCTCCCGCCCGCTCCGACGTCGCCACCGCGGCTCCGACCGGCTCGAGCCCCCGCCACCCGTACGCCGTCCACGGCCGGGTCCTCACGATCGGCGCCCTCGCCTGGGCGGCGGCCATCGCCGGCCTCGGGCTCGACCCGCGCGACAGCGTGGGGGTCGCCGTCTACGGCCTCGGCTCCGGCCTGTTCCAGGTCGGCCTGCTCGTCCTGCTGCGCACCCTGTGGCGCACCCGCGCCCTCGGCGAGGGACGGGTCGCCCGAGGCGTGCTGCGCCTCGAGACGGTGCTCGTCTCGCTGGCGATCACCTCGACCCTGGTCGACGCGATCCAGCTCTCCGACCTGAGCCAGCCCGGCTGGGCGCTGCTCGACGCCTTCTGGCCGCTGTCGATGCTCGGGATGTTCCTCATCGGCATCCGCATCGCGATCGCCGGCCGCTGGACCGGCCTCTCGCGGCTCTGGCCGGTGGTCGCCGAGAGCTGGGCCGTCGTGACGATCCCCGCACTCGGGATCTTCGGGCCCGGCGTCGGGCAGGTCGTCGCCTGCGTCCACCTCGTCGTCGGCTACGCCGTGCTCGGCCTGCTGGTCAGCCGCAAGACCGACTGACCGCGCACCGACGCCCCGGACCTCCCCCCGTGGAGGCCCGGGGCGTCGGCGTGCGCGGCTCAGTCCAGCGCCAGCCCCGCCGCCGGCGTGACCCGAGCCGCCTTCCGTGCCGGGAGCACGCACGCGCCCAGCCCGGCGAGCGCGGCGACCACGGCGACGCCGCCGACCTGCAGCACCGGAACCGTCAGCGAGGCACCGTCGACCACGCCCGCGATCAGCACCTGCACCCCGACCCAGGCGAAGGCCAGCCCGAGCGCCACCCCCATCGCCGTGGCGACGGCCGACAGCAGCAGTCCCTCGGCCGCCATCGCCCGCCGCAGCTGGCGGCGGGTCAGGCCCATCGCCCGCAGCAGCGCGTTCTCCCGGCTGCGCTCGAGCACCGAGAGGCCGAGGGTGTTGGCGATGCCGACCAGCGCGATGACGATCGCGATCGCCAGCAGCCCGACCACCGCACCGGTGAGGATGTCGACCTGCAGGTCGACCCACGCCCGCTGGGAGTATCCGCCGTCGAGGCCCGCCCCCGACGCACCGGCCAGCGCGGCCAGGTCGCCGCGGAGGTCCTCGGCGTCGGCGCCGTCCTCGGCGCGCACCCACAGCGCGGTGGGTCGCGGGTCCGCGTCGAGCGCGGCGAGGGTGGTCGTCGAGACGATGCCGGCCCGGCCCCAGCCGGACGCGGGCTCCACGTCGAGGGTGCGCTCGCGCCCGGCGACCGTCACCACGACCTCGTGCTCGTCCCACACCCGGTCGCCGAGCCGCTTCGGGAGCTCGTCGATCACGTCGTAGGGGAGCAGCAGCACGCCGTCGCGCGGGCTCAGGTCGTCGGGCCCGCGGACCGACGCCACCCGGCCGGCCGTGCCGACCAGCGGCACCTCGACGCCCCCGATGGTCGCGGTCGTGCCGTCGAGGACGTCCACCGACGCCACGTCGGGCAGTGCCGCGGCGCGGTCCGCGAGGTCGGCGCCGAGCGGCTGGTCGACGGCGGTCACCGTGGCGTCGAGCGGGTACTCGGCGTCCATCTCCTCGTCCAGCCCGGCCCGCGAGGAGGCGAGGCCGGTCAGCACGGCGGTCGTGAGGGTGACCCCGACGAGCAGCGACGCGGCAGTGGTCGCCGTACGCCGCGGGTTGCGCACCGCGTTGCCGGTCGCCAGGCGACGCACCGGGCCGTCGCCGGTGAGTCGACCGGCGACGCGGATCAGCCGCGGCACGAGCACCGGACCGAGCAGCAGCACGCCGAGGAACGTCACCGTCCCGCCGGCGAGCATCACGGGCAGGGTGCGCGTCGCGACCGCGACGGACAGCAGGCCCGTGCCGCCGAGGAGGAACAGCGTCGCGAGCGCCAGCCGGACGCGCCCCGCAGCCGAGCGGACGTCGACGCCGGTGTCGGGGCGCAGCGCCGCCAGCGGGGCGACGCGGGTGGCGGCACGCGTCGGGAGCCACGCGGCGAGCAGCGTCACCACGACACCGACGGCAAAGCCACCGCCGGTCCACAGCGGGTCGAGCGCGGCCGGGCCCATGTCGGCGAACCAGTGCCGGACGAGGACCACCAGCCCGGCGCCCAGCGCCGCACCGGCCAGCACGCCTACGGCCGACGCCACCAGGCCGAGGACGAGCGCCTCGAGCCGCACCGCCCGCCGCAGCTGGCGCCGCGTCACGCCGACGCAGCGCAGGAGCGCGAAGTCGCGCTGGCGCTGGGCGAAGAGGATCGCGAAGGTGTTGGCGATGACCATCACGCCGACGAACAGCGCGATCGCCACGAACATCAGGGCCATGACCGACAGCACGTCGACCCCGCGGGTGATCTCGGCCTGACGGGCGGCCACCCAGGCGTCGGCGTCCTCGACGCTCGCGTCGGGGGCGATCGACGTGGCTTGGGCGGCGGTCCCGCCCCACGCGACGGCGTCGATCCACAGCGACCCGCGCAGCCGGCGCAGGTCCTGCCACGGGACGTAGAGCGAGGCGCCGAGCGCCGGCGGGCTGTCGACGATCCCGACGACCTCGACGTCGGTGGCCGCGGCGCCCGAGCCGACGCGCAGCACGTCGCCGACCTCGACGCCGGAGCTCTTGGCCTTGTTGACGTCGGCCAGCGCCTCGCCGGGCCCGGTTGGGAAGCGGCCGTCCTGGAGGTCCTGCCACTGCAGGCGCGGGTCGAGGGAGGCCTCGGCGACGTCGGCCGACGGGGTCAGCTGGACGCCGTCGCGGGTGACCGGCTCCATGGCGTAGCCCAGGCCGAGCGCCGGCACACCGTCCTCGGCTGCGCGGTCGAGGAGCTTCTCGGCCTGTCGCTGGTCGACGAGGGTGACCACGCGGTCGACGCCGGCGACCGGGGCGCCCACGTCGGCGGTGAGGCCGGTGCGCATGGCACCGGTGAGCATCCCGGTCACGACGACGAAGGCGACGCCGATCACGACGGCGAGGGAGGCGGCGACGTAGCGCCGCGTGTGGTGTCGCAGCGAGGCGACCAGCACCGCGCGCATCAGGCACCCCGCCCGCGCAGCGCGGCCACGAGCTCGTCCTGGCCGGGCTCGGTGAGGTGGGCGGTGACGGCGCCGTCGTGGATGACGACGACGTCGTCGGCGTAGGCCGCGGCGTCGAGCTCGTGGGTGACCATCACGACGGTCATGCCGAGCTCGCGCACCGAGCGACGCAGGTGGCCGAGGACCTCCGCGCTCGCCTCGCTGTCGAGGTTGCCGGTCGGCTCGTCGGCGAAGACGATGTCGGGCCGGGTGACGAGGGCGCGGGCGATCGCCACGCGCTGCTGCTGTCCGCCGGAGAGCTCGCTGGGCAGGTGGCCCAGCCGGTCGGCGATGCCGAGCACGCCGACCACCTCGTCGTAGCGCGCGCGGTCGACGTCGCGCCCGGCGAGCTCGAGGGGGAGCACGATGTTCTGGCCGGCGGTGAGCATCGGGAGCAGGTTGAAGGCCTGGAAGACGAAGCCGATGTGCTCGCGGCGGAAGAGCGTGAGCGCGGTGTCGTCGAGGCCGGACAGGTCGCGCCCGGCGACGCCCACGGTGCCCGACGTCGCGGCGTCGAGGCCGGCCAGGCAGTGCATGAGGGTGGACTTGCCGGACCCGCTCGGGCCCATGATCGCGGTGAAGCGGCCGGCCGGCAGGTCGAGGTCGATGCCGCGCAGCGCGTGGACCGCGCTGTCGCCGCTGCCGTAGGTGCGGGTGAGGCCGCGCGCGGAGGCGGCCAGGCGGGTCTGGATCTGTGTCGTCGTCATGGGGACAACGCTCGTCGCGATCAGCCCGCGGATCGTCGGCCCGCAGCACGGACCCGGCGTACGCCTCAGGGTCGACCGGGCGCTCCGGCGTACGACCGTGGGAGGACGCTGTGCCCCAGGGCGGATGCAGCCCCCTTCAGCGCATGTGCGGCGGATGTGGCCCTGCATCGGCGCACCGTCGAGGGCGAGAATCGCCGCACGTGCGGCGCGGGTGCGGCAGCGTCGTACACGTGTCCGAGATCTCGCCCTCGAACTGCTGGGCGAAGGGCGACAAGTCAGACACGTGTGCCCCGAACGGGCAGCACGCGACCTTCACGTACGGACCTGCTGCGATCCGAACGCCCGCTCTTGCCGCGATGGGTGCGTGACGGTTGAGCAACGTCGTGAAGGAACCCGCCTAGGGCGTGACGAGCCCGGACTCGTAGCCGAGCACCACGAGCTGGACCCGGTCGCGGGCCCCGGTCTTGGCGAGGATCCGCCCGACGTGGGTCTTGACGGTCGTCTCGGCGACGACGAGGTCGGTGGCGATCTCGTGGTTGGTCAGGCCGCGGCTGATGAGGGTCAGCACCTCGACCTCGCGCTCGGTGAGCGGCGCGAGCCGGTCGTCGCGGGGCGCGTCACCGGCCGGGTCGGGCAGCGCGGCGAAGTGGTCGAGCAGCCGGCGGGTGGTGCTGGGGGCGACGACCGCGTCGCCCGCGCGGACCGCGCGGATCGCGCCCAGCAGGTCGGGCGGCGCGGCGTCCTTGAGCAGGAACGCGGACGCGCCGGCGCGGATCGCGGCGAACGCGTACTCGTCGAGGTCGAAGGTGGTCAGCACGATCACCCGCGGCGGGTCGTCGGTCGCGAGCAGCCGACGGGTCGTCTCGACGCCGTCGAGCCGCGGCATCCGGACGTCCATCAGCACCACGTCGGCGGTCGTGACGGCCAGCCGCTCGAGGGCCTCGCCGCCGTCGCCGGCCTCGCCGACCACGACCATGTCGTCCTGGCTCTCGACCAGCATCCGGAAGCCGGCGCGCACCATCTGCTGGTCGTCGACGAGGAAGACCCGGATCGGTCCGGTCGGTGGCTCGCTCACAGCGGCAGCCTCGCAGACACCGCGAACCCGCCGCCCTGCGCGGGCCCGGCGACCACGCTGCCCCCGTGCACCGCGGCGCGCTCGCGCATCCCGACCAGGCCGAGCCCGCGCCCGTCGGTGGCGGGCGCGGCGGCCCCCCGTCCGTCGTCACGCACCTCGACCTCGACCTCTTGGCCCACCGCGACGCGGACGGTCACCGTCGCCGCCGGGCCGGCGTGCTTGCGGACGTTGGTGAGCGCCTCCTGGACGATCCGGTAGGCCGCGAGGCCCACGCCGTCCGGCACCGCCGGCAGGTCGTCGGGGAGGTCGGCCTCGACGTGAGTGCCGGACGCGCGGGCCTCGTCGACGAGGTGGCGCACGTCGCCGAGCCCGGGCTGCGGCGCGACGCCCGTGTCGCCCTCGCGCAGCAGCCCGAGCAGCCGGCGCATCTCGGTCAGCGCCTCCCGGCCGGTGCCGGCGATGGTGCCGAGGGTGTCGACCGCGACGTCGGGGTCCTTCGCGGCGGCGTAGCGCGCGCCGTCGGCCTGCACCACGATCACCGACAGGCCGTGGGCGACGACGTCGTGCATCTCGCGAGCGATCCGCGAGCGCTCGTCGCGGGCCGCCAGCTCGATCTCGCGCTCGGCCATCCGCTCGGCCTGCTCGGCCCGCGCGACCAGCGAGGTGACGTAGCGCTCGCGCTCCTGGGCCGCCGCACCCAGCGCCCACGCGGCGGTCACGATCGCGCCGATGCTGACGACGTACGGCACGAGGCTGCCGGCCGTGACGTCGGTGGCACCCAGGCCGTACTGCCAGCGGACGGAGGCGACGACCGCACCGGCGTAGCCGACGAGCAGTGCGGTGGCGCCCTGCCACCGCGGTGCCCAGCGGGCGGCGGAGTAGACCGCCACCGGGAAGGCGAGCTGGCCCGTGGTCGGGGTGTCCACCGCGACCGCCTGGAGCACGCTCAGCGCGGCGACCGCGAGGAACACCGTGAAGGGGCGGGTGCGGCGCCACAGCAGCGGCAGCGGCTCGAGCGCCGCGAAGACCATCGACCCCGGCTGGCCGGACAGGAAGTGGCCCCCGGCGAGGAGCAGCAGGGCGGCGACCAGGAGCCGGTCGAACCACGACCGCGCGCGCGGGCCGAGCCGCCACGGCCGCTGGTCGGCCGTCGTCGGGGTGGTCGCCATGGTGCGAACCGTAGACGCCCCGCCGTCGCTGCGCGTCCGCCCCGGGGAGGACGTCCGTCCTCCCCGAGTAGGGTGCGAGCCATGAACAAGTGGGAGTACCAGGTGGCGCCGATTCCGCTCCACAACGAAGCGCTCATGCTCAACAACTTCGGCCAGGACGGCTGGGAGCTGGTCACCATCCAGACCAACGCGCAGGGTGGCCTGATCGCGTTCCTCAAGCGCCCCGTCTCGTCGGGGCAGGGGGCCTGAGATGGGTGCGGAGGCACGCCTGGCCGAGCTGGGCATCACCGTCCCCGAGGTGGTCCCGCCGGTCGCGGCCTACCAGCCCACCGCCCGCACCGGGAACCTCGTCTTCACCGCCGGCCAGCTGCCGGCCCGTGACGGCGAGATGATCGCGGTCGGCAAGGTCGGCGGCGAGGTCACCGAGGAGCAGGGCTACGAGTGCGCCCGCCAGTGCGCGCTCAACGCGCTCGCCGCGGTCAAGGCCGAGATCGGCTCGCTCGACGACGTGAAGCGCGTCGTCAAGGTGGTCGTCTTCGTCGCCTCGACCCCCGACTTCACCGGCCAGCCCAAGGTCGCCAACGGTGCCTCCGAGCTGCTCGGCGAGGTCTTCGGCGAGGCCGGCAAGCACGCCCGCTCCGCCGTCGGCGTGCCGGTCCTGCCGCTCGACGTGCCGGTCGAGGTCGAGATCATCGTCGAGGTCTGAGGCGCCGGTGGCCAGCATGGAGCGGCTGCCGCTGCCGGACGCGCTCGTCGCGCAGGCCCGGTCGTACGCCGACGGCGGGGCGACCCCGGCCGAGCCGCGCGACGCGGCGACGGTCGTCCTGCTGCGCCCCGGCTCGGCCGGGCCGGACGTCTACCTGCTGCGCCGGCAGACCTCGATGGCCTTCGCCGGGGGCATGTGCGTGTTCCCCGGCGGCGGCGTCGACCCGCGCGACTTCGACGACGAGCTCGTCGACCGTGGACTCTGGGCCGGGCCGTCACCCGCCGAGTGGGCGGCGCGACTGGGCGTGGACGAGCCGAAGGCGCGGGCGCTCGTGTGCGCGGCGGTCCGCGAGACCTTCGAGGAGTCGGGCGTCCTGCTCGCCGGTCCCGGCCCGGACGAGGTCGTCGCCGACACTACCGGTGACGACTGGGAGGCCGACCGGGTCGCCCTCGAGTCGCGCGAGCTGTCGCTCACCTCGTTCCTCGAGGACCGGTCGCTGGTGCTGCGCACCGACCTGCTCGGCGCGTGGTCGGGCTGGCTGACGCCGGTCTTCGAGCCCCGGCGCTACCGCACGTGGTTCTTCGTCGCGGCCCTGCCCGAGGGCCAGGTCGCCCGCGACGTGTCGACCGAGTCGTCGTCGGTGGCGTGGCTGCCGGCCGCGGAGGCGGTCGCGCAGGTCGAGCGGCAGGAGATCCTCATGCTGCCTCCGACCTGGCTGACCTGCCTCGACGTCGCCCAGCACCCCGGCCCCGACGCCGTCCTCGCCGCCGCGCAGGGGCGGACGGTCGAGATGTTCATGCCCGAGGTGGTCGCCGACGGCGAGGAGTTCATCCTGTCCACGCCGCCGTTCTACGCCGACCTGATGGCCCGCCGATGACCAGCGACGGGGGCTGGTTGGGCGGCGCGTTCGGCGAGACCGGCACCTGCGTGCTCGCGCCCAACGCGAACATGATGACCCTCGACGGCACCAACACCTGGGTGCTGCGCGACCCCGGCTCCTCGCGTTCGGTCGTCGTCGACCCCGGCCCGTCGATCGCCTCCCACCTCGACGCGATCGACGCCGCCGCCGGCGACGTCTCCGTCGTCCTGCTCACCCACCACCACGCCGACCACAGCGAGGCCGCGCGGGAGTACGCCGAGCGCCACGGCTGCGGCGTACGCGCGCTCGACCCGGCCCACCGCCTCGGCGGCGAGGGCCTCGCCGAGGGCGACGTGGTCAGCGTCGGCGGGCTCGAGGTGCACGTCGTCGCGACGCCCGGCCACACCGCCGACTCGCTGTCCTTCGTGGTCCCGCAGGACCGGGCCGTCCTGACCGGCGACACGGTGCTGGGACGCGGCACCACCGTCGTCGCGCACCCCGACGGCCAGCTCGGGGCGTACCTCTCCTCGCTCCAGCGGCTGCACGCGCTGTGCGGCGCGGAGGGCATCACCACGGTCTGGCCGGGCCACGGCCCGGTGATCGACGACGCGCTCGGTGCGCTGGATCTCTACCTCGCCCACCGCCAGCAGCGCCTCGAGCAGGTCCGGCAGGCGGTGTGCGACCTGCGCGAGGGCCAGCCGGTCGCGGCCGACGACCTGCCGCGCGCGGTCGTCGAGGTCGTCTACGCCGACGTCGACCCGGTGCTGTGGGGCGCGGCCGAGCTGTCGGTGCGGGCCCAGCTGGCCTACCTCGAGGACCTCTGACCGGTCGCCCGACCTCGTGCGCCGCGGGCCTGACGGGGTAGTCCAGTGACGAGCTGCTGACGAACGGCCTCGGCGACGACCGTTCGCGACTGGACTACATCGAGTTCCGGAGGCGGCGCCAGAGCCACCGCAGCGCCATCAGCACCGCGATCGCGGCGGCCACGCCGAGCCCGATCATCCACGAGACGTCGCGCCCCGGGGCCGTGGTGTCGCCGAAGTCGTGGGTGAGCTCCTGCGACGACGTGCCGTCGAGCTCGGGGACGAGGTCGACGGCGACGCTGAGGGAGTTCGCGACGCCCGACGTCTCCACCGACCCGACGCGGCGCCGCCAGGTGCTCCGGTCGTCGACCTTGGGCGTGGTCACGACTAGCTCGGCGCCCGAGCTGTCCACCGGCTGCACGAGGAGCAGCTGGATCCGGTCGTCGATCCATCCGAGCGGACGGGTGATCGACTCCTCCAGGGTGCCCTCCGGGAACGGGTGGGCGACCAGCCGATCGGAGGGCAGGTCGAAGGTGTACGAGGCGGTGTCGGCCCCGGTGACCAGCGCGACGCGCGCGCCGTCCGGTGAGAACGCGGCCGCTCTGACCGGTCCGCCGGTCCGGAGCGGTTGGGCCTCGCCGCGGAGAGGCAGCACCGTCAGCCCGCTGTCCGTGCCCACCACGGCGTCGCCGCCGTCGGCGACTGCGATGCTGGTCGCGTTGCCCTCGAGCACGGACCGCCAGGCCTCGGTGCTGTCGGCCCGGAGCGTTCCCGCCACCGCGGGTGCGCGCCTCGTGGCGGGGGCCACCCATCCCAGCCAGTTGCTGCCGGGTGACCACGACATCGCGTCGATCCGGACCCGGTCCTCCACGCCGACGGGGCGGACCCACCACCTCCCGGTCTCGAGGTCGACCACCTCGACCTGCGTGGGTCCGTCGACGTCCATGCCGTACGCGAGGCGCCGGCCGTCGGGCGAGAGCACCGGCGTGGAGCTGGCGGGACCGTAGGACGGCAGGTCGAGGGCGTGCGCGACACCGTCGACGGCCGACACCACGACGGGGTCGCCGCCGGCGGACACGAAGGCGACCGAGGCCCGACCGATCACGTAGTCCTCGGTCGGCTCGAGGTCGTCGGGCACGTCCGCGATCACGCGCGGGATCGCGCCGCCCGGCACCTCCTGCGCAGCCGTGCGCGACTCCCGGTCGGCGGTCGGCCAGACGGACGCGAGCCCGCCGACGGTGACGACGAGGACGATCACGGCGGCGACGGCGAGGGCCTGACCGCGGCGGCGGGCGGCCTGCGCGCGTCCCCAGAGGTCGTCGTCGACGGGGAGCGGCTCGGTGGAGTCGGCGAGCCGGTGGAGGCTCGTGCGGAGGTCGGTCATGCGTCTGCTCCGATCAGCTCGGCGAGCTCGGGTGCGAGCGTCCGCAGCCGGGCGAGCGCGTGCCGGGTCGTGGACTTCACGGTGCTGGTCGACAACGACAGCGCGCGGGCGGTCTCGACCTCGGTGAGGTCCTCGTAGAAGCGCAGCACCAGCACGGTGCGCTGCCTGGGCGTGAGGCGGGCGAGCGCCTGGTCCAGGGTCAGCCGGAGGTCGGTGTCGACGGTCGGCGCCGCGTCGTCGCGGCCGCCGAGGGCGCTCTCGGCGAAGCGCCGGCGGCGCCACCACGAGATGTTCTGGTGGTACATCGCGCGCCGGACGTAGGCCTCCGGCGAGGTGTGGATCCGCCGCCAGTGCGACGCTGCCTGCATCAGCGCGGCCTGCACGAGGTCCTGCGCGAGGTGGTGGTCACCGGTCAGCAGGTACGCCGTCCGCGACAGCGCAGCCTGCCGCGCCGCCACGAACTCGGCGAAGCCCGCCTCGTCACCAGTGATCACGTCCCACCTCCTTCACCCACCACGACGCGCGTGCCCGCCGTTCCGGGTGGTACCTCGCCCGGACTTTCTCGCAGACGCGCAGGCATTGGTCGCCGGAACCGACGATCTCACGCGTAGGTGGGCGCCAGAGGGGTGACCAATGCCCGCGCGTCTACGCGCGGCGCCGCATCATCCGGACGAACGCGAGCCCGGCGAGCAGCGCGAGGACGCCGCCCGCCACCACCGGTCCCCGACCGGGGCCGCCGTCCGCCGCGGGCGCCGCGGCGAAGTCGTGGGTGAGCTCCTGGTCGGGATCGCCGGTCAGGTCGGGGACGAGGTCTACGGCGACGCTCAGCCCGAAGCGGTCCGACTCGGCCAGCGGCCGCCACACCCAGTCCGACTCGGGACGGTCGGGCGAGGTGAGGAGCACCAGGTCGGAGCCGACCTGGGCGGCCAGCGTGTCGTCGTCGACCCAGCCGACCGGCAGCACCGGCGCGCCGGTGGGGAAGGCGTCGGCGGGAATCGGGCGGGAGACCTCGTCGCCGGACGCCGTCACGAACGGCACGGCGTCGACCGTCTCGAGCCACTGCGAGACGGGCGCGGTGATTCGACCGTCGGGGGAGACCAGCCCGGCGGGCGTCCGTGTCGCTTCGCTCGTCGCCGGGTCGATCGTCCACGCGGCGACGTCAGGGTGCTTGTTGCGCAACGTCGGTCGGCCGGGGACGTCAACGGCGATCCGGCCGTCGGCGCTCCAGGACATGGTCAGAGGCGTGCCGGTGCTGGGTGGCAGGTCGACCAGGTCCGACGTGCCCGTCGTCAGGTCGACCACGCGGTACCAGCCGGTCGTGAACGAGTCCTGGCCCGGCTCGCGCTCGAAGCGGGTCACGGTCGGGTAGGCCACCCGGGTGCCGTCGGGCGACAGCGCCAGCCACGGGCCTCGCCGGTAGTCGGCCGCGATCTCGAACGCCTCGGGCTCCGGGAAGTCCGGCAGCTCGACATGGCGGGCCTCGCCGGTGGTGGCGCTGACGAGCACCGGCAGGTCGTCGGAGTCGACGTACGCCACGGAGGCGGGGCCGAAGGCGAGGTCGGTGACCGTGCCACCGGTGGGCTCGCCGATCCGGCTCGGGATCGCACCCCCGTCGACCCGCCCGGCGGGGGCGACCGGCTCGCGGGCGGTCCACGCGGCGGCGAGGCCGCCGACGGAGGCGACGAGCACCAGCACGGCGGCGACGGCGACGACGCGGCCGCGTCGTCGCGCGCGCCGGCCGCGGTCCCAGGCCGCGGGGTCGGGGGAGAAGGAGTGGGTGTCGGCGAGGGCGTCGAGCTCCTCGCGCAGCTGGGCGGTCATGCGTCTGCTCCCACCAGGTCGGCGAGCTCGGGGGCCAGGACGCGCAGCCGTCGGAGGGCCTGGCGCGCCATGGACTTGACCGCGCCGCTGGAGATGCCCAGCGCGGCGGCCGTCTGGACCTCGGTGAGGTCCTCGAAGTAGCGCAGCACCAGCACCGTGCGCTGGCGCGGGGTGAGCCGGCGCAGTGCCTGCTCGAGGGTCAGCCGGAGCGTCGGGTCGGCAGCCGGCACCGGCTCGTCGTGGGCTCCCAGCGGACTCTCGGCGAGACGCCGGCGCCGCCACCACGAGATGTTCTGGTGGTACATCGTGCGCCGGACGTAGGCCTCCGGCGAGGTCTCGATGCGCTCCCAGTGCTTCGCCGCCTGCACCAGCGCGGCCTGCACCAGGTCCTCGGCGAGGTGGTGGTCACCGGTGAGCAGGTACGCGGTGCGCGCGAGCGCCGGTCCGCGTGCGTGGACGAACGCGTCGAACCCGGATCGATCAGCCATCAGGCACCCCCTTCACCCATGACGACGCACGCAGGCGTCACCCCGGGGGTCAGGTGGAGCCAGAAAGTCCGAGAGGGTCAGCGGGCGCGGCGCGAGAGCCGCTCGAGGTCCATGATCACCACGGAGCGGGGCTCCAGGCGCAGCCAGCCGCGCGAGGCGAAGTCGGCGAGCGCCTTGTTGACCGTCTCGCGGGAGGCGCCGACCAGCTGGGCGAGCTCCTCCTGGGTGAGGTCGTGGTGGACGTGGACGCCGTCGTCGGCGGTGCGGCCGAAGCGGTCGGCGAGGTCGAGCAGCGCCTTGGCGACACGGCCGGGCACGTCGGAGAAGACCAGGTCGGCGACGACGTCGTTGGACTTGCGCAGCCGCGAGGCGAGCTGGGAGAGCAGGCCGCGGGCGACCTGCGGGCGGCCCTCGAGCCACTTCAGCAGGTCGTCGTGGGACAGCGAGGCGAACGAGGCGTCGGTGACGGCCGTGACGGTCGCCGAGCGCGGGCCCGGGTCGAAGAGGGAGAGCTCGCCGAACATCTGGCCGGGACCCATGATCGCCAGCAGGTTCTCGCGGCCGTCGGAGGACGAGCGGCCGAGCTTCACCTTGCCCTCGGTGACGATGTAGAGGCGGTCGCCGGAGTCGCCCTCGTGGAACAGCACGTCGCCGCGGCGCAGGGTCGTCTCCGCCATGGAGCCGCCCAGCGCGGTGGCCGCCTCGTCGTCGAGCGAGCTGAACAGCGGTGCCTGCCTGAGCACGTCGTTGTCCACGTCATTCCTCCAAGTCGCTGCGTCCCGTGCCACGTCCGGTGCGGGCTCGCTGCACGGGCCCTCGGGGTCGGGCACGATCCTAGCCGTGGTGCGTGTCACAAGTGCGAATGCACCCACCCGTGCGGGTCCCGCGCCGGAGCCGGGCGTGTCGGACCCGGACCGTAGGCTGGGCGCGTGCCTGCCGCGACCGAGCCCGCCAAGCCCGACACCTCTCTCGTGCGGCGGGCCCGCAAGATGGACCGGATCCTCGCCGCGACCTACCCGGACGCGAAGGCCGAGCTCGACTTCACCAATGCCTTCGAGTGCCTCGTCGTCACGGTGATCTCCGCGCAGACGACCGACCGGCGGGTCAATGCGGCCAGCCCGGCGCTGTTCGCGGCCTACCCCACGCCCGAGGCGATGGCGGCCGCCCCGCGCGAGCACCTCGAGCAGCTGCTCGGCCCGCTCGGGTTCTTCCGGCAGAAGACCGACTCGGTGCTGCGGCTCAGCCAGGCGCTGGTCGAGGACTTCGGCGGGGAGGTCCCGGGGCGCCTCGACGACCTGGTGAAGCTGCCGGGCGTGGGCCGCAAGACCGCCAACGTGGTGCTCGGCAACGCGTTCGACAAGCCGGGCATCACCGTCGACACCCACTTCGGCCGCCTCGCGCGCCGCTTCGGCTGGACCGAGGAGACCGACCCGGTCAAGGTCGAGCACGCGGTCGGCGCGCTCTTCCCCAAGCGCGACTGGACGATGCTGTCGCACCACCTCATCTGGCACGGGCGTCGACGCTGCCACGCGAAGAAGCCCGCGTGCGGCGCGTGCCCGCTCGCCCGGCTGTGCCCCTCCTTCGGCGCCGGCCCCACCGACCCGGTGGAGGCCGAGAAGCTCGTCACCACCCAGGGCCCGGCGTGAGACGGCTCGTCCTCGCGGCCGCCCTGGTCGCCGTCCTCAGCGCGTGCAGCGGGCAGGACGGCATCGACGTACGCCCGCCCGACGTCGACGTCGACACCCCCGCCATGCGCGAGGTCAAGGCCCGCATCGGCATGGACGACTGCGTCCCCGGGAAGGGCGAGGCCAGCGCCGACGGGCTGCCGGCCGTGACGCTGCCCTGCCTCGGCGGGGGCCCCGACGTCGACCTGTCGTCGCTGCGCGGGCCGATGCTGATCAACCTCTGGCAGTTCAACTGCGGGCCGTGCCGCAAGGAGATGCCCGCCCTGGAGCGGTTCCACCAGCAGTACGGCGACCAGGTGGCCGTGCTCGGCATCGACTTCAACGACGTCCACCCCGACGGCGCCCTCGCGCTCGCGGAGGACACCGGCGCGACCTACCCCTCGCTCGCCGACCCCGGCGGCGAGCTGATGACCGAGGAGGCCTTCGCGATCGCCCGGCGCGGCCTGCCGGCGTTCGTCTTCGTCGACGCCGACGGCACGGTCGTCGGCCAGAGCTCGGGCGGCGTCGACTCGGTCGACGAGGTCAAGGCGCTCGTCGCCGACCAGCTCGGTGTCACGCTGTGAGCGCGCTCCCCACCTGGCTCGCCCCTGTGGTCGAGGCCGCCTCCACCATCACGGCCCGCGAGCTCACCCGCTTCGTCCCGCCGCCCGGCAGCGACGCGCGTCGCGGCGCCGTGCTGATGGTCTTCGCCGACCGCGACGACGACCCGCACGCCCCGGACGACCTCGCCCACCGCGGCGAGCTGCTGCTCACCGAGCGCGCCCACCACATGCGCTCCCACCCCGGCCAGGTCTCGTTCCCCGGCGGCTCGCTCGACCCCGGCGAGACCGCTCGTGAGGCGGCGCTGCGCGAGGCGCTCGAGGAGATCGGTCTCCAGCCGTCCGAGGTCGAGGTGTTCGGCGAGCTGCCCGAGCTGTGGCTGCCGCCGAGCAACTTCGCGGTCACCCCGGTCCTGGGCTACTGGCGCGATCCCGGCGAGGTCCGCATCGAGAGCCCCGACGAGGTCCACGCGATCCACCGCGTCACGATCGCCGACCTGCTCGACCCCGAGCTCCGCATCAACGTCCGCCACCCCAGCGGGTGGGTCGGGCCCGGCTTCCTGATCGGCCCCGACAAGGACGTGATCCTGTGGGGCTTCACCGCCGGCATCGTGGCGCGGCTCTTCGGCTACCTGGGGTGGGACGAGGCGTGGGACGAGGCCCGGGTGCGTGACCTGCCGGACCACATGCTGCAAGGTGTCCCCAGAACAGCCGACCTGGCGACCGACACCAAGCTCGAGGAGTAACGGCGATGAACGTCCTCGACTGGTGCCTCGTGGCGCTCGTGGGGATCTACGCCCTGTCCGGCTACTGGCAGGGCTTCATCACCGGCGCCTTCGCCACCGCGGGTCTCCTGCTCGGCGGCGTCGCGGGCATCTGGGCCGCGCCCCTCGCGCTCGGCGACGCGGCACCGTCGCTGTGGGTGTCGCTCGGCGCGCTGTTCATCGTGATCATCTGCGCGTCCCTCGGCCAGGCCGTCCTCCAGTTCGCCGGCTCGCGGATCCGGGCGCAGATCACCTGGCAGCCGGTGCGCGCCCTCGACGCCGTCGGCGGCTCCGCCCTGAGCGCCGTCGCCGTCCTGCTCGTCGCCTGGGCGCTCGGCGTCGCGGTCTCCGGCACCCGCATCGGCGCGATCACGCCGCTGGTGCGCGACTCGACGGTCCTCGCGAAGGTCGACCAGGTCCTTCCCGGCGACGCCGACCAGGCGCTGCAGGCGTTCAACAACGTCGTCGGCACCACCTTCTTCCCGCGCTACCTCGAGCCGTTCGCCCCCGAGCGGATCGTCGCGGTCGACCCCGGCGACCCGCGGATGCTGACCGACCCCGACGTCGTCGCGGCCCAGCCGAGCGTGGTCAAGGTGCGCGGCGCCAACGGCTGCGGCAGCGGCGTCGAGGGCACCGGCTTCGTCTACGCGCCGGGCCGGCTGATGACCAACGCCCACGTGGTCGCGGGCGTCACCCGCCCCGAGGTCGAGATCGGCGGCTCGACGGTCGTGGCCACCGTCGTGCTCTACGACCCCGACCTCGACATCGCCGTCCTGTCGGTGCCGTCCGCGGCGGTGGTGCCGCTGAAGTTCGACACCGAGGCCCAGCCGCTCGACGACATCGCGGTCGTCGGCTACCCGCAGGACGGCCCCTACGACGTCCGCGCCGGCCGGATCCGCTCCCAGCAGCGGCTGCGCTCGCCCGACATCTACGGCGAGGGCACCGTCATCCGCCAGGTCTACTCGCTGCGCGCCCTCATCCGCCCCGGCAACTCGGGCGGTCCGGTGCTGACGTCGGCCGGCGACGTCGCGGGCATGGTGTTCGCCGCGTCGGTGAGCGACCGCGAGACCGGCTACGCGCTGACCGCGGGCCAGGTCGCTGCGTCGGCGGCCGAGGGCCTCGAGCGGCAGTCGCCGGTCGACACCGGCACCTGCGTGCGCTGACGGGCGTACGCCCCGTCCGTCAGGCCTTGCCCTTGAGCGCCTGCGGGATCTGCTTGCCCTGCTCGATCGCGCGCTCGGGCGCCTTGACCTGCTTGACCTGCTTGACACCGATCAGGGCGAGCAGCGCGGCGAGCAGGACGTAGAGCCCGAAGACGATGAGGAACGCCCAGTGCAGGCCGAGGCCGGCCCAGTGGATGAAGTAGGCGATCGAGACCGACAGCATGATCACCGCGAGCAGGCCGAGGAAGGCCGCGCCCGCGAACAGTCCGATGCCGAGCCCACCGTGCCTGACGCTGACCTTGAGCTCGGACTTGGCGAGCTGGATCTCCTTGGAGATGAGCGTCGAGATGTCGCGCTGCGCGTCCATGACGAGCTTGCCGATCGTCGGGTCGCCATCGCCGTTCTGACCGGGCGTGATCGGTGCGTGGGACATGGAAGGAAGTCCTTCGTCGAGGGGCGCTGCTGACGGCTGTGACCCTACCAACGCGACCGTCTAGACTGGGGCCTCAGGTGAGCCGGGAAGTCTGGTCGGCCCGCGGCGGACGCTGCGGAGAGATCGCCCCGACCACCCCGAAAGGTGGCCCCCGCATGGCCTCCCGCCCCACGAACCCCCACGACGACGCCAGCGTGAGCGACGACCTCTGGGAGACCGGTCCGTCCTACATCGCGAGCAACAAGCCGCTCGCCCGCCTCGTCGCCCGTCCGGTGCGCGAGTTCCTGCGCGTCGAGGCTGCCGGCTCGCTGCTCCTGCTGCTCGCCGCGGCCGTCGCGCTGGTGTGGGCCAACAGCCCGTGGGCGTCGTCCTACGACACGCTCTGGCACACCCACCTCACCCTCGACGTCGGTCCGCTGCACCTCGACGAGTCGCTGCAGCACTGGGTCAACGACGCGCTGATGGTGGTCTTCTTCTTCGTCGTCGGCCTCGAGATCAAGTACGAGCTGGTCAACGGCGACCTGCGCGACCCGCGCACCGCGGCGCTGCCGATCGTGGCGGCGATCGGCGGCATGGTCGTGCCGGCCGGCATCTACCTCGCGCTCAACCCGCCGGGCAGCGACGGCGCCGACGGCTGGGGCATCCCGATGGCCACCGACATCGCGTTCGCGGTCGGCGTGCTCGGGATCCTCGGACGGCGGATCCCGTCGTCGGCGCGGCTGTTCCTGCTGACCCTGGCGATCGTCGACGACATCGGCGCGATCCTCGTGATCGCGATCTTCTACACTGCCGACCTCTCGCTGGGCTGGCTCGCGGTCGCGATCGGCATGCTCGCCGCGATGGTCCTCGCCCGGCTGCTGCGGATCTGGACCGTCGTGGTCTACGCGATCCTCGGCGTCGGCGTGTGGTTCGCGCTGCTCGAGTCGGGCGTGCACGCCACGCTCGCCGGCGTCGCGATCGGCCTGCTCGCGCCCGCCACCCCGCTGCTCAACGAGAGCGTCGCGCGCGGGCACGCCCGCCAGGCGCTCAAGGACAACGTGCTCGACCCGGACGAGCTGGCCAAGCTGCGGTTCCTGCTCAAGGAGTCGGTGTCGGTGGTGGAGCGGCTGCAGAGCGGACTGCACCCCCTGTCGTCCTACGTCGTGCTGCCGGTCTTCGCGCTCGCCAACGCCGGCGTCGAGCTCGGGGCGATCGGCAAGGTCTTCACCGAGCCGGTCGGGATCGGCATCGTGCTCGGGCTAGTGCTCGGCAAGCCGGTCGGCATCTTCCTGGCGTCGTTCCTCGCCGTCCGCACCGGCCTCGGCAAGCTCCCCGACGACACCTCCTGGCCGATGGTGCTGGGCCTCGGAGCCGTCGGTGGCATCGGCTTCACCGTCTCGATCTTCATCGCGGGCCTGTCGTTCCCGGGCTCCGACCTGCTCACCGAGGAGGCGAAGATCGCGATCCTGCTGGCCTCCCTCTTCGCCGCGGTGGTCGGCGTGGTGCTGTTGCTCGCCACCACCCGCGGCCAGCAGCACGACGACGAGGAGGAGCCGGACACCGGCGCCGACGAGGTCGAGGCGGCGCTCCAGCGCTGATTCGGCGCTCGTGCCGCTCAGGCCGGCGGGGCGACCGGGAGCCGGACGACGAACCGGCAGCCCGCCGCCCGCCCGCCCGCGCCGGTGTTGGCGACCTCGACCTCGCCGTGGTGGGCCTCGACGATGCCCTTGACGATGGCCAGGCCCAGGCCGGCGCGTGCGGTGTGGACGTCCTGCAGCGGGCTGTCCGGCGTACGTGCGGCGGTGCCGCGGTAGCCCACCTCGAAGACCCGCTCGCGGTCGGCGTCGGCGATGCCCCCGCAGCCGTCGGTGACGGCGAGCTCGACGCCGCCGTCGACGGGGCGCGCCGCCACGTGGACGGTGCCGTCGGACGGGGTGTGGCGGATCCCGTTGACGATCAGGTTGGCCAAGACGCGGGACAGGCCGGCCGGGTCGGCGGCGACCTGCAGGCCGTGCGGGACCTCGCCCCCGAGCGACACCTGGCGTGCCCGGGCGACCGGCTCGGCCGCCGCGAGCGCCTCGCTCACCAGGTCACCGACCACGATCGGCTGCGGCTGCACGACGAGCTGGCCGGAGTGGATGCGGGAGAGCTCGAAGAGGTCGTCGACCATCTGGACCATCCGGTCGACCTCGCCGCGGATCTGGCGGTGGTAGCGCGCGGGGTCGCTCGCGATCGAGTCCTCGAGCGCCTCGGCCATCACCCGGATCCCGGCGAGCGGGGTGCGCAGGTCGTGCGACACCCACGAGACGAGCTCGCGGCGCGACTCCTCCAGCCGCTGCTCGCGCTCGCGCGCGGCGGCCAGCCGCTCGTGGGCGAGCGCCAGCTCGTCGGACAGGCCCTGGAACTCGGCCGGCCAGCGACGACCGCCCTTGACGGAGTCGCCGTCACCGACCCGGCGTACGTCCTCGCGCAGCGACCGGGACCAGCGCGCCAGGGCGGCGGAGAGCACCAGGGCCACCACCAGGGACACCAGCGCGGCCGCGGTCGTCACGATCAGCGCCACCGAGCGGTCGTGGTCGGAGATCAGCATCCGCCGCGAGATGGCCTGCACGCCCAGCAGGATGGTGAGCGTGGTGACCACGCCGACGATGGCGAGCTGCCAGCGCAGCGAGCGGTGCCGCAGGCACCAGCCCGCGAGCAGGCCGAGCAGGCCCACGGTGACGCCGCTCCCGGCGGCGACGAGCCAGATCTCGGTCAGGTCGCTCATGCCTGGGCCTCCCAGCGGTAGCCGACTCCCCAGACGGTGAGAAGGCGGGTCGGCGTGGTCGGGTCGGCCTCGACCTTCTCGCGCAGGCGCCGCACGTGGACGGTCACGGTCGACTGGTCGCCGAAGGACCAGCCCCACACCTGCTGCAGCAGGTCGTCACGGGAGAACGCGATGCCCGGCCGCGCGGCGAGGAAGGCCAGCAGGTCGAACTCGCGGGCGGTCAGCTGCGTCTCGCGCCCCGCGAGCGTCACCTGCCGGCGGTCGCGGTCGACCACGAGGTCGCCGTCGACGGTCACCGGAGGCACGCCGACGTCGGAGCCGCCCGCCGAGCGGCGCAGGATGGAGTCGACCCGGAGGACCAGCTCGCGGGGGCTGAACGGCTTGGTGACGTAGTCGTCCGCGCCGATCTCGAGGCCGATCACGCGGTCCTGCTCCTCGCCCAGCGCGGTCAGCAGCACGACCGGCACGTCGGAGTGCCGCCGCAGCCGTCGGCACACCTCGAGACCGTCGATGCCGGGCATCATCACGTCCAGCACCAGCAGGTCCGGCCCGACGGTCCGGACCGCGTCGAGCGCACCCCCGCCGTCGACCGCCTCGTGGACGTCGTGCCCGGCGGCGCGGAGGTAGTCGACGACCACCTCGCGCACGGTCGCGTCGTCGTCGACCACCAGCACCTTCGCCACCCGGCTCACCCCTCCTCGTGCCTGCGGCGCGCCCGGACGAAGCCGGTGGCCGCCACCACGAGGACCACGATGGCACTGATGACCCACCAGGTCGCGACGTAGGGCCGGTCCAGCAGCGTCGGGTTGTCGGCCCGGACGCCGCCGCCGGCCAGGACCGGGACGGCGACCACGCTGAGGGCGCCCCACACGACCAGCGCGATCGCCGCCGGTGCCCGCCACGGGTCCGGCAGGAGCCGGGACCCGAGCAGGCACGTCCCGATGACCACCCCGGAGAGCAGGACGTCGTGCGCCACCACCCCGGCGGCGAGCCACAGCGCCACCTCGAGCCACTGGCCCGGGTCCTGACGCGACAGCAGGAGCAGGAGCCCGTAGAGGGCGAGCGCGACGCCGCCGGAGCCGAGGGCCAGCCGGGTCCTCATGCGCCCACCTCCAGTCGGGAGAGCCACTTGGTCTGCAGCACGCCCGGCCGGTTGGGCGCGATCAGGCGGCACGGGAAGCCGTGGTCGAGGGCCAGCGGCGCGCCGGCCAGGTCGAGGGCCAGCAGGGTGCGCTCGTCGTCGGCGAAGCCGGCCGGGAGAGTCGTGCGCCGGAAGGGACCGGCCTGCTGCAGCGAGGTGACGGCGACGTCGCTCCCGGCCGCCGCACCGGCGGCGCGCAAGACGTCCGCGAGCCGGACGCCCGACCAGGTGCCCTGGGCGCTCCAGCCCTCGACGCAGGCGATCGGCAGGTCGACGGTGCGCTGCGGCATCGCCCGCAGGTCGTCGAGGGACAGCGCCGCGGTGACGGTGCCGTCGACGACGACCTCGAGCCGCCAGTCGGTGGCGGTGGCCGACTCCTCGACGCCGGCAGCCTGCGCCGACTTGTTGACCGGGACCCCGCCAGGGCCCTCGCCGGTGCGGGTCGCGAACACCGAGACCCGGCGCAGCCACGGCACCGTGCCCCCGGCCGTCGCGAGCACGGCGACGCCGGCCGCGGCGAACGTCGTACGCACCAGCGCACGCCGGGAGAGCGGACCGGCCACCGTCGCGGCGGGTCGGTCGTGGCTGGTGTCGTCGATGTCGTGCGCGAGCACGTCGCGGATGACGGGCAGCTTCACCGCGACGTGGACCAGCAGCGCGCCGACGGCGATCCAGGCGAGGGCGTAGTGGGTGGTGCGGAAGGAGAAGGCGGTCCACGGGTACCACTGGGCGGCGTTGAGCACGCCGGTCGCCAGCTGGAAGACCGAGGCGGCCACGAGGACCGCGATCGAGCCGCGCTCGAGCACGGTGAGCAGCAACCGCCGCGGGTCGCCCAGCGGCGGCGCCTCGAAGAGCCGCGGCAGCACCGACCAGAGCTTGACGAGGAGCAGCTGGATCGCCGCGACGCCGGTGGTGACGTGGAGACCCTGGGTGAGCCGGTAGCCCCAGCTCGGGCTCGTCGGGAAGGGGACCGGGTGCGTCGGGAGCTGCGCGTAGTGGCTGACCAGCCCGGTCGCGAAGCAGATCCCGAACGAGACGCCCAGCCACAGGCCCACCCGGGCGGCGACCGCGGGACTGCGCAGGCGGGAGGTGAACGAGTCGGGGGTGGGCGGCCGCAGCCGCGTCGTCACCACGTCGCCCCACCCGTCTCGGTGACGACAGCGGCGTACCGGTCGCCGACGCGGAGGACGCGGTGCACCGCGAGGCCGGCCGCAGCGGCTGCGCCGGGGAGGTCGTCCACCCCGAGGGTGGCCCAGCGGAAGGGCCGGCTGCGCCGCCCCGGCGCCTCGAGCGAGGCCCACCCCTGCGTCGGGCTGACGCCCGGCCGCTCGACCTCGACGACGACGCGGCCCCCGGGCGCGAGCAGGCGGTGCACCCGGCGGAGCAGCGCGACGGGGTCGCCCCCGATGCCGATGTTGCCGTCGGCGAGGAGCGCCGTGGCCCAACGACCCTCGCCGGGCACCCGGTCGAAGACGTCGCGCCGCACCGCCGCGACACCGCGCTCGCGGGTCAGCGTCACGGCGGCGTCGACGACGTCGATCCCCAGGGCGAGGTGGCCGGCCAGCGCGAGCGCCTCGGTCATCCGGCCCGGACCGCAGCCGACGTCGAGGGTGGGTCCGACGCACAGCCCGACCAGGGCGCGGTCGTGCTCGTCGGCCGGGCGCCGCCACAGGTCGACCGGCAGCACCATCGGCTCCTCGCCGGGGCGCACGACGACCGTGGGCGCCCCGTGCAGGGCACTGGCGAACAGCGTGCTGAAGGACTGGTCGATCACGACTCACCTCCGGGGCGGGCACCGCGCCACGCGCGGGCGAAACGGGTGTGCGGGGCGAGCGCGGCGACGAGGTCGGCGTCCTCGACGGTGTCGACGTCCGTCATGACCCGGGCGTCCCCGACGCGGCAGCCGGCGCGCTCGAGCGCGGCCCGGGTGTCGGCGCAGGTGTCGGCGGTGGACATCTCGACCTGCGCCACGTGGCGTACGTCGGCGGGGTCGCGGCGGGCGAGCGCCCACCAGCCGCCGTCCGCGGCGGGCGCGAGCACCGCGTCGTGGTCGACCAGGCCGCCGGCGACCGCGGCCAGCGCCGCGGCGGTGACGTGCGGGGTGTCCATGCCGATCTGGACGACGGGTCCGGGACCGGCGTCGGCGTGGGCCCGGACCAGCCGCTCGGCGAAGCCGTCGCCGCGCTGGGGGCTGACGGTCCAGCCGTCGAGCGCCGCCGTGATGGCGGCGCCCCGGACGGCGTCGCGCAGGTCACCGGCAAGGCTCAGGTGTCCCTCGGCGCCGGCCGCGCGGCAGGCCTCGATGGTGTCGAGGAGCGCGGCGGCGGCGAGGCGCGCGGCCGCCTCCGCGCCGATGACGGCGCCGAGGCGGGTCTTGACCTGCCCGGCGACCGGGGCCTTGGCGACGACCAGCACCTTCATCGCAGGACCTGCGCGAAGTCGCGCGCGGTGCGCAGCGTGCCGCGCACCGAGCCGGACACCTTGGAGCGGGTGCCCGCGGCGCGTGGGTGGTAGTCGACGTCGTGCTCGGAGACCCGCCACCCGTGGTGGGTGACGGCCTGCAGCAGCTCGACGGGGTAGCCGAAGCGTCGGTCGCGCAGGTCGAGGCCGAGCAGTGCCTCGCGGCCGCACACCCGCATCGGCGCGATGTCGTGGGCGTCCATGCCGATGCGGCGCCGCAGCCACGCCGTGACCACGGCGTTGCCCAGGCGGGCGTGCCAGGGCCACACCCCGCGCCGGACCGGACGCCTCCGTCCGACCGCGATGTCCGCCGCGCCGGACGCGACGTCGGCCAGCATCGGCAGCAGCTGGTCGGGGTCGAAGGACCCGTCGCCGTCCATCACCGCGACGTAGTCGGCGGTCGCGGCCTCGACCCCGGCGTGGACCGCGGCGCCGTAGCCCGGTGCCTGCTCGGCGACCACCCGGGCCCCGAGGGCACGGGCGACGGCGGCGGTGTCGTCGCGCGAGCCGTTGTCGACGACGATCACGGAGAAGGCCGAGGGCACCCGCGGGAGGAGCTCGCGCAGGGCGGGCGCCTCGTCGCGGCAGGGGAGCACGAGATCACAGGTGGGCACGTCGTCGACGCTAGTGACGGCGGGTCCCGAAACCGATGGGTTGCGTCCTTACGAAGTCGTGACGTGTGGCCGCAGGACGTGATCCGTGCCGTCGCGTCCCTAGGGTGGGACGCATGAGCCAGACGACCGCGGATGCGCTGTCCGGAGCCCGTCGGGCGACCGTCGGGCTCGGCCTCGGACTCGTGGTCCTGACCGCCTCGTTCGTCGTGCCGCCGCTGGTCGGGTGGGACGTCGACGCCCGCAGCGACATGCTCGGCGTGCCGCCCACCCACGGCTACCTCGACGTCAAGGTCGCGCCGGCCACGGTCGTCGCCGTGCTGCTCGCGGTCGTCGGCGTGTGGCGGGCCGAGGCGTGGGCGCTGCGGTGGTCGGGGCTCCGCCTGCTCGTGGCGTCGTACGCCGTCGCGGTCGCCTGGTTGCTGTCGCTCGCGCTCGTCGACGGGACTGCCGGGCTGACCCGCGTCATGACCAACCCGCACGAGTACCTCATCGCTGCGCGCGGGATCGACGACGTCCCGGCGATGCTGCGCGAGTACGTCGACCGGATCCCGAACAGCCACCCGGACCACTGGCCGACGCACCTGGCCGGGCACCCGCCGGGTGCGGTGCTGTTCTTCGTCGCCCTGGTGCGGGTCGGCCTCGGGGGCGACCTCGCGGCGGCGCTGGTCGTCGTGGCGGTCGCGGCGAGCATCCCGGCCGCCACCCTGGTGACGCTGCGCCGGCTGGGGCTCGACCGCGGGGCTCGGCTGGCCGCGCCGTTCCTCGTGCTCAGCCCGGCCGCGGTCTACCTCGCGGTCTCCGCAGACGCGGTCTTCACCGTGACCGCCTGCTGGGGCCTCGCCGCGCTGGCGGCCTCCGCGACGTCGCGCTCGCGGTCCGGCCTGGTCGGGTGGGGACTGCTCGCCGGGCTGCTGCTCGGCTGGTGCGTGATGAGCTCCTACGGACTCCCGCTGCTGGGCCTCCCGTCCCTGGCGGTGCTGTGGCTGGCGCGCCGCTGGTCGCCGCTGCCGGTGGCGGCCGCGGCGGCGCTGGTGGTGGTGCTGGCCTTCGCAGCGCTCGGCTTCGCGTGGTGGGACGCCTACCCCGTCCTCGTCGACCGCTACTGGGACGGCATCGCCGCCACCCGCCCGGCGGCCTACTGGACGTGGGGCAACCTCGGGGCGCTGCTCGTCTCGGGCGGTCCGCTCCTCGCCGCGGGCGTCGTGGTCGCCGCGCGCCGGCACGAGGGGGAGGCCCGCGTGCTGTCGGTGCTCGCGCTCGCGGCGCTCGCGGCGGTCGCGGTCGCCGACCTGTCGCGGATGTCGAAGGCCGAGGTGGAGCGGATCTGGCTGCCGTTCGTGCCGTGGCTGACGCTGTCGCTGGCGCTGCTGCCGTCCGGCTGGCGGCGCTGGGGCCTGGCGCTCCAGGTCGGCACCGCGCTCGCGGTGCAGCACCTGCTCTACACGAGCTGGTGAGCCGGCTCAGGCGCGCAGCGGCGCCGTCGCGAAGTCGGGCAGGCCGGCGTCGGGGTCGACCGCAGCGGTGAAGCCGAGCTCGCGCGAGGCTCGCTCCGGCGAGGCGACGACGTGCCGCACGTCGCCGGGACGGAACCCGCCGGTCACCTCGGGTGCGATGCCCCGTCCGGTGCCGTCCGCGACCCGGCGGGCGACGTCGAGGATGGTGACCGGGCGACCGGAGCACACGTTGTACGCGGCGTAGCGCGGCACATGCTCGGCCACGACCTGCTCGAGCGCCAGCACGTTGGCGCTGGCCACGTCGTCGACGTGGACGAAGTCGCGCACCTGCCCACCGTCCTCGTAGACCTGCGGCGCCTCGCCGCGCTCCAGCGACGAGCGGAACATCGCAGCGACCCCGGAGTAGGGGGTGTCGCGGGGCATGCCCGGGCCGTAGACGTTGTGGTAGCGCAGCGCCACCGCCGCAGCACCCGCCTGACGCACCCACGACGAGGCGTAGTGCTCCTGCGCCAGCTTGCTCGCGGCATAGCTGCTGCGCGGGTCGAGGCGTGCGTCCTCCGGAACCAGCGCCCAGCCGAGCGCGCGTCCGCAGGCGGGACAGTGGTTCTCGAAGTCACCCGCCTCGAGCGCGGCGACCGCGCGCGGCGGCGGCTGCTGGTCGCCGTGCTCGGGGCACGTGTAGCGCCCCTCGCCGTAGACGACCATCGAGGACGCGAGCACCAGCCGGTCGACCCCGGCGGCGTGCATCGCGGCGAGCAGCGCGGCCGTGCCGACGTCGTTGTGGGAGGCGTACGCCGGCAGGTCCGAGACGCGCACCCCCGCGCCGACGAGCGCCGCCTGGTGGCAGACCACGTCCGTGCCGCGCAGCAGGTCGGTCCACGCGGGCGACCCGGCGTCGCGCACGTCGAGGTGGTGGACGCCGGCCGGCGGCTCGGTGCTGCCGTGCGCGCGGCCGAGCATCAGGTCGACGCCGACGACGTCGTGACCCTCGGCGTCGAGCCGTCGGGAGATCGCGGTCCCGATGAAGCCGGCCGCGCCCGTGAGCAGGACCCTCACCGGTCGGTGCCCGGCACGTCGTAGGTCAGGTCGACGCCGTCCCACCAGGTGCCGCACGCGCAGCCGTCCGGGTCGGGGAGGGCGCCGATCGCAGCCATGAGCAGGCCGCTGAGCCGCTCGAGGTTGGCCCGGAAGAGCGCGAAGACGTCCTCCTGCCCCACGCCGTCGCCCGACCCGGCGCCGGCGTCCATGTCCGTGACCAGCGCGAGGGCGGCGTAGCACTGGCCCATCTCGCGCGCGAGCGCCGCCTCGGGTGCCCCGGTCATGTTGACCAGGTCCCACCCCTGCTGCGCGTAGTGGCGCGACTCGGCGCGCGTGGAGAAGCGCGGCCCCTCGACGACCACCATGGTGCCGCCGCGGCGCACGTCGTCGCCGGCCGACGCGAGGGCGGTCGAGACGCCCGGGCAGTAGGGGTCTGCGAAGGGCAGGTGAACCGCGCCCGACTCGACGAAGGAGCCCACCCGCCGGTGGGTCCGGTCGACGAGCTGATCGGGGACCACGAGGTCGCCCGGGGCGACGGTGTCGCGCAGCCCGCCGACCGCGCAGGGAGCCAGCACCTGGCTCACGCCGAGGGAGCGCAGCGCCCAGGCGTTGGCGCGGTAGGGGATGCCGTGCGGCGGGTGGTCGTGGTGTCGTCCGTGGCGGGGGAGGAAGGCGACCGCACGACCGGCCACCTCGCCGACCGTGATCGGTGCCGAGGGTTCGCCGTAGGGCGTCGGCACCTCGTGCTCGGTGGCGTCGGGGAGGAAGGAGTAGAAGCCGGAGCCGCCGATCACGGCGACGTCGGCGCGGGGAGTGGTCACCGTCCCGAACGTAGCCGACCCGGCAGGGCTCGCCTGCCGGGTCGGTCGGTTGTTCCTCGGTCCGTAAGAACTCAGTCCTCGGCGGGGGCCGCGGACTCCTTGTCCTTGATCAGGTCCATCACCGTCGAGTCGGCGAGCGTGGTGACGTCGCCGACCTCGCGGTGCTCGGCGACGTCCTTGAGCAGGCGTCGCATGATCTTGCCGGAGCGGGTCTTGGGCAGCTCGGGCACGACCATGATCTGGCGCGGCTTGGCGATCGCGCCGATCTCCTTGGCGACGTGCTTGCGCAGCTCCTCGACGATGTCCTCGCCGCCGTCACCGGCCGAGTCGCGCAGGATGACGAACGCGCACACGGCCTGGCCGGTCGTCTCGTCGGCCGCACCCACGACCGCGGCCTCCGCGACCTTCGGGTGCGACACGAGCGCCGACTCGATCTCGGTGGTCGACAGCCGGTGGCCCGACACGTTCATCACGTCGTCGACGCGGCCGAGCAGCCAGATGTCGCCGTCGTCGTCGAGCTTGGCGCCGTCGCCGGCGAAGTAGAGGCCCTCCCAGCGCGACCAGTAGGTGTCCTTGAACCGCTGGTCGTCGCCCCACAGCGTGCGCAGCATCGCCGGCCACGGCTGCTTGAGCACGAGGTAGCCGCCGTTGCCGTTGCCGACCGGGTGCGCCTCGTCGTCGACCACGTCGGCGGCGATGCCCGGGAGCGCCTTCATCGCCGAGCCCGGCTTGCCGGCGGTGACGCCGGGCAGCGGGCTGATCATGATCTGGCCGGTCTCGGTCTGCCACCAGGTGTCGACGATCGGGCAGCGCTCGCCGCCGATGACCTCGCGGTACCAGACGTACGCCTCCGGGTTGATCGGCTCGCCCACCGAACCGAGCAGCCGCAGCGACGACATGTCGTAGGAGTCCGGGATCTCGCGGCCCTGCTTCATGAAGGTCCGGATCGCGGTGGGGGCGGTGTAGAAGATCGTGACCTTGTAGTCCTGGACGATCTGCCACCAGCGGCCCTTCTCGGGCGTGCCCTCGTACATCACCTGGGTCGCGCCGTTGGCGAGCGGGCCGTAGACCATGTAGGAGTGGCCGGTCACCCAGCCGACGTCGGCGGTGCACCAGTAGACGTCGGTGTCGGGCTTGAGGTCGAAGACCTCCCAGTGGGTGAACGAGGTGCCGGTGAGGTAGCCGCCGGTGGTGTGCAGGATTCCCTTCGGCTTGCCGGTCGTGCCGGAGGTGTACATGACGTAGAGCGGGTGCTCGGAGTCGTGCATCTCGGGCTCGTGGTCGGCCGACGCGCTGTCGACGGCGTCGTGCCACCACACGTCGCGGCCCTCGTGCCAGTCGACGTCCTGGCCGGTGCGGCGCACGACGAGCACGTTGCGCACCAGGTCGCCGGTCTTCTCGACCGCCTCGTCGACGGCCGGCTTGAGCGCGGACGGGGCGCCGCGGCGGAACCCGCCGTCGGAGGTGATCACGACGTGGGCCTCGCAGTCGGTGATGCGCGAGGCGAGCGCGTCGGCGGAGAAGCCGCCGAAGACGACCGTGTGCGGGGCGCCGAGCCGGGCGCAGGCGAGCATCGCGACGACGACCTCGGGGATCATCGGCATGTAGATCGCGACGCGGTCGCCCTTCTGCACGCCGAGCTCGGTCAGCGCGTTGGCGGCCTTCGACACCTCGTCCTTGAGCTGGGCGTAGGTGATGTCACGGGTGTCGTCCTCCGGCTCGCCGACCCAGTGCAGCGCCACCTTGTCGCCGTTGCCGGCGGCCACGTGCCGGTCCACGCAGTTGACCGAGGCGTTGATGGTGCCGCCGACGAACCACTTGGCGAACGGCGGGTTCGACCAGTCGAGGACCTGGTCCCACTTCTGGCCCCACTCGAGCCGGTCGGCGGCCTCGGCCCAGAAGGCCTCGCGGTCGGCGTCGGCCCGGGCGTACGCCTCCTCCTTCACGTTGGCGTCGGCGGCCAGGTCGGCCGGCGGCTCGAAGCGGCGGTCCTCGCGGGACAGGTTGGACAGGGTCTGCTCGGACAAGGCTCTCTCCTCAGGCGCACGTGATCGTCGTCACGGCCGAACGTACTGCGCGGAGGTTGGTCCGCGGCAGGTCGGCCCGGTCGTCGAGCGACGGACGGTCGTGCGGCTGCGCCGGGTGGCCGGTCAGAGGTCGGAGGAGAGCACCGTCCGTCCGCCCGGACCGGTCACGACGACCTGGGTGACGTCCTGGCGCAGGGCGGCCGACTGCAGGAAGCAGGTCATCGGCGCCGGGCCCACGCCGATGAACTCGCCCGCCGGGACGAGCTCCCCGTCGTCGGTGCGGAACGCCGCCTGGAACGTCTGTCCCTCGGCGAACCCGTCGGCGACGATCCGCAGCTCGACGCCCCAGGTGTGGGCCACGAGGTCGGCGCTCTCCACCGTGACCTGCTGGTCGGCGCCGACCTCCATCGAGATCGCCTCCAGCGGCGGCTGGGGAGGCTCGGGCGCCGTCGCGCGGCCGACCGCGCCGCCCACACCGAGCGCCACGACCACGGCGGCAGCCGCGCCGACCAGGCGCAGCCGGGAGCGGCGCCGGCGCTCGTCGGCGGCGGCCCGACGCCGGCCGAGCTCGTCGGCGTCGTGGTCGGCCCGCGCCTGCGCCACGGCCCTTCGTACGCCGTCGCCCAGGCCCGGCGGCACGGGCGCGGGGTCGGTGAACGACGAGACGTCGACGCTGCCCAGCGCGCGGACCACCGCGCGCAGCTCGTCGAGCTCGGCGCGGCAGTCGGCGCAGCCGTCGAGGTGCGCGCGCACCCGGTCGGCCTCGGTCTCGGGCAGGTGGCCCGACGCGTAGGACCCCAGCAGCTCGCGCAGCTCGCGGTGCCCGTCGTCGTAGGTGCTCACAGGCTCACTCCCATCTCGTCCATCGCGTCCCGCAGGGCACGCATCGCGTAGAACACCCGGCTGCGGAGCGTGCCGACCGGGATCGACAGCTCGGCGGCCACCTCGTCGTAGGGGCGCCCGAGCAGGTGGACCTGGACCAGTGCCTCGCGGTGGTGCGGGGCGATCCGGCGCAGGCCCTCCTCGACGAGCCACCCGTCGAGCACCGCGTCGGCATGGTCCTCCACGGAGCCGGCGGCGGCTTCCACGGTGGGCGGGTCGGCCAGGCTCCCCTGCCAGGGGCGGGCCCGGCGGGCGCGGGCGTGGTCGATCATCGTGTTGCGGGCGATCCCGAACAGCCAGACCCGCAGCGAGCCGACCTCCGGGTCGAACCGGTCGGCGTGGCGCCAGGCCTTGACGAACGTCTCCTGGGTGACGTCCTGGGCGGCCATCGGGTCGCCGAGCCCGCGCAGCACGAAGCGGTAGACCTCCGCGCCGTGCTGCCGGTAGGCGGCCATCACGCCGTCCTCGTCGTCGAGCGAGGGGACGCTGCCGTCGGGGTCGCTCACGTCACGCAGTCTTCCGGTCACGCCTGTGGGTACGGCGCGCGACACGACGCTGTTCAGCGATCGGCACGTCTCCCACCGGACCGGGTGGGGTCGTGAACACGCCCCCGGCGACCGCCGTACCCACTCGTGCCGGCGCAGACCGTCGCCGGACCACGACCAGGAGGGCGGACAGCGATGTCAGCACGAAGGACAGCCGGAGCACGCGCGACGACGGGGGTGGCGGCGTCCGCGCTCGCACTCGCGGCGTTCGCGGTGGCGCCGGCGCACGCGGCCGACGGCGGGAGCACCCCCGGAGCGGGCACCACGACGACCAGCACGGTGGAGACGAAGGCCGCCAAGGGACGTACGTGGCGGGTACGCACCGAGAAGCAGCTGCGCACCGCGGTGCGCAAGGCCAACAAGAGCGCCGGCAAGGACCGCATCGTCCTGCTGCGCAGCATCCGGTTCGACACCCGCGGCTCGGCGAAGGGCGGCGCGGGGCGCGGTGACCTCGACGTGCGCGGCAGCCTGGTCGTGCTCGGTCGCGGCAAGACGATCAACGCCAAGGAGGTCGACCGCGTCTTCGACGTCCGCGCCGACAGCCGGCTGGTGCTCAAGCGGGTCACGCTGCGCAACGGCGCGCCTGCCGAGACCGAGAGCGGCGGACTGATCCGCAGCCGGGGCACGGTGGTCGTGCGCAAGTCGCACCTGCTCGACTCGACGGTCGCGGGGGCGGGCGCTTCCGGCGGCGCGGTGATGAACGACGGCGGCACGCTGCGTCTCGTCGACACCCGGGTGCGCGGCAACAGCGCCGAGCGCGCAGGGGGCGGCATCGAGGCACTCGGCGGCAGCACGTCGCTCGTCCGCAGCCGGCTCACCGGCAACTCCACCGGCACCGGTGCCGGCCCCGGCAACGGCGGCGGCCTGCACCTGACCGGGAACGGCACCGTTGTGGTGCGCGACGGCCTGGTGGCCGGCAACACGGCTGCGGCCGAGGGCGGCGGGCTCTGGAACTCCGCCACCGGCACCTTCACGGTCGAGCGCACCACCGTGCGCCGCAACAGCGCGGCCGGTGCCGCGGCCGATCAGGGCGGCGGCGGTCTCTACAACGACGGCGGCGCGCTGACGGTGCGCGGCAGCGAGGTCCACGACAACACCGCCACGGGCGCGGCCGGGTCGGGTGGCGGCCTGCTCAACAACCTCGGCTCCCTCGTGCTGGTCACCAGCGAGGTGCGCGGCAACTCCGCGCCCCGCGCCGGTGGCGGCGTCGAGGCCAACGTCGGCACCACGACCGTGATCGGCTCGACGCTGCTCGCCAACAGCACCGGTGCCGCGCCCGGCAACGGCGGCGGCCTGCACCTCACCGGCGCCGGCACGGTCTCCGTCGACACCACCCAGGTCGTCGGCAACACCGCCGTCGAGGGCGGCGGGCTCTGGAACGCCGCCACCGGCACGATGACGGTGACCGGCTCGACGATCACCGGCAACTCGGCGTCCGGCGCCGCGGCCGACCAGGGCGGTGGTGGCATCTACTCCGACGGCACCACCACGGTCACCGGCTCGACGATCTCGCGCAACAGCGCGACCGGCGCGGCCGGGTCCGGCGGCGGCGTGCTCAACAACCAGGGCCGGCTGACGGTCGGCGGCACCACGCTCGAGGCCAACACGGCCAAGCGCGCGGGCGGCGGCATCGAGGCCAACCTCGGCACGACGAGCGTCGCCCGCTCGGTGCTGAGCGGCAACGACGCCGGGACCGCGCCGGGCAACGGCGGCGGCCTGCACCTCACGGGCGCCGGCACGGTCGAGGTGTCGCAGAGCAAGGTCTACGACAACCGCGCCGTCGAGGGTGGCGGCCTGTGGAACTCCGCGACCGGCACGATGTCCGTGACCGACACCCACCTGCGCGGCAACACCGCCAGCGGGGCGGCGGCCGACCAGGGCGGTGGCGCGATCTACGACGACGGCGGTGACCTCACGGTCATGGGCGCCACGATCGAGGCCAACAAGGCGACCGGCGCGGCCGGCTCCGGCGGCGGCATCCTGTCGCTGGGCGGCGACCTGACGATGGGCTGGAGCGCCCTCGACGGCAACTCCGCCCCGCGCGCCGGTGGTGCGATCGAGGTCAACGGCGGCCAGGCCGCACTGACCAACGTCGACGCCGACGGCAACGCGACGGGCGCGGCCCCCGGCAACGGCGGCGCGCTCCACATCACCGGTGCCGGCACGGTCACCTGGACCAACGGCGTGATCACCGCCAACAGCGCCACCAACGAGGGCGGCGGCCTGTGGAACTCGGCCACCGGCACCCTCACGGCGACCGGCATCGACTTCGGGGCCAACACCGCTCCGGACGGCCCGGACGCCTACAACGACGGCGGGACGATGGTCGTCAACGGCGGCCCGGTCCTGCCGGGCACCGGCATCTGAGGATCTCCGCCACGCACGACGACGCCCCGGAGGGTCTGGCCCTCCGGGGCGTCGTACGTGTCGGTGTGCTGCCGCGGGTCAGTGCGTGCTGGCCTGCTCCGCGCCCGCACCCGTGAGGGCACGCACCTCGAGCTCGGTGAAGCGCTCCTCGGCGCTCGGCTCCTTCGAGGTGATGGTGCCGAGGTAGCCCAGCAGGAAGCCCAGCGGGATCGAGACGATGCCGGGGTTCTCCAGCGGGAACCAGGAGATGTCGATGCTCGTCGGCAGCAGCGACAGGTTCTTCCCGGTGACCGGGTCGAGGCCCTTGCCGGAGACGACCGGGCTGAAGATCACCAGGCCGACCGACGAGATCAGGCCGCCGTAGATGCTCCAGAGCGCGCCGCGGGTGTTGAAGCGCCGCCAGAACATGTTGTAGATGATCGCCGGCAGGTTGGCCGAGGCTGCGACGGCGAAGGCCAGCGCCACCAGGAAGGCGATGTTGAGCTTCTGCGCCGGGATGGCGAGCACGATGGCGACCAGGCCGATGACGCCGGCAGCGATGCGCGACACGCGGATCTCCTCGGCCTCGGACGCCTTGCCGTCCTTGAACACCGAGTTGTAGAGGTCGTGCGCCACCGAGACCGACGAGGTGAGGGTCAGTCCGGCCACCACCGCGAGGATCGTGGCGAACGCGACCGCCGCGATCAGCGCCAGCAGGATGGCGCCTCCGGTCGAGCCGGGTCCGCCTCCGACGGCTTCTGCCAGCAGCGGCGAGGCCAGGTTGCCTCCCGAGGCGGCCACCTCGGCGTACGCGTCCTTGTCGAGCAGCGCCGCGGCACCGAAGCCGAGGACGAGCGTGAAGAGGTAGAACGCGCCGATCAGGCCGATGGCCCACAGCACCGACTTGCGGGCGTCGCGGGAGGTCGGGGTGGTGTAGAAGCGGATCAGGATGTGCGGCAGGCCGGCGGTGCCGAGCACCAAGGCGATGCCGAGGGAGAGGAAGTCGATCTTCTTGTGCAGCTCGGGGCCGTACTTCAGGCCGGGCTCGAGGAACGCCTGGCCCTTGCCGCTGTTGGAGGCGGCGGTGCCGAGCAGCTCGGAGAGGTTGAAGCCGAACTTCGCGAGCACCAGGACCACGATGAGCGCCGAGCCGACCATCAGCAGCACGGCCTTGACGATCTGGACCCAGGTGGTGCCCTTCATGCCGCCGACCGTGACGTAGAAGATCATCAGCGCGCCGACGAAGAAGATCGTCAGATTCTTCAGGCCCTCGCTCTGGACGCCGAGGAGCAGGGCGACCAGCGCGCCCGCGCCGACCATCTGGGCGAGCAGGTAGAAGATCGAGACGACCACGGTCGAGGTGGCTGCCGCCGTGCGGACCGGCTTCTGCCGCATCCGGTAGGCCAGCTGGTCGGCCATCGTGTAGCGGCCGGAGTTGCGCAGCACCTCGGCCACGAGCAGCAGCGCGACGAGCCAGGCGACCAGGAAGCCGATCGAGTAGAGGAAGCCGTCGTAGCCGGAGAGGGCGATGGCGCCGGAGATGCCGAGGAACGACGCCGCCGACATGTAGTCGCCGCCGATGGCGAGACCGTTCTGGAAGCCGGAGAAGCCGCGTCCGCCGGCGTAGTGGTCGGCCGCGCCGGAGGAGTTGCGGCTGGCCCAGATGGTGATGCCGACGGTCAGGGCGACGACCGCGAGGAACAACCCGGTGGTGAGGAACTGGTGGCCTTCCATGTCAGCGCTCCTTGCTCGCGTAGTAGTCGTCCGACAGCTGCTTGGCCAGCGGGTCGAGGTGGGTGTTGGAGTAGCGGCTGTAGAGGAACGCGATGAGGAACGTCGTCACGAACTGCAACAGGCCGAAGACCAGCGCGACGTTGACGTTGCCCACGACCTTCGCGGCCATGAAGCCGCCGGCGAACATCGACAGCAGCACGTAGAGCCCGTACCAGGCGAGGAACGCGGCCGTGGCGGGGATGATGAAGCGGCGGTAGCGCGAGCGCAGCTCCGAGAACTCGGGACGGGCCGACAGCTCGTCGTAGACGGGATCGTGGCGCGCGGCCTGGTCGTGCGTCTCTTGTGTCACGTCAGGGGTCCTTCCGGGCGGGGTCACCGGCGTGTGACCGCCGTCACCGTGACACCGGTCACAGGACGGGTGGGAGGGGTGCGCGCGCCCCGGTCGCCCGGTGGGCCGCCCGGCGCGGTGAGCGGTGGGAGCGGCGCGACGAGCGGTCGGCCCGTCCGGACCCTCCTGCAGGTGGTGCGGACCGCTCCCGGACCTGCCACGCTCCGCCGGTGGACGACACGACCCCTGCCCGCGCGGCGGCCCGGACCCTGGCGGTCGCATGGGTGCTCCTGACCCTCGGCGTGCTGGCCGTGGGCTGGCTGCTCACGCACCCCCTGGGGTCGACGGTGGACCCTTGGGACGACGACGTGAACCGCTGGATCGCCGATCGACGTACCCCCACGGGGGACTTCCTCGCTGCGTGGGGCAGCCACGTCGCCGACACGGTCGTCGGGGTGGGTGTCGCGGCTGTTGCGGCCCTGGTGCTGTGGCGGGTGCAGCGATCGTGGCGGCCGGTGGTCTACTTCGCCGTCCTCGTCGGCGGCACCCTCGCGCTCTACCTGGTCGTGACCGCACTCATCACCCGCGACCGGCCACCGGTGAAGATCCTCGACCCGGGTCTCGTGCCCGACCACAGCTTCCCGTCGGGCCACGTCGCGACGTCGATCGTCGTCTACTGCGCGCTCGCCGTCTACCTCCTCCGGACCGTCCCCGGCTCGCGCAGGTGGGCGTGGATCCTCTTCCTGGCGCCGGTCCTCGTGGCGCCGTCGCGGCTCTACGAGGGCGCGCACCACCCCACCGACGTGCTCACCAGCCTGGTCTTCGCCCCGATCTGGCTCGCGGTCGTCGCCGGCGTGGTGCTGCGCGGCCGACCGGGGCTGGAGCCGGGTGACAGGGTGGGGTCATGACCTCCTCCATCGTCGTCGTGACCGGAGCCAACGGCCTCGTGGGCAGCCACGTGGTCCGGGCGCTGAGCCAGCGAGGTGCCACCGTGCGGGCCGTGGTGCGCCGCACCGCCACCGCGCCCGACCTGCCCGGGGTCGAGGAGCACGTCGGCGACTTCGCCGACCCGGCCTACGCCGCGCAGGTCGTGGCCGGCGCCGACGCCCTGGTGACGACCGTGCACCCGCTCGGGTCGGGACGCGACGACCAGCGCCGCGTCGGGCTCGACGGCACGCTGACGATCGCCTCCGCCGCCACCGACGCCGGCGTGCCGCTCGTGGTCCACGTCTCGACCGCCGGCGTCTACGACCGCAGCCCGGGGGTGGGCGACGTCGACGAGGACGGTGCCCTGGTGCCCGACGACGCCGACGACTACGGCGTGGTCAAGCGCGACACCGACGCCGCGCTCGCCCGCCTCGGCGGGGCCACCCGCGTGCTGGTGCGCCCGCCCGCGATCCTCGGCGCGGGGGAGACCTCGGTGTGGAACCGCGTGCAGCCCGACCGGCTCCGCGACGACGAGGCCGCCCGCCACGCGGTGGCCGACACGACGTTCGCCTGGGTGCACGTCGACGACCTCGCCACGCTCGTCGCGGACCTCGCCACCGGTGCCATCGCCGCCGTGGCCGACGACGTCGCCGCCGGCCCGGTCGTCGGCGCATGCACCGCCGTCAACGTCGCCGGGGAGCCCGCCACCCGGCGCGACTACGTCGGCGCCGTCTGCGCGGCCCTCGGGGTCGAGCCGACCTGGGAGGACGGGCCGGCCTGGACCGGCCGGATCCTCGCGGACCGGGCGCTCGGGTGGGGCTGGAGCCCGCAGGTCGGCCTCGCCGACGCTCTCGCCGAGCTGCGGGCGGGCATCGCCGCGACGTCGTAGCAATCGGTGGTGGACACCTCCCGCGCGACCGGAGGATCCTCGCTGTCATGCGCCGCCTGATCGCCCTCGTGCTCGGACCCGTCCTCCTCGCGCTGGTCGCACCGCTCGCGCCGGCCGCCGCCGCGACCTGGCGCGGCACCGACCCCGCCCACGACGTCTGGAGGCTGACCCTGTCGGGCGACGGCGACGACTACACGGCAGCGCCGACGCGGGCCAACGCCGACCTGCGCAGCGTCGTCGTGCGGCACAGCCGGTCGCGGGTGGTGCTCCGGCTGCGGTTCGACGACATCTTCGTGCCGCCGGAGCGGGGCGGGATGTTCAGCGTCTTCGGCGACATCCGGACCGACGACCTCGGGGCGTCCTTCGACATGGTCGCCGGCCGCGCCCACCGGCAGGGCCGGGTGACCGTCTGGCAGCGCGGCGGTCGCTGCGAGGGGTCCTCGGCGATCGACTACCAGCGCGACGTCGCCACCATCACCGTGCCGACCGACTGCCTCGGCGACCCGCGCTGGGTCCGGCTCAGCTTCAAGACGTGGAGCCGCGACGACGCGTACGTCTGGGAGGACAACGCCCTGCAGGCCGGCTTCCTGCGGCGGGCCTGGACGCCGAAGGTCCGGGTGGGCTGAGCGGGGCGCGAGGGCCTTGACCTCAGGTGCACCTGAGCCGCGACGATGGCCCCATGACCGATGTGACCGAGCTCAGGATCGCCCTCACCGTCGACGACTTCGACGCCGCCGTCGCCCTCTACCGCGACGCCCTCGGGCTGCCACAGCTCGAGGACTGGAGCAGCGACCAGGGGCGGGTGCTGCTGCTCGACGCGGGTCGCGCCACCCTCGAGCTCTTCGACGGCGCCCAGGCCGCGATGGTCGACGACGTCGAGGTCGGTCGCCGGGTCTCCGGGCCGGTGCGGTTCGCGCTGCGGGTCGGCGACGCCGAGGCGACGGCCGCCGCGCTGGTGCGGGCCGGCGCGACCGAGGTGGCGCCGGCGGCGATCACGCCGTGGGGCGACCGCAACGCGCGCGTGGCGGCCCCGGACGGGATGCAGCTGACGCTGTTCAGCGCGGCGGAGGTGTCCTGAGGGACGCCCGGGTCGGGTGCGGACGGCGGAGGGTGTCGGGCAGCAGCCCGGCGCCGGGGCCACGCTCGCCGACGACGTCGCCGGGGTTGGAGAAGGCGCACGAGCGCAGGCTGAGGCAGCCGCACCCGATGCAGCCGTCGAGCCCGCTCTTGAGCCGCTGCAGCGCGGCGATCTGCTCGTCGAGGCGCCGCCCCCAGTGCCGGGAGATGCGGTGCCAGTCGGCCTTGGTCGGCGTGCGGTTGCCGGGCAGTCGGCCGAGCTCGTCGCGGATCTCCTCGATGCTCAGCCCGACGTTGGACGCCGCGCGGACGAACGCGAGCCGGCGCAGCACGCTGCGCTCGAACTGGCGCTGGCCACCGGGGGAGCGGTGCGCCTCGATGAGCCCCTCGGCCTCGTAGTAGCGGATCGCCGACGCGGCGAAGCCGCTGCGTCGTGAGATCTCGCCCATCGGCAGCAGGTCACGCGGATCCATGTTCACCCCTTGAACTTAAGTTCACTTCAACTTGAACGATAGCGTCATGGACACGACAACGACAGCACCAGTGGCCCTCGTCACCGGGGGATCAACCGGTCTGGGACTGGCTCTGACCAGGGCACTCGTCGCCGAAGGGTGGCGGGTCGTCACCGACGGCCGCAGCGGGGAGAGGTTCGCCGACGCGGAGCTGCCCGAGGGGGTGGACGTCGTCGTCGGCGACGTCACCGACGCGGACCACCGCGCCGCGCTGGTGGCGGCCGTCGAGGCGCACGGGCGGCTCGACCTGCTCGTGCACAACGCCAGCACGCTCGGGCCGCTGCCGATGCGACCGCTCGCGGAGGTGGACGTCGCGGACCTGCAGCAGGTCTGGCGCACCAACATCGGCGGCCCGCTCGTCCTGACGTCGGCGCTGCTGCCGCTGCTGCGCGCCGCGGACGGCGTGCTGGTCTCGATCAGCTCCGACGCGGCGGTGCACCACTACGAGACCTGGGGCCTCTACGGCGCCAGCAAGGCGGCGCTCGACCACGTCACGCTGACCTACGCCGCCGAGACCGGGCTCACGGCGTACGCCGTGGACCCGGGCGACATGCGGACCGCCATGCACCAGGACGCGTTCCCGGGCGAGGACATCTCCGACCGGCCCCTGCCCGAGTCGGTGGTGCCGCGCCTCCTCGCGCTGCTCGCCGAGCGTCCCGCGTCCGGGCGCTACCGCGCGGAGGAGGTCCGATGACCGTTCTCGACGAGACGCCTCGCACCCACTTCGCCGCGTCGACCTTCGCGCCGCAGCCCGCCGAGGAGCGCGGGCTGGAGCGCGACGAGGTGCGCCTGCTCGTCGGCACCCCGGACGGCCTGACCCACACCCGCTTCCGCGACATCGCGGACCACCTGCACGCCGGCGACGTCCTGGTGGTCAACACCTCGGCGACCGTCAACGCCGAGGTCGACGCGGTCCTCGACGGCGCTCCCGTCGTCGTGCACGTCGCCCACGACCTCGGCGACGGCGACCGGGTCGTCGAGCTGCGCAGCGCACCGGACGCCGCACGGGCGCTGCTCGGCGCGGGACCCGGCGACGTGGTGCACGTCGGTGACGTACGCCTGGTGCTGCGCGACCCGTGGCCGGGTCGCGCCTCCTCGCCGACCGGGTCCGGCAACCGGCTCTGGCGTGCCGGGGTACGCGGCGACCTCGAGCGGCAGCTGGCGTGGAACGGACGCCCGATCGCCTACGGCTACCTCGACCGCCGCTACCCGCTCGAGGCCTACCAGACCGTCTTCGGCCGCCACCCCGGCAGCGCGGAGATGGCCTCGGCCGGCCGGCCGTTCACCGACGCCCTGGTCACCCGGCTGGTCACCGCGGGGGTCGCCTTCGCGCCGGTCCTGCTGCACACCGGCGTCTCGTCGCAGGAGGCTGGCGAGGCGCCGGGTCCGGAGTGGTTCGAGGTGTCGCCCGGCAGTGCCCGGACCATCAACGCCGCCCGTGAGGCGGGCGGCCGGGTCGTCGCCGTCGGCACCACCGCGACACGGGCCGTCGAGTCGGCGGTGCTCGGACGCCACGTCGTCGCCAGTCGGGGCTGGACGTCACGCGTGGTCACGCCCGCCCAGCCGCCCCGCGTGGTCGACGGCCTGGTGACCGGCTGGCACGACCCGATGGCCTCCCACCTCCTCCTCGTCGAGTCGGTCGCGGGCGAGCGCCTGACGCAGGCGGCGTACGACGCGGCGGTCGCGGAGGGCTACCTGTGGCACGAGTTCGGCGACGCGGCGCTGCTCCTGCGGGGCTGAACCCCTCAGGTCGCTGCGGCGGCGGCCGATGGGTGGGGACAGAGGTGCGCGCGGACGAGTGCGGACCCGAGGCTTGTCGAGGGGGTCGACGATGCAGCTCCACGCGGTGGTGGCCGTGCCCGAGGACGCGATCCGGGCGACCGTGCTCGACGTCGTCCCCAGCCTCGTCGCAGCGTCGGCGCCGCCGGTGCCGGAGGAGGCAGGCCGCGGGCTGCTGGGTCGCTGGCGCCGCCGTCCCGAGGCGCCGCCCGCGCCGCTCGTGTCGTTCGTGCCCGCCGCACCGGAGTCGGTGTTCGTCAAGATCGCCAAGTTCGGCAACGTCACCGCCGACGTCGCGGGCGAGCTGGCAGCCGAGCTCGAGGAGGCGGCCGCCGGCTGGCACGCCCCGGTGCTGCGGGTCAGCAAGGTCGTCGTGTCCGAGGCCGCGCCGCACACCGTGACCGCCGAGCTCGAGGGCGACGTCGACGCACTGCGCGAGATCTACCGCAACGTCCTCGAGGTGGCCGCGCTGCACCGCTTCTACCTCGACCGCCGCAACTTCCGCCCCGAGATCGTCCTGGGCCGGCTCGAGGCGCCGGAGGGCGCCGCCGTCCCCGAGGTCCTCGCCGGCCTGGAGGTCGACCGGAGCGGGCCGTGGTGGTCGGCCGACCACCTCAGTCTGCTGCGGGTGTCCTTCTCCGGCGGCACCGGCTTCGCGGAGTACGCCCAGATCGCGCTGGTCGACGACGCCGGGGGGGCGGAGATCTACCACCTGGCGTGAGGGGCTCCGTCGTCCTGGCCGCCCACCCGGTGCGGCTCGTGTCTCTCATGCTCCTGGTCTTCGGTTCGCTGGACATCAGCTCAGCTGGATGTCTTCAGCGCCCGGTCGGGCACGTCGTCCGTCGGAACCGAACAAGGGAAAAGATCATGGCTCAGGGCACCGTCAAGTGGTTCAACGCCGGCAAGGGCTTCGGCTTCATCGCCCAGGACGGCGGCGGCGAGGACGTGTTCGTCCACTACTCCGCGATCCAGTCCAACGGCTACAAGTCGCTCGACGAGAACCAGAAGGTCGAGTTCGACGTCACCGCCGGCCCCAAGGGCCCGCAGGCCGAGAACGTCCGCGTCGCCTGACGCAGCGCTTCCGAGGAGCCCCGACCGCCGCGCGGTCGGGGCTCCTCACCGTTCCGGTGCGCCAAACCGGTGGCCGCGCGCCGGGCGACGTGCCTACGGTGCCCGGGTGGCCACGCCCCTGCTCGCCCTCGTCGTCCGGACCTCCGACCCCGACGCGGTCGCCCGCTTCTGGGGCGACCTGCTCGGGCGAGACGGCGACCGTGCGCCGGTCGCGCTGAGGTTCGTCGCGACCGACGAGCGGAGGCAGGGGCTCAACCCGCTCCACCTCCACCTGACCAGCAACGACCGCACCCAGCGGGAGACGGTCGAGCGCGCGCTCGCCCTCGGCGCGACCCACCGCGACGTCGGCCAGCTGCCCGACGAGCCGCACGTCGTGCTCGCCGACCCGGGCGGGGACGAGTTCTGCGTCATCCCCGAGGGCAACAACTGGCTCGCCGGCACCGGTTTCCTGGGCGAGCTCGCCGCCGACGGCACCCGCGACCTCGGTGTCTTCTGGAGCCGCGCCCTCGGCTGGCCGCTGGTGCACGACGAGGACGGCGAGACCGCGGTCTCGGCTCCGGGCGGCGGGTTCAAGATCGCCTGGGGCGGGGAGCCGCTCAACCCCAAGCACCGGCCGGACCGGATGTACCTCGAGCTCGCCGTCGACGACCTCGCCACCGACGTCGACCGGCTGGTCTCCCTCGGCGCGTCGGTCGTCGCGCGGCACGGCGACGAGGTCGAGCTGGCCGACCCCGACGGCAACGAGGTGCGGGTGCGAGCAAAGTAGGCAGTTCGGCGGCGCGTGCGCCCGCTGAGCGTGGGCCCGCCGGAGCGGCACGCGAACTGCCTGCTGTGGTCAGCTCACCGCTGGAGGTCGACCGCCTCGGGCGTGTGCAGACGCACCATGAACCGGCCGGCGTGCGCCGGCACCGAGGCGCGGGTCAGCCGGGAGACCACGACCATGGCGAGGAACGAGGCGGGGACCGACCAGGCAGCCGGCTGGCCGAGGAGGGCGGCGGTCCAGCCGGAGGCCGAGGACGTCGAGAGCGTCCAGGCGACGGCGGTGCCCGACCCGAGCCCGCCGACGAGCAGGCCCGCGACCGCGCCGGCCGGGGTGAGGCCGCGCCACCAGATGCCGAGCATCAGCAGCGGCGCGAAGGTCGAGGCGGTGACCGCGAAGGCGAGGCCGACGGTCCGCGCGACCGCGACGTCCTGGGCGGGCAGGGAAATCGCCAGCGGCACGACGACCGCCAGCGCGGCCGCCACGCGGAATGCCGCGACCCCGCCGAGGCGGAACGAGCCCCACCGCCGCCCGGTGACGTCCTGCGACAGCACGCCGGCGACCGCGATGGTGAGGCCCGAGCTGGTCGAGAGGAACGCGGCGAACGCGCCGGCGGTGAGCAGCCCGGTGAGCACGGCCGCGACCGGTCCGTCGAGCATCAGGCCGGGGAGCTCCAGCACCAGCACGTCGGAGCGGCCCGCGACGAGGTCGGGGGCGTAGATCCGGCCGAGCGCGGCGTAGACCGGTGGCAGGACGTAGAAGATGCCGAGCAGGCCGAGCACCGCGAGCGTCGTCCGGCGCGCCGCTCGCCCGTCGGGGTTGGTGTAGAACCGCACGACCACGTGGGGCAGCCCCATCGTGCCGAGGAACGTCGCCACGATCAGGGAGTACGTCGTGTAGAGCCCGATGCCGTCGCCGGGGGACGCCAGCGGCACCGACCACGACGTCGGTGCAGAGGTGGTCGGGTCTGCCGCGCCGTCGGTCGCCCAGACCGCGAGCAGCACGCACACCGGCACCAGGAGGGCCGTGAGCTTGAGCCAGAACTGGAAGGCCTGGACGAAGGTGATCGAGCGCATCCCGCCCGGGCTCACCGACGCCAGCACCACGAGCGCGACGACGAGCGACCCCACCCACGGCGGCGCCCCGATGGTGGCCCGCAGGGTGACGCCGGCACCCTGGAACTGCGGCAGCAGGTAGAGCCAGCCGATCCCGACGACCAGCACCGAGCACAGCTTGCGCACGCCGCGCGAGCCCAGCCGCGCCTCGGCGAAGTCGGGCAGCGTGTAGGCGCCCGAGCGGCGCAGGGGAGCGGCGACGAGCACCAGCAGGACGAGGTAGCCGGCGGTCCAGCCGACCGGGTACCAGAGCATCTCGGCGCCGAAGGTGAGCAGCAGCCCGGCGACGCCGAGGAACGACGCCGCGGACAGGTACTCCCCGCCGATCGCACTCGCGTTGAGCCGCGGGCGGACGGTGCGCGAGGCGACGAAGAAGTCGCTGGTGGTGCGCGAGATCCGCAGGCCCCACGTGCCGATCACGAGGGTGGCGAGCGAGACCAGCACCACGGCGATCACGCCCGGCACGACGTCGGTGCCCATGCGTCAGTCCTCGTCCGGGAGGACCGCGCCGACGAGCTCGGCGAAGTCACGCTCGTTGGACTCCGAGCGCCGGACGTACCACCAGCCGAGCACCACCAGCCACGGGTAGGCCAGGACGCCGAGCAGCGCCCAGGCCAGCGGCATCTGCCCGATCCGCGCGTCGTCGAGGGCGGGGAAGAGGTGGAACAGCAGCGGCAGCACGCCGACCGTCAACCCGAGCGCCAGCAGCACCCGCAGGGCCAGGGCGAGCTGCTCGCGCAGCAGCGAGCGCATGAAGACCTCGCCGAGCTCGGTCTCCGCGTCGATCTCGGAGGCGCGCGGGGTGCGGACCACGTGGGCGCGGCGCCGCGGCGGCCCGGTGACGCGTACGCGCGGCGGGGGCGGCTGGCTCACGTGCCCTTCCTCGTCAGCACCGAGCGCAGGTCGCGGGTGTGGCGCCGGCTGACCAGCAGCTCGACGCCGCCGACGACCACGCTGACCCGACCGGCCTCGCTGCGCACCTCCTCGACGTGGGGGAGCGCGACCAGCACCGAGCGGTGGATCCGGACGAAGCCGGCGTCGGCCCACTGCTCGGCGAGCGAGGTGAGCGGGGTCCGTACGAGGTGGGAGCCCTCGGCGGTGTGCAGCCGGGCGTAGTCGCCCTGCGCCTCGACGTGGGTGATGTCGGAGCGGTTGACGAAGCGGGTGACGCCGCCGCGCTCGACCGGGATCTGCACGTCGCCCGACGGTGCCGGGGCACCGGTCTCGACGACGCGGCGCACGGCCTCGGCCAGCCGCTCCTCGCGGACCGGCTTGAGGACGTAGTCGACCGCGCGCAGCTCGAAGGCGGCGACCGCGTGCTCCTCGTGGGCGGTGACGAAGACGATCGGCGGCGGGGTGCGGAAGCGGGACAGCACCTGCGCGAGGTCGAGCCCGGTGAGGCCGGGCATCTGGATGTCGAGGAAGACCGCGTCGACCTCCTCGGCCTGCAGCACCCGCAGCGCCTCGGTCGCGGAGTCGGTGCCGCGGACCTCACCGATGCGCGGGTCGCGGCCGAGCAGGTAGGTGAGCTCGTCGAGCGCGGGGCGCTCGTCGTCGATGACGAGGACTCTCAAGGACGTCATACCTGGACCCCCGGGGCGAACTTCGGCACCCGTACGACGACCCTGGTGCCGGCGCCGGGTGCGGTCTCGACCACCAGACCGTAGTCGTCGCCGTAGGCGTTGCGCAGCCTCGCGTCGACGTTGCCGAGCCCGACCGAGTCCATCGACGCGTCGCCCGCGAGCGCTCGGCGTACCCGCTCGGGGTCCTCGCCGGTGCCGTCGTCCTCCACCTCGATGACGCACTCCTGGTCGAGGTCGCGCGCGGTGATCGACAGCCGGCCGACCCCGTCGTCCTTGTCCGCGCTGGCCTCGAGGCCGTGGCGCACGGCGTTCTCGACGAGCGGCTGGATGCACAGGAACGGCACTGCGACCGGCAGCACCTCGGGCGCCACCTGGAGGGTCACCTGGAGCCGATCGCCGAAGCGCGCCTGCTCGAGCAGCAGGTAGCGCTCGACCGAGCGCAGCTCCTCGGCGAGCGTCGTGTACTCGCCGTGGCGGCGGAAGGAGTAGCGGGTGAAGTCGGCGAACTCCAGCAGCAGCTCGCGGGCGCGGTCGGGGTCGGTGCGCACGAAGCTGGCGATGGCGCCGAGCGAGTTGTAGATGAAGTGCGGGCTGATCTGCGCCCGCAGCGCCCGCACCTCGGCCTCCATCAGCCGGGTGCGCGACGCGTCGAGCTCGGCGAGCTCGAGCTGGCCGCTGACCCAGGAGGCGACCTCGTCGGCGGCGCGGACGAGTCCGCCGGTCGTGTGCGGCGCCCCGACCACCAGCGCGCCGACGAGGGTGTCCTCGACGACGAGCGGGCTCACGACCGCCTGCCGCACCTGGCAGCCGCCGTCGTCGCAGCGCAGCGTGCGCTCGTCGACGATCATCGTGCGGCCGGTCTCGGCGACCTGGGCGATCGTCGCCGGCAGCTGGCTGCGGTGGTGGGTGCCGAGGCCGTCCCACGCGAGCAGGCCGCTGGTGTCACCCAGTCCCGCGGCGGGGGTGTCGAGCAGTGCCCGCAGGTGCTTGACGGAGCGCTCGGCGCTCGCGACGGTCAGACCCTCGCGCAGCGCGGGGCTGGCGAGCGAGGCGTTGTGGAGCGTGCGGAAGGCCGCTCGGTCGGCCTCTCCGCCAAGCGACGTACGCCGCCACCTCCACGCCATGCGGGGAGGGTAGCCCCGCTCAGCGCTCGCAGGCCTGCTTGCGTTCCGCGACGCACCGGTCGCGCCCCGCACCGCCGCGAGCGAGGTCGTCCCCGGCGCCGCCGAGGATCCGGTCGTCGCCCCGGCTGCCGTAGAAGGAGTCGTCGCCGGCCCCGCCCCGCAGGACGGCGCTCGGCCGGCACCCGAAGGAGTACGACTCGAAGATGTAGTCGCCCTGCCAGATCAGCTCGTCGTCGCCACCTCTCCCGACGATGGCCGCCCGGCAGGCGAACGCGGAGAGGCTGTTGTCCTGGGCGTCGCCGGTGATCTCGACGCGGCGCGCCATCGCGAAGGCGTCCTCGACGCCGCCGGCCGAGAAGGTCGTGCGTCCGATCTCGAGCGTCCCGCTCGTGAGGTCGAGGGCCAGGTGTCCCGACCTGCGGGCCGCCACGAGCCGGTCCGCGCCGGAGCCCAGGTCGATCCTGCTGGCTGCGCCGAGCCTGCTCCCGTCGAGCAGGAGGTCGTCGTCGCCGTCGCCGAGGTCGGCGACCACCGTCGAGGGCTCGGTCCCGTCGCTCGTGACGGTGACGTAGTCGTCACCCTCGGTGCCGGTGATCGCGACGGCCGCACCACCGGCCTCGACCGTGAGGCTCTCGAACGAGGGGAAGTCGGCCGCGCCGGTCGGCGAGCGGAACGTGCCGGCGGCCAGGTCGAAGGCGTGCTCGCCGGACGCGCCGACGGGCTTGGTGAAGGTGTCGTAGCCGTCGCCGCCCTCGAGCGTGCCCCCTGCGGACGTGCCGGGGCCGTCGAGGGTCAGGTCGTCGTTGCCCGGACCGAGGTCGACCACGTCGGCCCCGCCCGACGTCGTGACCCTGTCGTCGCCAGCGCCCGTGCGGACCACGTCGACCTCCGAGGTGTCACCGGTGGCGTCCCCGGTCTCGACCCAGTCGCCACCGCGACCGCCCTCGAGGGTGTCCGACCCGCCCCCCAGGTGGGTGTCGACGTAGTAGCCGTTGAGCGTCGCCGACGTGGTGTCGACGACGTCGTCGCCGCTCCCCGCCTCGATGTAGAGCACGTTGATGCCGGTCCTGCGGGGGACGACGCAGATGAGGTCGTCACCGCCTCGGGCCTTCACCTGGAAGGCCTTGCCGGTGACGATGACGTCGCGTCCCTTCGTGCCGACGAGGGTCTCCTTCGTGCCGACGAGCGTGGCGGCCTCACCTTGGCAGGTCGGCACGGCGGCGGCGGTGGAGCCGGTGGCGGGCACGAGCAGGACGGCTCCGAGCAGCCCGGTCGCGATGATCGTCGTCGTACGTCGCACGTGTCTCTCCCGTGTGGCTGGTGCTGGTGGTTGGGTCGCTGGCGGGTGGCGGCGGCTCAGCGCTCGCAGGAGCGTGCACGGACCTCGGCGCGGCAGGTGTCCGGGCGACCCTTGCCGCCGTCGGCCCGGTCGCGGCCCGGGCCCCCGACCAGCCGGTCGGCGTCACCCTTGCCGAGCATCACGTCGTTGCCGGTGCCGCCGTTGAGCCGGTCCCGGCCGCTGTAGCCCTCGAGCGTGTCGGCGCCGGCGCCGCCATCGAGGGTGTAGCGCTCCTCGCGGCACTCGGGGCGGGTCTCGCCCCAGCCCTCGTAGACGCGACCCATCTGGTCGGCTCCGCCGCGACCCACCACGGTGCCGCGGCAGGCGGTCAGGCCGAGCACGTTGCGCGCGCCGGTCCCCTTCAGCACCACCGTGCGGGCGTGCGCCTCGGCGTCCTCGACGCCGCGCACGGTCGCCACCTGGGTGCCGGAGGCGGAGTCCGTGGCGCCGAGACGCTGCTTGGCCAGGTCGAGCGCCACGCTGGCGTCACGATCGACGACGTAGAGGGAGTCCCGGCCGGTCGCCGCGTCGACCGTGCTGCCGGTCAGCAGCCGCGCGCCGGTGAGCACCTGGTCGTCACCTCCTCCCATGGACGCCGTGACGACGCCGCTGCCGGTCGAGAGGGCGAGCCGCTCGTCGGCGTCGGTGCCGGTGAACGACACGTCGACCCGGGCGTCGCGGGCAGACCAGATCGAGAACGACTCCACGCCGGTCCAGCTGAGGACCTGGGCGCCGTCCTGGGTCAGCACCCCGGCCCGGTTGTCGAGGCCGAGCGTGCGGGCGGACGTCATGAGTCCCAGCGTGTCGTCGCCACCGGCGCCGCCCGTCACCGAGCCCCCGGCGGCGGGCGTGCCGCCGTAGGAGACGTAGTCGTCGCCGGAGCCGAGGTCGACGACGTCGGTGTTGAAGCGGCCGTCCTGTCCGGTGGTGAAGGAGTCGCGACCGCCGCCGCCGGACAGCACGTCGCGCTCGTCGTCGACGTGCCGGTAGGAGGCGTCGTAGGCGCCCGCGGAGACGTAGTCGCCTGCGGCTCCGCCGGTGAACGTGTCGGCCCCGGTGCCGAGGTTGCCCTGCACGCCCCAGCCGGGAGCTGCGGTGCCGTCGACGACGTCGTCACCCGGCCCGGCGTCGACGTCCACCCCGCGGGTGCCCTCGGGGTCCGTCGCACCGGTGACGCAGACGAGGTCGTCGCCGCCGAGCGCCTCGACGCCGTTGGCCCCGTTCGTCACGATCACGTCGGCGCCCTCGGTCCCGGTCAGGGTCGCGCTCGGCGTCCCGACGATGGTCGCGGGCACCCCGTGGCAGGTCTCGCCGGCCGCGGTGGCGCCGGTGGTCGGGACTGCGGCGAGGGCGAGGCCGAGCAGGCCGGCGGCGGTCAGTGACGTCGTACGACGCATGGTGTCTCCCGAGATCGATGGGTGCGTGCGGAGGTGGGACGCACGCACCGCGCCGTTTGTTGCGGTCCTCAGCGGAAGTCGATGAGCAGCATGTCGGTGTCGGTCCCGTCACTGACGACCGGGCCCTCCGGCTCGGGGTCGTCGGTGGCGGGGCCGGGTCCGTCGCGGTCGACGACCACCGCGCGGTAGCAGCGGGTCCGGTAGGGGACGCGCATGCCGTCCATGCCCCGCCCGTAGTCGTCGTAGAAGGCCAGCACGTCGGCGAGGTGGGCCGCGCGGGCGTCCTCGTCCATCACCGCGAAGCTCGACCGCGAGCGCGCCATGTCGAGGATCGACTCGCGGTCGATCTCCTGCCAGTGCTTGAACGACTGCTCCTCCACGAAGCCGAACAGGTCGCTGTGCACGACGTGCTCGGAGGAGGAGGTGTCGAGGTCCTGGCGCCCGAGGATGTCGCCCATCCGGCGCACCCACGGGATCCGCTCGTCGCGACTGTTCCAGACCAGGGCGAGGTGGCCGCCGGGCTTGAGGACCCGCGCGATCTCGGGCAGCGCCCGCTCGGGGTCGAACCAGTGGAACGCCTGCGCGACCACGACCACGTCGACCGACCGGTCGTTGGCCGGGATCTCCTCGGCCGTCGCGACCTTCGTGCTCACCTCCGGCACCCGCTCGCGCAGGACGGCCAGCATCTCCTCGTCGGGCTCGGTGGCGAAGACCGCGTGCCCCTGGTCGACCAGCTCGCGGGTGAGCTTGCCGGTGCCGGCGGCCAGCTCGAGGACCACCTTGGCCTCCCCGCCGACCAGCCACGCCGCGGCCTCCGCCGGGTAGGTCGGCCGACCCCGGTCGTAGGCGTCGGCGACGGGGCCGAAGGACCGGGCGCGGTCGACGGTGGCGGGGCTCTCGGGCTGCTGGTCGGTCATCGTGCTCACCGTATCCCGCGGGGTTGGTGTTCCCACCCCTACGCTGGCCGCGTGACGTCGTTCGACCGACTCGACGCGGCCCCGGTGCGGGAGACCGTCGCGAGGCTCGAGGCCCGCGTGCGTGCCCGCTTCCCCGAGCGCGGGCTCGTGTCCGTCGTCCAGGAGCTCGGCGTGCTGACCGCGGACGTCGCCGATGCCTCCGCAGCGGTCCGCGACCGGCTGCGCTGGGTCCGGCTCGGCTCGCGACTGGCAGCAGCGGTCGTGCTGGTGGCGAGCGCGGCCGTGTTCGTGCTGGCCTTCCGTGACGCGGTGACGTCCGGCCCCGACCGGACCTTCGAGTGGGTGCCGCTGATCGAGTCGACGATCAATGACCTGGTGTTCGCCGGACTCGCGCTCTGGTTCCTCTACGCACTGCCCCAGCGGCTCGAGCGCGGGCACCTGCTCGACCTGCTCCACCGGCTCCGCTCGCTGGCGCACGTCGTGGACATGCACCAGCTGACCAAGGACCCGGAGCGACTCCGGTCCGACTACGTCCGCACCGACGCGTCCGTGCGGACCGACCTCACCCGCAGCGAGATGGAGCACTACCTCGACTACTGCTCCGAGGTGCTCTCGCTGGTCGGCAAGACGGCGGCGCTGTGCGCCGAGGAGTCACGCGACGCCGTCGTCCTCACGACCGTCAGCGACCTGGAGACCCTCACGACGGGGATGTCGCGCAAGATCTGGCAGAAGATCTCGCTGCTCCCGTCGGACTGACCGGCCACGTCACCGCGTCGCGGCCCGGCTACCGTCCTCCCCATGACCGACCCGCTCGCCTGGCTCACCGAACTCGAGGGGGTCCCGTCGGCCTACGCCGGCACCCGCGACGGGATCGACGTGATGCTGCGCGACCGCGGGCTGCGCCGCACCTCACCGGAGATGACGGCCGAGTCGCTGCTGCGCGGCGCCCACGCGAGCGCCGTGCTCGAGGGCTCCGCGTCCTCGCTGGACGAGGTCCGCGCGGGTGAGGGTGACGAGATCGCCACCGACGCCGTCCGGCTCTCCGCGTCGATGCTGGCGCTGGCGCCGCTGCTGAAGACCGCGCCGCTGCAGGCGATCGCCCGGCTGCACGCCGTGGTGGGTGGCGCGTCCCTGCCGGCCGACCAGCTCGGCCGCCCGCGGGACGCCGCGTCGGCCGACCGGCTGCGCGGGGTCTCCGAGCTCCTCCTCTCCGGGACGTCGGCCCCGGCGCTCCTCGTCGCCGCGGTCGCCCACGCCGACGTGGCGACGGCCGCGCCGTTCGCGTCCCACAACGGGATCGTCGCCCGCGCGCTGGAGCGCCTGGTGCTGGTGTCGCGGGGCGTGGACCCGAAGTCCCTCGTGGTGCCCGAGGCCGGGCACCTCGCGCTCCGCGCGGCGTACGAGTCGAACCTGCGGGCCTACAGCGACGGCGGTCCGTCGGGCGTCCATGCGTGGGCGCTCTACGGCGCCGAGGCCTTCGCGGCGGGCGCCGAGGCCTCACCGCTGCGCGTCGGCTGAGGCAGCGCCGGGGCCGGGCATGCGAGCGGCACCCGTTCACGTGGACCGGGTGCCGCCGCTGACACGTGAGGCCGTGGCTACCAAGCGTGCTCTTCGCAATCGCTGCCTCGGGCAGTTCCCGAATGGCCAGCACCCCATCGGATGGGTGGATCGCCGCGTGGGTACCCGGCACACGTGCTGCTGTGGAGTTCTGGTTCCAGTTCTAGCCCTGCCCGGCGGCACCTTCAAGGGTTGACTTTGACCGGTGCCGGTGCGTCCGGCTCAGGCGTCGTGGCCGCGCCGGCGACGGTTCGCCCACACCACGCCGCCGGCCGCGACGGCCCCGCCGACGGCGAGCGCCGCGAGCGTCGGTCGCGCCGGCGGCACCGGGATGCGGCGGCGCAGCGCGACCGGGCGCACGAAGCTGAGCACCGGCCAGTCCTTCGCCGCGGCGACCTTGCGCAGCTCCTTGTCGGGGTTGACGGCGAAGGGGTGCCCGACGACCTCGAGCATGTGCACGTCGGTGATCGAGTCGCTGTAGGCATAGCTGGCCGACAGGTCGTAGCCGACGCTGTCGGCGAGCTGCTGGATCGCCCGCGCCTTCTCCTCGGCGTAGGCGTAGTAGTCGATGTTGCCGGTGTAGCGCCCGTCGGCGATCTCCATCCGGGTCGCGACGACCCGGTCCGCACCGAGCATCTCGCCGATCGGCTCGACGACCTCGGCCCCGCTCGCCGACACGATGACGATGTCGCGACCCGCCGCGCGGTGCTCCTCGAAGAGGGTGACCGCCTCGTCGTAGACGAGCGGCTCGACGATCGTGTTGAGCGTCTCGTGCACGATGTCGCGGACGGTGGCGACGTCCCAGCCGGCGCACAGCTGCGACATGAACTCGCGCATCTTGTCCATCTGGTCGTGGTCGGCACCGCCGGTGAAGAAGACGAACTGGGCGTACGCCGAGCGCAGCATCGCGCGTCGCGAGATCAGTCCGCCCGCCTGGAACTCGCGGCTGAAGGCCAGCGTGCTCGACTTGGCGATGATCGTCTTGTCGAGGTCGAAGAAGGCCGCGGTGGGGCGGGTCATGACGCCATCGTAGGGGCCGCGGGGCTCGGAGATCGGGCCATCGGGCGTCCACAGGCGACGCTCCGGAGCGGTCGTCCACAGGCTGCGGAGCGGACCGGTGCCGACCGTCGGTCCTCCGGTCGACCCTCGTCGTCATGCCCGTCCTCGTGATCACCGCCTCCGCCGCCGTCCACGACCTCGTCGTCCCGCTCTGCGCCGCTGCCGGCGTCGGGGCCCGCACCTGCCACGACCCCGCGCTCGCCCTCACCTCGTGGGCGCAGGCCGATCTGGTGCTGGTCGGCGCCGACCTGGCCGCCGCGCTGGCCGACCTCGCCCCGGCGCGCCGCACGGGGGTGCACGTCGTCGGTCACCCGCCCGGCGACGGTGCCTTCCGCGCCGCGGTCCGGCTCGGTGCTGCATCGGTGGTCGACCTCGAACGGGAGCCGCACTGGCTGGTCGACCTCGTCGCCGACGTCGGGGAGCGCGACGCACCGGGCCGCGTCGTCGGGGTGGTCGGCGGCGTCGGCGGCTGCGGCAGCACGACGCTGGCCTGTGCGCTCGCCCAGTGGTGGTCCGAGCGGGCGTCGACCCTGCTCGTCGACGCCGACCCGCTCGGCCCGGGCCTCGACCGGCTGGTCGGCATGGAGGACGAGGCGGGCGTGCGCTGGGAGGGCCTCGCGGAGACCTCGGGGCGGCTGGGGGCGCGTGAGCTCCGTGAGGGCGTGCCACGCCGGTGCGGCCTCGGGGTGCTGACGTGGTCGGGGCTCCGGCGCCACCTCGACGTGCCCACCGTCCGCCGGGTGCTGCCGTCGGCGACCCGCGGCCACGACCTCGTCGTGCTCGACCTGGCGCGCCAGTCGGCGTCGCTCGGCGAGCTGGTGGACCGCTGCGACGAGCTCCTCGTCGTCGCCCCGGCGACGGTGCCGGCCGTCGCGGCCACGGCGCGCCTCGTGGCCGGGCTGGGCCGGGAGGGCAGGGCGGGGCTGGTCGTGCGCCCGGGCGGGCTGTCCGACGCCGACGTCGAACGGGTCGCCGGGCTACCGGTCGTGGCCGCGCTCGCCGACCAGCGTGGTGTGGCGGAGGCCGTCGACCGGGGGCTGGGCCCGCTGACGCGACGCGGGCCGCTGGCTCGCGCCGCGCGCGACCTGCTGGGCGCGGCCGCGTGAGCGCGCAGGTGCCGGCTGCGGTCCTCGACGACGTCCGGCGCCGGCTGGCCGGGACCGCGGGCGAGCTGACGCCGCACCGCGTGGCGGAGGCGCTGCGTGCCGGCGGTTCGCCGGTGGGCGACGCCACGGTGCTGGCCGTCCACGACCTGCTCCGGCGCGACGTCCTCGGGGCCGGTCCGCTGGAGGAGCTGGTGCGCCTGCCCGACGTCACCGACGTCCTCGTCAACGGGCCCGAGGAGGTCTGGGTCGACCGCGGTCGGGGCCTCGAGCGTGCCGCCGTGTCGTTCCCCGACGACGCCGCGGTGCGCCGGCTCGCCCAGCGCCTGGCCGCGAGTGCCGGGCGTCGCCTCGACGACGCGACGCCCCACGTCGACGTCCGGCTCGCCGACGGCACGCGGTTCCATGCGGTGCTCGCCCCGGTCGCGCGGTCCGGCACCGCGCTGTCGCTGCGGGTGCCGCGCGGCCGCGTCTGGACCCTGCCCGAGCTGGTCACGGCCGGCGCGCTCCCGGACGAAGGAGCGCTGCTGCTCGAGGAGGTGGTCGACGCCCGGTGCGCGTTCCTCGTCACGGGCGGCACCGGCACCGGCAAGACGTCGGTGCTCTCGGCCCTGCTCTCGCTGGTCGCCCGTGGCGAGCGGATCGTCCTCGTCGAGGACGCCAGCGAGCTGCGGCCCGACCACCCGCACGTGGTGGCGCTCGAGGCGCGGCCCGCCAACATCGAGGGTGCCGGTGCCGTGTCCCTCCAGGTGCTGGTGCGCCAGGCGCTGCGGATGCGGCCGGACCGGTTGGTCGTCGGCGAGGTGCGGGGTGCGGAGGTCGTCGACCTCCTCGCGGCCCTCAACACCGGTCACGCGGGCGGCTGCGGCACGCTCCACGCCAACTCCGCCTCCGACGTGCCCGCCCGGGTCGAGGCGCTCGCGCTCGCGGCCGGGCTGCCCCGCGACGCCGCCCACAGCCAGCTCGCGGCGGCGCTCGACGTGGTCGTGCACCTCGGGCGGGGCCCCGACGGCCGACGACGGGTGCTCGAGCTCGCGGTGCCCGAGCGGTCGCCCGACGGGCTGGTCGCGCTGGTGCCCGCCGTCCGGCTCGAACCCGGCCGCCTGGTCCGTGGCCCCGGCGCCGGGGCGCTCGCCGAGCGGCTCGGGGCGTCGTGGTGAGCTCGTGGTGAGCGTGGGGCTGGCGGCGCTGCTGCTCGCGGCCGCCGTGGCCGTGTGGGTGCCGGTGCCCGCGGGAGCACCGCCCGGCCCGCCGCGCCGCGGCACCACCGCGACACCGCGGGGCTGGTCCCGTCCTCGTCGCGGTCAGGTCGCTCGCGACCGGTCGGCCGTGCTGGAGGTCTGCGACGTCCTGGCGGCCGAGCTGGCCGCGGGTCGTCCGCCCACCGCGGCCCTGTCCGCGGCACAGGAGAGGTGGCCGCCCCTCGGTGAGGTGGTCGAGGCGAGCCGCCTGGGGGTCGACGTGCCCGACGCGCTGCGCCGGCTGGCCCGTGGGCACCCCGGCGCCGAGGACCTGCACCGGGTGGCGAGCGCGTGGCAGGTCGCCCACCAGACCGGCCACGGCCTGGCTGCTGGCCTGGAGCGGACCGCGGCCGGGTTGCGGGTGCGGCGCCGCACCCGCCGCCTCGTCGACTCCGAGCTCGCCTCGGCCCGCGCGACGGCGCGCCTGGTGGCGTGCCTGCCGCTCGCGGTGCTGGTGATGGGCTCGGGCGCGGGCTCCGACCCGTGGGCCTTCCTCCTGGGCACCGTGGCGGGGTGGGTCTGCCTCGGTGCCGGCCTGGGCCTGCTGGCGCTGGGTCTGTGGTGGATCGAGCGGCTCGCCGACGCGGTCGTCGTGCCATGACGTGGGTGTGCGCCGGCTGCGTGCTGGTCACGGTGTGGCTGCTGGTGTCCCGTGCGCCGGAGCCGTGGTCCGGGCAGCCGACGGCCCCGGGGGCCGCCCGCGCCCACCCTGCGGGTCGACGCTGGCCGCGGGCGCTGGCGGCCCTGGGCGCGGGGGCCGGCGCGTGGGCTCTCGTGGGTGGCCGCGCAGGCGTGGCGGCATCGGTGGTCGCCGCGGTCGCGTCGTGGTGGGTGCTGGCGCGAGCCGAGCCCGCCGCGGTGCGCCGCGAGCGCGAGGAGGTGGAGCGGACGCTGCCCCACCTCGTCGACCTGTTCGCCGCGACCCTGCGCGGCGGCGCCGACCCCGTCGGCGGGCTCGCGCTGGTCTGTCGCGCCCTGCCGGGCCCGGCCGCCGACCGCTTGTCGCCGGTCGTCGACCACGCGCGCTGGGGTGCGCCGCTCGTCGACGCCTGGGCGACCCTGGCCGACGACGAGGCGCTGGCGCCCCTCGGGCGGGCGATGGAGCGCGCACAGGCGTCCGGCGCCTCCGTCGTGCAGGTCATCGAGAGGCTGGCCGACGAGCTCGAGCGCGAGTCGGCGGCCCGCGCCGAGGACGCCGCCCGCCGGGTGGGCGTCGCCGCGGCGCTACCGCTCGGCATCTGCCTGCTCCCGGCCTTCCTGCTGCTCGGGGTCGTGCCCACCGCCGCGTCCCTGCTCGGGTCGTTGGTGCCGTGAGGGCCGCCCACGCGACCGCGAGCCGTCCACAGGGCGGCCCCGGCGGCGCTCGTCCACAGGGCCGAGGGGCATCGGGTGCGCCGTCGGCCGCGGGCGCGCAGCCTCGGGTGACGACGGGGCTCATCGAGAGCCCCACGACGACGGGAGACCCGATGATCAGGACCACACACGCCACGCCTGCCGCGCCGGAGCGCGACGAGCGCGGCATCACCACCGCGGAGTACGCGGTCGGCACCGCCGCCGGTGCCGGCTTCGCGGCGCTGCTCTACAAGCTGCTCACGGGCAGCTTCGGCGACCGGCTGCTCGGCCGGCTCTTCGACCACGTCATGGGCCTGCTGGGGATCGGCTGATGGCGGCGCGGGCTCGGCACGAGGAGGAGGGGTCCGCGACCGCCGAGCTCGCGCTCGGCGTGCCGCTGCTCCTGGCCCTGACGGTCGGGCTGGTGTGGATGCTGGCGATCGGCGCCGCCCAGGTGCGCGTGGTCGATGCCTCCCGCGAGGCCGCCCGGGCGCTGGCCCGCGGTGACGACGCGACGACCGCGCGCGCCGTGGCGCTGCGGATCGCGCCCGAGGGTGCCTCCGTCCGGGTGACGGTCGACGGCGACCGGGTGGTCGTCGTGACCTCCGCGCGGGTGGCCGGACCCGGCGGCCTGCTGGCGTCGGTGCCGGGCGTCACCGTCTCCGACGAGGCGGTCGCCCTGCTCGAGGAGGGGTCACCGTGACCGGTTCCCGTGGTGAGGAGGGAGGAGCGACCGTCCTCGTGCTGGCTCTCGCCGGGGTGCTGATGTTCGTGGCGCTGGGCCTCTCGGCCGCGGGCGGGCTCGTGGTCGCGCAGCGACGGGCCCAGTCCGCTGCCGACCTCGCGGCGGTCGCAGCCGCCGGGGCTGCGGCAGCCGGCGACGGGGCGTGTGCGAGGGCGACCGAGGTCGCGACCGCCCACGCAGCCGTCCTCGACGGGTGCGAGGTCACCGGCAGCGAGGTCCGGGTGTCGGTGTCGGTGGACGGTCCGCCGGTGCCGTGGCGCGAGGTCCGGGTGCGTGCCGAGGCGCGCGCCGGGCCGACCGGCAGCAGGCCGTCGCGCCGTGTCGTCGCGACGGTGGAGCCGGTGGCCCGTAGGTCGGGCCGGTGGCTCCACTGTCGGGGTCTGGGCCTGCCGCTCAGCTGTGGGTGCGGCCCGCCACGATCACGCGGACGGGGAGGCGTCGCCGTCGGCGCGGCGCTCGGCCTCGACCCGCTCGAGCTTGGCGTTGAGCTCGCTCAGCTCCTTGCGCTCCCGGCGGTGGGCGAGGCTGCGCTTGGTGCCCCACTTGAGGATCGCGAAGCCCCACAGGATCGCGGCGCCGGCGGCGACGCCGATGAGGAAGGACGAGAGCGTGTTGACGTCGACCCCGAGGTAGGCGCCACCGGTGCCCGGGTCGGTGAAGGCGAAGGCGAAGAGGATGGCCAGCCCGCCGAGCGCGATGAGGACGAGTCCGATGATCACCATGGCGCGAATCTAGCGCTTCGCGACCTCGCGCGGCGCACCCGAGAGGAGGGCGTCGAGCAGCCGGATCGCGCCGTCCTTGTCGAGCGGGTTGTTCTGGTTGCCGCACTTGGGCGACTGGATGCACGAGGGGCAGCCCGACGTGCACTCGCACCCGGCGATCGCCTCCCGGGTCGCGGTCAACCAGGCGACCGCGGTGTGGAAGCCGCGCTCCGCGAACCCGGCGCCGCCGGGGTGCCCGTCGTAGACGAAGACGGTCAGCACGCCCGTGTCGGCGTGCCGCGCGGTGGAGACCCCGCCGATGTCCCAGCGGTCGCAGGTCGCGAAGAGCGGGAGCAGGCCGATCGAGCAGTGCTCGGCCGCGTGCGCGGCGCCCGGCACGTCGAGGGCCGCCAGCCCGGCCTCGGCGACGACGTCGTCGGGCACCGTCCACCACACCGCGGTGGTCCGCAGGGTCCGCTCGGGCAGGTCGAGCGGCTCCTCGCCGAGCACCTCGCCGCCCGGCTGGCGCCGACGCAGGAACGACACCACCTGGTGGGACACGTCGACCTCGCCGAGGGTCAGCTGGCAGCCCGCCCACGAGCGGCGCTCACGGGTCGAGACGATGCTGATGTCGGTCACCTCGCGGGCGGTCGTGGACCACGCCGGGTCGTCGCGCCGCATCGTCGCGACGTGGTGGTCGAGGTCGAGCGACTCCACCAGCCACGTCTCTCCCTGGTGCACGTAGACCGCCCCGGGGTGCGCCTGGCTGTGCGCGCCCGAGGCGTCGACGGTGCCGACGACCCGGCCGGTGTCGGCCTCGACGAGCTGCACCGCCGAGCCGCCGGCGGACCGGATGTCGGCCAGGTCGGCCGCGCGGCCGCGGTCGGTCCAGAACCAGCCGCGCGGCCGCTTGCGCAGCAGCTGGAGACCGACCAGCTCGTCGACCACCTCGCGGGCGGTCGGGCCGAAGAGCGGCAGGTCGGCCTCGGTCAGCGGCTGCTCCTGGGCGGCGGCGCACAGGTGCGGCCCCATCACGTGCGGGTTGTCCGGGTCGAAGACCGAGGCCTCCACCGGTGCGCCGATCAGCATCTCGGGATGGGTGACGAGATAGGTGTCGAGCGGGTCGTCCTTGGCCACCAGGACGCCCAGCGCGTCCTGTGCGCCGCGGCCGGCGCGACCCACCTGCTGCCAGAAGGCGGCGCGGGTGCCGGGGAAGCCGGCGATCAGGACGGCGTCGAGGCCGCTGATGTCGATCCCGAGCTCCAGGGCGTTGGTGGCGGCGAGGCCCATCAGGTCACCACGGCGCACCGACGCCTCGAGCGCCCGCCGCTCCTCCGGGAGGTAGCCGCCGCGGTAGGCGGCGACCCGCCCGGGCAGCGACGGGTCGACCTCGGCGAGCAGGCCGGCGGTGGTGGTCGCGACCTGCTCCACGCCGCGTCGCGAGCGGACGAAGGCGAGCGTGCGGACGTCCTCGGCGACCAGGTCGGCCAGCAGGTCCGCGACCTCCGACGACGCCGCACGCCGCACCGGCGCGCCGTTCTCCCCGTCGTGGGAGGTGAGCGGCGGCTCCCAGAGCACCAGCGAGACGGCCCCGCGCGGCGAGTCGTCACGGGTCAGCGCGACCACGTCGAGACCGGTCAGCCGCCCCGCGGTGACCTCGGGCTGGGCGACGGTCGCGGAGGCGAGGACGAAGGTGGGGTGCGCGCCGTACATCGCGCACACCCGGCGCAGCCGCCGCAGGACGTGGGAGACGTGGGCGCCGAAGACGCCGCGGTAGTGGTGGCACTCGTCGACCACGACGTACTGCAGCGACCCGAGGAACCGCGACCAGCGGTGGTGGGCCGGCAGCAGCGAGCGGTGCAGCATGTCGGGGTTGGTCAGGACGTACTCCCCGAAGTCGCGGGTCCAGTCGCGCTCCTCGTAGGAGCTGTCGCCGTCGTGGGCCGACACCCGCACGTCAAGGCCGAGCGAGGTCAGCGTCGCGAGCTGGTCGTGGGCCAGCGCCTTGGTGGGGGCGAGGTAGAGCACCGACGCGCCGCGCTCGCCCCGCGGACCGCGCGCGGCGCGGATCGCGGACAGCGCCGGCAGCTGGTAGGCCAGCGACTTCCCGGACGCGGTGCCGGTCGCGACGATGACGTGGTCGCCGGCGTGGGCCGCATCGGCCGCGACGACCTGGTGGCGCCAGGGCCGGGCCACCCCCTGCGACGCGAACGCCCCGCGGACGTCGTCGGGCACCCAGCCCGGCCAGTCCTCGTGGACCGCCTCGCGCGCCGGCAGCACCTCGAGGTGTCGCAGCCGGCCTTCCCGCCCCGGCACCGACGTCAGTCGGCGGACGAGGTCGTCGACCCGGGGTGGTGCGACAGGTCGGGTGGTGCTCACCCGCGAAGTCTGGCAAACGCCTCCGACGGTGCCCTCGCCGCGAAGTGTTGGGGACACCTGCGCGACGGGTGGGACTCGTGGTTTGATACCACCCGATAGAACTCAGGGGCACGCAGTGTGCCTCGCTGACGCACTGTCCGAACAGATTCGGGGACCGGGGAGCAGTCGTGGATCTCACCCTTGCCACTCGCGAGGTGGATGGTCGCGCCATCGTGGCGGTCGGCGGGGAGATCGACGTCTACACCGCCCCCAAGCTGCGCGACTGCATCACCGAGCTCGTCGGCGCCGGCACCTACGACATCGTCATCGACCTCGAGGCCGTCGAGTTCCTCGACTCCACCGGTCTCGGCGTCCTGGTCGGCGGCCTGAAGAAGGTCCGCGCCCACGACGGATCGCTCGACCTGGTCTGCACCCAGGAGCGGCTGCTCAAGATCTTCCGGATCACCGGGCTGGCCAAGGTGTTCGTCATCCACGACACCGTCGGCCTCGCGCCGGGCGCCTGACCACGCCCCCGGCCGCACCGCCGTCCACACCCCTCCGGACGAGTCCGGAGGGGTTTTTCGTGCGCCCGGCCGGACCGGCCGGTGTGGCGTGGATCACCCTGCCCCGTGATCTGGGTCACGTCTGCGTAGACTCCGGCGCGTTCACGTTCCACTTCTAGGAGGACGCGCATATGACCGGGATCCTGCCCGCAGTCGTTGAGCCGGACCTCGAAGGCGGCAACCTCGTCCTGGTCGTCATCGTCGCCCTGATCGCGCTCGGCGCGCTCGGGATGGCGGCGATGTTCCGGTCGCAGGTGATGGCCGCAGGCGAGGGCACCGACAACATGAGGACCATCGCCCAGGCGGTGCAGGAGGGCGCCAACGCCTACCTGCAGCGCCAGTTCCGCACTCTCGGGATCTTCGCCGCGGTGGCGTTCGTGGTCCTGTTCGCACTGCCGGCCGACGACGTCACCGTCCGGATCGGACGCTCCGTCTTCTTCCTGGTCGGCGCCGGCTTCTCGGCCGCCATCGGCTACCTCGGGATGAGCCTCGCGGTCCGCGCCAACCTGCGCGTCGCCGCCGCGGCCGAGACCGAGGGCCGCGACCCGGCCATGACCATCGGCTTCCGCACCGGCGCGTTCGTCGGCATGGCGACCGTGGGCCTCGGCCTGCTCGGCGCCAGCCTCGTGGTCCTGCTCTTCAAGGACGAGGCGCCCCACGTGCTGGAGGGCTTCGGCTTCGGCGCGGCCCTGCTCGCCATGTTCATGCGCGTCGGCGGCGGCATCTTCACCAAGGCCGCGGACGTCGGCGCCGACCTGGTCGGCAAGGTCGAGAACAACATCCCCGAGGACGACCCGCGCAACGCCGCGACCATCGCCGACAACGTGGGCGACAACGTGGGCGACTGCGCCGGCATGGCCGCGGACCTGTTCGAGTCCTACGCCGTGACGCTGGTGGCCGCGCTGATCCTCGGCGCCGCGGCGTTCGGCGACAAGGGCCTGGTCTTCCCGCTGCTGATCCCCGCGATCGGCGCGCTGACCGCCGTGCTCGGTGTCTTCATCACCAAGCCCAAGGCCGGCGAGAACGGCCTCACCACGATCAACCGCGCCTTCTACATCTCCGCCGCGGTCGGCGCGGTCGCGTCCGTGATCCTGTCCTACGTCTACCTGCCCGGGTCGTTCTCCGACTTCACCAACGCCACCGGCGCCGACATCGCGCAGGCCAGCGGCGACCCGCGGCTGATCGCGAGCCTCGCGGTCGTCATCGGCATCGTGATGGCGGCAGGCATCCTGGCGCTGACCGGCTACTACACCGGCACCGAGTTCCGCCCGGTCAAGGACGTCGGCAAGACCTCGCTCACCGGCCCGGCGACCGTCATCCTGTCCGGCCTGAGCGTCGGCTTCGAGTCGGCGGTCTACACCACCCTCGTGATCGGCGCGGCCGTCTTCGGGGCGTTCCTGCTCGGCGGCGCCACCGTCACGGTCTCGCTGTTCGCCGTCGCGCTCGCCGGCTGCGGCCTGCTGACCACCGTCGGCGTCATCGTCGCGATGGACACCTTCGGCCCGGTCTCCGACAACGCGCAGGGCATCGCGGAGATGTCCGGCGACGTCAGCGAGAACGGCGCGCAGATCCTCACCGAGCTCGACGCCGTCGGCAACACCACCAAGGCCATCACCAAGGGCATCGCGATCGCGACCGCCGTGCTGGCCGCCACCGCGCTGTTCGGGTCGTACTCCACCTCGGTCGCGGAGTCGGTGGCCGACGCGGGTGTGCTCAGCGACGACGACGTCTCGGCGCTCAACTTCCTCGTCTACAACCCGGGCGTCCTCGTCGGCGTGCTGCTCGGCGCCGCGGTGGTGTTCCTCTTCTCCGGCCTGGCCATCAACGCCGTCGCCCGCGCCGCGGGTGCGGTCGTGTTCGAGGTGCGCCGCCAGTTCCGCGAGATCCCCGGGATCATGGAGGGCACCGGCCGCCCGGAGTACGGCAAGGTCGTCGACATCGTCACCCGCGACTCGCTGCGCGAGCTGATCACGCCCGGCATCCTGGCGGTGATGGCCCCCATCGCCGTCGGCTTCGGCCTCGGCGTCGCGGCCCTGGCCGGCTTCCTGGCCGGCGCGATCGGCGCCGGCACCCTGATGGCGGTCTTCCTGGCCAACGCGGGTGGCGCGTGGGACAACGCCAAGAAGCTGGTCGAGGACGGCCACCACGGCGGCAAGGGCTCCGAGGCCCACGCGGCGACGGTCATCGGCGACACCGTCGGCGACCCGTTCAAGGACACCGCCGGCCCGGCGATCAACCCGCTCATCAAGGTGATGAACCTCGTCTCGCTGCTGATCGCGAGCGCGGTCGTCTCGATGAGCGTCGGCGAGGACCAGAACGACGCGCTGCGCATCGTGATCGCCCTCGTCGCGGTGGCGATCATCGCGGTCGCGGTCGTCGTGTCCAAGCGGCGCGAGGTGGCCATCGCCGACGACGGCGACAACACCGGCTCGTCGTCGTTCACCCCGCACCACGCCTGACCCACGCACCACACGCGGCCCGCCACTCCCTCGGGAGCGGCGGGCCGTCGTGCGTCAGCCCTCGCCGAAGTGTGGCCGGGTCAGCTCGTGCGCCAGCCCGCCCAGCGCCGTGCGGTCGTCGGTGTCGCCGACGTGGGGGCCCTGCAGCCACTGGGCGAACGACCAGATCTCCGAGAGCCGCCACTCCAGGTCGAACAGCCGCACCATCTCGCGGTCGTGGGGGACGTCGCGGCCCTCGTGGACCAGCGTGGCCAGGTCCCGCTCGCGCGGCGCGAGCAGCAGCGACTCCCAGTCGATCAGCCAGGTGCGCCCGCGCGCGACCCACTGGTTGCGCACGTGCGGCTCGCCGTGGGTGACGACGTAGGTCGCGGGGTCGGCGAGGTCGCGCAGCCGCGCGTGCTCGCGCACCCACCCGCCGACCTGCGCCAGGTGCTCGAGCAGCACCTCGCGCGCGGCCGGCCCGAGCGGCCCGTCCCACGGTCGCTGCAGCAGGTCGCGCAGGAGGTCGGGCAGGTCGGGGTCGAGCTCGGTGGTCCACGCGCGGGCCGTCGGCGGCGCAGGGGCTGCGTGGAGCCGCGCGAGCAGGTCGGGGAGGTCCGTGACCGACTCCGCCGGCCGCTCGCCGTCAAGCCACCCGGTCACGCTCGCGGTGCGGGGCCCGCACGCCACGGTGTAGCCGCCGCCGTCGTGCGGCAGCGACGGCCACACGAAGTCGAGGTCGAGGGCCGCGGCCGCGGCGTACGCCCCCTCGAGGCTCTCGGGGGTGTGCCGGGGCAGCGGCGGGTCGAGGGTCGCGAAGAGGGTGGGCTCGCCCGCGACGTCGACGCGCCAGTGGTGGGCGCCCCAGCCGACGGCGAGGTGCTCGACCGCGTCGGCGCGCGGCTCCCAGCGGGCACGCACCACCTCGAGCACGTCGGCGTCGGACACGTCGGGCGGCGGTTCGAGCATGCCCGCATCCTGCCTCAGGCGGGCGGGAGGGTGACCTGGAAGAGGGCGCCACCGGTGGGCGCGACCCCGGCCACGACGTCGCCGCCCATCCGTCGCACCAGTCCGGCGACGATCGCGAGGCCGAGGCCGTGACCGCCGGTGGCGCGCCGGCCGCGGTAGCGCTCGTGCAGGACGCCCGGTTCGAAGGCGACGGCCAGGTCCTCCGGGGCCAGCCCCGGTCCGGTGTCGCTGAGCTCGACGGTGCCGGGGGCGTCGCACGACAGGACGACCGACCCGCCCGGCGGGGTCACCCGCAGCGCGTTGTCGAGCAGCGCGTCCAGCACCTGGCGCAGGCGGGTGGCGTCGGCGCGGACGGCGCAGGGCCTGGTGGTCGCCGAGACGGTCACCTCCGCCGCGCGGCCCCGGGCCGACCACGCCTCGGCGGTCGTCGCGACCAGCGCGGCGAGGTCGACCGTCGTGACGTCGACGCGGAAGTCGTCGGCCTCCAGGCGGGCCAGCGCCAGCAGGTCGGCGACGTAGCCCTCGAGCCGCAGCGCCTCGGCCAGCACGGTGCCGCCGACCTCGCGCGACTCCTCCGGGGCGACGGTGCCGTCGACCAGCCCCTCGGCCCAGCCGCGCACCGCGGTGAGTGGCGTGCGCAGCTCGTGGGAGACCGACAGCAGGAACCGGCGCTGCCGCTCCTCGCTGGTGCGCAGCGCCGTGTCGAGCTGGCCGAGCGCGGCCGCGACGTCGGCGACCTCGGGCGGGCCGCCCGCCGGCAGCTCCACGCCACGCTCGCCCGCGGCGAGCCGGCGCGCGGCGTCGGCGGCGCTGGTCAGCGGACGCGCCACCCGCCGCGCCAGCCAGGCCGCGAGCCCGATCGCGACGAGCGAGCCGAGGGCCAGCGCGAGCACCACCCGCCGTCGCACCGCGGTGAGGGCGCCGTCGGCGGTCGACAGGTCGGCGGCCAGCACCACGGCGCCGCCGGAGCGGGAGGGACGGCCCTCCACCAGCACCGGTACGCCGTCGAGCTCGGCCTCGCCCGACACCGAGCCGCCGGAGCGCAGCGTGGCCAGCTCGCCGGGCGACAGGGCGCTCGCCGCGCCGGTGGCGCGGTCGGCGGTGACGACGCCGAGGGTCAGCCCGGAGGCGTCGGTCACGCGGTCGAGCCGCTGGGAGGCCAGGGAGAGGCGGGGGAGCCGCGCCAGCAGCTCGACCTGGCGGGCGAGCGGTGCGCGCACGGCGTCCTCCCGCGCGCCGGACAGCAGCGGGGTGAGGAGGGCACCGGCCAGCACCGCGGACACGGCCGCGACCGCCGCCATCGCGAGGGCCAGGCGTGCGGCCAGCCCGAGCGGCCGGGTCACGACGGCCTCCGCGCGCGGTAGCCGACGCCGCGCACGGTCTCCACGGGGCAGTGGTCGCCCAGCTTGGCGCGCAGCTGGGCCACGTGGACGTCGACGGTCCGGCTGGTGCCGTAGTCGGCCTGCCCCCACGCCCGCGACAGCAGCTCGGCGCGGTCGAAGACCCGCCCGGGTGCGCCCATCAGCACCTCGAGCAGGTTGAACTCGGTCGTCGTCAGGTGGTGGGCGGTCCCGTCGACGGTGAGGGTGCGCGCGGCGGGGTCGAGGGCCAGCCCGCCGTCGCGCAGCACCCGCGGGCCGGCGGGGGCGCTGCTGCGCCGCACCACGGTGCGGACCCGCGCGACCAGCTCGCGCGGGGAGAACGGCTTGGTGACGTAGTCGTCGGCCCCCAGCTCGAGGCCGAGCACCCGCTCGACCTCCTCGTCGCGCGCGGTGACGAACAGCACCGGCGTCCAGTCGCCCTGCTCGCGCATCACCCTGCACACGTCGGTGCCCTCGCCGTCTGGCAGCCCGACGTCGAGCAGCACCGCGGCGGGCCGCAGCCGGCGTACGGCCTCGAGCGCGCCGTGCACGCCCGCCTCGACGTGCACCCCGAACCCGGCGGCGACGAGGTAGCGCCGCACCAGGTCGCTGATCGCCGGCTCGTCCTCGACGACGAGCACCAGGCCGCGGGGGTGGTCCACGCGAGGAACGCTAGTGCGCCCGCGAGGCCCGGGGAGGCGGATCGCCGCGGCCTTACCGAACCCGAACACGCCCCTGACGTCGGCGCCACCCGCGGCCACCAGCGTCGTCCCCGGTGGCCGGCGACCGAGCCGGCCGACGACGAAGGAGACGCCATGCCCCTCATCCAGACCGCCGGCCTGTTCGCGGCCGGCCTGCTGACCACCTCCTCGCTGTTCGCCGGCGCCGCCCCCGGCACGGACGCCCCTGCGGGCGACGGACCGCGGGTGCCGTGCGGTGCCGTGTGGTCCCGGCTGCCCCAGGACCTGCGCGACGACCTGACCGCGGTGCGGGACCTCCCGACCGGCGAGCGCGCCGACGCGCTGCGCGAGATCCGCCGCGACGCCCTCGACGGCGACTACGGCTCGCGCGTCCAGCGCTTCGCCGAGCGACGTGACGACCGCGTACGCGCGGTCCGCCGCGCACTGCCGGCCGAGCTGCGCCAGGACCTGCGCGAGGCCCGACGCCTCGACGGCGACGCCCGCGCCGAGGCGTACCGCGAGATCCGCGACGGCGCCCTCGCCGGGACGTACGGCGAGCGGGTGCAGGAGGTCGCCACCGCGGTGCAGGAGCGGCGCGAGGCGTGCGGGGCGTCGTGATCCGCTCCCTCGCGCGGACGGCCGTGGTGCGGGCCGTCGTCGGGTGCGCGGTCGCCGCCGCGGTGCTGGCGGTGGCGTCGCTGCTCGCGACCCCCGCGCTCGTCCAGGCGCCCGCCGACGACGCGGCCGACGAGGGCGCGCGGACGACCCGCGACACCCGCGCCGAGCGGCGGGCCGCCCGTGTCGCCGTCCTGATGGCCGAGCACGGGTGCTGGAGCGATGCGGCGCCCGCCGGAGCGCCGGCGCCGACCCGGGCGGTCGTGACTCTGCCGGACGGCGGGCCCCGGCTGGCGACGGCGGAGGTCGGCTACGGCATCTGGCTGGACGGCGAGCCCGGCGTGCTGCACGGCTTCTGCCCCTGACCGGGTCACCTACGCTGACCGGGTGCCCGCTCCCACGCGCATCGCGCTCATCTCGGACGTCCACGGCAACCTGACGGCGCTCGAGGCGGTGCTGGCCGACATCGAGTCCCGCGGGATCACGCGGATCTTCAACCTCGGCGACTACGTCGGCAAGGGCCCCCGCGGGCGGGAGGTGGTCGACCTCTGCCGCGAGCGGTGCGAGGTCAACCTGCTCGGCAACTGGGACGACTTCCTCCCCGACCCGGACCGCACCTTCGACAACGACGACCTGCGGTGGTGGCGCGACGAGCTCGGTCCGGGACAGGGGGAGTGGCTGCGGTCGCTGCCGTTCAGCCACGACTTCCTGCTCTCCGGGCGGCGGGTGCGGCTGTTCCACGCGAGCGAGGAGACCGTCCACCGCCGGGTGCGCTACGTCCGCTCGCAGGCCGAGTACGAGGCACTGTTCACCAACACCGAGGCGACCGGCTTCGACCACCCCGAGCCCGACCTCGTCGGCTACGGCGACACGCACGACCCGTTCTACGAGTGCCAGCTCGAGGGGCGCACCGCCTTCAACACCGGCTCGGTGGGCAACTGCATGGGCGACGCGACCCCGCTCTACTGCATCCTCGAGGGGGTCGTCGACTCGCCGGAACCTGCGCCGTGGGCGGTCAGCTACGTGCGGGTGCCCTACGACGTCGAGGCCGAGCTCGAGGCGGCCCGGCGGCTCGGGGTGCCTCAGTACGACGGCTACGAGCTCGAGCTGCGGCACGGCCTCTACCGCGGGATGCTCGCCGAGTGGCGGGCCGGGGAGGCCGTCACCGGCTACCACGAGCGTGAGAGCGTGCGCGCATGAGCGACCTCGACGTCACCGGCCCGCTGCGCGAGGCACTGCTCGCCGTCGACTTCACCTACGACCGGGTCGCCGAGGCGATCGGCGAGGACGCGCACCGCGCGCTCGGACGCAACGAGACCCGCCCGGCGCTGCGCCGCACCACGTCGGGCTCGCCGCTCGACACGCTGGTGCGGCTGTTCCTCCTCCAGACCCCGGTGTCGCGCGACTCCGCCGACGCGGCGCTCCCCGGGCTCGTTGACCGGCTCTGCAACGTCGGCCTGCTCGAGCAGAGCGTCAGCGAGGTCGCCGCCCGCACCGACTGCCGTCCCTACGCCGCGGACGACCGCGACCTGTGGGTGGTCTCCGACCTCACGCCCGGCCTGGACGGCGCACCGGTGGCGGTCGGGCCCGACCACGTCCTCGGCATCTCCAGCGCCTCGACCAGCCTGGCCCAGCTGACGATGCGCGAGCCGGTCGGCAGCGCGCTCGACCTCGGCACCGGCTGCGGCGTGCAGGCGCTGCACCTCGCCGGGCACGCCGAGCGCGTCGTCGCGACCGACGTCAACGCCCGCGCGCTCTGGATGACGCGCCTCAACGCCGCGCTCAACGAGGTCGAGGTCGACGTCCGCGACGGCTCGTTCTTCGAGCCGGTGGCCGGCGAGCGGTTCGACCTGGTCGCGACCAACCCGCCGTTCGTGATCTCGCCCGCGACCGGCGAGCGGCTGGTCTACCGCGACTCCGGGCTCCCCGGCGACCGCGTCGTCGAGCACATCGTCCGGACCGGGCCCGACCACCTCACCGACGGCGGCTGGCTGCAGGTCCTGGCCAACTGGGCGATCGTCGACGGCACCCCGTGGGACGAGCGGATCGGCTCGTGGCTGCGGCCCGACTGCGACGCCCTCGTCGTCCAGCGCGAGACCCTCGACCCGGCGTCGTACGTCGAGCTGTGGCTCAAGGACTCCGGCCACCACGGCGGCCGGGACTACGCCGAGCGCTACGACACCTGGCTCTCCTGGCTCGAGCAGACCGGCATCGAGGGCGTCGGCTTCGGCTGGATCAACGTCCGGCTCGGCGGCAGCGGACGCCACGACCTGCAGGAGTGGCCCTACGACGTCGAGCAGCCGATCGCGCCGGCGATCCACGACTGGGGCACCGCGACGCGCGACCTCGCGGGCCTCGGCGACGACGACCTGCTCGGCCGCCACCTGCGGGCGCGCGAGGACGTCCAGCAGGAGACCGTCGGGCGACCCGGCGCCGAGGACCCGGAGGCCATCGTGCTGCGCCAGCAGCGCGGCTTCCGCCGGGCGCGCACCGCCGACACGGTGGAGGCGGCGTTCGTCGGGGCCAGCGACGGCGACCTGTCCGTCGGCCAGATCCTCGGTGCGCTCGGCGCCCTGCTCGAGCGCGACGAGGACGACCTCCGCGCGACCTACCTCCCGGTCGTCCGCGACCTGCTCGCCGAGGGGTTCCTGGAGGCCTGACCGGCAGCCCTGTGGACGGCCCGGGGTGGTCATCTGGCGATGTGGCGCTACCGTTGCCGCGCCGAGCCCATCTCGGCCAGCACCAAGAGGGAGCAGTGAAAGAAGTGGCAAAGCTCGTCATCGTCGAGTCGCCTGCCAAGGCCCGCACCATCGGCGGCTACCTCGGCAAGGACTACGTCGTCGAGTCCTCGATCGGTCACATCCGTGACCTCCCGAACAACGCGGCGGACACCCCGGCCAAGATCAAGGACAAGCCGTGGGGCCGCCTCGCGGTCGACGTCGACAACGGCTTCGAGCCCTACTACGTCGTGCCCCGCGACAAGAAGAGCCACATCTCCAAGCTGAAGAAGCTGGTCAAGGACGCCGACGCCCTCTACCTCGCCACCGATGAGGACCGCGAGGGCGAGGCCATCGCGTGGCACCTGCTCGACGAGCTCAAGCCGCCGAAGGGCCTGCCGGTCCACCGGATGGTCTTCCACGAGATCACCAAGCCCGCGATCCTGGCCGCGGTCGAGAACCCGCGCGAGATCAACGACGACCTCGTCGAGGCCCAGGAGGCGCGCCGCATCCTCGACCGCCTCTACGGCTACGAGGTCTCCCCGGTGCTGTGGAAGAAGGTCATGTCCGGCCTGTCCGCCGGCCGCGTGCAGTCGGTGGCGACCCGCCTCGTCGTCGACCGCGAGCGCGAGCGGATGAAGTTCAAGGTCGCCTCCTACTGGGACCTCGACGCCACCTTCGACGCCGGCACCGGCCACGACCCGCGGATGTTCCCCGCCAAGCTCTACAGCGTCGACGACGTCCGGGTCGCCCGCGGCGCCGACTTCGACAACACCGGTGAGCTCAAGGGTCGCGCCGAGCGGGTCCACCTCAGCCGTGCCGACGCCGAGGCGCTCGCCACCGGCCTCGCCGACACGTCGTACGCCGTCCGCTCGGTCGAGTCCAAGCCCTACCGCCGCTCGCCCTACCCGCCGTTCCGCACGACCACCCTCCAGCAGGAGGCCTCGCGCAAGCTCGGGATGAGCGCCAGCGTGACCATGTCGGTCGCGCAGCGCCTCTACGAGAACGGCTACATCACCTACATGCGTACCGACTCCACGACCCTGTCGGGCGCGGCGGTCGGCGCGGCCCGCGACCAGGTCCGCGAGCTCTACGGCGCGGAGTACCTCCCCGACTCCCCGCGCACCTACACCTCCAAGGTCAAGAACGCCCAGGAGGCGCACGAGGCGATCCGCCCCGCCGGCGACACCTTCCGCACGCCCGCCCAGACCGGCCTGTCGGGCGAGCAGTTCCGCCTCTACGAGCTGATCTGGATGCGCACCGTCGCCTCCCAGATGAAGGACGCCACCGGCAACTCGGTGACGATCCGCCTCGGCGGCGCCGCCGCCGACGGCCGCGACGTGGTGTTCAGCGCCAGCGGCCGCACGATCACCTTCCACGGCTTCCTCAAGGCCTACGTCGAGGACATCGACGACGCCTCCAAGCGCCGCGACGACGCCGAGACCCGCCTGCCCAACCTCACCGAGGGCGCCGCCGTCTCCGCCGCCACGCTGTCGCCGGAGGGCCACGAGACCAAGCCGCCGGCCCGCTACACCGAGGCCACGCTGATCAAGGAGCTCGAGGACCGCGAGATCGGTCGCCCGTCGACCTACGCCTCGATCATCGGCACGATCCTCAACCGCGGCTACGTCTACAAGAAGGGCACCGCCCTGGTGCCGGCGTGGCTGGCCTTCTCGGTCGTGCGCCTGCTCGAGGACCACTTCCCGCGCCAGGTGTCCTACGAGTTCACCGCGTCGATGGAGGACGTCCTCGACGACATCGCCGGCGGTCGCCGCGACCGGGTCACCGAGCTCGGCGAGTTCTACTACGGCGGCGGCGACGTCATCGGGCTCAAGACCCTCGTCACCGAGCTCGGCGACATCGACGCCAAGGAGATGGCCACCTTCCCGATCGGGGAGGGCATCGACCTGCGGGTCGGCCGCTACGGGCCGTACGTCGAGGGCCCCGGTCCCGACGGCGGTGACGCCGCGCCCGTGCGCGCCAACGTCCCCGACGACCTGCCGCCCGACGAGCTCACCGTGGCCAAGGCCAAGGAGCTGCTCGCCAACCCGGCCGGCGAGGAGCAGGTGATCGGCGAGCACCCCGACACCGGCCTGCAGATCGTCGCGAAGAACGGCCGCTTCGGCCCCTACGTCACCGAGGTGCTGCCCGAGGACGCGCCCAAGAGCGCCAAGCCCCGCACCGGCTCGCTCTTCAAGTCGATGACCCTCGACACCGTGACGCTCGAGCAGGCGGTCCGGCTGCTCGACCTGCCGCGGATCGTCGGCACCGACGAGGACGGCACCGAGATCACCGCCCAGAACGGCCGCTACGGGCCGTACCTGAAGAAGGGCACCGACTCGCGCAGCCTGACGTCGGAGGACCAGATCTTCGACATCACCCTCGACCAGGCCAAGGCGATCTACGCCCAGCCCAAGCAGCGCGGCCGCGGCGCGGCCACCCCGCCGCTCAAGGAGCTCGGCAACGACCCGGTCTCGGGCCAGCCGGTCATCGTGAAGGCCGGCCGCTTCGGCGAGTACGTCACCGACGGCGAGTACAACGCCACGCTGCGCAAGGACGACACCGTCGAGTCGATCACCCTCGAGCGTGCTGCCGAGCTGCTCGCCGAGCGGCGTGAGCGCGGCCCGGCGAAGAAGGCGGCCAAGAAGGGCGCGAAGAAGGCTCCTGCGAAGAAGACGGCGGCCAAGAAGACGGCTGCCAAGAAGACCACGGCGAAGAAGACGGCCGCCAAGAAGACGACGAAGAAGACGGCGGCCAAGAAGTCCTGACCCGAGGGTGGAGTGCCGGGCCGGTAGGTCGGGCCGCACGCTCCACTGTCGGCCGCTCGTACGGAGCCCTATCCTCTGGCCATGGAGGTCACCACCACGCTGCCGGCTCCGTCGGCGTCCGGGCGCGACGAGTGGCTCGACCGGCGCTGGCGGCTGACCGGCCTCGCGCTCGTCGTGGCGTGGTTCGCGGTGCTGACGGCCGCGCTCTTCGTGGCCCAGGAGCAGCGGACCCTCGGTGACCTCGAGCGCGGTGTCCGGGACGGGTCGGTGGTCGACGTGGTGCTGCTCCAGCCCGACCACGACGCCGGCGCCCGCATCCCGGTCACGCTGTCGTGGCGCGACCACGGGATCCGGCGGTACGCCGACGCCGTGGTGCGGCCCCGGCTCTCCGCGGCGCCCGCGCGAGGCAACAGGATCTACGGCGACCCGGTGGCGTACCTGGAGGACCTGGGAGCGCGCGTCGAGCAGCAGGTCGGCCACCCGTCGGCGACCTCGTTCTCCTGGACCGGTCGGGAATGGCGAGCCCCCGGTCCCTTCGTGGGGGCGTACCTCGCGGTCTGGTTCGCCACCTTCCTCGTCCTCGTCGGTGCGCCGGCGCCCTGGCGCGCGACCCGCTGGGCGTGGGGCTGGCTCGTGGTGCTCGGGGGCCGGTGGGCGCGCTGGCGTTCGTCGTCCTCGGCGGACCGCTCGGCATGCCGCGCCCGCGCCCCGGCCGTCGACGCCTCACCGGTGGGTGGGCTCTCCTGCTCGCGCTGGTCCTGTTCGGCGGCGGCCGGGCCGGCTGAGCGCTGACCGGTTTCATCCCTCGGTCGGTGTTTGAACCGGGCCGGAGTTGGTTAGGTGGACACCACGGCGGGACGCGTGACCATGGGGGGATCGCGCCGCCGCGGAAGAGAGCGACGACCTGATGGCCGCCACTGCCCTGACCGCCCGCACCGCTGCGCTGGTGCTCCTCGCCAGCCCGCTGCTGGTCCTCACCACCACCTCGCCAGCGCAGGCCGCGGTCACCGTCTACCCGGTCCCGACCAGCAGTGCCGGGCTCGGACGGATCACCACGGCGCCCGACGGCACCATGTGGTTCGTCGAGGAGGACACCAACAAGATCGGCCGGATCACGCCCGGTGGACAGATCACCGAGTACGGCCTCGGTGCCCAGACCACTGACGACAGCCGGGTGATGGACCTCGACGTCGCGCCCGACGGCAAGGTTTGGGTCGTCTACGACTCGGGCTGGAAGGCCGCAAGCATCGACCCCACCACCGGCAACGCCACCGGCTACGGGCTCGGCGCCTACCCGTACGGAGGTGCGGTCCGCGTCGGGCCGGACGGCGCCGCCTGGATCACCATGAACTACGACGAATCCGGGATCGTCCGGATCGTGCCGGGCCAGCCCTACAGCTGGACCGCCAACGCTCCCGAGTGCGAGGACGTGCTGGGCGAGGCCGCGGACGGGACGATGTGGTGCCAGGGCGGCGGCTTGGACACGGTCGTCAAGGTCGGCCCCGACGCCAACAGCGGCACCACCTACCCGCTGCCGAGCGACGCGACGTACCCCAACGCGCTGGCGGCGGGACCGGTCGGGTCGATCTGGTTCACCCGCAGCAGCAGCGGCACCATCTTCACCAGCCCCAGCAGCGGCTCCGTCGGCTACCTCGACGCCGCGAGCGGGGCGACGCAGATCTGGAAGACCGGCTCGCGCACCGCACCGCAGGACCTCGTGAAGGGCCCCGACGGCCAGATGTGGTTCACCAACGCCGGCGCGGCCCCGGGCATCGGCCACATCTCGGCGGGCGGGGTCGGCGCGATCGCGTCCGTCGGCAACTACGAGCCGACCTCGCTGACGTTCGCCGCCGACGGCGCGATCTGGTTCACCGACGCGAAGAACAACGCGATCGTCCGGGTCACCACCGACCAGCTCGCGACGACCAACATCGACCTCGGCGACGGGGTCACGATGATCGCGCCCGGCACGACCGAGCCGCCCTCGCCGGGCGCTGCGTCGGTCGGCACGATCCCGAAGGTCAAGGGCGTCACCCCGGTCCGGCGCGGCAAGGTCGTCGTCCCCGTGAAGTGCCCGAAGGGCACCGCCGGAGGCTGCCGCGGACGCGTCGGTCTCGAGCTGGCCAGGGGCGGCAAGAGCCTGGGGAAGGCCAGGGCGTACGCCGTGAAGCCGGGCAAGAAGGCCAAGGTCACGGTGGCGCTGTCGAAGAAGGGCCTGAAGCGACTGCGTCCCGGGAAGGTCGTGAAGGTCCGCGTCGAGCTCACGGCGAAGGGGTCGAAGAAGGTGCTGGCGAAGCGGACGATCAAGGTCCGCCGGTCCTGACCAGCGCCCCTGTCCCACCGCGCCCGTAGGGTGTCCGCGTGAACCCAGGGGTGTTTTCCGACCGCGGGCTCTTCGTCTGCTTCGAGGGCGGCGAGGGCGCCGGCAAGTCGACCCAGTCGCGCCTGCTGCGCGACTGGCTCGTCGAGCGCGGCGAGACCGTCCTGCTCACCTTCGAGCCCGGCGACACCGCCGTCGGCAAGGAGCTGCGCCGGATCGTGCTCGACCCGGCCACCGGCGACCTCTCCGACCGCACCGAGGCACTGCTCTACGCCGCCGACAAGGCCGAGCACGTCGACCACGTGGTGCTGCCGGCCCTCGCCCGCGGCGAGGTGGTCATCACCGACCGGTACGTCGACTCGACGCTGGCCTACCAGGGCGCCGGCCGCACGCTCGCCGTCGCGGAGGTCGAGGCGGTCGCCCGGTGGGCCACCGGGGACCTGCGCCCCCACCTCACCGTCGTGCTCGACCTCGAGCCCGAGACCGGGCTGGGGCGCTTCGAGGAGCGCGACCGGATCGAGGGGCAGTCCCTGGAGTTCCACCAGCGGGTCCGGCAGGGCTTCCTCGACCTCGCGGCCGCCGACCCCGACCACTACCTCGTCCTCGACGCGCGCGCCCCGATCGACGAGATCGCGGCCGCCGTCCGGACGCGGGTCGAGCAGAGCATGGGCCGCGCGTGACCGTCTGGGAGGACCTCGTCGGCCAGCGCCCGGTCATCGACCTGCTCCAGCAGGCCGTCGCCGGCCACGGCATGACGCACGCCTGGCTGTTCACCGGTCCGCCCGGCTCGGGTCGCTCCAACGTCGCGCGCGCCTTCGCCGCGGCCCTGCAGTGCGAGCACGGCACCGGCTGCGGTGCGTGCGAGGCGTGCCGCCTCGTCACCAGCGGCTCCCACCCCGACGTGACGCTGGTCCGCTCCGAGACCACCGTGCTCTACGTCGACGACATGCGCGAGCTGGTGCAGGCGTCGGCCAAGTTCCCCTCGATCGGGCGCTGGCAGATCATCCTGGTCGAGGACGCCGACCGGCTCGGCACGCCGGAGAACCCCCGCACCGGCAACGCGCTGCTCAAGGCGATCGAGGAGCCCACGCCCCGCACGCTGTGGCTGCTCTGCGCGCCGACACGCGCCGACGTGCTCCCGACGATCGCGTCGCGCTCGCGCCACGTCACCCTCGCCACCCCCACCGCCCCCGAGGTCACCGACTTCCTGGTCCGCCAGGGCATCGAGCCCACCACCGCGTCGTTCGCTGCCCGGGCCAGCCAGGGCCACATCGGCCGGGCGCGGGCGCTCTGCGTCGACGAGGACGCCCGCCGTCGGCGCCGCGAGGTGGTCTCGTTGCCCGCCCGGCTCACGTCGATCGGTGCCGTGATGACCGCGGCGACGAGCCTCGCCGAGATCGCCAAGGAGGAGACCGCCGCGATCACCGAGCAGGCCGAGCGTCGCGAGCTCGAGTCGCTGCAGTCGATCTTCGGCAGCGAGCGCAAGGACACCTCGAGCCGGGCCTACCGGGCGGCGCTGTCGTCGCTGGAGAAGCTGCAGAAGCAGAAGGCCAGGCGACGCGTCCTCGACGTCATCGACCGGGCGCTGATGGACCTCGTCTCGGTCTACCGCGACGCGATCGCGCTGCGCGTCGGCGCACCCGGCGACCTGGTCAACGAGGAGATCCGGGGCGACGTCGAGTCCGTCGCCCGCGCGTCCTCGCCCGAGGAGCTGCTGCGGATGATCGACGCGGTCTTCGCCGCCCGCGAGCAGATGCTGGAGTTCAACGTCCCGCCGCAGCTGGCGCTGGAGTCGATGGCGACCGCGCTGCGGCTGCCCGGAGGTCGCTCGTGAAGAAGGTCGTCGCGCTGGTCGCGGTCCTCGCCCTCGCCCTGTCGGCGTTCCTCGCCCTCGGGCTCTCGCTCGGCCGCGGCGGAGGCGACGGCTCCTCCGACGCGCCCGCCGCCCGGCCGACGCCCTCCCCGACCACCCCGCCGCCGGCGTCGGTGACGCAGCCACCGTCGCCCGCGCTGGCCGAGATCTACTCCCAGCGGATCGACTGGCAGCCCTGCGAGAGCAACGACGAGCAGGACTGCGGCACCCTCACCGTCCCGGTCGACTACGCCGACCCGACCGGCGACACCATCGACCTCGCGCTGCTGCGCGTCCCGGCACGCGGCGCGCGGGTCGGCTCGATGGTGGTCAACCCGGGCGGTCCCGGCGCCCCCGGCACGACCTACGCTGCGGCGGCCGGGCTGGTCTTCCGCGCACCACTGCTCGACGCGTACGACGTGGTCGGGTTCGACCCGCGCGGCACCGGGCGCTCCACGCCGGTCGACTGCCTGAGCGACGAGGAGCTCGACGCCTACGTCGCGGGCGACCCGACGCCGGACGACGCCGCGGAGGTCGCCGACTACCGGGCGTCCGTCCTCGGCTTCGGGGCGGCGTGCGCGGCCAACACCGGTCCGCTGCTCGCACACGTGTCGACGATCGAGGCGGCGCGCGACATGGACGTGCTGCGCGCAGCCCTGGGGGAGGAGAAGCTGACCTACCTGGGCGCCTCGTACGGCACCAAGCTGGGCGCGACCTATGCCGAGTTGTTCCCCGAGCGGGTCGGTCGCCTCGTGCTCGACGGTGCCGTCGACGTCTCGCTCGACGCCGAGACGATGGCGCTCGACCAGGCGGCCGGCTTCGAGACGGCGCTGCGGGCCTACGTCCAGAACTGCCTGGACTCCACCGACAACTGCTTCCTCGGCGACACGGTCGACGAGGGCCTGGCCACGATCAGCGGATTCCTCGACGACGTCGAGGAGCAGCCGCTCCCGGCCGGCGACCGCGAGCTCGCGATCGGCAACGCGTTCTACGGGATCGTGGCGCCGCTCTACAACCGCGACTACTGGTTCCTGCTCTCCACCGCGCTGTCCTCCGCGCTGGAGGGCAAGGGGTCCGCGCTGATGGAGCTCTCCGACCTCTACGCCTCGCGCAAGGCCGACGGGACCTACGAGAACAACTCGATGGAGGCGATCTACGCGATCAACTGCCTCGACGACCCGACCTCGATCCCGTTCGCCCGGGTGCCGTCGAAGATCGCGGAGTTCGAGGAGGCGTCGCCCACCTTCGGCGACGTCTTCGCCTGGGGCCTCACCGGGTGCCGGGGCAGCACGACGCGGACCACCGAGGACCCGATCGAGATCCGCGGCGAGGGCGCCGCGCCGATCCTCGTGCTCGGCACCACCCGCGACCCGGCGACCCCGATGAAGTGGGCGGTCGCGCTGGCCGACCAGCTCGACTCCGGCGTGCTGGTCGAGCGCGACGGCGACGGCCACACCGCCTACAACTCCGGCAACGAGTGCATCGACACCACGGTCGAGGACTACCTCGTCGACGGGGTGGTCCCCGACGACGGCACGACCTGCTGAGGGCCGCTGGTCGAGGAAGGACGAAGTCCTGTCACGAGACCGGGTCGCGTGACAGGACTTCGACGGGGCTCAGCCCTCCAGCGCGGCGTCGAGCGTGATGTCGACGCCGGTGAGCGCCTTGCTGACCGGGCAGCCGGCCTTCGCCTTCTCGGCGGCGTCCCTGAAGCCGGCCTCGTCGAGGCCCTCGACCTCACCGCGCACGGTGAGCGTGATGCCGGTGAGCTTGAACCCGCCGGCCTCCTTGTCCTCGCCCAGCGAGACGTCGGCCGTCACCTCGAGGGCCTGCGGCGTGCCGCCGGCCTCGGCGATCAGGGCGGAGAGCTGCATGGCGTAGCAGGAGGAGTGCGCCGCGGCGATGAGCTCCTCGGGGCTGGTGGTCCCGCCGGCGTCCTCGGCCGCGCGCTTGGGGAACGACACGTCGTAGGTCCCGACGCCCGAGCTGGTGAGCTCGACCTGGCCGGAGCCGTCCTGCAGGCCGCCGTTCCAGGCGGTACGAGCGGAGCGTGTGGGCATGGATCCTCCTCGTTGAAGACTGAACAGTCATCTCGACCCTAGTCACCCCCACCACACCCCTGCGGGCCCGCGGGCCGGCCGTGAGCCCGGCCTGAATTCGGTCCCGGGCCCGGCGCTCCGTATACTCGCCCGCGGCCCGTCGAGCAGCGCTCGGCAGCCACGCCGCCTTAGCTCAGTCGGTAGAGCGAGTCACTCGTAATGACTAGGTCGTCGGTTCGATTCCGACAGGCGGCTCCGACTCCCCCGGGGACCCGAGACCCCGGGGGAGTCTTCATGTCCGCGTTGCGCATCGTGCGACGCCTTGCGTACAGCGCAACGAATCCCTTGCGGCGGAGCAGCCCGCGCCCCCATCATCGAGGATGCCCATCAGCGCGTTCGACCTGTTCAAGGTCGGCATCGGCCCCTCGAGCTCGCACACGGTCGGGCCGATGCGGGCGGCGTACCTCTTCGTCGAGGGGCTGCGGGCCGACGACCTGCTCCCTCGGGTCGCGCGGGTGCACGTCGAGCTGTTCGGCTCGCTCGGCGCGACCGGGCACGGGCACGGCAGCGTCAAGGCGGTCGTCCTCGGCCTCGCCGGCGAGCAGCCGCACCTGGTCGACCCGGTCGCGGCCGACCCGATGGTGCAGGAGGTGCGCAGCACGCAGGTCCTGAGGCTCGGCGGCGAGCACCCGATCGCCTTCGACGCCGACGAGGACGTCGTGATGCACCGGCGCAAGCGCCTGGAGTTCCACACCAACGGGATGGTCTTCGAGGCGCTCGACGCCGACGGCGCGGTGCTGCGTCGACGCGAGTACTACTCGGTCGGCGGCGGTTTCGTGCTCGACGAGGACGAGTGCGGCAACCCGGTGGTCGTGGCCGACGACACCCCCGTGCCGCACCCCTTCACCACCGCCGACGAGCTGCTCGCGCTCACCCGCGCGACCGGCCTGCGGATCAGCGACGTGATGCTCGCCAACGAGGTGGTGCGTCGCCCGGAGGACGAGGTCCGCAGCGAGCTGCTCGCGATCTGGCGGGTGATGCAGGAGTGCGTCGAGCGCGGCACCGCAACCACGGGCGTCCTGCCCGGGGGCTCAAGGTGCGCCGGCGGGCGGCCGACCTGCGCGCCCGCCTCGAGCACGACGCGACCGCCGGGGTGCCCGACCCGCTCGAGGCCATGGAGTGGGTGACGCTCTACGCGCTGGCCGTCAACGAGGAGAACGCTGCGGGCGGCCGCGTCGTGACGGCGCCCACCAACGGTGCCGCCGGCATCGTGCCGGCCGTCCTGCACTACTACTGCCGGTTCGTCCCGGGCGCCGACGACGACGGCGTCGTGCGCTTCCTGCTGACCGCGGCGGCGATCGGGCTGCTCTTCAAGGAGAACGCCTCGATCTCGGGGGCGGAGGTCGGCTGCCAGGGCGAGGTCGGGTCGGCCTGCTCGATGGCGGCAGGCGGGCTGGCCGAGGTCCTCGGCGGCAGCCCCGAGCAGGTCGAGAACGCCGCCGAGATCGGCATCGAGCACAACCTCGGGCTCACCTGCGACCCGGTCGGCGGGCTCGTCCAGATCCCCTGCATCGAGCGCAACGCCGTCGCCTCGGTCAAGGCGATCACCGCCGCCCGGATGGCGGTCCGCGGCGACGGCTCCCACCACGTCTCGCTGGACAAGGCGATCAAGACGATGCGCGAGACCGGGCGCGACATGAAGGACAAGTACAAGGAGACCGCGCGCGGGGGCCTGGCCCTCAACGTCGTCGAGTGCTGACCGGCAGGTATTGAACGCGCCGTTCATTTATGATTATATGGACGGTACGTTCACAACCGACCGAACAGGAGCACGTGATGACCCACGTCAGCCGCACCGCCCTGGTGACCGGGGCCTCCGGCGGGATCGGGACCGCGATCGTCGAGCGCCTCGCCGCCGACGGCTTCGGGCTGGCGATCCACTACGCCGGCAACCGTGACCGCGCCGAGCAGGTCGCCGACCTCGCCCGCCGCCACGACGTCCCGACCGTCGTCGTCGGCGCCGACGTCGCCGACGAGGCAGCGGTCGCCGCCATGTTCGACGAGGTCGAGGAGGCCCTCGGCGGGCTCGACGTCCTCGTCCACACCGCCGGCGTGATGAAGCTGTCGCCGCTGGCCGACCTCGACCTCGACGAGCTCGACGCCATGCACCGCACCAACGTCCGCGGCACCTTCGTCGTCAACCGCGAGGCGGCCCGCCGGGTCCGACGCGGCGGAGCGATCGTCAACTTCTCCAGCAGCGTCGTGCGCCTCGCGCTGCCGACCTACGCGGCCTACGCCGCCACCAAGGGCGCCGTCGACGCGATGACCATGATCCTCGCGAAGGAGCTGCGCGGGCGTGACGTCACCGTCAACGCCGTCGCCCCCGGTCCGACCGCGACGCCGCTGTTCCTCGAGGGCAAGCCGCAGGAGGCGGTCGACAGCCTGGCGGCCATGGCTCCGCTCGAGCGGCTCGGCCGGCCCGAGGACATCGCCGAGACCGTCGCCCACCTCGCCGGCCCGGCCCGCTGGACCAACGGCCAGGTCCTCTACGTGAACGGGGGCATCGCATGAGCACCGCGAAGGTCGTCCTCGTCACCGGCGCCTCCAGCGGCTTCGGCGCGATGACCGTGCGCGCCCTCGCCGACGCCGGGCACGCCGTCCACGCCGGGATGCGCGACCTCGCCGGCCGCAACCAGCGCGCCGCGGCGGACGCCACGGCGTACGCTGACCAGCACGACGTCGACCTGCGCCCGGTCGAGCTCGACGTCGTCGACCAGGCGTCGGTCGACGAGGCGGTGCGCCGGGTCGTGGCCGCGTCGGGCCGCATCGACGTCGTGGTCCACAACGCCGGCCACATGGTGCTCGGCCCGACCGAGGCGTTCACCCCCGATCAGCTCGCCGCGGCCTACGACGTCAACGTGCTGTCGACCCAGCGCGTCAACCGCGCGGTGCTGCCGCACCTGCGCGCGCAGCGCGACGGCCTCGTCGTGTGGGTCGGCTCCTCGAGCACCCGCGGCGGGACCCCGCCCTACCTCGCGCCCTACTTCGCGGCGAAGGCCGGGATGGACGCGCTCGCGGTGAGCTATGCCGCCGAGCTGGCCCGGTTCGGGGTGGACACCTCGATCGTGGTGCCGGGCTCGTTCACCGTCGGCACGAACCACTTCGCCAACGCCGGCCACGCCGAGGACGGCGAGGTCGTCGCGGCCTACGAGGTGGAGTACGCCGGGCTGATGGACCAGGTCGCCGAGCGGCTCGCCGAGCTCGCCCCGGACGACCAGGACCCCACTGAGGTGGCCCGGGCGATCGCCCGGCTGGTCGACCTGCCGAAGGGCACCCGCCCGTTCCGGGTCCACGTCGATCCCGCCGACGACGGCGCCGAGGTGGTCAACGCCGTCGGCGACCGCGTGCGGACGGAGTTCTACCGCCGGATCGGGCTGCCGGACCTCCTCGCACCCGTGATGGGATGAGCCCATGCCGAGAGGACGTCGCCCCACCGACGAGGTACGGCGCGACGTCCTCGCGGCGGCCGGCCGAATGCTGCTCGCGGAGGGCATGACCGGCTTCACGATCGAGCGGGTCGCCGCCGAGAGCGGTGCCAGCAAGGTCACCATCTACAAGCTCTGGGCCTCCAAGGGCGCGCTCGCGCTCGACGCCTACTTCAGCACCGTCGAGCCGCTGCTCGCCTTCCCCGACACCGGCGACCTCGGCGCCGACCTGCGCACCCAGCTCCACGCGTTCGTCGAGCTGCTGACCGCCACGCCGGCCGGCACCGTGCTGCGCGGCCTGATCGGCGAGGCGCAGCGCGACCCGGCCCTGATGGAGGCCTACCTCACCACCTACGCGGCGCCGCGTCGCCAGCTCGCCGTCGACCGGATCGGGCTCGCGGTCGCGCGCGGCCAGGTGCGCGAGGGCGTCGACCCCGCGACGGTCGTCGACCAGCTCTGGGGCGCCTGCTACCACCGGCTGCTGATCCCCGACCTCGGCATCGACGTCGCCTTCGCCGACCAGCTGCTCGACCACGTCCTGCGCGGGATCGTCGCGGAGCCCTGAGGCGGTTGGGCCTCAGCCCAGCGTCGAGCGCCGGGCGACGAGCTCGGGGGTGAAGACCAGCTGCTGGTGGTGGTGGTCGGGGTTGTCGGCCTCGTCGAGGACCAGCTCGGTGGCCCGGCGCCCGAGCTCCTGGCGCGGCTGGCGCACCGACGTGAGCGGCACTGCGGCGGCAGCGGCGTACTCGATGTCGTCGTAGCCCACGATCGCGAGGTCGCCCGGGACCGAGAGGCCCGCGGTGCTGAGCTGCTGGAGCAGGCCGAGGGCGAGCAGGTCGTTGCCGCAGAACGCGGCGGTGGGTCGGGTGCGGTGGCTCAGCCCCATCAGCCGCTCCCCGGCGGAGCGGCCCTCGACGACGGTCAGCCCGTCGGTCGTCACGACGGTGAGCTGGTCGTCGGGCAGGCCGGCGTCGGCCCACGCGGCGCGGGCGCCGGCGAGGCGGTCGCGCACCTGGCCGATCGTCTCGGGCCCGCCGATGAACGCGACCCTGGTGTGTCCGCGGTCGACGAGGTGCTCGACGGCGAGCCGCCCGCCGAGGACGTCGTCGACGGCCACCGAGCAGAACGCCTCGTCCTGGCGGGTGCGGTCGACGATGACGAGCGGCGTGCCGTTGCGGCGCACGTCGCTGAGGACCTGGGCCTGCGGGTCGACGGGCGTGACCAGGACGCCCTGCACACGCTGCTCCACGAGGTGGGCGAGGTAGTCGCTCTCGCGCGCCGCGCGGTTGTCGGAGTGGCAGAGGAACAGCGACAGGCCCGCGGCCTCGGCGGCGCGCTCCGCACCCTCCGCGACGTCGGTGAAGAACGGGTTGCGGGCGTCGAGCAGGACGTAGGCAAGCGTGCGGCTGTGGCCGGCGCGCAGCTGGCGCGCCGACTCGTTGCGCACGAAGCCGAGCTCGCGCATGGCGTCCTCGACCCGGGCGCGGGTGGCGGGGGAGACCCGCTCGGGCCGGTTGAGCACGTTGCTCACCGTGCCGAGGGAGACCCCGGCGCGCGCGGCGACGTCCTTGACCGAGGGGGCCCGTGCCATGCCGTCCCCTCTCGGATGTTGAAACGATGAAGGCTGCAGACCGGAGCGTACGACATCCGCATCCAATTCGTGACCCAGTGACGCTTGACACGTGTGACGGCCCTCACCTACCTTTCGTTGAAACCTTTCAACGAAGGAGCACCATGGCCACCGCAGCACCGGTCCTCGAGCTGGGCGACGTCTCGAAGTCGTTCGGCCCCGTGGTCGCCCTGCGCTCGGGCAGCCTGCGCGTGGACGCGGGCTCGATCCACGCGCTGATCGGCGAGAACGGCGCCGGCAAGTCGACGCTCGTCAAGGTCGTCGCCGGGGTGCACCGCCGCGACGGCGGGACCTTCGCCCTCGGGGGAGAGGCCGTCGACTTCGGCTCCACCGCCGAGTCCAAGGCGGCCGGCGTAGCCGTGATCTACCAGGAGCCCACGCTCTTCCCCGACCTCTCGGTCACCGAGAACATCTTCATGGGCCGCCAGCCGCTCGCCCGCTGGCGGCGCATCGACCGGGCCGCGATGGTCGCCGAGGCCGAGCGCCTCTTCGACCGGCTCGGGGTGCGGATCGACCCGCGCCGTCCCGCCGAGGGCCTCTCGATCGCCGACCAGCAGATCATCGAGATCGCCAAGGCCATCTCGCTCGACGCGCGGCTGCTCGTCATGGACGAGCCGACCGCCGCCCTCAGCGGTGTCGAGGTCGAGCGCCTCTTCGCGGTCGCCCGGAGCCTGCGCGACGAGGGCCGCGCGCTGGTCTTCATCTCCCACCGCTTCGACGAGGTCTTCGCCCTCTGCGACACCGTCACGGTGATGCGCGACGGCTCCTACGTCGACACCCGCCGCGTCGAGGACACGACGCCCTCCGAGCTGGTCTCCCTCATGGTCGGCCGCGACGTCGACGAGCTCTTCCCCAAGGTCGCCGCCGAGATCGGCGAGCCGGTCCTCCAGGTCCGCGGACTGACGCGCGCCGGGGTCTTCCACGACGTCGACCTCGAGGTCCGGGCGGGCGAGATCGTCGGCCTCGCCGGGCTCGTGGGGGCCGGACGCAGCGAGGTCGCCCGCGCGGTGTTCGGCGTCGACGCCTACGACTCGGGCTCGGTCACGATGTCGGGCACGATCGTGAAGGCGCGCGACCCGCGCGCCGCGATCCGGGCGGGCATGGCGTTCATCCCCGAGGACCGGCGCAAGCAGGGCCTGGTGATCGACTCCTCGGTCAGCGGCAACGTCGCGGCCGTCATCCGGCGGGGCATCGCCCGCGCCGGCCTGGTCACGGGCGCGATGGAGAACCGCGCGGCCGGTCCGTGGGCCGGACGCCTCGAGGTCAAGACCAGCGCGCTCGACATGACCGCCGCCACGATGAGCGGCGGCAACCAGCAGAAGGTGGTCATCGCCAAGTGGCTGGCGACCGACCCCCGGCTGCTGATCATCGACGAGCCCACCCGCGGCATCGACGTCGGCACCAAGGCCGAGGTCCACCGCCTGCTCTCCGAGCTGGCCGGCCAGGGGCTGGCGATCTTGATGATCTCCTCCGAGCTGCCCGAGGTGCTCGGCATGGCCGACCGCGTGCTCGTCCTCTGCGAGGGCCGGATCACCGCCGAGCTCGACCGAGCCGAGGCCACCCCCGAGGCCGTGATGCACGCGGCCACCCACCACCTCGAGGACGCCTCATGAGCACCCCCACCGACACCACGGACGCCCAGGTCTCCACGGGCGAGGCGCTCCTGGTCGAGCCCAGCCGGCTCTCGCCCGGACGCCGCGCGCTGACCACCGTCCTGCGCTCGCGCGAGCTGTCGATCTTCCTCGTGCTGGTCGCCGTCGTCGTGCTGGCCACCACCAAGAACAACGGCTTCCTCTTCAGCTCCGACGGCTGGCGCAACTTCCTGCTCAACCCGTCGATCCTGCTGCTCCTGGCGGTCGGCCAGGCGGTCGTGATCATCACCCGCAACGTCGACCTGTCGGTCGGCTCGACGATGGCGCTCACGGCGTACCTGACGGGCCGGCTCTTCGTCGACCAGCCGAACCTCCCGATCGTCGTCGTGGTCCTGGCGTGCCTCGCCCTCGGCGCCGCGCTCGGGCTGGTCAACGGCCTGCTCGTGGCCTACGGCAAGGTGCCGGCGCTGGTGATCACCCTCGGCACCCTCTACATCTACCGCGGGATCATGCTCACCTGGGCCGGCAGCGACCGGATCAACGCCGGCGACCTCCCGCGCGACTTCCTCGCCCTCGGCACGAAGACCGTCCTCACCATCCCGGTGCTGACCCTCATCGCCGTCGTCGTGCTCGCCGCGGTGGGCTACTACCTCCACACCGCGCGCGGCGGGCGCGAGCTCTACGCGATCGGCTCCGACCCGGACGCGGCCGTCCTCTACGGCCTGCCCGTACGCCGTCGCCTGCTCGCCGCGTTCGTCCTCAGCGGCGCGCTGGCCGGGCTGGCCGGGGTCCTCTACACCGCGCGCTACGGCACGGTCAGCTCGAGCGTCGGCTCCGGCATCGAGCTGCAGGCCGTGGCCGCCGCGGTCATCGGTGGCATCGCGATCTTCGGTGGCAGCGGCACGGTCTGGGGCGCTGCCATCGGCGCCTTCCTGCTCATCACCATCAACCGGGCCCTGCCCAGCCTCGGCATCGAGGACTTCTGGCAGCGCGCCGTGGTCGGCGTGCTGATCCTCGGCGCGATCGTGCTCGACCGCGTCCTGTCCCGTCGGCAGGCCCGCAAGCTCGCAGAATCGAGGGACCACGCATGAGTGCCACGACGAGCACCCGGACCTACGCCGACTACTCGGCGCCGCTGTGGCGGCGCTGGCTGCTGACCCGCGAGACGGCCGTGATCGCCCTGACCGCCGCGGTGGTCCTCTACTCGCTCGCCAACGTGCCCAACTTCGACGGCCCCCTGACGCTGAAGTTCCTCCTCCAGGACATCGCCCCGATCCTGCTCATCGCGCTGCCGATGACGCTGATCATCATCACCGGCGAGATCGACCTGTCGGTCGCGAGCATCATGGGCCTGAGCAGCGTGCTGCTCGGCGTGCTCCACGACGCGGGCTTCTCGGTCCCGACCGCGGCGCTGCTGGCGCTGCTCGCCGGCCTGGCGTGCGGGGCGCTCAACGGCTTCCTGATCGCCTACGTCGGGCTGCCGTCGCTGGCGGTCACCATCGGCACGCTCGCGCTGTTCCGCGGGATCGCCGTCGGCCTGCTCGGCACCACCGCGATCACCGACTTCACCGAGAGGTGGGCCGACCTCGCCACCGACACGATCGGCGAGACCCGGATCCCGCTGGTGATGATCCCGTTCGCGGTCCTGGCGGTGGCGTTCACGGTGCTGCTGCACTTCTCGACCTTCGGCCGCGGCGTCTACGAGATCGGTCTCAACGACGAGGCGGCGCGCTTCACCGGCGTCGACGTCGCCCGCACCAAGCTGGTGCTGTTCCTGCTCTCCGGCGTCGTCTCGGCGCTCGCGGGCATCTACTTCACGCTCCGCTACGGCTCGGCGCGCGGTGACAACGCCACGGGCTACGAGCTGCAGGTGATCGCGGCGGTGCTGCTCGGCGGCGTCTCGATCTTCGGCGGCCGCGGCCGGCTCCACGGCGTGCTCGCCGGGGTCGTGCTGATCGGCGTCATCTCCAGCGCGCTCCGCCTGGAGTCGGTGACGGTCAACGTCACCAACATCATCGTCGGCCTCCTCCTGGTGGCCTCGGTGATCCTCCCCAGCGTCCTTGGGTGGGCCGGCTCGCGGCTGCCCCGCAAGGCACCCAGCAAGGACCCGGCGACCGCCGGCGTCTGAGACATCCGAGAGGTAGACACAGATGAAGTTCCAGAAGAGGCGGCCTGCTGCCATCGCCGCGCTGCTGCTCACCGCATCGTTCGCCTTCACCGCCTGCGGTGGTGACGACGGCGGCGACGGCGGCTCGGCCGGCGGCAGCGGTGGCGGTGACCTGAGCATCACCATGCTGCCGAAGAACCTCGGCAACGCGTACTTCGACACCAGCACCGACGGTGCCGAGAAGGCCGCCGACGAGCTCGAGGCCGACTTCGAGGAGGTCGGGCCCGACACCGCCAGCCCCGACGCCCAGGTGTCCTACATCAACACCGTCGCCCAGCAGGGCAAGAACGCGCTGATCCTCTCGGCCAACGACCCGGACGCGCTGTGCGACGCGATCGACGAGGCCCGCAGCGCCGACGTGAAGGTCGTGACCTTCGACGCCGACACCAACCCCGACTGCCGCGACCTGTTCATCAACCAGGCCACCGCCGAGGGCATCGCCGCCAAGCAGCTCGAGCTGATCTCGGAGCAGATCGGCGGCAAGGGCGAGATCGCGATCCTGTCGGCCTCGGCCAACGCGACCAACCAGAACGCGTGGATCGACATGATGGAGTCCGAGCTCGCGGACAACCCCGACTACGCCGACATCGAACTCGTCGACACGGTCTACGGCGACGACGAGGACCAGAAGTCCTTCGACCAGACCGAGGCGTTGCTGCAGAACCACCCCGACCTCAAGGGCATCATCTCGCCCACCACGGTCGGCATCGCCGCCGCGGCGCGCTACCTGTCCGACAGCCAGTACAAGGGCAAGGTCGCCCTCACCGGCCTCGGCACCCCCAACCAGATGCGCGAGTACGTCGACAACGGCACCGTGACGGCGTTCGCGCTGTGGAACCCGGGCGACCTGGGCTACCTCGCCACCTACGCCGCGGCCGCGCTGGTCAACGGCGACATCTCGGGCGAGGAGGGCGACTCCTTCGAGGCCGGCGACCTCGGCACCTTCGAGGTCGGCGCCGACGGCACCGTCCTGCTCGGCGAGCCCTTCACCTTCGACGAGTCCAACATCGCCGACTTCGACTTCTGATCGTCGAGCTCGCCCCGCACCACCACCTCGTTGGTCGAGGAGGGACGAAGTCCCGTCACGAGACCCCTGACCGGGTCTCGTGACGGGCCCCGGAGGGCCCTCCTCGACCAACGGCAACCAGAGAGGCCAGGCACGATGCACCGCGTCTGCTTCACCCTCCAGGTCAAGCCCGACCGCATGGAGGAGTACGCCGAGCGTCACGCGGCCGTGTGGCCCGACATGCTCCGGGCGCTGCACGACACGGGTTGGCACAACTACTCCCTCTTCCTCCGCGACGACGGCCTGCTCGTGGGCTACCTCGAGACCCCAGACCTCGCCGCGGCCCAGGCCGGCATGGCCGCCACCGACGTCAACGCCCGGTGGCAGGCCGAGATGGGCGAGTTCTTCGAGGAGCTCGACCTGCTGCCCGACCAGGGCTTCCTGCAGCTGGCCGAGGTCTTCCACCTCGAGGACCAGCTCGCCGCCCACACCACCACGACACCAGCGACGGACCAGTGATGACTTCCTTCTCCCAGATCAGCGACCGGCTCGGCGAGCTCGCCATCGAGGTCCCGTCCTGGGCCTACGGCAACTCCGGCACCCGCTTCAAGGTGTTCGGCTCGCCCGGCACCCCGCGCACCGTCGAGGAGAAGATCGCCGACGCCGCGACGGTCCACGCCTTCACCGGCCTCGCCCCGACGGTGGCGCTGCACATCCCGTGGGACGCCGTCGACGACTACGCCGCGCTCGCGGCGTACGCCAAGGAGCAGGGCGTCGCGCTCGGCACGATCAACTCCAACACCTTCCAGGACGACGACTACAAGCTCGGCGCGCTCACCCACACCGACGCCCGCATCCGGCAGAAGGCGGTCGACCACCACCTCGAGTGCATCGAGGTGATGAACCGGACCGGCTCGCGCGACCTCAAGATCTGGCTCGCCGAGGGCACGAACTACCCCGGCCAGGGCGACATGCGCGCCCGCCAGGACCGGCTGGCCGAGGGCCTGCGCACCATCTACGACCAGCTCTCCGAGGACCAGCGGCTGGTGCTGGAGTACAAGTTCTTCGAGCCGGCGTTCTACCACACCGACGTCCCGGACTGGGGCACGTCGTACGCCCACGTGGCCGCCCTCGGCGAACGCGCGATGGTGTGCCTCGACACCGGCCACCACGCGCCGGGCACCAACATCGAGTTCATCGTCGCCCAGCTCCTGCGGCTCGGGAAGCTCGGCTCCTTCGACTTCAACAGCCGCTTCTACGCCGACGACGACCTGATCGTCGGCGCGGCCGACCCGTTCCAGCTCTTCCGGATCATGGTCGAGGTGGTCCGCGGCGGCGGCTTCGGCAACCAGGCCGACGGCACGCCCAACAACGTCGCGCTGATGCTCGACCAGTGCCACAACATCGAGGCCAAGATCCCCGGCCAGATCCGCTCGGTGCTCAACGTGCAGGAGATGACCGCCCGCGCGCTGCTGCTCGACACCGAGGCGCTCGACGCCGCCCGCGAGTCCGGCGACGTGCTGCTGGCCAACCAGGTCTTCATGGACGCCTTCTACACCGACGTGCGCGCCGACCTCGCCGCGTGGCGCGAGGAGCGCGGCCTGCCGGGCGACCCGATGCGCGCCTACCTCGACTCCGGCCACCAGCAGCAGATCGAGGCCGACCGCGTCGGTGGCTCGCAGCTGAGCTGGAACTGACGACCTCCGTCCCGACCCGAAGGAACTGCACCGTGAACGACCTCAACCCCACCGTCGCCGCGCTCGTCGAGCGCTCGAACCGGCTGGGCGCCGACCCCCGCAACACCAACTACGCCGGCGGCAACACCTCCGCCAAGGGCACCGAGACCGACCCGGTCACCGGCGAGGACGTCGAGCTGGTCTGGGTGAAGGGTTCCGGCGGCGACCTCGGCACCCTGACCCCGTCGGGCCTGGCCGTGCTCCGCCTGGACCGGATGCGGGCGCTCGTCGACGTCTACCCCGGGCTCGAGCGCGAGGACGAGATGGTCGCGGCGTTCGACTACTGCCTGCACGGCAAGGGCGGCGCCGCGCCGTCGATCGACACCGCGATGCACGGGCTCGTCGACGCCGCCCACGTCGACCACCTGCACCCCGACTCCGGCATCGCGATCGCGACGTCCGCCGACGGCCAGGAGCTCACCACCACGATCTTCGGCGACCAGGTCGTGTGGGTGCCGTGGCGCCGTCCCGGCTTCCAGCTCGGCCTCGACATCGCCGAGATCAAGGAGAAGAACCCGCAGGCGCGCGGCTGCATCCTCGGTGGCCACGGCATCACCGCGTGGGGCGACACGAGCGAGGAGGCCGAGGCCAACAGCCTCTGGATCATCGAGGCCGCCGCCTCCTACATCGCCGAGCACTCGAAGGCCGAGCCGTTCGGCCCCGCGCTCGAGGGCTACGCCGCCCTGCCGGAGGACGAGCGCCGGGCGAAGGCCGCGGCCCTCGCGCCGACGGTCCGCGGTATCGCGTCGGCGGACCGGCCGATGGTCGGCCACTTCACCGACACCGACGAGGTCCTCGACTTCCTCGCCCACGCCGAGCACCCCCGACTCGGCGCGCTCGGCACCTCGTGCCCCGACCACTTCCTCCGCACCAAGGTCAAGCCACTGGTCCTCGACCTCCCGGCCTCTGCCTCCGTGGAGGACAGCATCGCCCGGCTCCAGGAGCTCGCGGTGTCCTACCGCGAGGACTACCAGGCCTACTACGACCGCCACGCCACCCCCGACAGCCCGGCGATCCGCGGCAAGGACCCCCTCATCGTGCTGGTGCCCGGCGTCGGCATGTTCAGCTTCGGCAAGGACAAGCAGACCGCCCGCGTCGCCGGCGAGTTCTACGTCAACGCGATCAACGTGATGCGCGGGGCCGAGGGGCTGTCGTCGTACGCCCCGATCGACGAGGCGGAGAAGTTCCGCATCGAGTACTGGGCGCTCGAGGAGGCCAAGCTCCAGCGGATGCCGAAGCCGAAGCCGCTGGCGACCCGTGTCGCGCTGGTCACCGGCGCCGCGTCCGGCATCGGCCTCGCCACGGCGCGCAGGCTCGCCGCCGAGGGCGCGGCCGTCGTCATCGCCGACCTGTCGCTGGAGAAGGCGCAGGCGGCTGCGGCAGCCATTTCCGATGAGCTTGGCGGCTCGACCGACGTCGCGGTCGGCGTGCAGGTCGACGTGTCGGACGCCGCCGCTGTGCAGGCCGCCGTCGACGCGACGGTGCTCGCCTTCGGCGGCGTCGACCTCGTCGTCAACAACGCCGGCCTCTCGCTCTCGCGCTCCCTGCTCGAGACCACCGAGCAGGACTGGGACCTCCAGCACGACGTGATGGCCAAGGGCTCGTTCCTCGTCGCGCAGGCCGCCGCGCGGGCGATGATCGCGCAGGGGATGGGCGGCGACATCGTCTACATCTCCTCGAAGAACTCGATCTTCGCCGGCCCCAACAACGTCGCCTACGGCGCCGCCAAGGCCGACCAGGCCCACCAGGTGCGGCTGCTGGCCGCCGAGCTCGGCGAGCACGGCATCAAGGTCAACGGCGTCAACCCCGACGGCGTCGTCCAGGGCTCGGGCATCTTCGCGTCGGGCTGGGGCGCGAACCGCGCCGCCGTCTACGGCGTGGAGGAGCAGGACCTCGGCAAGTTCTACGCCCAGCGCACGATCCTCAAGCGCGAGGTGCTGCCGGACAACATCGCCAACGCGGTCTTCGTGCTCTGCTCCGCCGAGCTCAGCCACACCACCGGCCTGCACATCCCCGTCGACGCCGGCGTGGCCGCGGCGTTCCTGCGGTGACCGCGACCCTGCGCGTCGCGGCCGTCGACCTCGGCGCGACCAGCGGCCGGGTGATGGCCGCGCGCGTGGGGCCCGGGGTGCTCACGCTGACCGAGGCGCACCGGTTCCCCAACGGGGGAGTGCCGGTCGGCGGTTCGCTGTTCTGGGACGTCCTCGGGATCCACCGCGAGGTGCTCGCCGGGATCGCCGAGGTCGCCCGGACCGGCGACCTCCACGGCATCGGCGTCGACTCGTGGGCGGTCGACTACGGCCTGCTCGACCGCGACGGGGAGCTGCTCGGCAACCCCCACAGCCACCGCGACCCGCGGACCCGCGACGTACCGGAGCTCGTCGCGAGGACCGTCGACGTGCGGGAGCAGTACGCCGTGAACGGCCTCCAGCAGCTGCCGTTCACCACCGTCTTCCAGCTTGTCGCCGCCCGTGGCAGCGCGGCCCTGGAGTCGGCCCACACGTTGTTGCTGCTGCCCGACCTGCTCGACTACTGGCTGACCGGGCAGGTCGGCGCCGAGCGCACCAACGCCTCCACCACCGGCCTGCTCGACGTGACGACGGGGGAGTGGTCCAGCGACCTCGCGCGGCGCCTCGGACTGCCGTGGTCGATCCTCCCCGCCCTGCGCGACGCCGGCTCGGTGGTCGGCCCGCTGCGCCCGGAGGTGGCCGCCGACCTCGGCACCGACGACGTGCCGGTGGTCGCCGTCGGGTCGCACGACACCGCGTCGGCCGTCGTCGCCGTCCCGGCCTCCGAGCCGGGCTTCGGCTACATCTCGTCCGGCACGTGGTCGCTCGTCGGCCTCGAGCTCGACGCCCCCGTCCTGACCGACGAGGCGCGCGAGGCCGACTTCACCAACGAGGGCGGCGTCGACGGCACGATCCGCTTCCTCAAGAACGTGATGGGCCTGTGGGTGCTCTCGGAGTGCCTGCGCGCGTGGAAGGACCGAGGCACTCCTGCCACCGACCTCGCGTCCCTCCTCTCCGGCGCGAGCACCGCGGCGCCGCTGCGCACCGTCATCGACATCAACCACCCCTCGCTGCTCGGCCCCGGCACCGCGACCGACCCGATGCCCGAGCGGGTCGTCGCGCTCGCGCGGGCCGCCGGTGAGCCGGTGCCCCAGACCCCGGGCGAGATCACCCGCTGCGTCCTCGACAGCCTGGCCCTGGCCTACCGCCGCCACCTGCGCACCGCCGCCCGGTTGGCCGGGCAGGACCTCGACGTCGTGCACGTCGTCGGCGGCGGCGCGCACAACCACCTGCTCTGCCAGCTCACCGCGGACGCCCTCGGCGTCCCGGTGCTCGCCGGCCCCGCCGAGGCCGCCGCCCTCGGCAACGCGCTCGTCCAGGCCCGCGCCCTCGGCGCCGACCTCCCCGACCTCTCCGCGATGCGTGCGCTCGTGCGCGAGACCCACGACGTACGCCGGCACGACCCGCGTGCCGGTCTCGACTGGGACGCGGCCGAGCGGCGCGTGGTGGGAGGATGCGAGACGTGAGGATCGCCCTGCAGGTCACCTGCGTCAACGACGCGATGTTCCCCGACGTGGGGAAGGCGGTCGTGCGGCTGCTGCGGCGCCTCGGGGTCGACGTCGACTTCCCGGCCGCGCAGACGTGCTGCGGGCAGCCGATGGTCAACACCGGCTACCTCGACGAGGCGGTGCCGGTCGTGCGGACCTTCGTCGACGCGTTCGCCGGCTACGACGCGATCGTCACGCCGTCGGGATCGTGCGCCGGCTCAGCGCGCCACCAGCACTCGATCGTCGCGGAGCGCTCGGGTGACCCGGCGCTGGCGGCGGCGGTCGCGAAGACCGGCCCGCGGACCCACGAGCTGACCGAGTTCCTCGTCGACGTGCTCGGCGTGACCGACGTGGGGGCCTACTTCCCGCATCGCGTGACCTACCACCCGACCTGCCACAGCCTGCGGATGCTCGGGGTCGGCGACCGGCCCACCCGGCTGCTCGAGGCGGTGCGCGGCATCGAGCTGGTCGACCTGCCCCACGCGACCGAGTGCTGCGGGTTCGGCGGGACGTTCGCGGTCAAGAACGCCGACACGTCCGTCGCGATGGGCGCCGACAAGGCCCGCCACGTCCGCGACACCGGCGCCGAGGTCCTGGTCGCGGGCGACAGCTCGTGCCTGATGCACGTCGGTGGCGTGCTGTCGCGGCAGCGCGCGGGCGTACGAGTCATGCACCTCGCCGAGGTCCTGGCCAGCACGGAGGAGGACGCATGAGCGCCACGTTCGTCGGGATGCCGGCCTTCCCCGAGGCCGCGCGTGCCGCCCTCGGCGACACCCAGCTGCGGCGCAACCTCGCCCACGCCACCCGCACCATCCGCGACAAGCGCGCGAAGGTGGTCGCCGAGGTCGAGGACTGGGAGGAGCTCCGCGTCGCCGGCGCCGCGGTCAAGGAGGCCGCGCTGCGCGACCTCGCCACCCACCTCGAGACCCTCGAGGCCTCGCTGGTCCGGGCCGGCGCCACCGTCCACTGGGCTCGCGACGCCGAGGAGGCGTGCGCGATCGTCGCGTCCGTCGCGAAGGACCACGGCGCCGACGAGGTCGTGAAGGTCAAGTCGATGGCGACCGCGGAGATCGGGCTCAACGAGGCGCTCGAGGCCGAGGGCATCGCCGCCTGGGAGACCGACCTGGCCGAGCTCATCGTCCAGCTCGGCGAGGACCTGCCGTCCCACATCCTCGTGCCGGCGATCCACCGCAACCGCGCCGAGGTGCGCGAGATCTTCCTGCGCCGGATGGCCGCCGTCGGGCGACCCGCCCCGGCCGACCTGACCGACGAGCCCGCGGTGCTCGCCGGCGCCGCCCGCGAGCACCTGCGCGAGAAGTTCCTGCGCGCCAAGGTCGGCGTGAGCGGCGCGAACTTCGCGGTGGCCGACACCGGCACCCTCGTCGTCGTCGAGTCCGAGGGCAACGGCCGGATGTGCCTGACGCTCCCCGCGGTCCTGGTCAGCGTCGTCGGCATCGAGAAGGTCGTCGCCACCTGGTCCGACCTCGACCCCATGCTGCGGCTGCTGCCGCGCTCGTCGACCGGCGAGCGGATGAATCCCTATACGTCGACCTGGTCGGGCGTGACGCCCGGCGACGGGCCGCAGGAGGTCCACGTCGTCCTGCTCGACAACGGCCGCACCCGCGCGCTCGCCGACGACGTCGGGCGCCAGGCGCTGCGCTGCATCCGCTGCTCGGCGTGCCTCAACGTCTGCCCGGTCTACGAGCGGACGGGCGGCCACGCCTACGGCTCGGTCTACCCCGGCCCGATCGGCGCGATCCTCAATCCGCTGCTGAGGGGCATCGAGGACGAGCAGACCGCCTCCCTGCCCTACGCCTCCTCGCTCTGCGGCGCGTGCTTCGAGGTCTGCCCCGTCCGGATCGACATCCCGTCGGTGCTGGTCGACCAGCGCGCCGCGGTCGTCGACTCCCACCGCGGCGACCGGGTCCCACGGCGTGGATCTCATTGGCCTGAGGCGGTGGCCATGAAGGCGGCCGCGTGGACCTTCTCGTCCGCGAAGCGCCTGGCGCTGGCCGAGCGCGCGTCCGGCCTCGGGGGCCGACTGCTCGGCCGGTTCTCCCGTACGTCCCTGCCCGGCGGCCGCGCCGCCGCCGGACGCCTGCCGGGGCCTGGCGCGGCGTGGACCGGCGCCCGCGACCTGCCCGCCCCGCCGGAGGAGTCGTTCCGGGAGTGGTGGGAGCGGACCGACGGCGGCCGCTCAGAGCCTGGTCACACGGGGGAGGGCCCGACGTGAGCGCTCGCGACGACATCCTGCGGCGTGTCCGCTCCGCCCTGGACGGCGTGTCGCCCGTGACCGACCTCCCTGCGGCCCCGCGCGTACCCGACCGTGGCGACCTGGTCGCGCTGTTCGCGGAGCGGGTCGAGGACTACCGAGCCGAGGTCACCCGCTGCGCGCCCGACGAGGTGGCCGCGGTCGTGGCCGCGGCCCTCGGGACGGCGCGCCCCGTCGTCCCGCCGGGTCTGGGCATCGAGGTCGCCGGATCGGTTGTTGACGACGGGCTCACCGCTGCCGACCTCGACGCGCTCGACGCGGTCGTCACCCGCGCCGCGGTCGGCGTCGCCGAGACCGGCACGATCGTCCTCGACCACCGCGACGACCAGGGGCGTCGTGCGATCACGCTCGTGCCCGACCTCCACGTCTGCGTCGTCGACGCCGCGCAGGTCGTCGCCGACGTCGCCGACGCGCTAGCGCTGCTCGACCCGTCGCGACCGCTGACCTGGATCAGCGGCCCGTCGGCCACCAGCGACATCGAGCTCGACCGGGTCGAGGGCGTCCACGGTCCGCGGACCCTGCGCGTGGTGGTCGTGGGTTGACGACGTGGACGGTCCGTCTCCCGCAGAGGTCTTCGACCTGCGTCGCCTCGACCTCAACCTCGTCGTGCCGCTGCACGCCGTGCTCGTCGAGAGGAGCGTCAGCGCCGCCGCACGTCGGGTCGGTCTCACCCAGCCCGCGGTGAGCAAGTCGCTCCAGCGTCTGCGCCAGCACTTCGGCGACGACCTCCTCGTGCGGGCAGGTCGCACCAGCGTGCTCACCCCCTTCGCCGCCACGCTCCTCCCCGAGGTCGAGGAGCTGGTGCGACGCCTCGGCGACGTCCTCACCCAGCGGGACGACTTCGACCCTGCGCAGACGCGACGCCGTTTCACCCTGGCGGCGAGCGACTACTTCGTGGTGACCCGTGGCGGCGACCTGGTGCAGGCGCTGCTCGCAGGTGCACCGCTGGCCTCCCTCGAGATCGTCGACCTGGCCGGTCCTCCCGTCCACGACCAGCTCGGCTCGGTCGACGCGATGCTCCTGCCCGCCGGGCAGGACGACCACCTCCCTTCCACCGGACACCTGCTCACCGAGCGGTGGACACTCGTCTGCGACCCCTCGATGGCCGAGGACGCGCGTGGCTGGACCGTGGACGACCTCGCCGGACGAGGCTTCGTCGCCACGTCCTTCCACGGGTTCGTCCCCGGTCAGCGGTTGCTGTCGAACCTCGGCGTCACGATGGACGTGCGGGTGACGGCCCAGACCTTCGCGGCCGTTCCCTTCCTCGTCGCCGGCACCGAGCTGCTCGGCCTGGTCGGTGGACGACTGGCGCGGCGCCTGGCGGGCGCCGCCGGCGTCGCGGTCCTCGAGGCGCCGTGGTCGGTCCCGCTGCTGCCCTACCAGCTGCACTGCGACCCCGTCCGGCGCAACGACCCAGGGGTGCGATGGTTCCTCGAGGTCGTCGAGGCTGTCGCACGCGGGTGACCTCTGCGGCATGACTGCCGGTGATGGCGTGCCAGAACCATCAGTGCGCCGTACACGTCTTGTGACGCCCGCCACAGCGTGTGAAGGTTCTGTCAGCAGTTGAAACGTTTCGTTCCTGTCGACTGAGGCCGGTTACCACTCTCACTCCGGGTCAGTGCTGTCGAACACCTTCGGCCGATGACACGAATTGATCGTTTCATCCCGTCGGCGCCGCAGGGGATCCGCGAGCCCCCTGCGTCGACGCGGTGCGTCCGCGTGCCTGCACGCGGGAAGACCACCTCACTCCCAAGGAGCACCATGAGTCCCACACCGTCGGCCCTCGGGCCGGTACCCACGTCGCGAGGCCGGCGCCCGGCGCTCGCCGCCGCCGTCGCCCTCGCCGTCGGCGCGTCGACCACCCTGCTCGGCGCCGCAGCGGGCCCCTCCTCGGCCGAACCGGCTGCCGGAGCGGTCGTCGCGACGCCGGTCCTGAAGTCGCCCGCCGTCAAGAAGACCTCTGAATTCGCCCAGCAGCTCGAGAAGAAGTACGTCGACCCCGACCGCGTCTACAGCACCGACGTGCGGTGGTGGCTGGGGGAGGCGTCCCACACCGACGAGACCCTCCTCGAGGAGATCCAGAACCTCTACGACGGCGGCTACCGCGGCGTCGAGCTCGCGATGCAGGGCGACAACGTCGCTCCCGACGCGACCTACGGCTACGGCAGTCCGATGTGGGCCCACAAGTGGGACCTCATGATGAACAAGCTCCTCGATCTCGGCATGGGGGTCTACCTGACGTCCGGCACGAACTGGGCGACGTCGAACGTGCCCGGTCTCGACCCCGACAGCCAGGCCGCGATGCAGAACCTCACCCTCGGCACCTCCACCGTGGCGCCGGCTGAGAGCATCTCAGTCCTGCCGACGCCTCCGGTCGGCGTGCAGAAGGCGGCCGCGAAGTTCGTCACCGCCTACGCCTACCGGGTCGTCGAGGGCGACACCCTCGACCCCAGCAGCTTCGTCGACCTGTCCACCCAGGTGACCCAGGGAGCCACCTCTTGGGAGCAGAACAAGAGCTGGACGGCCCCGTCCGACGGCACCTATCGGGTCTTCGCCATGTGGACCCAGGGCACGTACCAGGCCTCGAGCCCGGCCGCGACGCCCAGCTACACCACCAACTACTTCGACAAGCGCGGCGTCGAGGCGCTCAAGGCGTTCTGGCAGGAGCACTACCTCGCCGACCCGGCACTCCGGGCCAAGATCCTCGAGGGCGACGTCCAGCTGTTCATGGACTCCCTCGAGATCCACCCCGGCGGCAGCAGTGAGTGGACGGCGAAGGTCGCGACCGCACCGCAGTTCACCTTCTGGTCCGAGGACATGGCCGCCGAGTTCAAGAAGCGCAAGGGCTACGACATCACGCCGTGGCTGTTCCTCGTCAAGGGTGTGCAGTCCTTCTCGTTCGACGCCTACTTCGACCTCGACGACACGGGCAACTACCGCATCGCAGGCCAGAACGTGAAGCGCGAGCAGATCATCAGCGACTACCAGGACGTGCTGACCCAGCTCTACCGGGAGCGGATGCTGCGGCCCCTGAAGGAGTGGCTCAACTCGGTGGGCATCGAGACCCGCGCGCAGATCTCCTACGGCAAGCCGCTGGAGATATCTGAGCCGATCATGGATGTCGACTACCCCGAGGCCGAGAACTACAACCAGTACAACCAGCTCGACCTCTTCCGGCTGTGGACCGGCGGCGCCAAGCTCGAGAACAAGGTCCTGTCGACCGAGACAGGCGCGCAGATGCCGGTCTACTCCGCCACCCGGCAGGCCGACCTCACCGACGCCTACACGCAGTATGCGGCCGGCTTCCAGCGGATCGTCTGGCACGTGTGGGGCGCGGGCTTCAGCTACGGCAACACCGCCTTCCGGGCCACAACCCCACCGGCTTCCGCCAGCTCGGCTCGCGCAACCCCACCTCTGCGGACTACGACGAGTTCAACGCCCACCTCGGCCGCGTGCAGCAGCTGCTGCAGACCGGCAAGGCACGTGCCGACGTCGGGTTCGTGCGCCAGCAGTGGATCCACGGCATGAGCAAGAACGCCGGCATCGGCAACGACAACGGCGTGATGAACTGGAACCTCGCCCACCAGGGCATCTCGTACCGCTCCACGCAGCTGCAGGACAACGGCTACACCTACGACTACTTCAGCCCGAAGTTCCTGTTCGACGACGACGTCCACTTCGACACGAGGACGAAGACGATCGAGAAGGCCGGCTACAAGGCGATCGTCCTCTACCAGGACTGGCTCGACATCGAGGGCGCGAAGCGCATCCTCGCGTGGGCCAAGCAGGGCCTGAAGGTCGTCGTGCTGGAGGACGCTGCCTCGCGCACGCCGTTCAACGACGGCAAGAGCGGCGCGCTGAAGAAGGTCATGGACGAGCTCAAGACGCTGCCGACGGTGCGCCAGGCGACGGTCTACGACGACTTCGACTACTTCAGCAACGCGCCGGGCGGCTACGACGACAACGTCATGGAGAAGCTCCAGGAGCTCGGCGTCCAGCCCTACACCGGGTTCTCCGAGGAGAACCTGCAGCTGCTCACGCAGACCCGCCAGGACGACGCCGGCAACCAGTACACCTACGTCTACAACTTCGACGACGGGTCGTACCACGCCAACAGCCTCAAGCCGAGCGTGCGCAACGCGGGCACCGGTCCGCACGCCTCGACCGACCTGGTCAAGCCCGGCACCTTCGTGCCGTACTCGATCGATCCGTGGACCGGCAACGTCACCGAGCTCGCCGACTACCGCTGGGAGGACGGCAAGACGATCGTCCCGATCGAGCTCGACTACAACAACATCGCGCTCCTGGCCTTCGAGAAGGCCGACGAGAGCCGCCTCCACGTGGTCTCGACCAACGCCGACTCCGCGTTCGCGACCCAGGACGGCGTGGCCGTCCGCACGACCCGCAGTGGGAGGGTGACCGCCGCGCTCAGCAACGGTGAGGACGTCTCCGAGCAGGTCGAGGTGCCGCAGCCCTACGACATCAGGGACTGGGACCTCACGGTCCAGAAGTGGACTCCCAACCCCGTGGCGGGCAACCTCGTCCGCACCGAGTCGGTCGACGGGGTGACCACCACCAACAAGAAGACGTCGACCGTCACCACGCCGATCGACGTCAGCCTCGACACGCTCAAGACCTGGGACCAGATCCCGGAGGTCGGCAGGAACGTCTCGGGGACGGGGCACTACGAGGCCACGTTCGACTGGGACGCGGACGCTGCATCCGGGGCCTACGTCGACCTCGGTGACGGCTTCGTCGAGAGCATGGAGGTCTGGGTCAACGGTCACAAGGTCGGTGGTCACGTGTCGACCAACCCCACCAAGGTGAGGCGTGACGTGGGAGGCGTGGGCAAGCCCACGATCGACGACGGCACCGGCACCCAGGTCCCTCTGGTCGGCGACGACCTCTACACCGGCGGCGTCAGCTGGACCGACCCCGTCGCCGACATCAGTGGCCTCCTGGTCGACGGTGAGAACGAGATCGTCATCGACTACGCCTCGTCTTTGTCGAACCTGCAGCTCAGCCGCGGCATCGGCACGGTGACGCCCCACTACCGGAACTGGTGGAACCTGAAGGTGGACTACTTCGCCTTCGGCCCGCAGCAGGCGAAGATCGTGCCGTTCGTGGACGTCGAGTACACCGGCGAGGACGAGCCGACCGTCCCGCCGACCTCGAGCCCCACGCCCACCCCGACGCCCAGCCCGACCGCCACCCCGACGCCCACGCCGCCGGCGGTGGAGCCGACGGTCCGGGTCAAGCGGACCGTGCGTGCCGGGAAGGTGCTGAAGGTCCGCGGTCGTGACGTGGCCGCCGCCAAGGTCCGGATCACGCTCGGCGGCCGGAAGCTGGCCGTGGTGAAGGTGGTCGACGGCCGGTTCGTGGCGCGGAAGGTGGTGCCGGAGAACCTCTCGGGCCGCAAGGTCCTGCGGGTCCTCGACCGCAAGGGCGAGGTCCTGTTCCGGACCACCCTGCGGATCAAGCGGGCGGCGGGCTGACCCCACCTGCCCTCCCGCCACAGGGGCCTCGCCATCCGGCGTGGCCCCTGTGGCGTCTCCGCCTCAGGCGTAGGTCGCCGCGGTCTCGACCAGCACGTCGTGGAGCGCGAGCTCGGCGGCGCTGCGCACCCGCCCGGAGCGGTGGGCGACGAGCACCCGCCGCGACGGGGCGCTGGACCCGAGCGAGACCACGCGGACGTCGGGGTGCTGGTTGACCGTCGCGGTCCGCGGCGCCAGCGCGATGCCGAGGCCGACGCTGACCATCGCCTGCGCCTCCTGGTAGTCGTTGGCCTGGAACGCGATCGTCGGGGTGAAGCCCGCCGCCACGGCGCTGCGCTCCAGCACCTCGACGACGGGGTGGCCGCCGGCGCGGATGATCCACGGCTCGTCGCCGAGGTCGGCCAGCTGGACCGTGCGGCGCCGGGCCAGGCGGTGGGTCGCTCCGACCAGCAGCACGGTCGGGTCGGTGAAGAGCTCGGTGAGCACCAGCTCGTCGTCGTCGACCCGCGCCCACGCGTAGTCCCAGAGGAACGACATCGCGACCCGTCCCTCCTCGAGCATCCGCACGAGGTGGTCCTCGCGCCCGCTGCTGATGGTCAGCGCGATGTTGGGGTAGAGCTCGCGGTAGCGGCGGACCGCCAGCGGCAGGAACGAGCTGCCGACCGTGGGGAAGGTGCCGAGCGTGACGCTGCCCCGCCGCACGCCGGCGATGTCCTGCAGGTCTGCCTCGGCGGCCATCAGCTGGCGCAGCACCTTGCGCGCGTGGGTGGCGAGGACGAGTCCGGCGTCCGTGGGGGTCATGCCGCGGGCGTGCCGGTCGAGCAGCGGCTGCCCGGCCTCGCGCTCGAGGCGCAGCAGCTGCTGCGAGACCGCGGACGGCGTGTAGCCGAGCGCGGTCGCCGCGGCGGTCACGGAGCCCTCCTCGACGATCGCGAGGAGCACCTGGAGTCGTTTGACGTCGAGCACGGCAGCAGTCTGCCTGAAGGGCTGCTACAAGACCATGAAGGTCCGTCCAGTGCGCGTACAGGGCCCCGGTCGGCACGAGAGTGAGTGACGAGCGCCACCGACCATGAAGCGTTGCTACAGGAACGTGTGCCAGATCGTGATTGTGCTACACGTCATTGCGCGCGCAACCTGTCGTGGTCCGGAGCCGCCGGACGACGAGACCGGGAGGCCGGATGCGCGAGATCGAGGCGACGTGGATGCGCGGGGGGACCAGCAAGTGCTGGGTGTTCCGCCGCGACGACCTGCGGGTCCCGGACCTGTCCGTCGACGAGGTGCTGCTGCGGCTCTACGGGAGCCCCGACCACCGCCAGGTGGACGGCGTGGGCGGCGGCACCTCCACCACCAGCAAGGCCGTCATCCTCGCTCCGTCGGACGACCCCGAGGTCGACGTGGACTACACGTTCGCCCAGGTCGGCATCGACGAGGCGAAGGTCGACTGGGGCAGCAACTGCGGCAACTGCTCGGCCGTGGTCGCGCCGTTCGCGATCCGCGAGGGCTGGGTGGCGACGACCGCGCCCGAGACCTCGGTCCGGGTGCGCAACACCAACACCGGCCAGGTGATCCTCCAGTCGGTGCCGACCCCGCGCGGCCGGCTCGAGGAGGGCGCCACCGAGCACATCCCCGGAGTCCCGTTCCCGGGAGCACCGGTGCGGATGGGCTTCCTCGACCCGGCCGGTCGCAGCACCGGCCGCCTCTTCCCGACCGGGAGGGAGCGCGACCGCCTGTCCGACGCGGTCGGTGGCGTGAGCGTCACCCTCGTCGACGCGGGCGCGCCGGTCGTCGCGGTCCGGGCCGCCGACGTCGGCCTCCGTGGCGACGAGGAGATCGCCGACCTCGACGTGGTGCCCGGGCTGCTCGAGCACCTCGACGCCGTACGCCGTGAGGCGGGCGTGCTGATGGGGCTGGCCGACTCGGAGGAGGCCGTCGAGCGTGCCGTGCCGAAGCTCGCCGTGGTGTCCGCGCCCACGGAGGCGGAGGGGCCGGAGACCGACCTCACCGTGCGGATGCTGTCGATGGGCCGCTTCCACCCGGCCGTGCCGGTCACCGGCTCCGTCGCCCTCACCCTCGCGGCCGGCAGCGCCGGGACCGTCGTCCACGAGGTCGTGGCGCCCGATCGCCCCGACGAGGGCCTGCGCCTCGACACCCCCGCCGGGTGTGTCCGCACCTTCGTGGAGCAGCACGACGGCTCGCCGGTCGTCGGCGTGGTGCGGACCTACCGCCGCCTCGCGTCCGGCTCGGTGCTACTGCCCGACCCGCCCCTGCTGCCGTCGGTGTCCGCATGAGCGGCCCGCGCCCCCTTGACACACCCGCCCCCCACGAGGCTCGCTTCACCTGGAGGAACTCATGACCCAGCACGTCCCCGAGCCGGACCGTCCGGCACCGAGCCCGCGGGTCGCCGCGTCCGTCGTCGCCGGCTTCACGGCGCTCGCGGTCGGCGTCTCGCTGGTCGGCGGCGGCCTGCTCAACCCGGCTGCCTCCACGACCGACGGCGACTACGCCGGCGAGACCGTCGAGATGATGATCCCGCTCGCCGAGGGCGGAGGCACCGACACCTGGGCGCGCTTCGTCGCGACCGAGCTGACCCACGAGGTCCCGGGCTCGCCCGGCCTGGCGCCGGTGAACGACGACGGTGGCGAGGGCATCCTCGGCACCAACCACTTCATGTCCTCGGCGCGCGCCGACGGCACCGAGGTGCTGGTGAGCACGGCCTCGACCGTCGTGCCGTACCTGCTCGGCATGCCGTCGGTGCGCTACGACTTCTCCGACCTCAGGCCGATCCTGGCCAACGGCACCGGCGCGGTCGTCTACGCCCGCACGGGCGCCGGGGTGCGCGGGGTGAAGGACCTCGTCGACCGGGACAAGCCGCTCGTGTTCGGCGGGATCGCCGCCACCAGCCTGGACCTCACCACGCTCCTCGCCTTCGACCTGCTCGGCGCCGACGTGAAGGCGACCTTCGGCTTCGAGGGCCGCGGGCCGGTCAACCTCGCGCTCCAGCGCGGCGAGGTCGACATCGACTACCAGACCACGTCGTCCTACGGACCGGCCGTGCAGCCGCTGGTGGACGACGGCACGGCCGTGCCGCTCTTCTCGCTCGGCCAGGTCGACGAGGACAACGCGGTGGTCCGCGACCCGAACTTCCCGGACGTCCCGACCGTGGTCGAGGTCTACGAGGAGCTCAACGGCATCCGGCCCGACGCCGACGCGCTCGCGACCTACACCGCGATCCTCGCGCTGACCTACACGTACCAGAAGGCCCTCTGGGTCCCTGAGGACACTCCCGACGAGGCGCTCGAGCTGCTGCGCTCGACCGCCGAGGAGATGGGCGCCGACCCGGCGTTCCAGACGTCGGCCGCCGAGGTGCTCGGGGGTTACCCGATCGACGCCTCCACCGACCTCGCCGAGCGGATCGGCGACGCCTACCGCGTCGACGACGACGTCCGCGAGGACGTCCTCGACCTGCTCGCCTCCGACTACGACATCACGATCGACTGAGGCCCCCGATGACTGACGCTGCCTTCTCCGCCCTGGCCTCCCTGGCCGACCCCTCGCTCCTCCTCATGCTCGCCGTCGGCGTGCTCGCCGGCCTGGTGATCGGCCTGATCCCCGGCCTCGGCGGGACCGGCGCCGTGGCGATCCTGCTGCCGGTCACGTTCGGCATGGACCCCGAGCCCGCGCTCGCGATGCTGATCGGCGCCCTCGCCGTGGTGCACACCTCCGACACCGTCGCGGCGGTCCTGCTCGGCGCGCCCGGCTCCGCGTCGGCGAGCGTGACGATGCTCGACGGCTACTCGATGGCCCGGCAGGGACAGGCCAAGCGCGCCCTGTCGCTGGCCTTCCTCTCCTCCATGGCCGGCGGCCTCATCGGCGCGGTCGGCCTGACGCTCGCGATCCCGCTGGCGCGGCCGATGGTGCTGTCGTTCGGCAGCCCCGAGCTGTTCATGCTGACCATCCTCGGTGTCTCGCTCGCCGCCGTGCTGTCGCGCGGCAACGTGGTCAAGGGCCTGACCGCCGGTTTCCTCGGGCTGCTGCTGGGCCTGGTCGGCACCTCGCCGACGACGGCCGAGGAGCGGTTCTCCTTCGGCTCGCTGTTCCTCAGCGACGGGGTCTCGCTGGTCGCGGTGGCGCTCGGCATCTTCGGCCTCGCCGAGATCGCCAGCCGCGTCGGGCAGCGCACGATCACCGAGCAGCCGGTCGAGCTCACCGGCGGCTGGGGCTCGGGCATCCGCGAGTGGCTGACCCACTGGACCCACGTGATCCGCGGTGCGCTCATCGGCATCTGGGCCGGCGTGCTCCCGGGCGTCGGCGCGACCGCCGGCACCTGGCTGGCGTACGGCCAGGCGGTGGCGACCGCGAAGGACAAGCGGAAGTTCGGCAAGGGCGACCCGCGCGGCATCGTCGGCCCGGAGAGCGCCAACAACTCCGTCGAGGCCGGCGACCTGATCCCCACGTTCCTCTTCGGCATCCCCGGCGGCGTGCCGTCCGCGATGCTGCTCGGGATGCTGCTGACCTACGGCATCCAGCCGGGGCCCGCGATCGTCACCGAGCACCTCGACCTGATGTACCTCATCGTCTGGGCGTTCGCGATCGCCTCGGTCGCCGGTGCGTTCCTCTGCTTCCTCGCCACCGGCTCGCTGGCCAAGCTCACCAAGGTGCCGTTCGCGGTCCTCGGCCCCGGCCTGCTCGTGATCATGCTGCTCGGCGCGTTCCAGGAGGGCGGCCAGATCGGCGACCTGTGGGTGATGGTGCTGCTGGGCGTCGTCGGCTTCTTCCTCAAGGCGACGGGCATGCCGCGCGCGCCGTTCCTGATCGGCTTCGTGCTCGCCATCCCGATGGAGCGCTACTACTACCTCACCGCCAACCTCTACGACGGGGTGAGCTGGATGGCCCGCCCGGGCGTGCTGGTCTTCGCCGCGGTGCTGGTCGTGCCGGTCCTCTGGTCGCTGGTCAAGCGGCTGCGCGGCACCGCCGGGCAGGCCGACGACGGCCACCGTGACGAGCACGAGGCCGACGACGACCACGGCCTCGACGACCTCGAGGGCTCGATGGCCGGTACGACTTGGTCGGCGGCGCTCGCGGCGATCGCTGCGCTGGTCTTCGCCGGTGCGCTGTGGCTGAGCGGCTCGTTCTCCGAGGAGGCAGCGCTGATGCCGCGGCTGGTCGCCGGCGGCGGCCTGGTCCTCGCGCTCGTGCTCTCGTGGCAGGAGCTGCGGACCCGACGAGGCCGCCCGGCGGATGCTCCGGCCGAGCCGGTCGCCGACGAGCCGCTCGGTGGGGGAGGCACCGCCGTGCTGACCCGACCTGCGACGGTCGTCGACACCAAGGCGCTGACCCGTCAGCGCGACCTGGTGATCGCCGGACGCACCTTCGCCGCGATGGCGACGTTCCTCGTGCTGGTGATGCTGGGCGGCTACCTCGCCGCCACGCTGGTCTTCGTCCCGGCCTTCCTGCTCTACGCGGCGCGGGCCCGCACCCGGACCGCGATCGTCTACACCCTCGTCCTCGGGGTCGTGCTGCTCGCGCTGCCGTCCCTGCTGCCCGTGGACCTGCCGATGGGAGTCCTCCAGTGAGCATCGTCGTCGCCTACGCCGACACCCCGCCCGGCCACGCCGCGGTCGCCGCCGCGCTCGTCGAGTCCGCTCGCGAGTCCGAGCCGGTCGTGCTGGTCCCGGCCGTGCGCGGGGCAGCGGTGCCTGACTCCGACGAGCTCGCCCGGCGCTGGCCGGCCGGGGGTGACCGGCTCACGGTCGAGCGCGCCGACCTCGGCGACCCGGCGGACGCCGTCGTCCAGGTCGCCCAGCGCCTCGATGCCCGGCTGGTCGTGCTCGGCCTGCGCGAGCGCACCCCGGTCGGCAAGCTCGTGTTTGGCAGCACCGCGCAGCGGATCCTCCTGGAGGCGACGTGCCCGGTGCTGGCGGTCAAGCCGGGTCAGGCCTGAGCAGTGCCCCTGCCGGGGAACAGCCGCTCGAGCATGTCGTGCGCGGGCGGCGCCAGGCCCTTGGTGGGAGTGTCGTCGACGCTCGCGGCCGCGACGAGGTGGTCGGCCACCTCGCGGATCCGGGTGTGGGTGTGCATCGAGAAGACCCGCAGGATCGCGAACGCGGTGTCGGTGTCCACGCTGTAGAGCTGGGTCAGCACGCCCTTGGCCTGCTCGATGACGGCGCGGTGGACCACGAAGTCGACGACCGCGTCGTCGAGCTCGTCGTCGACGGCGGAGCGGCGGACGTCGGTGAGGTCGATCAGGTGGCCCGACACCACCGGTCCTCCGTCGGGGCCGCGCTCGACGTGACCCGCCGACATCACGACGCGTTCCTGCCCCTGCGCGGTGATGATGCGGTGGAGCAGGGAGAACGGCTGGTGGCGCTCGAGCGCGGCGGCGCGCGACTCCTTGGCGGCCGCCCGGTCGTCCGCGTGGATGTGTCGCAGCACCAGTGCGCTGGTGGGCACCACCTCGTGCGGCTCGAACCCGTGGATCCGGAACACCTCGTCCGACCACGTCCACGAGTCGGAGGCCGGGAGGTAGGTGTAGTGCCCGACCACGGACGCGTGCGACGCCGAGAATCCGTCTCCCGCCACCCGTCGGTCCACGTCCCTGATTCTGCTCGGACCGGGCGACCGGGGCAACGCTCACTTGTCGCGGGAGGTAGGACTGTCCCCATGGCACGCATGGAGCACCGCACCCTGGGCAGGACCGGCCGCGAGGTCTCGGTCGTCGGACTCGGCACCTGGCAGCTCGGCGCCGACTGGGGCGAGGTCAGCGAGACCGACGCCCGCGCCGTGCTCGAGGCGTCCGCCGAGGCCGGCGTGACGTTCTACGACACCGCCGACGTCTACGGCGACGGTCGCAGCGAGCAGGTCGTCGGGCAGTTCCTCGCCGACCACGCCGACGCCGGCTTCACCGTCGCCACCAAGATGGGCCGGCGGGCCGAGCAGGTCCCGTCGAGCTACGTCGAGGCCCACTTCCGCGAGTGGCTCGACCGCTCGCGCCGCAACCTCGGCGTCGACACGATCGATCTCGTCCAGCTGCACTGCCCGCCGTCCGAGGTGATCGAGGACGACGCGACCTACGACGTGCTCGACCGTCTCGTCGACGAGGGCGTGATCGCGGCGTACGGGGTCAGCGTCGAGACCTGCGCGCAGGCGCTGAGCGCGATCGCCCGCCCGCACCTCGCCAGCGTCCAGATCATCCTCAACGCCTTCCGGACGAAGCCTCTCGACGAGGTGCTGCCGGCCGCCGCGGCCGCAGGTGTCGGGATCATCGCGCGCGTGCCGCTCGCCTCCGGCCTGCTGTCGGGGAAGTACGACCTCGACACCACCTTTGCCGCCGACGACCACCGCACGTACAACCGCGACGGCAGCGCCTTCGACGTCGGCGAGACCTTCTCCGGCGTCGACTACGCCACCGGGGTCGAGGCGGCGCAGGAGTTCTCGGCGCTGGTGGCCGACTCGGGCCTCGACGTCACGCCGGCGCAGGCCGCGATCGCCTGGATCTGGCAGCAGCCGGGCGTCTCCACCGTCATCCCCGGCGCCCGCAACACCGACCAGGCAGCGGCCAACGCCGCCGCCGGGCTGGTCGACGCGCTGCCGGCGTCGTTCCTCGACGGCGTGCGGGAGCTCTACGACCGGCGGATCCGCGAGCAGGTGCACGGGCGCTGGTGAGGTCCCGCCACGGCATACGGTGACCCCGTGGACCTCCAGCGCATCGTCGTCGCCGCCGAGCGGGCGTGGGAGGGCCGGCCCAGCCGTCGCAACCGCACGCCGAAGCACTTCCGGATCGAGACCTACCTCGCGCACGGCGGTCCCGAGGGCACGGTGGTGCGCGGCCGGGTGCTCGACAACCCGCTGGAGTCCGAGGCCGAGGAGGACGAGGGTGCGCGGGCCGCGACCCGCCGCACGCTCGGCAACTTCCTCACCAACGAGCTGCCCGGCGTCCCGCTGCGGGTCACCGTCGCGGGCACCAGCGTCGAGGTGACGACCGACCGCGAGGGCTACTTCCTCCTCCGCCTGCCCACCGACCGCGCGGCGCTCACCAGCCCGTGGACCGAGGGCCGGGTCGAGCTCGTCGAGGCGTACCGCGGCATCGACCCGCCGCGGAGCGCGACGCTGCAGGTGCGGGTGCCCGACGCGTCAGCCCGCTTCGGCCTGGTGTCCGACGTCGACGACACCGTCCTGGTGACCGGCGTGCAGCGGGTGCGGCAGATGCTCGTGCAGACCTTCACCGGCTCTGCGCTCACCCGGATGCCGTTCCCCGGCGTCGTCGAGCTCTACCAGGACCTCGCGGCCGGGGTGAACCCCGTCTTCTACGTCTCCTCGAGCCCGTGGAACCTGCACTCGTTCCTCGTCGGCTTCCTGAAGCACCGCGGCCTACCGCTCGGGCCGGTGCTGCTGCGCGACCTGCTCGGCACCCGTGAGGGCCGCGAGCAGAAGCACGAGCGGATCCGGGAGGTCCTCGACCTGCACCCGGACCTGCCGTTCGTGCTCCTCGGCGACTCCGGCGAGAAGGACCCGCAGGTCTACGCCGACATCGTCCGCGAGCACCCCGGCCGCGTCCTCGCCGTCTACATCCGCGAGGTCCGGCTCGACCCCGGCGACGGCCGGGTGGAGAAGGTCTCGGACGCCTGGGACCACGACGTGCCGTTCGTGCTGGCCGCCGACTCCGACGCCGTACGCCGGCACGCGCGGTCGATCGGGCTGCTCTAGGCGGGTGACCAGGGATCGCGCCGTGCAACGTCATGGCCGACGGTCGGTCCCGCGACCACGCCCCATGACGTCATGACAATTTCCGGCTCGCACCGCTCGGGTTCATGACGTCCGCACCCGTCAGCGCACCCGCCCGAGGTGCACGAGCGCGAGCATCAGCGCGGCGACGGACTCGCCGTCGGTGATGCCGCCTCGACCGACCAGGTCGAGCACCTCGGACACCGGGACGCGGCGCACGGCGCCGATGCCCTCGGCGGCTTGCGCCGCACGGTCGTCGCTCACGAGCCTCAGGTCCCGGGCGAGGAAGAAGTGCTCGGGCGCCTCGCAGACCCCGTTGAGCGCGTTCAGCCGGCCGAGCGGCACCCACCGTGCGGCCTCGTGCCCGGTCTCCTCGAGCAGCTCGCGCTGGGCGGCGACGAGAGGGTCCTCGCCGTCGGAGCCGCCGGCCGGGACCTCGAGCGACGGACCGACCGTGTGCCGGTCGACGTCGACGAGCAGCACCTCGTCCGCCTCAGTCAGCGCGACCACGAAGACGGAGTCGTTGCGGACGGTGACGACGCCGTAGAGCCCCTCGCCGCCGCCGGGCGTGGTGACGACGTCCTCGCGGACCGAGATCCACGGGTTCTCGTAGACGTTCTCGGTCGACACCACGGGCCACGGCATGGGAGCGACCCTACGGCCCAGCCTCAGCCGGGAGGACGAGGCACGAAGAAGGCGACCCGCTGCTGGTAGTCGCGGTACGCCGGCCGGTCCTCCATCCGCTCCTCGGTGCGCTTCGCGCCGGTCGCGTGGACGAGGAACCACGTCATCGCCGCGGGCGCGGGCAGGGTCGCGAGGGCCGGGGCGGAGGCCGCCGAGGCCAGCCAGACGCCGTCCCAGAACAGCGAGTCGCCGAAGTAGTTCGGATGCCGCGACCAGCCCCACAGCCCCGAGTCGAGCACCTCCAGCTCGTCGGGGACGTCGTCGTCCGGCCCGTCCTCGCGGGCGCGCGACTTCTGCGACATGAACGCGGCCTTCTGCCGGTCGGCCAGCGCCTCGGTGACCGCGCCGGCGGCCATCACCGCGAGGCCGGCGGGCAGCAGCCACCGCCGCGGCCCGCGGGGGAGTGAGGACGCCGCCGCGACCTGCAGCGGGGCCGAGACCAGCAGCTGGGCGAGCGCCTGCGTCCCGAACACCTTGGCGGCTGCGGCGGCGGTCGAGCTGCCCTCGAGGAACTCGGTGTAGCGCTCGTCCTCCTCGTCGCTGTCGCGCAGCCGCGGCACCATCACCGACGACAGGCGCGCCGCCCACGCGGCCGTGCCCGCGGCGAGCGCCCAGCGGCGTACGCCGTCACCGGTGCCGAGCGTCGCCCCGACCAGCGCGACGCCGGCCAGACCAGGGCCCCACACCCCGTCGGCGTAGTCGCGCCGCCCGCGCGGCAGCGCGACGGCAGCCGTGACGCCCTGGAGCGCACCGACGACCAGCGCCGAGGCGCCGGCGACGCGGCGGAGGTTGGCGGTGTCGAGCGACATGTCAGCCGGCGAGCCGGTTGAGGACGGTCGTCATGTCGTCCTCGGTGTCGTTGCCGATCTTCTCGAAGACGACCTTCATGATCGGGTCGGCGAGCTTGGCCGCGCCCTTCATCTCGATGTGCGCCTCGTAGGTCACGCGACTGCCGGTGCCCTCCGGGGCCGGCACGACGGTGATGGTGTCGGTGGAGGTCGCGGTGTCGTTGCGACCGACCAGCACGATCGTGTCGTCGGTCAGCTTCTCGAGCGTGTAGGTCAGCTCGGTGCTGACCCCGGCGATCTTGGACGTGTTGTGCCAGGTCGACCCGACCGCGACCGGGCCGGTGTCGTTGCGGGTGCAGGACTCGGTGCCGGGGTCCCACTCCTCGGCGTTGCTGAAGTCCTTAAGGTAGTCGATGACGACGGGCGGGCTGGGGTGGACGTCGAAGGTGCGGCTCACGGTGGTCATGGGTGCGACGGTAGGCACGGCTCGTCCGGGGCCAGACCGCCCGAAGGGGTGCGGCGCTAGCCTCGGCGCATGGCTCCCCGCACCGCGACCAACACCGACGTCGAGCTCGACGAGCTCCTCGACTTCGTCCGCACGCGCCACCACATGGTGCTGATGACGCGGCGGAAGGACGGCTCGCCGCAGGCGTCCCCGGTCAGCGGCGGCGTCGACGACTCCGGTCGCATCGTCGTGGCGACCTATCCCCAGCGGGCGAAGACGAGGAACGCCCGCAAGCGCCCGGACGTGTCGGTGCTGGTGCTCTCCGACGAGTGGGACGACGCGTGGGTGCAGGTCGACGGCACCTGCGAGGTGCTCGACGCGGTCGACGGCGAGGAGGCGCTCGACGCCTTCGTGGAGTACTTCCGCAGCATCGCCGGCGAGCACTCCGACTGGGAGGAGTACCGCTCCGCGATGGTGACGCAGGGCAAGTCGCTGCTGCGGATCACGCCGACCCGCTGGAGCACCGTGTCGACCGGCGGCTTCCCGCCCGAGCTGGGGGCGTAGCACTCCACCCGCAGGGGCGGTGGGAGCACCCCGGCGCGGTGCGAGGGTGGGAGGACCGACCCCCCCAACCGCTCGAGGTGACCACCCATGTCCGACCAGCGCCAGTCCTCCGTGGAGACCGCCCCCAGCGAGGAGGCCGCTCTCGGGTCGACGACCGACACCGGCGCCCCCGCTCCCAGCGACCGCAACAGCCTGACGGTCGGCCCCGACGGGCCGATCCTGCTCCACGACGTGCACTTCCTGAACCAGATGGCCCACTTCAACCGGGAGCGCGTCCCGGAGCGCAACGTGCACGCGAAGGGCTCCGGGGCCTTCGGCACCTTCGAGACCACCCAGGACGTGTCCGCCTACACGAAGGCCGCGCTGTTCCAGCCCGGCGCGCGCACGGAGATGCTCGCCCGCTTCTCCACCGTGGCCGGCGAGCAGGGCTCGCCCGACACCTGGCGCGACCCGCGCGGCTTCGCGCTGAAGTTCTACACCGACGAGGGCAACTACGACCTGGTCGGCAACAACACTCCCGTCTTCTTCATCCGCGACACGATGAAGTTCCCGCACTTCATCCGCAGCCAGAAGCGCCGCGGCGGATCCGGCCTGCGCGACAACCACATGCAGTGGGACTTCTGGAGCCTCAACCCCGAGTCGGCGCACCAGGTGACCTACCTGATGGGCGACCGCGGCATCCCGCGCAGCTATCGCACGATGAACGGCTACGGCAGCCACACCTACCTCTGGATCAACGCGGCCGGCGACAAGCACTGGGTGAAGTACCACTTCCACAGCAACCAGGGCGTCGTCGGGCTCACCGGCGAGGAGGCGGAGCGGATCGCCGGCCAGGACGCCGACTTCCACCGGCGCGACCTCTACGAGGCGATCGAGCGGGGCGACCACCCGAGCTGGACGCTTTCGGTGCAGCTGATGCCCTACGACGACGCCCGCGACTACCGGATCAACCCGTTCGACCTCACCAAGGTCTGGCCGCACGCGGACTACCCGCTCGTCGAGGTCGGCACCATGACCCTCGACCGGAACCCGGAGAACTTCTTCGCCCAGGTCGAGCAGGCGGCCTTCGAGCCGAGCGCGCTGGTGCCCGGCATCGGGTTCTCGCCGGACAAGATGCTGCTGGGCCGTGCGTTCGCGTACGCCGACACGCACCGGCACCGCATCGGGCCCAACTACCTCCAGCTGCCGGTGAACCGTCCGCACGTCGAGCTCAACACCTACACCCAGGACGGGCCGATGGCCTACGACCACCGCGGCGACGACCCGGTCTACGCGCCCAACAGCGAGGGTCGGGGCTACGCCGACGAGGTCGGCGAGGTCGAGGAGAGCTGGGAGTCGGACGGCGCGATGGTCCGCCAGGCCTACACGCTGCGCGCGGACGACGACGACTTCTCGCAGGCCGGCGCGCTGGTGCGCGAGGTGTGGGACGACGAGCAGCGCGACACGTTCGTCGAGACCGTCGCCGGACACCTCCTCGGCGGCGTCCGGTCGCCCGTGCTGGAGCGTGCCTTCGACTACTGGAAGGCCGTGGACGCCGACACCGGCAAGCGGATCGAGGAGGCCGTGCGGGCCGGGCAGGGCGGCGCCAACCCCGGAGGCGACGCCGACGACGCGAAGGACGTCGAGGACCCGGTCACCGAGTCGGACACGCACGCACGGACCTGAGGCTTCACCCCCGCTGTCACCATGGACGCCATGGAGACAGCGAGCCGGCCCGCCTGGCAGCAGGCGGCCGTGCTCACGGGGGCGTTCGTCGTCCTGCTGTGGGTGCTGGAGGTCGTCGACACCGTCTCCGGCCACCGCCTCGACGCCTACGGGATCACGCCGCGCACCGAGGACGGGCTGGTCGGCGTCGCCGCGGCGCCGGTGCTGCACTTCGGGTTCGACCACCTCGCGGCCAACACCGTGCCGGTGCTCGTGCTCGGGTTCCTGACCCTCGCGACCGGGATCGCGCGCGGCCTGCTCGCGACCGCGATCATCTGGGTCGTCGGCGGTGCCGGCGTGTGGCTGGTGGCCGGTGACGGCGGCATCCACGCGGGCGCGTCGGTGCTGGTGTTCGGGTGGATCGTCTACCTCGTGGTGCGGGGCGTGCTCAACCGCAACAGCACCGAGATCCTCATCGGCGTCGGGGTGTTCCTGCTCTACAGCGGCGCGCTCCTCGGCGTCCTGCCCGGCCAGCCGGGGGTCTCCTGGCAGGGCCACCTGTTCGGAGCGCTCGGCGGCGCGCTGGCCGCGCGGGTGCTGCAGACGAGGGATCGCTAGGCGGGGACGACCGTCGCCGGGACGGTGTCGTCGCCGACGAGGGCGTTGACGGCCGCCATCAGGCCGGTGAGGTTGAAGGGCTTGCGCAGGAAGTGCGGCTGGACCTCCGCCACCGCGTCGTCGCTCACCATGTCGTGGTCGCCGGACATCAGGAGCGCCTTGGTCCGGGGGTCGCGCTGGCGCAGGGCGTGCAGCACCTCGGCACCGGTGGCGTGGGGCATGTGCTGGTCGACCACGAGCAGGTCGAAGTGCTCGGCGGTGAGGAACGCGATCGCCTCGGCACCGTCGCGCGCCGTGCTCACGTCGTGCCCGGCCCGGGCCAGCACGAAGCTCACGAACTCGCGGATGTCGTCGTCGTCGTCGGTGACGAGGATGCGCGTCATGCGGTCATCATCGACCTCGAACCTGTGACGTGCTGCCCGAACTGGTTCAGCGTCTGCTCAAGAAGTGATGAAGACCTCGGCCACGTTCGGGGGACGGGGTGACTCTGGTGGCCCTAGCGTGACCCCACGACGTCGCGCGACCCGGAACCGACGTGACGGAAGAGAGGTGCCGCGTGGCCGCAAGCATGACCGCGGGGGACCTGGCCGGCGAGGCCGGCCGACCGGCCGGGTTGTCGGCGACCCGTACCGTCAGCTTCGCGGCGCTGCACCTGTTCCTGGTCGTCGTGGGCCGCGCCACCGTGGCCGAGGGCGCCTCGGTGAGCCTCTTCTGGCCGGCCGCCGGCGTCGCGGTGCTCTGGCTGATGGCCGAGACGCCCCGCCGCTGGCCGCTGGTCCTCGCCCTGGTGGGAGCCGAGCTGGTCCTCGGTCTCGGTGTCACCGGTGCGGAGCCCGCCTTCGTCGCGCTCGCCGTGCTCTCCGTCTGGGTCCAGTCGGTCGCGATCGTGGTCGGCCTGCGGAGGTGGACGCCGCGCCTGCTCGGCGCCGGCGGCCACGAGAGCGTCCGTAGTCCGCGCACGGTCGGCGTCGTGCTGCTCGTCGTCGCGCTGGCGTGCCTCGTCGGGGCCGTGATCGGCGCGAGCGGGCTGTGGGTCACCGGGGCCGAGGCCTCCCCGGGCCAGTACGCCGCCTGGTGGGGACGCCAGTTCGCAGGCGCGGTGGTCGTCGGTGGGGTGGGTCACCTCGGTTGGGAGTGGTTCACCCAGCGTCCGCGTCCCCGTGCCTACGGGGGAGGGCCGCGCGAGCTCGTGGTGCTCGCCGTCGCGACGGCCGTCGCGACCTCCGTCGTCTTCACCCAGCCGCTTCCCCTGGTGTTCCTGCTGGTGCCGCTGAGCGTCTGGTGCGCGGCCCGGTTCGCGACGTTCCTCGCTGCGGTCCAGGCGGCCGCGATGGGCGTCGTCGCCCTCGCGCTCACCGTCCTGGGCCACGGGCCCTACACGGGCTCCGGCGCGTCGGCGTCCGACGCGATGATCGTCCAGGTCTTCATCCTCGTCAGCTTCCTCACCGCGCTGGGCGTCGGCACCCTGAGCGACCGGATCGACCACCTCGTCGGCGAGCTGGAGTCGTCGCTGCGCGAGTCGGCCGGGCGCGCCGACCTGCTGCGCGGCGTCACCGAGAGCATGGGCGAGGGCCTCGTCGTCCTCGACCACTCCGGACGCGTCGCGCTCAGCAACGCCGCGAGCCTGCGCCTGGCGCGCCGCTTCACCCCCGGCGCCGCCGACCACGCGGCTCTGACGAGCCTGGTGGCCGCGCTCGACCCGATGGAGGCGGCCGGGCGTGCCCGCCGCGCCGAGCTCGGCCCCGGCGACGTCCTGATCGACCTCCCCGGCGGCGAGGAGGTCGTCCTGGCCGTCACGTCGGCACCCGTCGCCGACCCGGGTGCCGCCCGTGAGCCGGGCCGGCTGCTCGTGCTGCGCGAGGTCACCGAGCACCGCGCCGGCCTCCGACCGCTCGTCGACTTCGCGTCCACGGTCGCCCACGACCTCCGCGGCCCGCTGACGGTGATGCACACGTGGCTCTCGCTGCTCGACGAGTCGCCCGCGGTCGCCGCCGACGACCACCTGCGGATGTCGGTCGAGCGGATCAACCGCGGCACGGACCAGATGGGCCGCCTCATCGACGACCTGCTCGCCCACGCGGTGGCCGAGGGAGGCGTGCTGTCGCCCGAGGTCGTCGTGCTGGGAGGTCGCGACGGCGTGCTGGCCGAGGTGGTGGAGCTGCTCGCCACGCCGCAGGGCACCGTGCGCGCGGTCGGTGGCCTCCCGTCGGTCCGTGCCGACCGCGGGGCCGTGCGGCAGGTGCTGGCCAACCTCGTCGACAACGCGCTGAAGTACGCCCGACCCGACGTCCCGCCGAGCGTCGAGGTGAGCGCCGTCCGGGAGGGTGACCGCGTCGTGGTGTCGGTGCGTGACAACGGCATCGGGGTGCCCGAGGAGGACCGGCAGCGGGTGTTCGACCGGTTCCAGCGCGCGGGCGCGACGCGTTCGGCGTCCCGCGGCAGCGGCATCGGCCTCTCGATCTGCCGTGCCATCGTGGAGCGCCACGGCGGCACCATCGCGTGCCTGCCCGTGGAGGACGGACCCGGATCGGTGTTCCGGTTCGACCTGCCCGCCACGGGCGCCTGACCGAGACGCACGTCTCGCCCGTCGCCGGAATCGACCTCCGGGCCGCCGGGTTGTGGAAGGGGTAGTCCCACCCCCGACCACCCAGCAGGAGACCCCCATGCGCAGCATCGGCCACGACACCTTCGGCGCCCCCGAGGAGGTCCTCACCACCCGCGAGGTCCCCGCTCCCGAGGCCGGCCCCGGCGAGGTGCTGGTGCGCACGGTGCTGGCGCCGATCCACAACCACGACCTGGTCACCGTGACCGGCACCTACGGCGTACGCCCCGAGCTGCCCGCCGTCGGCGGCACCGAGGCCGTCGGGGTCGTCCAGGCCGTCGGCGAGGGTGTCAACGACGCGCTCGTCGGCCGCCGTGTCTCCGTCGCCGGGACTCCCGGCACCTGGGCCGAGCTCTTCGTCGCGTCCGCCGCCACCGTCATCCCGGTCCCGGACGCGATGTCCGACGAGGCCGCTGCCCAGCTGGTCGCCATGCCGTTCAGCGCGATCAGCCTGGTGGAGTTCCTCGACGTCGAGGCCGGCGACTGGGTCGTCCAGACCGCGGCCAACGGCGCGGTCGGCAAGGTCGTCGCCGTCCTGGCGAAGGCCCGCGGGCTCAAGCTGCTCAACCTGGTCCGTCGCCAGGAGGCGGTGGCGGGGCTCGCCGCGCTCGGGATCGAGGACGTCGTGGCCACGGACTCCCCGGACTGGGTCGAGCAGGCCCAGGCCATCATCGGCGAGGACGGCGCCCGCGCGGCGGTCGACTCCGTCGGCGGTGAGGTCGGCGGTGCGCTGGTCCACCTGCTCGGCGAGGACGGCCTGCTGGTCACCTTCGGCGCGGCCAGCAACCAGCCGCTCGTCATCAACAGCGGCCCGGTCATCTTCAAGCACCTCAGGGTCGTGGGCTTCTGGGGCGCCAAGGTGAGCGCTCGGATGTCCGACGAGGACCGTGCGCGGCTGTTCGGCGAGCTGATCCAGCTCGTCCTCGACGGGTCCCTCGTGCTGACCTCCGGCGGCACCTTCGGCCTCGACGACCCGGCCGGCGCCGTCGGTGCGTCGCAGTCCGCCGGGCGCTCGGGCAAGATCATGTTCCGCCCGTGACACCCGCCCGGGCTCGCACCAGCTGATGAGTCGAGCGTCACGTACTGATCGGTAACGTTCCGCGGACGGCGGGGCTGGTCGGCTCCTAGCCTTCCCGGCATGCGCCTTCCCGCCCTCGCGACCCTGCTCCTGCTGCCCGCCCTCGCGGCCTGCTCGGGAGCCGGGTCCCCCGACCCGGCGGACCGGGCCCGGGAGGTGTCGGCGCAGGAGGACGCGGCCACGTCCGCCTGGCGCTCCGCCGTCGAGGACGAGCTCGGCTCCGACACCTACGACTTCGACGCGCTGCGGGCGGCGGCGTCGGTCGACTGCGCCCGCACGTCCGCCACGGAGTGGACCGTGCGGCTCGCGCTCAGCGGCGACCCGGCCACGTCCGCGCTGACCCGGATCGGCCTCGAGCACGCGTGCGCGGACGTGGTCGCGGCGTTCGACGAGGCAGTGGTGCGGGTGGAGGCGGCCGCCGACCCGCTCGACCTCGTGTGCGGGCCCGGCGTCGAGCTCTCGGCCGACGACCGGCTCCAGGCCGACCTGGTCTGCGCGAACCGCTGACCTCTCACCCGCGACGGCTCAGGTGTCGGTCGCGGGCCCGGACGGGGTGGCCCCGCCCTCGGAGGTCCAGCCCTCGTCCTCGTCGACGTCGTGCGCCGGGTCGTCGACCGGGTCGTTGGCCGGGTCGGTGTCGACGTGGGTCTGCGGGTCGTCCTGCGGGTCGGGGGTCTCACCTGTGGTGGTCATGGTTCCCCCGTACCCCCGAGCCGCCGTCGCGATGAGTTCTGCGTCCGCGCGCATGCCATGACGCGTCCGGGGTACTCCGGTGCCACGTCGAGGTCGCCCCGCCGCGACCTCGACGGCCCGGTCCGCCGGGGGTCCCTCCCGTACGCCGTGGAGGAGCCCCCGGCGCTCCGCGGATGCGGTCAGTGCGCGCGCAGCGGGCTCTGGTCGAGACGCTCGAGCAGGTCGCGGGGGTCGTCGTAGACCCAGGACGCACCGGCCGAGAGCAGTCGCTCCGCGCCGACCCCGCCGCTGCGCAGCCCGATGCAGGGAACGCCGGCGGCCTCGGCGGAGAGCGCGTCCCACACGGCGTCGCCGACCACCACGGCGGTGCCACCGCCCGCACGTGCGACGGCTTCCTCGACCATCTCCGGGCCGGGCTTGCTGGCCACGCCGTCGGACGCGGTCACCACCGTCGCGATCCGGGAGCGCTCGTCGACGAGGTCGAGCAGCTCGTCGACCAGGCCCGCCTCGGCGGAGCTGGCGAGGGCGACCCGGTGACCGCGATCGGCCAGCGAGGCGACCATGTCGGAGGCGCCGTCGAGGGCGGTGATGCTGCGCAGCGTGGCACGGAAGTGCTTGTCGTGCAGGTCGCGCACGTCGTCGCCGACCGCCGCCTCCGCGCTCGCACCCGCCACGTGCGCCACCAGCCGGTCGCCGCCCATGCCGATCGCCTCGTGGACCCGCAGCGCCGGGACCGGTAGCCCGACGTCGCGGAAGGCGCACTGCCAGGCCACCACGTGGTGGTAGACGGAGTCGACGAGGGTGCCGTCGAGGTCGAGCACGACGACGGGGTTCGAGGAGGTGGGAGCATCGGTCACGGCGACGCCGTACCCCGCCGGTCGACCCGCATGCGCCGAAGGTCCATCGCCCGGGCGGGTGTGGTGTGGCGCAGGGCGTCGGAGCACCATCGAGGCCTCGGAGAAACCGTCGTCGACGTCAGGATCGTCATGGAGCTGCTGCCCCAGAGCAGGGAGGCGCTGGACGAGTACGTCACGCTGTCGGTGGACGACGTCGAGGGCCTGCTGCGGGTGATCGAGGGCTGGGCCGTGCGTACGGTGCCCGAGTGCGTGGCGCTGAGCGTGACGCTGCTCGACGAGGACCTCACCTTCACCCTCGTCGACGACGTCGACTCCCGCGTGCGCCGTCCGGCGCGCCCCGCCCGGCACCGCTCGGCCGAGTCACCCCCCACGACGTACGCGCTCGACGAGCGTGAGTGGGCCGACATGGCGCGCGAGCGCGCGTTCGAGGGGATCGCCAGCTCGGTCTCGCTCCCCGTGGTCGAGCAGGGGCGCGCCGTGCTGACCATCGACCTCTACGCCTCGACGCCCCACGCCTTCACCGGCCGCATCGACGGTCTCGTCTCCGCGCTCGGTGCCTGGCAGGCGGGCGCGATCACCAACGCGGACCTCGGCTTCGAGACCCTGCGCCGCGCCGAGGAGGCGCCCGAGCGGCTGCGCGAGCAGCGCATCGTCGACGTCGCGGTCGGCCTGCTGGCGGCCCGCACCGCGGTGACCACGCCCGAGGCCTGCGACGCCCTGGCCCGCGCGGCGCTGGAGGCCGGCGTCACCCAGGTCCAGGCCGCCCGGGTCGCCAGCTGCCTGCTCGGCTGAGCACCCGTCGTCCCGGGTCTGTCCGTACTCTGTCCCAGGTTTGTCCAAAGTTTGTCCCGGGTTTGCGCATGCGGGTCGATCCACCGGGGTACTGGGCGGCATGGAACGACAGACCCCGACCGCGATCCGCCACATCAAGGTGGCCATCCTTGACGAGAGCGAGCTCGTCGTGAACGGCATGCGCGCCATGCTCGAGCCGCACTCCGCGGTCATCACGGTGGTGCCGCACCGGATGGACGCGCCCGCCCCCATCTGCGACCTCACCCTCTACGAACCCTCCGCCCACCGCGCCACGCCGGGCGGGCGCGGCATCCCCCAGCGCTTCCCGGCCCGGATGGTCGCGTTCGGCTGGGACTGCTCGCCCGAGGCCGTCTCGACCGAGATGGCGCGCGGTGCTGCCGGCTTCGTCAGCAAGTCCCTGCCGGCCCGCCGCCTGGTGCGCGACCTGCTGCAGATCGCCGAGGGCCGTGTCCTGGTCGACACCGGCGCCGCGCAGCCGCGGACCGGCCGCAAGGCCCCCGACGAGTGGCCGCTGACCCCGCGCGAGACCGAGGTGCTCGGCATGATCGCCTCGGGCCGCTCCAACCAGGAGATCGTCGAGGCCACCAGCCTCAGCATCAACTCGGTGAAGTCCTACATCCGCGGCGCCTACTCCAAGATCGGCGTGACCTCCCGCTCCCAGGCGGTCCTGTGGGCGGTGCAGCACGGCCTGCTCCTGTCCGGCCAGTCGGCCGCGCCGGCCGTGGCCGCCACGCCGATCCCGGCGGACGCGGCCCGTGCCGTCGCCGGGCGTCCTCCGGTGCGCCGCCAGCCGCGCCCGCCGGCGACGGCCGAGGCGATCGCCGCCGCGCAGGAGGCCAACCGTCGTCGCGCCGCGGCAGCCGCGCTCGCCGGCTGACCGGCCGGGCGGTCAGCTGCCCGGCTGGCCGTACGCCGCCTCCGGCGTCGGCTCGTGGCCGGCCCTGCCGTGGGTGCGACGCAGCTCCTTCATCTCCGCCTCGAACACGTGGCGGCGGCCCTCCACCAGCTCGTCGAGCGCGCGCTGGTGGAGGGCCTTCGTGCGTGCGTAGAACCCGTCGTCGAAGGCCTCGACCATCTGGAACGACCACATGCCGGGCAGCGGGTTCTGACCGAGGGCGTCGCGGTCGAGGGCGTCGGCCAGCGCGTCGTGGCCGGCGTCACGGACCATGGCAGTCGCTTCCTCGAGCGTGCTCTCGGCGCTCCCCATCAGGCGGTGGAAGGCGTAGAGGTGGCCGCGCGCGTCCTCGACGTGGTCGAGCGCTGCGGAGAGCTTGCCGAGGGCCTCGACGGTCGCGTCGCTGACGCCCTCGGGGCGCTGGTGGTCCTCGTCGGGGACGGGAGTGCTGCTCATCCGCCGACCGTGCCACCGGACCTGCCGCGCCGCCACGCACGCACGGGCGAGGCAGGTCAGGCACGGCGTATGCGCGACGCCGACCGGGGCACTGGAGGTCCATGAAGGCAGTCACCTGGCAAGGCAGGCACGACATCCAGGTCGTCGAGGTCCCGGACCCGGTCATCGAGGAGCGCAGCGACGTCGTCGTCGAGATCACCTCGACCGGGCTGTGCGGATCGGACCTGCACCTCTACGACCCGCTGACCCCGTTCATGACCCCGGGCGACGTCGTCGGGCACGAACCCATGGGCGTGGTGCGCGAGGTCGGCTCGGCGGTCACGACGCTGGTGCCCGGTGACCGGGTCGTGGTGCCGTTCAACGTCAGCTGCGGGACCTGCTGGACGTGCTCGCGCGGGCTCTTCAGCCAGTGCGAGACCACCCAGAACCGTGACCACGGCACCGGGGCGAGCCTCTTCGGCTACAGCAAGCTCTACGGGCGCGTCCCGGGCGGGCAGGCCGAGCTGCTGCGCGTCCCGTTCGGCGACACCCTGCCCATCAAGGTGCCCGACGGGCCGCCCGACGACCGCTTCCTGTTCCTGTCCGACGTCCTGCCGACCGCCTGGCAGGCCGTGGAGTACGCCGACGTCGAGGAGGGCGGCACGCTGCTGGTCATCGGCGCCGGACCGATCGGTGACATGGCCACCCGGATCGCGCTGCACCGCGGCCTCGAGGTGATCACGGTCGACTCGGTGCGTGAGCGGCTCGCGCGGGTGCACGGGCGCGGCGCGGAGACCATCGACTTCTCCCAGGTCGACGACGTCGCAGAACGGGTCCGCGAGCTGACCGACGGGCGCGGCGCCGACGCCGTCGTCGACGCGGTGGGCATGGAGGCGCACGGGTCCCCGGTCGCCGAGACCGCGCAGAAGGCGCTGGGGCTGCTCCCGAAGAAGATGCAGGAGAAGGTCATGCTCAAGGCCGGCTCGGACCGGCTCGCCGCCCTGATGACGGCCATCGACGCGGTGCGCCGCGGCGGCACGGTCAGCATCTCCGGGGTCTACGGCGGAGCCGCCGACCCGATGCCGATGTTCCAGCTCTTCGACAAGCAGGTGCAGCTGCGGATGGGGCAGGCCAACGTCCGCCGCTGGAGCGACGACATCCTCGCGCTGCTCGAGAAGGACGAGGACGTCCTCGGCGTCGAGACCTTCGCGACCCACCACCTCCCGCTCGAGGACGCGCCGCACGCCTACCGGTCCTTCCGGGACAAGGCGGACGGGATGGTGAAGGTGGTGTTCACCCCGTGAGGCTCCCCAAGCCGCGCGGCTGCCTCAGCGAGTGGGTCGTCGGGCGCCTCTCCGGCCGGGGAGCCGGCGACGCGCCGGCCGCGCCCGAGTCCGCCGAGGACGCCGCGATCTCGCTCTGGACGTTGCACGAGCTCTGCTACGCCGGTTTCGAGGACGCGGTCGACCGGGCCGAGCGCGACACGGGGCTCATCGCCCTGCGCCACCGGCTGGAGGACTCCCTGGAGGAGCGGCTCCGTGCCCGGTGGGCCGAGCACCGTTCGTTCCCGACGACGCCTGACCCGGTCGACGTGCCGGCCGCCCTCGAGGCGCTCGTCGCCGCCGACGGGGGCCGGTCGCTGGCCGACCACGTCCGGCGTCGTGCGGACGTGGACCAGGTGCTGGAGCTGCTGCGCCAGCGCTCGGTCTACCAGCTCAAGGAGGCCGACCCCACGACGTGGGTCGTGCCGCACCTGCCCGTGCGTGCCAAGGCCGCGCTGATGGAGGTGCAGTTCGACGAGTACGGCACCGGCGACCCGAACCGGCTCCACGCCCACCTCTTCGCCCGCGGGATGGAGTCGGTCGGCCTGCGCCCGGAGTACGGCGCCTACGTCGACGACGCCCTGCCGGAGACCCTCGAGCTCAACAATGTCCTGTCGCTGTTCGGCCTGCAGCGACGCCTGCGCGGAGCGGCGATGGGCCACCTCGCCGCCTTCGAGATGACCAGCTCGATCCCGGCCCGCAAGATCGCCCAGGGTCTCGACCGGCTCGGGCTGGACGGCCCGATGGTGCGCTACTACGACGAGCACGTCGAGGCCGACGCCGTCCACGAGCAGCTGGCCGCGCACGACGTGTGCGGCACCCTCGCAGAGGACGAGCCGGGCCAGGTCGGTGAGATCCTCTTCGGCGCCTTCACGTGCCTCGACGTCGAGGCGCGGCTGGCCGACGCGCTGCTCGACAGCTGGGGCGTGGACGCATGAGCGACGACTTCGATTATCCCGACGTCGTGGTCCGCAGGCACGGACCGATGCTCGTGCGCGGTGCCTCGTCGATCGAGGATGCCGACGGCACCGTCCACCGGGTCGACCGGCCGGTGGTGGCGCTGTGCCGGTGCGACAAGTCCAGCCGGCTGCCGTGGTGCGACGGCACCCACAAGGTCATCCCTCGTCCCGGTCGATCCTGACCAGCACGCCGCCGCCGGACGGTCGGAGACGGCGGGTGCGGTGGTGCCACAGCGCCGCCCGGGCGGCGTTGGCGCCAGCGGCGCCGTGCACCCCGCCCCCGGGGTGGGCGGACGCGGAGGCGAGGTAGAGCCCGTCCACACCGGTGGCGGCGCGACCGCGCATCGCGGGGACCGGCCGGAAGACGAGCTCCTGGTGCAGCTGCGAGGTGCCGCCGTTCACGGCGCCGCCGATGAGGTTGGCGTTGCGCTGCTCGAGCTGGTGGGGGCCCAGCACCCGCCGGGCGAGCACGCGCTCGCCGAATCCGGGGGCGAGAGCCTCGATCCGGGCCTGCACCCGGTCGGCGAAGCGCTCGCAGTCGTCGTGGTCCCACGTCCCGCGGACCTCGCCGGCGGCGTCGTCGCGCGTGGCACCGGGCTGGGGGACGTGGGTGTAGGCCCAGAACGACTCGGTGCCGGCGGGCGAGCGGGTCGGGTCGCTCGTGGTCATCTGGCCGGTGAGCAGGAACGGCCGGTCGGGGATCGTCCCCGCGGCCACCTGGGCGAGCGCCCGGGTCATCTCCTCGACCGAGTCCGCGACGTGCACGGTGCCCGGGAGCCGGTCGGGCGGGTTGCGCCACGGCACCGGCCCGGACAGCGCCCAGTCGACCTTCACGGTCCCGGGGTCGAGCTCGAAGCCACGCATCCCGCGCACCACCCCGGGCGGGACGTCGGACGGTGCGAGCAGCCGGCCGAACAGGTGCACCGCCGACACGTCGGCCAGCACCGTGCGCGCCGCGTGGCCGCCGTCGGCGGTCCTGACGCCGGTGACCCGCCCGCCGCGGACGTCGATCCCCGTGACCTCGGTGCCGGTCACGAGCTCGCCGCCGCGGGACGCGAGCCGGGTGACCAGCGCGTCGGTCAGCGCCTGTGCGCCCCCGCGCGGGACGGGGAAGCCCACCGTCTGGCCGAGCATCGTCATCAGCAGCCCGAAGACACCGGATCCCGGCGACGTGAGGGGGAAGTCGGCATGGCCGGCGTTGCCGGCGAGGAGCAGCGGCCCCGCCGGCCCGGTGAACAGCTCGCGGCCCAGCGACGCCACGGGCGTCGCGAGGCTGCGCACGGTGTCCAGGCCGCCGGCGCGCACGACCGCCGGCACGAGGGCCGCTCCCGCCCGGACCGGTGGGAACGGCGAGGTGAGCGCGTCGACGAGCGGACCGCCGATCCGGTCCCACGTCGCGCAGAGGTCGAGCCAGGCGGCACCGTCGCCGGGCTGCAGCCCGTCGAGCTCCACCGCGGTGCGCTCGCGGTCACGGTGCAGCACCCCCCACTGCCCGTCGCCGAACGGGTGGCCCAGCACGGCGGGCGCGTGCTGCCACGCCAGGCCGTGGTCCTCCAGCCGGAGCCCGCGCATCGCGCGCGAGGCCACCGCCAGCGGGTAGAAGGCGCTGAACGTGTCGTGGAGGAAGTCGGGATGGACCTCGCGGTCGCTGCGCACTGCTCCACCCGGCGTCGGCTGCGCCTCGAGCACGAGCACCGACCAGCCGGCGTCGGCCAGCAGGTTGGCCGCGACCAGCCCGTTGGGTCCGGCGCCCACGACGACGGCGTCGTAGGACCCGCGCTCGCTCACCTCGTCCGGCCCTCCACGACGAACGCCAGCCGCTGGAGCGTCTCGGTGTTGCGCGCGTGGAGCTGGACGTCGCGCAGCGGCTTGGGCACCAGGACGCCAGGCCCGCCGGTCGCGTCCTCCTCGATGGTCACCAGCGTCGCGCCGCCGGACTCCTCCAGCCGCAGGTCGACGTGCGCGCGGCCGGCTGGCCAGGCGCGCGCCTCCAACCGCAGGTGGCGGCCCACGTCGAGCGCCAGCACCTCGGTGGTGTCGTCGACGAGGAGTGGCCAGGTGCCGACGCTGTGGTGCAGCCGGGTGCCGACGGCCGGCCAGCCGGTGTCGACCTCGCGCATCCGGGACGCCCCGACCACGAACAGCGGGTAGAGCCAGCCGTCGGCCAGCACCTCCCAGACCTGCTCGGGGGTGGCGTGGATCGTGCGGACGTTGGTGCTCATGCGGTCTCCTCCTGGTGTGTCCGTACCCAGTCCTGTCCGTCCTGGCGCACCAGGCCCATCTGCTCCAGCTCGTCCAGCCAGCCGGTCATCGGCCAGGTGCCCCAGCGGTCGCGGAACCGGCGACCATTGCGCAGGATGTCGTCGACGTGCTCGACCGGCGGGCTGCTGACGGGGTGGTGCTGGTGGTAGGCGCGCGCGGTGCCGAGCACCCCGAGCGCGACCCCGGCGGCCGCGAGGGTGCGGCCGAGGTCGGTGTCCTCGGCGCCGTATCCGGTGTAGTCCTCGCAGAAGCCACCGACCCGGCGCCAGGTCGGTGCTGCGACGGCGAAGGACAGCGACCAGAACAGGTCGGGGTGCAGGTCGCGCACCACCTCCCCCGTGGCCGGTCGGGGGCGTGCGGGGTGCGGGTCGTCCCACGCGGCGAGGTCGGCGGGGTGGTCCGGGTAGCCGGCGGCGGGCGGGGGTGGGAGGTAGGTGACCGGACCCGACCAGACGGTGCCCGGCTCGCTGCGGACCGCGGCGGCGTAGGCCTTGACGAGCGCCGACCCGGGGAGGCAGTCGACGTCGAGCAGCACGACGACCTGGGCCCCGGCGTCGAGCGCCACGCGGACGCCGAGGTTGCGGGCGGCGGCGAGGGGTAGCCGACCGTCGGCGGCGCGCCCCGTGTGGACCACGGTGCGGGACAGGCCCTCCTCGGTGCGCGCGCGGATCCCACGGTCGTCCATCGCGACCACGACGTGGTGGTCGGGCTGCCGGGAGCCCCGCGCGAGCGCGCGGTGCTGGGCGTCGAGGTGGTCGTGCCGGCCGTGGGCGATCGTCACGACCGCGACCCCGCTCATGCCGGCACCTGCGAGACCTGGGCGCGCGTGCGGGCGGCGGTGGCGAGGACGACCTCGGCGAACCGGTCCGCAGCGCTGCCGTCGCACCAGCCGGCCCATCGCGAGCCGTCGAGCGACGCCGCCTCCGCGAGCAGGGCGGGCCAGGCGCCGGTCGGCCACGACTCGCGGACCACGGCCGGCCAGCCCTGCGCGAGCACCCGCGCGGTCGCGAGCTGCTCGTCGTGCGGGCGCGCCTGCGGCAGGACGACGGCGGGCCGACGCGCCGCTGCGGTCTCGGCCACCGCGTTCTGGCCGGCGTGGGTGACCACGACGTCGCACGCCGCGAGGTGGGGGGAGGGGTCCGCCACCCAGGTGGTCGCGTCGGCGCCCAGCACCTGCCACCGCCAGTGCGGCGTGGACTCCTGCGCAGCCGCGACCTGGACGTCGGACACGCCGTGGCCGCCGGAGCCCAGCATGAGGACGACGGTGCGCCCGTCGCGCCGGCCGCCGTGCGGCGCTCGGACCGGGTGCCGCGACATGGCCCCCACCGGGACGAGGCGCTCGCGCAGGCTCGCGGGAAGACCGGGCGTCATGCCGGTCGCCCGTGCCGGCCAGAAGCCGACCAGTGCCTCCGCGGTCCCGAGACCCAGCAGGTGGGCGGGGTCGTCGCGCCGCCCGGGCAGGACGACGGCGACCGTCGGCACGCCGTGCAGGCGCGCGAGCAGCAGCACCTCGACCGAGACGTCCACCACGAGCAGGTCGGGGCGCACCGACTCGATCCACGCGGACAGTCGGGCGGCGCGTGCTCGGGCACCGGCGTGCAGCAGCGGCGCCCAGTGCAGGTGTCCGCGCGCGGTGACGCCGGCGGTCGTCCCGTCGTCGTCGCGCGGCAGGTGCACCCACTCGCCCTCCCACGACGCCGGGCGCGCGAGCGAGGACAGCCCGGCCACGCGGACCGACGGAGACGACAGCCGCTGCGCGAGCGCGGTGGCGCGGTGCAGGTGCCCGCTGCCGACGTGGTGGACGTAGAACCCGATCGTCCTCATGCGGCGTCGACCCGCTGCCCGAGCTCGGCGTAGCGGGCGAGGTAGCCCTCGACCATCGCGTCGGCTCCGCAGGTGGCCTCGGCGTGCGCGCGGACGGCGCGACGGTCCAGCCGGGCGGCCCGCACGACCGCGGCGGCGAGGGCGGCCACGTCGCCGGGCGGGACGAGCACCCCCGAGTCCGGCGAGACGACCTGGGCCAGACCTCCCCGCGCGAACGCCGCCACGGGCGTGCCGCACGCCATGGCCTCGGCGGCGACCAGGCCGTAGGGCTCGTCCCAGGCGGGGGTGACGACGGCGACGGACGCCTCCTGCAGGAGCCGGGCGAGGGCGGCCCCGGTGAGGTGACCGGCGTAGGTCACCTCACCGCCGAGCCGCGGTACGACCTCCCGTTCGACGTAGTCCACGTCCTGCACCGGGCCCGCCAGGACGAGCGGCACCCCGGCTGCGCGGCAGGCGTCGATCGCCAGGTGCGGCGCCTTCTCCGCCACCAGCCGCCCCGACCACACGGCCGGCCCGCCCCCCGGACCGGGGGACCAGGCGGCGAGGTCGAGACCGTTGAGCACCACGTCGCTCGCCACCACGTGCCGCCACGCCGCCGCGGTCCACTCGCTCACCGCCACGAACCGGGATGCGTCCGGGCTGAGGGCGAGGGCCGACTCCAGCAGCGGCAGGGGCGGGGTGTGCAGGGTGGTGAGGACCGGCACGGCGAGCGCCGGCGCCATCGACACCGGCAGGTGGTGGAGGCTGTTGTTGTGCACCACGTCGAACTGCTCGGCGCCGGTGCGGGCGAGGGAGAGCATCAGCGCGAGGTACGCGTGGTGGTCGGCCACCCACTCGGGCCCGGGCGCGAACCGGTCGGCCATCGCCGCCGCGCTCACCTCGACGACCGCGAGCGGCGACAGGCGCACCTCGGGGTGCACCTGCGAGCCGGGCCCGGCGAAGAGCGTCACCTCGTGGCCGCGCTCGGCCAGGCCGCGCGCCAGGGTGGCGGTCATCGACTCCAGCCCGCCCGCGAACGGCTCGCGGATCGCGAAGCGGTTCGACGCGACGAGGCAGATCCTCACCGTGCACCGCCCGCCAGCGAGCGGTAGAGCTCGTCGTGCGCCGCCGAGACCAGCGCGCGCTGCTGCCTCCGATCCTCGACGGTCGGCCCAGGGGCGACGTGCCCGGCGTAGGCGGCCCGTACCGCGTCGGCGAGGCCGGCGGCACTGAACCGCTCCTCGTCGTGGGTGTAGGTCAGCACCGGCGCCTGGTCGGCGAAGTAGCCGCAGGTGGGAGCCACCACGGCCGTGCCGAGGTCGCGGCACGCCTCCAGCCAGCCGCTGTGCGTGCCGAACCGGTAGGGCAGGACCGACACGTCGAGGGAGGAGAGGTAGGCCCACAGTGCGTCGTCGTCGAGGAAGTCGTGGATGCGCAGGTCGATGTCCCCGCGGGAGGCGTGCGAGCGCAGGGCCGTCGCCAGGCCCTCGTCGTACCGCGCCCCGTCCGGCTCCAGCACGTCGCGGTGCCCGTTGACCTGGAGCACCGCCCCGGGGAGGTCGCGCAGGGTCTCGACCAGCACCGGGACGAGGGGGTGCGGGTGCATCCCGGCGCGGAGGCTCTTGACGTGGATGCCGACGCGGAACTCCCGGTCGCGCACGCCGCGGCGACGCACCTCGCGCATCGCGGCGGTGCGTCGCATCACGTCGAGGGGGACGACGTGCGGGTGCGGGAGCACCACGGCGTCGCGGCCCCACCGGGTGCGGATCTCGGCGGCCGCACCGGTCGTCAGGGTGATCAGCGCGTCCGCGGCGGGCACCAGCACGTCGAGCTGGGCGTCGTGCAGGCGGCGGTCGGCGTGGTGCGGGTTGCGCAGGTCGTGGACGGTGAACACCAGCGGGACACCGCGTCGGCGCAGCGCCGAGACGAGGTCCTGGAGGTCGGGCACGGTCCTCGCGTCGAAGCCGAAGTGGAGGTGGAACACGTCCGCGTCGTGGGTCTCGATCCATCGCGGGTCGAGCATCACCGGCGGCCACCACTGCTGCGAGGCGGCGGGCACGCCCGCCGGGCGCGGATCTGACAACCGGTGCGGTCCGGAGCCGTCCTCCGGCGCGAGGTGGCGGACGTAGACGTGGCCGGACGGCACGGATGCGACGACGACGCGCGTCGCGCGCGGACGTGGCACGACGGGCGCCACGGGCAGGCCGGTGCCTGCGTCGGAGATGCTCACGGCGCGCCGTACCCGTCGTCGCCGACTGCATGCAGCACCCGTCCGGGACACCTCCCTAGGGAGGGGCGCATGGACCGGGTCCACGCGCCTCGATAAAATCCCGGCGACTCCAGAACACGGGTCTCAGGTGCTTGGCCGCAAGGATCTCCATTGTCGCTCCACGAATCCCTCGCCGTGTTCGCCGCGCTGGCCGCCGACCTGCAGCAGCAGGAGGCCGACGAGGCCGCCGCGGCCCGCGCCGTCGTCGACCGGATGCGCGAGCTGGTGCCCGAGGCCGGGCACGTCGGCCTCGTCCTCCGGTCCTCCCGAGGCTCGCTCACGAGCCGCGCCGGGACCGACCCGCTCGCCGAGGAGCTGGACGTCCTGCAGGCGGAGCTGGGACAGGGGCCCGCCGTCGTCGTCCTCGACGACCCCACCTGGCTGCGCAGCGGCGACGTGGCCGACGACGTCCGCTGGTCGTCGTGGGGCGCTACGGCCGCCGAGCGTGGTGTGGGTTCAGTGCTCGCGGTGAGCGTGGACGAGCGCGACGACCCGGTCGGCGCGATCACCCTCTACGCCACGGAGCGCGGCGCGTTCGGCGACCGCGAGGTCGTCGACCGGGCGCGGCTCTACGCCGTCCACGCGGCCACGGCGCTCGCCGCCGCGCGGCGCGCGTCCAGCCTGCGCGCCGCCGTCGACTCCCGCCACGTGATCGGGATGGCGCAGGGCATCGCGATGGAGCGCTTCGGCATCGACCAGCAGCAGAGCTTCGAGCTGCTGCGCCGGCTGTCGTCGACCAGCAACGTCAAGCTGCGCGAGGTCGCGGTGCAGGTGGTCGAGACCCGCGAGTTCCCGCTCGAGCAGGCACGCTCCGACGACTGAGCGTCGTCAGTCGGGAAGAGCGCCCGTCGTCAGGACGTGCTCGGCCACCAGGCCGATCTTCGCCCGGCGGCTGCGGGCGGCGGTGCGCAGCGCGTTGAACGCCGCCACGGCGTCGCACGAGCCGCGGGCCATCAGGTAGCCCACCGCACGCTCGATGACCACGCGGTAGTCGAGTGCGTACTGCAGCTGGCGGGCGAGCTCGCCGGCCGTGTGGGCCTGGAGGGCCGCCGTGAGCGTGGTCGCGATGACCTCCGCGTAGCGCGACAGCGCGGCCACCTCGCTGTCGTCCCAGTCGTGGGGCTCCTCGCAGTAGACGTCGAGGGTGCCGATCGGGACCCCGCCGAGCCGCACCGGCACGCCGAGCACGCCGCGCACCGGCAGGTCGGCCATCGCCTTGGCGAGGATCGGCCAGCGGTCGGCCTCGTCCGTCACGTCCCGGCTCGTGACGACCTGGGCCGTCACGTAGGCCTCGGTGCACGGGCCCTGCCCAGCGCTGGCCTCCGTCTCCTCCAGCACCCGTCCGGGGCCGTCGGAGGCGGCGACGTAGCGCAGCATGTCCTGCTCGTCGGCGACCAGCAGGCCGGCCCCGCCGAGGCCGAAGAGGTCCACGCACGCGTGGACGACCTGCTCGAGCGCGGCCACCACGGTGCCGTCGTCCTCGCGCGAGAGGTGCAGACGGCGCAGGCTCTGGGCGAGGGCGAGGTCGTCGATGCTCATGGCGCCAGATCCTCCCCTGCCGATGGCCCCGACGGCCACCCCGACGCGGGCAGGTGGGCGAGGAACGAGTCGAGCACCCGCTGGTCGAGCTCGTCGGCCGTGCCGTCGTGGACGGCGACCAGCACCCGCGCCACGCTGCGCACCTTGGTGTTGCTGTCCTGCGAGACCCGCAGCATGGTCCGCCAGGCCTGGTCGGTGCTGCAGCGGTAGCGGGCGGAGACCAGGCCGATCGCCATGCCGATGTCGCGCTGCGACTTCATCGCCTCGTGGAGCTGGGCGACCTCGTCGCGCAGCTCCTCGGGCTGGGCGTGGTCGCCCGTGGGTAGGTCCGTTCCAGACATCCGTCACCTTCCAATGACGCAGGTCCGCGGACACAGGGCGGAGACTTTCGACGTACCCGGTGACACTACAAGCAGCCACCGACAACGGACCTCTGCCCCCGGTGCACCCAACCTCCTTAGGGGTGGGCCGCGCTGCGGGGGAGTAGGCTCGAGGTGGCTCGAGCACACGGGTCGTCCCACGCCTCCTGGAAGGGGGGACCCCGTGGCACATCTGGATGCCCGGCGGATGCATCCCGCCGACTTCGACTTCGAGGGCACTGGCGAGGAAGCCCGCAACTGGCTCGACGTCGCCTACGGCTCCTCGCTGGGTCTCTCGTCGCGGATGGGCGCCGTGCGACACCGCCGGACCGAGTCCGACGGTGTCGCCGTCGACCACCTCACCATCGACGCCCCGATCACCTTCGACGCCGACCCGATCCCTGGCCTGGTGGTGGTCGACGTCCTCCGCGGCCAGATCGAGTACTCCCGCGCGGGCCACACCGACGCCGCGGTCGAGGGCGACAGCGTGCTCGCCTCCGGATGGGGCATGCCGTTCGCCGGGCGCGGCAACGGCTACGAGGTCAACAACACCCGCCTGTCCCTCCCGGTCCTCGACGCCGCGATCCGCGACATCGACCCCGACCGCTCCGCCGACGACCTCACGTTCCACCGGTTCGTCCCGGTCAGCCCCGCCGCCGGCGCCCGGTGGCGGGTGACGCTGCAGGAATACCGCGAGTCGATCGGGACCCACGAGAACGAGGTCGCCCGGGGCTCCGCCACGCGTCTGCTCGCGCACGCCCTGCTGCACACCTTCCCCAACAACGTGGTGGGCGAGGCGCGCCGCCTCGACCTCGGGCGCGACCGGCGCGACGCCAGCCAGTCGGCGGTGCGCCGCGCGCAGAGCTTCATCGAGGGTCGTGCGGGCGACGACCTGTCGGTCGCCGTCATCGCGCAGGCCGCCGGAGTGTCGCCGCGGGCCCTCCAGTACGCCTTCAAGCAGCACCTGGGCTGCACGCCGCTGGCCTACCTGCGGCGGGTGCGGCTCGACCTGGTCCGCCGCTCGCTGCGCGACGGGTCGGTCACCTCGGTGGCCGACGCGGCCGTCCGGCTCGGGTTCTTCAACCCGGGACGCTTCGCCGCGGACTACCGCCGGGAGTTCGGCGAGAACCCGCGCGACACCCTGCGCCGCGCGCGGGGCTGACCCGGCCAGCACCACGCTTCGCAATCCGGCTGTCGTCGGACGGAGCGCGCTGCGAGGGTGGAGCCACGACTTGCTGGAGACCACGGCGAGCTCGCCTCCCGCAGGAAGGAGCCCACCCGTGGTTCCTGTCACCCTCGTCCCCCAGCCTCCGTCCGACACCACCGCGGCGGACGAGCTGATCCGCTCCCACCTCGACGTCGCGCGGTCCATGGCGTCGCGCTACCGCAACCGCGGCATCGACCTCGACGACCTCGAGCAGGTCGCCCTGCTCGGGCTGACCAAGGCAGCCCGGCGCTTCGACCCCGACGCCGGCAACGACTTCATGTCCTACGCCGTCCCCACCGTCCGCGGCGAGCTGCGCAAGCACTTCCGCGACTGCGGCTGGACGGTGCGACCGCCACGCCGGATCCAGGACCTCCAGGCGCGCATCTCGCGCGCCCAGGGCGAGCTGGAGGCGACCCTCCAGCGACCCCCGCGTCCCACCGAGGTCGCGGCGCACCTCGAGGAGTCCCGCGACGACGTCGTGGAGGCCATGACGGCGGACGGCTGCTTCACCCCGACCTCCCTCGACAGCTCTGCCGGGGACGGCCCGACCACGCTGGGTGAGCTGATCGGCCAGGCGGACCCGGCGATCGGACGGGCGGAGGCGCGGATGATGCTGGCGCCGCTCGTCGCCCGGTTGCGCGCCCGCGACCGCCGTATCGTCCGGCTGCGGTTCGTCGAGGAGCTCACCCAGCAGGAGATCGCCGCCGAGGTCGGCCTCACCCAGGCGCAGGTGTCGCGGGTGCTCACCCGCATCCTGGCCGAGCTGCGCCGTGGCATCGGGGCCCTCGCGCCGGCGGCCTGACTCAGGAGTCGAAGCCCAGACCGGCCCGGTCCAGCACCCGCAGGAAGGCGTTGCGCCGTCCCTCGCGGTGGTCGGCCCGGTCCAGCGACCAGCGGGTGAGGTTGATGCCGACGCTCGCCAGAGGCTCGGGGGGGAAGGGGACCGGGCGCTCGCGCACCATCCGGAGCGCGGTGCGTTCGGTCTCCTGCCCCGTGAGCAGGTCGAGCACCACCTCGGCGGCGAACCGGGTCGCCCCGACGCCGAGCCCGGTGAAGCCCGCCGCGTGGGCGACCCGGCCCCCGTGGCTGGTGCCGTAGAACGCGGTGAACTGCGTGCAGGTGTCGATGGCGCCGGCCCAGCGGTGGCTGAACCGCACGTCCTCGAGCTGCGGGAAGGTCGCCAGGAAGTGCGAGGCCAGCCGGGCGTGGCTCGCGGGGCGGTCCTCGTGCCGCACGTGGACGCCACCGCCCGTGGGGTAGATCGCGTCGTAGCCGCCCCAGAGGATCCGGTCGTCGGCCGTGAGTCGCGCGTAGTGGAACTGGTTGGCGAGGTCGCCGAGACCGCAGCGGCGCTCCCACCCGATCGCGGCGCGCTGCTCGGCGGTGAGCGGCTCGGTCATCAGCACGTAGTCGTAGACCGGGACGGTCATCAGCCGGTTGCGTCGCAGCAGCGACGGGAAGACGTTGGTCGCGAGGACCACGCCGCCGGAGGTGACCGTGGCGCGGTCGGTGGCGACCTCGATCCCGTCCGCCACCTTCCGCAGCCCGGTGACGGCGGAGTGCTCGTGGACCTCGACGCCGAGCTCCGTCGCGACCCGCGCCAGCTCGAGGGCGAGCCGGGCGGGGTGGACGAGGGCGTTCCCGTCGGTGTCGAGGGCGCCGGCCAGGAAGAGCGGGCTGTCGACCTCGGCCCGCACGGCCGCGCGGTCTCGGTGGCCGGGCTCGTCGCGCAGCCAGGCGACCTGGTGCTCCTCCACGGCGACCGCCAGGGTGCCGGTGCGCTCCCACTCGCACGCCAGACCGAGGTCGCGCACGTCGGCCTCGAAGGCGTCCAGGTTCTGCGCACCGAGACGGGTGAGCGTCTCGTGCTCCTCGGGCCAGCGCGAGCGCCCGTTCTCCTCGCCGTGGGTCAGCGAGGCCTCGCAGAAGCCGCCGTTGCGGCCCGAGGCGGCCCAGCCGACCGCCTGCGCCTCGAGCAGCACCACGCGCCGGCCGGGGTCGCGCCGCTTGGCGTGGACAGCAGTCCAGAGGCCGAGGTAGCCCCCGCCCACGATCGTGAGGTCCGCGCGGGTGCTCGCCGTCAGCGCGTCGTACGCCGGCCGGGCGCCGGCGTCCTCGAGCCAGAACACCGCGTGCCGGCTGCCCGCGAGGGCGCGCTCCACGAGTCGGGGGTCGGGGGCGTGCCGCTCGTAGGCGGTGCGGTGGGCCACGGGATCAGCGTGCCGCGGCGGTGAGCGCGTCGTCGAGGATCGCCAGTCCTTCGCGTGCCTCCTCGGCGGTGGTGGTGAGGGGCGGCACCACGTGGATCCGGTTGAAGTTCACGAACGGCAGCATGCCGCGCTCCTGGCAGCCCTTCACCACGGCCGCCACCTCGGGGCTGGAGCCGCCGTAGGGCGCGAGCGGCTCCCGGGTGTCGCGGTCGCGGACCAGCTCGAGGGCCCAGAACGCCCCGGTGCCGCGCACCTCGCCGATCCAGTCGTGCTTGGCGGCGAGCGCCCGGAGCCCCGGTCCGATCACGTCCGCGCCGAGCCGCTCGGCGGCACCCACGACGTCGTCGTCCTCCATCGCGCGGATCGTGGCGACGGCGGCGGCGCACGCGAGCGGATGGCCGGAGTAGGTCAGGCCGCCGGGGTAGGAGCGGTGCGCGAACGTCGCGTGGATCGCGTCGCTGATCGCGACACCCCCCAGCGGGACGTATCCGCTGTTGACGCCCTTGGCGAAGGTGAGCAGGTCAGGGGTGACGCCTCCGTGCTCGACGGCGAACCAGCGCCCGGAGCGGCCGAAGCCCGACATCACCTCGTCGGCGACGAGCACGATGCCGTGCCGGTCGCAGATCTCGCGCACGCCGGCGAGGTAGCCCGGTGGCGGGACCATGATCCCGGCCGTGCCCGGGATCGCCTCGAGCACGATCGCCGCGACGGTCGACGGGCCCTCGAGGGCGACGACCTGCTCGAGGTGCTCGAGCGCGCGCTGGCACTCCTCGGCCTGGGTGGTCGCGTGGAAGGCGCTGCGGTAGAGGAACGGCCCGAAGAAGTGGACGGTGCCGGTCGAGCCGTGGTCGCTGGCCCAGCGGCGCGGGTCGCCGGTCATGTTGACCGCGAGGTGGGTGCCGCCGTGGTAGCTGCGGTAGGTCGTGAGCACCTTGTGGCGGCCGGTGTGCAGCCGCGCCATCCGGACGGCGTGCTCGTTGGCGTCGGCGCCGCCGTTGGTGAAGAAGACGTGGTCGAGGTCGCCGGGCGTGTGGCTCGCGATCAGCCGCGCGGCCTCCGAGCGGGTGCCGTTGGCGAACGCCGGCGCGACCGTCGCGAGGTGGCCGGCCTGCTCCTGGATCGCCGCCACGATGCGGGGGTGCTGGTGCCCGAGGTTGGTGAAGACCAGCTGGGAGGTGAAGTCGAGGTAGCGCGTGCCGGCGCCGTCCCAGACGTACGAGCCCTCGGCCCGGGTGATCACCATGGGGGAGATCTCGGCCTGCGCGGACCAGGAGTGGAAGACGTGCGCCCGGTCGAGCTCGTAGGCCCGGTCGGCGTCGTACGTGCTGGACAGGTCGCTCTTGCTCATCACGTCAGTCATTGCGCGGGAACCCCAGCTCGAGACCGCCCGCGGGCCGGTTGGCCGGGTCGATCCACCGGGTGGTGACGACCTTGCCGCGGGTGAAGAAGTGGACGCCCTCGGTGCCGTGGGCGTGGGTGTCGCCGAAGAGCGAGCGCTTCCAGCCGCCGAAGGAGTAGTAGGCCACCGGCACCGGCACCGGGACGTTGACGCCGATCATGCCGACCTCGACGTCCGCCTCGAAGCGCCGCGCGGCGCCGCCGTCGTTGGTGAAGACCGCGGTGCCGTTGCCGTACGGGTTGGCGTTGACCAGCGCGACGGCCTCGTCGTAGGAGCCGACCCGGACCACGGACAGGACCGGGCCGAAGATCTCCTCGGTGTAGATGTCCATGTCGGGCGTGACGTCGTCGAAGAGCGTGGGGCCGAGCCAGAAGCCGTCCTGCCCGCCGCGGGCCTGCACGTCGCGGCCGTCGACGACCACCTTCGCGCCGGCGGCCTCGCCGGAGTCGATGAACGAGCTGACCCGGTCGCGGTGCGCCTTGGTGACGAGCGGGCCCATGTCGGCCTCCTTCTCGCGCCCGGTGGCCTCGCGGCCGCCGTCGCCGATCAGGAGGGTGCGGGTGCGGTCGGCGATCCGGGCGACCAGCTCGTCGCCGATCGGGTCGACGGCGACCAGCACGCTGATCGCCATGCAGCGCTCGCCGGCGCTGCCGTAGCCGGCGTTGACGGCCGAGTCGGCGGCGAGGTCGAGGTCGGCGTCGGGCAGCACGACCATGTGGTTCTTCGCGCCGCCGAGCGCCTGGACGCGCTTGCCGTGCCGGCTGGCGGTCTCGTAGACGTACTCGGCGATCGGGGTGGAGCCGACGAAGCTGATCGCCTGCACGTCCGGGCTGGTGAGCAGCGCGTCGACGGCGGTCTTGTCGCCGTGGAGCACGTTGAAGACGCCGTCGGGCAGGCCGGCCTCCTTCCAGAGCGCCGCGAGCCAGCCGGCGGCGCTCGGGTCCTTCTCGCTGGGCTTGAGCACGACGGTGTTGCCGGCGGCGATCGCGACCGGGAAGAACCACATCGGCACCATGGCCGGGAAGTTGAACGGGCTGATGATGCCCACGACGCCCAGCGGGACCCGCTTGGAGTGCACGTCGACGCCTGTCGACGCCTCCTCGCTGTGGCCGCCCTTGAGCAGGTGCGACATCCCGCACGCGAACTCGACGACCTCGAGGCCGCGGGCGATCTCACCCATCGCGTCGGAGTGCACCTTGCCGTGCTCGGCGGTGATGATCGCAGCGAGCTCGTACTTGCGGGCGTTGAGCAGCTCGCGGAAGGCGAACATCACCTGCGTGCGCCGGGCGAGCGACGTGGTGCCCCACGCCTTCGCGGCACGCGACGCGGCGGCGATCACCTGCTCCGCGTCGGCCTCGCTGGCCAGGGCGACCCGGCCCGTCACCTCGCCCGTGGCCGGGTTGGTCACGTCGGCCCAGCCGGTGGGCTGGCCGGTGAGGGGGGCGCCATCGGCCCAGTGCACGATCTCCGCGGGTGTCATGCGGTCCATCCTGCTCGTCGAGGGGCAGGCCGGCGGGTGTCGGATCGTAGGGTTTGCGCTCTTGTCCCGGACACTTCGTCGCCCCGTCCGGGCGTAGGCTCCGGCCGTGGCCGAGACGACGCCGGGCGTGACGCTGACCGAGGCGCTCGCGCTGCCCACCTTCCGCCGCGCCGCGCCGCGGGTGCTCGCGGGCGCGGGCGCGACGGACCGACCGATCCGCTGGGTGCACGCCACCGAGCGCCCCGACGTGCGCGAGCTGCTCCGCGCCGGCGACCTGCTGCTCACCATGGGCACCGGGCTGCCCGCCGACGACGACACGGCGGGGCTCGCCGCGTTCGTCGACGAGCTGGTCGAGGTCGGCAGCGCCGGCGTGGTCGTCGAGCTCGGACGACGCTGGTCCGACGAGCTCCCGCCCGCGCTGCTCGAGGCCTGCGAGCAGCACGGCCTGCCGCTGGTCGTGCTGGGCCAGGAGACCCGCTTCGCCGCGCTGGCGCAGGAGATCGGCGAGCGGGTCGTCGACCACCAGGTCGCCGAGCTGCGCGAGGCGCAGCGGGTGCACGAGACGTTCACCGAGCTGAGCTTCAGCCAGGCCGGTCCGGTCGAGATCCTGCAGGCCGTCCAGCGCCTCGCCGGCGGCCCGGTCGTGGTGGAGAACGCGCACCACCGGCCGCTCGACTACTTCCCGGGCCCGGACGACGAGGGCGGCTTCCTCGACGGCTGGCCGGCGCGGTCGCGGCGGGTCGAGGTCGCCGGCCGCACCGGGTGGGACGCCGGGAACGGCTGGCTGGTGACCCGGCTCGGCACGGCCGAGCAGGGGTGGGGCCGGCTGGTGATCGGCTCGGCCGCGGCCCCGTCGCAGCGGCTGGTGGCGGTGGCCGAGCGGGCGGCGGCGGCGCTCGCGCTGCACCGCCTGCACGACCGCGACCGCGGCACGCTCATGCGCCGGACCCACCTCGAGCTGCTGACCGGTCTGGTCGAGCAACCCGGCTCCGAGGAGGTCCAGCGCCGCTGCGAGCTCGCCGGCTTCCCGCTGCGTCGCCGTGCGTTCGCGGCGCTGGTGGTGCGCCCGCGGATCGGCGCGTCCACCCCGGCCGACCTCGACGAGGTCGCCGCGACGGTGGTGCGGGCCGCGCACGCCCTGCGCCTGCCCGCCCTGGTGTGCGAGGTGGAGCGCGACCTCCGGGTGCTCGTCTCCGCGCCCGTGTCGGCGGACGCCGACGACCTGCTCGACCGGGTGGCCGCCCGCGTGCTGGCCCACCACGAGGTCGTGCTCGCCGCGGGCCGGGCGGTCACCGAGCCCTCGGCCGTCGCCCGGGCCGTCACCGAGGCCGGACAGGTGGCCGACGCCGCGCCGCAGGTCCGCCGCGAGTCCGACCCCGACGTGCACCGCCTCGACGACCTGCACCTGCGCGGGCTGCTGGCGCTCCTCGGCGAGGACGACCGGCTGCGGCTCTTCGTCGAGCGCGAGCTGGCACCGCTGCGCCGGCACGACGCCGACGGCGGGCGCACCGACCTGGTCGCCGCCCTGCGCGCGCTGCTGCTCCACCCGGCGAGCAAGACCGAGGCCGCCGCGAGCCTCCACCTGTCGCGGGCCGCCTTCTACGACCGCCTCACGCGCATCGAGGCGCTGCTCGGCGCCGACCTCGACGACCCGGACGTACGCGTCTCGCTGCACGTCGCGCTGCTGGCCGACGAGCTCTTCAGGGATCCCCGGCCAGCCGGGGATCGCTGAACATGTCGGCCCGTGCACGGCCTGACATGTTCAGCGAGAGCCTGACCGGTCGACGCTCGACCCGCCGAATCGTCCAACGCCACGCCGAAGTCCCGACAGATCGTCGGTCCGTCTGGCCCGGCGGGCTGCCACGATGACCCCCATGAACCGTGTGCTCGACGTCGCCGCCGCCGTCCCGACCGCGCCCCTGGACCCGGGGTCCGTCGTCGACGGGGCGCCCGCGGCCGGGTCCCGCGCGCTGGCCGCGGTCTCCGGCGTCGAGGTCGGCGTGTGGGAGATGAGCCCCGGCACCGCCACCGACGTCGAGGTCGACGAGGTGTTCGTCGTCCTGTCCGGCTCGGCGACGGTGAGCTTCGAGGACGGCGAGCGCGTCGACCTCGGCCCCGGCACCGTCGTCCGGCTGCGCGCCGGCGAGCACACCACGTGGGTCGTCCGCGAGACCCTGCGCAAGATCTACGTCGCCTGATCCCGAGAGCCGGAGGAAGCCCCATGACCGAGACGATCCGCAACTTCGTCGACGGCGCGCTCGTCCAGTCCGAGGCCACGGAGTTCATCGACCTCGTGGACCCCACGACCGGCGCGACCGACGGACGCTCGCCGGTGTCCACGGCGGCCGAGGTCGACCGGGCGTACGCCGCCGCGGCCGCCGCGTCGGAGTCCTGGAAGCGGCTCACCCCGGGGCGTCGCCAGGGCCACCTCCTCGACCTGGCCGCCGCCGTCGCCGAGCGGCGCGACGAGATCAGCGCCGTGCAGGCGCGCGACACCGGGCAGCCGATCCGCTACATCGCCAGCGAGGAGGTCGACCAGGGCGTCGACCAGCTGCGCTTCTTCGCCGGTGCGGCACGGCTCCTGGAGGGAAAGTCGGCCGGGGAGTACCTCGAGGGCCACACCTCCTCGATCCGACGCGAGCCGATCGGCGTCGTCGGGCAGGTGACGCCGTGGAACTACCCGTTCGCGATGGCGATCTGGAAGGTCGCTCCCGCGCTCGCCGCCGGCAACACGCTCGTCCTCAAGCCCAGCGACACGACCCCGCGCTCGACCGTGCTGCTCGCCGAGATCGCGGGCGAGGTCCTGCCCCCGGGCGTGCTCAACGTGGTCAACGGCGACGCCACGACCGGTCGCCACCTCGTCGAGCACCCGACCCCCGGCCTGGTCGCGATCACCGGCTCCGTGCGGGCCGGCATCGAGGTCGCGACCTCGGCCGCCCGCCACCTCAAGCGCGCCCACCTCGAGCTCGGCGGCAAGGCGCCGGTCGTGGTCCTGCCCGACGCCGACCTGCCGCGGGCGGCGGAGATGATCGCGGCCGCGGCGTACTTCAACGCCGGCCAGGACTGCACCGCCGCGACCCGCGTCATCGTCCACCGCAGCGTGCACGACGAGCTGGTCGAGCTGCTGGTGAAGGAGGCCGAGGGCACCCGCCCCGGGCCCCCGTCCGACACCGACGCCGACTACGGGCCGCTCAACAACGCGACCCACCTCGCCAAGGTCGAGGCCTTCCTCGCCGACCTGCCCGCGCATTCCGAGGTCCGTACCGGCGGCACCCGCCACGGCGACACCGGATTCTTCTTCGCGCCCACCGTCGTCACCGGCGTGCGCCAGGACGACCGGATCGTGCAGCAGGAGGTCTTCGGGCCGGTGCTCACGGTCCAGCCGTTCGACACCGAGGCCGAGGCGGTCGCCCTGGCCAACGGCGTGGAGTACGGCCTCGCCGGCAGCGTGTGGACCCGCGACCACGGCACGGCCGACCGGCTCACCCGCGAGCTCGACTTCGGGTGCGTCTGGGTCAACACCCACATCCCGTTCGTCTCCGAGATGCCGCACGGCGGCTTCGGGTCCTCGGGCTACGGCAAGGACCTCTCCGGCTACGGCTTCGACGACTACACGCGCATCAAGCACGTGATGTCCGCCCACTACTGATCCGGCACCCCGACGTCGAAGACGTCGAGGAGCTGGGCGAGCGTGCGGTAGTAGCCGACCAGCACGACCAGCTCCGTCACGGTGGTCGGGCCGAGGTCGGCGGCGAGGGCCGCGTAGTCCTCGTCCTCGAGCCGGGCGTCGCCGGCCAGCAGGCGTCGGCACAGGTCGTACGCCGCCTGCTCGCGCGCGTCGTCGGAGGTGAAGGCGCCGCCCGCGAGGGCGGCGATCTCGTCGTCGGTGAGCCCGGCGGCGCGCCCGACCCGCTCGTGGGCGTACTTCTCGAAAGCGCTGCCCGTGGCGGCGGCGACCGCCAGGATCGCGATCTCGCGGGTGCGGGCCTCGAGGCCCGTGGCGTAGCGGATCGCGGTGCCGAGCTCCTGCAGCGGCGCCCCGAGCGCCGGCTCGTGGAGCATCACGCCGAACGGTCCGGTGAGCGCACCCTCCGGCGTGGTGAGCGCGAAGTGCTGCGGTCCGGAGCCCCGAGGGCCTCCGACGATCCGCTCGCGCAGCGCCCGCTGTGCCTCGTCGAGCTGGTCGGGGGTCAGGTCGGGCAGGCGCACGCGGGTCCTCCGGTCGTGCTCGGGGAGGGACTCAGGCGGTGGTGCCCGCGTCCCGGGACGAGGACGATCCTCGCTCGGCCAGCTTGCGCTTGGCCACGGGGAGCCCGACGAGGGTCAGGACCTTCCAGAACAGCCAGCCCAGCAGGGCGAACAGGTTGCGCTTGGGGTGTGCCATCGGTGCTCCTCACGTGTGGGTGGACGGGAACCGTCCGGGGGCCGGCCCGCTGCCGGCCCCCGGACGGGGATCAGTGCCCGAGGGTCACTTCTTGAAGGCGTCCTTGACGTTCTCGCCGGCCTGCTTCACGTCCGACGCGGCCTGGTCCTTCTTGCCCTCGGCCTTGAGCTTGTCGTCGTTGGTCACCTCGCCGGCGACCTCCTTCGCCTTCCCGGCGAGGTCCTGGGCGACGTTCTTGGCCTTGTCAGCGATACCCATGACGGGTTCCTCTCTCTCGGGGTTCGTGATCGTGCTTCACGTGTTGGTCGTGCGCAGCGGCCCGATCGTCACGCGGGTGTGAGCCAGATCTCGTCGCAGGCGCGTCGGGCATGCTGGGTGCATGCGCTTCACCGAGCACGAGCTGACCGTCGCCGTCACCGCCGCCGCGAAGACCGTCGCCGGCGGCCGGACGCTGCGCCGCGCCAAGGGCGAGGCGGCGTGGGAGGCGATGTCCAAGATCGACCGCTACCACCTGCTCGAGGCGGTCGGCGGCCAGGTGCTCCCGGTGCTGCTCGCGCTGCCCGACGTCGAGGTCGAGGCCGGGACCAGGCCCACCTTCACCGACCAGCAGGTGGCCGAGGCGGTCGAGGCGACGCTGGGCGAGACCGGTGTCGGCCGGATGCGACAGAAGGTCGCCGTGGCCGCGCGGGTGACCCTCGTACGCACGGCGCTCGCGCAGCTGCCGGTCCGCCAGGACCCCGACGCGCTGACCGTGCCCGACCACCTCTGAGGCTCCCCGGGCCCGCTCAGCAGGCACTCAGGTTGGGTGCGTACCGTCGACGGCGATGACTCACACGATGCGCACCCCCTCCCGCGGCTCCGGCCGCACCCGCTCCGTCCTCGGCTCCCTCGCGGTGGTCGCGATCCTCACCCTGTCCGCCTGCGGCGGCGGTGACGGCGGGTCCGACGCCTCCGACAAGGCCTCGTCGAGCCCGTCCGCCGACGCGTCGGGCGACGCCTCCGCCGCTCCCGAGCCGGACCTCGACGGCATCCCCGACGTCGTGGCCGAGGTCAACGGCGAGGAGATCACCAAGGACGAGTTCGTCCCGATCTACACCGCCGCGTTCCAGCAGGCGTCGACCCAGGCGCAGATGGGTGGCCAGGCGCCCGACGAGGAGGCGCTGCGCAAGCAGACCGCCGACGACCTCGTCGACACCGAGCTGCTCACCCAGGAGGCCGAGTCGCGGGGGATCGAGGTCAGCGACCAGCAGGTCGACGACGAGCTCACCGCGCTCGCGAAGCAGAACCAGATGGGCTCGGCCGACGAGCTGCTCGCCGCGGTCGAGGAGCAGGGCGTCACCGAGGAGCAGGCCAGGTCGCAGATCGAGACGCAGGTGATGGTCGAGCAGCTCGCGGCGGACGAGGACGGCTCCATCGACCCGACCGAGAAGGAGCTGCGCGCGCTCTACGCCCGGGTCAAGAAGCAGCAGGCCCAGTCGGGCCAGGAGGGCCAGTCGATCCCGCCGTTCGCGCAGGTCCACGACCAGCTCGAGGAGCAGGCCCGCACGCAGCAGGTCGGCACGGTCGCAGGGGAGCTGGTGCAGCAGCTGCGCAAGGACGCGGACATCACCGTCAACCTGTGAGCCACGGCACGTCGACCCACTAGGGTGGTCGCCGTGTCCGAGGTCCTGGAGCTGGAGGACCCCGCCCCCACGGGCACGGGTCGCACGGCGCTGCCCATCCGGTGGGTGGTCGCCGCCTCCGTCGCCTACGCCGTCCTGGCCGTGGTCGGGCGGCTGACCGTCGTGCACGGACAGACGGTCAGCCTGGTCTGGCCCGGCGCCGGGGCCGCGGTGATCTGGCTGCTCGTCGAGACGCCCCGTCTGTGGTGGCGGGTGCTGCTGCTGGTCCTCGTGATCCACGCGACGGTGTCGGCGATGACCGGTGCTGACTGGCAGCTCGTCGTGCTCGGCGCGGTGTCGCTCGTCGTGCAGACCGCGGTGGTGGTGTGGCTGGTGCGTCGGTGGTGCCCGTCGCTCCTCGGCGCCGGGGGCACGCAGAGCTTCCGCTCGCCGCGGCTCCTGGCGCAGGTGTCTGCGGCCGCGGCGATCGGGTGCCTGGTCGGCGCCGCGATCGGCACCGCGGGGGTCGCGGCCTCGGGCTCCCCGGTCGATGCCTGGACGCCGGTGGCGTGGTTCGCCCGGCACTTCACCGGCGTGATCGTCTTCGGCGGCCTGGGGCACCTCGCGTGGGAGTGGCGTACGCAGTCGGTCCCGCCGCGCGCGCAGGGCGGAAGCCGGCTCGAGCTGGCGCTGCTCTGGGCCATCTCGCTGGCCGCGTCGAGCCTCGTCTTCCTCCAGCCCCTGCCGCTGGTGTTCCTCGTGGTCGCGCTGAGCGTCTGGTCGGCCGCCCGCTACCCCACGTTCCTCGCCGCGCTGCACGCCGCGGCGGTCGGCTCCGTGGGCTTCGTGCTCACCCTCGCCGGGTTCGGCCCGTTCGCCGAGCTCGCCGACCCGGTCGAGCAGGCCCTGCTGATCCAGGTCTTCCTGGTCGCCGTGCTGCTCACCGGCCTCGGCGTCGGTGCGCTCGGCGACCGGATCGACGAGCTGGTCGCCAGCCTCACCCGCTCGCGGGAGCAGGCCGCCGAGCAGGCCGAGCTGCTGGCCGAGATGACCGAGAGCATGGGCGAGGGGCTGGTCGTCCTCGACGAGGTCGGTCGGGTGGTGCGCAGCAACGGCGCCAGCCGCCGGCTCGCCCACCGGGTCGCCCCCGGTGCGGACGACGACACCGCCCTGCACGACCTCGTCGTGCAGGTGCTCCACCCGGTCGTCGACACCGCCGCGGTGCCGCGCCCCGAACTGGGGGTGGGCGACGTGCCGATCCGGCTCGCCGACGGTGACGAGCTGGTGCTGGCAGTGTCGCGCGCCCCGCTGTCCGAGCAGCACGGCGACGGCCGCGCCGGCACGCTGCTGGTGCTGCGCGAGGTCACCGAGCACCGCAAGGGCCTGCGTCCGCTCGCCGGCTTCGCGTCGACCGCCGCCCACGACCTCCGGGGTCCGCTCACCGCGATCCGGTCGTGGATCTCGCTCGCGGCCGAGACCCTGGACCCCGACGACGAGGCCCACGAGGGGCTGCAGCGCGCGGAGCGGGCCTCGCTCCAGATGGCCGACATGATCGACGACCTCCTCGCCCACGCCCTGGCCGAGGCCGGCGACCTGGCGCCGGTCGACGTGCCGCTGTCCGGCGCGGACGGGGTGCTCGCCCAGGCCGGCGACCTCCTCGGCCCCGACGACGAGCTCGTCATCGCCACCGACCTGCCCGCGGTCCACGCCGACCCGGTGGCGGTGCGACAGCTGTTCGCCAACCTGATCGGCAACGGTGCCAAGTACACCCGCGACGGCGTCCCGGCGCGCGTCGTGGTCTCCGCCCGCCGGCAGGGCGCACGGGTGGTGGTGGAGGTCGAGGACAACGGCGTCGGCGTGGAGGAGTCGGAGCGCACGCTGATCTTCCAGCGCTTCCACCGCAGCGGTGCCGTGCGCGCCCACTTCCGCGGCACCGGCATGGGCCTGAGCATCTGCCAGACCGTGGTGCAGCGCCACGGCGGCACCATCGAGTGCCTCGCCGCCGACCCCGGCCCCGGCTCGGTCTTCCGCTTCGACCTCCCCGCCGCGATCGCGGAGACCGCCGACGTCCCCGTGGCCTGACGTCGAGGGCCGCGGGTCCTGCGGCCGCACGCTCACGCGCACCTGGGTCGTTGGCCGAGTGGGCGACCGCTGTGCTGTCCCTGGGCGGATGCAGCCCCCTTCGGCGCACGTGCGGCGGAGGTGGCCCTGCATCGGCAACGTCGAGAGCGAGAACCGCCGCACATGCGGCGCCGGAGCGGCAGCCTCCTACACGTGTCCGAGATCTTGCCCTCGAACTGCTGGGCGAAGGGCGACAAGTCAGACACGTGTGCCCGAACGGGCAGCACGCGACCTTCACGTACGGACCTGGTGCGATCCGAACGCCCGCTCATGCCGATGACAGTACGTGTCCGACCAGACAGTGAGCCGCTACCTTGAGCCGCATGCGGCTCGCGTTCCAGGAACTCCTCCGGCTTGGCCCGCTGCCTCCGGGGGACGCCCTCGACGAGCAGAGCGCGCAGCGTTACGAGACCGCCATACGCACGCTTCCGGATGGAGCATCGGCGGATGAAGCAGTGGCATTAGTCGACATGCTTCCCTCTGACGACAGCACAGCGTTCGGATTGGCGTGGTCGGTGCTTCACGCGATCGAAGCCTCGCCAGCGTGGCCACTATGGGACGCGCTCGATGATCGCAACTGGTGGGTGTCGTTTCTCCGCGACCGTTGTGCCCAGGCTGGGCTGCACCCCCCGCCGGACTGAGAGCGATCACGCCGTGGCTGTATCCGGTTCTGCCGCGATGAGTTCGACCGTCTACCGACTTGGGGGCCTCGGGCGCGGTGGCTGAGCCACATCTCACGCGACCGGAAGGTGGGTGGCTCACCGCCGCGACGCGGGACTCCCTCAACCTCTTCGCGTCGGCGTCCTCGCACCGCTCAGGCGTCCGCCGGCTCAGACGTTGCGGCGGTACTGGCCCCCGACCTCGAAGAACGCCTCGGTCACCTGCTGGAGCGAGCACACGCGGGCGGCGTCCATCAGGACCGCGAAGACGTTCTCCCCCGACACCGCGGCGTCCTTGAGCCGGGCGAGGGCCTCCTGCGCCTCCGCGCCGTGCTCGGCCTGGAAGGCGCGCACCCGGGCGAGCTGGGACTCCTTCTCGGCCTCGGTGGCGCGGGCGAGCTCGACCTCGACCGGTGAGGCGTCGGAGTCGGGCCGGACGAAGGTGTTGACGCCGATGATCGGCAGCGAGCCGTCGTGCTTGCGGTGCTCGTAGAGCATCGACTCGTCCTGGATCCGGCCGCGCTGGTAGCCGGTCTCCATGGCGCCGAGGACGCCGCCGCGCTCGTTGATCCGGTCGAACTCGGCCAGGACCGCGGCCTCGACGAGGTCGGTGAGCTCGTCGATGACGTACGAGCCCTGGAGCGGGTTCTCGTTCATCGCCAGGCCCCACTCGCGGTTGATGATCAGCTGGATCGCCAGCGCGCGGCGCACCGACTCCTCGGTGGGGGTGGTGACGGCCTCGTCGTAGGCGTTGGTGTGCAGGCTGTTGGCGTTGTCGTAGATCGCGATGAGCGCCTGCAGCGTGGTGCGGATGTCGTTGAAGTCCATCTCCTGCGCGTGCAGCGAGCGACCGCTCGTCTGGACGTGGTACTTCAGCTTCTGCGAGCGCTCGCCCGCGCCGTACTTCTCCTTCATCGCGACCGCCCAGATCCGGCGGGCGACCCGGCCGAGCACGCTGTACTCGGGGTCCATGCCGTTGGAGAAGAAGAACGACAGGTTGGGCGCGAAGTCGTCGATGTCCATGCCGCGCGCGAGGTAGGCCTCGACGTAGGTGAAGCCGTTGGCGAGGGTGAAGGCGAGCTGGCTGATCGGGTTCGCCCCGGCCTCGGCGATGTGGTAGCCGGAGATCGACACCGAGTAGAAGTTGCGCACCTTCTGCTGGATGAACCACTCCTGGATGTCGGCCATCATCCGCAGGGAGAACTCGGTGGAGAACAGGCAGGTGTTCTGCCCCTGGTCCTCCTTCAGGATGTCGGCCTGCACGGTGCCGCGGACGTTGGCCAGGGCGTACGCCGCGAGGTCGGCGCGCTCCTGCTCGTCGGGCTCGCGGCCCTCGCGCTCGGTGAACGCGTCGACCTGCTGGTCGATGGCGGTGTTGAGGAAGAACGCCAGCACGGTGGGGGCCGGGCCGTTGATCGTCATGCTGACCGAGGTCGTCGGCGCGACCAGGTCGAAGCCGCCGTAGAGCACCTTCATGTCGTCGAGCGTCGCCACGCTCACGCCCGAGGTGCCGACCTTGCCGTAGACGTCGGGGCGCGGGTCGGGGTCGCGGCCGTAGAGGGTGACGGAGTCGAAGGCGGTCGAGAGGCGGGTTGCGTCGTTGCCCTCGGAGAGGATCTTGAAGCGGCGGTTGGTACGCGCCGGGTCGCCCTCGCCGGCGAACATGCGGGCGGGGTCCTCGTTGTCGCGCTTGAAGGGGAAGACGCCCGCGGTGAAGGGGAAGTAGCCGGGCAGGTTCTCGCGTCGCCAGAAGCGCACGAGCTGGCCGTGGTCGGTGAAGCGGGGCAGCGCGACGCGCGGGATCTTGTTGCCGCTGAGCGACTCGCGGGTCAGGCGGGTGTGGATCTCCTTGTCGCGGACCCGGACCACCTGCTCGTCGCCGGAGTAGGACTCCACGACGGCCGGCCACGCCGCGATCTGGTCGACGACCTCGTGCGGGACGTCCTTGCGCGCCCGCTCCAGCAGGGCGGGGACGCCGCCGGCGTCCGCGTCGTCGAGCTCGCCCGCGACGGCCTCGATCCGCTGGACCCGGGTCGCCGCCACGGCGAGCTCGTCCGTGCGGGCGTGGTAGCCGCGGACGGTCTCGGTGATCTCGCTGAGGTAGCGCACCCGCTCGGGCGGCACCACCTGGCGGATCCCGGAGGAGTGGCGCACGTCGACGTGCGGGAGCGCGCCCTCGGTGACCTCGAGGCCCGACTCGGCGAGCGCGTCGCGCAGGTGCTGGTAGAGCGCGGTGACGCCGTCGTCGTTGAAGGTCGCGGCGCTGGTGCCGAAGACCGGCATGTCGTCGGGCTGCTTGCCGAACGCCTCGCGGTTGCGGACCAGCTGGCGGCCCACGTCGCGCAGCGCGTCCTTGGCGCCGCGGCGCTCGAACTTGTTGATCGCCACCGTGTCGGCGAAGTCGAGCATGTCGATCTTCTCGAGCTGGGAGGCGGCGCCGAACTCGGGCGTCATGACGTAGAGCGAGTGGTCGACCAGCGGCACGATGCCGGCGTCGCCCTGGCCGATGCCGGGCGTCTCGACGATGACCAGGTCGTTGCCAGCGGCCTTGAGCACGTCGATCACGTCGCCGAGGTGCTCGGGCACCTCGTGCGCGCCACGGGTGGCCAGCGAGCGGAAGAACACCCGGTCGCCGTCGAGGGAGTTGGCGCGGATCCGGTCGCCGAGCAGTGCACCGCCGCCCTTGCGCCGGGTCGGGTCGACCGCGACGACCGCGATCCTCAGCTTGTCTTGCTGGTCGGTGCGGAAGCGTCGCACCACCTCGTCGGTGAGCGAGGACTTGCCGGAGCCGCCGGTGCCGGTGATGCCGAGCACCGGGACCACCCGCCGGGTCGCCGCGGCGCGCACCTCGGCGAGCGTCGCGTCGTCGAGGCGGCCGTCCTCGGCGCCGGTGATCGCCCGCGCGACCGCGAATCGGTCGCCCGAGAGCACCTGCTCGACCGTGACCTGGCGGTCGGCCCACAGGTCGACGTCGCAGTCGCGCACGACGGAGTTGATCATCCCGACCAGGCCCATCTTCTGGCCGTCCTCGGGCGAGAAGATGGTCACGCCCGACTCGCGCAGCCGCTGGATCTCCGACGGCACGATGACCCCGCCACCGCCGCCGACGACCCGGACGTGGCCCGCGCCGGCCGCGCGCAGCGACTCCACGAGGTACTCGAAGTACTCCACGTGGCCGCCCTGGTAGGACGACACCGCGACGCCGTGCACGTCCTCCTCGAGCGCCGCGTCGACGACCTCCTGGACCGAGCGGTTGTGCCCGAGGTGGATCACCTCGCAACCCTGGCTCATGAAGATCCGCCGCATGATGTTGATCGACGCGTCGTGGCCGTCGAAGAGGCTCGAGGCGGTGACGAGGCGGATCGGGTGCGCGGGCGTGTGCAGGTCGGCCATGAGCAGATAGTAGGACGTCCTACTAATTACTCGCGAGTCACCTCGGTCTTCCCGTCTGGGGTATCTGGGGACGTTCTGGTGGGTGATGCGGCTCTCTCACCCACCAGAACGTCCCCAGATACCGGTCAACCGCGGCCTTCAGACGCTCTCGCCCAGGCCCGTGCGCAGCGCCGTCAGGCGGTCGGTCAGGTCGCGGACCGCGGGGGCGGGGAGCCCCGGCTGCTCGAAGACCGCCGCGTTGAGCGCTGCCGTGGCCTCCTCGACCGCCTCGCGACCGGCGTCGGTGAGCACCGCCAGCACGACCCGTCGGTCGCCGTCGCCGCGCTCGCGCCGCACGTAGTCCTGCGCGACCAGCCGGTCGACCGCGCTGGTGACGCTGGTGGGGTGGACCTGCAGCAGCGACCCGAGCCGCGACATCGGCATCGCCGCGCCACGGGAGAAGGACAGCAGGCGCAGCACCTCGTAGCGGGCGAAGGTCAGGCCGCGCGGGCGCAGCACGGCGTCGATGCGCTCCAGCAGCAGCTGCTGGGCGCGCACCACCGAGGTCACCATCGCCATCCCATCGGCGGCGTCGGCCCAGCCGTGGGCGACCCACTGGCGGTGGGCCTCGCCGATCGGGTCGCGCGTCATGGCTGGAGGGTAGCCAGCGCCGCGTGCGCCTCGACCATCGCCGGGCCGTACCAGGTCAGAAGCCGCCCCGACACCAGCCGGGCGGGAGTCGTGAACGCCTCGGGCCCGTCGTCCGCGGTGAAGACGTACGGCTCGTCCGGCAGCAGCACGACGTCGGGGCGCGCCGCGTCGACGTCGCCCGGCGTCACCGTCGGGTAGCGCCCCTCGCGGCCGGCGAGGACGTTGACCAGCCCGGCGCGCGCCAGCAGGTCGTCGGTGTAGGTGGACGCGCCGACGACCATCCAGGGGTCGCGCCAGATCGGCACCGCGACCCGGAGCCGCGGCGCCACCGGCGCCGACCACAGCCGGCGCGCCTCGGCCAGCCATCCGGGCTCGGCGACCTGGAGCGCCTCGGCGAGCAGCCGCGACATCGACGCCAGCGACTCCTCGACCGTCTCGATGCGGGTCACCCACACCGCCACGCCCGCCTCGCGGAGCCGGCGCACGTCCAGCTCGCGGTTCTCCTCCTGGTTGGCGACCACGAGGTCCGGGTCCAGGCGCCGGACCGCCGCCAGGTCCGGGTTCTTGGTGCCCCGCACGCGGGCGACCGACAGGTCGGCCGGGTGGGTGCACCAGTCCGTCGCGCCGACGAGGCGACCGGGCTCGGTGGCGGCCAGCGCCTCGGTCAGCGACGGCACCAGGGACACCACGCGGGTCGCCGGACCGGTCAGGGGGACGTCCGCGCCGAGGTCGTCGAGCATGGCCCGAGGCTAGGCCAGTGGGCCCACGACGTGTCGTCGCTGGGCCGGTCGTGGTGAAGTGGCCCCATGAGCAAGCACGTCCCCGCGCCGGTGGGCCTGCCCGTCGACGGCCGCGAGCAGCCGACGGTGGAGGGCTGGACCTTCCCGGCCCGCAACCCCGCCACCGGCGAGGTGCTCTGGCAGGTCCCGGACGCCGGGCCCGCCGACGTCGACGCGGCGCTCACGGCGGCCCGGCGCGCGTTCGACGCCACCCCGTGGAGCACCGACTCGACCATGCGGGTCGCCGCGGTGCGCGCCTTCCGCGCTGCCCTCGAGGACCGGGCCGACGACCTCGCGCTGCTCCTCGCCGCCGAGACCGGCGTCCCGGTGGCGCTGCGCGAGGACCACGTCGACCGTCCGATCGCCGAGCTCCGCGCGGTGCCGCGCCGCCTCCAGGCCGGCGTCACCGTCGTCGTCACCCCGGCCACCTCGCCGCTCGCGGTGGCGCTCGAGGAGATCGGCCGGGTCCTGCTCGCCGGCGGCACGGTCGTTCTGAAGCCGGCCGTGGAGGCGGCCAGCGCCGCGCTGGAGATCGGCCGCATCGCCCTCGACCACCTGCCTCGCGGGGTCCTCAACGTCGTCACCACGCGTGACGTCGACGTCGCGATCGCGCTCACCCTCGACCGTCGCGTCGACGAGGTCGTCGTCGCCGGGTCCGCCGTGGTGGGCGACCGGGTGAAGGCGGTGGCGCACCGTCCCGGCACCCGTGTCCGGGTCACGGTCGGCGGCCCCCGACAGGTGCGCGCGGGCGGCGCCGACATGGCCTCCCTGGTTGCCGAGGCGGCGCGTGCGGTGGCGGCCAACGCGGGTCAGGCGCCCTGGGTGCCGAGCAGCGTGGTGGTGCCCGCCTTCCGCTACGCCGAGGCGCGGGCGGCCGCGGTCGAGGCGATGGCGGCGGTGGCCGTCGGCGACCCGACCTCCCCCGAGACGCTGTGCGGTCCGCTGCGCTCGGCGGTGGCCCGCGACCGGGTGCTGCGCTACGTCGCGCTCGCCGAGTCCGAGCGCGCCGACGTCGCGCTCGGCGGCCGGCGCCTCGACCGGCCGGGCTGGTGGGTCGAGCCCACGGTGATCGGTGGCGTGGCGGCCGACTCCCGCCTCGTGGTGGAGGAGGTCCTCGGCCCGGTGCTCATGCTGGTGCCCGACGCATCGGCACGTGCATGATGCCGTCCTCGTCGAACTCCGGGCCGCTCACCTCGAAGCCGTAGCCCGCGTAGAACGCGGTGAGGCCGGTCTGCGCGTCGAGCCGCACCTCGCGGCCGGAGACGAGCGCGACCGCCTCGTCCATCAGCGTGGCCGCGAGCCCGCGACCGCGCGCCTCCGGGGCCACGACGACGCGGCCGATCCGCGCCCAGCCGCCGTCGTCGAGGACCCGCAGCGTCCCGACGACCCGGTCGTCGTCGAGCAGCACGAGGTGGCGGGCGGTGTCCTCGAGGTCGCGCCCGTCGAGGTCGGGGTAGGGGCAGTCCTGCTCGACGACGAACACCTGCTGGCGCAGCCGCCAGACGTCGTACGCCGTCCGCGGCGCCAGCTCGTCGAAGGAGGCCACCAGCACCCGCGTCGTCATGGCGCGCAGTCTACGAACGCCGGACGGGGCCGGACGGAGTGATCTCCGTCCGGCCCCGCCGGTGCTGCTGTCGTCGTGCTCAGGCCGCCCGGAGGGGCGCCTGCTTGCGGACCACGCGGACGTTGCCGGCCTTGTCGGTGGCGGTCGCCTTCACCACGACGTAGGTCGTGCCGTCCTTGCGGGTGACCTTGCGGACCGACACGGTGCAGTCGTCCAGGCCCGACCGGGGGTCCGAGGCGCGACAGGTCGGCTTCGGCACGGAGGTGTAGACCCGCTTGCCGCTGAAGCCCTTGATCCTCGCCTGCGGCTTGCCCTTGTCGATCAGCAGCGTGGTGCTCACCGACGCGGTGTCGCCGTCAGCCGTGGCGATGCTCGCCCGGAAGACGACCTTGCCCTGCTGGGCCCGCGGCACCTGGCGCGGCGCGGGGCAGGCCCCGACGAGCGGGCTGCCGTTGCCGGCGCAGGTGTAGGTGATCGTCACCGCGTCGCGGTACCAGCCGAACGCACTGATCGGCGTCGCGCTGGAGATCTCGGCCGTGATCGTCGGCTGGCCGAGGTTGACGCGCGTGGTGGCCCGCGCCGGGGCGCCGGTGTTGCCGGCGGCGTCGGTCGAGCGGACCTCGAAGGTGTACGAGCCGTCGCCGAGCGAGCCGAAGGTCCGCGACGTCGCGGCGCAGGACTGCCACGCCGCGGTCTGGCCGGCGGGCGAGAGACGGCACTCCGTCGTGGTCGGGCTCTCGTCCGACGACCAGCCGAAGGTCGCCGAACCCGTCGCGATGACGTCGGCCGGGGCCTGGGTCACCGTGGTCGACGGCGCCACGGTGTCGACCGTGAAGCGGACCGTCGCCGGGTCGCTGGTGTTGCCGGCGGTGTCGACGGCCACGACGCTGAAGACGTAGCTGCCGTCCTCGAGCGCCGCGGAGGTGAAGCCGGCCGCGTCGCACCGCTCGGGCGACGCGGACTGCGCGCCCTCGGGCACCACGACGCACTCGAAGTGGTCGAGGTCCGCGGACGGGTCCACGACGTAGGCGAACGACGGCGTGGCGTCGTTGCCGATGGCCCGCGGACGGCTGGTGACGGTGACGCCGGCCGCGGCCGTGTCGACGGCGAAGTCGAAGGACGCCGCCTCGCCCGCGTTGCCGGCGAGGTCGACGGCGCGGACCTCGAAGCGCCAGTCGCCGTCGGTGAGGCCGTCGAGCTCGTCACCCGTCGAGCACGCGTGCCAGTCGGCGGGCTCGCTGCCGTCGGCGGTGACGCGGCACTCGAAGCGGTCGAGGTCCTCGGCGTCGGAGGAGAAGTCGAAGACCGGCGACGTGACGTTGCCGCGGGCCGACGGGTGGCCGGTGATCGCGACGCCCGGGGCTGCGGTGTCGACCGTGAAGTCGTAGGACGCGCGCGCGCCCTCGTTGCCGAGGTCGTCGACGGCCTTGACCTCGTAGCGCCAGTCGCCGTCACCGAGCCGGGTGAGCGGTCCGTCGGTCGGGTCGCAGGACTCCCACGGGGCCGGCTCGCCGACCGGACGGCTCAGGCGGCAGGAGTACGACGCCACGTCGGCGTCCTCGGTGGACCACGCGAACGTGGGCGTGGCGACGATGGTCAGCGCGTCGGGGGTCGTCGTCCAGGACACGGCCGGGCCGGAGGTGTCGATGCTGAAGTCGGACGAGGTGGCGTCGCCCTGGTTGCCGGCGCGGTCGGTGGCGCGGACCTCGAAGCGGTAGTCGCCGTCACCGAGCCCGGCCAGCGCGTCACCGGAGGAGCAGGGCTCCCACGCGGCGCGCTCCTCGGGAAGGGGGCGGGTGTCGACGCGGCACTCGACCGAGCCGGTCGCCTCGCCCACGGTCCAGGCGAAGGTCGGGGTGGTGTCGGTGGAACGGGCCGAGGGCTCGTCGGTCAGCGTGACGACCGGCTTCGTGGTGTCGACGGTGAACTCGTACGAGGTGGGGTCGCCGACGCCGCCGAGGGTGTCGACGGCGCGGACCTCGAAGCGGTAGTCGCCGTCGGCGAGGTCGTAGTCGGAGCCGGCGTCCGCGCAGGTGGCGAAGTCGGCGGGGTCGGACCCCACCGCCGTCACCCGGCACTCGAACCGGTCGAAGGTCTCGGCGTCGGAGGTGGCGTAGGTGAAGGACACCGCCGAGCTGGCGCCGAGGGCGGCGGGCTTGCCGGTGATGGTCGCGTCCGGGGTGCTCGCCAGGCGGCCGTTGCGGATCCGGAACACGTAGCGGCCGAGCACCGACGACTCGCGCGAGGAGTGGATGAGCCCGGTGGCCTGGTTGGCGTCCTCGAGGGCGCCGTCGCTGCCGCTGCCGGGGGCGATCCAGTTCTCGTAGTAGCTGGAGTAGTAGGAGTACAGGTACACGCCCGACCAGGCCCAGCGACCGTCGACCTGGACCCGGTCGTAGTTGTAGACCACGTCGAAGTCGCCGGCAGCGATGTCCGATCGGTCGACGATCAGCGCCTGGGCGCTCGACGAGCCGGTCATCGCGGGGCCGCGGTAGTCGGTCATCTGCTGGCAGAAGGCCGGGCGGCCGTTCCAGGTGGTCTGTCCGTAGGTGACGCCCGAGTTGCCCCCGCTGGAGTTGTTGTTGAGGTGGAGGGGGTACAGCTCGAGCTGGCCGCCGCCGCTGCCGTTCGCGTCGTAGCCGTACAGGTAGCCCATGTTGTAGACGTTGACGGTGTCGATCGTGCCGGTGCCCACCTTGACGGGCGCGGGCAGCGACGCCGAGGCGCCGTCGTAGTACGCGCCGGTCAGGCTGTTGTCGGTGCAGCCCGGCAGGTCGACGACGGCGCCCGGTGCGGCGGCCGAGGCGGCCGACGGGACGAGGGCGACGGCGCCGGCTGCGGATACTGCGGTGGCGGAGAGGACGGTGGCGGCAGCGCGCGCGAGGCGCGCCCACGGCCGGGATGGCTGGGACATGCGGACCCTTCGGGGTGGCGAGGCGCAGCCCCCCACGGGTGCGCAGGGCCATCCCACGCCGGTTGCGGATCACCCGTCGGCGAACGCCGACGTTGTGGCACTCCTGTGGCAGTGCTGGTCACCCCGTACACCCCTTCGGGTGCAGAACGGCCCCGACCACGGACTCGGAACGCCGGACGGGGCCGGACGGAGTGTTCTCCGTCCGGCCCCGCCGGTGGTGCTGCCGTCGTGCTCAGGCCTTCCGGAACGGCGCCTGCTTGCGGACCACGCGCACGTTGCCCGCCTTGTCGACGGCCTTCGCTCGTGCCACGACGTAGACGCGGCCGCGTCGCTCGACCTTGCGCACCGTGACCTCGCAGGTGTCGAGGCCCGACCGGGGGTCGGAGGCCCTGCACCGCGGCTTCGGCACCGAGGTGTAGGTCCGGTTGCCGCTGAAGCCCTTGATCGCGGCCCTCGGCTTGCCCTTGTCGACGTGGAGCGTGGTGCTCAGCGTGGCGACGTCGCCGTCGGCGGTGCGGACCGTCGCACGGAAGACGACCCGGCCCTGCTGGGCGCGCGGCACCACGCGGGGCGCGGGGCAGGCCACGACCGCGCTGCCGTTGCCGGCGCAGGTGTAGGTGATCGTCACCGTGTCGCGGTACCACCCGAAGGCGCTGACCGGGGTCGGGCTGGAGAGAGCGGCCGTGATGGTCGGACGGCCGACGTTGACCAGCACCTTGGCGCCGGCGGGCGTCGCGTCGGTGTTGCCGGCGGCGTCCGTCGCCCGCACCTCGAAGGCGTGACCGCCGTCGGCGAGGCCGGTGAAGGTGCGCGAGGACGCGGCGCACGGCTCCCAGGCGCTGCTGCGCCCGTCGGCCAGCAGTCGGCACTCGAACGTGGAGCCCTCGCTGTCGGACGCCCAGCCGAAGGTGGCGGAGGCGGTGTCCACGACGGCCGGGGGAGCGTCGGTCACCGTGGTCTCGGGGGCCACGGTGTCGACGGTCAGGTCCTGCCGGGCGGGCTCGCTGACGTTGCCCGCGCCGTCGACGGCCACCACGACGAAGCCGTGGTCACCGTCCTCGAGCGGGGCGGACGTCCAGCCGGACGTGCAGGTCTCCGGAGTGGCGAGCTGGGCGCCGACGGGCACGACGACGCACTCGTAGTGGTCGACGTCCGTGGCGGGCGTCCCGGTGAAGCCGAACGACGGGGTGCTGTCGTTGCCCGGGGTCCGCGCACCGGACGTGATCGCGACGGTGGGCGCCACGGTGTCGACGGTGAACGCCCAGCTGGCGCTGTCCCCGACGTTGCCGGCGTGGTCGGTCGCCCGGACCTCGAAGGTCCAGTCGCCGTCGGTCAGGTCGGTCGCCTCGAAGGTCGACGCGTCGCACTCGGTCCACGCGGTCGGCTCGGCGCCGGAGACCCGGCACTCGACGCCCGCCACGTCCTCGGACGGGTCGAAGGCGTAGGTGAAGGACGGGCTCGCGTCGTTGCCGAGACGGGCCGGGCCGGTCTCGATGGTCGCGCCGGTGCCGACCGTGTCGATGGAGAAGTCGTACGACGCGGCGTCGCCGGTGTTGCCGAGGTCGTCGGTGCCGCGGACCGAGAAGGTCCAGTCGCCGTCGCCCAGCGGGCCGAGGTCCTCGGCGTCGGCGCAGTCCCACCACGGGGACGGCTCGGCGCTGGGGACGCGGTCGAGGTGGCACTCGGAGGAGGCGACGTCGGCGTCCTCGGAGCTCCAGGTGAACGACGGGGTCGGGTCGTTGGCGAGCAGCGCCGGGACCGTGTCGAGCGTCGTGGTGGGCCCGGTGGTGTCGACCTCGAAGGACTGCGCGGCCGGGGTGCTGTCGGTGCTGTAGTAGGCGTCGACGGCCCGGACCTCGAAGGTGTAGCCACCGTCGGCGAGGTCCGCGTAGGACGTACCGGCGTCCGGGCAGGTGGTGAACGCGCCGGGGACCTGGTCGTCGGCGGTGAGCCGGCACTCGAAGCGGCGGTGCTCCGCGGAGGTCGTGGTGTAGGTGAAGGCGGGAGCGGCGTCGGTGGAGCGCGCCGCCGGGCCGGAGGCGATGTCCGTGTCGGGCGGGGTCACGCCGACCGGGACGCCGTCGCGGAAGCGGAAGACGTAGCGGCCGAGGACGTCGGACTCGCGCGAGCCGTGGACCAGGCCGGCCGGGTTGGTGTCGAGGAACGCACCGGGGACGTTGGAGCCCGGGAAGACGTAGACGTGCTCGGGGTTCTGGTCCGCGGCGCTGAAGCCGATCTGGACCGATCCGCCGCGGTCGCCGTCGACGCGGGCGTAGTTGAGCACCACGTCGAAGTCGCCGTCGGCCACGTCGGACCGGTCGACGAGCAGCGCCTGGAAGTCGTTGGTCGGCGTCGTCCCGGCGCCGAAGAAGCCGATGTCGTGCCAGGACACGCACAGGGCAGGGCGGCCCTGCCACTCGACGGAGCCGTAGGTGACCGGGGTCCCGGTGTAGGTCGTCTCCAGGTCGCCGAAGAAGGGCGCCAGCAGGGGACGCGGCAGCGTCGAGATGTGGCCCGAGTAGTTGTACATCGGCCCGTCGAAGGTGATGTTGCCGTTGTTGTTGACGAACGCCTGGGTGACCGTGCGGTCGTAGAACGACAGCGGCGAGGTCAGGTCGATGGCCCCGGAGCTGTCGTCGTCGTTGAGCGGCAGGCTGCTGGCGGCGCAGCCGGGGTCGGTGATGACGGCGGACTCCGGCGCCGCAGCGTCGGCGGTTCCCGCGGCGACCGCGAGCGTGCTGACCGACGCCACGAGCGCGACGGCCCCGCTGAGGAACGCACGCGGGACGCGTGCGGAGAGGATGGACATGTGTGCCCTTCGGTCGTGGGCGCGCCCCCACGGCCCACCCCCGTCCGCATCACACGCTCCGCGCCGACCGGCCGGAGCCGAACGACCCTCTTGTGGATCTCGTGTGGCAGACCTGGTGACGTCCGTCCATCCCTCAGGACAGGAAGGACACGACCTGGTCGAACGCGCGCCGCGCCTCCGGGACGCCCGGCAGCAGGCCGTAGACGTGGATCAGGTCCGGCTCCTCGACCGCGGTGAGGTCCCAGCCGGCCTCGCGTGCCCGACGCACGAGCAGCCGGCAGCCGGGGTGCAGCAGGTCGCGGGTGCCGTAGAGCACGATGCCCGGCGGGAGGCCGGACAGGTCGGCCAGTGCGGGGGAGACCTCCGAGCGCCGGAGGTCGTCGGGCGACCCCGCCCACCAGCCCGCGTAGGCGTCGAGCTTGCCGATGAACAGCCACGGGTCGATCACGTCGGCAGCCTCGGTGTCGGCGCGCGTCGAGGTGGTGAGGTCGACCCACGGCGCGTGCAGCACGAGGTGGGTGGCGGGCATCAGGCCGCGGTCGCGCACGGACACGGCAACCGCGAGGGCGAGCCCGCCCCCGGCCGAGTCGCCCGCGAGGACCACGCCGCCCGGCTCGTCCGACCACCGCGCGACGTCGGCGACCAGCGCGTCGTGGGAGTCGCGCCAAGTGTGCTCGGGCGCGAGCGGGTAGTCGGGCATGACCACCCGGGCGCCGATCGCGTCGGCGAGGCGGGTGGCGTAGCGGACGTGGAAGGCGTCGATCGGGGCCATGTAGCCGCCGCCGTGCACGTAGTAGAGGGTGCGGTGGACCCGGCGGTCGCGCGGGGTGAGGACGTGGGACGGGAAGCCGGGGTCGTCCACCGAGACGTCCCACCGACGGGCGAACCCCGGGACCGCCCGCGTCGGCAGCGACCGGTCGAGGGTGCGGTGCCAGGCCTCGACGCGCGCCCGCTCGCGCGGCTCGGTGTCCAGCTCGCGCGAGCGACGCACGCGCGGGACGAGGGCGGCGAGCAGGTCGTGGCGGCGGCTGGGCATGCGCGCAGCCTAGGAGTTGCGCGAGTACGCTGGCCCCACAAGACAGGGGAGCACGTGCAGGCGTGCTGAGAGTGCGGACCAGCCGCAGACCCTCCGAACCTGATCCGGCTAGCACCGGCGATAGGGAGTCACGATGAACCGCGTCACCGTCCGCGCGTGCCTGGCGAGCGCCGCCACGACCCTGCTGCTCACCAGCTGCAGCCTCACCGGCGGCGGCGACACCGCCACCGAGCCGTCGACGTCCGCTGCCGGCGGCTCCGGGTCGGGCGGTGGCACCGTCGTGCTCGCCACCCACGAGTCGTTCCACCTGCCCAAGAAGCTCGTGCGCCAGTTCGAGGAGGAGTCGGGCTACACCCTCGAGGTGCGGGCCGCCGGCGACGCCGGCACCCTGGCCACCAAGCTCAGCCTCACTGCCGACAACCCGATCGCCGACGCCGCGTACGGGATCGACAACACCTTCGCGTCCCGCCCGCTCGACGAGGGCGCGTTCGCTGCCTTCACGCCGGGCACCACCCCGCCGGAGCAGTACGCCCTCGCCGAGGGTGGCGACCGGCTGGTGCCGGTCGACTCGGCCAGCGTGTGCGTCAACGTCGACACCGACTGGTTCGACCGCGAGGGCCTCACGCCGCCGGAGACGCTCGACGACCTGACCGACCCGGCCTACGCCGACCTGATGGTCACCCCCGGTGCGTCGACCAGCAGCCCCGGCATGGCGTTCTTTCTGGCGACCGTGGCGCAGTACGGCGACGACTGGCCCGACTACTGGGCCGACCTGCTCGCCAACGGGGCCAAGGTCGTCGACGGCTGGGAGGACGCCTACTACGGCGACTTCACCGCCGGGTCGAAGACCGGCACCCGCCCGATCGTGGTGTCCTACGACTCCTCGCCCGCCTTCACCGTCGAGGACGGCCGGAGCACGACCGCCGCGCTGCTCGACACCTGCTTCCGCCAGGTCGAGTACGCCGGTGTCCTCGCCGGCGCGGACAACCCCGAGGGCGCCGAGGCGCTCGTCGACTGGATGCTCTCCGCCGAGGTGCAGAGCGCGCTGCCGGAGTCGATGTACGTCTTCCCGGTGATGCCCGGCGCGACCGTCCCCGACGGCTGGGCGCAGTTCGCCCAGCAGCCGACCGACCCCTACGAGGTCGACCCCGCCGAGATCGCGGCGAACCGCGAGGAGTGGCTGACCGAGTGGACCGACGTCATCTCCCGGTGAGTCCGCACCGCTCGCTGGTCGAGGTGCGAGGAGCGCCAGCGACGAGCCTCGAGACCTCCGTGCCATGAGGCGCGTCCTCGCCCTGCTCGCGCTCGCGGCCGGGCCCGTCCTGGTCCTCGGCGTCCTCTTCGTGCTGCCCGTCGGCGGCATGCTGTCGGAGGGCTTCGTGGTCGACGGGCGGTTCGCCCCGGGCGCGGTGCTGGACGTCCTGGCGCGTCCGCGCGTGCACCGCGTCGCGTGGTTCACGCTGTGGTCGTCGGCCGTGGCGACGGCGCTCGCGGTCCTGCTCGGCCTGCCGGCGGCGTACGCCCTGCACCGGCTGCGCCTGCCCGGCCGGCACGCGGTGCGCGCGGCGCTGCTGGTGCCGTTCGTGCTGCCGACCGTCGTCGTCGGCGTGGCGTTCCGCCAGCTGCTGGGGGAGGGCGGCCCGCTCGGCTTCCTCGGCCTCGACGGCACCCCGGTCGCGATCGTGGCGGGGCTCGTCTTCTTCAACGTCGCCGTCGTCGTCCGCACGGTCGGCGTCGCCTGGGAGTCGCTCGACCCGCGGCCGGGACAGGCGGCCGCCGCGCTCGGCGCGTCGCCGTGGCAGGTGCTGCGCACGGTCACGCTGCCGGCGCTGCGGCCGGCTGTGGTGGGGGCCGCGAGCGTCGTCTTCCTCTTCTGCGCCACCGCGTTCGGCATCGTGCTGACCCTGGGCGGGGTCCGCTACTCCACGGTGGAGACCGAGATCTACCTGCTCACCACCACCGTGTTCGACCTGCAGGCCGCGGCCGCGCTGTCGGTGCTCCAGATCGTCGTGGTCGTGGTCCTGCTCGCGGTCTCGGCGCGGCTGCGCGCGGTGCCCGACCCGACCGCCCAGCGGACCGTGGTGGCCGCGCGGCCGCTGCGTCGCGGTGACGTGCCCGTCGTCCTGGCGACGCTGGTCGTGCTGGGCGCGATGCTGGCGCCGGTCGCCGCGCTCGTCGCGGGCTCCCTGAGCGTCGGTGACGGATGGGGGCTGGCCAACTACCGCGCTCTCTCCTCGGCGGGGGACGGGCAGGCGCTGCTGGTGCCGGTGAGCGACGCGCTCCTGATGAGCCTGCGCACCGCCGTCGACGCCACCTGGATGGCGCTGCTGCTCGGCGGCCTGGTCTCCGTCGTCGTCACGCGGCGCTCGCGCTCGGCCGCCGAGCGCCGGGTCCGGTCCGCGCTCGACGGGTTCTTCATGCTGCCGCTGGGCGTCAGCGCGGTGACGCTCGGCTTCGGCTTCCTCATCACCCTGGACCGCCCGCCGCTCGACCTGCGCGACTCGCCGCTGCTGGTGCCGCTCGCACAGGCGCTCGTCGCGCTGCCCCTGGTGGTGCGCACCCTCACGCCGGTGCTCGCCGGGGTGGACGACCGGCAGCGCCAGGCGGCGGCCTCGCTCGGCGCCTCGCCCTGGCGGGCCGTGCTCACCGTCGACCTGCCCGTGGTGTGGAAGCCCGCGCTGGCCGCGAGCGGCTTCGCGTTCGCGGCGTCGCTCGGCGAGTTCGGCGCGACGTCGTTCCTCGCCCGTGACGACAGCCCGACCCTGCCGGTGGTGATCTTCCGGCTGATCGGCCACCCGGGCGAGATGAACTACGGCATGGCGCTGGCCGCGTCCGTCGTGCTGGCGGCGACCACCGCGGTCGTCATGCTGGCCGTCGAGCGGCTGCGGGTGCCGGGTGTGGGAGCGTTCTGACGATGCTCTCCCTGTCCGGCGTGACCGTCCGCTACGGCGACACCGCGGCCGTCGACGACGTCTCCCTCGACCTGCCCGACGGCGAGGTCCTCGCCGTCCTCGGGCCGTCCGGCTGCGGCAAGTCGACGCTGCTGCGCGCCGTGGCCGGCCTCGAGCCGCTCGCGTCCGGCGCGATCTCGTTCGACGGCACCGACCTGCGCGGCACGCCCACGCACCGGCGCGGGTTCGCCCTGATGTTCCAGGACGGCCAGCTCTTCGGCCACCTGAGCGTCGCGCGCAACGTGGCGTACGCGCTGCGCCTGCGGCGCACGTCCGCGGCCAGGACCACCGCCCGGGTGCGCGAGCTGCTCGACCTGGTGGGGCTCGCCGGCCACGAGGAGCGCCTGCCCGGGACGCTGTCGGGCGGCGAGCGGCAGCGGGTCGCGCTGGCCCGCGCGCTCGCCGTCGACCCGCGCCTGATCCTGCTCGACGAGCCGCTGTCCTCCCTCGACGCCACCCTGCGCGAGCGGCTGGCCGCCGACCTGCGCCAGATCCTGCGTGCCGCGGGCACCACCGCGCTGCTCGTCACCCACGACCACGAGGAGGCGTTCGCGCTCGCCGACCGGCTCGCCGTGATGCGGGCCGGCCGCGTGGTGCAGCAGGGTCCGATCGACGAGGTGTGGCGCGCGCCCGCCGACGAGGAGACCGCGCTCTTCCTCGGCTACGCCCGCGTCGTGCGCGACCGGGCCGCGTCGCGCCTGCTCGCCGCGGCCGGCCTGCCCGCGGCGCCCGCGGTCGCGCTGCGGCGCTCGGCCCTGGTGGTCGACCCCGACGGTCCCGTCCCGGCGCACGTCACCTCGGCGCGCGCGACGCCGGAGCAGGTCCGTCTCGTCGTGGAGGTCGAGGGCGTCGGCACCCTCGACGCGGTCGCCCCGCTCGGCAGCCACGTGGGCCCCGGCGAGGACGTGCGGCTGCAGGGCGATGTGACCCGCCTCGCTGTGCTGCCGATCGTGCCCCGACCTTGACCCGTCCCTACACTGACCTGCGTGCATCGACCGGCCTACGCCCTCCTCGTCGGAGTCGCCGCCCTCATGGGCGCCCTCGCCGTCGCCGCGTCGATCACCCTCGACCGACCGCTCGTCGACCCCGAGGGCTTCCTCGGCCCGTCGTGGCTGCGGCTGCCGCTGCTCGTCCTGGGCGCCTTCCTGCTCGACCTGCTGCCCAGGACCCTGTGGAAGTCGCGCTTCAAGCCGGCGGCGATGCTCCCGGTGGCCAGGGAGCGGGTGCGCACGCACTGGAACCGTGAGCGGATCACCCTGGTCGTCCTCGGCCTGGTCTGCTTCTACATCACCTACGTCTGCTACCGGAACCTCAAGTCGTTCCTGCCCTTCATCATGGGCGAGGACAAGTACGACCGCGAGCTGCACCTCATCGACCGCACGCTGATGTTCGGCCACGAGCCGGCCACCATCCTGCACACCGTGCTCGGCACCGGGATCCAGGCCCACTTCTTCTCCACCATCTACCTGTGGTTCCTGCCGCTGGTGCCGCTGGCGCTGGCCGCGTGGCTGGTGTGGTCGCGCAACATCACCTTCGGCTACTGGTTCGCCACCTCCCAGTGCCTCGCGTGGACGCTCGGCACCGCCTCCTACTACGCGCTGCCGACGCTCGGTCCCGGCTTCCAGTACAGCTACCTCTACACCGACCTGCCCGACACCGGGTCGAGCGCGCTGATGGAGGCGCTGTCCTACGGGCGCTCCAACGTGTTGCGCGAGGGCGTCGAGGGCGCCGTCCAGTCGGTCGCCGGCTTCGCGTCGCTGCACACCGCGATCACGCTGCTGGTCGCCCTGATGGTGCAGTACACGCTGCGCAACCGGATCCTGCACATCGTCTTCTGGGCCAACTTCGCGATCACCGTCATCGCCACGCTCTACTTCGGCTGGCACTACATCGCCGACGACCTCGCCGGCGTCGTGATCGCCCTGTTCTCCTTCTGGCTCGGCGGCCTCGCGAGCGGGCAGAAGTTCGACCGGCACGGCCTCGCCTCACACCCGACCTCGACGACGTCGCAGGTCCCCGTCGACGCCGACTGACCGCCGGTCCTGCGCCTGGACTCCCCGGATATCCGGGGACCTTCGTGCTTCGCACCCGAGATCCCGGGTGCGAACCACGAGCTGCGGGTACGAGGATCACGCGCCGAGGCGGCGCCCCTCGCGCCGGCGCGACTCGAACACAGCGCGGATCCGCGCGGCGAGGCGCTCGGGGCGGGCCAGGTCCGCCCACGTGACGCGGATGCAGGTCCAGCCGGTGAGCTGGCACACGAGCTCCTCGCGCCTCTTCTCGCGCATGAGGAACTCCTCCAGCGTCTCGCCGTCGCGGCGGTACCGCTCGTACTTCATCCGCCCGTCGAACTCGACGAACACGCCGTGGTCGGGCCACGCGAAGTCGAGCCGCGCCACGAGCGTGCCGTTCTCGTCGCGAACCTCCCACTGCGGCTCAGGTCGCGGTAGTCCCTGGGTGTAGGTCACGTAGCTGAACCGGTCCTCGCCGACCGACTCCAGCCGTGCGTCTGCCAACCGCAGCACGATCGTCGCCGTCAGGCTCCCGGGCCAGTCGGCGTGCGCCTCGACCTGGTGCTCGAGGTCCTGCAGCGTCATCGCACGGGCGTGCAGCAGGCGGTTGACCACGACCAGCGCGGGTTCGATCCCCGTGATCGTGGTGACCTCGAAGGCGGAGCGGGCCGCGGTGCTGATCGTGAGCCCGTGGAGCTCCTCGACGTCGTCGTCGCCGAGCACCCCGCGGTGCGGTGTCCAGTCCGCGAGCTTGCGGCCGGCACGATCGGCGCCGAGCCGGGTCGTGTGGACGACGCCGAGGTCGAACCCCCACACGGGGACGCACCGCTCGACCACGGACGAGACGTGGGTGAGCGCGGTCATCGGGTCGGCGCGGGCGACGACGGCGCGGCACAGCAAGCGATGGCGTTCCTCCTCCGTGGCCTGGAGCCACACGGACGTGGGCACGTAGGCGCCGTAGCGGATCCTGGTCAGCGCCTTCGCGCGGACGAGGCGCGCGATCTGGTCGTCGGTCATGCCCTCGGCGACCAGCTCGCGGCGAAGTCGTACGACGCCGGCGAGGGCGAGCGGTGGCTTCATCATGCGAGTCGGGTGCCCGTGGCGGCAGCGCCCCAACCCTGGCTCGTGCAGCCTGTGGACAGGGCGCCGGACGTCGGGCTCCGCACCCGGAACTCGTGCTGCGCGCCCGAGATCTCGGGTCCACACCACGACAATCCCCGGATATCTCGCCGTTCGTGCTGGAATTACACCGTTGTAGTTCGTCAAAGCGACACGCCGCACGACGGTGAAAAAGTTGAGGAAACTGTTCCCTGTGTGACGAAAGTTGATTAGCGTGCCTCGAGTTGCCCGTGCGATGGGGAAGTCGCACGGGCTCCCGAGACCTCAAGGGGAACCCCCGTGCCCGACGAGACACCCGCACCACGTCGTACGACGGCGCGCTGGGCGACCGCTGCCCTCCTCGTCGCCGGACTCGCGCTCGGCGGTGGCCGCGGCGCCGCGTTCGCCGACGACGAGCAGGTGCCGAGCGAGTCCGACGTCGCCGCCGCCCGCGAGCGGGCGGACGCCGCGGAGCGTGACGTCGCCGCGGTCCGGGCCGACCTGATCCGGGCCGACCTGGCCCTCGAGGAGGCCGGCGACCGCGCGGCCCGCGCGGCCGAGGCGTTCAACGGGGCCCGGTGGCGGGCCGAGCAGGCGCGCGCCGACGCCGTCGAGGCGCAGGCCGCGGCCGACCGCGCGAGCGCGCACGTGGCCGAGCAGCGCGAGCTCTACGCCGACGCCGTCGTCGCCTCCTACGAGGACGCGGCCGGGGTGCAGGGACTGGCCGCCGTCGTCGGGTCCGACGGGATCCAGTCGATGGTGGACCACTCGGTGACCATGGCGACCACCTCCGACGTGCTCGACGGCCAGTACGACTCCTACGCCGCCGCCGCGGCGGTCGCGGAGGTCACCGCGGGCACCGCCGCCGACGCCGCCGACCGGGCGGACCGCGCAGAGGCCGAGGCCGCCGAGGCCCGGGACGCAGCAGCCGAGGCCGAGGCCGAGGCGGGCGCCCAGGCGGAGGGCATCGCCGCCCGGAAGTCGGACCTGGTCGCCGAGCTCGCCGAGCTGCAGGGGATCAGCGTCCGCCTCGCCGAGCGTCGCCAGCGCGCCCTCGAGCGGGCGGCCGCCGAGGCCGCAGCCGCCGCCGCGCAGGCCGCGGCAGAGCAGGCCGAGCAGGAGGAACAGGAGGAGGCCAGTGCGACGCCGACACCGTCGCCGACGCCCACTCCCACTCCCACCCCGACGCCCACGGCGACGTCGATCCCCACCCCGACGGCGACGCCCACTCCCACCCCGACGCCCACGGCCACGCCCACCCCGACGCCCAAACCCACCCCCACGCCCACCCCCGTCCCGACCACCGGCGACGCCGCCGCGGCCGTCGCGTTCGCCCGCGGCCAGATCGGGGAGCCGTACGCCTACGGCGCCGCCGGCCCCGACGCGTGGGACTGCTCCGGCCTCACCGCGGGCGCGTGGGCCAGCGGCGGGAAGTCGCTGCCGCACTACTCGGTCGCGCAGTACACGCAGTCGACGAGGATCTCGGCCGGCGAGCTCCAGCCCGGCGACCTGGTCTTCTGGGGGTCGTCGAGCAGCCCCGACTCGATCTACCACGTCGCGATCTACGTCGGCGACGGCCAGGTCGTGCACGCGCCGCGCACCGGCCGCGACGTCTCCGAGGAGTCGATGTACTACTGGCGGGCGCCGAACTTCTTCGCCCGCCCCTGACGGCGGGTCGGCTCAGCGCACCTTGCGCGCGAACCGCGCGGCCAGCTCGCCGGGCTCCAGGTCGCCGTCGAGGACCCGGCGGGTCGGCCAGGCGGACGTGTCGATGCCGGAGAGCTCCTCGAACAGCGCGAGGTCCTTGGCGTAGAGAGCGGCCAGCCGCGAGACGTCGTCGGCGGTCGGCGCCGTGCCCGGGACCTGCTCGGCACCCGCGTGCCAGTTGCGCAGCGGGGGCACCCGCTCGAAGCGGGGCAGGTCGAGGAAGTCGGTGGTCCGGTCGACGGTGGCGGGGAAGTCGGCCAGCATCGCGCGCAGCTCGAGCAGCAGCCACTGGCGGCGGTCGAAGAGCTCGAAGCCGCGCTGCAGCTGCTCGCCGTAGAACCCGCGCGCGAGCCCGGTCATGTGCCGCCAGCGCATCGTCCGCACACCCTCGGGCACCTCGTCGGGCAGCGAGGTGTGCGGCCACTCGGTGAGGAAGTCGGGCCAGTCGGGCCACTTCAGGTTGCGCGAGCGGAGCATCACCCAGTGCGAGAAGAGCCGCTCCAGCGGGTCGCGGAACACCGCCACGAGCGGCATGCCCGGGTCGTAGGCCCGCATCCGCTCCATCGCGTGCGGCCAGTAGAGGTAGGTAGGCGACGCGTCCCCGACCCGGCGGTGGATCGCCGCGCGGCGCGGGGCGACGTAGTCGCGGGCGTGGTCGGGCGCCGACCAGTCGACGGTCTCGTCGTCGAAGTAGTGCCGCTCCTTGTCCGGGGGCTGGCACACCAGCGGGTGCTGGTTGAGGGTCACCGCGAGGGTCGACGTCCCACCCTTCTGGACGCCCACGATCGCGAAGTCGTAGGCCATCACGCCCAGCGGGGTGGAGGGGGCGGGCTCGTTCATCGCCGCGAACCTACCGGCCCGGCTACGTTGGGGCCATGACCACCCGCGAGGTGCCGCCCGTCGCCGAGATGCCGACCCTCGACCCCGACGTGGACGTCGCGGCGCTGCGCGCGCTGCTCGACGGTCGCCACCGCGAGGTCCGCGACCTGGTCCGCGCCAACCTCGCCGAGCACGCGCAGATCCTCGAGGACGCCGAGGTCCTGGACCGCGCGGCCTACCGTGAACGGGTCCGGGACGTGGTGGTCACGATGGCCGCGACCGGTCAGACCGGCATGGGCTTCCCCGAGGCGTACGGCGGGGGCGGCGACATCGGCGCCTCGATCGCCGCGTTCGAGACCCTCGCCTACGGCGACCTCTCGGTGCTGGTGAAGGTCGGCGTGCAGTTCGGCCTGTTCGGCGGCGCCATCCTCCAGCTCGGCACGAAGCACCACCACGACGCCCTCCTCGCCGACCTCGTCGCCGGGCGCACGATGGGCTGCTTCGCGATGACCGAGTCCGGCCACGGCTCCAACGTGCAGGCCCTCGGCACGGTCGCGTCGTACGACGCCGCGGCGCAGGAGTTCGTCATCACCACGCCCGACGACGCCAGCCGCAAGGACTACATCGGCAACGCCGCGGCCCACGGCGAGGTCGCGGTGGTGTTCGCCCAGCTCGAGGTGGGCCACGGGGACCAGGGGGAGCAGGTCGAGCGGCACGGCGTGCACGCCTTCGTGGTCCCGATCCGCGAGGACGGGCGGGTGCTCGACGGCGTCCGGGTCGAGGACGACGGCCCCAAGATGGGGCTCAACGGCGTCGACAACGGGCGGCTGTGGTTCGACGGCGTCCGGGTGCCGCGCACCGCGCTGCTCAACCAGTTCGCCGAGGTGACCCCCGAGGGCCGCTACCTCTCGCCGATCGACAACCCCAACAAGCGCTTCTTCACCATGCTCGGCACCCTCGTGCAGGGGCGTGTGTGCGTCGGCGGTGCCGGCATCAACGCCGCCAAGGTCGCCCTCGCCATCGCGGTGCGCTACGCCGACCGGCGCCGGCAGTTCGAGGCGAGCGCGACCGGCGAGGAGCAGGTCCTCCTCGACTACGGCGTGCACCAGCGCCGCCTGCTGCCGCTGCTCGCCCGGACGTACGCCCTCCACCTCGCGCAGGAGGTCGTGGCCGGGCAGCTCCACGAGGTGTTCTCCGCGAACGGCGACGAACCCGACGACGAGCAGGCTCGGCGGATGCTCGAGTCGCGCGCCGCCGGCACCAAGGCGCTCGGCACGTGGCACGCCACCCGCACCATCCAGGAGTGCCGCGAGGCGTGCGGTGGCGCGGGCTACCTCAGCGAGAACCGCTTCGCCGCGCTCAAGGCCGACACCGATGTCTTCACCACCTTCGAGGGCGACAACCACGTCCTGCTCCAGCTGGTCGCGAAGGGCCTGCTCACCGACTACGCCGGCGAGTTCGAGGAGATGGACCAGCTCGGCATGGCCCGCTTCGTCGCCGGCCTCGCCGTCGACACCGTCGTGGAGCGCACTGCGGTCCACAAGCTGGTGCAGTCGGTGCGCGACCTGCTGCCCGGCGGCGACTCGTGGGACCAGGAGGCGGGGCTGCTCGACCCGAACTACCAGCTCGCCATGCTGCGCTTCCGCGAGGAGCACATGATCGCCGGCGTCGCGCGCCGCCTCAAGCGCGGCATCGACCAGGGCGACGACCCCGGCGCCGTCTTCTCCCGCGTGCAGGACCACGTCATCGCCGCAGCCCGCGCCCACACCGAGCGCCTCGTGCTCGAGGCGTTCGTCGCCAAGGTGGCCGCCGTCAGCGACCCCGACCTGGAGGCGACGCTCCGCCTGCTGTGCGACCTGCACGCGCTGTCGACGATCGAGGCGGACCGGGCGTGGTTCATGGAGCACGGCCGGCTCTCCAGCACCCGCTCCAAGGCGATCAGCCGCGAGGTCAACGCGCTGTGCCGCCGGGTCCGGCCGCTCGCGGTCGACCTCGTCGACGCGTTCGGGGTGCCCGACGAGGTGCTGCGCAGCCCCGACCTGCTCGGCTGGACCGACGCGGGACCGGTCCGATGACCTTCGGCGGGGTGCCCACCCGGTGGGAGCCGGCCGGCCCGAGCCGCGGCGTCGCGCTCGTCGCCCCGGGCCGTGCGTACGCCCCCAGCGCGCCGCTGCTCGACTTCGCCCGCGTCGCGCTCCAGCAGCACGGCTTCACCGTCCAGCAGATCTGGTGGGACAGCACCACCCGCGGTGACGACGACGAGCCCGAGCCGTGGGTGCGACGCCACGTCGCGGCCGCCCACGCCGCCGAGCAGGCCGACCACGTGCTGGTCGTCGGCAAGTCTCTCGGTACCCGTGCCGCGTCCTACGCCGCCGAGCGCGGCCTCGACGCCATCTGGCTCACCCCGCTGCTGACCGAGCCCGAGGTCGCCGAGGCCATCGCGGCCAACGCCGGACGACAGCTCCTCGTCGGGGGCCTCGCCGACGAGCTCTGGGTCCCCGCGGTCGCGCAGGAGCTCGAGGAGGGCGGGTGCCAGGTGCTCGCGGTGCCCGACGCCGACCACGGCATGGGCACGCCGGACGCCGTCCGCACCGTGGAGATCCACCTCGAGGTCGCCCGCGCGGTCGAGCAGTTCCTGTCCGGTCTCGACGGAGCCTGAGCATGCGGGTCCCGCGGGCGGTCGGCGAGTGGAGCGAGGACCCGCTCTGGGCGCGGATCTACCCGCACCTCGTCGAGCACCCCGCCCTCGGGGCGCCGCTGTGGCGGCTCGGGCTCGGCACCGACATCTCGCGGCTCGACGCGGCCGCCTCCGAGATCGGTGACCTCCCCGCCGGCGCACGCGTCCTCGACGTCCCGGCCGGCAGCGGCATCGCGCTGCGCGGGCTGCGGCCCGGCGCCGGAGTCGACCTCGTGGCCGCCGACATCTCGCCGCGGATGCTCGAGCGCACGTCGGCCGCGGCCGAGCGGCTCGGCGTCACCGACCAGGTCACCACGACCCTCGCCGACGTGGCCCGGCTGCCGTTCCCGGACGACTCCTTCGACCTCGTGGTCTCCTTCACCGGCCTCCACGTCTTCCCCGACCCGCACGCCGCGATCGAGGAGATGGTGCGGGTGCTGCGACCCGGCGCGACGATCAGCGGCAGCGCGTTGTTCGACGACGACTTCCGCGGCCTCGCGCGTCGCTACCGCCTCGTCCACGCGGCGGGCCGTCTCGGGCAGGTGCTGGGTCCGATGTGCAGCTCGGCCGAGGCGGCCACGTGGCTGGCCGGGGCGGGCGCGCGCGACGTACGCCTCGAGATGAGCGGCGGGATCGGCTGGTTCCGGGCGGTGAAGGGGCTGAGGTGATGCGCGGCTGTCACGGACCCGGGCCGGCCGGTGTCTCCATGTCATCCACCCGAGAAGGAGATGACATGCCCAGCCAGTTCAGGATCCCGAAGGCCCGGCTCACCGGTGCGTACGGCGCCCTCATGACCCGCGTCGCGAAGCGGACGTGGGGACAGGTGCCCGACAACGCCTACGTGCTGTTCCACCACCGCCCCCTCACGAGGGCGGTCTTCGGCTTCGAGCAGAAGGTCGCGCGCTGGGACGCGCTCGACCCCCACCTCAGGACGTACGCCGAGATGGCGAGCGCGGGCGCGATCGGGTGCTCGTGGTGCCTCGACTTCGGCTACTTCCTGGCCCACACCCAGGGCCTCGACGAGGCGAAGGTGCGCGAGGTGCCGCGCTGGCGCGAGTCGGGCGTCTTCACCGACCTCGAGCGCGACGTGATGGCCTACGCCGAGGCGATGACCGCCACGCCGCCGCAGGTCACCGACGAGATGGTCGCCGCCCTCGACGCGCGTCTCGGGCACGCCGCGATGGTCGAGCTGACGATGATGGTGGCCGTGGAGAACCAGCGCTCGCGCTTCAACTCGGCCATGGGACTGGCCTCGCAGGGCTTCAGCGACGTGTGCGAGCTGCCGCTCGCACCGGCGGGGACGGCCACGACGTGAGCACCGCCGACGCGTTCGTCACCCACCGCAACCTCCTCTTCACGGTCGCCTACGAGATGCTCGGCTCGGCGGCCGATGCGGAGGACGTGCTGCAGGAGGTCTGGCTGCGGTGGGCCGACGTCGTCGTCGACGAGGTGCGCGACCCGCGGGCGTACCTCGTCCGGGTGACCACCCGCCTCAGCCTCAACCGGTTGCGCACCCTGGCGCGCCGCCGGGAGGACTACGTCGGCACGTGGCTGCCGGAGCCGGTGCTGACCGCGCCCGACGTGGCGCAGGACGTCGAGCTCGCCGACAGCGTGTCGACGGCGATGCTGCTCGTGCTGGAGACGCTGCCGCCGACCGAGCGGGCGGTCTTCGTGCTCCGCGAGGTCTTCGACGTGCCCTACGCCGAGATCGCCGAGGCGGTCGGGAAGTCCGAGCCGGCGGTGCGCCAGGTCGCCAGCCGCGCCCGGACCCACGTCGCCGAGCGCCGGCCGCGGACGTCGGTGAGCACCGCCGAGCGGGACGCGGTGATCGAGCGGTTCCGCGCCGCCACCTCGGGCGGCGACCTGCAGGCCCTGATGGACGTGCTGGCGCCCGACGTGGTGCTGATGACCGACGGCGGCGGTCGCGTGAAGGCTGCGCTCAACCCGATCTCCGGCCGCGACAAGGTGCTGCGCTTCCTCACCGCGGTCACGCCCGACGCGCTCGAGCTGGTGCCGGTGTGGCTCAACGGCTCGCCGGCGATCCAGTTCGTCGTCGGCGGGCAGCGCGACGGCGTGGGCACCATGCTGGTCGAGGACGGGGTGGTGACCCGGCTGTTCCTGGTCCGCAACCCCGACAAGCTCGGGGCGGTGTCCGACGAGGTCGGGCTCGCGCGCTGAGGGTCCCCGCCGAGAGTTCTCGCCGAGAGTTCCCGCTGGCCGTTCGCGCTGGGCGAAAGCGGATCGGGCACCGATCCGGGAGACCCGGGCGTTGGAGCCTGCATGACCCAGAACCACTCCCTCCCGGCCTCGCTGCCGGTGGTCTTCCTCCACGACACGGTCGTGCTGCCCGGCATGGTCGTGCCCATCGAGCTCGACGACTCCTCGCGCGCCGCCATCGACGCGGCCCGGCTGGCGCACGACGCGGCGAGCGACGACGAGCCCACCCGCGTGCTCGTCGCCCCCCGGCTCGAGGACCGCTACGCCACCCACGGCGTCGTCGCCGTGGTCGACCGCGTCGGTCGCTTCGCCGGCGGCCGCCCCGCCGCCGTCCTCCGCGCCGAGCGGCGCGTCGCCATCGGCGCCGGCGTCACCGGTCCGGGCGCGGCGCTGTGGGTCGAGGCCGAGCCCGTCCCCGCGCCCGAGGTCACCGACGAGGTCCGCGACCTCGCCGAGGTCTACCGCGCCCACGTCATCTCGATCCTCGAGCGTCGCGAGGCCTGGCAGGTGGTCGACACCGTGCGGCGCATCGCCGATCCCGACGCGCTGGCCGACACGTCCGGCTGGGCGCCGTACCTCTCGGCGGAGCAGAAGCGGCAGGTGCTCGAGACGCCCGACATCGGTGAGCGGCTGCGCCTGCTCGTCGACTGGACCGGCGCCTACGACACCGAGGACGAGGTCACCTCCACGATCAGCCAGGACGTCCGCGAGGGCCTGGAGAAGACGCAGCGCGAGTTCGTGCTGCGCCAGCAGCTCGCCGCGATCCGCAAGGAGCTCGGGGAGGGCGAGCCCGACGGCTCGGACGACTACCGCGCCCGCGTCGAGTCCGCCGACCTGCCCGACCCCGTACGCGAGGCCGCGCTGCGCGAGGTCGACAAGCTCGAGCGCTCGAGCGACCAGAACCCCGAGGCCGGCTGGATCCGCACCTGGCTCGACACCGTCCTCGAGCTGCCGTGGAACGAGCGCACCGAGGACTCCCACGACGTCGCCGCGGCCCGCGCGGTGCTCGACGCCGACCACCACGGCCTCGACGAGGTCAAGGACCGGATCACCGAGTACCTCGCCGTGCGCGCCCGCCGCGCCGAGCGCGGCCTCGAGGTCGTCGGCGGCCGCGGCTCCGGTGCCGTTGTGCTGCTCGCCGGCCCTCCCGGCGTCGGCAAGACCTCGCTGGGCGAGTCCGTGGCCCGCGCGCTCGGACGCAGGTTCGTCCGCGTCGCGCTCGGCGGCGTACGCGACGAGGCCGAGATCCGCGGCCACCGTCGGACCTACGTCGGCGCGCTCCCCGGCCGCATCGTGCGCGCGATCAAGGAGGCGGGCTCGATGAACCCGGTCGTCCTGCTCGACGAGGTCGACAAGGTCGGCGCCGACCACCGCGGCGACCCGGCAGCCGCGCTGCTCGAGGTGCTCGACCCGGCGCAGAACCACACCTTCCGCGACCACTACCTCGAGCTCGACCTCGACCTGTCCGACGTGCTGTTCATCGCGACGGCCAACGTCGTCGAGCAGATCCCGTCGGCCCTGCTCGACCGGATGGAGCTGGTCACCATCGACGGCTACACCGAGGACGACAAGGTCGCCATCGCCCGCGACTTCCTCGTCCCGCGCCAGCTCGAGCGCGCCGCGCTGACCCCCGACGAGGTCACCGTCTCCGACGAGGCGCTCGGCGAGCTCGCGGCGAGCTACACGCGAGAGGCCGGCGTACGCCAGCTCGAGCGGCTGCTGGCCAAGGCGTTCCGCAAGGCCGCCACCCGCCTCGCCACGGGCGAGGTCGAGCGCGTCGACGTCGACCTGGCCGCGCTGGCCGACCTCGTCGGGCGCCCGCGGTTCACGCCCGACGCCCACGAGCGCACCGACGTGCCGGGCGTCGCGACCGGGCTGGCCGTGACCGGCCTCGGCGGCGACGTGCTCTACGTCGAGACGTCGGTCGCCGAGGGCACCGCAGGTCTGACGGTCACCGGGCAGCTCGGCGACGTGATGAAGGAGTCCGCCTCCATCGCCCTGTCCTGGGTGCGGGCGCACGCGGTCGAGCTCGGTGTCGAGCCGTCGGCGTTCGAGCGGTCGATCCACGTCCACTTCCCGGCGGGCGCGGTCCCGAAGGACGGCCCGTCCGCGGGCGTCACGATGGTGACCGCGCTCGTCTCGCTGCTGACCGGCCGGCCGGTGCGCTCCGACGTCGGGATGACCGGCGAGGTGTCGCTGTCGGGCAGGGTGCTGCCCATCGGTGGGCTCAAGCAGAAGCTGCTCGCCGCCCAGCGGGCCGGGTTGTCGACCGTGTTCGTCCCCGAGCGCAACCGCCCCGACCTCGACGACGTACCGGCCGAGCTGCTCGCCGCGCTCGACGTGCGCCCGGTCGGCCGGGTCACCGAGATCCTGGCCGACGCACTCGAGCCGGCGGCCGTGTCGGAGGCTCCGGCGGCTGCCTGAGCCCCGAAGTGGCGGGACTCGAGCGGACCAATGGTCGCTCGAGTCCCGCCATTCCGTGCGTCTAGCGTCGACACCGTGCGTCGAGCGTCGATCTCTCCGCTCGAGTCAACCCGTCGACGGCGTGGGTCAGGCGTCCTCGCCGAGGCTGTCGTCGGCCATGTTCTCCAGGTCGTCGCCGTGGCCCTCGGTCCTGAACCGCTCGAAGGAGGCGTGGACCTCGGCCTCGGCCTCGGTGCGGCCGACCCAGTCGGCGCCCTCGACGGACTTGCCGGGCTCGAGGTCCTTGTAGACCTCGAAGAAGTGCTGGATCTCCAGGCGGTCGTACTTGGAGACGTGGTTGATGTCGCGCAGGTGCTCCAGGCGCGGGTCGTGGCTCGGCACGCAGAGGACCTTGTCGTCGCCGCCGGCCTCGTCGGTCATGCGGAACATGCCGATCGCGCGGCACTCGATGATGCAGCCCGGGAAGGTCGGCTGCTGCAGGATCACGAGCGCGTCGAGGGGGTCGCCGTCCTGGCCGAGCGTGTTCTCGATGAAGCCGTAGTCGGCCGGGTACGCGGTGGAGGTGAAGAGCATCCGGTCCAGGCGGATCCGCCCGGTCTCGTGGTCGACCTCGTACTTGTTGCGCTCACCCTTGGGGATCTCCACCACCACGTCGAACGTCAGCACGTCTTCCTCCACACTTCTCCGGAGCCCCTCCGGCCTCATCGCACGTCCGGCAGCGGGCCCGACGCGTTGGTCTCGGGGCAGTGTCGCGCACAATGGCCCCGATGCGCGAAGCGAGAGGGTCCCAACGGCGGCGACGTGACGTACGCCACTCCCGTCGGCGGTGGGTCCGCACCGGGCTCCCGGTGGTGCTGGTGGTGGCCCTCCTCGGCGCCGGCGTCGGCGCGTACCGCTACGAGTGGGGGCCGCGCTACTTCCCCGGGCTGGCCGCCGACCCGGTCACCGAGCCGGAGCAGGTGCTGCCGCCCGCCGGGCTCGACCTGCCCGCGTGGACCGACCCCGCCCCCGTCGCCGCCAGCCTCGACACCGCGGGCACCGTCGACCCGACCCGGGTCGCGGCCGCGCTGCGCGCCGGCCTCGCCGACCCCGACCTCGGGCCGCACGTCGTCGCCGCGGTGTCGTCGCTGACCCCGGGCTCCGCGACGTGGACCTCGGCGGACGGCACGTACGTCCCCGCCTCCACCACCAAGCTGCTCACCCTCGGAGCCGCGCTCGCCACCCTCGGGCCCGACCACCGCTTCACCACCACCGTCGTCCGCGGCGACCGGCCCCGCGAGGTCGTGCTGGTCGGCGGCGGCGACCCGCTCCTCGCCAGCAAGCCGCTGACCGTCGCCGAGCAGGGGGCGACCTACCCCGAGCGGGCGGACGTCGCGACCCTCGCCGTGGCGACCGCGGAGGCGCTCGGCGGCAGCGGCCGGGTGCGGGTGCGCTACGACGACACCCTCTTCACCGGGCCCTCCGACAACCCCGCCTGGCGCCGCGACTACGTCCCCGACGACGTGGTCAGCCCGATCACGGCGCTGATGGTCGACGGCGGCCGCGAGGACGACGGCGACACCCGGGCGGACGACCCCTCGCGGGCCGCCGCGCAGGCGTTCGCCGACGCGCTCTCCGCCGCCGGGATGACGGTCGCGGGCCGCCCGGCGCCGGCGGCGGCCGCGCCGGACGCCGAGCAGCTCGCCGCCGTGCAGGGCGCGCCGCTCGCCGACGTCGTCGAGCGGATCCTCGACGTGAGCGACAACGAGGGCGCCGAGGTCCTCGGCCACCAGGTCGGCCTGGCGGTGTCCGGCACCGGGTCGTTCGAGGCGGGCGCCGCCGGTGTGGTCTCGACCCTGCAGGACCTCGGCGTCGACATGTCCGGCGACACGGTTCTCGACGGCTCCGGGCTCTCGCGCCGCAACCGGGTCACCACCTCCTCGATGCTGGCCCTCCTCCAGCTCGCGGCGGGGCCCGGGCACGACGACCTGCGCAGCCTGGTCACCGGGATGCCGGTCGCCGGGTGGTCGGGCTCGCTGACCTACCGCTTCGACGACGGGCCGGCGCTCGCGCGAGGTCTGGTGCGCGCCAAGACCGGCACGCTCACCGGCGTGCACGCGCTCGCCGGGATCGCGGTGGGCCGCGACGGCCTCCCGATGGTCTTCGTCCTCGGTGCCGACCGGGTCGCGGCCGAGGACGGCCTCCTCGCCCAGGACGCGCTCGACCGGGCCGCGGGACGCCTCGCGGCCTGCCGCTGCGCGGGCTGACCTTCCCCACGTGATCGTGGGTCTCGACGCGCGGTCGCGCCCTCGCAGGCTCGGTCGCGCGCTTGCTCAACCTCCCGCCACACGCCGGGCACTCGTTCCTCGTGCCCGGCTAGTGTCGTGACATGAACCTCGTGGACTGGGACCTCGCCGTCACCGTCGGCTCACGGCTCACCGGTCCGGGTCCGCAGGTCGGCGCCGAGGAGGCGCACGCCGTGGTCGCCGAGCTGCGCGGGGCGGCCGACCGGTCGACGCCGCTCGTGCGCGAGTTCACCGGGCTCGACGGCGGCGACGGCACCGCGCCCGTGCTGGTCGTCGACCGCCCCGGCTGGGTGCAGGCCAACGCCGACGGCTTCGCCCGGATCATGGCGCCGGTCGCGCGCAAGGTGGTGGAGCGCAAGGGCGAGCCCTCGGCGCTGGCCGAGGCCGTCGGATCGCGGGTCACCGGCACGGAGGTCGGGCTGATGCTCGGGTTCCTCAGCAGCAAGGTGCTCGGCCAGTTCGACCCGTTCTCCGAGCCCCACGGCCGGCTGCTGCTGGTGGCGCCCAACGTCGTCCAGGTCGAGCGCGAGCTCGGCGCCGACCCCCACGACTTCCGGCTCTGGGTCTGCCTGCACGAGGAGACCCACCGCGTGCAGTTCACCGCCAACCCCTGGCTGGGCGGGCACCTGCTGGCCCAGATGGAGGCGCTCGCCGACACCGTCGAGCCGGCCGCCGTGCTCGAGGGACTGCGGCGCGGCGCGGAGGTCGTCCGCGGCGGCGGCAGCATCATCGACCTCGTCTCGACCCCGGCGCAGCGCGAGGTCCTCGACCGCGTCACCGGCGTGATGTCGCTGCTCGAGGGCCACGCCGACGTCGTGATGGACGGCGTCGGGCCCACCGTCGTGACGTCGGTGAAGGACATCCGCCGCAAGTTCGACCAGCGCCGCAAGGGCGTCGGCGGTCTCGACCGCGTGCTGCGCCGCCTCCTCGGCCTCGACGTGAAGATGGCGCAGTACCGCGACGGCGCGGGCTTCGTGCGCCACGTCGTCGACAAGGTCGGCATGGACGAGTTCAACGCGGTCTGGACGGGCCCGGAGACGCTGCCGTCGAAGGCCGAGATCGGCGACCCGGACGCCTGGGTCGCGCGCGTGCTGTGAGCCTGCACCCCTCCGTCGCCGCGGTCCGGAACCCGGTCCGCGCGCTGCTCGCCGACCTGCCGACCGGGGCGGTCGTGGCGGTGGCGTGCAGCGGCGGCGCCGACTCCCTGGCGCTGGCGTCAGCCGCGGTGTTCGAGGGCCACCGGCTCGGACTGCGGGTCGTCGGCGTGACCGTCGACCACGGCCTCCAGGCCGGCTCGGCGGAGCAGGCCGGCCGGGTGGTCGCCCAGCTCGCGGCGCTCGGCGTCGACGAGACCCTCACCGCCCGGGTCGCGGTCGACGGCGGGTCCGGGCTCGGCCCCGAGGGGGCCGCCCGCGAGGCGCGCTACGCGGTCCTCGAGCAGGTGGCCGAGCACCTCGGTGCCGCCGCGGTGCTGCTCGGGCACACCCTCGACGACCAGGCCGAGACGGTCCTGCTCGGCCTCACCCGCGGCTCGGGAGCCCGCTCGCTGCGCGGCATGCGGCCCGGCTTCGGGCCGTTCGCGCGCCCGCTCCTCGGCGTACGCCGCGACGACACGGTGACCGCCTGCCAGGTCGAGGGCCTCGAGGCGTGGGACGACCCGCACAACCACGACCCCGGCTACACCCGCGTGCGGGTGCGCGACCGGGTGCTGCCGGTGCTCGAGGACGAGCTCGGGCCCGGCGTGGCCCGGGCCCTCGCCCGCACCGCCGACCAGCTCCGCGACGACACCGAGCTGCTCGAGCGGCTCGCCGACGGGCTCGCGGACGGCGCACGCCGCGACGACTGCCTCGACGTCGGCGTGCTGGCCGACGCGCCCCCGTCGTTGCGCCACCGGGTGCTGCACCGGGCCGCCGTCGCGGCCGGCTCGCCGCCCTCCGAGCTCACCCGCGACCACGTCCTGGCCGTCGACGCGCTGGTCACTGCCTGGCGCGGCCAGAAGTGGATCGACCTCCCCGGCCCGCTGCGCGCGATGCGTCGCGACGGCCTGCTGGTGTTCGTCCGGCCCTGAGACCCTAGGCTGCAGCCCATGGACTCGTCCCACGTGGAGCACGAGCTGGTCAACGTCCTCTTCACCGAGGAGCAGATCCAGCAGCGACTGGCCGAGATGGCCCTGCAGATCACCGCCGACTACGAGGGACGCGACCTGCTGGTCGTCGGCGTCCTGCGTGGCGCCGTGATGGTCATGGCCGACCTGGCCCGGTCGATGCCGCGCCACCTCGAGATGGACTGGATGGCGGTCAGCTCCTACGGCTCCGGCACCAAGTCGAGCGGCGTGGTCCGCATCCTCAAGGACCTCGACACCGACATCAGCGGTCGCGACGTGCTGATCGTCGACGAGATCATCGACACCGGCCTGACGCTGAGCTGGCTGGTCAACAACCTCTCGAGCCGCAACCCGGCGAGCGTCGAGATCGCCACCCTGCTGCGCAAGCCGGAGGCGCTGTCGATGCCGGTCGAGCCGAAGTACGTCGGCTGGGACATCCCCAACGAGTTCGTCGTCGGCTACGGCCTCGACTACCGCGAGAAGTACCGCAACCTGCGCGACATCGGCACCCTCGCCCCCCACGTCTACTCCTGACGCCCACCCCGCCGTGGTGCGAACGGGTCGCCCCGCTTCACCCCGGCTGGAAGAATGTGGGTCCTGGTGACGTGTAGCGTCGCCTCCTCAACCCCGAACCGGTGAAAGTTGCCTGTGAAGCGCATATTCAAGGGCCCTTGGCTGTGGATCGTCCTGTCCGCCTTCGTGGTGCTGCTGGCGATCCAGTTCCTCGCGCCCAACGACGGCTACGACGAGGTCAAGACCTCGACCATGACCTCCTACATCGACAAGGGCCAGGTCGACGAGATCGAGCTCAACGGCGTCGACTTCGAGATCCGGGCCACCCTCGACGAGGGCACCCGTGACGCCGGCGACAAGGTCGTCACCCACTACGCCGACGGCCAGCAGGAGGAGCTCTTCGCCTCCATCAACAAGCAGCTCGCCGCCGGTGACCTGAAGAGCTACAACGGCGACATGCCGCAGCCGAGCTTCCTCGGCTCGCTCCTCGCCACGCTGCTGCCGTTCGCGCTGATCATCCTGCTCTTCATCTTCCTGATGAACCAGGCGCAGGGCGGCGGCGGCCGGGGCGTCATGCAGTTCGCCAAGTCCAAGGCCAAGCTGATCACCAAGGACATGCCGAAGACGACGTTCAGCGACGTCGCCGGCTGCCAGGAGGCGATCGAGGAGCTCGGCGAGATCAAGGAGTTCCTCACCGACCCGGCCAAGTTCCAGGCCGTCGGCGCCAAGATCCCCAAGGGCGTGCTGCTCTACGGCCCGCCCGGCACCGGCAAGACCCTCCTCGCGCGCGCCGTCGCCGGCGAGGCGGGCGTGCCGTTCTACTCCATCTCCGGCTCCGACTTCGTCGAGATGTTCGTCGGCGTGGGTGCCAGCCGGGTGCGCGACCTGTTCGAGCAGGCCAAGGAGAACCCGCCGGCCATCGTCTTCATCGACGAGATCGACGCCGTCGGCCGCCACCGCGGCGCCGGCATGGGCGGCGGCCACGACGAGCGCGAGCAGACGCTCAACCAGCTCCTCGTCGAGATGGACGGCTTCGACGTGCGCGGCGGCGTGATCCTCATCGCCGCGACCAACCGCCCCGACGTGCTCGACCCCGCCCTGCTGCGCCCGGGCCGCTTCGACCGCCAGGTGCAGGTCGACGCCCCTGACCTCGACGGCCGCCACCAGATCCTCAAGGTGCACTCGCGTGGCAAGCCGATCGCGCCCGACATCGACCTGCTGGCCATCGCGCGACGTACGCCCGGCTTCACCGGCGCCGACCTCGCCAACGTGCTCAACGAGGCCGCGCTGCTGACCGCGCGCGGCAACGCCAAGCTCATCACCGACGCCTCCCTCGACGAGGCGATCGACCGCGTCATCGCGGGCCCGCAGCGGCGTACGCGCCTGATGAGCGAGCGCGAGAAGCTGATCACCGCCTACCACGAGGGCGGCCACGCGCTCGTCGCGGCGGCGCTCCCCGGCACCGACCCGGTGCACAAGGTGACGATCCTCCCGCGCGGTCGCGCGCTCGGCTACACGATGGTGCTGCCCGACCGCGACAAGTACAGCCAGACCCGCAGCGAGATGCTCGACTCGCTGGCCTACATGCTCGGCGGCATGGCCGCGGAGGCGCTGATCTTCCACGACGTCACGTCGGGCGCCGGCAACGACATCGAGAAGGCCACCAACCTCGCCCGCGCGATGGTGACCCAGTACGGCATGACCGAGCGCCTCGGCGCGGTCAAGCTCGGCGACAGCAACTCCGAGCCGTTCCTCGGCCGCGACATGGGCCACACCCGCAACTACTCCGAGGAGACCGCCGCGGCGGTCGACGAGGAGGTCAAGACCCTGCTGGGCCACGCCCACCAGGAGGCCTTCGAGATCCTCGAGACCAACCGCGACGTGCTCGACGCCCTGGTCCTCGCGCTGCTCGACAAGGAGACCCTCGACAAGGCCGAGATCGCCGAGATCTTCGAGCCCCTCACCCGGCGCCCGGCCCGCCCCGCGTGGACCGGCTCGCCGGAGCGGGTGCCCTCGTCGATCCCGCCGGTCGACATCCCGCAGGAGATCCGCGACCGTGCCCTCGCCGGCAGCGCCCCGGAGGAGTCCACCGCCGGTGCGGTGCTGACGCCGCCCGGCGCGGGCGGCGACGTCCACGGTGGTCCCGCGGTCGGGCCGGACGCCTCGACCCCGCCCCACCCGGACGCCCCGTGACCGACCCGATCACGATGCCCGAGCGGGCACCCGAGGACGTCCCGCAGTTCGACCACGCCCGCGCGGAGGCGGCGGTCCGCGAGCTGCTGGCCGCGATGGGCGAGGACCCCGAGCGCGAGGGGCTGCTGGACACCCCGGCACGCGTCGCGCGGGCCTACGCCGAGATGACCCAAGGCCTGCGCCAGACCGCGCGCGACGTCCTCACCACCACCTTCGACCTCGGCCACGAGGAGATCGTGCTGGTCCGCGACATCGAGCTGTGGTCGATGTGCGAGCACCACCTCGTCCCGTTCACCGGCGTCGCCCACGTGGGCTACATCCCGGCCGAGACCGGCAAGATCACCGGCCTGTCCAAGCTGGCCCGCCTCGTCGACGTCTACGCCAAGCGCCCGCAGGTCCAGGAGCGGCTGACCACGCAGGTCGCCGACTCGCTGGTCGAGATCCTCGACGCCCGCGGCGTGATCGTGGTGATCGAGGCCGAGCACCTGTGCATGACCATGCGCGGCGTGCGCAAGGCCGGCGCCCGCACGATCACCTCCGCGGTGCGCGGGACCTTCCTGAGCAACCAGGCCACGCGCGCCGAGGCGATGGCGCTGATCCGCTCAGGCACCAGGTGACCGGGCGCTCCGAGCCGCACACGCCCGGGGCGCCCCGGGTCATGGGGATCGTCAACGTCACCCCCGACTCCTTCTCCGACGGCGGCCGGTGGGACACCACCGAGGCCGCCGTCGCCCACGGCCGGCTGCTGCGCGAGCAGGGCGCGGACGTCCTCGACATCGGCGGCGAGTCGACCCGGCCGGGAGCCACCCGGCCGCTGGTGGCCGAGGAGCTCGACCGGGTCGTCCCGGTGATCCGAGAGCTGGCCGCCGACGGCGCCGTCGTCTCGGTCGACACGATGCGCCACGAGGTCGCCGCCGCCGCGGTCGCCGCCGGTGCGCGGATCGTCAACGACGTCTCGGGTGGCCTCGCCGACCCGGCGGTCCTCGACGTCGTCGCGGACACCGGCGCCACCTACGTCGCCATGCACTGGCGCGCCCACGCCGACCGGATGCGCGACTTCACCGACTACGGCCCCGACGGTGTCGTCGCCACGGTGCGGCGCGAGCTCGAGGCGCGCCTGGAGGCGATCGCCGCGGCCGGCGTGCTGCTCGACCGGGTCGTGCTCGACCCGGGGCTGGGGTTCGCCAAGCAGCCGGCACACAACTGGGAGCTGCTCGCCTCGCTCGACGTGCTGCAGGGCCTCGGACGGCCGGTGCTGGTGGGGGCGAGCCGCAAGTCGTTCCTCGGCACGCTGCTCGCCGACGACGACGGGCCGCGGCCGGTGGACGGCCGCGAGCACGCCCACGCGGCGCTGGTCGCGCTGCTGGCGTCTCGGGGCGTCGACTACCTGCGCGTGCACGACGTACGCGCGACCCGCGACGCGCTCGCCGTCGTCGCCGCGATGGAGGAGAGCAGATGACCGACGAGCTGGCCGTGAGCGGGATCGAGTGCTTCGCGCACCACGGCGTCTTCGACTTCGAGAAGCGTCAGGGCCAGGTGTTCGTGGTCGACCTCGTGCTCGGGATGGACACCCGCGCCGCGGCCGCCTCCGACGACCTCACCGACACCGTCAACTACGGCAGCCTCACCACCGACGTGAAGGCCGCCGTCGAGCGGGATCCGGTCGACCTGATAGAAACCGTCGCTCAACGCATCGCGGACGTGTGCCTGTTGGACAGTCGTGTTGAATGGGCCCGGGTCACGCTGCACAAACCTGATGCGCCCATCGACGCGACGTACTCGGACGTCGCGCTGACGATCACCAGAACGCGAGGTAGCTCATGACTGAGACCCCCAACCCCCACATCGTGGACGCCGACTCCCTCACCGGGGAGATGCACCCGATCCGCCGGGTCGTGGTCGCGCTCGGGTCCAACCTCGGGGAGCGGCTCTCCTCGCTCCAGGGTGCGGTCGACGCGCTCGCCGACACCCCCGACTTCTTCGTCACCGGCGTCTCCCCGGTCTACGAGACCGAGCCGGTCGACGCGCCGGAGGACTCCGGCCCGTACCTCAACGCCGTCGTCCTCGCCGACACCACGCTCCCGGCCGCGCGGCTGATGGAGCGGGCCCTGGCGATCGAGGACGCCTACGAGCGCGAGCGCAGCGACATCCGCAACGCGCCGCGCACCCTCGACGTCGACCTCATCGTGGTCGGCGACCGCCGCTCCAACGAGGACTTCCTCCGCCTGCCCCACCCCCGCGCCCACGAGCGCGCCTTCGTGCTCCAGCCGTGGCACGACCTCGAGCCCGACGCGGTCTTCCCCGAGCGCGGCCCGATCGCCGACCTGCTCGACGCGGTCGACGGCTCGGGCGTGAAGCGACGCGAGGACCTCGCCCTCGACTTCCAGTGACCAGTCCCGGCCCCGACCCCGAGGCCCCGGAGGACCCGGACGGCGAGGAGGGCCCGCGGGGCTCGCTGCGACCCACGTCGTCGCGCGCGCTCGGGATCTGCGCCGTGCTCGGCCTGGTCGGCGGCTGGGCGGTCCACCCGGTGTCGGTCCGGCTGGTCGGGCACGCGCCGCCGCTGTCGTGGGTGCCGGGCCTCGCCCTGGTCCTGGTGGCCGCGATCATGACCTTCGTGGCCTGGCAGACCTGGCAGACGGTGCAGGTCCGCGGCGCGCGGCTCGAGGTGCACCAGGCGGTCAACCGACTCGTCCTGGCCCGCGCGTGCGCGCTGATCGGGGCCCTCGTCGCGGCGGCCTACGTCGGCTACGCGGTGAGCTGGCTCGGTGACGGGTCCGCGGTGGCCGATCGCTGGATCGCCCGGTCGCTCGTCGCCGCGCTCGGGGCGGGCGGGGTGATGCTCGCCTCGCTCGCGCTGGAGCGAGCGTGTCGCACCGACGGGGGCCGTCCGCAGCCCTAGGGTGGCCCCATGCCTTCCCAGCAGCCCCAGCAGTCACAGGCGTCGCGCACGCCCGCTCGCCGTCGCCAGCGCAGCACGCGCCTGGCCGTGGCCGTCGCCCTCCTCGTGGCCGGCGCTGCCCTCGTCGTCGCCGCGCTCGCGTCCGCCTCCGGCCTGCTGACCGCCGTCGCGGCGGTCGTCGCCGTCGCGATCGGCGCCGCGGCCACCAAGATCACCCACTCCGAGCTCGTCCAGACCCGCCACGAGGCCGCGCGCGACCGCGCCGCCCAGGCCCAGGAGTACCGCGCCCTCACCGAGCAGCGCACCGCGGAGTCCATCGCGTTCGCCGATGACATGAAGCGCAAGATCGCCGACCGCGAGGAGGCGATCGACGTCCTCGAGCGCGCCCTGTCGTCGGCGCAGAAGAACGCCGCCGAGCAGACCCTCAAGCGCGGCCAGGAGGCCCGCCGCGCCGACCAGGCCGAGCGCCACCGTGACGAGGCCCAGCGCTTCCGCGACGACGCCGACGAGCGCGCCGCCGAGGCGATCGTCCGCGTGGCCGAGCTCGAGGCCGAGCTCGACGTGCTGCGCGCCGAGGTCGACTCGCTCCGCGTCGCTGCGGCGCGTCGCGCGCACCGGAGCGCCTGAGGCTCCTCCAGCTCCCCGAGCGGTGGCCCAGCCACATTCCTGACTCCAGGAGTGTGGCTGGGCCACCGCCGTTCTGTGGCCCGCCGCGCGATGCGGAAGGATGGGCGCCGTGATCCCCGAGGACAACAGGTTCGAGAGCGACCCCACCGACGTCCTGCCGGACGACCCCGGACTCCCCGCCGGGTGGGTCGCCGAGGCCCCGGACGGGACCGACGCCGCCACCGTCGCGCGGCTGACCGAGCTGCTGCGGGGCCACGAGCGCGCGGGTCGCGGCTGGGCCGGGTCGGGCGAGGACGAGGTGCTCGTCGAGGTCTCCGACCACGGCCTCGCGATGCGCGAGAACCTCGTCGTGCGCGACCCCGACGGCCTCATCCGGGCGTGGGGGAGCGTGCACGACCGGGCCGAGGGGCGGATGCTCTTCGTCCACGTCGTCGACCGGGACGTCGACGAGCGGCTGGCAGACCGGTGCAGCGACGTGCTGTTCGAGTGGGCCGAGGCCCAGGCCCGGTCCGTCGGCGCCGCCCGCGGCCTGTCGGTCCAGCAGATCGACACCGGTGCCTTCGCCGACGACGAGCGCCAGCACGCGTGGCTGGCCGACGCCGGCTTCGACCGGGTCCGCACGTGGTGGCAGATGAGCCGCTCGGTGGAGGCCGCCGAGGCCGAGCTGGTGCCCGACCCGGCGCGCTGGGAGCGCCAGGGCGTGGTGTTCCGGCTGGTCGAGCGGTCCGGCGACGGGATGCCCGACGTCGCCGACCTGCGCGCGGTCCACGAGGTGCTCGAGGGCGCCTTCACCGACCACTTCAACTCCGCCGAGGAGACCTTCCAGGAGTTCATCCACCGCCTGCGCGAGGACCCCGGGCACCGCTGGGACCACTGGTGGCTGGCCGAGATCGTCGACGGCGGGGGCGACCCCGAGCCGGCCGGCGCGCTCGTCGGCACCGTCAGCGAGTCGGCCACCGGGCCCGACGGGTCGTACGTCTCCTACCTCGGCGTCCTCGAGTCCGCGCGCGGGCGCGGCGTGGCCACCGGCCTGCTGCGCACGATCATCGCCGACGCCGCTGGTCGCGGCCGCGACCGCGTGGGCCTCGAGGTCGACGCCGACTCACCGACCGGCGCCGACGGCCTCTACGTCGCGATGGGCTGGGGCACCAAGTACGTCACCGAGTCCTGGCACAAGGACGTCACGGTCGGCTGACGCACGGGCCCGGTCCTGACACAGCACTGGTCGGGTCCTCGGGGCTGTCGATCCGTGTTGCGTCACGCCGTGTGCCACATCGGCGGTCACCAGCGGCTCATGCCGGCGCGTCCTGTGTCACAACGTGACGGTCGCCCGCTGGGTGGTGATCCGGAGCGTGTCACCACCCGTGCGGCTCAGCGCAGCGACTCGCGCAGCGCGCGGTGCACGCCGCCGGGCGTGAGCACGCCGACGAACTGCGCGCCGCGGCGCACGCCGACCATCGGCCGGTCGTCGCGCAGCATCGCCGCCAGCGCCTCCTCGAGCGAGGAGTCGAGGTCGATCGCGGCCCCCAGGTCGCCGGTCGCGACGCCGTCGAGCGGCTCGAGGTGCTCCTCGCGCAGGCGGGTCACCGTGAGCGTGCGCAGGCCGCCGGCGCCGACGAAGTCGGCCACCTGCTCGTCGGCCGGGTGGGCCAGCAGCTCGGCGGGGGTGGCGTACTGCAGGAGCCGCCCGCCGGTCGCGAAGACCGCGACGCGGTCGCCCATCCGGATCGCCTCGTCGATGTCGTGGGTCACTAGCACGACGGTCTTGTCGAGCTCGTCCTGGAGCCGGCGGAACTCATCCTGGAGCCGTCCGCGCACGATCGGGTCGACGGCGCCGAACGGCTCGTCCATCAGCAGCACGGGCGGGTTCGCCGCGAGCGCGCGAGCGACGCCGACGCGCTGGCGCTGGCCGCCGGAGAGCTCGTGGGGGTACTTCCGGGCGTACTGCGCGGGCTCGAGGCCGACGGTGGCGAGCAGCTCGTGGGCGCGCTCGCGGGCGGTCGACCTCGACTCGCCGTAGAGCAGCGGCACGGTCATCACGTTCTGCTCGATGCGCTGGTGGGGGAACAGGCCGATCTGCTGGATGACGTAGCCGATGCCGCGGCGCAGCTCCACCGGGTCGGCGTCGGTGACGTCCTGTCCGTCGAGCCAGATCCGGCCGGCGGTCGGCTCGATCAGCCGGTTGATCATCTTGAGCGTGGTCGACTTGCCGCAGCCGGACGGGCCGACGAGGCAGACCATCTCCCCCCGACCGACGTCGAGGTCGAGCTCGTGGACGGCCACGGTCCCGTCCAGGTAGGTCTTGCCCACGCCCTCGAGCCGGATCATCGGCTCGCCGCTCCGTGTAGCGTCCATGCGGTGACCCTACTGGCAGTGGCCGACGACCCGAGCTGCTACAGCCGGCTCGTCAACGACTGGATCTGCGCCGACTACGTCGCGGACCGGCGCTCCGAGATCGTCGACGCGACCGTGCAGCACCTCGGCATCACGGTCGTCTCCGTGCTGGTCGGCCTCGTGATCGCGTTCCCGCTGGCGCTCCTCGCCCGTCGGGTCCCGCGGCTGGAGTCGGCGATCCTGGCGGTCACCACCGGGATCTACACGGTGCCGTCGCTGGCGCTGTTCCCGCTGCTGGTGCCGTTCACCGGGCTGACCGCGACGACCGTCGTGATCGGACTGGCGCTCTACGCGCTGACGATCCTGGTCCGCAGCCTGCTCGAGGGCCTGCGTGCGGTGCCCGACGAGGTGCGCGAGTCCGCGACCGGCCTGGGCTACGGCCGCGGCAGCCTGCTGATGAAGGTCGAGCTGCCCCTCGCCGTGCCGGTCGTGATGGCCGGCCTGCGGGTCGCGACCGTCTCCACCGTCGCGCTGACGACGGTCGGGTCGCTGGTCGCCTACGGCGGGCTCGGCAACCTGATCAAGGACGGCGTGCTGACCAACTTCCGCGCCGAGCTGTTCACCGCGTCGGTGCTCTGCGTCGTGCTGGCGGTCGTGCTCGACGTGGTGCTGGTGCTGGTGCAACGGGTGCTGACGCCCTGGACGAGGGGAGCGCGGGCATGAGGGTCTTCGCCGACATGTGGGCCTACCTCTCCGACGGCGCGAACTGGTCGGGGAGCGACGGGATCGCCGCGCTGCTCGGCCAGCAGCTGCTGCTGACCGTGACTGCCCTCCTGATGGCGATGGTCGTCGGGCTGCCGCTCGCGCTGTGGCTGGGGCACCTCGGACGCGGCGGGTTCCTCGCCATCAACATCTCCAACGTGGGCCGCGCGATCCCGACCTTCGCCCTGCTCGGCCTGCTGGTCGTGGCGCCGTGGCCGGGCACCGACGGGCTGGGCCCGTACGGCCGCGCCGGCCTGGCCACCCTGATCGCGCTGACGCTGTTCGCGCTGCCGCCGATCATCACCAACGCCTACGTCGCGATGCGCGAGGTCCCGGCCGACGTGCGCGAGGCGGCACGGGGGATGGGCATGACGGGAGCGCAGCGGTTCTGGCGCGTCGAGCTCCCGCTCGGCCTGCCGCTGGTCGTGTCGGGCCTGCGCCTGGCGCTGGTGCAGGTGTGGGCCACCGCGACCATCGCCGCGCTGGTGGCCGGGCCGGGGCTCGGCCAGGTCATCACCGACGGCTTCTTCCGCTCCAACTACGGCAAGGGCATCGCCGGCGCGCTGGTGGTCGCCGTCGTGGCGCTGGTGCTCGAGCTGCTCGCCGCGCTCGTGCAGCGGGCCGCCGACCCCACCCGGAGGGGTGCGGGGTCCGGGCCTCGGAACGACGCACTGTCGGTGAACCCAGCTACCGTGGACGAGCCCGCCGAATCCGTCGGCTGACGACCTACCTCCGGACACGCGCAGCGACGCTGCGGGACACAGAAGGATCATCATGCACCTGGTTCGTTCGCTCGCCGCGGTCCTCGCGGCCAGCGCCCTCACCCTCACCGGCTGCGCCGGCGACGACCTCGACAGCTCCACCGACGCAGGCTCCGACTCCTCGTCGGGCTCCGCCGACAAGGGCTCGCTGACGATCGCCGGCCAGAACTTCCCCGAGGCGACCCTCGTCGCCTCGATGTACGAGCAGCTGCTCGAGGACGCCGGCTACACCGTGGAGACCAAGCTCGTCGACTCCCGCGACGCCTACATGCCGACCTTCCCCGGCGACGTCGACATCGTCCCGGAGTACGTCGGCGGCATCGTCAACTTCCTCAACAGCCAGGCCAACGGCGACAGCGCGAAGCCGTTCGAGGCCGGCGACGGCCAGCAGCTCGCCGACGACGGCGCCAGCCTGCTCAAGGACGCCGGCATCGAGCTGCTCGACATCTCCCCGGCCACCGACACCAACGCGTTCTTCGTGACCCAGGAGTACTCCGAGTCCGAGGGCGTCACCACGCTGTCCGACCTCGAGGGCACGAGCGTCGTGCTCGCCGCGGCCCCCGACTGCGAGGGTCGCCTCGACTGCGAGGGCGGCCTGTCCGACGACTACGGCATCGACGTGACCAAGGTGCTCGAGCTCGGCTACGCCTCCGACCAGACCTACCAGTCGGTGCTCAGCGGCGAGTCCCAGCTCGGCGAGACCTCCACCACCGACGGCACCCTGGAGTCCCAGGGCCTCGTCGTCCTCGAGGACGACAAGGAGATCCAGCCGGCTCAGAACCTGGTGCCGGCCGTCTCGGCGGAGTTCCTCGCCGACCACCCGGACGTGGCCGACATCCTCAACCCGCTGATGGCCGCGCTCACCACGGAGAACCTCACCGAGATGAACGGCCAGATGGCCGTCGACCGCGCCAAGCCCGAGGACGTCGCCAACGACTTCCTCACCTCGGAGGGCCTGCTCGGCTGACCTGCGCCGCCAGCGCATTCTCCTCGGTGGTCGAGGTGCGAGGAGCACCGGCGCATTCTCCTCGGTGGTTGAGGTGCGAGGAGCACCGGCGCATTGTCCTCGGTGGTTGAGGTGCGCGGAGCGCTAGCGACGAGCCTCGAAACCACTCCCTCACGGGTGTGGTTTCGAGGCTCGCTCCGCTCGCACCTCAACCACCGACGACCAGGAGCTCGCACCTCACCCACCGACGATCAGGAGCTCGCACCTCACCCACCGAGCTCGTGGTCGCGCAGGGCGAGCGCCTCAGTCGGGACGGTCGTCTCGTCGAGCACCGACGGCGGGACCGACAGCCGCCAGGCGCCGGTCGCGATGTCCTGCGCACGCGGCGCCGGCCCGTCGAGGGCGGCCACCCACTCCATCAGGGAGGTGACGTCGGCGCGGCGGTCCTCGGCCACGAGCCAGCCGGCGAGCCGGTGGACGGGCGGCAGACCGCTGTCGACGAGGCCGGTTCCCCACAGCTCGAGCACGCCCGAGCGCAGCATCCGCCACCAGTCGGGCGTGCACCCGGGCACCAGCAGGAAGTAGCGCCACAGGTCACCGGCCAGCACCCGGTCGCGGAAGACCCGCTCGACCTCGGGGTCGCCGTGCGCCTGCACGGACGCGAGCGCCATCCGCTTGGTCTCCCAGCGGTCGGCGAGGTCGGCGACCGACGAGGCGCGGGTCTGGGTGATCGACCCGGCGCGGATCCGCCAGTGGTAGACGACCTCCTCCAGCACGTCGAAGGTGCCGTCGAGGAAGGCGCGGGTCGTGGTCGGCTGGTCCTCGTAGCGGATCCCCTCCGGCCAGGTGAGGCCAGCGGCGTCCCACGCCGAGCGACGCCACACCTTGTTCCACGCGAAGACGTCGCCGAGGATCTCGGGCCGGTCCTCGACCCGCGCGTGCCGCAGCGGGCGGTGCAGGCGTCGCATCCACGGCGGCTCGGTGAGGGTGCCGTCCTCCCAGCGCACGATCGACCCGGTCGCGAGGTCGGACCCGGACTGCTGCAGCGACCCCAGCAGGTCGGCGTACGCCGTGCGCGGCAGGACGTCGTCGGAGTCGAGGAACGCGAGGTAGTCGCCGCGCACGTGGGCGACGCCGGTGTTGCGGGCCGCGCCGAGACCGGCGTTGGCCTGGTGGACCACCGAGATCCGGTGGTCGCGGGCCGCCCACGCGTCGGCCAGGTCGCCGGTGCGGTCGGTCGAGCCGTCGTCGACGATGACCGCCTGCCACCGGGTGTGGGTCTGCGCGAGCAGCGAGCGCACGCAGTCGTCGAGGTAGTCCTCGACGCCCCATGCGGGGATCACGACCCCCAGCAGCGGGGCCCGACGCAGGAGGCGCTTCATGGGCGACGACCCTAGGTGATGAGCGGGGCGACCGCCGGGGACCGTGGGTGCCGGGTCGGGCGCCGGTAGGCTGCCCGCCGTGACCGAGCAGCCCAGAGCGATCGACGAGATGAACCCCGACGGCGTGTCCCGCAAGGTCCTGTTCGTCGCCGGTGCCGGACGCAGCGGCACCAGCACCCTGGCCGGCATCGTGTCCAGGCTGGGCATGCACGTGCCCCTGCCGGAGGTCCCGCCGGACGACTCCAACCCCCGCGGCTTCAGCGAGCCCCAGTGGGTGGTCGACGTCCACGACGAGTGGCTCGCCGAGGCGCTCGTCCAGGTCAGCGACTCGCGTCCCTCGGCGTGGTTCGACACCGGTCGCATCTGCAGCCGCGAGCCCGCGCGGATCCGGGTCAGCGAGTGGCTCGAGCCCCACTTCGCCGAGCACCCCGAGCTGGTCGTGAAGGACCCCCGGCTGAGCTGGTTCCTCGGCCTCTGGCGCGTCGCCGCGATCCGGACCGGCGCCACGCCGGTCTTCGCCACCATGCTGCGCCCGCCGGCGGAGGTCGTGGGCTCGAAGCAGAAGTACTACGCCAACAAGCTCGGCTCGGCCCACCTCGCCGCCAGCTGGGTCAACATGCTGCTCCACACCGAGCGGGCCACGCGTCCCGCCGAGGGCGACGGCGGACGCGTCTTCGTCCGCTACGAGGACCTGCTGACCGACTGGGTGCGCACCACGACCGCGCTCGGCCACGCGCTCGACCTGCAGACGATCATCCACACCCGCAGCGACCAGATCCGCGAGGTGCACCGCTTCATCGACCCGACGTTGCGCCGCGTCACCGCCTCCCTCGAGGACCTCGGGCTGCCGCGCCGGCTGCACGAGCTGACCGCGGCCACCTGGGACGAGCTCAACAAGCTCGCCGACGACGGCGGCGACACCACGACCGCCCACGCGACCTTCGACCAGCTGCGCGAGGAGTACGTCGACCTCTACGACGAGGCGGCCGCGATCAGCCGCTCGTCGGCGGTCCACGCCCGGCTCCAGGGCCGTCGCCAGGCGCTCGCCGAGGCGGGGGCCGACGCTCCGCCGAGGTCGCTCGCCGACCGCGTGCCCCACGACGTACGTGCCGCGATCCCGCCCTCGGTGCGGCGTGGCGTGCGCAAGGCGCTCGGGCGCGAGCGGGACGCGGCCGGGACCGAGCAGTGAGCGTCCCCGTCGGGGCCGGCCACGGGCTCACCAACCTCGAGGGCCACACCGACTTCGACATCGTGTGGCCGTGGAACCAGCCCGGCGGGCTGCGGCGCGGGGCCACCGCCGTGCTGCGGGTCAAGAACGAGGCTCCCGGCCTCCGGTTCGTGCTGCCGCCGCTGCTGCGGGCCTGCGACCACGTCCTGCTGGTCGACAACGGCTCGGACGACGGCACCGGCGAGGAGGCCCTCCGGGTCGCCGCCGCACACGGCCTCGCCGACCGGTTCACGCTGAAGGAGTACCCCTTCGAGGTGGCCCGCGCGGGGGCTGAGCACCTGGCGGTCAACGAGCGCTCGGTGCACTCGCTGGCCTACTTCTACAACTGGTGCTTCTCCCACGTCCGCACCCGCTACTCGTGGAAGTGGGACGGCGACATGGTCCTCACGACCGAGGGCGAGGTGTCGATGTCCGACCTGTCGTGGCAGGTCGGCATGGCCGAGGCCGTGATCCGCTTCCCGCGCCACGGTCTCTACATCGAGTCGGACCGTCGCGCGTTCCTCGACCTGGGCCTGCGCAACATCGAGGAGTGGGGCTTCCCGATGAGCCCCGACTACGTCTACACCAAGGCGCCGGAGTGGGAGATCCGCACGACGCCGGACCGGATCGAGATGTTCGCCCTCCCGCAGGGCCTCTGCGTGGAGCTGAAGTGGCTCGACGGCGACGAGTTCGCCCACTGGACCAACCCCGAGTCGTTCGCCACCTCGATCCGCAACCGGCGCAAGCGGCGCGAGTGGCTGGTCTGGAACGCGCTGCACGACGGCGAGGTCCCCGAGGGCGTGGTGGAGATCGTCGCGCCCGACGGCGTGCACGTCGTCGACCACGTCACCCACACGTGGCTGCCGCGCGCCCCGCGCCCGTTCGTCGTCGACGACCCCGACCACGCCAAGCTGCACCTGCGCGCCTGAGGGTTGCCCCGTCGTGAGGCGGTTCACATCGCCTCCCCGGATGGTCGCGGCGTGCCGTCGGGTTCCAGCCGACTGCGGCCGCCGCGATTAAACTGTTGTTAGTCGATTCGATTAGTGTTTTTTGAGCGGCGCCCCCACGCGCGGGCCGACCGCCCTGCACTCGACGACGTACGACGAAAGGCCCCACGCCATGTCCGAGCAGCTCCCGCAGATCGCCCCGCCCTCCTCGCGGCGCACCCCGCTCCTCGTGGCGGCCGCCGTCGTGGTGGTCCTCGCCGTGGTCGCCGCGGTGTTCCTCACCCGCGGGGACGACGCCGACGCCACTGCCGGCGCCGGCAGCGAGAAGGTCGTGCTCGGCACGGTCGGCGCCAGCGACCCGTACTGGCGGACGTTCGAGGACGCCGCGGCTGAGGAGGGCATCGACCTCGAGGTCCGCGACTTCGCCGACTACACCCAGCCCAACCCGGCGCTCGCCGAGGGCGAGCTGGACGTGAACCAGTTCCAGCACCTCGTCTACCTGGCCGAGTACAACGCCGCCAACGACGGCGACATCGTGCCGCTCGGGTCGACCGCGATCTACCCGCTCGGCCTCTACTCCACGCAGTACGACTCCGTCGACGAGATCCAGGACGGCGACACCGTGGTCGTCCCCGACGACGACAGCAACCAGGCCCGCGGCCTGCTCATCCTCCAGTCGGCCGGCCTGATCACGCTGAAGGACGGCGGCACCATCTACTCCACGCTCGCTGACATCGACCAGGGCGCGTCCCGCGTCGAGGTCAAGGCGATCAAGGCCGACCTCACCCCGACCTCGCTGCCCGACGTCGCCGCCGCGATCGTCAACAACGACTTCGTGGAGAAGGCCGGGCTGGAGTTCGACGACGCGCTCGCGACCGACGACGCCGCCGACCCCACCGCGCTGCCCTACGTCAACGTCTTCGCGGTCCGCGCCGAGGACCGGGACGACCCGACGCTGCTCAAGCTCGTCGAGATCTACCAGGACACCCAGGCCGTGCTCGACGGCGTGCAGGACGTGTCGGGCGGCACCGCCGAGCTGGTGAAGGTCCCGCAGGACGAGCTGCAGACCGCCCTCGACAAGGTCGAGGCCGACACCCTCGCCCAGCAGTAGTCCCGGCGGAGCGGAGGGAGGAGCCCCATGCCGATCGTCGAGCTGACCGACGTGCACAAGACGTTCCCCGGAGGACGCGGCCGCGCACCGGTCGAGGCCATCCGCGGGGTCGACCTGAGCGTCGAGGAGGGCGAGATCGTCGGCATCGTGGGCTACTCCGGCGCCGGCAAGTCCACCCTGGTGCGGCTGGTCAACGCGCTGGAGACCACGACCTCGGGGAGCGTGCGGATCGCGGGGCGCGAGATCACCGGGCTCAAGGAGCGCGACCTGCGGGAGGTCCGACTCGGGATCGGGATGATCTTCCAGCAGTTCAACCTGTTCCGCTCGCGCACGGTGTGGGGCAACATCGCCTACCCGCTCGAGGTGGCCGGCGTCGCGAAGGCCGAGCGGGACAAGCGGATCTCCGACCTGCTCCACTTCGTCGGCCTCGCCGAGAAGGCGCACGCCCAGGTCGAGGAGCTCTCCGGCGGCCAGAAGCAGCGCGTCGGCATCGCCCGCGCGCTCGCCACCAACCCCCGGCTGCTGCTGGCCGACGAGTCGACGAGCGCACTCGACCCGGAGACCACGCAGGAGGTGCTGGCACTGCTGCGGCGGGTCAACCGCGAGCTCGGCATCACCATCGTGGTGATCACCCACGAGATGGACGTGGTCCGCAGCCTGGCCCACCGCGTCGTCGTGATGGAGGCGGGTCGGGTCGTGGAGGAGGGGCCGGTCCTCCAGGTCATGTCCGACCCGCAGCAGCCCGTGACCCGGCGCTTCGTCGGCACCGTCGTCGACGACGAGCCCGACGCCGAGGCGCTCGCCGCGCTGCACGCGCGCCACCCGGGCCGCTTCGTCAAGCTCGCCTTCCGCGGCGACGCGGTGCGCCAGAGCGACGTCTTCGCGCTGCTGCTGCGGCACGGCGTGCGCTTCGAGCTCGTCTACGGCGGGATCGAGGAGGTGCAGGGCGACACCTTCGGCAACCTGACCCTCGCCCTCGACGGCGAGGCGGGGGCGGTGGACGCCGCCCTCGACGACGTACGGGCGCTCGTCCCGGTGAAGGAGCTCCAGCGATGAGCGACAGCAACATCGGCCAGCTCTGGCCGCTCTTCTGGACCGCGGCGTGGGAGACCCTCTACATGGTCGCGCTCACGCTGACGATGGGCGGGCTGCTCGGGCTGCTGCTCGGCCTCGCGCTCTACGTCACCCGCAGCGGCGGGCTCTACGCCAGCCGTCCGGTCCACGTGGTGCTCAACGTGCTGGTCAACTTCTTCCGCCCGATCCCGTTCGTCATCTTCATCGCGGCCGTCCAGCCGCTCGCGCGGGTGGTCGTCGGCACCGGCATCGGCAACCCGGCGATCGTCTTCGCGCTCACCGTCGCGGCGATGTTCGGCATCAGCCGGATCGTGGAGCAGAACCTGGTGACGGTCGACCCCGGCGTCATCGAGGCGGCACGCTCGGTCGGTGCCAGCCGGGCTCGGATCGTGCGCACCGTGGTCATCCCCGAGGCGCTCGGTCCCCTCGTCCTCGGCTACACGTTCGTCTTCGTCGCGATCGTCGACATGACCGCGATCGCCGGCGTCGTCGGCGGCGGCGGGCTGGGCAACTTCGCGCTGCAGTACGGCTTCCGCCAGTTCGACACCGTCGTCACGTGGACCGCGGTGGTCGTGATCGTCGCCCTGGTGCAGGTCGGCCAGCTCGCGGGCAACACCGCCGCCCGCCGGATCCTGCGGCGCTGACCCGCCCGGGGCCGGGGAGTGGCGCGCGTCACCCCCTGCGGCGGGTGACGGCCCGGAATCGGCGGGCGTAGGCTCGGTGTTGATCGCAGTAGATCGGTACCCGCGAGGGACTGAAACGAAGAGGTCACCACCATGACGTACGACCGCACCTTCCGCGTGGGCGTGATCGGAGCCGGCCGCGTCGGCGCCGTCCTCGCCCGCGGACTCCGCGACGCCGGCCACGACGTGGTCGCCGCCGCCGGTGAGTCCGACGCCTCCCGTGGCCGGGTCGAGGCGCTGCTCCCCGGCGTCGAGGTGCTCAAGCCGACCGAGGTCGCGCGTGCCAGCGACCTGCTGCTGCTCACCGTTCCTGACGACATGCTCGCCAACGTGGTGCGGGTGCTCAGCGACAGCGGTGCCATCCGCGCGGGCCAGGTCGTGGTGCACACCAGCGGCCGGCACGGCCTCGCGGTCCTCGCGCCGGCCCGCGCGCTCGGCGCCCGGACGATCGCGATGCACCCGGCGATGACCTTCACCGGCACCGCGGTCGACCTGCCGCGCCTCGCCGGCTGCGTCTTCGGCGTGACCGCCGACGAGGACGACCGCGAGCTGACCGAGCGGCTCGTCGCCGACCTCGGCGGGCGTCCGATGTGGGTCCCGGAGGACCGACGCACGCTCTACCACGCCGGCCTCGCGCACGGCGCCAACCACCTCGTCACCCTCGTCACCGAGGCGATGGAGATCCTGTCCGCGGCCGGCGCCGACGACCCCGCCGCGACGCTGCGGCCGCTGCTCACCGCGGCCCTCGACAACGCCCTGGGCCACGGTGACGCCGCCCTGACCGGACCGATCGTCCGAGGTGACGTCGAGACGGTCCGCGCCCACGTCGCCGACCTGCTCGCGAACGCCCCGCAGACGCTGCCGTCCTACCTCGCGCTCGCCCACGCCACCCTCGGACGGGCCGCCACCGACGGCCGGCTGCTGCCGATCCGCGCGCAGAAGATGCTCCAGGTCCTCGACGCCGCCGAGGCGTTCGTCAACGCGGGCACCGACCCGCGATGACCTCGGGCCCCGTCCTCGCGAGCACTCGCGAGGAGCTCGCCGCGCTGCTCGCCGACGCCCGACGTACGGGCCGGCGCGTGGCGTTCGTGCCGACCATGGGGGCGCTCCACGCCGGCCACGCCAGCCTCTTCCGCACGGCCCGCGCCGCGGCCGACGGCCCGGTCGTCGCGAGCATCTTCGTCAACCCGATGCAGTTCGCCCCGACCGAGGACCTCGACCGCTACCCGCGCACCCTCGACGCCGACCTCGAGGTCTGCGCCGCCGAGGGCGTCGACGTGGTCTTCGCCCCCGCCGTCGAGGAGATGTACCCGGGCGGGTTCAGCCACGAGTCGGTGCACGACGGCGTCACCGTCGCACCGGGCGCGCTCGCCACGATCCTCGACGGGGAGTCGCGGCCGGGGCACTTCGACGGCGTGCTGACCGTGGTCGCCAAGCTCTTCGGCCTGGTCCGGCCCGACGTCGCGGTCTTCGGTCAGAAGGACTACCAGCAGCTCGCCCTGGTCCGCCGGATGGTCAGCGACCTCTGCCTGGGCATCGAGGTGATCGGGGCCGAGACGGTCCGCGAGCCCGACGGGCTGGCGCTGTCGAGCCGCAACGCGTACCTCGACGCCGACCAGCGCCGCGCCGCGACCGTCCTGAGCCGGGCGCTGCGCGCCGCGCAGGACCGGGCGGCCTACGGCGTGCCCGCCGCGCGGTGGGCGGCCATGGCGGTCCTCAAGGAGGAGCCGGCCCTCGAGCTCGACTACCTCGCGCTCACCTCGGTCGACCTGGGTGAGCCCCCGGAGCGCGGCGAGGGGCGGATCCTCGTCGCGGCGCGCCTCGGCAGCACGCGGCTGATCGACAACCTGCCGATCGTGTTCGACCGCATCACCCCCGATGCGCGCCAGGCGGGGACCGCACCTGCGGCCTCGACCACCAGTGAGAGGAGCGGCTGATGCTGCGCACCATGATGACGTCCAAGATCCACCGGGCCACCGTGACCCAGGCCGACCTGCACTACGTCGGCTCGGTGACGGTCGACGAGGACCTGCTCGACGCCGCCGACCTCCTGCCCGGTGAGCTCGTGCACATCGTCGACGTGACCAACGGCGCCCGCCTCGAGACGTACACGATCGCCGGCGAGCGCGGCTCGGGCGTGATCGGGATCAACGGCGCGGCCGCGCGCCTGGTCCACCCCGGCGACGTGGTGATCCTCATCGCCTACGGCCAGATGACCACCGAGGAGGCGCGCGAGCACCAGCCGCACGTCGTCTTCGTCGACGCCGACAACGCGATCATGGGCACCGGCTTCGACCCCGCCGAGACCTTCGGCGACGAGACCCTGCGGCGGGGCGACGCGCTGGCTCGATAGGTTGCCCGGATGAGCGAGAGCCTGCCCGGTCGCCTGCGCGCCCCGGCCCCCGGCTGGACGACCCGCGCCGACGTCGTGGTGGTGGGGTCCGGCATCGCCGGGCTCACCGCCGCGCTGCGCATCCACGCGGCGGACCCGGGGCTGCGCCTGCTGGTCGTCACCAAGGACGTGCTCGCCGCGGGGTCCACGCAGTGGGCGCAGGGCGGCATCGCGGCCGCCCTCGGGCCGGGCGACACCCCCGAGCAGCACGAGCGCGACACGCTCGTGGCCGGCGCCGGGGCCTGCGACGTCGACGCCGTGCGGGTGCTCGTGACGGAGGGGCCCGAGGCGGTGCGCGAGCTGATCGCGCTCGGGACGCAGTTCGACCTCCACCCCGACGGCGAGCTGTCCCTGACCCGCGAGGGCGGCCACCACCGCGACCGGATCGCGCACGCCGGCGGCGACGCGACCGGCGCGGAGATCCAGCGTGCCCTCATCGCCGCGGTCGAGCGCGCGCCCGCGATCGAGGTCGTCCAGCACGCGCTGGCCGTCGACCTGCTGCGCGCCCCCGCCGGCGGGGTCGCCGGCCTCACCCTCCACGTCCTCGGCGAGGGGCAGCACGACGGCGTCGGCGCGGTCCACTGCCGGGCGGTCGTCCTCGCCTCCGGCGGGCTGGGCCAGGTGTTCAGCCAGTCCACCAACCCGAGCGTGTCCACCGGCGACGGGATGGCGCTCGCGATGCGCGCGGGCGCCCGGGTGCGCGACCTGGAGTTCGTCCAGTTCCACCCCACCGTGATGTGGCTCGGGCCCGACTCGCAGGGCCAGCAGCCGCTGATCTCGGAGGCGGTGCGTGGCGAGGGCGCGTTCCTCGTCGACGCGCTGCCGGAGGAGGGCGGCACCCGCTTCATGCAGGGCCAGCACGAGCTCGCCGACCTCGCGCCGCGCGACGTGGTGGCGAAGGCGATCACCCGCCGGATGCTCGAGACCGGCCGGCCGCACATGTGGCTCGACGCGCGACACCTCGGGACGGGAGCGAGCGAAGCGAGCGGCGGTGATCGAGGAGATCGCGAAGCGATCGTCACGAGATTCTGGGAGCGGCGCTTCCCCACGATCCTCCGCGTCTGCCGCGAGCACGGCGTCGACCCGGTGACCGAGCTGATCCCGGTCGCGCCCGCGCAGCACTACGCCTCGGGCGGCGTCGCCACCGACCTCTGGGGTCGCACCACCGTCCCCGGGCTCTACGCCACCGGCGAGGTCGCCTGCTCCGGCGTCCACGGCGCCAACCGGCTGGCGTCCAACTCGCTCCTCGAGGGCCTGGTCTTCTCCCGCCGGATCGCCGACGTGCTGCCCGCCGAGCTGCGGCCCTGGGCCGAGCCCGCCGACGACGAGCGCGCGGAGGGCCTCGTCTCCGGCGAGCGGCGCCGCGAGCTGCAGGACGTGATGACCGCGCGGGTCGGCGTGCTGCGCGACGCCGACGGCCTCGCCGAGGCCCTCGACGTCCTCGCCGCCCTCGAGCACGGCGACCCCGAGGTCGGCCCGCCGGCCTGGGAGACCACCAACTTGGTCACGGTCAGCACCGCGCTCACCGAGGCCGCCGCGCTCCGCACCGAGACCCGCGGGTCGCACTGGCGCGAGGACTTCCCGGACCGCGACGACACCCGCGCCGGCCACGTCGACTGCTGGCTCGAGCCGGGAGGCACCGTCCGCGTCGAGTGGACCCACGCCCCCTCCACCGATCCCTCCACCACCGAGGTCCCCGCATGAGCGCCCCCTCCCACCTGAGCGCCGACACGACCGACCTGCCCGCCGACGTGCGCGACGACCTGGCCGCCGCCGGGCTCGACGAGGCGTACGTCGTCGACGTCGTGCGGCGCGCGCTCGCCGAGGACCTCCCCGACGGGCCGCCCGACCCCACCAGCTGGGCGACGATCTCCGAGGACGCCACCGCAGAGGCCGTGCTCGCCGCGCGCCAGGACGGCGTCGTCGCCGGGCTCGCCGTCGCCGCGGTCGTCTTCCACCTCCTCGGCACCGAGGTCACCCACCGGGTGCCCGACGGCACCCGCGCCGCGCGCGGCGACGTGGTGATGCGGGTGGCCGGCCCGACCCGGCAGCTGCTCGTCGCCGAGCGCACCGCGCTCAACCTCGCCTGCCACCTGTCCGGCGTCGCCACCGCCACGGCCCGCTGGGTCGAGGCGCTCGCCGGGTCGCCGACGCGGGTCCTCGACACCCGCAAGACGCTGCCCGGCCTGCGGGCGCTCCAGAAGTACGCGGTGCGCTGCGGCGGCGGGGTCAACCACCGCTTCGGCCTCACCGACATGGCGATGGTGAAGGACAACCACGTGATCGCCGCCGGCGGGGTGCTGCCCGCGCTCGCGGCGATCCGCGCCGGCTACCCGGGCCTGCCGGTGGAGGTCGAGGTGACGACCCTCGACCAGCTCGACGAGCTGCTCGCCCTGCCCGAGCTGCCCGAACGGGTGCTGCTCGACAACATGGACGACGCGACGATGACCGAGGCCGTGCGCCGCACCGCGGGCCGCGTGCCGCTCGAGGCCAGCGGCGGGATCACCCTCGAGCGGGCCGCACGGATCGGCGCGACCGGCGTCGACTACGTCTCCGTCGGCGCCCTCACCCACTCCGTGGTCGTCCTCGACCTCGGGCTCGACCTCGTGGAATGAACCAGGAGTCACCGAGATGACGCTCCTCACCGCCGACATCGGCAACAGCCACACGTTCCTCGGCGTGCTCGACGGCGAGGAGGTGAGCGCCCACTGGCGGGTCGCGACCGACGAGCGCCGCACCGCCGACGAGTGGTCGGTCCTGATCCGCGGCCTGCTCGGGCCGGCCCTCGACTCCGTCGACGGCATCGCGGTGTGCGCCACCGTCCCGGCGGTGCTGCACGAGTGGCGCGAGATGATCGAGCGGCACTTCACCCACGTGCGGGCGATCGTGGTCGAGCCGGGCGTGCGGACCGGGATCCCCGTCCTGATGGACAACCCGCGCGAGGTCGGCTCCGACCGGATCGTGAACTCGCTCGCCGCCGCCACCCTCCACGGCGGTCCGGCCATCGTCGTCGACTTCGGCACCGCGACGACGTTCGACGTGGTGAACCGCCGCGGCCAGTACGTCGGCGGTGCGATCTCGCCGGGCATCGAGATCTCCCTCGAGGCCCTCGGTCGTCGCGGCGCCCAATTGCGCAAGGTCGAGCTCGCCCGCCCGCGCTCGGTGATCGCGAAGAACACCGTGGAGGCGCTGCAGAGCGGGATGGTCTTCGGCGTCGCCGCGCAGGTGGAGGGCCTGGTGGCGCGCATGATCGCCGAGCTCGCCGAGCCCGTCGAGGAGGTCTCGGTGATTTCCACCGGGCATTTGGCCAGCCTCGTCGTCGACGATTGTGGGTGTTTCACCGACCATTCACCGTGGCTCACGCTCCAGGGTTTGCGGCTCGTTTTCGAGCGCAATTCCTGAATGTCCTCGTCAGGGTTTTCCTGACCCTTTTGTGCCGACGTCGAATTGCTGCCACACTGCTTTTCGTCCCCCTTTTCTCGAAAAGCACGAAGCAAAGGAATTCACCATGGCGCAGAAGGTCAACATCGTTCTCGTCGACGACCTCGACGGCACCGAGGCCACCGAGACCGTGACGTTCGGGCTCGACGGCACCTCCTACGAGATCGACCTCAACGACGCCAACGCCTCCGCGCTGCGCGAGGCGCTCAGCGGCTACGTCGGCCACGCGCGCAAGGTGACCGGGGGCGCGCGCCGCACCCGCCGTTCCTCCGGCGGCTCGTCGTCCTCCTCCAACACCAAGGACGTGCGCGAGTGGGCCAAGGCCCAGGGCATGGAGGTCTCCGAGCGCGGCCGGATCTCCGCCGACGTGCAGCAGGCCTACGACGCCGCCCACTGACCGCGCACCTGCGCGTGGGACTCCGTCGCCGCGCCGCCCTCCGGGCGTGGGGCCGTGACGTCGTCCGGGTGCACACGCCCGCGGTGGCGGACCTGATGGGCCTGCGGGCACCGCTGCCCCGCGTCCACGTGCACGTGGTGCGGCGCGACGACGTCGCGGCGTTCTGCGTGCGCAACCACGTCGCGCTGTCCGAGCCGTGGTTCACCGAGCACCCCGACGACGCCGGGGCCGTGGTCCACGAGCTCTCCCACGCGCTCCTCGCCCTCACCCGGATCCCGGAGGGCACGTCGTGGCTGCTCGAGGGCGTCGCCGACCTCGCGCGCAACCACGTCGGCCTCGAGACCTCGTGGTCCGCGCCCCACCACGAGCCGGGGGCCGCGACGGCCGGCTACCAGACCACGGCGCACTTCCTGGCCTGGCTGGAGAGCGAGGTGCCCGGATCGGTGGCCCACGCGGTCGCCGCGGCCCGCAGCGGCCGCCACGACGAGCTGCGGTTCACCCCCGACGGGCGGTCGCTGGCCGACGTCGTGGCGGCCTACGAGGCCCACCACGCCGGGTGAGGACGCCCCGGTCCGGCACAGTCGGACGTTCGCTGTCAGCGGACGCTCTGGTGCGGGGGGTGGGAACACGTAGGCTGATCTCGGGCGTTGAGCCCAGTGTCCGGAGCCGACCGCCTGCGTCGGTGACGAGGCACACGCAGACGTAGAGGAGCGCACATGTTCGAGCGGTTCACCGACCGAGCCCGGCGAGTTGTCGTGCTGGCCCAGGAAGAGGCCCGCATGCTCTCCCACAACTACATCGGGACCGAGCACATCCTGCTCGGCCTCATCCACGAGGGCGAGGGCGTCGCAGCCAAGGCCCTCGAGTCCCTCGACATCTCCCTGGAGGCCGTGCGCGCCCAGGTCGAGGAGATCATCGGCCAGGGCCAGCAGGCCCCGTCCGGCCACATCCCGTTCACGCCGCGCGCCAAGAAGGTGCTCGAGCTCTCGCTGCGCGAGGCGCTCCAGCTCGGGCACTCCTACATCGGGACCGAGCACATCCTGCTGGGCCTGATCCGCGAGGGCGAGGGTGTCGCGGCGCAGGTGCTGCAGAAGCTCGGCGCCGACCTCAACCGGGTCCGCCAGCAGGTCATCCAGCTGCTCAGCGGCTTCCAGGGCAAGGAGTCGGCCACGGCCGGCGCCCAGACCTCCGGCTCCGGCGGCGAGGCCCCCTCGAGCTCGCTGGTCCTCGACCAGTTCGGCCAGAACCTCACGCAGGCCGCCCGCGAGGGCAAGCTCGACCCGGTCATCGGGCGCGAGCAGGAGATCGAGCGCGTGATGCAGATCCTGTCGCGCCGCACGAAGAACAACCCGGTGCTGATCGGTGAGCCCGGCGTCGGCAAGACCACGATCGTGGCCGGCCTCGCGCAGGACATCGTCAAGGGCAACGTGCCCGAGACGCTCAAGGACAAGCAGATCTACACCCTCGACCTCGGCGCCCTGGTCGCCGGCTCCCGCTACCGCGGTGACTTCGAGGAGCGCCTGAAGAAGGTGCTGAAGGAGATCCGCACCCGCGGTGACATCGTGCTGTTCATCGACGAGATCCACACCCTCGTCGGCGCCGGCGCAGCCGAGGGCGCGATCGACGCCGCCAGCATCCTCAAGCCGATGCTGGCCCGCGGCGAGCTGCAGACCATCGGCGCCACCACCCTCGACGAGTACCGCAAGTACCTCGAGAAGGACGCCGCGCTCGAGCGCCGCTTCCAGCCGATCCAGGTGCAGGAGCCCTCGATCGCGCACACCATCGAGATGCTCAAGGGCCTGCGCGACCGCTACGAGGCCCACCACCGCGTCACCATCACCGACGAGGCGCTGGTCTCGGCCGCGACGCTCGCCGACCGCTACATCTCCGACCGGTTCCTGCCGGACAAGGCCATCGACCTGATCGACGAGGCCGGTTCGCGACTGCGGATCCGCCGGATGACCGCGCCGCCGGACCTGCGCGAGTACGACGAGAAGATCGGCGACGTGCGCCAGCGCAAGGAGGCCGCGATCGACGGGCAGGACTTCGAGGCCGCGGCCCGCCTGCGCGACGAGGAGAAGCAGCTCGCCGCCAAGCGCGCCGAGCGCGAGAAGCAGTGGCGAGCCGGTGACCTCGACGAGATCGCCGAGGTCGACGAGGAGCTGATCGCCGAGGTCCTGGCCGTCGCCACGGGCATCCCGATCGTCAAGCTCTCCGAGGAGGAGTCGACCCGGCTGCTCAAGATGGAGGACGAGCTCCACAAGCGCGTCATCGGCCAGGAGGAGGCCGTCAAGGCGCTCTCCCGCGCCATCCGGCGTACGCGCGCCGGGCTCAAGGACCCGAAGCGCCCCGGTGGCTCGTTCATCTTCGCTGGCCCGTCCGGCGTCGGAAAGACGTGGCTGTCCAAGACGCTCGCGGAGTTCCTCTTCGGCGACGAGGACGCGCTCATCCAGCTCGACATGAGCGAGTTCTCCGAGAAGCACACCGTGTCGCGGCTGTTCGGCTCGCCCCCTGGCTACGTGGGCTACGAGGAGGGCGGCCAGCTCACCGAGAAGGTGCGGCGCAAGCCGTTCTCGGTCGTGCTCTTCGACGAGGTCGAGAAGGCGCACCCGGACATCTTCAACAGCCTGCTGCAGATCCTCGAGGAAGGTCGCCTGACCGACTCGCAGGGCCGGGTGGTCGACTTCAAGAACACCGTCATCATCATGACCACCAACCTCGGCACGCGTGACATCTCCAAGTCCGTCAACCTCGGCTTCGCGCAGACCGGCGACGCTGCCGGCTCCTACGAGCGGATGAAGACCAAGGTGTCGGAGGAGCTCAAGCAGCACTTCCGCCCCGAGTTCCTCAACCGTGTCGACGAGATCGTGGTCTTCCCGCCGCTGTCGCGCGAGCAGATCATCGCGATGGTCGACAACATGGTCGCCGCCGTCGAGCTCCGGCTCAAGGACCGCGACATGTCGCTGGAGCTCACCCAGCCGGCGAAGGACCTGCTGGCCGAGCGCGGCTTCGACCCGGTCCTCGGTGCCCGTCCGCTGCGCCGCACGGTGCAGCGCGAGATCGAGGACGTGCTCGCCGAGAAGATGCTCTTCGGCGAGGTCGGCCCGGGCCAGATCGTCCTGGTCGACGTCGAGGGCGAGGGCGTGGACGCGAAGTTCACGTTCAAGGGTCAGAAGAACTCGGCCGTGCCCGACATGCCGCCGTTCGAGACGGCCGACCTCGCGGTCGAGCCGCAGCGCGACGACGAGGGCAACCTCGAGGGTCCGGACGACTCCGAGGGGCCGGTCGACGTGCCCCGCGACCCGTCCTGACCGACTGAGTCACCAGGTCACCCCGGGAGCGCCCAGCGCCCCGGGATGATCTGCGTCAGGAGGCCGTCGGCGACCAGGCCCGCGAGGCAGCGCTCGCGCTGCTCGGCCTGGGGCCACGCGGCCTCGACCTGGGCGGCACCGACCGAGTCGGCCTCGCGCGCCAGCGCCATGATCCGGCCGCGGCACTGCCGGTCGGTCCCGGCCCAGGCCTGGCCGCGGCGCGGCGGTCCGTCGTACGCCGGGAAGCCGGCGCCGCGCCACGCGCAGAGGTCGGCCACCGGGCAGGCACCGCAGGAGGGCTGGCGGGCGGTGCACACCAGGGCGCCGAGCTCCATCGTCGCGACCGCCCACGTCGCGGCGGTCGCCTCGTCGTCGGGCAGCAGCGAGGTCGCGACGTCCCGCTCCGTGCGGGTGACGGCTGGCGCCGGGAACTCCTCGCCGGTGACGGCGCGGACCAGCACCCGGCGCACGTTGGTGTCGAGGACGACGTGCCGCTGCCCGAAGGCGAAGCTGGCGATGGCGGACGCGGTGTAGTCGCCGACGCCCGGCAGCGCGAGCAGGTCGTCGTACGACGCGGGGACCTCGCCGCCGTGCCGCTCGACGATCGCGTTGGCGGCTGCGTGCAGGCGCAGGGCCCGGCGCGGGTAGCCCAGTCGTCCCCACATCCGCACGGCCTCGCCGATGCTGTCGTCGGCGAGGTCCGCGGGCGTGGGCCAGCGCTCCAGCCACGCCTCGTGGACCGGCAGCACCCGCGCGACCGGCGTCTGCTGCAGCATGAACTCGCTGACCATCACCGACCACGGGCCGGCGCCGGCGCCGCGCCAGGGCAGCTCGCGCGCGTGGTCGTCGTACCAGGTGAGCACGGCGTCGTGCAGGGCGGCGGTCGCGGGGGCATCCATCGACGGTGATCGTAGGTGAGGCCGGTGCGCCTCCACCGGGACGGGCCGCCGGCTCCCTACCCTGACCCCATGGCGAGGACCGTGCGAGCCCGGGGACCGCTCCCCTCGCGCGTCTACTGGCGTCGCCGCCTGGTCGTGCTCGCCGTGCCGCTGCTGCTCGTCGTCGTCCTGGCCCGCGTGCTCACCGGCTCGTCCGACGCCTCGGACGGCTCGTCCGGCACGGCCACGCAGGCCGGAGCCGAGGTGCAGGCGCCGACCGGTCCCACCGCCGGACCGACCGCGCAGGTCCCGACCGGGAAGAACGGGCAGGAGACCACGCCTCCGGAGCCGGTGCTGGCCGAGCCCGAGGGCCCGTGCGCCGACGCCGACATCGTCGCGACGCCGACCCTCGTCTCCGCCACCGGTGGCGCGGACGTCCCGATCACGATCAACCTCCGCACCGTCGAGAGCGCCGCCTGCACCTGGCAGGTCTCGCCGCAGACGCTGACGGTGACCATCACCTCGGGCAACGACTTCATCTGGAGCACGCGCCAGTGCCCCGCTTCGATCGCCCCGCAGGACGTCGTGGTCCGCCAGGCCGTCGACACCCCGGTCGTGGTGACCTGGAAGGGCGCGAAGCGCTCCGACGACACCTGCTCCAACCGGACCGACTGGGCGCTGCCCGGCTTCTACCACGTCGAGACGGCCGCCCTGGGCGGCGACGGCACCGACGTGCAGTTCGAGCTGGTCGCCCCGCAGCCGGGCGTGGTCACCGAGACCGCCCAGCCGGAGCAGGGCGGCAAGAAGCCCGGCAAGCAGAAGGACCGCTCGCACACCCCCGGCGAGGACGGCGCGGGCAACTCGGCCGGCTGAGCCCGCCGTCTGCCCAGCCCGCCGCCGTACGAGCGGTGGCTGAGCCACATTCCTGGCGCTCGGAATGTGGGTGGCGCACCGCTGGCGGGCGGGCTGCTCAGATGTAGCGCTCGGTGATGCTCGACTCGGCGAGGCGGGAGAGGCCCTCGCGGACGCTGCGGGCGCGCAGCTCGCCGACCCCGTCGACGGCCTGCAGGTCGTCGACGCCTGCGGAGAGCAGCTGCTGGAGGCCGCCGAAGTGCTCGACCAGCCGGTCGACGACCGCGGCGGGCAGGCGCGGCACCTTGGCGAGCAGGCGGTAGCCGCGCGGGGCGACCGCGCCGTCGAGGTGCTCGGCGCCGCCGAGGCCGATGGCGCGGGCGACGGAGGCCGGGTCGACCAGCTCGGTGGAGGAGAGGGCCTCCAGCTCCGCGAGGTGCGCCTCCGGGGTGGCGCTGCGCCGTCGGCTGCCGGGCAGGTAGTCGCGCACGACCAGCTCGCGCTCGGCGTCGACGCCCGTGACCAGCTCCTCGAGCTGGAGCGACAGCAGGCGGCCGTCGGTCCCGAGCTCCAGTACGTAGTCCTCGATCTCGCGGGCGATCCGGATCACCATCTCGAGGCGCTGGGCGACCACGGCGACGTCGCGGACGGTGACGAGGTCCTCGATCTCGAGCGCGGAGAGGGTCGCGGACACCTCGTCGAGGCGCAGCTTGTAGCGCTCGAGCGTGGCGAGGGCCTGGTTGGCGCGCGAGAGGATCTTGCCGGAGTCCTCCAGGACGTGGCGGATCTCGCCGACGTAGGCCGCGATGATCTGCATCGACTGCGAGACCGAGATGACCGGGTGGCCGGTCTGCTTGGCGACCCGCTCGGCGGTACGGTGGCGGGTGCCGGTCTCCTCGGAGGGGATCGTGTGGTCCGGCATCAGGTGGACGGCGGCGCGGTGGATGCGGGTGATGTCCTTGTCGACGACGATCGCGCCGTCCATCTTGGCGAGCTCGCGCAGACCGGTGGCGGTGAACGGGACGTCGAGGGTGAACCCGCCGGTCGAGATCGACTCGACGACCTTGTCCTGGCCCAGCACGATCAGGGCGCCCGTACGGCCGCGCAGGATGCGCTCGAGGCCGTCGCGCAGCGGCGTGCCCGGGGCGATCGAGGCCAGGGTCGCGCGCAGGCGAAGCTGCTCGTCGATGCGCTCTGCCACCGGTTCCTCCACCTGCCGTGTCTGGGCGCCCCCGCGCCATCGGGTTGAAGTGTAGGGGCGCGGGCGCCCGATCTCAGAGCGGAGGCGTCAGGTCGAGGGTGAGCAGGGCGCCCACGATGTCGTCGACCTCGACCACGCGCAGGCCGTCGACCATCCGTCGGGTGGGGATGCCGCGCTCGCTGGGCAGCGCCCGGCCGCGCGGGACGACCGCCACCTTGAAGCCGAGGCGGGCGGCCTCGGCGAGCCGCTGGGGCAGGTCGCGCACGCGGCGCAGCTCGCCGGCGAGCCCGATCTCACCGATCGCCACAGCGCCGCGCGGCGGCGGGACGCCGAGGTGGGAGCTCGCGACGGCGACGGCGATCGCGAGGTCGGCCGCCGGGTCGTGGAGCTTGGCGCCGCCCACGGTGGCGACGAACGTGTCGCTCCCGGCGATCCGCAGCCCCGCGTGGCGCTGGAGCACCGCGAGCGCGATGTCGACGCGCGAGGACTCCACGCCCGAGACGGTGCGGCGGGGACGCTCGAGCGGCGAGGGGGTGAGCAGCGCCTGCACCTCCGCGAGCAGCGGGCGGCGTCCCTCCATGGTGACCGCGACGCAGGTGCCGGAGACGTCCTGGGTGTGGTGCTCGACGAACAGGCCGGTGGGATCGGCGACGGCCGCGATGCCCTCGGACGACAGGTCGAAGCAGCCGACCTCGTCGACCGGGCCGTAGCGGTTCTTCATCGCCCGCACCATCCGGAAGCGCGAGTTGCGGTCGCCCTCGAAGTGGAGCACGACGTCGACGAGGTGCTCGAGCACCCGGGGCCCCGCGATCGAGCCGTCCTTGGTGACGTGGCCGACGATCACGGTGGTGATGTTGCGGGTCTTGGCGACGCGGATCAGCGCGGCCGCGACCTCCTTGACCTGGGTGACCCCGCCGGGCACGCCGTCGATCCCGGAGGCGCCGATGGTCTGGATCGAGTCGACCACGAGGAGCGTGGGCCGCACCTGCTCGATGTGGGTGAGCACGGCGCCGAGGTCGGTCTCCGCGGCGAGGAACAGCTCGTCGTGCACGCCGCCGGTGCGGTCGGCCCGCAGCCGGACCTGGGCGGCCGACTCCTCGCCGGTGACGTAGAGGGTGCGCTGGCGCACCCGCGCGGTCTGCGCCGCGACCTCGAGCAGCAGGGTGCTCTTGCCGACCCCGGGCTCGCCCGCGAGCAGGATCGCCGCGCCCGGCACCAGCCCACCACCCAGCACGCGGTCGAGCTCGGGGACGCCGCTCGTGCGGGCGACCGACTCGCTGACCGGGACCTGGCCGATCGGCACGGCGGGGCTGGTGACCGGTCCCGCGCTGGCCCGCAGCGTGGGGGCACCCGCCTCGGCGACCGAGCCCCACGCCTGGCACTCGCCGCAGCGCCCGACCCACTTCGCGGTCTCCCAGCCGCACTCGGAGCAGCGGTAGGAGGGGCGGGCCTTGGCCTTCGTCGACATGGTCCCCACGCTAGGCGAGGCCACCGACACCCCGCGGGACGCCCGGCCGTGCGCTCAGTCCTCGAGCAGCGCCGCGATCTCGTCGAAGCCGCGGGCACGGGCGTGCTGGAGCGCGGTGACGCCGTCGCGGTCGGGGATCGAGCGGTCCGCGCCGTTGGACAGCAGCACGTCCACGACCCGCTGCCAGCGCTCGGTCCCCTCGCCGAGGACCACCGCCTCCAGGAGCGCGGTCCAGCCGAGGTCGTTGACGTGGTCGACGTCGATGCGCGTGTGCTGCAGCGCCCACCGCACGTAGGCGACGTGGCCGCGCTCGGAGGCGGGGATGATCGAGACGCCGCCGTAGCGGTTGCGCAGCGTGACGTCGGGGTCGAGCGGCAGCAGGATCTGGCCCATCGCCACCGACCCGGTCACGCCGGTCACCAGCCACGGGGTGTCGCTCTGGACGTCGACCGCGTCCGGGTCCGCGCCGAGTCGCGCGAGCAGCGCGGCCACCTCGAGGCGGTCGTCGATCACCGCGAGCAGGAGGGGCGTACGCCGCCGCTCGTCGCGCCCCTCGAGGTCCGCGCCGGCGCGCAGGGCCAGCGCTGCCGCGTCCGCGTCCCCCGCCGACGCGGCAGCCAGCAGTGCCTGCGCCGGACGGGGGACCGGTCGCTCGGCACGCGCGAGCAGGCGCGCGAGGTCGTCCCGGTCGCGCACGCGCGCCACGTCGAGTGGCGTCGCGCCTGCCGCGTCGGTCGCGGTCACGTCGGCGCCGCGGGCGAGGAGCACCCGCACCTCGGTGAGGTCGGGCCCCGTCGTCGCGACCGCGCCGTGGAGCGGGGTCGGGGGGGTGGGCGAGGCGGTGGGCTCGGGCACGGCGGTGGACTCCGTCGGGTCGGTGGGGGAGGTCGTCGGCGTGGACGGTCGCGCGGAGCACGCTGCCAGCACCACGAGCGAGCCCGCGGCGAGGACGTACGCACGTCGGCGGGCGATCGGTCGGGACACGCCCCGATCCTGCCACCCGTCGCGGGGTCGGCCCCGGGGGCGGCGAAGGCTTATGCTCACCTCGAGTTGGATCGATCAAGGGGGGAGCGTGCCATGGGCCGCAGCGACCAGCGCCTCGGCAACAACCTGCCGGTCACCCCGCCGACCCTCGCCGACGTCGCCGAGCGCGCAGGCGTGTCGAGGCAGACGGTGTCCAACGCGGTCAACAACCCCGACCTGCTGCGCCCCGACACCCTCGAGCGGGTCCGGCAGACGATCGCCGAGCTCGGCTACTCGCCGAACCGGGCCGCCCGCAACCTCCGCACCCGCACCTCCTCGCTGATCGGGCTGCGCTTCGCGCCCGCGCAGGAGGGCACGGCCAACGCCGCGATGGACCGTTTCGTCCACTCCCTGGTCGAGGCCAGCGAGGAGGTCGGCTACCACGTCCTGCTGTTCCCCGGCGACGACGAGGACCCGATCGGCGGCTACGACAACCTGCTGCGCTCCACGGCGGTCGACGCGTTCGTGGTCACCGACACCTACCTCGGCAACCCTCAGGCCGCCTGGCTCAGCCAGCAGCGCGCGCCGTTCGTGGCCTTCGGCCGGCCGTGGGACGACGAGTCCGCGCGCCACGTGTGGGTCGACGTCGACGGCGCGGCCGGCACCGCCCTCGCCACCCAGCACCTCATCGACCGCGGCCACACCCGCATCGCGTGGATCGGCTGGCGCAAGGACTCGCCGATCGGCGAGGACCGGCGCGCGGGCTGGCTGAGGACCATGCACGCCAACGGCCTGCCCACCACCGGGCTCGCCTCCCGCGTCGAGGACGTGGTGCACAGCGGCGCTGAAGCCGCCGCGGTGCTGCTCGACGAGTCGCTGCCCACCGCGTTCGTCTGCGCCTCCGACACCCTCGCGATGGGCGTGCTCCACACGCTCTGGATCCGACAGCTCGCCCCCGGCACCGACGTCGCCGTGGTCGGCTTCGACGACTCCCAGGTCGCCCAGGTCTTCCCCGTCGGCCTCACGTCGGTGCGACAGCCGCTCGAGGACGTCGCGGTCGAGATCGTGAAGGCGCTGCGGTCGCTGCTGTCGCACCAGCCGGTCGCCCAGCGTGGCGTGCTGCTCGAGCCGACGCTCGCGATCCGCGAGTCCAGCTAGCCGGCTGGTCAACCGGACCGGGCCGCCCGTCGTCATCACGGGCACAGGACCCGACCGGAGGAGATCTCGTGGCCCGACGTGACGACGACTTCGTCGCCTTCGTGGACGCCCGCGCCGCGGCGTTGCTGCGCAGCGCGCGGTTGCTGACGGCAGGCGACCAGCACGCGGCGGAGGACCTGCTGCAGACCGCGCTCGAGAAGGCGTACGTCGCGTGGCCACGGATCCGGCGTACGCACGCGCAGGAGGCCTACGTCCGCACGATCATGACGCGGGCCGCCATCGACCGGACGCGCCAGCGCACCCGCCGCGGCGAGGTGGTGACCGACCAGGTCCCGGACGTGCCGGTGCACGAGGCCGGACCGGAGGACCGCGACCAGGTGTTCACCCTGCTCGCCGCCCTCACCCCGCGCCAGCGCGCGGTCATGGTCCTGCGCTACTACGACGACCTCTCCGAGGCCCAGATCGCCGACGCGCTGGGGTGCAGCCCCGGCTCGGTGAAGTCCCACGCCTCCCGGGCGCTCGCCGCGCTCCGGGAGCTGTCCGGCTCCGACCACGCCGACCTGTCAGGAGTGCAGCGATGACGCTCGAGACCCAGCTCCACGACCACCTCACCACCGCCGTGCGCGACACGGCCGTGCCCGCCGGCCTCGCACAGGCCGCGTTGACCGGCGGGCGGCGCCGCCGGGCCCGTCGCGGGGCCGCGCTCGCCGCCGTCGTCGCGGCGGTGGCGGTCGGCGTGTCCGCGCTGGTGCCGGTGCTGGGGCCGTCCGCCGACGTCGCCCCGGCCGGCCCCGGCCAGGACTCCGCCGGGCTGCGCTGGGCCCGGTCCCTCCCGCAGGGCGCGGAGCCGGGGCTGCCGTTCTTCGCGGAGGGTGGCCTGTGGGCCGACGGCGACGTCACCCCGGTGCCGCCGGAGGTGAACCGGTCCATCGCCCCACGGCCGGCCGACGGCGGCTGGGTGGTCCTGCTCGGGAGCAGCGAGGCCGACCTGGCGGTCGGCCTGCTCGGACCCGACGGGAACGTGCGCACGTTCCCTCGCGAGACCTGGGACGACGGGCTGGGCGACGCGTACCTCGCGGTCTCGCCCGACGGTCGGCGCGTGGCGACCGGTCCCTGGCTGGTCGACCTGGCCACGATGACGGCGACCCGGCTGCCGCACACCCCACGGTCCTCGGCGGAGCGTGGCTACCCGCTGGCCCGGGTGCTCGGCTTCAGCGACGAGGGACTGCTCTACGAGGCAGCTCCGTTCGACGGCGCCGGCACGGGCACGCCGTGGCTGCTGCGCGCTGACGGGTCGAGCATCGACGTCAGCCCGCCGGCGGGCAGCGCGGTCGCGCGAGGAGGCCCGCTCGCGATCGAGTACGCCGACTCGGGGTCGGACGACACCTGCCTGCGCACCTACGTCCTCGCGTCGGGCGCGTGGGAGCCGGACGGTGACAGCTGCATGGGCGAGCTCGTGCGGCAGTCGCTGTCGATCTCGCCCGGTGGCACCCACCTGCTCACCGTCGACCTGCCCCGGGTGTGGGACGTCCGGGCCGGCGCGTGGGCCGAGGTCGACCTGCCGCCCGCCGTGGTGGCGTCCTGGGGCGAGCACTGGATGGGTGCGGTGTCGTGGGAGGACGACGACACCTTCCTGCTGCCGGTCAGCGGGTCGTGGGGCACCGACGAGGTGCTCGCGGGCGACCGCGACGAGTCAGTCCAGGCGGTGCGCTGCTCCGTGCCGACCGGGGAGTGCGAGCGGGCCGGCGTCGCGCACGACGTCCACGTCACCCAGACCTGGGCCGGTGACACGGCGGTGCGGTTCACCACCGGCTAGCCGGCACCGGCTAGTAGTGCCGCCACCACAGGTTGACGGCGTAGTCGACGGTGGTGCCGGTGTGGGAGGCGAGCGCCTCCTCGGCGGCCTCGGGCGGCAGCTCGATCCGCACCACGGCCTCGAGGTCCTCGCGGGTCGCGAACGACCAGCCCATGTCGATCGGGCGGCGGCGCCAGCCGCGTACCGACCAGAAGCGCTCCACCGCGACCGGGTCGACCTCCGGGAAGCCGCGCCGGAACCACCCGCCGAACGTCGAGCGGGTCGGGTCGTTGTCGATCACGAAGGCGGTGCCGCCGTGGCGCACGACCCGGTCGAGCTCGGCGAGGCCCGGCTCTGAGCCGGGACCGAAGAAGTAGGCCCAGCGGGCGTGGACGACGTCGACCGACGCGTCCGGCAGCGGCAGGGCCTGGGCCAGGCCGTCGAGGACCTCGACGTGCGCGAGCCGGCGCGTACGTCGTCGGGCGAGCGCGGCCAGCGGCGGGTGCGGCTCCACGCCCACCACGCGCTGCGCGGCCTGCGCCCAGGTGGGCAGGTGGAACCCGCTGCCGCAGCCGACGTCCAGCACGGTGCGCCCGGACCAGTCGCCGATCTCGCGCATGGCGGCGAGGATCCGACCGTGCGGGTCGGCCGCCCGGTTCTCCAGCTCGTAGAGCTCCGGGGTGTTCCAGATGTTGGGGGAGGGGCGAGCCCTCAAATGCGCACGAGCCCGTTCGGGGTCTGGATCTGCACCGCGACGATGCCGGGGGTGCCGTTGGGGGCGACCCACTCGACCTTCACGTCCTCCAGCGGCGCCTCGACGGTCTCGCCGAGCCACTCGCTGACCCGCTGCGGGTCGCCGGCGATCTCGAGGCAGGCCAGCGAGAAGTCGCCGGTGGCGCCGTTGCTCGGGTGCATCTCGGAGGAGGAGTCCCAGTGGATGAAGAACGGGAGCTGCGGGTCGGAGAGCAGGCCGTTGACGCCGATCTGCTTCCACAGCAGCTCGGTGCCGTCGGGGCGGTGCCGGTTGCCCTTGACCGCCTCGCGGCCGAGACGCGACTCGACCGGGGTGAGGTCGTCGACCGCGACGACCCAGCCCATCCAGCCGCCGCCGAGCACCGAGCGCGCGCGCACGGCCTGGCCGAAGGGAGCCTTGTCGCTGGCCGGGTGGTCCAGCACCTCGACGATCTCCATGTAGGTCCCGCCGGCGAGGGGCAGGATCATGTTGCGGGTGCCGAATCGGGGGTGAACCCCACCGTCGACGAACTCCGTGCCGAGCAGCCCCCCGATGCGCTGGGCGGTGCTGGCAAGTCCATCAGGTCCGGCGGCGAAGCTGACGTGGTCCAGGCGCATGACCAGATTCTGTGTCGACGGCATGGCGGGCTTGACACCGGGGTCCGGTTCTCTTGACGTCGAGCAAAATCCGTGGCCGCGGAATCCGCGGTCAGCGCGGGTCGGCCGGGTGCAGCGCGAGCGCGGAGCGGGACCGGACGTGGGCGTCCGCATGCCGCACCAGCTCGGCGTACGCCGGCGCGCCCATCAGCTCGACCAGCTCGGCCTCGTGGGTGACGTAGACCGGCTCCGGCGCGACGTGCGCCTCGGTGTTGCCCGAGCAGTACCAGTCGAGGTCGTGGCCGCCGGGGCCCCAGCCGCGGCGGTCGTACTCGCCGATCGAGACCTCGGTGTAGGCCGTGCCGTCCTGGCGCTCGACCTCGCGGTACTGCCGGCGGATCGGCAGCTGCCAGCACACGTCGGGCTTGGTCTCGAGCGGGTTGCGGCCCTGCCGCAGCGCGAGGCCGTGCAGCGCGCAGCCGGCACCGCCGCCGCCACCGGCAGGGGCGAAGTCGGTGCGGTTGTGGAACACGCACGCCTGCTGGTCGTCGACCACGACCGCCAGCGTCTTGCGCTCGCCGTCCTCGTCGGTCTCGACCCAGTCGGCCCGCTTGACCGTGCGGCCGGGGTGGAGCTGCCAGTCGTCGGGGGTGAGCTGGGCGACGAAGCCCGCGACCCGCTTCTCGTCGTCCTTGTCGGCGAAGTGGGCGCCGAGGGTGCAGCAGCCGACGTCGGACGCGTCGGCGTAGATCCCCTGGCAGCCACCGCCGAAGATGCAGGTGTAGGCCGACGTCAGCCAGGTGAGGTCGCAGCGGAACACCTGGGACTCGTCGGCGGGGTCGGCGAACTCGACGAAGGCACGGGGAAAGACGAGGTCCACTTCGGGCACCCCACGAGCCTAGTAGTTTGGGGGTCATGCGCCTGGGCGTCCTCGACATCGGATCCAACACCGGCCACCTGCTGGTGGTGGACGCGCACGGTGGCGCCGCCCCCCTCCCCGCGTCGTCGCACAAGCAGCCGCTGCGCCTGGCCGAGCACCTCGACGAGGACGGCGCCGTCACGCCGGCCGGTGTCGCCGCGCTCACCGACTTCTGCGCCTCCGCCACCCGCATCGCCGAGGACAAGGGCTGCGAGGAGATGCTCGGGTTCGCCACCTCGGCGGTGCGCGACGCGGTGAACTCCGACGCGGTCCTCGCCCACGTCGAGGAGCACAGCGGGGTCTCGCTGGAGGTGCTGTCCGGCGAGGACGAGGCGCGCCTGACCTTCCTCGCCGTACGCCGCTGGTTCGGGTGGTCGGCCGGGCGGCTCGCCGTCTTCGACATCGGCGGCGGCTCGCTGGAGATCGCCGGCGGCACCGACGAGGGCCCTGACGTCGCCTGGTCGCTCCCGCTGGGCGCGGCCCGGATGGCGAAGGCGTGGTTTCGCGACGGGCCCTGGGGGCCCTCCTCAACCCCAGGGTTCGGTCGCGGCGGCACCCCGTCGGAGGACGAGGTGCGCGAGCTGCGCAAGCAGGTGCGCGCCGAGATCGCCCGCGACGCCGGCCACCTGCTGCGCCCCGGCGTGCCCGACACGGCCGCCGCGACGTCGAAGACGTTCCGCTCGCTGGCCCGGATCTGCGGCGCCGCGCCGAGCGGCGAGGGGCCCCTGGTGCCGCGCGTGCTCGAGCTGGAGACGCTGTCGGGCTGGATCCCCAAGCTGATGGAGATGTCGCCCGACGAGCTCGCCGACCTGCCGGGCGTCTCGCCGAGCCGCACCCACCAGATCGTGCCGGGCGCGCTGGTCGCCGAGGCGTGCATGGACATCTTCGACCTGCCGGCGCTGGAGATCTGCCCGTGGGCGCTGCGCGAGGGCGTCATCCTCGCCCGGCTCGACCAGATCTCGATCGTCGCCGGACGCGGCTGAGCGATGCCCTCCCCGACGACGCCGCTGGTCGCGCTCTCGACCGCCTCGGTCTACCCCGAGTCGACCGCCCACGCCTTCGCGTGGGCGGCGAGCCTGGGCTACGACGCGGTCGAGGTGATGGTCGGCATCGACGCCCTCAGCCAGCAGGTCGACGCGGTCCAGAAGCTCGCCGAGCACCACCAGGTGCCGATCTGCGCCGTCCACGCACCCTGCCTGCTCTTCACCCAGCGGGTGTGGGGCACCGACCCGTGGGGCAAGCTCGAGCGCTCGGCCGAGATGGCGCAGGCGGTCGGGGCCGACGTGGTCGTGGTGCACCCCCCGTTCCGCTGGCAGAAGGACTACGCCGCGGGCTTCGTCGAGGGCATCGCCTCGCTCGAGGCGCGCACCGGCATCGCCTTCGCGGTCGAGAACATGTATCCCTGGCGCGCCTCGTCGCGCCGCGGGATGGAGATGTACCTCCCCGGCATGGATCCCTCCGACGAGCCCTACGCCAACGCCACCATCGACCTGTCCCACGCCGCGATCGCGCGCGCCGACGTGGTCGAGATGGCGCAGCGCCTCGGCGACCGGCTGCGCCACGTGCACCTCACCGACGGCACGGGCTCGGCCAAGGACGAGCACCTGGTGCCCGGACGGGGCGTGATGGGCGCGGCCGGCTTCCTCAACCACCTGGCCCGCACCGGCTTCGCCGGCCACGTCGTGCTGGAGATCAACACCCGCCGCTGCGCCGACCGCGCCGAGCGCGAGGCCGACCTCGTCGAGTCGCTGGAGTTCGCCCGCGCGCACCTCGGCGTCGGTACGCCGTGAGCGCGGCGCCCGCGCGCTCCGCCCGGGGCCGGCGCCCCGGCGCGCCCGACACCCGCGCCGAGGTGCTCGCCGCCGCCCGCGAGTCGTTCGCCGGCAAGGGCTTCCGCGGCACCACGATCCGCGCCGTCGCCGCCGCGGCCGGCGTCGACCCGGCGCTGGTGCACCACTACTTCGGCACCAAGGACGACCTCTTCCTCGCCGCGCTCGAGCTCCCCGTCGACCCGCGCGAGGTCCTCGCGCCGGTGGTCGCGCTGGGACCCGACGGCGCCGGGGAGCGGTTCCTGCGCACGTTCCTCTCGGTCTGGGACGACCCGGAGATGCAGGTCCGCCTGCTCGCGGTCGTGCGGTCGGTGCTCAGCGAGGGCGGTGCCTCGCTGCTCAAGGAGGGCTTCATCCCGGTCGTCGTCGGCCCGGTGCTCGCCCAGCTCGTCGCCGACCGCCCCGAGGTGCGGGTGCCGCTGGTGGCCAGCCAGGTCGTCGGTCTGATCGTCACCCGCTACGTCGTCGCGCTGCCGCCGATGGCCACGATGCCCGCCGACGAGCTCGTCGCGCGGATGGGGCCGGTGCTCCAGCACTACCTCACCGGCGACCTGCCGTAGCCCACCCGCGCACCGCTCGGGCGGTGCGCCACCCACACTTCCGCGCGCCGAAATGTGGGTCAGCCACCGCTCGTACTGCCGACCCGTCGGGCCCTCACCCCGCGCGGTGCGCCACCCACACTTTCCGCGCGCCGGAATGTGGGTCAGCCACCGCTCGACGGGGGGTTGACGGCGCCCCCCGACGAGCGCACAATTCAACACATGATGAAAAACGTCGTGGAGGTCCGGGACCTCGTCGTCGTACGCGGTGAGCGCGAGGTGCTGCCCGGCATCTCGCTGGACGTGACGTCCGGCGTCACCGGGCTGCTCGGGCCCAGCGGCTGCGGCAAGACCACCCTCCTGCGCAGCCTCGTCGGCGCCCAGCAGCTGCGCTCGGGCGAGGTCCAGGTGCTGGGGGAGCCGGCCGGCAGCGCGCCGCTGCGCACGCGCATCGGCTACGTCACCCAGGCGGCGAGCGTCTACGACGACCTCACGGTCGCGGAGAACCTCGCCTTCTTCGCCCGCGTCCTCGGTGTCGGGCGCCCCGCGGTCGAAGAGGCGATCGAGGCGGTGGCCCTCGGTGACCACCGCGACCAGGTGGTCGGCCGGCTCTCAGGCGGCCAACGCAGCCGCGCCGGGCTCGCGGTGGCCCTGCTCGGCAGCCCCGACCTGCTGGTGCTCGACGAGCCCACCGTCGGCCTCGACCCGGTCCTGCGACGCGACCTCTGGGCGCTTTTCCACCGGATCGCCGACGCCGGCGCGGCCGTCCTGGTCTCCAGCCACGTGATGGACGAGGCCGAGCGGTGCCACCGGTTGCTGCTGATGCGCGAGGGCCGGATCATCGCCGACGGCTCGCCCGAGGAGGTCCGGGCCCGCACGGGCGCCGCCGACATCGAGGGCGCCTTCCTCCAGCTGGTCGAGCAGGGGAGCGCAGCATGAACGCCCGCATCACCCTCGCCGTCGCCGGGCGCGTGCTGCGCCAGGTGCGGCGCGACCACCGCACGCTGGCGATGCTCATGGTCGTCCCGTGCGTGCTGATCAGCTTGCTGTGGTGGATGTTCCAGGACCTGCCCGGCGACCTGTTCGACCGCTTCGGACCGGGTCTGCTGGCGATGTTCCCGTTCATCGTGATGTTCCTCGTGACCAGCGTGACCACGCTGCGCGAGCGCTCGTCCGGCACCCTGGAGCGCCTGCTCACCATGCCGATGGCCAAGCTCGACTTCCTCCTCGGCTACGCCCTCGCGTTCGGGCTGCTGGCCGCGCTGCAGTCCGCGCTCGCGGTCGCCGTCAGCGTCGGGCTGCTCGGCCTCGAGGTGCAGGGGTCGGTGTGGCTGCTGGGGGTCGTGGCGGTCGCCGACGCGGTGCTCGGCACGGCGCTCGGGCTGCTGGTGAGCGCGTTCGCGACCACCGAGTTCCAGGCGGTGCAGTTCATGCCGGCGTTCGTGCTGCCGCAGGTGCTGCTGTGCGGCCTGTTCGTCCCGCGCGACGCGATGCCGGGCATGCTCGAGACGATCAGCGACGTGCTCCCCATGTCCTACGCGGTCGACGCGATGCAGGAGCTCACCGGCGCCGCCGACACCGGCGCGATCTGGCGGTCGGTGGCGATCGTCGCCTGCTTCGCGCTCGCGGCGCTGGCGCTCGGCGCGGCCACCCTGCGACGGCGTACGCCCTGACGGACCGACCACCTCCTCGGATGTGGCGGGTCGGCGACCCGGGCGTAGCCTTCGGCCCATGCAGTTGCTCCGCCAGCCGATCCTGCTCCTCGCCCGCAGCCAGGCGGTGAAGAAGCTCGTCTCCACGATGCCCGTCTCGAGCGGGATCGTCACCAGCTACGTCCCCGGCGAGGCCACCGCCGACGCCGTCGCGGCGACCTCCGGGCTCGTCGACGACGGGCTGCGGGTCACCCTCGACTACCTCGGCGAGGACACCACCGACCTCGCCCAGGCGGAGGCCACGGTCGCGGCCTACAAGGAGCTGCTCGCCGACCTGTCGGCCCGCGGCCTGTCCGGCCAGGCGGAGGTCTCGGTCAAGCTCAGCGCGATCGGGCAGTTCCTCCCGGAGAACGGCCACAAGGTCGCGCTCGAGAACGCCCGCGACATCTGCCGCGCCGCGCGCAACGCCGGCACCACGGTGACCCTCGACATGGAGGACCACACCACCACCGACTCGACGCTGTCGATCCTGCGCGAGCTGCGCAAGGACTTCCCCGAGACCGGCGCCGTGCTGCAGGCGATGCTGCACCGCACCGAGGCCGACTGCCGCGCGCTGGCCTACGAGGGCTCGCGCGTGCGGCTGTGCAAGGGTGCCTACATGGAGCCCGAGTCGGTCGCCTTCCAGGACCGCCTCGAGATCGACAAGTCCTACGTCCGCTGCCTCAAGGTGCTGCTCGGCGGCCAGGGCTACCCGATGATCGCCACCCACGACCCGCGGATGGTGCAGATCGCGTCCTCGCTGGCCAGCCGCTTCGGCCGGCACGCCGGGACCTACGAGTTCCAGATGCTCTACGGCATCCGCCCCGAGGAGCAGAAGCGGCTCGCGGCCGCCGGCGAGACGATGCGCGTCTACGTCCCCTACGGCACCGAGTGGTACGGCTACCTCATGCGCCGCCTGGCCGAGAAGCCGCAGAACCTCGCCTTCTTCGTGAGATCGCTCGTCTCCAAGAAGTGAGGCCACAGCGTCTGCGACGGAGGAGCAGGCGCGTCGTGGACCAGATTGAGCAAGCACCGCGATCGAGGCACGAGATCGCGACGTGCGCGTCGAAATCTCCAAGCGATAGATTCGCGGCATGACCACTGCGATCATCGGCGCCGGCGTGATGGGGGAGACCCTGCTCTCCGGGCTGGTCCGGGCCGGCCGTCGGGTCGACCAGCTGCTCGTCGGCGAGAAGCGCGCCGAGCGGGCCCGCGAGCTCGAGGAGCGCTACGGCGTCGCCGTCGTGTCCAACCGCGAGGCGGCGGCGAAGGCCACCACCGTCGCGCTGGTGGTCAAGCCGCAGGACATGGGCGACGTCCTCGACGAGATCGCGCCCGAGCTGCGCGCCGGCCAGCTCGTCGTCTCGCTCGCTGCCGGCATCACCACCGCGTTCATCGAGGCGCGCGTCCCGGACGGGGTCGCGGTCGTGCGGGTCATGCCGAACACCCCGGCGCTGGTCGACGAGGGGATGGCCGCGATCGCGCCCGGCTCCCACTGCGACGACTCCCACCTGTCCGAGGTCGAGTCGCTGATGGCCTCCACCGGCAAGGTGCTGCGGATCCCCGAGAAGCAGATGGACGCAGTCACGGCGATCTCCGGCTCCGGACCCGCCTACATCTTCTTCGTCGTCGAGTCGATGATCGAGGCCGGCGTCCACCTCGGGCTGCCCCGCGCCACCGCCACCGACCTCGTGGTGCAGACCCTGGTCGGCTCGGCCGCGATGCTCCGCGAGACCGGCACCCACCCCGTCGTGCTGCGCGAGCAGGTCACCTCGCCCAGCGGCACCACCGCGTCGGCCCTGCGCGAGCTCGAGATCCACCGCGTGCGCGCCGCCTTCCTCGCCGCCATGGAGGCAGCGCGCAACCGCTCGCGCGAGCTCGCCGAGGGTTCCTGACAACCTCCCCGCCGCCACCGGAGTTCTGGTGGGTGTGACGGAAGACGTGACCCGGTGATCGCCCGGGACGACCAGGCCGGCTTCGATGCGTTCGTGCGCCGGTCCTCCGACCGGCTGCTGCGCACGGCGTACCTGATGTGCGGGGACCGGCAGCATGCCGAGGACCTGGTGCAGACCGCGCTGCTGCGCACCGCGCGGCGGTGGTCCAGTGCCCGCGCCGAGCCGGAGGCGTACGCCCGACGTGTCGTGGTCAACCTGGCCAGGGACCGGTGGCGCAGCCTGAGCCGGCGGCCCGACGAGGCGCCCCTCGAGCTCGACGTGCCGGTCCCGGTGCGCGACGGGGTGGCCGACCGCGACCAGCTCCTCCGGGCGGCCCGCCGGCTGCCCGCAGGACAGCGGGCGGTGCTGGTGCTGCGGTACTTCGACGACCTGAGCGTCGCCGACACCGCCGCGGCGCTCGGGTGCTCGACGGGGACCGTCAAGTCACAGACCGCGCGCGCCCTGGGCACCCTCCGGGCCGCACTCACCACCGAGCAGGAGCTGAGCGATGCTGACCGACGATGACCTGACCCGACAGCTGGGCGAGGCGTTCCGCGAGGACGTCCACGCCGTGACCTACGAGGGCCCCGTGCCGCAGGTGCGCACCCGCCCCGTCTGGGCCCGACCGGGCCTGGTCGCCCTGCCCGCCGTCGGTGCCGTCGCCGCCGCGGTGCTGGTGGCCGGCTCGCTGGGTGACACCGCGCCGCCCGCGCCTCCGGGCACGACGACCGCCCCGACGGCGGACCGCCCTGCCGACCGCACGGTCGCCGAGGAGCTCCACCTCGCTGGGATGACCTTCACCTACGAGCGTGGCGCCGGCGACCCGGCCCTCGACGACCAGTTCCTCCGCAAGTACGACCCGGGCACCGTGCCGGGCTGGGCGGAGCCGGTCGCGCTCGAGCAGGACGCCTCCGCGAAGGTCTGGGTCGGTCAGGACCCCGCGAGCGGGTCGGTGTCGATGTTCGTGCAGTCGCCCGGCCGCTGGGAGGGCAGGCTCGTCGGCCTCGCCTCGCCGAGCATCACCGTCGAGCAGATGACCTCGCTCGCGCAGACCGGCCGGCTGTCCTGAGTCTCGCGACCCGTCCCGCTGCGCGGGGCGGGGGTGCGCCCGGAGTAACGTCCGCCACATGGAGTGCGAGGGGCCCACGGCGGTCGTGTTCGACCAGTCGCTCTGCGAGTACGACTTCGGCCCCACCCACCCGATGTCGCCGGTGCGCGTCGACCTGACCATGCGCCTGGCCGACGAGCTCGGCGTGCTCGAGGGGATCGAGCGGGTGGACGCGCCGGTCGCCACCGACGAGCAGATCGCCACCGTCCACGACCCCGCGCTGATCGAGGCCGTCACCCGCGCCGGCGCGACGCCGGGCTACGAGGACGCCGCGCGCGGCCTCGGCACCGAGGACGACCCGGTGTTCGCCGACATGCACCGCGCCAGCGCGCACGTCGTCGGCGCGACGCTCGAGGCCGTACGCCGCGTGTGGAGCGGCGAGTCGCTGCACGCGGTCAACATCTCCGGCGGCCTGCACCACGCGATGCCCGACCGGGCCAGCGGCTTCTGCATCTACAACGACGTCGCCGTCGGGATCCGGCGGCTGCTCGACGAGGGTGCCGAGCGGGTGGCCTACGTCGACATCGACGTCCACCACGGCGACGGCGTGGAGAAGATCTTCTACGACGACCCGCGGGTGCTGACGGTGTCGCTGCACGAGACCGGGCAGATGCTCTTCCCGGGCACCGGCTTCCCGACCGACACCGGCGGCCCGGACGCCGAGGGCACCGCGGTCAACGTCGCGCTGCCGCCCGGCACGGCCGACGCCGGCTGGCTCCGGGCCTTCCACGCCGTCGTGCCGCCGGTGCTGCGGGCCTTCGAGCCGCAGGTGCTGGTCACCCAGCACGGCTGCGACTCGCACATGAACGACCCGCTCGCCCACATGATGCTGAGCATCGACGGCCAGCGCGCGGCCTACCTCGCGCTGCACGACCTGGCCCACGAGGTCGCCGGCGGCCGCTGGGTCGTCACCGGCGGCGGCGGCTACTCGGTCGTCGACGTCGTCCCGCGGGCGTGGACCCACCTGCTCGCGATCGCCTCCGGTCGTCCCCTCGACCCGGCCACGGTGACGCCCCCGGCCTGGCGCGAGCACGTCGAGCAGGTGCTCGGCGCGACGGCGCCGCACCGGATGACCGACGGCCGGACCCCGGCCTACCGCGACTGGTCGGGCGGCTACGACCCGGAGACCTGGCTCGACCGGGCGATCCATGCCACCCGCATGGAGGTCTTCCCGCTCCACGGCCTCGACCCACTGCCCTGATCGGCGGCCTCGGAGCGGGAGGCAAGTCGACACGCCGTCGTCCCACAAGTTTCTCTGGCATTCCTCTTCCCCACGCGTCACGCGAGCCCTATCCTCACCAAGAGCGGTACGCCTGTGACGCCGGTGGGGAAGCCGGCGCCGTCACCGCTCGAGAAGGATCGGTGCCCCATGGCTGAGAACACCCCCGGCGACATGTCCGAGGCCCACTTCCTGACCATCGCCGAGGTTGCGTCGAAGATGCGCGTCTCGAAGATGACCGTCTACCGCCTCGTGCACGGCGGCGAGCTGCCCGCGGTGCGCGTGGGCCGTTCGTTCCGGGTCACCGAGGACGACGTCAACGACTACCTGCGCAAGAGCTTCTACAACGCCGGCTGACCCGGCGGCCCCCGCGAGACTCGATTCCACCCTCCGCACACGTCCCCGTTAGGGTGTGCGGGTCCGGCCGACGAGCGTCGGCCGAAAGGAAAGGTCTCACCGTGGGTTCTGTCATCAAGAAGCGGCGCAAGCGCATGGCCAAGAAGAAGCACCGCAAGCTGCTCAAGAAGACGCGCGTCCAGCGCCGCAAGCTCGGCAAGTAACACCCCCTCGACCATGGGACGGGTCGTGCTGGTCACCGGGATCTCCCGGGACATCGGGCGACGATTCGCGCGCGCCGCGGCCGGCGACCCGTCCATCGATCGAGTCATCGGGGTCGACGTCGTCCCGCCCCGGGGCGACATCGGCGACGTGTCCTTCGTCCGCGCGGACATCCGCAGCCCGGTCATCGCCAAGGTCCTCGCCAAGGAGGACGTCGACACCGTCGTCCACATGAGCGTGATCGCGACCCCTGGCTCGGCGGGTGGTCGCGGGACGATGAAGGAGCTCAACGTCATCGGCTCCATGCAGCTGCTCGCTGCGTGCCAGAAGTCGGCGACCGTCCAGCGCCTGGTCGTGAAGTCGACGACCACCGTCTACGGCTCCGGTCCGCGCGACCCGGCGATGTTCACCGAGGACATGGGCCCCAAGCGGCTCCCGTCCTCGGGCTACGCCAAGGACGTCTTCGAGATCGAGGGCTACGTCCGCGGGTTCGCCCGCCGGCGCCCCGACGTCGACGTGACGCTGGTGCGCGCCGCCAACGTCATCGGGCCCCACGTGTCGAGCCCGCTGACCAACTACTTCCGCCTCCCGGTCGTCCCGCGGGTGCTCGGCTTCGACCCCCGCCTGCAGTTCCTCCACGAGGACGACCTGATGCGGGTGCTGCGCCACGCCGCGACGACCGGCACCACCGGCACCTTCAACGTCGCCGGCGACGGGCTGCTGACCCTGAGCCAGGCCGTACGCCGTCTCGGCACGCCGTCGGTCTCGCTGCCGCGGTTCGCGGTGGGGCGCCTGGGCGCCACCATGCGCCAGGCCCGCCTCTCGGACTTCTCGCCCGAGCAGCTGGGGTTCCTGACCTACGGTCGTGGTGTGGACACCACCCGGATGCGCACCGAGCTCGGCTTCGAGCCGGAGTACACGACCGCCGAGGCGTTCGCGGACTTCTGCCGCTCGATCGCCCCGCAGCGGTCGGTGGTGGCGCAGCGTCGTGAGGAGGCCGTCGGTGGCTGAGGAAGCCGGCGAGCGCGCCCGCGAGGACGCCGTCGTCATCCCGATCGGCACCGGCGGCCGCCCCGGTCGTGGCAGCGGCCGGTCGCGCCCGTCGTCGGCCGCTCGCGACCTCGCGCCCGGCGCGGCCCGTCCGGCCCCGCGGAAGAAGGCGCGCCCCGCGCCGCGTCCGGAGCCGCAGTCGGCGCCCGCTGCCGAGGAGCCGCCGCGCCCGGCCGCGACGGCCGAGGAGCGCACCCCGGACACCGGCATCCCGGTCGGCGACTGGCTGGTCGCCCTCCAGGGCGCCGCCCACGAGGTCTTCGGCGACGACTGGGAGCGCCGGCTCGCCGAGCTGATGGCGTTCGCCCGCCGCCGGCTCGAGGGCGACTACGAGGTCGACGACTACGGCTTCGACCGCGAGCTGACCGAGCGCTTCTTCATGGCGGCGCTGCGCCCGGTCGCGGAGAAGTGGTTCCGGCTCGAGGTGCGGGGGCTGGAGAACATCCCCGCCGAGGGCGGTGCCCTGGTCGTGTCGAACCACTCCGGCACGGTGCCGGTCGACGGCCTGATGACGATGCTCACGGTGCACGACCACGCCGGCCGCTTCCTGCGCCCGCTGGGGGCCGACCTGGTCTTCAAGCTGCCGGTCGTCAGCTCGCTGGCCCGCAAGGGCGGTGCCACCCTGGCCTGCAACGAGGACGCCGAGCGGATGCTGTCCGGCGGTGAGCTCGTCGGCGTGTGGCCCGAGGGCTTCAAGGGCATCGGCAAGCCGTTCAGCGAGCGCTACAAGCTGCAGCGCTTCGGGCGCGGTGGCTTCGTGTCCGCGGCCCTGCGCACCGGCGTGCCGATCATCCCGCTGTCGGTGGTCGGCGCGGAGGAGATCTACCCGCTCGTGGGCAACGTCCCCGCCCTCGCTCGTCTGCTGGGGGTGCCCTACATCCCGATCACGCCGTTCTTCCCGTGGCTGGGGCCGCTCGGGATGGTGCCGCTGCCGTCGAAGTGGATCCTGGAGTTCGGCGAGCCGATCCGCACCGACTCCTACGACGCGACGGAGGCCGAGGACCCGATGCTCGTCTTCAACGTCACCGACCAGGTCCGCGAGACCATCCAGCACACGCTCTTCGACCTGCTCGACGAGCGCGGCGGCGCCTTCGGCTGACCCGCTCGGTCAGGGGAGGATCCCGCCGGTCGCGTGGGTCAGGGTGTTGCCGGTGACCCCATCGACGGTGCCGGTGACCTCGCTGATCAGCCCGCCGGTGGCGTCGTCGACCGAGCCGGTCAGACCGCCGACGGCGCCGCCCGTGAGTCCGTCGACGCCCTGGGTGATGGTCGAGGTCGTGCCGGTCACGGTCTCGGTGACGCCCTCGGTCACCTCGGTGATCGTGCCGCCACCGGGCTTCGTCGGGCTGGCGGTCGGGACGGACGGCAGCGGGGTGCCGGGGGTGCCGGGGGTGGTGGGCGCGGCCGTCGGCTGACCGGTGGGCTGCGCGGTCGGGGACCCGGCCGAGGGGAGCAGTGCCGGCGGGACCGTCACGCCGGTGAGGTCCTGGCCGGACAGCGGCGCCGTCTCGAGCTGGAGCTGGTCGGCGTCGAGGCCGGCCAGCAGGTCGGTGGCGGGTGCGCTGGTGAGCAGGAACGGGGGCGTCTCGGCCACGCCGCCCGTGCAGCTCAGGCACGCAGCACCGGCCTCCTGGTCGAGGTCGGCCAGCATCTGCCCGGCGGCGACGAGCTGGTCGCGCGCGCTCTCCGGGATCGCGGACTCGAGCGCGTCGAGCCGGTCGAGGCTCGAGGAGGTGAAGTCGCGGACGTGCTGGGCGTCGGCGGTGGTGCCACTCGCGTCGTAGGCCGTGAGCAGGCTGCGTGCTCCCTCGCTCGACTGCTGCGTGAACGCGTCGAGGGTCTCGGGCACCAGCTGCTCGCGGCCACCGTCGGCGGCCAGCTCCTCGAGCTCGTCGAGGCGTGTGCCGGCCTGGGCGAGCAGCGTACGGCCGCGGGCTGCGTCGTCGTCGGCGAGGCGCACCTGCGCCGACTCGATGCCGCGCTTGACGCCGTAGAGCGACTCACCCGGCAGCGAGGACTGGGACGCGACGGCCATGGTCGCCGCCGCACCGACCATCGCGACGCCGCCGAGCACCGCGCCGAGGCGGCGCTGGCGCGGGCGCGAGGTGGTGGGCATCGCGAGCCGCTCCGGGGCGGCGGGCTGGCGCACCAGGACGGTGTCGGCCTCGGCCATCAGGCGCGAGCGCAGGTCGCTGACGAACTCGGCCCGCGGCTCGGGACCGGGCACCGCGCGCAGGTCGGCCACCACCTCGAGCAGCGCGGCGAAGCGCTCGGCCTCGCGGTCGGTCAGTCGCGCCTCGGGCCCCCGGGAGAGGAGGGCCTCGAACTCGTCGGCACGTCGGCGTGCCGAGAAGGCGGGTGTCATCGCGCTCGTCCTGTCTCACGGGTGGTGCTGGCCGTTCCTCCCACCCGGACGAACGAGGCAGGAGTGGCAGGGGTTACGGGGTGTGTCACGCGTCTCTCAACCCCTCCGGCAGCAGCTTGGCGAGGTTGCGGACCCCGCGCAGCTGGAGCTGCTTGACGGCGCCGTCGCTCCGCTCGAGCGCGCGGGCCGTCTCGGCGATCGACAGGCCCTGCAGGAACCGCATGACCAGGCACTCGCGCTGCTCGGTCGGCAGCTCGGTCAGCGCCTGCAGCAGCACCTCGTTGGTCAGGCCCGCGATCACCGCGCCCTCGGGGCCCTCGGTCGCGTCGTCGTGCGGCGTCATGTCCTCGGTGGACATCTCCAGCCGCGTCCGCCCGGCCTTGAAGTGGTCGGTGGTGAGGTTGCGCGCGATGGTCATCAGCCAGGCGCCGAAGTCCTTGCCCTGCCAGCGGAAGCCGTTCATGCTCCGCAGCGCCCGGAAGAAGGTCTCCGAGGTGAGGTCCTCGGCCAGCGTCTGCGAGCGCGTGCGGTAGTAGAGGAAGCGGTAGACCGAGACGTGGTAGTGGTCGTAGAGCAGCCCGAAGGCCTCCTTGTCGCCGGACCGGGCCAGCTCGACCAGGGCGATCAGCCGGTCGCGCTCGGCCGCGTCGCCCTCGGACGACGCCGCGCGGTCCTCGTCGCCGTAGGGCCGGGGCCGCTGCCGCCGCTGCCCGCCGGGACCTGGGCGGTCGCCATGAGCAGGACCTGCGGCGCGAGCACGGCCGCGACGGCGCGGCGGAGCTCCTCGAGCCCCTCCTCGACCGTTCGTGGTCGTGCGTGCAGCCGTGGCATCCGGCGTCCCCTCCCAGTGACGTGCCTCCCACGATAAGCGGAGGGGCCGCTCTTGTGAACCCGCGAGTAACTACGAGTTACGCGTCGTTCGGGCGCCGGGCACCGCGGACGCCCATGCCGGCGGCGACCGCCCCGGAGAGCGCGCCGGCCACGGCCGCGGCGGTCAGCCCGGCGCGCGCCGCCTTGCGTCCGGTGCGGTAGTCGCGCACCCGCCAGCCGTGGGCGCGGGCGTGCGCCCGCAGGCGGGCGTCGGGGTTGATCGCGCAGGGGTCGCCGACCAGCGAGAGCATCGGCAGGTCGTTGCTGGAGTCGGAGTAGGCCGAGCACCGCTCGAGGTCGAGGCCCTCGCGGGCGGCCAGCGCCTTGACCGCCTCGGCCTTGGCCGGGCCGTGCAGGAGGTCGCCGACCAGCCGGCCGGTGTAGACGCCGTCGACGTGCTCGGCGACCGTGCCCATCGCGCCGGTGAGACCGAGTCGCCGCGCGATGACGCTCGCGATCTCGATCGGCGCCGCGGTGACCAGCCAGACCCGCTGGCCCTCGTCGAGGTGCAGCTGGGCCAGGGCGCGGGTGCCCGGCCAGATCCGGTGGGCCATCGCCTCGTCGAAGATCTCCTCGGTCAGCTCCTCGAGCTCGGTCGTGGTGTGCCCGGCGATGAAGGAGAGCGCCGACGAGCGCGCCTCGGCGACGTGCTCGGGGTCCTCCACGCCGACGACCCGGAAGTAGGCCTGCTTCCACGCAGCCGAGGCGATCTCGCGGGTGGTGAAGAACTGGCGCCGGTGCAGCCCGCGCGCGAGGTGGAAGATGCTGGCGCCCTGCATGATCGTGTTGTCCACGTCGAAGAACGCCGCAGCGGCCGCGTCGCTCGGGGTGGAGAGGGCGGTCTCGACCTCGGCGGAGGCCGCCGCGGCCTCGCCCGCGAGGCGCGAGCGCTGCTGCAGGTTGAGCCGACGGGGGCGCTCGGACGGGGTCACCCGAGCAGCGTAGCTGTGGAAGGATCGCGTCATGCCGCGCTCCGACGTCTCCGCACTCGTGGCCGACGCAGCTGCCGACGTGCCCGACCGCCAGGCCCTCGTGGAGACGGCGGGGCGGTCGATGACGTGGGCCGCGCTGGAGGACGAGGTGGCCCGGGTGGCCACCGGTCTCGGCCAGCAGGGGATCCGCGCCGGTCAGCGCGTGATGATCGCGATGACCAACCGGATCGAGTTCGTCACGACGTACCTCGGGGTGCTGCGCGCCCAGGTCGTCGCCGTCCCGGTCAACCCGCGGTCGGTGCCCGGGGAGGTCGTCCGCATGGTGGTCGACTCCGGCACCCGGATGGTCGTCGCGGACGCCGGCTCGCTGGACGTCGTGCGCGCGGCCGTGGCCGGGCTCGGTGACGCCGCGCCCGCCGTCGTGGTCGTCGGGGCGGAGCCGAGCGGGTCGGAGCTGCCGTACGCGGTCCTGCGCGCCGACGTGGTCCGCCCGGTCCCGCCGCTGCCCGACCCGGAGAAGCTGGCGGCGCTGCTCTACACGAGCGGGACGTCAGGCACCCCGCGCGCCGCGATGCTGACCCACCGCGCGCTGCTGGCCAACATCGAGCAGGTCGCGGCGGTCGAGCCGCCGATGATGCACGGCGACGACGTCGTCCTCGGCGTGCTCCCGCTCTTCCACGTCTACGGCCTCAACGCCGTGCTCGGCGGGGTGCTGCGCCACCGCGCGCGGCTGCTGCTGGTCGAGCAGTTCGAGCCGCAGGCGGTGCTGGACCTGATCGACGACGAGGCGTGCAGCGTCGTCCCGGTCGCGCCGCCCGCCTTCGGCCACTGGCTGCCCGACGAGCACCTGCGCGAGCGGCTCGGCCCGGTCCGGCTGGTGCTGTCGGGGTCCGCACCGCTGGAGCCCGAGGTGATCGAGGAGTTCACCGCGCTCACCGACATCCCCGTCCACCAGGGCTACGGCCTCACCGAGGCGGCGCCGGTGGTCACCTCGACGCTCTGCAGCCCTGCCCCGCGGCCCGGCTCGGTCGGTGCGGCGCTCCCGGGCATCGAGCTGCGGCTCGTCGACGGCACGGGCCAGCCGACCGGCGGCGAGGACGCGGGCCGGATCGAGGTCCGCGGCGACAACCTCTTCAGCGGCTACTGGCCCGACGGGTCCGACGGCCCGCGCGGGGACGGGTGGTACGCCACCGGCGACGTCGGGTTCCTGGACGCCTCGGGCGACCTCTACCTCGTCGACCGGGTCAAGGAGCTGGTCATCGTCAGCGGCTTCAACGTCTACCCGACCGAGGTCGAGGACGTGGTCCGCGAGGTCGACGGCGTCACGGAGGCGGCCGTCGTCAGCGTGCCGGACGACGCCACCGGCGAGGCGGTCGTGGCCTACGTCGTCGCGCCCGGCGCCGACCGGGACGCCGTGGCCGACGCGGTGCGCGCCCACTGCGGCGAGCGCCTCGCCCGGTTCAAGCAGCCGACCCGCGTCGAGGTCGTCGACGAGCTCCCGCTCACCGTCACCGGCAAGGTCCAGAAGGGCCGGCTGCGGGGGCTGGAGCGACGCCGCCAGCTGGGGCTGCTCGAGTGAGCGCCTCGCGCGTCACGCTCTACACCCGCCCCGGGTGCCACCTCTGCGACGACGCCCGCGTGGTCGTCGAGCGGGTGTGCGCCGACCTGGGCGAGGACTACGACGAGGTCGACATCACCACCGACCCGGATCTCGAGGACAGGTTCGGCGAGGAGATCCCGGTGACCTTCGTCGACGGGCGCCAGCACGACTTCTGGCGCGTCGACGAGGCACGCCTGCGCACGGCGCTGGGCTGAACCTCACACGCCGGGCGGGATGCGTGCCCCGGCGCGCGGCGTTGGGCCGGACGTGAGGCTCTCCCTGCTCGACCGGTCGCGCACCCGCGCCGACGCCCCCGACGCCGAGGGGATCGAGGCGACCGTGGCGCGAGCCGTCCACGCGGAGCGGGTCGGCTACGAGCGCTTCTGGGTCGCCGAGCACCACGCGGTCCCGGGGATCGCGTCGGGCAGCCCGGCCGTCCTGCTGGCGGCGATCGGCGCGCGGACCTCGCGCATCAGGATCGGCTCCGGCGGCGTGATGCTGCCGCTGCACCAGCCGCTCGTCGTCGCCGAGCAGTTCCTCGTCCTCGAGGCGATGCACCCCGGCCGGGTCGACCTCGGCCTCGGGCGTTCGCTCGGCTTCACCGCCCCGGTGCGCAGGGCGCTGCGCCGCGACCACGACGTGCCCGACACCTTCGAGGCCGACCTGCGCGAGCTGCGCGACCACCTCGCCGGCACCGGGGAGGTCACCGCCCGCCCGGCCGCGCCGGCGCCCGTCCCGATGCACCTGCTCGCCACCGGCCAAGGGATCGCGCTCGCCGCCCGGCTCGGGCTGCCGGTCGTCGTGGGCGGCCCGGTCCTCGACTCCGACGAGATCGGCCCGGCGCTGGCTGCCTACCGCCGCGACTTCGTCCCGCACCTCGGCAGCGCGCCGCGGGTGACGGTGTCGCTCGACGTCCTCGTCGCCGACGACGACGCGACCGCCCATGAGCTCGCGCTGCCCGAGGCGTGGGCGATGGCCCGGTCGCGCCGGACCGGCGAGTTCCCGCCGCTGGAAGGTCCGTCGGCCATCCGGGACCAGCCGTGGCCGGACCAGGTGCGTCGCCGGGTCGAGGAGTCGCTCGACCGTGCAGTGGCCGGGTCGCCCGCCACGGTCCGCCGCCGGCTCGAGGCGCTCGCGGAGGGCACGGGAGCCGACGAGCTGCTCGCCAGCAGCTCGACCTACGACCGCGACGCCCTCCTCGCGTCCGACCGGATGCTGCGCGAGCTCCTCGGCTGAGGGCTCGCGCCCTCGTTGGTCGAGGCGCACCTCGTTGGTCGGGGAAGGACGAAGTCCTGTCACGAGACCCACGAGATCCACTGTCGGACGGTGGTGCTGGGATCGGCGGATGATCGAGGTCTCCGTCGGCGCCCTGGTGCGGGACGGACGCGTCCTGCTGGCCCACCGCAGCCCGCACAAGCACGCGTACCCCGACACCTGGGACCTGCCAGGCGGCGTCGTCGAGCCGGGGGAGTCGCCGGTCGCGGGGCTGGTCCGCGAGCTGCGCGAGGAGCTCGGGGTGGAGGTGGCGGCCGTCTCGGTCGAGCCGCTCTGCGAGGTCACGGTCTCGCCGGCAGGCGAGCCGGTGCTGCTGCGTGCCTGGCTGGTCCGGGAGTGGCACGGCGAGCCGGTCAACCTCGCGCCCGACGAGCACGACGACCTCGCCTGGTACGGGCTCGACGAGCTGCCGCCGATGGGCCACCACGCGGTGCGCGACGCGCTGGCCGCGGGCCCGGGGCAACCGAACGGGGGGTCTCGCCGGTCCTAGGGTCGACAGCGGAGGAGGGGACACGTGCGAGAGCCACCGGGGTTCCGTGAGTTCGTCGAGGCGCGCTCGCCCGCCCTGCTGCGGACGGCGTGGATGCTGACGGGCGACCAGGCCGCCGCCGAGGACCTCCTCCAGACGGCCCTCGCCCGGACGTGGCCGCACTGGACGCGCGTCGTCGACGGCCACCCGGACGCCTACGTGCGGAAGGTGATGGTGCGGGTGCACGCGAGCTGGCGCGCCCGGCGGTGGAACCGCGAGGTGCCGACGTCCGACGGCGAGCCGCACGAGCCGGGCGCTCCGGCGTCCGTCGACGACACCGCACGGGTCGACGACCGGCTCGCGCTCCGCCAGGCGCTGCTGGGGCTGCCGGTGCGGCAGCGCCAGGTCGTCGTCCTGCGCTACTTCGACGACCTCTCCGTCGACGCGGTGGCCGACGTCATGGGCTGCTCGGCGGGCACCGTCAAGAGCCAGGGCGCCAAGGGTCTCGCGAAGCTCCGCCAGGCCCTCGCCGCCACCGAACCCGACCGAGCGAGCCGACGATGACCACCGACGAGCTGACCGACCTGCTGCGTGACCTCCCCCCGGACATGCGGGGACCCGCCGACCGCTTCGCGGCCGTGGAGCGGCGGGCGCGCCGGCGGGCACGCACGACCGCCGCCGCCGTCACCGGTGTCGTGGCCGCGGTCGTGGTCGCAGGCGGCACCGCGGTGCTCACCGCGGGCACACCGACGACCGGCACCGGGCCCACCGACCTCGCCACCCAGCCGCCGTCGCCGAGCCGCAGCGCGGGGATCGACACGTCGCAGCCGCTGCCCGGGGCGACGACCGCGGTCCCGCTGGGCGATGCGGTCGTCGTCACCCGCACCGGCACGTCCACCGTCGAGCTCGGCCCGCGCCCGACGGGCGCGACCGCGGCCAGGGTGTCGGTCGCCTGCCTGACGGCCGGGCGGATCGCCTACCCCGACGGGTCCTCGGTCGAGTGCGACGGTCCGGCGTCCGACGCCGAGGTCGCCGACCCCGCCACGAACAACTACGCGATCGTCGACCTCCCGGCTGGCCGGACGTCGCTCACCTTCACCGCGCGGGACGGCGTGGGGTGGAAGGTCGTGGCCGCCTGGGTCCGGACCGAGACGTCGGAGTGGGGCGTCAACGCCAAGGGCGAGACCTACGGCGTCCAGCGCGACGGCAGGTCACCCGACCTGCTCGCCGTGGTCACCACCGACGGCCGCCAGGGCTACGCCTACGTCGAGGAGCTCGACGGCGGACCGCCACCCACCTCGCCCGCCGACGCGCTGGCCCAGCAGGAGGCGGACGCGGGGGTCAGGCGGTCCGTCCCGGTCTACGAGTCCGACGGCGAGACGCTGATCGGCGAGTTCCTCGTGGGCTGACGACCGCGCCCGGCGGGCTCGACCTAGGGTGCCGCCATGGATCCGTCACGCGAGGTCATGGAGTCGTCCCGGCCGCCCAGGCCGCCCCGGCCGTTCGACCCCTCCGAGCAGCCGAGCGACGACCGACGCTCGAAGGCGCTGCTGTTGGTCATCGCGCTCGCTGCCGTGGCGGCCGCGACCTTCACGGGGATCGGTGCGTGGGAGCAGCACCGCGAGCGCGTCAACAACGAGGTCATCTACTGCACGCTCGTGTTCGACAACGGCACCGGGTCGGGGGACCAGCGTTCCCCGGAGACGGCCGGCGAGCGGGCGCTCGCCGACCAGCTGAACTGCTGAGCGGTGGTGTGCGGACGGGCCTGCGATAGCCCGTCGGAGGGGCCCGGCGCAAGTTCAGGCGACCCCGGATGAGGTGGGTCTTCTCACATGTGCTAGCCCGCCTCGTCGACGTTTTGTTCTCCCGTTCACAAACTCCTACAGTGGCCGAGCCAGGCGATCCCCGTCACCTGGCTGGAGAGAAGTTCGCTGTGACCGCACGGAACCCCGACTCCGCCCGGGACATCCCCGAGGCGACCGTCGCGCGGCTACCCGTGTACCTGCGTGCCCTGACCGGCCTCGCCGACGACGGCACCACCACCTGCTCGAGCGAGGAGCTCGCGGCGGCGGCCGGCGTCAACAGCGCCAAGCTGCGCAAGGACCTCTCCTACCTCGGGTCCTACGGCACCCGCGGGGTCGGCTACGACGTGGAGTACCTCCGCTACCAGATCGCCCGCGAGATCGGCGTGACCCAGGACTGGCCCGTGGTCATCGTGGGGATCGGAAACCTCGGCCACGCCCTCGCCAACTACTCCGGCTTCCGCAGCCGCGGGTTCCGCGTCGTGGCGCTCCTCGACGCCGACCCCGCGCGCCACGAGGAGGTCGTCGCCGGCCTCGACGTGCGGTCCTTCGAGGACCTCGAGTCGATCGTCGGCCAGCACGCCGTGTCGATCGGCGTCATCGCGACCCCCGCGGTCGCCGCCCAGGCCGTCGCCGACCGGATGGTCGCCGCCGGCATCACCAGCATCCTGAACTTCGCGCCGACCGTGCTCGCGGTCCCCGAAGGCGTGGACGTGCGCAAGGTCGACCTGTCGATCGAGCTGCAGATCCTCGCCTACCACGAGCAGCGCAAGTCGGTGGTCCCCGCCGAGGAGGTGGCGAGGTGAGCGTCCTGGTCGTCGGGATCTCCCACAAGTCCGCGCCCGTCGAGGTGCTCGAGCGGCTCGCGCTCGACGCCGACGGCACCTCCAAGCTGCTCGCCGACGTCATGGGCGGCGACCACGTCTCCGAGGCGACCGCGATCGTGACCTGCAACCGCCTCGAGGTCTACGCCGAGGTCGACCGCTTCCACGGCAGCGTCGAGGACGTCTCCGGCCTGCTGGTCGCCCGCGCCGGCGAGTCGACCGAGGCGCTGCTGCCGCACCTCTACGTCCACTACGACGAGGGCGCGGTGTCGCACCTGTTCCAGGTCGCGTCCGGCCTCGACTCGATGGTCGTCGGCGAGGGCCAGATCCTCGGCCAGACCCGCGACGCCCTGCGGATCGGCCAGGAGCACGGCACCGTCGGGCCGGCCCTCAACACCCTCTTCCAGCAGGCGCTGCGCGTCGGCAAGCGCGCCCACGCCGAGACCGACATCGACCGTGCCGCACCGTCACTCGTCACCGCGGCGCTCGACCGCAGCACGCGCCCGGTCGCCGGGTCCCGCGCGGTCGTCGTCGGTGCCGGCGCCATGGCCTCGCTGGCCGTGGCCCACCTGGCGCGCGGCGGTGCCGAGCGGATCGCGGTGATCAACCGCACCGCCGCCAAGGCCGAGCGCCTCGCCGCCGACTACGCCGCCACCGCGGTGCCGTTCGCGGACCTCCACGACGAGGTGCGCGACGCCGACCTGGTGATCTCGTGCACCGGCGCGCGCGGCACCGTCGTACGCCTCGCCGAGGTGGCCGCCGTCCGCAGCGGCGTGGAGCGACCGCTCACCATCGTCGACCTGGCGCTGCCGCACGACGTCGACCCCGCCGTCGGCGAGCTGCCGGGCATCCAGCTGATCAGCCTCGCCGGGCTCGCCGACGAGCTCCGTGGGCTCGAGGCCACCGCCGGCGTCGAGGACGTCCGCAGCATCGTCGGCCAGGAGATCGCCGCGTTCCTCGCCGTGCGCCGGCAGGCCAGCGTCACGCCGACCGTCGTCGCGCTGCGCTCGATGGCCACCTCGGTCGTCGACGCGGAGATGGAGCGGCTCGCCGCGAGGCTCCCGGGCCTCGACGAGGCGACCCGCGCCGAGGTCCTCCACACCGTGCGCCGCGTCGCGGACAAGCTGCTCCACGAGCCCACCGTCCGGGTCAAGGAGCTCGCCGACGCCGAGCCCGCCAGCTCCTACACGGCGGCGCTCGCCGAGCTGTTCCGCCTCTCGCCCGACGCGGTCGACGCCATCTCGCGGGTGGAGGGCCAGCCATGAGCACCGCACCCCTGCGCCTCGGCACCCGCGCCTCCGCGCTCGCCACCACCCAGTCCGGCCACGTCGCCGAGCTGGTGCGCGAGCGCCTCGGACGCGAGGTCGAGCTCGTCGAGGTCGCCACCGAGGGCGACGTCAACCGCGCGCCGCTCGCGAGCATGGGCGGCACCGGCGTGTTCGTCAGCGCGCTGCGCGACGCGCTCCTCGACGGCCGCGTCGACCTCGCCGTCCACTCCCTCAAGGACCTCCCGACCTACCCGGCCGACGGCATCGCGCTGCCCGCCGTGCCGCCGCGCGAGGACCCCCGCGACGTCGTGGTCGCCCGCGACGGGCTGACCCTCGGCGAGCTGCCCGTCGGCAGCCGCGTCGGCACCGGGTCGCCGCGCCGGGTGAGCCAGCTCGCCGCGCTCGGCCTCGGCCTCGAGCTGCAGGGCATCCGCGGCAACGTCGACACCCGGATCCGCAAGGTCCGCGACGGCGAGGTCGACGCGGTCGTCCTCGCCCGCGCCGGCCTGGCCCGGCTGGGTCGCCTCGACGAGGCGACCGAGGTGCTCGACCCGCTCCAGATGCTCCCGGCCCCCGGGCAGGGCGCGCTGGCGATCGAGTGCCGCTCGGCCGACACCGACCTCGTCGAGCTGCTCGGCCGGCTCGACGACCCCGCCACCCGCGCCGCGGTCACCGCCGAGCGCGCGGTGCTCGCCGCCCTCGAGGCCGGCTGCTCGGCGCCGCTCGGCGCGCTCGCCGACGTCGTCGAGGGCGACGACGGCGAGGAGCTGTGGCTGCGGGCGGTGGCGCTGTCGGAGGACGGCGGGCTGTCCGTGCGGATGAGCCTCTCCGGGCCGGTCGCGGACGCCGCGGCCCTCGGAACCCGCCTCGCGAGCGACATGCTCGCCGAGGGAGCAGCAGACCTGATGACTGCACCACCAGAGCAGGTACCACCAGTGAGGAAGCAGCACGCATGACGCGAGTACAGAAGCCGCAGGCCAGCACCACCGACGCCAAGGCGGCGGCCCCGGGCTGGGTGTCGTTCGTCGGCAGCGGTCCCGGTGACCCGGGGCTGCTGACGCTGCGCGCGGTCGAGCTGCTGCGGGCCGCCGAGGTCGTCGTCACCGAGGCGCCCGAGCACGTCGACCTGGTCCGCACCGTCCTCGGTCTCACCGAGGGTCCCGACGGCGAGTGGGACGGCCCGGAGGTCGTCGACGGCGGCTTCGGCGAGGACGGCCAGCCGCTGACCCACGCCGCCCGCGCCAAGGTGGTCGTGCGCCACGGCAAGAAGCAGCGCGTGGTGCGCCTGATGACCGGCGACCCGTTCCTCTACGCCTCCGGCCCCGAGGAGGCGCAGGCCTGCGTGAAGGCCGGCGTCGGCTTCGAGGTCGTGCCGGGCGTGTCGTCGGTGAGTGCGGTCCCGGCCTACGCCGGCATCCCGCTGACGACCAAGCGCCACAAGGAGATGGCCGTCGTCACCTGCGGCGACAAGGTCGACTGGAGCGCCTACGCCGACGACCGCACGCTCGTCCTGCTCTCCGGCGTGGGCAGCATCGGCGAGACCTCCGCCGCCCTCATCGAGGCCGGCCGCTCGCCCGAGACGCCGGTCGCAATGACCCGCGTCGGCACCACGACCGAGCAGCAGACGCTCATCTCCACCCTCGCCACCGTCGCCGCCGACGCCCGTGCCGCCCGCATCGCGCCGCCGGCGATCACGGTCATCGGCGACGTCGTCGACCTGCGCGAGACCCTCTCGTGGTTCGAGACCAAGCCGCTCTTCGGCTGGCGCGCGCTCGTCCCGCGCACCAAGGAGCAGGCCGGCTCGCTGTCGCGTCGCCTGCGCGAGTACGGCGCGGTGCCCGAGGAGGTGCCGACCATCTCGGTCGAGCCCCCGCGCAACCCGCTCCAGATGGACAAGGCCGTCCGCGGCCTGGTCGAGGGCCGCTACGAGTGGATCGCCTTCACCTCGGTCAACGCGGTGAAGGCCGTCCGCGAGAAGTTCGAGGAGTACGGCCTCGACGCCCGCGCGTTCTCCGGTCTCAAGATCGCCGCGGTCGGCGACAAGACCGCCCAGGCGATCGCCGACTGGGGCCTGCGCGCGGACCTGGTGCCGTCCGGCGAGCAGTCGGCCGCCGGCCTGCTCGCGGACTGGCCGCCCTACGACGAGGTTCTCGACCCGATCAACCGGGTCTTCCTGCCCCGCGCCGACATCGCGACCGAGAACCTCGTCGCCGGCCTGGTCGACCTCGGCTGGGAGTGCGACGACGTCACCGCCTACCGCACCGTGCGCGCCACCCCGCCGCCGGCGCCGGTGCGCGACGCGATCAAGACCGGCAAGTTCGACGCCGTCGTCTTCACCTCGTCCTCGACCGTGCGCAACCTCGTCGGCATCGCCGGCAAGCCGCACCCGTCGACGATCATCGCGGTGATCGGCCCGCAGACCGCCAAGACCGCCGAGGAGCACGGCCTGCGGGTCGACGTCCTCGCCCCCACTCCCGACGTGGAGGTGCTGGTCGACGCGCTGGCCGACTTCGGCGCCGCCCGCCGCCTCGCGATGCTGGAGAACGGCGAGGTCGTGACCCGGCCGAGCGAGCGGACCGCCTCGGGCCGCCGCAAGAGCCGCGCCGCGAAGTAGTAGGCGTAGCCGCGCGCTCCGCGCCTGGCGCGGCGCCCAACCACCCACGAGCGGTGGCCCACCCACACTTCGTACGTCTCGAATGCGGGTGGGCCACCGCTCGTTCGGTGTGTTGCCGGTGACACGCCGACCGGCGGTGGCGCACCCACAGTCCGAGCGTGCGGAACGTGGGTGGGCCACCGCTCTGACCAGCGCTGCGAGAGGATGGATGCCGTGACCGAGGAGATCAACGTCCAGGGCCCGCTCGTCCGACCCCGCCGGCTGCGTCGTACGCCGGCGCTGCGGAGGATGGTCGCCGAGACCCACGTCGCGCCGAGCTCGCTCGTCCTGCCGGTCTTCATCCGCGAGGGCCTCGACGAGCCGCGGCCGATCTCCTCGATGCCCGGTGTCGTGCAGCACTCGCGCGACTCGCTCCGGGCCGCCGTCACCGAGGCCGCCGAGCTCGGCCTCGGCGGCGTGATGCTCTTCGGCATCCCCGAGCACAAGGACGCCACCGGTTCGGGCGCCATCGACCCCGGCGGTGTGCTCAACCTCGCGATCACCGACGTGGTCGCCGAGGTCGGCGACCAGCTGACCGTGATGTCGGACCTGTGCCTCGACGAGTTCACCGACCACGGCCACTGCGGCGTGCTGACCCCCGACGGCGAGGTCGACAACGACCGCACCCTCGTGGCGTACGCCGAGATGGCGCTCGCGCAGGCCGCCGCCGGCGTCGACATGGTCGGCCCGAGCGGGATGATGGACGGCCAGGTCGCGGTGATCCGCGAGGCGCTCGACGGCGCCGCCCACAGCCACGTCTCGATCCTGGCCTACTCCGCGAAGTACGCCTCCGCGTTCTTCGGGCCCTTCCGCGAGGCGGTCGACTCCTCCCTGCAGGGCGACCGCCGCACCTACCAGCAGGACCCCGCCAACGCCGTCGAGGGCGTCCGCGAGGTGCTGCTCGACATCGAGGAGGGCGCCGACATCGTCATGGTGAAGCCAGCCCTGGCCTACCTCGACGTGATCCGCCGGGTCCGCGACGCCGTCGACGTCCCGGTCGCCGCCTACAACATCTCCGGTGAGTACTCCATGGTCGAGGCCGCCGCCGCCCACGGCTGGATCGACCGCGAGGCCGCGATCCTGGAGACCCTCACCTCGATCCGCCGCGCCGGCGCCGACGTGATCCTCACCTACTGGGCCTCCGAGGCCGCCCGCCTGCTCCGCGCCTGACCCCCCCGCTGGTCGAGGAGGTCGCGCAGCGACCGTCACGAGACCCCTCGGACGTGGCTGGGCGGCGGATCAGGTGGGCGGGTTTCGTGACAGGACTTCGTCCTTCCTCGACCAGCGGGGGGAGCGGCGATCGTTGGTCGAGGAGGTCGCGCAGCCCCCCCGTCGGTCGAGGAGGTCGCGCAGCGACCGTCACGAGACCCCTCGGACGTGGTCCGACGACGGCGTCGGGCGGGGTCTCGTGACAGGACTTCGTCCTTCCTCGACCAGCGGGAGCACAGGACTTCGTCCTTCCTCGACCAGCGGGGAGCGACGGCTTGCGCCCGTTCCTCCACAGATGTCGTCACGCCACTGCCGTGAGGACGGACGCGCGAGGAGGCTGGAGCGGTGCCTCACGTCTACATCCTGCGCTGCGCGGACGGCAGCTTCTACGTCGGCAGCACCCGGGACCTCGAGCGTCGGCTGAGCGAGCACGTCCTTGGTCTCGGCGCGGCCTACACCCGGCGCCGGCGCCCGGTCGTCCTGGTGTGGGCCGGGGAGTACGAGCGGGTTCGATGAGGCGTACGCGATGGAGAAGCGCATCCAGGGGTGGTCCAGGGCCAAGCGGATCGCGCTCATCGAGGGGCGGACCGACGAGCTCCCCGGACTGGCGAGCAGGAGCTGGGTGTCAGTACGGGCCCGCCGCCCGCCGGACGGTCCGGGCTGAGGGGTCTCGTGACAGGACTTCGTCCTTCCTCGACCAGCGGGGGCTGAGGGGTCTCGTGACAGGACTTCGTCCCTCCTCGACCAGCGGGGGCTGAGGGGTCTCGTGACAGGACTTCGTCCTTCCTCGACCAGCGGGAGCACAGGACTTCGTCCTTCCTCGACCAGCGGGGCTGACCAGCGAGGACGGTCAGGGGTTCATCAGGTTGTTGATGCAGGCGTTCAGCGCCGGGAGGTCGAGGGCGGAGATCCCGCTGGCGAGGCACTGGGCCTGCGCCTGGGCGTAGGTCAGCGTCTCGGTGATCGGCGGGACGGTGACCGTGGGGAGCGGCGGCAGCGTGGTCGGGATCGGCAGCGTGGGCGTGGCGGTCGGCGTCGGCGTGGGGGTCTTCGTCGGCGTCGGGGTGGGCGTGGGTGTGGGCGTCTTGGTCGGGGTCGGAGTCGGGGTCGGCGTGGGAGTGGGGGTGCCCTTGCCGCCCTTGCCTCCCTTCCCGCCCTTGCCGCCGCCGGTGCCGCCGTAGGTCCCGCCGGTGGAGCCGCCCTTGCCGCCCTTGCCGCCCTTGCCGCCGGCCTTCCCGCCCTGGGGCCCCTGGGTCTCCGGGAGGAGGGTGCCGGTGGGCGCGGAGCCGGGCACCGCCTCGAAGTCGCCGTCGAGGTAGGCCTGCATGACCTCCAGCACGAGGTCGACGTAGGCGTTGGAGTGGTTGTAGCGGTAGACCGCGGCCCGCTGGCCCTGCTCGGCGGACAGGTCGTCGTCGCCGGAGCACAGGTAGACCGCGGTGGCGAGCGCGGCGTCGTCGATGTCCTGCGGGTTGCGGGTGCCGTCGCCGTCGCCGTCGACCCCGACCACCGACCAGGTCGACGGGATGAACTGCATCGGGCCGACCGCGCGGTCGTGGCGGGCGTCGCCGTCGTACTGGCCGCCGTCGGTGTCGGCGATGTCCTGGGTGTCGTTCTTGCCGTTGAGCGCGATGCCGTAGATCCCCGGGCGGGCGACGCCCTGGTCGTCGAGCGCGTTGCCGCCGTAGCGCCCGTGGTCGCTCTCGACCCGGCCGATCGCGGCGATCAGCTCCCACGGCAGCTTGCAGCCGCGGTCGGCCTCGTTGATGACCGCCTCGGCGCGCTGGTACGCCGCGAGCGCGGCCTGCGGGATGCTGCTGGCGCTGCCGGGGGAGAGGGCCTCGGCGCGGGTGACGGCGTCGCCGACGCTGGCCGGCGCCTCGACCGCCTCGCTCGGCACGACCGTGCCGTCGGGGAGGGTGCCGGACCCGTCGGCGTCCGCGCTCGCGGTGCCGGCGCCCACGCCCGAGAGGCTCGCCGTCCACGCGACGGACAGCAGCGCGAGCGGGACGATCGCCGTCGCGCGGTGCACTCGGCCGAATGTCGACATGTGGTGGTCCCCCCTGTGTGACGCCGCTCCCATGATGCCCCCTCCGGGCTCCGTTACACCACCAACGGGGAGGTGAGGTGGAGGTTACGCGCGTGCCTCGTGTGGCCCAGTCCACACCGGGGCACCCGGGGGCCGGTGCCGAATGGGTGGTCCTTGCCCGGCTGGGCGACAATGAGCCGGTGACCTCCGCGACGACCCGTCCCACGACCGCGGCCAGTGCAGCCCTCTTCGAGCGCGCGCGGGCCGTCACCCCGGGAGGCGTCAACTCACCCGTCCGGGCCTTCACCGCGGTCGGCGGCACGCCGCGCTTCATCACCTCGGCCTCGGGCGCCTGGCTGACCGACGCCGACGGGCAGCAGTACGTCGACCTGATCTGCTCGTGGGGCCCGATGCTGCTCGGCCACGCCCACCCCGAGGTGCAGGCCGCGGTCGTGTCCGCGGTCGGTCGCGGCACGTCGTACGGCACGCCCACCGAGCCGGAGGTCGAGCTCGCGGAGGAGATCGTCGCCCGCACCCCGGTCGAGCGGGTCCGCTTCGTCTCCTCCGGCACCGAGGCGACCATGTCCGCGATCCGCCTCGCCCGCGGCGCCACGGGTCGCGACCTCGTGGTGAAGTTCGCCGGCTGCTACCACGGCCACGTCGACCCGCTGCTCGCCGAGGCCGGGTCGGGCGTCGCGACGCTCGCCGTGCCCGGCACGAGCGGCGTCCCCGCCAGCTCCGCCGGCGAGACGCTGGTCCTGCCCTACAACGACCGCGACGCCGTGCGCGCCGCGTTCGAGGCGCACGGCCCGCGCATCGCCTGCCTGATCACCGAGGCCACGCCGGGCAACATGGGGGTCGTCCCGCCCGCGCCGGGCTTCAACGCCTTCCTCGCCGAGACCTGCCGGGCCCACGGCGCGCTGTTCATCAGCGACGAGGTGATGACCGGCTTCCGCGCCACCGCGCAGGGCGGCTACGGCCTCGACGGCGCCGTCGAGGGCTGGGTGCCCGACCTGATGACCTTCGGCAAGGTGATGGGCGGCGGCTTCCCCGCCGCGGCGTTCGGCGGCCGCGCGGACCTGATGGCCCACCTCGCGCCCGAGGGCCGGGTCTACCAGGCCGGCACGCTGTCCGGGAACCCGGTCGCGACCACCGCCGGCCTGACCACCCTGCGCCTCGCGACGCCCGAGGTCTACGACCACCTCGACGCGACCGCGCAGACGATCAAGGAGGCCGCCTCGGAGGCGCTCACCGCGGCGTCCGTCCCGCACACGGTGCAGACCGCCGGCACGATGTTCTCGGTGTTCTTCCGCGGCGAGCCGGTGCACGACTTCGCCCAGGCGTCCACCCAGGACACCTCCGCGTACGCCGCGTTCTTCCACGCGATGCTCGACGGGGGCGTCTACCTCCCACCCTCGGCGTACGAGGCGTGGTTCGTCTCCGCGGCCCACGACGAGCGGGCGGTCACGACCGTCCTCGACGCCCTCCCGGCCGCCGCCGCGGCCGCCGCCGCGGCAGGGGGGCGCTGACGTGGGGACCCAGACGATCGTCCACCTGCTCCGGCACGGCGAGGTGCACAACCCGCGGGGCGTGCTCTACGGCCGGATGGACGGCTTCCACCTCTCCGACCTCGGTCGGCGGATGGCCGAGCGCATCGCCGACTCGATCGGCGACCGCGACATCGTGCACATGCGCACCTCGCCGCTCGAGCGGGCGCGCGAGACCGGGGCGCCGCTCGCGGCCGTGCTCGGGCTCGAGCCGGTCGTCGACCCCCGCGTCATCGAGTCGGGCAGCAAGTTCCAGGGCGTGAGCTTCGGCGCCGGCGCGCGGACGTTCCTCAAGAACCCGGGCCTGCTGCGCCACATGTACAACCCGATGAAGCCGTCGTGGGGAGAGCCCTACGACGAGATCGCCGGGCGGATGCTGGCGGCGGTCCACGACGCGCGCGACGCCGCGATCGGACACGAGGCCGTGGTCGTGTCGCACCAGCTGCCGATCTGGACGACCCGGCTCTTCCTGGAGAAGCGCAGCTACCTGCACCACCCCAAGAACCGCCAGTGCACGCTCTGCTCGCTGACCAGCATCGTCTTCGACGACGAGCGGATGGTGCAGGTGCGCTACTCCGAGCCGGCCGGCGACCTGATCCCGGTCGGCGACCGCTCCGCCCCGTTCTCCGCCGGCGGCGCCGCACAGGAGGGCCGGCCCTGACGCTCGTGCGCCGTCTCGCGGCACCCCTGGTCGCGCTCGCCTGCCTCCTCGCGCTGGCGGGCTGCTCGAGCCTGTCCGGCACGGGGGACAAGGGTTACATCACGGGCGAGGGCGTGCCCACGGAGGTCGCGATCGGCGACCGCGACGAGCCGGTCGAGCTCACCGGCACCGACCTCGAGGGCAACGAGGTCGACCTGGCCGACCTGCGCGGCACGCCGGTCGTGGTCAACCTCTGGTGGTCGCAGTGCCCGCCGTGCCGCGTCGAGCAGCCCGACCTCAACGAGGCCGCCGCCGAGCTCGGCGACCGGGTCTCGTTCGTCGGCATCAACATCCGCGACTCCTCGGTCGAGGCCGCCCGCTCCTACGTCCGCGGCTTCGACGTGCCCTACCCCTCGATCTACTCCGCGGACGGGTCCGCAATCCTGCCGTTCGCCGGGACGCTGACGCCCCGCTCGATCCCGAGCACCGTCGTCCTCGACGCCGACGGGCGGGTCGCGGCCTCGGTCCAGGGCCGGGTGCCGACCACGACGACGCTGCTCGACCTCGTCGAGGCGGTCCTCGATGAGTGACTGGTTCCAGCAGACGGCCCTGTCGGGGTCGCTCGTGCTCGCGCTGCCGGTCGCCCTGGTGGCGGGCCTGATCTCGTTCTTCAGTCCCTGCGTGATCCCGCTGCTGCCGGGCTACCTCTCCTACGCCACCGGGCTGTCGGCCGCCGAGCTCGACAGCGCGCGGCGCAGCCGGATGGTCACCGGTGCGGTCCTGTTCGTGCTGGGCTTCGCCGTGGTCTTCGTGCTCATCGGCAGCCTCACCGGCGCCGCGGGCGCGCTCTTCACCCACCGCGACCAGCTCAACGTGGTCCTCGGCGTCATCACGATCCTGCTCGGGCTCGCCTTCCTCGGCGTCTTCGGCGTGCTCCAGCGCGACTGGCGCATCCACAAGGTCCCGGCCGTCGGGCTGGCCGCCGCGCCGCTGCTGGGCTTCCTGTTCGGCGTCGGCTGGACGCCCTGCGTCGGGCCGACGCTCGGCGTCATCAACGCGCTCTCGGTCAACGAGGCCACCGCCGGCCGCGGGGCGCTCCTCGCCGGGGTGTTCGCGCTCGGGCTGGGCCTGCCGTTCATCGCCGCGGCGGTCGCCTACCGCCGCTCGATGCGCGCCTTCGCGGTCCTGCGCCGCCACCAGCTGCTGCTCATGCGCCTGGGCGGCGCGATGATGATACTCATCGGGCTGCTCCTCGTCACCGGCTGGTGGCAGCGCATCGCCGACTCCCTCCAGGCCTACGTCGTCGGGTTCACGGTGCCGGTGTGACCGACCTCCAGCGCCCCGCCACCCACGAGCGGCCCTCCGACTCGCGGCAGGCCACCGCCCTGCCGATGGAGCTCACCGTCCGCGAGCTCGCCCGCTGGACGTGGCGCCAGCTCACCTCGATGCGTACCGCGCTGGTGCTGCTGCTCCTGCTCGCGCTGGCCGCCATCCCCGGCTCGGTGATCCCGCAGGAGGACATCGACTCGCTGAAGGTCTCGCAGTGGCGCGACGACCACCCGCGGCTCGCGCCGATCTGGGACCGGCTCGACCTGTTCTCGGTCTACGGCTCGGTGTGGTTCTCCGCGATCTACATCCTGCTGATGATCTCGCTGGTCGGCTGCATCGTCCCGCGCCTGTTCGTCTACGCCCGCGCCCTCCGCGCGCGGCCGCCGAAGGCCCCGCGCAACCTCATGCGCCTGCCGGAGTCGACGTCGTACGAGACCGACGAGGACCCCGACGTCGTCCTGGCCCGCGCCGCGAAGGCGATCCGCCGGCGCCGCTACCGCGTCGACCTCGTCGAGGGCTCGGATTCGGTCGCGGCCGAGCGCGGCCACCTGCGCGAGGCGGGCAACCTGCTCTTCCACCTCGCCGTGATCGTGGTGCTCGTGGGGGTCGCCGTCGGCAGCCTGCTCGGCTACAAGGGCGGCGTGATCATGCTGGTCGGCAAGGACTACGGCTTCTCCAACACCCTGACCCAGTACGACGACTTCGCCCCCGGCAGCCTGTTCGACCCCTCGGTGATGGAGCCGTTCTCCTTCAAGATCACCGACTTCGACGTCGAGTGGATCACCGACCCGGAGAGCCGGCGCGCCGGGATGGCGCGCAAGTTCGTCTCGCACCTCGACTACCGCACCGACGCGGACGCGCCGACCCAGGAGTACGACCTCAAGGTGAACCACCCGCTCTCCATCGGCGGCACCGACGTCTTCCTGATCGGCCACGGCTACGCCCCCGTCATCACCGTCCGCGACGGCGACGGCAACATCGCCCAGTCCGGCCCGTCCGTGTTCCTGCCGACCAACGCCAAGACCTTCGAGTCCTTCGGCGTGGTGAAGGCGCCGGACGCCAAGCCCACCCAGATCGGCCTCGAGGGCTCCTTCTACCCGACCTTCGGCGGCGCGACCGACGCCACCGGCAAGCTCATCCCGCCGGCCTCGGTCTTCGGCGACGCCGTCGACCCGCTGGTGTCGCTGTTCGTCTACACCGGCGACGTCGGCCTCGACGACGGCACCGGGTCGTCGGTCTACGTGCTCGACAAGGCGAAGACCACGCAGGTCATGAAGGACGACGGCCAGCCGCTCCGGCTCGACCTGCGCCCGGGCGACACCGTCGAGCTGCCGGACGGCCTCGGGTCCGTCACCTTCGACGGCCTCGAGCGGTGGAACAAGATCCAGATCAGCCGGACCCCCGGCAAGATGGTGGCGCTGACCGGCGTCGTCCTGGCGCTGCTCGGCCTGCTCGGGTCGCTGTTCGTGCGCCCGCGGCGGCTGTGGGTGCGTGCGCGTCGTCGGGAGGACGGGAGCACACTGGTGGAGGTGGCCCGGCTCGACCGGTCCTCCGGCGGTGACCCGGAGAACGGCCGCGACGAGCTCGCCGCGATCGTAGCGGCACTTCAACAGCACAAGGACCGAGAGGTGGCAACGTGACCGACCTGCAGTGGGAGACCCTCAGCAACCAGGGCGTGGCCGCGGCCGGAGTCGTCTACTTCCTGGCGCTCCTCGCCTACGCCGTCCAGTGGGCGACGCTGCGCGACGTGCCCGTGCGCGAGGCCGAGCGGGTCGCCGCGGGCGTCGGAGGTGGCGAGAGCCGCGGCTCCGACCCGGACGACGGGGTCATCTCCGACCAGGACGTCGTGCGCGCGACCGAGCGCTCGGACCTGTTCGAGCGCCTCGGGCTCCTGCTCACCGGCATCGGCGCCCTCGCCCACCTCGTGGCGCTCGTCGGACGCGGTGCCGCAGCGGACCCCAACCGGGTGCCGTGGGGCAACATGTACGAGTTCACCCTCAGCGGCACGTTCGTCGTGGTCGCCCTCTTCCTCGCCACCACCCGCCGCTGGCGGCTCTCGTGGCTCGGCCCCGTCGTCGTCGGCTTCGTGCTCTGCGTGCTGCTCGCCGACGTGCTGTGGCTCTACGAGCCGGTCGCGCCGCTGACCGAGGCGCTGGAGTCCTACTGGCTGGTGATCCACGTCGTCGCCGCCGTGATCGCGACCGGTGCCTTCACCCTCGGCGCGATCACCTCCGCGCTCTACCTGCTCAAGGCCCGCTCCACCAAGGAGACCGGCTACCTCGCCCGGCTGCCCGAGCTCGCCGCGCTGGACCGCATCTCCTACCGGATGCACGCGTTCGGCTTCCCGGTGTGGACCTTCGGCGTGCTGATCTCCGGCCCGATCTGGGCCCATCAGGCGTGGTCGTCCTACTGGAACTGGGACCCCAAGGAGGTGTGGGCCTTCATCACGTGGGTGGTCTACGCCGCCTACCTGCACGCGCGTGCGACCGCCGGCTGGCGCGGGCGCAACGCCGCGCTGCTCGCCCTCGTCGGTGCCGCGACGCTGTGGTTCAACTTCATCGGCATCAACTTCTTCAGCACCAGCAGCCAGCACTCCTACGCCAATGGCGCGGAGGTCGAGCGCTCAGTCGTCCTCCGGGTCGCGTCGGCGCCGGTCGAGACCCCGTAGGAAGTCGGGGTCGTCGTCGGGGCCGACGACCCGCGGCGGCGGGGCCGACGGGCCACCGTCGATACGGCGGAGCGCGACGCGCACCACGAACCACACCGCCAGGGCGATGAGGAGCACCACCAGCAGGACCTTCAGCATTCCTCCAATGTAGCCAGCCCGGCCTAGTCTGGGGGCGTGAAGGAGTTCGCCGTCTACACCGCCCTGCGGATCGTGCTGTTCCTCGCCTCCTTCGGCGTGGTCGTGGGAATCATGGCGCTGCTCTCCGGCGGGACCTACAACCTGTTCTGGGCCGTCGTGCTGGGATTCCTCGTCTCGGGCATCGGGTCGTTCTTCATCCTCGACCGGCAGCGTCGGGCGTTCGCCGAGCGCGTCGAGGCGCGCGCCGCCAAGGCGTCCGCGGCCTTCGAGGAGCGCAAGGCCCGCGAGGACCAGGACTGAGCCTGCCCGTCCGGCTCCGGCTCAGAAGCCGGTGAGGCAGTACGGCGGGTCGGCGAGGTCGGCCATCGCCGCCCAGCGGGCGACCGCGTCGTCGGCGCCGTCGAGCCGCTCCGCGTGGTGCAGGGTCCGGACGTCCACGCCGCCCAGGTAGAGCGCCCCGAGCGTCTCGGCGTCGAGCGCGACGTCGGCGGCGGCCTCGGTGCGGGTCACGGTCGCGACGCCGTCGCGGGTCGCGACCTCGAAGCGTCCGGCCGCCCACCCCTGGGCGTCCGCGACCTCCAGCACGACCGTGCCGTCGGCGGCCCACGGGCGCGCCGCCAGCGCGCGCGGCACGTCGAGCAGGCGCAGCCACAGGAAGTGCCGCTGACCGGTGGTCTTCAGCCGGTCGACGTCGGCCAGGGCCCACCGCAGCGGGTCGTCGGGGTGGGCGATGTTGAAGGTGACCTTCCTGATCCGGTCCATCTGCGCCAGGAAGTCCCACAGGCCGAGCTGGGCCTCGGGGGTCGACGCGATCATCTCCTGCACGACGAGGGAGTAGTCCTCACCGTGCTTGAACACCGCGAAGCCGTCGACGCTGCGGTCGGCGGCGAGGTGGAGGGCGGTGCGGATCTTGCGGTTCGGGCCACCGGCGTCGAAGTCGAAGGTGCCGCTGTGGATGTCCTCGTACTGCACCGGCCACTCCACCGACCCGCGCTGGCGGGCGTGGAAGGTGTCGAAGACGGCCCGGACGTGCGGCCACGCGTCGGCCGGCTCGAGCAGCTCGACCCGACCGGGGTCGACGAACGAGCGCAGCGAGAAGCCGGGGGAGGTGTCGAGCTCGACGACCGTGTTGAAGGTCGACGGGCCGAAGCCCCAGCGGCCGTAGATCGTGGCCTCCGACGCGGTCAGCGCCGCGATCGGTACGTCGTGGGCGACCGCGTCGGCGAGGTCGTCCTCGATCATCCGGCGCAGCAGCCCGCGGCGACGGTGGCTGGCGCTGGTGGTGACGTCGGTGATCATCCGCAGCGGGACCAGCTCGCGGCCGGCGTTGAGGGTCTTGTCGAGGCTGGCGTAGGTCGCGACCGGCATCGGGCCGGCGGCGAACTCGCCCTCCGGGAGCCAGGCGCCGCGCACGGTGACCGCGTCCGAGCGGTAGTGGCCCACCCACTTCTCGACCAGGTCGTCCCCGGGGCTGTCCTCGCGGAACCCGCGCAGCACCGCGGTGATCCAGCCGCGGCGCCGGGCGACGGCCTCCTCGGAGTCGTCGAGGAGGTCGAGGGTCGCGTGCTGGTAGTCCACGGTCGCCAACCTAGCCAGCGGCCGTGGCGACCGGCCACGGGTTATCAGGTCAGCAGGAGGGGCACCGCCACGAGCACCGACCACAGCAGCTCGCTGGCCCCGGTGCCACCCAGCACGGGGATCAGCGCCGGACCGGTCGCGCCCTGCAGGACCGCACGAGTCGGGGCGGCGGCGCGCACGAGGAAGCCGAGGCCCACCAGCGCCCACCACGTCGTCGCAGCGGCGACCGCCACGACCGCCGCTGCGGCCACCAGGACCAGGAAGGCGTAGAGGTAGCGGGTGCGCTCGTCGCCGAGGCGGACCGCGAGGGTGCGCTTGCCGGCGACGGTGTCGGTCGGGATGTCGCGCAGGTTGTTGGCGACCAGGATCGCGCAGGCGAGGGCACCGATGCCCATGCCGGCGTAGAGCGCGGCCCACTCCCACGCCTCGGTCTGGACGTAGGTCGTGCCGATCACCGCGACCAGCCCGAAGAACACGAAGACCATGACCTCGCCGAGACCGAGGTAGCCGTAGGGCGTGGAGCCGCCGGTGTAGTACCAGGCCGCGACCACGCAGACCGCCCCGACCGCGACCAGCCACCACGCGGTGGTGGCCGCGAGGACCATGCCGGCCACCGCCGCGACGCCGAACGCAGCGAACGCCGCCGCCTTCACCGCACGCGGGGTCGCCGCGCCCGAGCCGACCAGCCGCATCGGGCCGACCCGGTCGGCGTCGGTGCCGCGGATGCCGTCGGAGTAGTCGTTGGCGTAGTTGACGCCGACCTGCAGGGCCAGGCTCACCACGAGCGCCAGTCCGGCCTTCCACCACACGGCCGCGTCGGCGTGGGCCGCGACGCCGGTGCCGGCGAGGACGGGCGCGACGGCGGCGGGGAGGGTGCGCGGCCGGGCGCCGGCGATCCAGTCAGCGGATGAGGTCACCGGTGGATTCTGGCAGGGGCGCTGCGGGGTCCAGCATCGTGGGCGGCCCCGCAGGAGCCACCTCCGCCGGCGCGGGGGCGTCGGCGCGGGCGTCGGCCAGCACGTCGGCGGGCACGTGCGCCTCGAGCCAGCGTCGGCCGGAGTGCGCCGAGGCGTGCAGGCCGGTCGCCGCGAGGACCACGATCACCGCGATCGTGAGCCAGCCGAACGCACCCCACTGCATGGCGAGGAAGCCGTAGACCGCCGGCGCCCAGAACCGCCCGAGGGTGCCGCCGAGCTCGGCCACGCCCTGGTAGTCGCCGCGGCGGCGCGGGTCCATCAGCTCGGCCTCGAGGGTCCAGCCCGAGGCGGAGAGGAACAGCTCGGCCCAGGTCAGCACGACGTGGCCGAGGAAGAACATCGCGACGGTCAGCCAGCCCACCGTCTCGTGGGTCGCCAGGGTGACCAGGCAGGTCAGCACGAAGAAGACCGTGGAGAGGCGGATCGCCCGCAGGGCCGTGCCGACGTCGTGGATGCCGCGCGACGCGAGGCGCGGCAGCACGATGCACATGACCGTGTTGGTGCCGAAGAGGACCGCGACGAGGACCTTGGGCGCGTCGGTCTCGGTCACCAGCCACACCGGGATGACCGTGTGGAGCAGCACCTGGTTGGTCCACATGACGCCGGTGAAGAAGGTGACCGCGATCCAGGAGCGGTTGCGGATGGCGGGGATGCCCTCCGGCTTCACCCGCGGCTCGCTGCTGCGGACGTCGTGGGTGGCGTCGGGCAGGCGCAGGATCGCCCCGGCGTTGGCCAGGAAGAGCACGGCGCTCAGCAGTGGCGCCCACCGCAGCACGTCGGTGCCGAAGGCGATGGCGCCGCCGCCGAGGAAGGCGCCCACGCTGAAGCCGACGTTGAGCGCGGAGTACATGTAGGCGCGGGACTCGACCCGCTCCGACGGCGGCAGGACGTCGATGACGTAGGCGCCGTGGGCGGTGCCGCTGAGGGTGCCGGCGATCTCCATCGCGACGGCCAGCGCGACGTACTCCGGGAAGCTGTCGATGAACGGCCACACGAGGAAGAGCGACCCCTGCACCACCGCGCTCAGCGACCACATCCGCTTGGGGCCGTAGCGGTCGACCAGCTTGCCCATCGGGACCGCCACGAAGAAGCTCGAGATCGCGGCGATCGTGAGCCCGACGCCCACCTGGCCCAGCGTCAGCCCGACGACGAGGGTGAAGAACACCGCCGATCCCGCGAGGAAGGCCCCGTCGCCCGAGGCGAAGATGAGCGACTGGAGCGACAGTCGCCCGGCGAGGGTCGACGGGGGCGTGGCGTAGTTCTTCAGGGCGGTGAGCATCGCCGGACATTGTCTCCCGCGGCACCGACACCCGTCGCCTGATTAACGGTGGGCCCGGTCACCCCACACAGGAGGACGCGCGGATTCTCACCCATGAGGTGTCGGCGCGTTACACGAAGACGCGCAGGCATTGGTCCGGCAGCGGGCCCGCGCCTGAGCGTGGCATCGGAACCGTGGGGCACCAATGCCTGCGCGTCTACGCCGTCGCGCCGAGCGAGGCGGCGCGGGTCAGGCGCGGTTGGCCGCCACCGCGGCGCGCACCAGCTCCACGAACGCGTCGCGGTCCACCGCGTCGCCCTCGTGGACGTCGAGCGCGCGGCGGGTGCCGGCGTCCAGGCTGGCGTTGAAGACGCCGGAGGGGTCGGGGAGCGAGGCGCCGCGGGCGAAGGTCGCCTTGACCTTGTCCCGGTAGGTCTCGAGGGTGCAGATCAGGCCGTCGAGGGAGAAGGTGGGCACGCCGTCGGGGTTGGACGCCTTGCGCCACTTCACCTCCTCGACCGCGTCGGGCTCGGCCTCGAGGACGAGCGAGCGCAGCAGGTCGACGGTGTCGCGGCGCCAGTCGTCGGCCACCGTCACTCCGCGCCGGGAGCGATGCGCAGGTCGCGGTCGGCGCCGCCGTCGAGCGCGGCGAGCGCGGCCTGGTAGGCCTCGCTGTCGTGGGTGGCCTCGGCGGCCTCCACCGACGGGAACTCGATCACGACGGTGCGGGTGTCCTCGCCGTGCTCGTAGGTGCGCGCGGGCGTGCCGCGGACGAGGAACCTGCCGCCGCCGGCGCGGATCGCCGGGCCGGCGAGCTCGGCGTAGGCCGCCACCTTGTCGGGGTCGTGCACGGCCTTGTAGACGCAGATCCAGTACGCACTCATGGGCGCGAGCCTACGACCGCTAGCGTGGACCGCGTGAGCTCCCTGCGCCCCTCGGACGACCCGGCGGTCGCGCTGTCGCAGCTGCGGGGCTGGCTCGCCGCGGAGGAGCCCCTGCCGCTGCTCATCGAGACGTCCGGCTCCTCGGGCCGACCCAAGCGGGTGCTGCTGCCCCGCTCGGCGGTGCTGGCCAGCGTCTCCGCCTCCGCCGCCCGGCTCGGCGCGACCGGCCGGTGGCTGCTGGCGCTGCCGTCGTCCTACGTCGCGGGGGTCCAGGTCGTCGTCCGCTCGCTCGTCGCGGGCCACGACCCGGCGCTCGTCACCGACCTCGACCTCGCTTCGGCGGCCGCCGACGCGGGGGAGGGGCCGCTGTTCACCTCGCTGGTCCCGACCCAGCTCCACCGCCTGCTCGCCGACGAGCGCCAGGCGCGGGCGCTGGCCGGCCTGCACACCGTCCTCGTCGGTGGCGGCGGGCTCGACCGCGACCTGCGCCGCCGCGCGGAGGACGCGGGCGTGCACGTGGTGACGACCTACGGCTCCTCCGAGACCGCCGGCGGCTGCGTCTACGACGGCCTGCCGCTCGACGGGGTGGCCCTCGCGCTCGACCCGACCGGCCGGGTGCGGCTCGGCGGACCCACGATCTTCGCCGGCTACGACGGCGACGCCGACCTCACCCGCGAGGCGCTGGTCGACGGCTGGTTCCTCACCTCCGACACGGGCCGGCTCGACCCCGACGGGCGGCTCCAGGTCACCGGCCGCGTCGACGACGTCGCGATCAGCGGCGGCGTCAAGGTCCCGCTGCCGGCCGTCGCCGAGCGGCTGCGCCAGCACCCTGCGGTCGAGGACGCCGAGGTGCTCGCGGTCCCCGACGAGGAGTGGGGCCAGCGGGTCGTCGCCGTGGTCGTCGGCTCCGCGGACGAGGTCGCGCTGCGCGACTGGGTCGGCGAGGTCCACCCGCGGTCCTGGGCCCCGCGCTCCGTCGTGCGCGTCGACGCGCTGCCGCTGCTGCCCAACGGCAAGGTCGACCGCCAGACGATCCGGGCGGGGCTGTGACGTACGTCTTCTCGGTCCCGATGCGCACCCGCTTCCGCGGGATCACCGTCCGCGAGGGCGTCCTGCTGCGCGGCGACGCCGGCTGGGGCGAGTGGTCGCCCTTCCTGGAGTACGACGACCACGTCGCGCGGCCGTGGCTCGCCTGCGCCCGCGAGGCGGCCGACGTCGGCTGGCCCGAGCCGCTGCGCGACGCCGTCCCGGTCAACGTCACCGTGCCGGCCACCGACCCGGAGCGGGCGCACGCGATCGTGCGCGCGGGCGGCTGCCGCACGGCGAAGGTCAAGGTCGCCGAGCGCGGGCAGGTGCTCGCCGACGACCTCGCCCGCGTCGAGGCGGTCCGCGACGCGCTCGGGCCCGACGGTCTGGTGCGGGTCGACGCCAACGGGGCCTGGGACGTCGACGAGGCGGTCCGCGCGATCGGCGCGATCGACCGTGCCGCCGGCGGCCTGGAGTACGTCGAGCAGCCGGTGGCGAGCGTCGAGGACCTCGCCCGCGTGCGCCGGCGGGTCGACGTGCCGGTCGCCGCCGACGAGTCGATCCGGCGCGCCGAGGACCCCTACCGGGTCCGCGACCTCGAGGCCGCGGACGTCGCGGTGCTCAAGGTCCAGCCGCTCGGCGGCGTACGCGCGTGCCTGCGGATCGCCGAGGACATCGGCCTCCCGGTGGTCGTGTCGAGCGCGCTCGAGACCAGCGTCGGGATCGCGGCCGGCGTCGCGCTCGCGGCCGCGCTGCCCGAGCTGCACCACGCGTGCGGACTCGCGACCGTCCAGCTGCTGACCGACGACGTCGCCACCGACCCGCTCCTGCCGGTCGACGGGATGCTGCCGGTCGTCCGGCCGGAGGTCGACGCGGCGGCGCTCACGCGGCTGGGCGCCGACGCCGACCGGGTGCGGCACTGGGAGCGGCGGCTCGCCGCCGTGGAGGAGGAGCGACCATGACCAACCCCTCGACCTCGCTCGCGCGGACCGTCGTCACCGCGCTGCGCGGCGCGGGCGTGCGGGACGTCGTGGTCGCCCCGGGCTCGCGCAACGCCCCGCTGTCGTTCGCGCTGTACGACGCGCGGCGTCCGACGGGTCCGGCCGAGCCGGGGCTCCGGCTGCACACCCGCATCGACGAGCGCACGGGCGGCTTCGTGGCGCTCGGCCTCGCCAAGGTCAGCGGCCGCGCGGCGGCGGTCGTCTGCACGTCCGGGACGGCCGTGGCCAACCTCGTCCCGGCGGTGATGGAGGCCGCCCACGCCGGCGTCCCGCTCGTCGTCGTGACCGCGGACCGGCCCGCCCGGCTGCGCGGCACCGGCGCCAACCAGACCACCGACCAGGTCGGGATCTTCGGCACGTTCGCGCCGACCCTCGACGTCGCCGCCGGTGCGGAGGGAGCCGACCTCGACGGGCTGCTCGCCTTCCTCCGCGGCCACGACCACCGCCGCCCCGTGCACCTCAACGTCCAGCTCGACGAGCCGCTGCTGCCCGACGACGAGGGCTGGGACGTCGGGGAAGTGCCGCCGTGGGCGGCCCCCGCGGTCCACCGGCCGGTGCGGGTCGACGTCCTCGCGACCGGCCCGCGCACGGTCGTCGTGGCCGGCGACGACGCCGGCCCACCCGCCCGCCAGCTCGCGGAGGCCGCCGGCTGGCCGTTGCTCGCCGAGCCGTCGAGCGGCTGCCGCACCGGCGACAGCGTCGTGCGCACCTACCGCCTGCTGCTCGCCGGTCCGCTGGGTGCGCAGGTCGAACGGGTCGTCGTCCACGGCCACCCCACGCTCTCCCGGCCGGTGTCCCGGCTGCTCGCGCGCGAGGACGTCGAGGTGGTCTCGGTGCGCCCCCGTGGGATGTGGCCCGAGCGCCCGTACGCCGTGGCCAGCGAGCACGACGGGTTGCGCGTGGACGCCCCGGACGACCCGGCGTGGGGGGAGGCCTGGCGCGAGGCCGACCGCGCCACCTCCCGCGCCCTCGACCAGCTGCTCGCGGGCGAGCCCGACCTCACGCCGCAGGAGGTCGCGGGCGCGGTCAGCCGCGCGCTGCCGCCGGGCGGCCTGCTGGTCGTCGGTGCGTCCAACCCGGTGCGCGACCTCGACCTGATGGTCGCCCGCTACGAGGTGGGCGGACGTCGCAAGGTGATCGCGAACCGCGGCCTGGCCGGCATCGACGGGACCACGAGCACCGCGATCGGCGCCGCGATCGGCCGCCCGCGGTCCTCGCGCGCGCTGGCCCTCATGGGGGACGTGACCTTCCTGCACGACACGACCGGGCTGTTCCTCGGACCTGCCGAGGAGCGGCCCGACCTGACCATCGTGGTCGTCAACGACGACGGCGGGTCGATCTTCGCCACCCTCGAGCAGGGCGCCCCGGCCCACGCCGACCGGTTCGAGACGCTGTTCGGCACCCCGCACGGGGCAGACCTCGCGAGTCTGTGCGCAGCCGCGCGCGTGCCCCACCTCCGCGTCGACAGCCTGCCCGGCCTCGAGCAGGCGCTGGCCTCGCCCAACGGCGGCATCGAGGTCGTCGAGGTGCGGGTGCGCCGCGACAACCGGCGTGAGCTGGACGAAAAGATCCGCGCGCTGGTCCTTCCCTGAGGAAGGTCCAGCGCGCGGACCGTGTGGAGCGGGTGCGTCGTCAGCCGATCAGGACTGCGGGGTCTCCCAGACGCGGACCCAGTCGACGTACATGTGCTGCGGGAGCTTCTTGTCCGGCATGTCGAGGGCCTCGTAGTCGGAGGCGAGCAGGCTCAGGATGAGGTACTGCTGGGCCTTCGAGACGCGGGCCGACGTGCGCCAGGTCTCCTTGCCGTCGATGCGCATGATGATCGTCTTCGGGGTCCACTGGACCGAGAAGACGTGGTAGTTCTTCGACCAGCCGTCCTTCTTGTTCTTCAGGAACGACTTCGAGTCCTTGATCCACGAGCCGGTCTTGATCAGGCGCTTGCCCTTGTACCAGTGGATGAAGCTCGTCAGGCCACCCTGCGGGTGCTTGTCACCGAAGTACTCGATGATGTCGATCTCGTGGCCGTCGCTGCCCGGCTGGTTCTCGCCGACCGGCTGCATCCAGAAGCTGGCGTGCTGGCCCTGCTCCTTCTGCATCTTGATGCGGGCGGCGGCGACGCCGTACTTGAAGTCGAAGGTGCCGCTGGTGCCGACGTGGCCGTTGAGGCGGTAGGCGATCTTCTTCTTCTGCTTGCGCGAGACCGCGGTGCACTTGCCCTTGGCGGACTTGTCCTTGATGACGCTCAGGCGCAGGGCGCCGCCGCCGACCTTGACGGCCTTCGGGTCACCCTTGGAGCACTTGCGCTTGCTCATCGGCTCGTAGTCCTGGCCGCGCATGCCCCAGTAGGAGGACAGGGTCGAGCCGGAGAACTCGTCGCTGAAGGTCGGGGTCAGCCACTGCGCGGTGTCGGCGGGCTTGCTGGTGACCTTCTTGAGGCCCTTGAACTTCATCGCGGTCGCGCGGTAGGTGACGGCCTGGCCGCCCTTCGACACGACGGCGGAGAAGTTGGCGCGGCCGGCCTTGTCCTGCTTGGCCTTGCCGACCTTCTTCCACTTCGAGCCCTGGAGCTGCTCGAGGACGACCGGACGGCCGACCTTCTTGGGCTTGATCGTCGCGGTGACGGCAGCCTTGGCCTTGTCGGCGCTCGCGGCGCCCCGGCCCTGCTGGACGATCTGGGGGAGCACCTCCAGCGAGACCTTCTGGCCGGCCTTCTTGAACACCGACGTCGACGCGGGGGCGTCCGCGGATCCGGTGGAGCCCGTGGCCTGGACGGCCCCGGAACCCATGAGCAGGGACGCGGGCAGGAGCAGCGCGGCGACGCTGCCTGCGAGCACGCGGCGTGCAGACATGTGAACTCTCTTTCGAGTCGGGTGCGATAACTCCCCCGGGCACTCCACCCGTCGGAGGCGGCACCACCCTAACCGGGGCCGTGCAATCCCACGCATTCTTCGGACCAACCCGCGCGTGTGACGGGAGTGACAGGCGGGACGTCGCGCCCGGTGCGCCGGCTGCCCCGCCGTCCTACGCTGGCCGCATGCGGATCACCAAGCACGGCCACGCCTGCGTCCGGCTCGAGCACGACGGGACCGTGCTGGTGGTGGACCCGGGCGTGTTCACCGGCGCGGACGTGCTGGTGGGCGCCGACGCGGTCCTGATCACCCACGAGCACGCCGACCACGTCCACCCCGACCACCTGCGCGGCAGCGAGGCGCCGGTCTGGACGATCGCCGCGGTCGAGCGGCGGCTGCGCGAGGAGGCGCCCGAGGTCGCCGCGCGGGTCACGGTCGTACGCCCCGGCGACCGCCTCGACGTCGCCGGCCTCGCCGTCGAGGTGGTGGGGGAGAAGCACGCGGTGATCCACCCCGACTACGACCGCTTCGACAACTCCGGCTACCTCGTCGAGGCCGGTGGGTCCGACGGCCGGAGCGTCTACCACCCCGGCGACGCGCTGACGCCGCCCCCGCGACCGGTCGACGTGCTGCTGGCGCCGGTCAGCGCGCCGTGGCTGAAGGTGTCGGAGGCGGTCGACTTCGTCCGCGAGGTGGGTGCACCGGTCGCGCTCGGGATCCACGACCGGGTCTACAGCGACGTCGGGCTGGACATGGTGGCCACGCACATGGCCAACCTGCTGCCCGACGGGCTCGCCTTCGAGCGCCGGGAGCCCGGTCAGGACCTGTAGCGGACCTGGAGCGGCTCAGCCCGCCTCGAGGGCGTCGCGCACCGGGACGAACTTGGCCTGGGACTCGGCCAGCTCGGCCTCCGGGTCGGAGCTCGCGACGATGCCGCAGCCGGCGAACAGGCGTACGCCGCCCTCGACGAGCATCGCCGAGCGAAGCGCGATGCCCCACTCGCCGTCGCCGGAGGCGTCCATCCAGCCGACCGGGCCGGCGTAGCGGTCGCGCGGCATGCCCTCGATCTCGGCGATCAGCGCGGTCGCCGCCGGGGTCGGCGTGCCGCCGACGGCCGCCGAGGGGTGCAGCGACTCGGCGAGCTGGAGCGACGTCGCGACGTCGTGGACCACGCCGTTCACGTCGGTGGCGAGGTGCATGACGTTGGGCAGGTGCAGCACGAAGGGCGCTTCGGGGACGTTCATCGACGAGCAGTGCGGCTCGAGGGCGTCGGCGACCGACCGGACGGCGTACTCGTGCTCCTCGAGGTCCTTGGAGGACCGGGCGAGGGTGGCGGCCAGGGCGAGGTCGCGCTCGTCGTCGCCCGTGCGCCGGATGGTGCCGGCCAGGACGCGGGAGGTCACCAGGCCGCGCTCGCGCCGCACCAGCATCTCGGGGGTCGCCCCGAAGAGGCCGTCGACGTGGAAGGTCCAGCACATCTCGTAGTCCTCGGCGAGGCGGCGCAGGGGCCAGCGCACGTCGAGGGGCTCGTCGGTGGTCGCGATCAGGTCGCGGGCGAGGACGACCTTCTCGAGGTCGCCGGCGGAGATCCGGGCAACGGCCTCGGCCACCACCGACATCCACTCCTCGCCGTTGAGCGCACCGTCGGAGAACGTGATCCCGGCGGGCGGTCGCGGCGCGGAGGCCGGCGCGAGGTCCGGGGTCGGGACCGAGACGGTCGTGAGCCAGGTGCGGTCGCCGCGTCGCCCGACGACGACCTCGGGGATGACGAGCACGGAGTCGCCGGGGTCGTCGGCGAACGCGAACGCGCCGAAGCAGACCGGTCCGGTGCCGGGCTCGTTCACGCGGTCGTCGACCTGCGCGCGGCCGACGGTCTCCGACCACCACTTCACGGCGTCGCTGAAGCGGGTGGGGCCGGAGGTCTCGAGGCGGGCCGCGACGCCCCATCCCACGAGGCCCTCGCCGCGGCGCAGCCAGCTGACCGGCTGCTGCTCGGGCAGGAGGTCCAGGAGCGGGAGATCCGCCAGGTCCACCGGGACGGTGCGCACCACGAGGGGTGCGGTGGAGGCGGACGCAGGGGTCGTCACGACCGGGAAGCCTACGCCCGCCCCCGCAACCCGGTGACGGGAGATCGGCCAATCGGCGAACAGGAGGCGGCCGCGTCACCTAGGTTGCGCGGGGGTAGTCGAGAGAGCCGGGAGGCGCACGTGCCTGTCATGCATTCGCCGCTCGTGCGGCTGGAGCGCCACGCGCGTGAGCGCGCCCTCGAGGTCGCGCTCGTCGAGCCGGCCGGGGACGGCTGGTCCCGCCTGACCTGGAACGAGCTCTACCGGCGCGTGATCGACGGCGCCGCCGGCATGATCGAGGCCGGGGTCAACCCCGGCCAGGTCGTGGTGCTGCGCGTGCCGACGGGGGCACGCCTGGTCGAGCTCGAGCTCGCGGTCCGGGTCGCGGGTGCGGTGCCGGTCCTGCTGCCCGAGCACATGGACCCGGCGGAGGTCGGTCGGCTCCTCGACGAGATCGAGGTGCGGCTCGTCGTCGTCGACCACGAGAGCCGGCTGGCGCTGCTGCGGCACGCGGCCCTGCTCGACGCCCAGCTGTTCGAGTGCGACGACCGGTCGTGGGAGCGGCTGCGGGCGATGGGGCTCGACCGTCGCAAGCGCCAGCCCGACCTGCTCGCCTGGGTCGACCGCGCCCGCTCCGACGCGCCGTCCGGCGCGGTGCTGGGGCTGCCGCGCGAGAAGAGCCAGGCCTGGCTCTTCCGACCCGAGTCCTCCGGCCTGCTGGCCGACCTGCGCCCCGACGACGTCGTGCTGCTGACCGGCGAGGCGACCGACCGCTTCACCACCGTCGTCCGCGACGCCCACCTCACCGCCGGGTGCCTCCTGGCCTGGGTCGAGGCCCCGGACCGGCTCGAGGCCGCGCTGGCCCACGTCCAGCCGACCCATCTCCTGCTCGACCACACCGCCGCGCGCGTCCTGGAGGACCTGCTCGAGGCCGGCACCGTCGACGGGTCCCCGTGGCACGAGACGCCGCGCGACGTCCTGGAGGCCACCTCGGCGCAGGTCGCCGGGGCGAAGCTCGGGTCCCGCACCCGCAAGCTGGCCGAGGACGTCCTCGCCCTGGCGCCGTGGTGGGGCGGGCGGCTGCGCGTGCTCGCCCTCGACGCCCGGGTCAACCGCACGGTCAGCGCGCTCGCGACGACCTTCGGCTTCCGGATCGGTCGCGTCGCCCACCACCCGGCCGTGCGGCTGGACCTGCACGCCGAGCACGCCGCGGTCGCCGTCCCGGCGCCCACGGTCGTCGACGTGCCGGCTGCGACCTCGCTGCCGCGTCGCGGCCGCGGCGGTGCCGAGCTCGACTCGGCGTTCTCGCTCACCACCTGATCGGCCGGCTCGCTGTCCCAGGCTTGTCCGGGCTTGTCCAGCCCTCGGACGGCACGCGCCACAGGAGCCCACACGGCGTGCACGCGAAGGTAAAACCCGTCTCGCCGACCGGAGCGACGTCGGAAAATTCCTGACAGGTCGACCAGTCCGGTCGACGTCCAGGGGGGGGAGGACGACATGGCGTACGTACCGGTCTCGCGTGCCGCCGCCCTGCCGGGCGGGGACCGCTCGTCGGCGGCGCAGTCGCCCCGCTGGACGGTCCTGTCCGACCACGCCCTGCTGCGCGGCGACCGGGCCGCCCACCTGCTGGTCCGCGACGACGAGGTCGTCATCCGCCCGTGGTCCGAGACCGCGCGGGCCGTCGAGCTCGCCGCCGCCGGGCTGGTCCGCAGCGGCCTCCGGGTCGACCAGGTGGTCGTGTCGCTGGTCCCGCCGGGTCACGCGTGCCCCGAGCTCGACCTCGCGCTGCGGGCGATCGGCGCGGTGGTGGTGCACGTCGACCCGCACGCCGGCCCCGACGACCTGCTGCGCGAGCTCTCCGGCGTCGACGTACGTCTGGTGGTCGTCGAGGAGCCTCGCGACCTGCAGCGGCTGCCCGACCTGTCGTTCCCGTCCGCGGAGCTCTTCGCGCTCGACGGCGGACGCGGGTGGGACCGGTTGCTCGAGCTCGGCGCCCAGCGCCTGACCATGGACCCCGACGCCGTCACGCGCGTCGACCGCGCCGTCGACCCCGAGGGTGCCGTGCCGCGGCTGCTCGGACGAGGACGCCCGACCGGGCGGGTGCCCGCCGAGACCACCCTCCCCGAGGGAGTCGTGGCTCCCGACGACGTGGTGCTGCTCGCCTGCGGCCCGGCGGACCCCCTGTCCCACCTCGTCCGCGACGCCCACCTGGCGGGCGGTGCGGCCCTCGCCGAGCTCCCGGCCGGCAGCGACCTGCTCGCCGTGCTGGCGCGGGTGTCCCCGAGCGTCCTCGTCCTGTCGGGGGACGCCGTGCGCGCAGTGGTCGCCGCGCTGGACCCCGGGCCCGCCCCGCGACCGCGCCGCGTGTCGCGCCGACGGCCGGCGCCGGAGCCCGAGGCCTCCCCGCTCGGCGACCGGCTGCGGCTCGTCGTGGTCGAGTCGCTCGACGCGGCCGACCGCGCGGCGCTCGCGGCGACCGGCGTCGACGTCCTCGAGGTCGGCGCGGTCCGTCTCGCGCCGGCCGACCTGCCGGTGCCGCCCCCGGTCCTGCGGGGCGACGCGGCGGACCTGCCGCGCCGCTCGCGCCACGACCCCGGCGCGGACTTCCAGCTCGCCGTCGACCGGGCGCCCGCGCCCGTCGCGCCCGACGAGTCGGCGTTCGTGCTCCCCTCGCTGCCGCTCTTCGGCGGCGAGTCGTTCCTCGACAAGCTGCTCCTCGCGCGCGCCCGCGAGGCCGAGCAGTGACCCCCGTGCGCCACCGCCTGCGCAGCAGGCGCCGCGGTGCCGCACTCCAGAGCTCCCCGCCGGCCGTCGGCGGGACGGATGAGAAGGAAGACAACATGACGAACGTGGACGTGATCCTCAAGGAGGCCGTCTCCATCGACGGTGCCGTCGCCGCGCTGCTCGTGGACTACCAGTCGGGCATGGCCCTCGGCCAGGCCGGCGACGCCTCGGCCCTCAACCTCGACGTGGCCGCCGCCGGCAACACCGACGTGGTCCGCTCGAAGATGCGCACCATGGAGAGCCTGGGACTCGACGACCAGATCGAGGACATCCTGATCACCCTCGGCAAGGCCTACCACCTGATCAACCTGCCCAAGGGCCACCCGGGCCTGTTCATCTACCTGGTGCTCGACAAGGGTCGCGCCAACCTCGCGATGGCGCGCCACAAGCTCGCCACGCTCTCGACCCAGCTCGAGATCTGAGCGCCGCCGCGCCGGGTCAGGAGCGGTAGACGATCACCGCGTCGCCGATCCTGACCCGGTCGAAGAGCCACTCCACGGCTGCCCGGTCGCGCACGTTGACGCACCCGTGCGAGGCACCGGCGTAGCCGTTGGCGGCGAAGTCGGGGGAGTAGTGCACGGCCTGCCCGCCGGAGAAGAACATGGCGAAGGGCATCGACGTGCCGTAGAGGCTCGACACGTGGTCGCGCGACTTCCGGAACACCGAGAACGCGCCCTCGCGGGTCGGCAGCTCGTCGGACCCGAAGCGCACCTCCACCGTCTTCAGCACCACGCCGTCGACCACCCAGCGCAGCGACCGCGACGTCTTGTCCACGCACATCGCACGCCCGGTCGTGCAGCGCGGGTCGAGCGGCGGGCCGGCCGGCACGATGTTGAACAGCTCGGCCCTCGTCGGCTCGCGGGTCATGTCCTTCAGGCGGGTCAGGGTGCGCCGGTCGACCTGCCCGGTGACCGGGATCCGACGCTTGGCCTGGAACCCCTCGACCGCCTTCACGGTGGACCGGGCGTAGCGGCCGGTCACGTCGCCGTCGTACCAGCGCACCTGCTTGAGCCGGGCCTGGACCTGGCGCACCCACATCCCGCGGTCGCCGCGCTCGAGCAGGGGCCGGCCGGGCTGGTAGACGTTGTGGAGCGCGTCGGAGGTCGGTTCGGTGGTACGGGCGACGATCTTCGTCCAGGTGCGCTCGTCGACCACGCCGTCGGCGGTCCACCCGCGCCGGCGCTGGAAGGTGGCGACGCCGTCGCGCGTCTCCGCGTCGAACCGGCTGGTCACCACCTCGGAGTGCAGGTCGAGCTGGTGCAGCCGGCTCTGCAGCACCCGCACCCGCCACCCCGAGTCGCCGAGCCGCAGCGGCGTGAAGTCGCCTGCTCGGGCGGACGTGGTGGGCGTGCCGGCACCGGCCGGCGCGACGGCGAGCAGCGCGGTGCCGGCGAGGGCGACGAGGAGGGCGACGCAGCAGGCAGCGAGGCGGCGCAGGTCGTGGCGTGGCATGTGGGTCCCCCCGGTCGGGCCGGCTCGGCGCCGGCGGCTCTCGAGTGTAGGGACGTCCGAGGCCGCACCCAGGTTGCGTGCGACTGGGGCGAGACGCCTACGCTCGGCGCGTGGCCCGCGCTGACCTGGACAAGCAACCGACCGACGTCCGACGGATGTTCGACACCGTGGCGAAGCGCTACGACCTCACCAACGACCTGATGACCGCCGGCATCCAGCGCAGCTGGCGCCGCTCGATGGTGGAGGCGGTCGGTGCGCGACGCGGGGACCTCGTGCTCGACCTCGCGGCCGGCACCGGGTGCTCGACCGAGCCCTTCTTCGCCGCCGGCGCCACGGGCGTGCCGTGCGACTTCTCCGTCGGGATGCTCCGGCAGGGCAAGAAGGACCGGCCCTCGCTGCCGTTCGTCGCCGGCGACGGCACCCGGCTGCCGTTCCTCGACGACACCTTCGACGCGGTGACGATCTCCTACGGTCTGCGCAACTTCGTCGACCCCGTCGCCGGGCTGCGCGAGATGCGCCGGGTGACCCGGCCGGGCGGTCGCCTGGTCGTCTGCGAGTTCAGCACCCCGACCAACGGTGCCTTCCGCAGCCTCTACATGGACGGCTTCATGCGGGCGCTGCCCCGGATCGCGTCGGTGACCGCGTCCGCCAGCGACGCCTACGTCTACCTCGCCGAGTCGATCCGGGCCTGGCCGGACCAGACCGGCCTGGCCGCGATGGTTGCCGAGGCGGGCTGGCAGGCGCCGGAGTGGCGCAACCTGACGGGCGGCATCGTCGCCCTGCACCGCGCCACGGCCTGAGGGGGCCACGGGGGATGAGTGACGACGCGGGAGTCTGCCTGCTGTGGTGCCGGCCAGTGTCACCGACCCGTTCAGGACATGCCCCGCGGTCCGCCGCGCTGGCGAATTAACTCACGTCACTCTTGTCTAAATCCGCAGGTCAGGACACGTGAGGCAGGTCACGACCCCCACGTGACGCACGCCGCACCGGAGTCCTAGACTGTGGCACGCGCCACTCGTGAAGTCGTTCACAAGGTCACATGTCCACCCGGTCATGGGCGCGCAGGCCACCGGAAGGAAAGCGATGGAGCTCTACACGCCGATCCTGGCGCTGGCACTCATCGCGACGGGGTTCGCGGTCTTCTCCGTGATCATGAGCGCCGTCGTGGGTCCCAAGCGCTACAACCGGGCGAAGCTCGACTCCTACGAGTGCGGCATCGAGCCGACGCCGCAGCCCGTGGGCGGTGGCCGCTTCCCGGTGAAGTACTTCATCACCGCGATGCTCTTCATCGTCTTCGACATCGAGATCATCTTCCTCTACCCGTGGGCCGTCCACTTCGACGCGATGCGCCTGTTCGGCCTGGTCGAGATGGTCCTGTTCATCGCCACCGTCTTCGTCGCCTACGCCTACGTGTGGCGTCGCGGCGGCCTGGACTGGGACTGAGGGGAGAGCCCACATGGGACTCGAGGAGAAGCTGCCGTCCGGCGTCCTGCTGACCACCGTCGAGGGGGTCGCGGGCTACATGCGCAAGGCGTCGTTCTGGCCGGCCACGTTCGGCCTGGCCTGCTGCGCCATCGAGATGATGACGACCGGCGCACCGAAGTACGACCTCGCGCGCTTCGGCATGGAGGTCTTCCGCGCCAGCCCGCGCCAGGCCGACCTGATGATCGTGGCCGGTCGCGTGAGCCAGAAGATGGCCCCGGTCCTGCGCCAGATCTACGACCAGATGCCCGAGCCGAAGTGGGTGCTCGCGATGGGCGTGTGCGCCTCGTCGGGCGGCATGTTCAACAACTACGCGATCGTCCAGGGCGTCGACCACGTCGTGCCCGTCGACATGTACCTCCCCGGCTGCCCGCCGCGCCCGGAGATGCTCATCGACGCGATCCTCAAGCTCCACGACCAGGTCCAGCACACCAAGCTGGGCGTCAACCGCACCAACGAGATCGAGGAGCTCGAGACCGCCGCCCTGCGCGCGCTGCCGACCTCCGAGATGAAGGGCCTGCTGCGGTGAGCGACGACACGACCGACGACAAGACCGACAAGAACGAGTCGGCCCGCCCGGCCGAGGAGCGCAACCTCGAGGAGGCCAAGGCGGAGACCGGGACCGGCAGCGGGGTCGAGCAGGCCGCGCCGGAGCAGTCCCCGGAGAACGTCCCCGCGCCCACCGGCGAGGTGCGCGCGGTCGGCGAGCGCCGCGGCATGTTCGGCGTGAAGGGCTCCGGCGACACCTCCGGCTACGGCGGCCTGGTCAGCGCGAAGGTCTTCCCGGCGCCGACCCAGCGGCCCTACGGCGGCTGGTTCGACGAGGTGGCCGACGCCCTCGAGGCGCGCCTCGGTGCGACCGACCTGACCACCGCCATCGAGTCGGTCGTGGTCCACCGCGGCGAGATCACCTTCCACGTCCGGCGCGAGGACCTGCCGTTCGTGGCGCAGATGCTGCGCGACGACGAGGCGCTGCGCTTCGAGTTCTGCTCCGGCGTCAGCGGCGTGCACTACCCCGACGACGCCGGCCGCGAGCTCCACGCCGTCTATCACCTGACGTCGATGACCCACAACCGCCGGATCCGCGTCGAGGTCACCGCGCCGGACTCCGACCCGCACGTGCCCAGCCTGGTGAGCATCTACCCCACCCTCGACTGGCACGAGCGCGAGACGTACGACATGTTCGGGCTGGTCTTCGACGGCCACCCCGCTCTGACCCGGGTGCTCATGCCGGACGACTGGCCGGGCCACCCGCAGCGCAAGGACTACCCGCTCGGCGGCATCCCCGTGGAGTACAAGGGCGGCAGCATCCCGCCGCCGGACCAGCGCAGGAGCTACAACTGATGAGCACCGACACGAGCCAGCAGCAGGACCTCTACGCCGCCCCGGGCGAGACCAGCCAGGGCCGCGTCTTCACCGTCACCGGCCAGGACTGGGACTCCGTCACGCAGAGCATCGGCGAGTCCGCCGAGGAGCGGGTCGTGGTCAACATGGGCCCGCAGCACCCGTCGACCCACGGCGTGCTCCGGCTAATCCTCGAGCTCGAGGGCGAGACGGTGACCGAGGCGCGGTGCGGCATCGGCTACCTCCACACCGGCATCGAGAAGAACATGGAGTACCGCTCCTGGGTGCAGGGCACCACCTTCTGCACCCGGATGGACTACCTCTCCCCGTTCTACAACGAGGCGGCCTACGTCCTCGGCGTGGAGCGCCTGCTCGACATCGAGGACGACATCCCCGAGAAGGCGCAGGTCATGCGGGTGCTCCTCATGGAGCTCAACCGGATGTCCTCCCACCTCGTCGCGATCGCGACCGGCGGCATGGAGATCGGCGCGCTGACGGTCATGACGATCGGGTTCCGCGAGCGCGAGCTGGTGCTCGACCTCTTCGAGCTGATCACCGGCCTGCGGATGAACCACGCGTTCTTCCGCCCGGGCGGTGTCGCCCAGGACCTCCCGCCCGGTGCGCTCGACGAGATCCGCGACTTCATCGCGCTGATGAAGAAAAGGCTCCCGGAGTACGCCGCGCTCTGCAACGCCAACCCGATCTTCAAGGGCCGGCTGGAGAACGTCGGCCACCTCGACCTCGCCGGCTGCCTGGCGCTCGGCATCACCGGTCCGGTGCTGCGCTCGACCGGCTACGCCTGGGACCTGCGCAAGACCCAGCCCTACTGCGGCTACGAGGACTACGACTTCGAGGTCCAGACCTGGGACACCTGCGACTCCTACGGCCGCTTCCGCATCCGGCTCAACGAGATGTGGGAGTCGCTGAAGATCGTCGAGCAGGCGGCCGACCGGCTCGCCGGGCTCGAGGGTGCGCCGGTCATGGTCGGCGACAAGAAGATCGCCTGGCCGAGCCAGCTCGCCATCGGCAGCGACGGCATGGGCAACAGCCTCGACCACATCCGCCACATCATGGGCGAGTCGATGGAGGCGCTGATCCACCACTTCAAGCTGGTGACCGAGGGCTTCCGCGTCCCGGCCGGCCAGGCCTACGTCCCGATCGAGTCGCCCCGCGGCGAGCTGGGGGCCCACGTGGTCTCCGACGGCGGCACCCGCCCCTTCCGCGCGCACTTCCGCGACCCGTCCTTCACCAACCTGCAGGCGACGAGCGTGATGAGCGAGGGCGGCATGGTCGCCGACGTCATCGTGGCGATCGCCTCCATCGACCCCGTCATGGGAGGTGTCGACCGATGACACTGGACACGAAGACGTGGGACGAGCTGCGCGAGATCGCGGCCCGCTACCCCGAGGCCCGCTCGGGCCTGCTCCCGATGCTGCACCTCGTGCAGTCGGTCGAGGGCAAGGTGACGCCCGAGGGCATCGAGGCCTGCGCCGAGATCCTCGGGATCAGCGCCGCCGAGGTCAACGGGGTCGCGACCTTCTACACGATGTACAAGCGCAAGCCGGTCGGCGACTACCACGTCGGTGTCTGCACCAACACGCTGTGCGCCGTGCTCGGGGGCGACCTGATCTTCGAGCGGCTCAAGGAACACCTCGACGTCGGCAACGACGAGACGACCGAGGACGGCAAGATCACGCTCGAGCACCTCGAGTGCAACGCTGCCTGCGACTACGCCCCGGTGATGATGGTCAACTGGGAGTTCATGGACAACCAGACCCCCGAGTCCGCGGTCCAGGTCGTCGACGACCTGCGCGCCGGCACCGAGGTCCACTCCACCCGGGGTCCGCGGCTGTGCACGTGGCGCGAGGCCGAGCGCGTGCTCGCCGGCTTCCCCGACGACCGCGCCGACGAGGGCCCCTCGGCCGGTCCCGCCTCGCTGGTGGGCCTGAAGATCGCCCGCGAGAAGGGCTGGACGGCCCCGGGCGGGTCGCCCGAGAAGGGGGAGAACGATGGCTGACACACTGACCCCGGTCCTCACCGACGACTGGGACGCCGAGCGCTCCTGGACGCTCGCCGCGTACGAGGAGCGCGGCGGCTACGCCGCCCTCGACAAGGCGTTCGCGATGACCCCCGACGAGGTCATCGACACCGTCAAGGCCTCGGGCCTGCGCGGTCGCGGTGGCGCCGGCTTCCCGACCGGCATGAAGTGGGGCTTCATCCCGCAGGACAACCCGCGTCCGAAGTACCTCGTGGTCAACGCCGACGAGTCCGAGCCGGGCACCTGCAAGGACATCCCGCTCATGATGGCGACGCCTCACACGCTGGTCGAGGGCGTCATCCTCAGCTCCTACGCGATCCGCGCGCACACCGCGTTCATCTACGTCCGCGGCGAGGTCCTCCACGTCATCCGCCGCCTCCAGCGCGCGGTGCAGGAGGCCTACCTCGCCGGCCACCTCGGCACCAACATCCACGGCTCCGGCTACGACCTCGACCTGATCGTGCACGCCGGCGCCGGCGCGTACATCTGCGGCGAGGAGACCGCGCTGCTCGAGGGCCTCGAGGGCCGTCGCGGCCAGCCCCGGCTGCGCCCGCCGTTCCCGGCCGTCGCCGGCCTCTACGCCAGCCCGACGGTCATCAACAACGTCGAGTCGATCGCGTCCGTCCCGGCCATCATCGCCCGCGGCGCCGACTGGTTCGCCTCGATGGGCACCGAGAAGTCGCAGGGCCACGGGATCTTCAGCCTCTCCGGCCACGTCACGAACCCCGGCCAGTACGAGGCCCCGCTCGGCATCACGCTGCGCGAGCTGATCGACCTGGCCGGCGGCATGCGCGAGGGCCACGAGCTGAAGTTCTGGACGCCGGGCGGCTCCAGCACCCCGCTGCTGACGCCCGAGCACCTCGACGTCCCGCTCGACTTCGAGTCCGTCGGCGCCGCCGGGTCGATGCTCGGCACCCGCGCCCTGCAGCTGTTCGACGAGACCACCTGCGTGGTCCGCGCCGTGCTGCGCTGGACCGAGTTCTACAAGCACGAGTCCTGCGGCAAGTGCACCCCGTGCCGCGAGGGCACGTGGTGGCTCACCCAGACCCTCGCGCGGCTCGAGAAGGGGCAGGGGAGCGAGGAGGACCTCGACCTGCTGCTCGACCAGTGCGACAACATCCTGGGCCGCTCGTTCTGCGCGCTCGGCGACGGTGCGACGAGCCCGATCTCGAGCTCGATCCAGCACTTCCGCGACGAGTACCTCGCGCACCTGACCCACGGCGGCTGCCCGTTCGACCCGGCCGCCTCGACCGTCTTCCCCTCCAGCACCCCCGTGGGAGCCGACGCATGACGACCACCCCCGCGCGCACCGAGGTCGAGACGGTCACCCTGACCATCGACGGCGTCCAGGTCAGCGTCCCCAAGGACACCCTGGTCATCCGCGCCGCCGAGCAGGTCGGCGTGCAGATCCCGCGCTTCTGCGACCACCCGCTGCTCGACCCGGTCGGCGCGTGCCGCCAGTGCCTGGTCGACATCCCCGACGCCGGCAACGGACGCGGCTTCCCCAAGCCGCAGGCCTCCTGCACGCTGCCGGTGGCCGAGGGCATGGTGGTCAACACCCAGGCGACCAGCGAGGTGGCCGACAAGGCCCAGCAGGGCGTCATGGAGTTCCTGCTGATCAACCACCCGCTCGACTGCCCGGTCTGCGACAAGGGCGGCGAGTGCCCCCTGCAGAACCAGGCGATGAGCAACGGGCGCGGGGAGAGCCGGTTCGCGGAGAACGGCGGCGTCAAGCGCACCTTCCCCAAGCCGATCAACATCTCCGCCCAGGTCCTGCTCGACCGCGAGCGCTGCGTGCTGTGCGCGCGCTGCACCCGCTTCTCCGAGCAGGTCGCCGGCGACCCGTTCATCGCGCTCGCCGAGCGCGGTGCGCTCCAGCAGGTCGCGATCTACGAGAACGAGCCCTACCAGAGCTACTTCTCCGGCAACGCGATCCAGATCTGCCCCGTCGGCGCCCTCACCTCCGCCGACTACCGCTTCCGCTCGCGCCCCTTCGACCTCGTCTCCACTCCCGGCGTGGGCGAGCACGACGCCTGCGGCGCGGCGATCCGCGTCGACCACCGCCGCGGCAAGGTCATGCGGCGCCTCTCGGGCAACGACCCCGAGGTCAACGAGGAGTGGATCAGCGACAAGGACCGCTTCGCGTTCCGCTACGCCCAGGCCGAGGACCGGATCACCTACCCGCAGGTCCGCGAGGACGGTGTCCTGCGGCCCGCCTCGTGGCCGGAGGCCTTCGCCGTCGCGGCGCGCGGCCTGCGCGACGCCGGCGCGTCCGCGGTGCTCACCGGCGGTCGCCTCACGGCCGAGGACGCCTACGCCTACGCCAAGTTCGCCCGCGTCTCCCTCGGCACCCACGACGTCGACTTCCGGGCCCGTCCGCACAGCGCGGAGGAGGCGAGCTTCCTCGCCGCCCACGTCGCGCTGTCCGGCGACGTGACCTACGCCGACCTCGAGGCGGCGCCCGTCGTGGTGCTGCTCGGCCTCGAGCCCGAGGACGAGGCGGCGACGATCTTCCTGCGCCTGCGCAAGGCCGCCCGCAAGGGCCGTACGCAGGTCGTGTCGGTCGCGCCCTACACCTCGCGCGGTCTGGCGAAGATGAAGGGCCGTCTGGTCCCCGCCGCGCCGGGCGCCGAGGTCGAGGTGATCGAGTCGCTCAAGGACGCCGAGCACGGCGTCACCAAGGACGCGGTGATCCTCGTCGGCGAGCGGCTCGCCGCGACCCACGGCGCGCTCTCGGCGGCGGCCGCGCTGGCCGCCACCACCGGTGCCCGGCTCGCCTGGGTGCCCCGGCGTGCGGGTGACCGCGGTGCGGTCGAAGCCGGCGCGCTGCCGACCCTGCTGCCCGGCGGACGTCCGGTCGGCGAGGCCTCGGCCCGCGTCGACGTCGGTGCCGCCTGGGGCGTCGACCTGCCGGCCAAGGCCGGCCGCGACGGCAACGCGATCGTCGCCGCGCTCACCAAGGGCGACCTCGGCGGGCTCGTCGTCGCGGGCGTCGACCCCGACGACACCGCCGACCCGGCCGCGTTCCGCGCAGCGCTCGACGCCGCCGGCTTCGTGGTCAGCCTCGAGCTGCGCGAGACCGACGTGACCCGCGTCGCCGACGTCGTCCTCCCGGTCGCCCCGGTGACCGACAAGGCCGGCACCTTCGTGACGTGGGACGGCCGCGCACGATCCTTCGACGCGGTCTTCAGCAACCCCGCCTCGCTGCCCGACCTCCGGGTGCTGGCAGGCATCTCCGAGGAGCTCGAGGCGCTCGGCACCGGCCGTGCGCTCGGCTTCCGCACCGTCGCCGAGGCGCGCGCCGAGATGGAGGCGCTCGGCCCCTGGGACGGCGCCCGCCCCACGATCGACGCCGGCAAGGCGCCCAAGGCGCCGAAGACGCGTGCGGGCGGGTTCGCCCTCGCCACCTGGAAGCAGCTGGTCGACCTCGGCTCGATGCAGGACGGCGAGCAGCACCTGCGCGCCACCGCGCGCCGCCCGGTCGCCCGCGTCAGCCAGGCGTCGTACGACGCGTTGTTCGGCCTGGTCGACGACGCCACCGCCGGCCCGCAGGCGGCCACCCTCACCGGCGACCGGGGCAGCATCACGCTCCCGGTCGAGGTCGCGGACCTGCCCGACGAGGTCGTCTGGGTCCCGGCCCGGTCCGTCGGGCGCGGCGTGCTGGCCGACCTCGCCTCACCCGGCAGCACGGTCACCCTGAAGGGAGCCTCCGCATGATGGGCACAGTGATGGGCGTCCTGCCGCTCGCGGCGGACCTCCCCGACGCCGAGCTGGGCCAGTTCGGCCAGGACCCGTGGTGGGTGATCGCGCTCAAGGCGGTCTTCATCTTCCTCATCCTGGTGCTGCTCACGCTGTTCAACATCTGGTTCGAGCGCCGCGTCGTGGCCCGGATGCAGCACCGCGTCGGCCCCAACGTGCACGGCCCGTTCGGCCTGCTGCAGTCGTTGGCCGACGGCGTGAAGCTGGCGCTGAAGGAGGACATCATCCCCAAGGCGGCCGACAAGGTCGTCTTCCTGATCGCCCCGGTGATCGCGACGGTCCCGGCGTTCGTCACCTGGTCGGTGATCCCGCTCGGCCCGGAGGTGAACTTCTTCGGCCACCGCACGCCGCTCCAGCTCACCGACATGCCGGTGGCCGTGCTGTTCGTGATGGCGATCGCGTCGATCGGCATCTACGGCATCGTGCTCGGCGGCTGGTCCTCCGGCTCGACGTACTCGCTGCTCGGCGGCCTGCGCTCGAGCGCGCAGATGATCTCCTACGAGGTCGCGATGGGCCTGGCGCTGGTCGCGGTCTTCCTCTACGCGGGCTCCATGTCGACCTCGGAGATCGTCGAGGCCCAGGACCGGCTGTGGTTCGGCCTGATCCTGCTGCCCTCGTTCGTGATCTACGTGATCTCGATGGTCGGCGAGACCAACCGTGCGCCCTTCGACCTCCCCGAGGCCGAGGGCGAGCTGGTCGGCGGATTCCACACCGAGTACTCCAGCCTGAAGTTCGCGCTGTTCTTCCTCGCCGAGTACATCAACCTCGCCACCGTGTCCGCGATCGCCACGACGCTCTTCCTCGGCGGCTGGGCCGCCCCGTGGGGCATCGAGAACATCTGGGACGGCGCCAACTCCGGCTACTGGCCGCTGCTCTGGTTCTTCGGCAAGGTCTTCCTGTTCGTCTTCCTGTTCGTCTGGCTGCGCGGCTCGCTGCCCCGCATGCGCTACGACCAGTTCATGGCGCTGGGCTGGAAGGTCCTCATCCCGGTGTCGCTGGCGTGGATCGTCGCGGTCGCGACCATCCGGGTGATCTCGCTCGAGGGCAACATCAACCGCACCTACCTCGTCGCGGCGATCGCGGTCCTGCTCGTGCTGACCGTCGGCCTGATGTTCCTCGGCGACGGCAAGGGCGACGCGGCCCCGGCCGAGACGGCCGAGGAGCCGCACGACGCGTTCGCCGGCGGCTTCCCGGTGCCGCCGATGCCCGCCGGTGGGGCCGTGCGCGGTGGCGCCGCGCCGCTGACCTTCACCACCGGTCGCACCACCGTCACCGCTGCAGCGGAGGAGAGCCATGAGTGACCCGAACCAGCCCTCGAAGGGCATCAAGGAGTCCCTCTGGGACCCGATCGCCGGCTTCGGCGTCACCTTCCGGACGATGTTCAAGAAGGTCGTCACCGAGCAGTACCCCTTCGAGAAGCTGCCGACCGCGCCGCGGTTCCACGGACGCCACCAGCTCAACCGCTGGCCCGACGGCCTCGAGAAGTGCATCGGCTGCGAGCTGTGCGCCTGGGCCTGCCCGGCCGACGCGATCTACGTCGAGGGCGCGTCCAACAGCGATGCCCCCGACGCCGACGGCAACAGCCAGCGCTTCAGCCCCGGCGAGCGCTACGGCCGCGTCTACCAGATCAACTACCTGCGCTGCATCCTGTGCGGGCTCTGCATCGAGGCCTGCCCGACGCGCGCGCTGACGATGACCAACGAGTACGAGCTGGCCGACGACAACCGCGCCGACCTGATCTACGAGAAGTCCGACCTGCTCGCCCCGCTGCTGCCGGGCATGGAGCAGCCCCCGCACCCGATGCGCCTCGGCGACGACGAGGGCGACTACTACAGGGGGACCACGCGATGACCTTCTGGATCCTGGCCCCCATCATGGTCGCGGCGGCGCTCGGCATCCTGTTCGTGCGCAAGGCCGTGCACGCCGCGCTGCTGCTCGCGGTCGTGATGATCAGCCTGGCGTTCCTCTACGCCGTCCTGGACGCGCCGTTCCTCTTCGCGGTCCAGATCATCGTCTACACCGGCGCCATCCTCATGCTGTTCCTCTTCGTGATGATGCTGATCGGCGTCGACGCCTCCGACTCGGTGGTCGAGACGATCCGCGGCCAGCGCGTCATGGCGGTGCTGCTCGGCCTCGTCTTCGGCGCCGTGCTGGTGGTCGGCATCGGGCAGGTCGCCCTCGGCACGGCCGTCGGGCTCGACGACGCCAACACCGGCGGCAACGTCCCGGCCATCGCCAACATCCTGTTCAGCAAGTACGTCTTCGCCTTCGAGGCCACCAGCGCGCTGCTCATCACCGCCGCGCTCGGCGCGATGGTGCTCGCCCACCGCGAGCGCCTCACGCCGAAGGCGACGCAGGCCGACCTCGCCGCGCAGCGCCTGCGTGACTACGCCGACCACGGCAAGCACCTCGGCCCGCTGCCCTCGCCGGGCGTCTACGCCCGGCACAACGCGGTCGACACGCCCGCCCTGCTGCCCGACGGGACCGCCGCCGAGTCGTCGGTGTCGCGCGTGCTCGCCGCCCGCGGCACCGTGCGCTCCGCCCCGGCGCTGGCCGACGACATCGACGAGGTGCGTCGCCAGATCGGCGACCCGGCCTCGATGCCCGAGACGTCCGGCAAGGACGGCGCCCCTGCCAACACGACGGAGGACGTCCAGTGACGCAGTACGTGGTCCTCTCCGCGATCCTCTTCACGATCGGCTGCGTGGGCGTGCTCACCCGCCGCAACGCGATCGTGGTGTTCATGTGCGTGGAGCTGATGCTCAACGCCTGCAACCTCGCGTTCGTCGCCTTCGCCCGCCAGCACGGCAACCTCGACGGCCAGATCACCGCCTTCTTCGTGATGGTCGTGGCAGCCGCCGAGGTCGTGATCGGCCTCGCGATCATCATGACCATCTTCCGCACCCGACGCTCGGCCTCGGTCGACGACGCCAGCCTGCTGAAGTACTGAGGGAGCGCTCGTGAACCTGTTGTCCCACCCGGTGCTCCTGACCGGCCTGCCCATGGCCGAGGAGGGAGCGCACGCCCCCGTGGTCGCGCCCGACATGGGCAGCGGCGGCGTCTTCGACCTGCTCTGGCTGGTCATCGCCCTGCCGCTGCTCGGCGCGGTCGTGCTGCTCGGCGTCGCGCCGTTCCTCCCGGCGTCGCTGCGCGCCTCGGTCGACAAGCACGGCCACCTCCTCGGCACCGCGATGGCCGCGCTCTCCTTCGTCCTCAGCCTGACGCTGTTCCTCACGCTGCTCGGCCGTGACGCCGAGGAGCGCCAGGTCGGCCAGCACCTGTGGACCTGGTTCGAGACCGGCTCGCTGCGTGTCGGCATGGACCTGCTCTACGACCCGCTCGCGGCGCTGTTCCTGCTGCTGATCACCGGCGTCGGCTCGCTGATCCACGTCTACGCGATCGGCTACATGGAGCACGACGCCCGCCGGCGTCGGTTCTTCGGCTACCTCAACCTCTTCGTGGCCGCGATGCTCACGCTGATCCTCTCGGCCAACTTCGTGGGCCTGTTCCTCGGCTGGGAGGGCGTCGGCCTCGCGTCGTACCTCCTCATCGGCTTCTGGCAGCACAAGCCGTCCGCGGCCGCCGCTGCGAAGAAGGCGTTCGTCATCAACCGCGTCGGTGACATCGGCCTGACGCTGGCGATCGCGCTGATGTTCGCCACCTTCGGCTCCACCGACTTCGGCGCCGTCAGCGAGCTGGCCGGCGACGCCGACCAGGCGACGCTCAACGCGCTCGGCCTGCTGCTCCTCCTCGGCGCCTGCGGCAAGTCGGCCCAGGTGCCGCTCCAGGCGTGGCTGCTCGACGCGATGGAGGGCCCGACCCCGGTGTCGGCGCTCATCCACGCCGCGACCATGGTCACCGCGGGCGTCTACCTCGTGGTCCGCGCCAACTTCATCTACGAGCTCACCCCGGTCGCGCAGACCGCGGTCGTGGTGGTCGCCACCGTCACGCTGCTGTGGGGCGCGATCCTCGGCTGCGCCAAGGACGACATCAAGAAGGCGCTCGCCGGCTCGACGATGAGCCAGATCGGCTACATGATGCTCGCCGCCGGCCTCGGCCCGGTCGGCTACCCGTTCGCGATCTTCCACCTGCTGACCCACGGCTTCTTCAAGGCCAACATGTTCCTCGGGGCCGGGTCGGTCATGCACGGGATGGACGACGACGTCGACATGCGCCACTACGGCGCCCTGCGCACCGCCATGCCGGTCACCTTCCTGACCTTCGCCATGGGCTACCTCGCGATCATCGGGTTCCCGGGCTTCTCGGGCTTCTGGTCCAAGGACCGGATCATCGAGTCCGCGCTGGCCGACAACCTGCTGGTCGGCCTGCTCGCGCTGCTCGGCGCCGGCATCACCGCGTTCTACATGACCCGCCTGATGCTGATGACCTTCTTCGGCGAGAAGCGCTGGGAGTCCGACGTGCACCCGCACGAGTCGTCCAAGGTGATGACGGTCCCGCTGATCGTGCTGGCGGCGCTCTCCGTCCTCGGCGGCGTGCTGCTGCTCGGCGACTGGATCGTGACCTGGCTCGAGCCGGTGACCGGTACCGCCGAGCACCACGAGCCTCCGCTGCCCGCCCTGGTGATCACGCTGATCATCACCGCGGTCGTCGCGGCCGGCGTCGCGACCGCCTGGTTCCTCGTCGGCAAGCCCGAGGTCCCGCGCACCGCGCCGACGGAGGTCTCCTTCGCCACCCGCGCGGCCCGCGCCGACCTCTACGGCGACGCGATCAACGACGCGGTGGTCGTACGCCCCGGCGCGTCGCTGGTCACCGGCCTGACCTCCCTCGACCGCGCCGGCATCGACGGTGCCGTCATGGGCGGCGCAGCGAGTGTCGGCGGGATCTCCCGGACCCTGCGGCGCGTCCAGAACGGCTTCGTCCGCTCCTACGCCCTGTCCCTCCTCGGTGGCGCCCTGCTGGTCGTCCTCGCTCTCCTGGCGGTGAACCTCGGATGATGCTCACAGTTCTGGTCCTGCTGCCGCTGGTCGGCGCGCTCGTGGTCGCCCTCGCGCCCCACGCGCTCGCGCGCACCATCGGCCTGGGCTTCGCGCTCGCCTCCCTGGTCTACGGCCTCGTGGTCGCGAGCCGCTACGACGTCGGCGCCGGCATGCAGCTCACCGAGACCCACACGTGGATCGAGGCGCTCGGCGTGCACTACGCCCTCGGCGTCGACGGCCTCGGCCTGCTGATGGTCCTGCTGACCGTGGCGATCGTGCCGCCGGTGATGCTGGCCTCGTGGCGCGAGTCCGACGAGCCGGGCAACAACGGCGCCCGCGCGTACTTCGCCTGGGTGCTGGCCCTCGAGGCGATGTCGCTCGCCGTCTACACCGCGACCGACGTGCTGCTGTTCTACGTCGTCTTCGAGGCCACGCTGATCCCGGCGTACTTCCTCATCGGTGGCTTCGGTCGTGAGGGCCGCGGCCGCGCCGCCACGAAGTTCCTGATCTACCAGCTCGCCGGCGGCCTGGTGCTGCTCGCGTCGGTCGTCGGTCTCTACGTCGTCTCCGCGAACGCCGGTGCGCCGAGCTTCCTGATCTCCGACCTCGCCGCGCTCGACATCGACCCGACCACGCAGCGCTGGCTGTTCGTCGGCTTCTTCATCGCCTTCGCGATCAAGGCGCCCCTGTTCCCGTTCCACACCTGGTTGGCCGACACCTCCGAGAAGGCGACGCCCAGCACGTCGGTGCTGCTGGTCTGCGTGCTCGACAAGATCGGCACCTTCGGCATGCTGCGCTACTGCCTCGGGCTGCTGCCCGACGCGTCGCAGTGGGCGACGCCGCTGGTCGTCGTGCTGGCGCTGATCTCGATCGTCTACGGCGCGCTCATCGCGATCGGCCAGGACGACGTGCTGCGCCTGATCGGCCTGACCTCGCTGTCGCACTTCGGCTTCATCGTGCTCGGAATCTTCGTCTTCAACGCCACCGGCGGTGCGGGCGCGATCCTCTACATGGTCAACCACGGCATCGCCACCGCGCTGATGTTCCTGGTGGCCGGGTTCCTCATCCACCGCACCGGCACGGCCTCGATCCGCGAGATGGGCGGCGTCGAGAAGCACGCGCCCAAGCTGGCGGGCGCGTTCCTCATCGCCGGACTCGCGGCGTGCGGCCTGCCCGGCCTCTCGCCGTTCGTCTCCGAGGTGATGGTGATCATCGCCGCGTTCGACCACCACTGGCTGGTCGGCTCGGTGGCGGTGCTCGCGATCGTCCTCGCCGCCATCTACGCGCTGTGGATGTACCAGCGCACGATGACCGGGCCCGACCGCGTCGACATGGCGCCGGTCGTCGACCTCGACCGGCGTGAGGTCGGCATCGTGGCGCCCCTGGTGCTCGCGCTCGTGCTGCTCGGCTTCTACCCGATACCGCTGCTCGACGTCATCAATCCCTACGTCCACGACTCGCTCGTCAGCGTGGGCCTCGGCCAGGAGGGTGGTCAGCCGTGACCGAGTTCGTGAAGCCCAGTGTCGAGTACTTCGAGCTCTGGCCCCTGCTGGTCGTCTTCGGCGCCGCGTGCCTCGGCGTGGTGGTCGAGGCGTTCGCGCCGCGTGCGGCCCGCTACCCCGCCCAGGTCGGGCTGTCCCTGGTCGCCCTGGTCACCGCGCTCGTGGGCGTGGTGCTGGTCGCCGGCGACGTGAAGTCCTACGAGGACGGCGCCGCACGCGGCATCCTCGCCGTCGGCGGCACGATCGCCGTCGACGGGCCGAGCCTCTTCATCTGGGGCCTCGTCCTCGCGCTCGCCATCGGTGGCGTGCTGCTCTTCGCGGAGCGTTACCTCGACGGCGGTGCGTCGGCCTTCGCCGGCCAGGCCGCGACGGTCCCCGGCACCGACGCGGAGACCGCGGCCATCGCGGCCCAGCGCGAGCACACCGAGGTCTACCCGCTGCTGCTGTTCGCGGTCTTCGGGATGATGCTGTTCCCGGCCGCCAACGACCTGCTCACGATGTTCGTCGGGCTCGAGGTCCTCAGCCTGCCGCTCTACCTGCTCAGCGGCCTGGCGCGCCGTCGCCGCCTGCTGAGCCAGGAGGCGGCGCTCAAGTACTTCATGCTCGGCGCGTTCTCCTCCGGGTTCTTCCTCTACGGCGCCGCGCTGATCTACGGCTACGCCGGCTCGCTGGACTTCAGCGCGATCAACGAGGCCGTGCGCAACGACGTCGGCAGCTCGACCCTGCTGCTGATCGGCACCGGCCTGCTCTCCGTCGGCCTGCTCTTCAAGGTCGGTGCCGCCCCGTTCCAGGCCTGGACGCCCGACGTCTACCAGGGCGCGCCCACCCCGGTGGTGGCGTTCATGGCGGCCGGCACCAAGGTCGCGGCGTTCGGCGCGCTGCTGCGCCTGTTCTACGTCGCGCTCGGCGCCGACCGGTGGTCGTGGCAGCCGATGATGTGGATCATCGCGATCCTCTCGATGTTCGTCGGCGCGGTGCTCGCCACCACGCAGAGCGACATCAAGCGGCTGCTGGCCTACTCCTCGGTGGCGCACACCGGCTTCCTGCTCGTCGGCGTGGTCGGCCTGCAGGGCTCGGCGCAGCTCGCCGACGGCGAGATCACCTCGCTGCAGGCCGTGCTGTTCTACCTCGCGACCTACGGCTTCGCGACCATCGGCGCGTTCGCGGTCGTCGGCCTGGTCCGCGACGGCGGCGGCGAGACGACGGCCCTCGACCGCTGGGCCGGCCTCGGCAAGGAGTCGCCGGTCGTTGCGGCGGTCTTCGCGTTCTTCCTGCTGGCGCTGGCCGGCATCCCACTGACGGCCGGCTTCGTGGGCAAGCTCGCGGTCTTCTCCGTGGCGCTCGCGGCGGGCGCGTGGCCGGTCGTGGTGGCCGCGATCCTGGCGAGCATCATCGCGGTGTTCCTCTACGTCCGGGTCATCAAGGTCATGTACTTCGACGAGCCGGTCGGCGACGGCCCGAGCGTCGCGTACCCGTCGGTCCTCACCGCCACGACGATCGCCGTCGGCGCCGCGGTGACCCTCGTGCTGGGCATCCTGCCGGGCCCGGTGCTCGACCTGGCCGCGGTTGCGGGAGAATTCATCAGGTGACCGACTCGCCCCTCGCTCTCCCCGTCGTCGACGCCGCTCTCGAGCAGCGGCTCGTCGACCGGCTCGCCCGCATCGACGAGCTGCTCGCCGGGCACTGCCAGGGACGCACGCCCTACGTCACCGAGGCGGCCACCCACCTCATGATGGCCGGCGGCAAGCGGTTCCGGCCGCTGCTGGTGCTGCTCGCCGCGGAGACCGGCCCGCACCCGGAGGCCGAGGAGGTGCACACGGCCGCGTGCGTCGTGGAGCTGACCCACGTGGCGTCGCTCTACCACGACGACGTGATGGACGAGGCCGACCTGCGTCGCGGCGCCGACACGGCCAACGCGCGCTGGGACAACCTCGTCGCGATCCTCACCGGTGACTTCCTCTTCGGCCGCTCGTCCGAGCTCACCGCCGACCTGGGGCCCGACGCGGTGCGGATCCAGGCGCAGACCTTCACCCGGCTGGTCGAGGGCCAGATCCAGGAGACGGTCAAGCCCGGCCCGGGCGAGGATCCGCTGGAGCACTACCTCGACGTCGTCGCCGGCAAGACGGGGTCGCTGATCGCCACCTCGGCGCGCTACGGCGCGATGTTCGGCGGTGCCCGGCCCGAGGTCGTGGAGGCGCTGGCCGCCTACGGCGAGATCGTGGGCTCGGCCTTCCAGCTCTCCGACGACATCCTCGACATCGCCTCGGAGTCGGAGACGTCCGGCAAGACGCCCGGCACCGACCTGCGCGAGGGCGTCCCCACGCTCCCGGTCCTGATGGCGCAGGCCTCCACGGACCCGGCCGACACCCGCCTCCTCGAGCTCCTCGGCCGTCCGCTCACCGACGACGACGAGCACGCCGAGGCGCTGTCGCTGCTGCGCGCGCACCCCGCGATGGACCGCGCGCGCGAGCACGTCCTCGGCCAGGCCGCTCAGGCCAAGAAGCTGCTCGAGGTCCTCGACCCCGGCCCGGTCCGCACCGCGCTGGAGTCGTTCGCCGACGTCGTGGCCACCCGCTCGGCCTGACGTTCGCGCTCAGGCGCTCCCGCGTCGGCCCATGACGACCGTCGCGTCGCCGGTGCCCGGCCCGAGCACGTCCCAGCCCTCCCCGGCGTAGAGCCGACGCGCGGGGTCGTCCGGATCGGCTGTTGTCATCAGCAGCAGCCGGTCGTGGGGGAGGCCCACGAGCAGGGCGCGCAGCAGGGCGCGGCCGGTGCCGAGGCCCCGCGAGCCGGGCAGCACGCCGATGCTGACCACCTCGAAGTGCCCGTCCAGCCAGGTGTCCGCCACGTCCGGCGCGAGCGTCCCGCGGACGTGGTCGGTCCACCACTGACCGGCGCGACCGGTGTAGCCGTAGGCGAACCCGACGGCCCGCCCCGCCTCGTACGCCCGGACCAGCCGGAAACCATCGCGTGCGGTGTGGCGCTCCCACACGACTTCGCGCCAGGTCGCCTCGTCCGGCTGGTCGCCGAAGACCGGGTCGTAGACCGACCACACCTCGGCGCCGTCCGCTTCCGTCGCCCCATCGACCGTCGTCAGCCCCATCACGCCTCCCTGTCCGTCGTGCGAGGACATGCCGGCGGCAGGTCGCCGACGGGTGCTACTACGACCCGGTCCTTCGGGCACGTCCACACGGCACCGTCCGGGGTCGCGCGGGGCTGCAGCGGGTGTGCGTCCGGGTGCCCCGGACACGGAGGCCAGTTCGTCGGCGCCGTGCCCCAGAGCTGGTTCTCGATCGCCCAGTCCTGGACCTGTTCCGCCGCCCAGGCGATGCTTTCCTCGATCGCGGCGGAACGCAGCACCGACACCCCGGCGCCGCTCCCGCCCGCGTCCCACATCATCGCGGCCGGCTGGTCGTCGCCTCCCCAGTCCGAGTCCTCGAAGCGGGGCGCCGCGATGCCGGCGCGAGCCAGGTCGCGCAGCACTGGTGCGAGGGCGTCTGCGAGCACGTCGTCCACGGGTCGAGCCTAGACCGGTTGATCCTTCTGAAGAGCGGCGAAGTCCTCGATCTGCTCGACCACCTCGTGATCGAGTCCGGCGCGGAGGACGCCGGTGTCGTCGACCAGGAACGACTGCGCCCCGCACCAGTCGGACTTCACGATCACCCCGTCGACGATCCAGTGGGTGTTGGCCGCGGCGCCGTCCAGGCTCAGCCGGACGCGCTCTGCCTGCACCGTTGCCCCGTCGAGCAGGGTGGTGGTCTCGACACCCTCGCGGTGCAGCTCGGCTCGTTGCGGTGCTGCCTCGGGCTCGCTCTCGTCGAGCTGGAGCCACGAGGTCGTCTTCTCGCCGTCGCGCAGCAGCTGTGCCACCAGCAGGTGCTCGCCGTAGCCGCCGACGGCACCTGACAGGCCAGGGGCCGGCCTGCCGTCGACGTGCACCGTGCCGCTCGCCTCGCGGGTGCCGACGTGCCGGATGCCGGTCGCTGGGCAGTCGTAGGTGAAGCCGCTCCACCGGCGGGGATCCCCGTCGTGCTCCACGACGTGGTCGACGAGGTAGAGCGGTGCGTCGTCGCCCATCCGGAACACGGTGCGTGTCCGGAGGCGGCGAGGCTCGACGTGGCGAAGGATGGCGCCGCAGCGGCCGGCGTCCCCGTCGACGAAGGCGTGGTAGTCGGTCCGCACTGGTCCCCTCGATGTCCGGCCCGCTCACGTCGGCGGCTCCCGTCTCCTACCGCCGGAGCCGGGGGCGAAACCTCCGAACGTGCCTGTGGCCCCGTCACCGGGTGGGTGGCGGGGTGTGGGGCGGGGTCATGGTCGGCTGTCGCTGGTCTCGTCGTGCTCGTCGGGCTCGTTGGTCGAGGAGGGACGGAGTCCCGTCACGAGACCTGGTGGCCCGATCGTCACCGCGGGTGGGTCGAGGGCGGTGGTGCCGTGGTGGTCGCGGAGGTAGTGGTGGCCGTGGGGGCTGGTCCACTCGAAGACGCCGGGGCGCAGGTGCTCATAGCGCCAGGGGGTGTGGGTCTTGAGGCGGTGGTGTGACCGGCAGAGGGCGGCGAGGTTGGAGGTGGCTGTCGGTCCGGGTTGTGGCCTGCCGTCGGCATCCCCGTCGGCTGCGGCGTCGTGGTCGTACGGGATCACGTGGTCGATGTCGCAGGCCCGGGCGGGGCGGGTGCACCAAGGGAAGACGCAGGTGCGGTCGCGGAGGACGACCTGTTCGCGGATCCGGTCGGGGACGGGGTAGCCGGGGCCGGTGAGCTCGGCGTTGAGGTCGATGACGGGACGGATGGTGACCTTGGTGCGCGAGGTGGCGCACCAGGTCTGGACCTGGTCGAGCAGCGCGAGGCGCTGACCCTTCTCGAGCCTCGCGGTGGGGCCGAACACGGTCTCGACGACCTGACCGGTGTCGTCGGTGAGCAGGTGGGCGTCGAGGTGGACGTGCAGGACGACCTCGCGGGCCGCGGGGAGGGTGTCGCCGGCGGCGGCGGTCGGCGCGGACGGTCCGGTAGGTCCGGTCGGTCCGTTGGGCTCAGTCGGCTCAGTGGGCTCGGATGGCTTGGTGGGCTCGGGCTGCTCGGGCTGCTCGGGCTGCTCGGGCTGGCTGGTGGTCTGGCTCTGGTGGTGGAGGTCGAGGGAGGTCTGGGTGCGGGCGAGGTCGCCGAGCGCGGCGGCGCGTCGGGCGTCGAGGGGTGCGGTGGAGCCGAGGGCCTTGAACACCTCGGCGCGGTGGGCGAGGGCCTGGTCGAGGTCGAGGGCGTCGGCGAGGTCGAGCATCGCCTCCATGCGCATGAGGCCGTCGTAGTGGAGGTGGCGGGAGTCGATGGTGGCGTGGCGGGCGTCGGTGGCGAGGTGGCGGTCGGCGGCGAAGTCGGCGTCGTCCTCGCCGTGGGCGGTGTCGGGTCGAGACGCCGGGTCGAGGTCGTGACGCTTGATGGCTTCGGCGACGAGGCGGTCGAGCTGGGCGGTGCCGACCTTCCCGGCGACGGCCGCGACCTGGGCGTCGACCCACCCGGCGGCGTCGCGGGTGAGGGTGGGGACGGCGTGGATGGTGGTCTCGGCGACGAGCCGGGCGCGCCAGGCGGGGACGTGCCCGGCGTGGACGAGGGCCCAGAGGCGGGGGAGGCGGTGGCGCAGCTCGAGGGCGTGTCCGATGAGCCGTTTCGCGGCGGTGGTGGAGATGCCGAGGACGGCGCCGAGCTCGGGGATGCAGAACTCGGCGACGAGGGGGCAGCCGTCGCCGGCGATGGGCTCGGTCTGCTCGGTGCCGGCGCCGCGGCTGGTGAAGGTGGCGGCGTGGTGGATCGACTCGGGTGGGTGGAGGTCGGCCCAGCGGGCGGCGAGGGCGAGCTGTCGAGCGGCTTCGGCGTGCTCGTGGCGGCGGGAGTCGCGGATCGAGGCGAGCAGCGTCGAGGCGTCGAGGTCGGCCAGGTCGTCGTGTGCGACCTCTTCCTCGGGTCCTGCCAGCGTCTCGCTCATGTGTTCGAGTGTATCGGCGGGCACCGACACCCGACCACCATCGGACGGGGATCTGTGGACAGCCCGGCGACCGGGGTGGGCGGGTCTCGTGACGGGACTTCGTCCCTCCTCGACCACCGGGGGTGGGCGGGTCTCGAACCGTGCCGGGCCTCGACCGAGCCGGGTCTCGTGACGGTCGCTGCGCGACCTCCTCGACCACCGGGGTTGCGCGACCTCCTCGACCACCGGGGTGGCGCGACCTCCTCGCCCAGCGAACGTGGCGGCGGGTCAGCCCTCGAGCTCGTCGGCGTACTGCAGGACGCGGACGAGGACGACGGTGGCGTCGTCGGAGGCGAGCCGGCGCGTGTCGTCGGCGATCAGGTGCAGCCCGGTGACGACCTCCGCCATCGCCAGGCCCACGGCCGTTCCGTCCTCGGCCCCGTCGTCGACCGCCGCGTCGTCGTCGAGGTCGACCCAGGCGCGGTCGAAGAGCTCGCGCAGCTCGGCGGGGACGCGAGATCGGTCGTCGAGGTAGACGTACTCGTGCTCGTCGAAGAGCAGCACGCCGTCGCGGGCGCACCCGAAGCGCTGGTGGGCCTGGATGTTGTCGCGCACCACGGCGGCCGCACGACCGCCGCGGGACAGCGCGACCAGCACCGCGGTCGGCGGGTCGGCGTAGCCGGTGTCCTCGACCGCGAGCACGCCGCCGTCGATCGCGGTCAGCAGGTACGCGCTCCAGGTGAAGGCCTCCGGGTCGAGCTCGTCGGCCGGGACGTCCTCGACGCTCACGCCGCCGAGCGCGTCCACCACCTCGGCGACCGTGGCACCCGCCGCGACCAGCACGGTCCCGCCGTCGCCGTGGAAGGTGGCGGCCGTCTCGTCCAGCAGGGCCTCGTAGTGCGCGACCGGGTCGTCCATGGCCGAGAGCCTAGGGGCGCCGGACGGGCCGGGGCGTGGCTTCGGCCGGAGAGGGGATGGGGAACGAGATGCATCCGATCGGCGGCGTTTCGGCTGCACCTGGTTCCCCAGCAACGCGAAGCCTGGTCGCGGGTCTCGTGACGGTCGCTGCGCGACGTCCTCGATCAGCAGGGCGCGACCTCCTCGACCAGCGGGCGTGCCCCTGGGCCAGCTGCGGTCAGACGGCGCTGGCCCGCGCGACGAGGCGCAGCTGGCGGCGTCGGTGGTGGAGCGCCTCGACGGTGAAGACGACTAGCGCGACCCAGACGAGGGAGAAGCCGATCCAGCGGCTGGCAGGCATGTCCTCGTGGAAGACGACCAGGCCGAGGACGAACTGGATGGTCGGCGCGAGGTACTGCAGGAGGCCGAGCGACACCATCGACACCCGGATCGCCGCGGCGCCGAAGAGCATCAGCGGGACTGCGGTGATGATGCCGGTGGTGGTGATGAGCAGGGCGTGGCCGAGGCCGTGCGACCCGAAGTTGGACCGCCCCGCCTCGCTCAGCCACAGCACGTACGCCAGCGCGACCGGCGCCATGACCAGCGTCTCGAGGGTGATCGACTCCACTGCCTCGACCGCGGCCTGCTTCTTGAGCAGGCCGTAGGTGCCGAACGAGAACGCCAGCACCAGCGCCACCCACGGCGGCCGGCCGTAGTCGATGGTCAGCAGCGCGACGGCGACGAAGGCCACCCCCATCGCGACCCACTGCAGGCGACGCAGCCGCTCGCCCAGCACGAGCACGCCCATCAGCACCGTCACGAGCGGGTTGATGAAGTAGCCGAGCGAGGTCTCCACGACGCGGTCGTTGTTGACGCCCCAGATGTAGCCGCCCCAGTTGACGGTGATGACCACCGCGGCGGCCGCGAGCAGCAGCACCTTGCGCCGCTGGCCGAGCAGCGCGCGGAAGGCGTCGACCCGGCGCCACACGACGAGGACCAGCACCATGGTGAGGACCGACCACAGGATGCGGTGCGCGAGGAGCTCGACGGCGCCGGCCGGCTCGAGGACGGTCCAGTAGAGGGGGAAGACACCCCAGAGCGTGTACGCCGACGCGCCCAGGAGCAGTCCGCGGCGGGAGTCTGGCACTCCGGAAGTCTAGGTGGGCACGTTCCCCTACGATGGGGGCGTCCCGGGGTTGGGACCCCGGGTCATTCGTCACTGTCTCTCGAGGGGGAGTTCCATCATGCGGATGTTCCGCGCCGTCCTGGCAGCGCTCGTCGCCGCCGTTCTCGTCATGGGTGCCCTGAGCACCTCCGCCAGCGCCGGCTCGGCGCCCAAGCGCGTGCTCGACGAGAGGCCGCCCAAGCAGGTCACCTATAAGGCGTTCAAGCTCAAGGGCGTCGTCAGCGAGCCCCAGGCCGACGGCACGCTCCTGCCCTACGCCAACCAGAAGGTGAAGATCCTCAAGAAGGCGTGCGCGAAGTGCAAGTGGAAGGTCGCCAAGAAGATCAAGACCGACGCCTCGGGCACGTACAAGACGAAGCTCTACGCGCCCGAGAAGGGCCGCTGGAAGTGGCGCACCAAGATCGACCACTCCAACGGCTACGGCAACACCAAGGGCAAGGTCTGGACGCTCTACTTCGACTGAGACGCCGACGCGTCTGACCGGTCGCGCGACCGGTCAGACGATCGTCCAGGTGTCACCGCCGCCGATCAGCGCCGCCAGCCGTGCGGAGCGGTCGGCGGCGTCGTCGTTCCCGGCCGGTGCGGCGGCCGCGACCTGCTCGCGCGCGCCGTCGTCGTACGTGGGCCGCTCGACCTGGCGGAAGATGCCGATCGGCGACTGGTCGAGGTAGTCGGCCGCGGTGAGGCGCGAGATCGCGAACGCCGTCGACGGGTCCGGGTCGTGCGCGTCGTGGACGAGGACGTCCGCGGCGTCGACGTCGGCGGTCGCGACCACCTCGATCGCGCCGGAGCGCGGGTTGCGGACCAGCGCCTTCGAGCCCCGCCCGTCCTCGAGCGTCGCGCCGAACGTGACCGGCTCGCCGTGCACGAGCGGGATGATCGCGTCGGCCTTGGTGTCCGGCGACTTGATCGCGTCGAAGGCGCCGTCGTTGAAGATCGGGCAGTTCTGGTAGATCTCGACCAGCGACGTCCCGCGGTGGGCGGCCGCCGCGGCGAGCACCGACGTGAGGTGCTTGCGGTCGGAGTCGATGGTGCGGGCCACGAAGCTCGCCTCCGCGCCGAGCGCGAGCGAGACCGGGTTGAACGGGTGGTCGAGCGAGCCCATCGGCGTCGACTTGGTGATCTTGCCGGTCTCCGACGTGGGGGAGTACTGGCCCTTGGTGAGGCCGTAGATCCGGTTGTTGAACAGCAGGATCGTCATGTTCACGTTGCGGCGCAGCGCGTGGATCAGGTGGTTGCCACCGATCGAGAGGGCGTCGCCGTCACCGGTGACGACCCACACCGACAGGTCCTCGCGGGCCGTGGCGATGCCGGTGGCGATCGACGGGGCCCGCCCGTGGATCGAGTGCATGCCGTAGGTGTCGAGGTAGTACGGGAAGCGCGAGGAGCAGCCGATGCCGGAGACGAACACGATGTTCTCGCGACGCAGCCCGAGGTCGGGCAGGAACGACTGGACCGCCTTGAGCACGGCGTAGTCACCGCAGCCCGGGCACCAGCGCACCTCCTGGTCGGACGTGAAGTCCTTGCCGGTCTGCTTCTCGTCGGTCGCCGGGACGAGCTCGGTGCCGGAGCGCAGGCCCGGGAGGCCGAGGTCGGTGGTCATCAGATGTGCTCCTTCTGGGTCGGCTCGCCCCACACGCCGAGCTCGATGTCGACGCCCTCCGCCTGGCCGACCAGCTCCGCGATCGCGTGGGCGAGCTCGGTGGCCTTGAGCGGGAGGCCGCGGACGTGGTTGTAGCCGACGGCGTCGACGAGGTACTTCGCGCGCAGCAGCAGCGAGAGCTGGCCGAGGTTCATCTCGGGCACGAGCACCTTGTCGTAGCCCTTCAGCACCTCGCCGAGGTTGGACGGGAACGGATTGAGATGGCGCAGGTGGGCCTGCGCGACGTGGTAGCCGGCCTTGCGGACGCGGCGTACGCCCGCGCCGATCGGACCGTAGGTCGAGCCCCAGCCCAGGACCAGCACCTTGGCCTCGCCGGACGGGTCGTCGACCTCGACCGGGGGGATCGAGTCGGCGATCCGGTCGACCTTGGCCTGGCGGGTGCGGACCATGAAGTCGTGGTTGGCCGGGTCGTAGGAGATGTTGCCGTGGCCGTCGCCCTTCTCGAGGCCGCCGATGCGGTGCTCGAGCCCGGGGGTCCCGGGGATCGCCCACGGACGGGCCAGCGTGGCCTCGTCGCGCAGGTAGGGCCAGAACTCGGCGTCGTCCCCGGATCCGTGGTTCTTCTCGGTGGCGAAGCCCGGGTCGATCTCGGGGAGCTCGTCGATCGCCGGCACCCGCCACGGCTCGGAGCCGTTGGCGAGGTAGCCGTCGGAGAGCAGCAGCACGGGCGTGCGGTAGGTGACCGCGATCCGGGTCGCCTCGACCGCGGCGGCGAAGCAGTCACCGGGGGACTGCGGCGCGACGATCGGCACCGGCGCCTCGCCGTTGCGGCCGAACATCGCCTGCAGCAGGTCGGCCTGCTCGGTCTTGGTGGGCAGGCCGGTCGACGGGCCGCCGCGCTGGACGTCGACCACGACGAGCGGGAGCTCGGTCATCACGGCCAGGCCGATCGCCTCGGACTTCAGCGCGACGCCGGGGCCCGAGGTGGAGGTCACGCCGAGGTGGCCGGCATAGGACGCGCCGATCGCGGCGCCGACGCCGGCGATCTCGTCCTCGGCCTGGAAGGTTGTGACGCCGAACGACTTGTGCTTCGACAGCTCGTGGAGGATGTCGGAGGCCGGGGTGATCGGGTAGGTCCCGAGGAACACCGGCAGCCCGGACTGCACGCCGCCCGCGACCAGGCCGTAGGCCAGCGCGAGGTTGCCGGTGATGTTGCGGTAGGTCCCGGGCGGGAGCGTGGCCGGCTTGACCTCGTACTGGACCGCGAAGGCCTCGGTGGTCTCGCCGAAGTTCCACCCCGCCTTGAACGCCGCGATGTTGGCGTCGCGGATGTCGGGCACCTTGGCGAAGCGCTTGGCGAGGAACGTCGTCGTCGGGTCGGTCGGGCGGCCGTACATCCACGACAGCAGGCCGAGGGCGAACATGTTCTTCGCGCGGGAGGCGTCCTTGCGCGAGAGGCCGAACTCCTTGACCGCCTCGACCGTCATGCCGGTGAGGTCGACGGTGTGCAGGGCGTACTCGGCGAGCGAGTCGTTGTCGAGCGGGTTCTCCACGTAGCCGGCCTTGGCCAGGTTGCGCGCGGTGAAGTCGTGGGTGTCGACGATGATCGTGGCGCCCTTGTGCAGGTCGCCGAGGTTGGCGCGCAGCGCGGCGGGGTTCATCGCGACCAGCACGTCGGGGGCGTCGCCGGCGGTGAGGATGTCGTGGTCGGCGAAGTGGACCTGGAACGACGAGACGCCGGGCAGGGTGCCCTGGGGCGCCCGGATCTCGGCCGGGAAGTTCGGCAGGGTGACCAGGTCGTTGCCGAACGCGGCCGTCTCCTGCGTGAACCGGTCTCCGGTCAGCTGCATGCCGTCGCCGGAGTCTCCCGCGAACCGGATGATGACGCGGTCGAGCTGCTTGACCTGCTTCTCGGGGGCTACCACAAGCGTCAACGATAGCCGCCGACCCCGCGCCGACCGGCCGTCGCCTGCGAAGTGGGACGGGTCCCCGCGTGAGGTGTGACGAGGGTCATGTGGCGGTCGAGCGACCCCGGGTGCGGGAGACGACGTTCCAGTATGCGAGACAACCGGGGACCAACTCTTCCGGCGCGCCGAGAGCCCCTCGGGCGCACTGACCTGCGGATTTGTTAGATCCACTTACGAACTACCGGGACGTCATTAGTAAGGTCACCTTCCTAACCTCTTGTGACCGCTGTCACACCGGTCCTAGGTTCGGCTGCGGGCCGCGTCGTGCGCCCGTCGTCCACTCGGGAGGATCCATGTCGTTCACGCATCTCCGACGTCTCGTCGGACCACTCGTCGCGCTGGTCGCGACGCTCGCGCTGCTGCCGCTCGCCGCGGCCGGCACGGGCGGCGTCGCCGCCGCGGCCGCCGCCAGTTGCACCGCTCCGACGTGGAGCGCGACCGCCGTCTACACCGCGGGCATGCAGGTCACCCACTCCGGACGCACCTACCGGGCGAAGTGGTGGACCCAGAACGAGGTCCCGGGCACCACGGGTGAGTGGGGGGTGTGGGAGGACCTGGGCGCCTGCGACTCCACCACGCCCACCGACCCGCCGGCCACCACGCCTCCGACCACGCCTCCGACCACGCCCCCGACGACGCCGCCTGCCTCCGGTGGCAAGAAGGTGATCGGCTACTTCACCAACTGGGGCACCTATGCCCGCAACTTCCACGCCAAGGATCTCGACACCTCCGGCTCGGCCGCGAAGCTGACCCACCTGCTCTACGCCTTCGGCAACGTGCAGAACGGCCGGTGCACCATCGGCGACTCCTACGCTGACCACGACAAGGCCTACACCGCCGCCCAGAGCGTCGACGGTGTCGCCGACACCTGGGACCAGTCGCTACGGGGCAACTTCAACCAGCTGCGCAAGCTCAAGGCGAAGTACCCGCACCTCAAGATCATCTGGTCCTTCGGAGGCTGGACCTGGTCGGGCGGCTTCGGGCAGGCCGCCCAGGACCCGCAGGCCTTCGCCCAGTCGTGCCGTGCCCTCGTCGAGGACCCGCGGTGGGCCGACGTGTTCGACGGCATCGACATCGACTGGGAGTACCCCAACGCCTGTGGCCTGTCCTGCGACACCAGCGGGACCCAGGCGTTCCCCCGGCTGATGCAGGCGCTGCGCGGGGCGTTCGGCACCGACCTGGTGACAGCCGCCATCACCGCCGACGGCACGGCGGGCGGCAAGATCGAGAAGGGTGGCTACGGGCAGGCGGCGCAGTACGTCGACTGGTACATGCCGATGACCTACGACTACTTCGGCGCCTTCAACGCCCAGGGCCCGACCGCCCCGCACTCGCCGCTGACGTCGTACGCCGGCATCCCGACGCAGGGCTTCGACGCGAGCACCGCGATCGCGAAACTGCAGTCGCTCGGCATCCCGTCCTCCAAGCTGCTACTGGGCCTCGGGTTCTACGGCCGCGGCTGGTCGGGCGTCACGCAGTCCGCGCCCGGGGGCTCGGCCACCGGGCCTGCGCCCGGCACCTACGAGCAGGGCATCGAGGACTACAAGGTGCTCAAGCAGCGGTGCCCCGCCACCGGGACCGTCGGCGGCACGGCCTACGCCAGGTGTGGCGACCAGTGGTGGAGCTACGACACCCCGGCGACGATCGCGTCCAAGATGGCCTGGGCCACGCAGCAGGGACTCGCCGGCGCCTTCTTCTGGGAGCTGTCCGGCGACACGTCCAACGGTGAGCTGATCTCCGCGGTGAGCAGCGGCCTGGCCGGCTGATCCGGGCGCGCCCCTCGGGAGGGCGGTCCGGCGCGCGCCGGGGGTGGGACACCACCCCCGGCGCGTCGTCGTGACGCGCGACACGCCAGATCGGTCCAGACAATGTCACTGACGTCAATAAAGTCATGTATGTTGCTCGACATTGCTCACCGATCACGAAAGTCGAGTACCCCCCATGCAGATCCGTTCACGTGCCGCCGTAGCGGTCGCCATCGCCGGAGCGTTGGCTCTCTCCTCCTGCTCCGCTGACGCGGATTCGGGAGACGGCGAGGGCGGGACCAACCTCTCCCTCGTGGGCTTCTCCGTCATGGAGACCCCCAACGACGCCGCGTTCGCCGCGTTCGAGAAGACCGACGCCGGCAAGGACGTCACCTTCGACGGCCCCGCCTACGGTGCGTCGGGCGACATGAGCCGCGGCGTGGCCGACGGCCAGGACGCCGACCTGGTCCACTTCTCCCTCGAGCCCGACATGACCCGCCTGGTCGACGCCGGCATCGTCGCGGACGACTGGAAGGACAACGACACCAACGGGATCTGCACCCAGTCGGTCGTCGTGATGGTCGTGCCGAAGGGCAACCCGAAGAAGATCGACAGCTGGGACGACCTGGTCAAGGACGACATCTCGATCGTCACGCCCAACCCGGCCTCGTCGGGCTCGGCCAAGTGGAACCTGCTCGCCGCCTACGGCTCGGTCATCGCCGACGGTGGCAGCGAGGACGACGCCGCGTCCTACATGAAGGACTTCTTCGACCACGTCTCGGCGCTCCCGGACTCCGGTCGTGACGCCACCACCGCGTTCACCCAGGGCCAGGGCGACGTCCTGCTGTCCTACGAGAACGAGGCCATCCTGGCCCGCCAGAACGGCGAGGACTTCGACTACGTCGTCCCCGACACCACGCTGCTCATCGAGAACCCGTGCGCGGTGACCGAGGACGCCCCGTCACAGGCCCAGGACTTCCTGGACTTCCAGCGCTCGGAGGAGGGCCAGAAGCTCTACGCCGGCTTCGGCTTCCGCCCGCTGGTGGACGTCGGCGCCGTGGACGTCGAGGGTGCCCTCGACCCCGCGAACGCCTTCCCCGAGCCCGCCACCGAGCTCACCATCGACGGTGACTTCAACGGCTGGGGCGAGGCCAACGACAAGTTCTTCGGCGACGGCGAGGACGGCAACACCCTCGGCATCATCACCGAGATCCAGTCCGGCTCCGGGGTGGGCGGCTGATCGTGGCCACCACGACCCTCACGGCCGGCCGGCCGGCGCGCACGCGCCGGTCGGCCCGGCCGGGTGCGCTGAACGCGAGCGCCAGTCTCGGCCTGGGGGTCGGGCTGCTCTGGTTCAGCCTCCTCGTCCTGATCCCCCTCTCCGCCGTGGTCGTCGAGGCCTCCGGCGGCGGGTGGGGCACCTACAAGGCCGCGCTGACGAACAGCCAGACGGTCAACGCCCTCCAGCTGACCATCGGCGTCGCGGCCCTCACGACCGTCATCAACATGGTGATGGGCACGCTCATCGCCTGGGTGCTGGTCCGTGACCGCTTCTGGGGCAAGCGCGTCCTCGACCTGGTCATCGACATCCCCTTCGCGATGCCCACGATCGTCGCCGGCCTCGTCCTGCTCGCCCTCTACGGCAGCCAGGGCCCGCTCGGCGTCGAGTTCGAGAACACCCGCAAGGCCGTGTTCCTCGCGATCGCCTTCGTCACGCTGCCCTTCATCGTCCGCACGGTCCAGCCCGTGCTGGAGGAGATGGAGACCGACGTCGAGGACGCCGCCGCGTCCCTGGGCGCCAGCCGCTTCACGGTGCTGCGCCGGATCGTGATCCCCACGCTCGTCCCCGCGATCTTCGCCGGCGCCGCCCTCTCGTTCGCGCGCGGCATCAGCGAGTACGGCTCCCTGGTGCTGCTGTCGGGCAACCTGCCCAACCGCACCGAGGTGACGTCCTACCGCATGGCCTCCCTGCTCGAGGGCGGCAACCGTCCGGCGGCCGCCGCCCTGGCGACGATCATGCTGCTGGTCGCCCTGCTCGCGATCGTGGTCCTCGACGTGACCCAGCGAAGGCTGGCCCGCCGTGGCTAGCGTGAGCTCCGCGGTGGGAAACCGCTCCCGGACCCTCACATGGGTGCTGCGGCTGGTCGTCGTGGCGTACCTCTTCCTGCTGATCGCGTGGCCGACCGGCCTGATCGCGAAGAACACCTTCGCCGACGGCTTCGGCGGCATGGAGCGCGCGCTGTCCGACCCCGACGTCACCCACGCCCTGTGGCTGACGCTGCGGGTCTCGGTCATCGCCGTGGCGATCAACCTGGTCTTCGGTGTCGGCATGTCGCTGCTGCTCGTGCGCTACGAGTTCCCCGGCAAGCGGGTGCTGTCGGCGCTGATCGACCTGCCGCTGTCGGTCTCGCCGGTCGTCGTCGGCCTGGCGCTCGTGCTGGTCTACAACCCGCGCTACGGCTGGCTCGGGGAGGGCCTGCACGAGCGGGGCATCGACATCGTGTTCGCCACGCCCGGCATCATCATGGCCACCTGCTTCGTGGTCCTGCCGCTGATCATCCGCGAGGTCGTCCCGGTCCTCGAGGAGCTCGGCGACGAGCAGGAGCAGGCCGCCCGCAGCCTGGGCGCCAACGGCGTGCAGACCTTCTGGCGGGTCACCCTGCCCGGCATCAAGTGGGCGATCGTCTACGGCGTGGTGCTGAGCCTGGCCCGCTCGCTGGGCGAGTTCGGCGCGGTCAAGATCGTCGCCGGTCGCAGCATCGGCGACATGGAGACCGCCACCCTCCTCGTGCAGCGCGAGTACCAGAACTTCCACGAGGACGTCGCCTACTCGGTGTCGCTCCTCCTCGTCGTGGCGTCCGTCCTGTGCCTGGTCGTCGTCGCGATCCTGCGACCCAGCGAGGCGTCGCACCACGAACCGATCAAGGAGAAGAAGTGAGCATCGAGGTCCGCAACCTGAACAAGAGGTTCGGTGACTTCGTCGCCCTCGACGACGTCAGCGTCTCGCTGCCCTCCGGGCAGCTCACCGCCCTGCTCGGGCCGTCCGGTGGCGGCAAGTCGACCCTGCTGCGCATCATCGCCGGGCTCGACTCCGCCGACTCCGGCACGGTGTCCATCGAGGGCACGGAGGCCACGCACCTGCCTCCGCAGAAGCGCAACGTCGGCTTCGTCTTCCAGCACTACGCGGTGTTCAAGCACATGACCGTGGCGAAGAACGTCGCGTTCGGCCTGGAGATCCGCAAGAAGCCCAAGGCGCAGGTCGCCGAGCGGGTCGACGAGCTGCTCAAGCTCGTGCACCTCTCGCAGTTCGGGCACCGGATGCCGTCGCAGCTCTCCGGCGGCCAGCGCCAGCGCATGGCCCTCGCCCGTGCGCTCGCCGTCGAGCCGAGCGTGCTGCTGCTCGACGAGCCGTTCGGCGCGCTCGACGCCAAGGTCCGCAAGGAGCTGCGCGACTGGCTGCGACGCCTCCACGACGAGGTCCCGGTGACGACCGTGTTCGTGACCCACGACCAGGAGGAGGCGATGGAGGTCGCCGACGAGATCGTGGTGATCAACGAGGGGCGCGTCGAGCAGGTCGGCACCCCCGACGAGCTCTACGAGACGCCGGCCAACGACTTCGTGATGTCGTTCCTGGGCGACGTGACCCAGCTCGGCGGCGTGGCCCTGCGCCCGCACGACGTCGACGTGTCGACGACCCCGGTCCTCGCCGGCTCCACCGAGGGCACCGTCTCGCGCCTGCTCAAGGTGGGCTTCGAGGTCCGGCTCAACGTGCTGACCGTGGCCGGCGACGACGTGCACGTCGTGCTCTCCCGCGCCGAGGCCCGTTCGCTGGCGCTCGAGGAGGGCAGCACGGTGTGGGTCACCGCGGCTCCCGGGGCGGCCGTCGTGCCGTCGATGCACGCGGTCGGGTGACCGACGCCCCATCCCGAAGTGGGTGCTGCCCTCAGGCAGCACCCACTAGGGTGCGTTGGTGACCACCGCTCCCGCCGCCCCGGCGACCGCCGCCACCGAGCGGCTCTGGGCCGCGGTCGAGACCTATGACGGCGAGGTCGCCGACACCACCCTCGCCGACATGCTGTGGCAGCGTTCGCTCGCCGACGCCATCACCACGGTGGTCCTGCCGTTCCTCGAGGAGCTGGGCGACCGCTGGGAGGAGGGCCGGCTGTCCGTCGCCCACGAGCACTTCGTCAGCAACCTGCTGCGCCGCTGGCTCTGGGCGTTCGCGGGCCGGCCCACGCCCGAGGGAGCCGTGACCGACGGCCCGGTGGTGCTGCTCGCCTGCCCGCCGGGGGAGCGCCACGACCTGGTCCTGCTGAGCTTCTCGCTGCTGCTCGGCGAGGGCGGCGCCCGTACGCGCTACCTCGGCGCGGACACCCCGATGCCCGCGATCGTCGCGGCCGCCCGGGCCGCTCGGGCCGACGCCGTGGTGCTGGCCGCCACCCGCGACACCGCGTTCACCGCGGAGTCGACCGCCATCTCGCGGCTCGCGGTCGAGCACCCGGTGTTCGTCGCCGGCCGCGGCGCGTCGCAGAACGTCGCCGAGTCGCTGCACGCCCACCTGATGCCGCACGACCCGGTCGCCGCGGTGTCCTACCTGACGACGGTCCTCGCGAGGTAGGTCGGCGGCGCCGGGTCGGCGTCGGTGAGCGTGGGGTCCAGCGGTGCGGCTCAGCGGTAGTTGGTGAATCGCGCATCGAGTGAGGGACGTGGACGGGTGCGTTGGCTACACGCCTCTGACCTGCACCGGAGACGTTGGTGCAGTTGGTCGCGGATAGTCGCGACTGGACCTCTTGCGGACTCGCTGCGGACTGGGTCCTACCGGCGCTTCTTCCTCGCCTCGCTCAGCGGCGTGCGCTTCGGCATCGCATAGACCATCTCCTCGTCAGCGTCGGGAAGGCCGTCGTACCACTCATCCAGTGCAGCCTCGCGGATGAGAAATGGTGACCGTGGTGATTCGCTGAGTCGCTTCGCTCGCATCCGTCCGCTGCGGACCGCCTCGCGGATGGTGTCTTCGGACACGCGCATCCGCTCGGCGGCCTCGGCGACCAGGTAGTACGGGCCACGACCGGTCACTCGATGCGGCCGGTCTCGCGGGCCCACGTCTCAATGTCGGAGCGCAGCCAGATCTGACCCATGGCGAGCACGTCATAGGGCCTCGGGAAGCCGTCGGTCTTGGCGAGCTGCTGGACGCGCTGGCGGGTGACGTCGAGTAGGGCAGCGATCTCAGTCGCACCCATGAGGTGTTCTGGCATGCGTCGGACGGTACCTCTTGCCAAACTGCAAGGGCAAGGTCTAGCGTCTTGTCAACATGCAAGCGGCCCCGACCGGTGCTGGAACACCGGCCAGGGCCTAGGAACCGATGCCCCAAGGAGGCACCGAACCATGGCTACATCATCGCAGCCGGCGACCGCGCCGGCATCCGTAATCTCCGCAGACTGCCCCGAGTGGTGCACGCTTCCGCCGGGCCACGACCCCGCCGAGACGCCCAACCGGATCCACTATGCGCCCTCCCCGGCGAGCCTGCACCTGAGCTGGTTCCCCAACGCCGACCGAGCAGGTGGCCTCGACCGGCAGTGGTACGCCGAGGTGATCAGCATGGAGATGTACGAGGACACGCCGAGAGGCCTCGCAGCTGAGCTTCGGCGGAGCGCGGCCGACCTTGTCGCCGCCGCCGAGTGGCTCGAGGCTCGGTCGTGAGGCGGCGCAGCATGGAGCGCCTTCACCTCGGCGACCAGGTCGCCGCGATCCTGCGGGACGCGCCGGCTCCGATGTCGATCGTCGACCTGGGGCACCTCCTCGCCTTCACGTTCGTCGAGGGCTGTCAGTCCGGCTACTACGGGTGCTGCGAGAGCGAGCTCGGCCGCGATCGGATGGACAGCATGGGCGCGATCCACTACGAGTGCCTGGGCGACGGACTCGATTTGTGGACGCGTCGACCCGGGTGTGCGACTGAGACGGTGCGCAGCGAGCTCGACAGGATGCTCCGGGCCGGGATCGTGACGCGCTCCAAGCCCGGACGCCTGGTGCTGTGGGAGTGGGCCGGCGAGAGCGTCGACATGACCGCCTTCGAGCGCACTCTCGGGTGCGCGTAGGTCAGGCTGCGTGCATGAGCGACCGCATCTGGCACACCACGACGACCGCCGCCGCGGTGGCTGACCGCCATCGAGACACGATCCTGAAGGTCGTCGAGTCCGGCGAACTGCACGGCATCCAGCGCAAGCCGAAGGGCCGCTGGCGGATCCACCGCGACTGCCTCGAGGCGTGGATGTTCGGGCGGCTGTGCGAGCACCAGGACAAAGGCTAGTGTCAACGGCATGAGCGACGACACTCCGCAGATGGCAGTGCAGGGCCCCTGCTTGGGCGGGCCGCTGGACGGGGGAAACATCAGCATTGCGGCGCCATACAACGGCGAGCTCGCGCTGAGGGGCGCGACCGTGCTGGTGGCACTTGGAGACGAGGACCATCGCTACGAGCTCCGGCCGACCTCCGAGTATCCATTCCAGGGCTTTGTGTACGCCCAGTAGCTAGCAGCGTCTCCGGTTCCTAACGGGTCCGAGCGTTCGCCCTGCGCTTCTCGTTGCGCTCGCAGCGGCGACACACGGTGTACCCGCTGGGGGTCACTCGCCCGTGCTCGCCAAGGTCGTGGCCGACCGTGCAGTGCTCAGTGTCAGGACGCTTGCGGGTGGTCGTTGCCCGTGCGGTCTCCGGGGCATACCAGAGGGGGAGGATCTTGGCCCTGGCCTTGGCGACTCGCTTGCCGAAGGCCCGAGATGTGACGCCCAGAGCTCGTGCGGCGGCGACGCTCGAGCCGTGAGCCGCGAGGGCCGCGACCGCTTCGTACTCGAGGGGCGTGAGGCTACTGAGCACCGCGGGGAGCGACAGGCGCTCGGCGATGCCGTCGGTGAAGTCCTCGTTCGATCGGATGTTCACCCAGTAGCGCTCAAAGGCCGGCATCGCCCGGCGCTCGCGAGGGTCGCGGCCGTTGAATCGCCACGTATCCTGCACGGCTCGATGGACGGCGTCGGCGCCGGCGCGAGCGAGGTCGTACTCCTCGGGCCGGTCCGCCGAGGAGTAGATCAGCTCGACGATGCGGAACCACGCAGTCTCGTGCCGCTCAGAGTGCGTCAGTGCGCTGCTCGGACGCGCGAGGAAGAGCGAGCGACGGGTCAGCTTCTCGACGTCGGCCATGGTGAAGCCGTGGGCGAGGGTGGCGGTCTCGGCGATCAGGCTCATGTCAGTCTCCTAGGAACTGGATCTCGATGCGGGTGTTGCCGTAGCCGGAGGTGCCGCCGAGGAGGTTGACGGTGGCGCCGGCGTAGGCCTCGAGCGCGAGGGTGGCGCCGGCGGCGAGGCGCTTGGTGTGGTCGACCTCGACGGAGGCGAACGCGCTGGTGCCGTAGCCGGGGCTGGTCTGGTACGGCATCGGCGTGCCGCCGATGTTGAGCCGCCCGCCCCGGACGGTGCCGGCGGTGCCAGTGGCGTCGTAGACCAAAGTCGCCTTGATCCGGTAGCGACCGGGACGGGCGACGGTGATGGTGGAGCCGCTGACGGCGATCTGGCTGGACTCGATGACCGTCCAGGAGTTGAGGGCTACCCACGTGGCGCTGACAGAAGCGGTGGCGGGTGTGTAGACGGCTTCGAGGAACGGCGGGCCGGCGGGGTCGCCGGTCTGCACGGGCGGGAGGAGCTGGGGTGCGGCGACGGCGGTGGGGTTGGCGTAGTCGACGCTGACGATCCACCGGTCGGGCTCGATGGTGTGCCGGACGGTGGTGACGCGCGCCTTGGCGTTGATGCCCTTCGCGGTGTTCACGACCTTGTGCAGGTCGTAGAGGTCGACGAACGCCTTGGCGGTGACGTCGGCTGTGGTCTTCATGGCGACGAACCGGACGCCGTCGGGGCGGATGGCCGGTTGGGCGTTGCGTGCGAACACGTCTGCGGCGTGGGCGGCCGCGTCGGCGTTGCTGCCGTGGATGGTGAACGTCTTGTGGTGACGACCCCATTGGGCGATCGAGGCGGCGTCCTCGTAGCCGGTGAGGTGGTATTCGTCGGTGGTACCGGTGAACGTGTTGTTGACGAGCCACTTGTAGTCGATCGAGTTGATGCACGCGTCCATGTCGAACCCGAGATCGATGTCGGCGTAGGCAGACTCGTCGACGAGCATCAGGGGTGACGCGGCGCGGAGGGACACGTTGTCGACGTAGTGCTGTTCGTTGGCCGCCATCTTCACCGCGCCCTCGGTGATGACGGCGACGGTCATCACGGCGGCGACGGCGCCGGCCGGAGCTACGACCGGGCGCTCGATCGTCTTCCACGTGTTCACCGTCGAGGGCGTGCCGATGTTCCAGTCGTCGCCCGAGGTGCCGATGTAGGTGTTGGCGGCGTTGTACCAGTCGACGTACACGGGCGCCTTGCGTGACGTCACGGGTGAGTAGAGGTCGGCCTTCGCTAGGTAGGGCACGCCCGCCTGGACGGGAATCTTGGACGCGAGGGTGCCGGTGGCGTCCTGGCTCTCGATGCGCATGTTCGTGGTGAGCGCGTTGGCGTTGGCCCGCATCTGGAGGGAGTAGTTGCCGACGGACGCGGCGAGGTTGCTCCAGGTGAAGGTGGCGGCCGCGCCGACCCACTGGGTGCGCCACCCGGCGATGTTGGTCTCGAACGACGAGTTGGGGACGAGCTGGACGTCGGGGTCGCCGAGGCTGGAGAACGCGTTGAGGACGCCCTTGCGGTCGACCCAGGCGTAGCCGCGGGCAGTGTCGCGAGTGAGGGACACCTGATCGATGGCGGTCGCGTTGTCGTTGGTGGAGGCGAGGGTGGCCGTGGCGACCTGGTTGGTGTTGCCGTCGGCGTTCCACGGCACGCCGGCGCCCTCAAGCACGAACGGGAGGTCGCGGATGGTGCCGACGCCTTCGGGTCGTGCTGCCTGGGCCATGTTCTTGGTGACGTCGACCGCGGAGAGGCTGATCCGGGCGTGCTTGGGGTCGGCGGGGCGCTTGCGCTTCAGGTCATAGGTGACGTCTGCCGTGAGGAGCTCACCGGGAAACAGCGACTCCCACACGCCGGTGGTGGAGTTGAGGGCCGTGACGCGCACTCGTCGGCCGGGACGCAGCAGGGACGCGGTGGCGGGGTCGATGCTCGAGTCGAGCACGACGGCCTCGAGCGTGCCGAGGTCGAGGGCCGCACGCTCGATCTCGATCTCGTGAGTGGGGCCGAGGATGTTGGTCCAGTAGCCATCGGCGGAGACGCTGGCCCAGGTGATCGTGTTGGCCTCGGTACTGGTGGCCGCGCTGACGAGGGTGACGTCGCGCAGCCCCATCTCGGCTCCGCCCCCGGTGTAGGGGTAGGTGCCCGCGGCGCCTCCGACCTCGAAGACGAGGGCCGCGTAGGCGGTGCCGGCGGGCGCCTGGCGCGCCGAGCTGATCGCCGTGGCGTTGGAGTTGGTGTAGGCGCCAAGGAGGTCCGAGGAGATGAAGGTCCGCGAGGCGTTGTACCAGTAGATCGAGGCGCGGTGGTAGCCGTAGGGCGAGGTGCCGATGTACCAGCGTGCGCGTGCCCAGCGGCCGGCGGTGAAGGGCTGGGGTTCGGTGTAGAAGTAGTTGGACGCCGGGCTGATGGTGGTGCCGGTGATGTACTTCAGGCCGGGTGCGTTGCCGGTGGCGGCGTCGTTGGCGGCGACCAGGACGGAGTGCGCGACGGGGGTGACCCACCCCCATCCGCCGAGCTGGCCGGACGGGTTGGGGATGAGGTTGCGGTACTCCCCGGCCCCGGGGTCGCGTTCGACCTCGAGGCGGAGCACGTCGACGGTCTTGAAGACCTGGGGCGTGCTCACGCGGTCCGCCTGCCACCCGTGCCGACGAACGCGTCCTGAGCGGCGGTGAGGCGGCGGCCAAGCATGAGGTCGGTGAGCTGCTGGGCGGTCAGCTCGAGGGTGATGTGCATCGATTGGCCCATGCCGCCGAGGCGGTCGAGCGGGATGACGGCCTCGGGGCCCGCCTCACCGACGACGGCGAGGGTGGCGCGGGTGACGATGCCGCCGTCGGCGAGATAGGGAATGTTGGGCGTGCTGATGGTGAAGGAGTCGGGCAGGCCGGGGATCTTGTCCGGGATGTCGACGGAGAACGAGAGGTTGTTCCACCAGCCGATCATCTTGTTGATGACGCCCTTGAAGGACTCTCCGATGCCGTTCCACATGCCGGAGGCGGCGGAGGTGATCTTGGAGCCGAGGCCGGTGATGGTCTCGACCATGCCGTGCAGCTTGCCGAGCACGCCCCCGCCGTTGGCGGAGTAGGAGCCGACGACCTCGCCGACCTTCTCGCGGATGGCGCCCCACTTCTCGTTCAGGGTGGTGATGGCGTTCTTGATCGCGGGGCCGGCGGTGTCGGTGAACCAGGTGACGACGTTGCCGATGACCGCCTTCGCTCTCGACCAGACGGCGTCGACGATCTCGCGGAACGTCTCGTTCTTCTTGTAGAGCAGCACCAGGCCGGTGGCGAGCAGGGCGGCTCCGGCGATGATGAGGCCAATGGGTCCGAGGGCGAACCGGACGGCGACGCCGAGGGCTCGCTTGGCCGCTGCGAGGCCGTTGGTGGCGACGGTGGCGGCCTTCTGGAGGCCGGGGATCTTCTCGGTGGCGAGGTTCATCAGGTCAGCGGCACCGGTCGCGCCCATGATGGACGCCTCGACGACCGCGAGGGACTGGGCCGTGCCCTCGCTGATGAGCCCGGTGGCCTCGAGCGCGCCGGCGACGTCGCCGAGACCTCCAGCGGCCTGCGAGGTGGCAGAGGCGGTGGCGTCGGCTGCGGAGGCGGTGGAGGAGAACGCGGCGTCGATGCGGTCGCCTGAGCTCTTGGCCTGGGTGGCGGCGGAGTCCATGGCGGTCTCGGCCTGGGCGAGGCTGGAGCGCAGGTCGGCGGTGTCTGCGAGGAACGCGATCTTCACCGGTCGTGCTGCCACAGTCCTACCTGCCCTTCATCTCGTGTTGAATCCGTTCCGATGCCGGTCGGAACGCCTGCCGCTCGGCCCTGCTCATCGCCTTCCACTCCGATGGCTGCACACCGGTCGCGAGGACGAAGTGCGCCATCTCCTCGTGGGTCAGGCGGAGGGCTCTTTTCCCGCCTCGTCCTCGGTCTCGTCCTCGGTGAAGTAGTTCTGGGTGGCCGAGATGGTGAGGGCCATGGCGGACTGGTAGGCGTCCTTGTCGTTCTGGCCGCCGCGGCGGAAGTCGACGAACGCCAGGGCGCGCAGGAATGCGAACGGGTCGGCGTGGAGGTTGGTGATCTTGTCGCCGAAGTGCGCGGCGATCGCGATCTCGTCGAAGCCGGTGAGGCTCTCGAACATGTCGTTGGGGGTCTGGGTGCTCATGCGAGTCCGTTCCTGGTGGCGATGTCGGCCCAGCCCTGCTCGAGGATCTGGGGCGCCCGGTCGTCCATGACCGCGTCGGTGCGCTCGACGAACTTGGCGGGCTTGATGTTGCGCCGCGCCCACCCGTACTGGATGGGGCCGGCGTAGGGAACACGGGCCTTGCCGGCCGTGACGATGGCTCGGCCCTTGGCGCGGTTGCCTCGGACGGAGGCGCGCAGGTTGCCGGTGCGTCCGACGGGGACGTAGCCCTGCATGACGTCGGCGGCTTCGGCCGCCACGGCGGCCATGGCGTCCTTGAGCTCTTCGACGTCGATACCGGCCTTCTCCAGGGCGCGAGTCGTCTCGCGCAGGCCCTCGACGTAGACGCCCATCAGACGACCTCGTGCTTCTTCCCGTCGATGACGTGGGCGCCGGGGACGTCGAAGACGTAGAGGCCGCCGGAGACGGTCACTCGCGAGCCGTCCGGGCGCTCCACCTCAGTGCGCTCGGGAACCTCGACGTCCTGGCCGACCTCACGCTTCGGGGCGGTCATCAGAACGTCCCCGAGGTGGACTCGGTGGGCTTGGCAGCGAAGACCCAGCGGCACTCGAAGGTCTGCTTGGCCGTGGTCGACGGGTTGGCTGCTCCGCCGATGATGTCGCCGTCCGGCATGATCACGGTGACGTTGCCGGAGTAGTGCGGCTCGGTGGCGGTCGCGGTGGCGTTGCCGTAGGGGTTGACCTTGACGGCGACGCTGGTGCCGGGGTTGTCCCACAGGTAGCGCCACAGAGAGCCGGTGGCCATGTCCTGGGCCGCCTTGAAGCGCAGGTACCACTCGCGGGCGCCGCCGGCCGCGGCATCTGCGTAGGACGTGAAGTCCGAGTCGGCCGGGTCGGACCCGACCGCGGCCTCGCTGACGGTGGAGGTGTACTCGGTCGTCCCCACCTTGATCTTCAGGAACCGTGTCCCGAGTGCTGCCATGGTGCTTCTCCTGTCTGGGTCAGACGCCTCGGGCGCCTTCGATGATGAGTCCGTTGGTGGAGCCGCCCTCGAGCACGAGGTCCGCGGGGGTGGCGGTGGTGACGTAGAGCTCGTCGGCGAGTGCGACCAGCAGGTCGCGCAGGTGGGTCGCGATCCACTGTTCGGCGGCCTTCACGTCCTGCGGGAGCGCAACCCAGACCTGCCAGGTGTCGATCCACCCGAGGCCGCTGTCGTCGCGGTTGAGACCGTTCCACTTCACGAAGCCGGTGAAGGGCTGCAGGCTCTGGCGGTACTCGGCGGCGATGTCGAGCCCGACGACGGTCGAGGCGGCGGCCGCGATGTCCGCGCGGGCGGCCATCAGGCCACCGGACGCTTCCGCATGGGCAGCTCGAGGCGGCGCACCTCGGCGTCCGTGCCGCCGACGGTGTTGCTGACGCCCGTGGTGTCGGACAGCTCCACCTTGAAGCCGAGGGCCAGCGGACGGACCGCGAGGTTGTGCGCCACGCGGCGGCACAGCGCCTCGACGAGGTCGGCAGGCCAAGCGGCGTCGTCGGCTGGGACATTGACGACGCGCGCCTGGGCGGCCTTCTCCGCGGCGAGCACCTCCAGGATGACGGCCGCATCGGGAACCGGCAGTCCGGCTGAGGCGAGGTAGTCCGCCACGTCGTCCAGGCTCGGTGAAAGCATGACGGCCTCCCTTCGTCAGCTCTTGCGGGACGTGCGAGGGCGCTTGGGCTGCGGGTCGAGGTCCTCGCCCGCTGCGATGCGGCGGGCGATCTCGACGCGCTCCGCGTAGGACATCGGCCGGGCGCCCTCGGTGCCGCGGGGGCGGACGTTCCCGCGCTCGTCATAGACGGGCGGGTCGGGCTCCTTGTCCGCGGTCTCGGCCAGCTCGGCGTCGGTCTTCGGCTGCTCGATCTCGGCGCCGGCGAGCTCGGCGTCGGACTTGACCTTGCGGCGAGCCATCAGGCGTCCGCGGTGTCGTAGTCGATGGGCTTGACGTCGGAGTCGCGCAGGATCGCGGTGCCGACGTAGCCCCAGATCGCCATGTCGATGGACTTGACCTGGTACTCGAAGGTGAAGCGCTTCGGGGTCGAGGTCCAGCACCACACCGAGGACGGCACGAAGTTGAAGCTCATCGTGTTGGTGCCCTGTGCGAGGGCCCACGCCGCGCGCACGGTCTGGTTGCCCAGCTGGATCCGGTCGAAGGTGCCGTCGACCGTGCCCTGCGCGTTGGCGGGGCCGAGCACCGGCAGGAGGTTGCGGCCGGCGCTGTCCTTCGCGGCGACCAGCGCCGGGAAGAGCTTGGCGTCCGCGGCCATCGCGGTGAAGCGGTTGCCGCCGCGGACGAACTGCAGTCCGGCGAAGTAGTTGGTCAGGGACGCGACCAGCGGGGCGTCGACGGCGCCGGCGAGGTTGAGCTCGGCCGTCGCGGTGGTCTTGAGACGCGCAGCGATCTTGGCCTCGACCGCCTCGTAGTAGGCGTTGAGCATCTCGCCCCAGATGATCCCGTCGGCCTGCGGGCTGCCGCCCTGGTCCCAGACCTCGCGGTTGATCTCGATCTTGCCCGAGACCGGGGCCGGCGAGATCGTCTGGTTGGTGGCCGCGAACGAGCCCGGCGTGGGCTCGACTCCCTCGGCGTGGTCGCCGACCAGGCCGGCTGCCGAGGAGAACCGGGGCACCGTGAAGGGCGTCTTGTCGTCGATCGAGCCCTTGCTCACCAGGTCGTAGAGCGGCCGGGTGTAGGACAGGTTCGGCACGTAGAGCTCGGGCCGGTTCTGGGTGGGGTTGAGGGTGGCGACGTTGCCGGTGGTGACCGCGAAGGCCTCGTCCATGAACGTCTCGATGCGCTGGCGCGCCTCGGAGTCGCCGGAGGTGTAGGCGTCCTTGATGTCCTGGGTGAAGGAGTGGGAACCCGCGACGCCGTCGAAGCGGTAGGGCAGCTCCTCGGTGACCTGGCCGGTGCCGCCCGCGGTGGCCGAGACGGTCTCGCGCTGGGGGAACTGCAGTCCCTCGAAGCCCTTGGTGATGGCGTCGCTGATCGCAGAGAAGTCCGTGGCCACCTCGGTGGTGGTCTCGGCCTCCGCCGTGGTGGTGTCAGACACGGTGCTTCCTCCTGGGTTGATGGCGTCGAAGCTGACGCTCTGGACTCGCGCCCCACCGAAGACCGGTGCGGGCGTGAGGCTGATCTCGTGGATGGGGATGTCGACGGCGTGGTAGACGCCGCCCTTGAGCTGGTACTTGGCGCCCTCGCTGGGGCCGATGGAGAAGCCGTCCCACACGCCGCTGTCGGCCTGCGCGAGTGCGCGGTCGCCCTCGGGGGTCTTCGCGGCCTTGATGGCGACGTCGAGGCCCTCGTCGGTGTCGTCCCACTCGGTGACGACGCCGTAGGCGTGGGCCTGGTCGTGCAGGGCCCAGCCCTTGACCTTCATGCCGTCCTTGGCGCGGATGGTGCCCTTGGAGAACTGGAACTGCCGCCCGTTCTTGGTGCCGACGACGCCGTAGGGGATGGCGCGGCCGCGGATGATCCGCTGCTCGGTGTCGACGGAGAAGACGGTGCCGGCGGGGATGACGTCGAAGGTCATGGTCTCGGTCACGATGCGGCCTCCTGGGGAGCGGGGAGTGCGCGGACGGCTGCCGGCCGCGGGAGCTCGACGGCGGGCTTGTCCTCGGCCTCGCGGATCTCGGGGCCGGTGTAGGCGCCGACGCGCAGGCCGATCTCGTAGGTCTCCATGCGGGTCTTGGTGTCCGAGCGCAGGAAGGCGTCGAGGTTGTGCTTGGCGTAGTGCCCGCGGGGCGTGACGTCGTTCATCGACAGGCGGCCCTCGATGGCGATCAGGTAGCCACCGAGCGTGAAGTCGACGAGCTCCTTGCGCTTGTGCTCGGCGTTGAAGTAGGTCCGCGAGGTTGTGGAGACGTTCAGCGCTTCGGAGTCGACGCCTGCGACGTTGGCGATCTGCACGACGGCGTGCTGGCGGGCGTCGGCCATCTGCAGCTGCTCGGGCGACCAGCCGTCGCGCTTGTAGCGCACACCCCAGGGCACGAAGCCGGTCGTGTTGGCGCGCCGCGCCTCGGCCCAGTCGTTGACGAGCTGGGTGGGGTCGTCGACCGGGTCGTCGGACTCGAACCAGTCGATGGGCGGAGTGCCGTCGGCGTACTTGCCGGCTGCGACGTCGAGTCGCAGGCAGGTGCGGATCGCGCGGGCGCCGGCGACGAGGAGCGGGTCGTTGGGGGAATCGAAGCGGATGAGCTCGGAGTCCGGGACATGCTTGCCGTTGACGTAGACCTTGCCCTGTTCCTCATCGACGCTGACCTCGCGCGGCTTGAGCACCTTGACGAAGGTCGGGTAGCCCTGCCAGCCCGTCTCGACGATTCGCCACCAGGCGATGCCCTCGAAGAGGAGGTCCTCGACGGTCTGGGTCATCGTCACCGAGCGGGGGCGGTGCTTCTCGGGCTGGTCGAAGAGGCTGCTGACGACTTGCTCGCGCTGTGCGTTGTAGCAGTCGAGCGGCAGGCCGCCGATCGTCCCGGCGATGAGGTCCCGCACGCGCTTGACCGCCGGCACCTGGATGGCGCTGCGGCGGTCGATGCGGGGAGCGGGGGCGGTCGGGCTCTCGTAGGAGGCGATGCCGAACACCGCCGGGTCGATCGACGAGGCATCGACGGCGAAGGCTTCGGGGACGGGCTCAGACTCGACGGCCTGGGCGAGCGCCAGACCGTCGAGTCCCAGAGCACGCGACCAGAACCCCATGCGGAAATCGTTCCGCCTTCGGGACTGGTTGTCGTTACCAGTTTGGGTCCATGCCTACGCGCTGGACGGGAGCACCATGCGACTGCTGGCGCCAGCGCGGCGACGAGCCTCAGAGGTCGCCCACGCCACTGCCTTGACGGCGTCGGCGCGGGTGTTGGAGACGAGCCTGGGCCCGTCGGCGCCCGGCATCGTGCGCACTTCGAGCACCTGGCCGGTGAGGTGCTCGCCGCCGTCGTGCTGGATCGCGCCCTCGGAGAGCAGCCGGTCGAGGTCCTGCACGGCCGCGCCCACCCGGGCCTTCATCGCCTTCTTGCGCGTGGTGCGGAACGCAGGGTCGTCGGCCAGCGACGCCCCGAGGAGCAGCGGCCCTCGGTAGCCGGTCGCCCGGGCGAGCTCGAGCGCGGCCGCGGCGTCCTCGACGTCGATGGCACGCACGAGCGCGGGTCCCTCCTTGGTGGTGGCCCAAGCGATCGCGACCGAGATGCCCTCGGCGAACCAAGACTCGGCCGCGACGGCGGTCGGCACGGTGTCCGGCATCGCGGCGGTGCGTGCCGCCCAGGCGTCGGGCTCGACGAGCGCCGTGCCGCGCAGGCGCTTGGTGTGACGGAGCTTCCACATGTTGAGGTACTGCGCCTTGAACGCCTCGATGGGGTCCGGGTCGTCGGCCTCCGGGTCGGTCTCGCCGGCCAGCGCCTTCTCGTACTTGCTCTCCATCATCTTCTCGCGGTCGGCCGACCAGTGCGGCGAGGCGGCCCGCCAGACGGCGCGGTCGCTGAGGTCGGCCCCGACGGGTGCGCCCCAGACGAGCAGCAGCGTCTCGCCGTCGTCGACCGCGAGGGTGTCGATGATGCGCCCGCGCATCAGGCTGGTCGCGCGCCGGTGCGCCGTCGACGTCAGCAGCAGCTGCGGGGACTCCCGCTCCAGCATCGTCGGCTCGAGGTCGTCGTCGATGCTGGCCGGCGGGACGTCCCACGACTCGTCGACCAGCGCGAGGCACGCGTCGTAGCCGGTCGTGGAGTCCTTCGAGCGGGCGACCCAGCGGTTGACCTCGCGGTAGGCCACCTGCGGCTCGGTCATCCCCTTCTTGCTCGACCAGTCGTCGCGCGCCTCGGCCCACGGCCACGCCTTGCGCATCACCTCGCGCACGATCGCCAGGTCCTTGCCGGTGTGGAGCACGAGCTGCTCGTCCTCGAAGAGCTCCGGGCCCTTCGCCAGGCGCCACAGCGCCATGCCGCGCAGCCGCACCGACTTCCCGATGCGTCGCGGGCCCGACTCGAGGATCACCCGGTACGGGAGCGTGCCGTCCTCACGGTGCTGCAGCTGCAGGACGATCGCGAGCTTCTGCCACCAGCGAAACCGCAGCGGTCGACCGCGCTCGCGGAGGTTGGACTCCATCCACTCGATGGCCTCGGGCCCGTAGGAGCCCACCGACTCGGCGTGGACCGGCGAGACCCACAGCGGCGGGGACGCATCCCCAGGCACGACGAGGTACGGCTTGAGCCACTCGGGCGCTGCTTGGCACAGATCTGCCCACGAGAGGCCCTCACGGATGACGAGGGGCTCGTCTTGGCCTCCGTGTGTGTGTGCGGGAAGGAGCGGGGGCTTCTGGGCGTCCGTCTCGTGGGGAAAAACGGCTTCGATCTCCGCGTCGCTGAGTCCCGCGGCTCGGAGTGCGTCGACCTTCGCCTTCTCGATGACGGCGGCCTGTGCGGTCTTGCGTGAGCAGGCGTCGTGCTCGTGTCGCCAGTTGCTGGGCTCGAGCATCAGCTCGGGGTAGGCAGCCCGGGACCGGATGTGGCCGACGATCCACGTGGACGGGTCGGCGTCGGCCGCGATGGTGACGCCGCATCGACCGCACGGTGCCGGCAGCTTGGTGGCCATGTGGGCGCGAGCGTTGGTGACCACGCGGCCCGACCACTCACGAGGCATCGCGCACCTGCCCCAGTCCACGGGCGAGGGCGGCATCGGGGGACAGTCGGCGGGGGATGAGCCAGCGGGCGTGGCTATCGGGGGTGAGCAGGCTCATGCGTCGTGCACGGTCCAAGCTGCGACTGAGGGTGCGCTGGTCGAGGCCGGTGGCCTCACGCAGCTGGCCGCCGCTGAGGTGTTGGTCCTCGTGATCGACGGCGTAGAGCCAGACGCGGAACCAACCGGGGAACCGGGGGTGGTCGTAGGGCTCGGCCATCACGCGCTCCTGTGGTTGAGGTAGATGGATGCGAGGGGTGTAGGTAGGTGGGTCTTCTTAGGGTCAGGTCCGTTTCGAGTACCTCTGGCGGTCTTCTCGCGTACCTCTGGCGGTCTTGAAACGGACCTCTGGGAGCGCCAGATGTCCACGAGGCGGACCTCTGCAATCACGACGCCGCCTCCTCGCAGAAGTACGTCTCGCGTACCTCTGGGTTGGCCGGGAAGGTGAGCCGGTAGCGAGGCGCGCGGTGCTGTCGTCGGGGCTCGACCTGCTCGAGCCAGCCGCCGGCGACGAGGCCTTTGACGGCGTTGTTGAGTCCCGTCTTCGACCGGATCTTGGTGCGCTCCGAGAGCTCGGCCCAGGTCACCCACGCGATGTCCTCGGCCGCGCGCTCCTGCGTTCTGGGGTCGGTGGCGCCGGCGTACTTCGCGTACACCAGCGCGACGAGCAGCTCGTTGGGCTTGAGCGCGTTCTGGGCCCACAAGGCGTCGGTGTAGCGCGTGCGAAACTTCGACCCGGCCGCCTCAGTCACCGGCGACGGCGCGGGCGCCGTGGAGCTCGACCTGGTCCTTGAGCCAGGCGATGCCGATGTGCAGGCCGCGCTCGTACTCGTCGCAGACCCAGCCCTCGCCCGCGGGGTAGTGGCTGGCCGAGCAGTGGTCCTCGCTCGACTCGTGCGACAGACCGATGAGCTTGACCTCGGTGCCGATGACGCCGTCGAAGGTCGTGGTGCCGTGATTCTGGATGAACTCGCCCAGCTCGGTCAGCTCGTTGACGGAGTCGGGGGTCTTTGGGGTCTCGGTGGTGGTGCTCTGGTCGGACATGGGGTCTCCTACTTGCTCGCGGTGGTGGTCTTGCGGGCAGCCATGCCCTTGCCGTTGAGGACGAGGAAGAGCGCCCACTGGCGCTCCTGCTCGGTCACTCGCCGACCGCCTTGGCGAACTGGGCCTCGACCCACGCCTCGACATCGGACTTGCGGTAGACGATGCGCCGGCCGAGCTTGGCCGAGCGCGGGCCGATCTTCTTGCTGCGCATGTACCGCAGCGTCCCCTCGGGGACGCCTGTCATCTCAGACACTGCTTCGATTCGGAGGATGGGATCTGCAGCTTCCATGGCTGTCGTTCTCCTGGCGCATAGGCGTGGCTTGCTTCCTGCGCTTACCAAGTTAATCGCCGCCGGGACTGTTGGCAAGCACCTGACGCATGTAGTGTCTGTGCGCGTGGAGAATGAAGAGTTGACTGCCGAGCAGATCGCTGGCCGAGAGGTCGCTCGACTGCGGGGCGACGTGGGCATGACGCAGGCAGATCTCGCGCGGCGCCTCAGTGCGCGTGGCGTCGAGATGCACCAGACCACCGTGGCGAAGCTCGAGGCGGGCCGTCGGCCGATCCGACTCAACGAGCTCGTGGTGCTCGCTCAGATCCTCGGCGTATCACTGGAGTCGCTCCTCCCCAAGAGCGGCGCTCCCAGCCCGCTGGAAGCCGCGCGCGCCGAAGCCAGGGAGAAGGCACGACGGGTCGAGGTTTTGACGACTCACCTCAACTCGGCTCGCGCTGTCGCCGCTGCCACCGAACAGCAACTTGCCCAAGCCGAGGCCGAGTTTTCTGACGCTCTGCACCGCCTGGAGGCCGAGAGCGCCCGTCACAAGACGGAGATCGCCGGACACGAGACGGGTGCTCATGGCTAGCATCAAGAAGCGCCCGAATGGCAAGTACCGCGCGCGCTACCGCGACCCCGCCGGGCGGGAGCGCGCCAAGCACTTCGACCGGAAGGCCGACGCGCAGGCGTGGCTCGACGCCGAGACGGCCGGGATGGTTCGCGGCGACTGGATTGACCCCCGCCACGGCAAGCTGACGTTTGCGGAGTGGTTCGCCGACTGGTCGGCCAGACAGGTATGGGCGGACGGCACGCTCGAGGCCGCCCAGCAGGCCGCCGCATCCGTTCCGTTTGGATCGCTGCCCATGCGTCAGATCCTGCGTTCGCACGCCGAGGCGTGGGTCAAGTCGATGGCCGACACTCTGGCTCCCAGCACGACGAAGATGCGTTACAACTACGTGCACATGGCGTTCCGCGCGGCCGTGCGGGACAAGGTCATCCGAGAGGCGCCCACCGACGGCGTAAGGCTGCCCAAGGCGCCGCGCGCTGAGGTGGCGATGGTGATCCCGACCCCACAGCAGGTCGCGCTCGCCCGCGAGTCGTCGCACGATCCGACCTTTGTCGGCTTCGTCGCGGTGTGCGCCTATGCCGGGCTGCGCCTGGGGGAGGCGGCCGGCCTACAGGTCGGCGACGTCGACTACCTGCGCAGGGAGATCCGCGTGCGGCGTCAAGTGCAGGGCAAGACGCGAACCGACACCAAGATCGTGCCTCCCAAGGCTGGGTCCGCCCGGACGGTCTACATCACCGACGAGCTCGTGCAGGTTTTGTCCGTCCAGGCGTCCTACGCGTGGGGCGAGGAGTGCTGGCTGTTCGGCGTCGGCACGCTTCTCAACCGCAACTCCGCGGGCAACCTCTGGCGCGGCGTGCGCAGCAAGGTCGGTATGGACGAGTTCACCCTGCACGACCTGCGCCACTTCTACGCCTCCGGCTTGATCGCCGACGGCTGCGACGTGGTGACGGTCCAGCACGCACTCGGGCACTCGTCGCCGACGATCACCCTCAACACGTACTCGCACCTGTGGCCCAAGGCTGAGGACCGCACGAGGGCCGCAGCGGCATCTCTCTGGGTTTCCGCGGACCCTGTGCGGACTCAGGGCATTCTCGACCCCGCTGACCTGCAGTCTCAGCGGTAGTTGGTGAACTGCACCGCGAAGTCGTAGTCCTGCGACTTCACCAGCTGCTGGACGGCCTGCAGGTCGTCGCGCTTCTTCGACGACACCCGCAGCTCCTCGCCCTGCACCTGCGCCTTGACGCCCTTGGGGCCCTCGTCGCGGATCAGCTTGGAGATCTTCTTGGCGTCCTCGGAGGTGATGCCCTCCTTGAGCGTGATGTCGATCTTGGAGACCTGCCCGGACTGGCGCGGGTCGGAGGCGTCGAGGATCTTCAGGCTCTGGTTGCGCTTGATCAGCTTGTCCTGGAAGACGCTGAGCACCGCGCTGGCGCGGTCGTCGGCGGACGCGGTGATCTCGATCGCCTTCTCGCCCTTCCACTCGATGCTGGCCCCGGTGCCCTTGAAGTCGAAGCGGGTCGCGATCTCGCGGGCGGCCTGGCTCAGGGCGTTGTCGACCTCCTGGCGGTCCAGCTTGCTCACGATGTCGAAGCTCGAGTCAGCCATGTGTGTTGCCTCCTTGAGGGGCCTCCCGGAGGTGCCCCGGCGATTCGTGGTGAAGTCCGTGCCTTGCTATTCTTCCGCACGGCCCGGCAGGTTGCCCGAGCGGCCAAAGGGAGCTGACTGTAAATCAGCCGGCATTGCCTACAGAGGTTCGAATCCTCTACCTGCCACTGGAGACATCCAGGGACGAGGACCCCCGTCGTGCGACGGGGGTCCTCGTGCGTCCGGGGGTCGTGCGGGCCGCACGCGGGTGCTTGACTGCCCGGGTGAGCACGGCACCTCCCGACGACGCGTGGCTCGACGCCGAGCTGCGCCGCCTCCTGTCCTTCGGCGACCGCGTGGTCCACCCCCTCGGCGGAGCGGCCTGGCTCGACGACGGCGGTGCCCCCGACCTCGCGCGTCCGGTGCACACGTGGATCACCGCCCGCACCGTCCACGTCTTCGGCCTCGGCGCGCTGCTCGGGGTCGCGGGCAGCGCGGAGACAGCCGCCGGGGCGCTGCGCGGGCTCACCGGCGTGCTGCGCGACGACGAGCACGGCGGCTGGTTCGCCGCCGTCGGCCCGGACGGCTCGCCCGTCGACGCCGAGAAGGCGGGCTACGCCCACGCGTTCGTGGTGCTCGCCGGCGCGACCGCCGCCACCGCCGGCATCGACGGGGGAGAGGCCCTGCTCGCCGAGGCCACCTCCGTCTTCGAGCAGCGCTTCTGGGACGAGCCGACCGGCCGCGTCCTCGACGCCTGGGACCGCGCGTGGACCGCACCCGACGACTATCGCGGCCTCAACTCCGCCATGCACTCGGTCGAGGCGATGCTCGCGGCCGGCGACGCCACCGGCGACCGCGTCTGGCACGAGCGCGCGGCGCGGCTCTCGAGCCTCGCCGTCGACCTCGCCGCGACGTACGACGGCCGGCTCCCCGAGCACTTCGGCCCGGACTGGACCCCCGACCTCGAGCTCAACCGCGACCGCCCCGACGACCCCTTCAAGCCGTTCGGCGCGACCGTCGGGCACGGCCTGGAGTGGTCGCGGCTGCTGCTGCACGTCGAGGCCATCCTCGGCGACGACGCCCCCTCCGGGCTGCTGGAGACGTCGCGGCTGCTCTTCGACCGGGCCGTCGCGGACGGGTGGTCCGCCGACGGTGCGCCCGGCTTCGTCTACACCACCGACTGGGACGGCACGCCGGTCGTGCGCCAGCGCTTCCACTGGGTCGTCGCCGAGGCGATCGGCGCCGCGGCCGCGCTCCACCGCCGCACCGGCGAGGCGGCGTACGCCGCGCGGTACGCCGAGTGGTGGGCGTACGTCGACGCCCACGTCCGCGACCTCGAGCGCGGCTCGTGGCGCCACGAGCTCGACCCCGCCAACCGACCCGCTGCGACCGTCTGGCCGGGCAAGCCCGACCTCTACCACGCGGTGCAGGCCACGCTCCTGCCTCGACTGCCGCTGGCGCCCGGTCTCGCCGCGGGGACCGCCCGGTTCCTCGGCGGCCCGGCGACGGCATGATGTCCCCATGACCGACGAGCAGCCCCGCATCCTGGTCGTCGGCGAGGCGCTCGTCGACGTGGTGCCCGACGACGACGGCCGCCCGCGCGACCTGCCCGGCGGCAGCCCGGCCAACGTGGCGATCGCGCTCGGCCGGCTCGACCGCGACGTCCGCCTGGTCACCGTCCTCGGCGACGACGAGCGCGGCCGCCTGGTGCGCGCCTGGCTCGAGCGGAGCGGCGTCGAGGTCGAGGCCCACGCGCCGGCGGGCGGACGTACGTCCAGCGCCACCGTCACCCTCGACGAGCAGGGCGCCGCGAGCTATGTCTTCGACCTCGAGTGGGACCTGCCGACCGTGGCCGACGAGCCGCGCGACGTGCTCCACGTCGGCTCGATCGCCACCGTGCTCGCGCCCGGCGCCGACGCCGTGCTGGAGGCGGTGCGCGCCCACCGCGGCCACGCGGTCGTCTCCCTCGACCCCAACGCCCGCCCCGTCCTCACCCCCGACCGCGCACCCGTCGTCGCTCGGGTCGAGGAGCTGGTGACGCTCTCCGACGTCGTGAAGGTCAGCGACGAGGACCTCGCCTGGCTCCACCCCGACGACGACCACGTCGCGGTCGCGACCCGCTGGGCCACGCAGGGCCCCGGCCTGGTGGTGGTCACCCGCGGCGGCGACGGCGCGGTCGCCGTCCGCCCCGACGGGACCGTGCTCGAGGTGCCCGGCGTGCCGGTCGCGGTGGCCGACACGGTCGGTGCCGGCGACACCTTCAGCGGCGTGCTCGTCGACGCCCTCCTCGCCCTCGGCGTACGCGGTCGCGACGGCGCGTCCGTCCTCCGCGGCCTCTCCGACCGCGACGTCCTCGGCGCGGTGATGGCCGCCGCCGTCGGCGCCGCGATCAACGTCTCGCGACCGGGCGCCGACCCGCCGTCGCGCGCCGAGCTGTCCGCGGCCCTCGGCACCGGGGCGGACCAGGAGTGAACCCCGAGCAGGTCCACGACATCGGGAAGCGTCGGGCCTGGGTGATCTGGCTCGTCGCGCTCGCGGTCTACGTGCTCGCGGTCTTCCACCGCAGCTCGCTCGGCGTCGCCGGCATCATCGCCGCCGACCGGTTCGGCATCAACGCCACCAGCCTGGCGACGTTCACCGTCCTCCAGCTCATCGTCTACGCCGGCATGCAGGTGCCGGTCGGCGTGCTGCTCGACCGCTTCGGCTCCCGGGTCATGCTGCTGTCCGGACTGGCACTGATGACGGCCGGCCAGCTGGCGTTCGCCTTCGCGAGCTCGTTCGCCACCGCCGTGGCCGCTCGCGCCCTGGTCGGCGCGGGCGACGCGATGATCTTCGTCAGCGTGATCCGCCTGGTCACCGTGTGGTTCCTCGTCCGCCAGGCGCCGCTGGTCACCCAGCTCACCGGGCTCACCGGCCAGCTCGGCGCGATCGTCGCGGCCGGCCCGCTCTCGTTCCTGCTCCACCAGCTCGGCTGGACCCGCGCCTTCGCGCTCACCTCGAGCGTCGGCGTCGTGCTGCTGGTCGCGGTGCTCCTGCTGGTGAAGGACTCGCCCTACCGCCGCGACGAGGTCGTCGCGGTCAAGCTGCGCGCGCTCGCCGAGTCGGTGCGTACGGTCTGGGGCAACCCCGGCACCCGCCTCGGGATGTGGTCGCACTTCACCTCCCAGTTCGGCGCCACCGTCTTCACGCTGCTGTGGGGCTACCCGTTCCTCGTCCAGGGCCTCGGCTGGAGCGCGGGCGAGGCGAGCACGCTGCTGATGGCGATGACCGCCTGGGCGGTCGTGAGCGGTCTGGTGCTGGCCCGGCTGGTCGCCCGGCTGCCCTACTACCGCTCGTTCATCGTGATCGGCGTCGTGATGGCGATGGTCGTGCCGTGGACGGCCGTGCTGCTGTGGCCCGGCGCCGCGCCGGTGTGGCTCGTCGTCGTGATGGCCTTCGCCACCGCCAGCGGAGGCCCGGCCTCGATGGTCGCCTTCGACCTGGCCCGCTCGTTCACCCCGGCCCACGCGATCGGGCGGGCCAACGGGCTGGTCAACGTCGGAGGCTTCACCGCCTCGCTGCTGACCATGGCCCTGATCGGTGTGGTCCTCGACCTCGCCCAGCCCGGCGGGATGGACGCCTACGACCTCGGCGACTTCAAGCTCGCTCTGTCCGTGCAGTACCTCTTCTGGGCCTTCGGCATCTGGCAGATCCTGCGCTACCGCCGCCGCGGTCTCGCCCACCTCGATCGGCTCCACCCCGGCTCGATCGAGCAGATGAGGGCCGGGCAGCCGTTCGTGCACCCCGGCATCGGCACCGAGGGCGTCTAGCCGCGCCGAGGTGTAGGCGTCGGGCGCGGTGGCTGAGCCACATTTCGCGAGCCCGGAATGTCGGTGTAGCACCGCTGCCGGCGTGGCGCACGAGCGACCGTCCGATGGCGGTGGCTGAGCCACATTCCCCGGGCAGGAAGTGTGGGTGGGACACCGCCCAACCGAGCGAGCGAGCAGGACGTCAGCCGAGCTCGCCGTCCCCGTCGGCGTCGAGGTCGCCGGTGGGGTCCTCGGCGGCGGGGTCCTCGAGCAGGTCACCACCGACCGGGTGGCCCTGCCACGACACCATCTCCCAGCCGGCGTCGGGGTCGCCGTCGAGGACGATGAGCGCGGTGTTGTGCAGCGGCTGGGTGGCCGGGGGAGCGTCGGGGTGCGGGGTCATCCGGGTGGTGGCCCACGTACGCAGCGCGGCGCCGTGGCTGACGAGCAGCGCGGCGTCGTGGTCGGCGTCGACGATGGTGCGCACGGCGGCGTCGAACCGGGCGAGGAACTCCTCGCCGGTCTCCGCGCCGGGCATCCGGCGGCCCAGGTCGCCCTCGAGCCAGGCGGCGACGGTCTCGATGTAGCCGGCGACCGCGTCGTGGTCCTTGCGCATCTCGAAGTCGCCGGCCTGCACCTCCTCGAGGCCGTCGAGCTGGACGGGCTCGAGGCCACGCGCGAGCGCGGTGGGGGCGGCGGTCTGGTGCGTGCGTACCCGGCTCGAGACGTAGACGGCGTCGATCCGCTCGTCGGCGAGGGCACGGGCGGCCGCCTCGGCCTGGGCGCGGCCGAGGTCGGTCAGGTCGAGGCCCGGGTGGGCGGTGTCGAGCTCACCGGAGACGTTGGCGTGGGTCTGGCCGTGGCGCATGAGCAGCAGTCGCACGACGCCTCCTAGTTGTTGAACGACGAGGTCTTCGACGACGCGAGCTCGATCGCCTGCTCCAGCGGGATCGTCTCGAGCGCCTCCTCGATGTCGGTCCCGAGGCTGCTGACCTCCGTGCCGCGCTCGAGCGGGACCAGCGTGTGGACCAGCCGGTCGTCGTAGGCATGGATCATCGTGAAGGACCGGCCCGCGTCGACCCCCGACACGAAGCGGTCGACCGGCGCGGGGTCGAGGGTGTAGCAGCTGGCCGATGCGACCGACACGGGCACGCCGGCGAACGTCGACCAGGTGGTCAGGTGGAGGTGGCCGGCGATGACGCCGCGCACGTCGGTCCCGGCGATGACGTCGGCGAGGGCCTGCTGGTCGCGCAGCTCGATCAGCTCCGCCGCGCGCACCATCGGCAGCGGGAGCGGCGGGTGGTGCAGGGCCAGCAGCGTGCCGTGCTCGGCCGGCGTGGCGAGCACGTCGGCCAGCCAGGCCAGCTGGTCGGGCGTGAGCTCACCGTGGTGGTAGCCCGGGACGCTGCTGTCGAGCGCCACGATCCGCAGACCGTCGACGTCGTGGACGCGGTCCTGGCAGCCGTCGTCGTCGGAGTCGAAGAGCGCCCGGGCGTAGGGCGCACGCTCGTCGTGGTTGCCCATCGTCCAGACGACGGTCGCCCCCATCGCCGCGGCCGCCGGCTCCACGACGGCGCGCAGGGTGGCGTACGCCTCGGGCTCGGCGCGGTCGGCGAGGTCGCCGGTGAAGACGATGACCTGGGGTGCCGGCCGGACCGCCGCGAGCCGCTCGAGCACGCGACGCAGGTGGGCGGTGTTGTCGATGACGCCGTAGTGCAGCTCCCCGCCGCCGAGGAGGTGCGGGTCGGAGAGGTGCGCGACGACGTGGCGCGGAGGGGCGTACTGGCCGAGCTGTCTCACGCCGGCCAGCCTAGGACCCGGGTCAGCGGGCCGGCAGCACCCGCCCGGTCACCTCGCCGAGGGTGATCCGGCCGCCGAGCACGCCCGGCGCGGAGTAGCGCAGGGTCACCTGGTCGCCGTCCTCGAGGAAGGTGCGCTCGCGACCGGCCGCGGTGAACGGCTCCTTGCCGCCCCAGCTGAGCTCGAGCAGCGACCCGCGCTGGTCGGGCTCGGGGCCCGAGATCGTGCCCGAGGCCCAGAGGTCGCCGGTGCGGAGGCTCGCGCCGTTGACCGTGGTGTGGGCGAGCATCTGGGCGGGCGACCAGTACATCGTGCGGTAGGGCGGACGGGCGACGACCTCCCCGTCGAGGACCACCTCGACGTCGATGTCGAGCCCGGCCGGACCCTCGACCCGGAGGTAGTCGAGCACCGGCGGGTCGTCCTGGCCGGGCAGGTCGGTCCACGCGGCGGACAGGGCGGCGAGCGGGGTGACCCACGCGCTGATCGACGTGGCGAACGACTTGCCGAGGAACGGGCCGAGCGGGACGTACTCCCACGCCTGGATGTCGCGCGCCGACCAGTCGTTGAGCCCGACGACGCCGAAGGTGTGCCGCGCGAGGTCGGCGGTCGCGACCCGCTCGCCCATCGCGGACGGCACGCCGACGACGAACCCGAGCTCGGCCTCGATGTCGAGGCGCTGGGAGGGGCCGTAGGTCGGCAGGTCGTCGGTCGGCGCCTTGCGCTGGCCGCAGGGTCGCGTGACGTCGGTGCCGGAGACCACGACGGTGCCGGAGCGCCCGTGGTAGCCGACCGGGAGGTTCTTCCAGTTGGGCAGCAGCGGCTCGGCGTCGGGGCGGAACATCCGGCCGACGTTGGAGGCGTGGTGCTCGGAGGCGTAGAAGTCGACGTAGTCGCCCACCTCGAAGGGCATCAGCATCGTCACCGAGCCGATCGGGGCCAGCGCCGGCTCGACGAGGTCGCGCTCGGTCTGGTCGGTCAGCAGGCCGGTCACCCAGGCGCGCGTCGAGTCCCAGACGGCGGGGCCGGCGGCCATGAACGGGTTGAGCGACGGCTGGTCGAACAGTGCGTGCGTGTCGACCATGTCGGCGGCGGCGACCACGCTGAGGTCGAGCACGAAGTCGCCGATCCGCACCGCGACGCGGGGCCGCTCGCCCGAGCGCGCTAAGACGCCGTAGGGCAGGTGGTCGACGTCGAAGCCGGAGCCGGCGGCTCCCTCGACCCAGGTGGCGGGTGGGGTGGTCATGGTGCCTCCAGCAGGTCGAGGGAGATGAGGTCGTCGAGGGGCTCGGTCACCGAGCAGGAGCCGAACGAGGTCATCCAGCGGCGGGCCGAGGACAGGTCGGTGGCGGCGAGGGTCGGGCCGTCGCGCTGCTCGAGCACGTCGGTCGCGTCGCCCACCGAACCACCGTCCCAGAGCAGCTGCGTCGCGGCCAGCAGGTTGAGGAAGCCGTGCGCGCCGCCGCCCTCGGGGTCGTGGCGGACGGCGCGGTGCAGCCCGGCGGTGGCCTTGAACGGCGTCTCCCGGTCGAGCGCGGCGTCGACCCAGGCGGCGACGGTGGCGGAGTCGGGGACCAGGTCGTGGTCGACGTTGCCCAGCCGCAGCTTGAGCCGGTGGCCGAGCGCAGCCACCTCGTCAGCGGCCGCGAGCCAGGCCGGCGTCGGTGGCCCGGGGACCTCGACGAAGAGCGGCACCTCGACCTCTGCCGCGCGGGCGGCGGCGTCGACGCGCCGCACGTTGCCGACCAGGTCGTCGGGGTCGCGCAGCGCGATCTCGACCGCGGCGACGTCGAGGCCGAGGCGGGCGGCCGCGCCGAGCGGGCCGGCGAGCTGGCCCGCGCCACCGGTCACCACGACGGACAGCGGTCCGCCGAAGCCGCGGACCAGCGGGAGGTCGGTGTCGCGCAGGACGAACGTGCCGACCAGGGCGGCGTACCACTCCTCGCGGCGTGCGGCGTAGGTCGCGGTCGCCTCGTGGAGCGGGGCGTCGCCCGGCGGGAAGATCGCGGCGTCGTCGACCAGGCCGCGCCACGGGTCGGACACGAGGGGTGCAGGGTCGGGGGTCACGGGGCTACTCTAGCCACCAGATAGCGGACGAAAGTGTCCGATGATCGGACGGACGGAGCAGGCCCATGGCCCACTACCGAGCACTCGGCCGGCTGCCGCGGCAGCGCCACACCCAGCTGCGCGACGACGACGGCCACCTCTTCCGCGAGGAGCTGATGGGCGAGGAGGGCTTCTCCTCCGACTCCTCCCTGCTCTACCGCCGCGGCGTGCCGAGCGCGATCGTCGACAGCCAGGTCTGGGAGCTGCCCGACCAGTCGCGGACGCCCAACCACCCGCTCAAGCCGCGCCACCTCAAGCTCCACGACCTGGAGACCGGGAGCTGCCCGGTCGAGGGCCGCCGCCTGGTGCTGGGCAACAACGACGTCCGCATCGCCTACGTCGTCACCGGCACGGAGCCGTCCCCGCTCTACCGCAACGCGATCGGCGACGAGTGCGTCTTCGTCGAGTCCGGCAGCGGCACGGTCGAGACGGTCTTCGGCGTCGTCCCCTACCGCGCCGGCGACTACGTCGTGGTGCCGCGCGCCACCGACCACCGCTGGGTGCCGGCCGAGCCGTCGCGGCTCTACGCGATCGAGGCCAACTCCCACATCCACCCGCCCAAGCGCTACCTCTCCCGCTTCGGCCAGCTGCTCGAGCACGCGCCCTACTGCGAGCGCGACCTGCACGGTCCGACCGAGACGCATCTGGCGCAGGGCACCGACGTCGAGGTGCTGGTCAAGCACCGCACCAGCGCGGGCGTCGTCGGCACCCGCTTCACCTACGCCACGCACCCGTTCGACGTGGTCGGCTGGGACGGCTGCCTCTACCCCTACACGTTCAACATCGAGGACTACATGCCGATCACCGGCAAGGTCCACCAGCCGCCGCCGGTGCACCAGGTCTTCGAGGGCTGGAACTTCGTGATCTGCAACTTCCTGCCCCGCAAGGTCGACTACCACGACCTCGCCATCCCGGTGCCCTACTACCACTCCAACGTCGACTCCGACGAGGTGATGTTCTACGTCGGCGGCGACTACGAGGCGCGCAAGGGCTCGGGCATCGGCATCGGCTCGATCAGCCTGCACCCCGGCGGCCACGCCCACGGCCCGCAGCCGAGCGCGATCGAGGCGTCGCTGGGCGTGCAGTACTTCGAGGAGTCGGCGGTCATGGTCGACACCTTCGCCCCGCTCGAGCTCGGCGAGGGCGGCCGCGCGGTCGAGGACCCGGCGTACGCGTGGACGTGGGCCGGGCGTGGCCCGGACGCCGCGGACGGCGACGGCGGCCCGGCGGTCTACAGCAACTCCTGACCCGCCCCGGTCCACCCGCGGGGGCGGTCCCGCCCCTTCGGGTGGCCTCTAGCGTCGGAGGCATGACGAGCCCCGGCGCGGCGCTGCCGCCTCACGTCCTCCTCCTCTTCGGTGCGCGCGGCGACCTCGCCGCGCGCAAGCTCTTCCCCGGCCTCTACCGGCTCGCGGCGGCGGGCCGCCTGCCGGACGACTACGCCGTGATCGGCAGCGGGCGGCACTCGCCCGGCAGCGACGACGACTTCCGCGACGAGGTCCGCGACGGACTGCGCGAGAGCGTCGACGACCTCGACGACGACCTGGTGCGCGACCTGCTCGAGCGGGTCTCCTTCCGCACCTCCGACGCCGACGACGGCTCCGACCTGGCGGCCCACGTGCGCGAGGTCGAGGACGGCCTGGGCGACGACGTACGCCGCCTGGTCTACCTCTCGGTCCCCCCGACCGCGATGTCCGGGATGGTCGCGATGCTCGGGCGCGAGGGCCTCGCCGAGCGGGCCCGTCTGGTCATCGAGAAGCCGTTCGGGCTCGACCTCGAGTCGTTCGAGGAGCTCGACCACGACGTCCACGAGGTCTTCGACGAGGAGCAGGTCTTCCGCATCGACCACTTCCTCGGCAAGGAGGCCGTGCAGAACCTGCTGGCCCTCCGCTTCGCCAACGCGCTCTTCGAGCCCGCGTGGGACCGGCGCAGCATCGCGTCGGTGCAGGTCGACGTGCCCGAGACGCTGGCCATGGAGGGCCGCGGCTCGTTCTACGAGTCCACCGGCGCCCTGCGCGACATGGTCTCCACCCACCTGTTCCAGATCCTCGGCGCGGTCGCGCTGGAGGACCCGGGGGAGTGGTCGGCCGACGCCGTGCGCCGCGCCCGCGCCGCGGTCTTCCAGGACGTACGCCCCCTCGACCCGTCGCGTGTCGTGCTCGGGCAGTACGACGGCTACCGCGACGAGGACGACGTCGACGAGGACTCCGACGTGGAGACCTTCGTCGCGCTGGAGGCCTTCGTCGACAACGACCGGTGGCGCGACGTGCCGTTCCTGCTGCGCACCGGGAAGGCGATGGCCGAGACCCGGCGCACGGTGACGCTGCGTTTCCGCGAGCCCGACTCGACCGTCTTCGGCACGGTGCCCGCCGTCGACGAGCTGGTCCTCGAGCTCACCGACGAGGCGCAGGTCCACGTCGACCTGCTCGGCAAGCGGCCCGGCCCCGAGATGGACCTCGCCCCGGCCACGATGCGCCTCGACCTCGGCGAGGAGCTGCCCGACGACGACCCCCTCGAGGCCTACGAGCGGCTGCTGCTCGACGTGATGGAGGGCGACCACACGCTGTTCGCGCACGCCGACGAGACCCGCCGGCTCTGGGAGATCTGCCAGCCGGTCCTCGACGAGCGCCCCGCCCCGCTGCCGTACGAGCAGGGGTCCTGGGGCCCCGACGCGGCGCTCGACCTGCCGCCGGGCGGCTGGCGACTCGGGGGCGAGGATGCCTGAGCACGACGGCCCGCACATCGCCGACCACGGCCTGGTGGGCGACCTGCGGACCGCCGCCCTGGTGGCGACCGACGGCACGATCGACTGGTTCTGCCCGGGCCGCTTCGACGCACCCAGCGTCTTCGCCGCGGTGCTCGACCCGGACGCGGGTGCGTGGCGGCTCGGCCCCGACGACCCCGAGGCGCGCAGCCAGCAGTACTACCACCCCGAGACCAACATCCTCGTCACCCGCTTCATGACCGAGCAGGGCGTGGTCGAGGTGCAGGACTTCATGCCGGTGCTGCGCGCCCACGACCCCGACCACCACCAGCGTCTGGTGCGTCGCGTGGTCGGCCTGCGGGGCTCGGTCGACCTCACCATGCACATGGCACCGCGGCCCGACTACGGCGCCACCGACCCCGACCTCGACGTGCACGACGGCGTGGTCCGGTTCGCCGACGGCGACGTGCACCTCGCGCTGTCGAGCACCACCGACCTCGACGTCGAGGACCACGCCGCGACCGCGCACGTCGCGCTGGAGGCCGGCGAGGCGGTGCTGTTCGTGCTCGAGGTGCTGGCGCCCGACGAGGAGTCACGCGGGTGCTGCGAGGCCGACGTCGAGGAGCTCTTCGACGCCACGGCGGCGTTCTGGCGCGGCTGGCTCGCGCAGAGCACGTACACCGGTCGCTGGCGCGAGTGGGTCGACCGCTCGGCGCTGACCCTCAAGCTGCTCTGCCACGAACCCAGTGGCGGCATCGTCGCCGCCCCGACGACGAGCCTGCCCGAGACGATCGGCGGGTCGCGCAACTGGGACTACCGCTTCGTCTGGGTCCGCGACGCCGCGTTCAGCGTCTACGCGCTGCTCCGGCTCGGCTTCACCGACGAGGCGTCGGCGTTCGTGCGGTTCCTGTCCGAGCGCCTCGGGGAGGCGGCCGACGACGGTGAGGAGGCCGAGCGGCTCGGTCCGCTGCGGGTGCTCTACGACCTCGACGGCGACATCCCGCACGAGCGCGAGCTCGACCACCTCGCCGGCCACCGCGGCTCGCGGCCGGTCCGCGTCGGCAACCAGGCCGTCGACCAGCTCCAGCTCGACGTCTACGGCGAGCTGATCGACTCGGTCTACCTCTACGACAAGCACAGCCGCGGCATCAGCCACGACGCGTGGACCGACCTCACCCGCATCGTCGGCTGGCTGGTCGACAACTGGGAGCGGCCCGACGCCGGCATGTGGGAGATCCGCGGCGAGCCGCGCACCCACACCACCTCGCTCGTCATGTGCTGGGTCGCGGTGGAGCGGATGATGCGGATCGCGCGCCGTCGTGGCCTGCCCGGCGACCTCACCGAGCTGGCGGCCACCCGCGACGCGATCTACGAGCGCGTGATGACCGACTGCTGGAACGACGAGCTCGGGGCGTTCACGGCGTTCGCCGGCGGTGACGTGCTCGACGCCGGCACGCTGCTGATGCCGATGGTGAAGATGGTCGCCCCCGACGACCCCCGCTTCCTGTCCACCCTCGCCGTCATCGAGGAGCGGCTGGTCACCGACAGCCTCGTCCTGCGCTACGACGCCGAGACGTTCGACGACGGCGTCGGGGACGGCGACGAGGCGGGCGAGGGCACCTTCTCGCTCTGCTCCTTCTGGTACGTCGAGGCGCTCACCCGCTCCGGTCGGCACGACGAGGCGCGCCTCGCGCTGGAGAAGATGTTCACCTACGCCAACCACCTCGGGCAGTACGCCGAGCAGGTCGGCCTCAACGGCGAGCAGCTCGGCAACTTCCCCCAGGCCTTCACCCACCTGAGCCTGGTGAGCGCCGTCATCAACCTGGACCGTAGCCTCGGCCGGTGACCTCACCGACGCAGACCGCCCGGCAGGCTCGGCCCTTCCGGGTGGCGGTCGGCATCCCGCTGGTGCTGGCGATGCTGTCGATGATCGGCCCGTTCAGCATCGACACCCCGTTCCCGGCGTTCACGTCGATGGGCCGCGCCCTCGACGCCTCGACCGGCCAGCTCCAGCTCGTCGTCACGGCCTACATGCTCGCCTTCGCGGCGATGAGCATCTTCCACGGGCCGCTCTCCGACGCGATCGGCCGGCGCCCGGTGATCCTCGGCTCGCTCGCGGTCTACGCGGTGGCGTCGGTCGCCTGCGCGTTCGCCACCTCGCTCGAGCTGCTGCTGCTCGGGCGGGTGGTGCAGGGCCTCGCCGCCGGCGGCTCGACGATCGTCAGCCGCACCATCATCCGCGACCTCTTCGACGGACCCGAGGCGCAGCGGATGATGAGCCAGGTCGCGGTGATCTTCGGGGTCGCGCCGGCCATCGCGCCGGTCGTCGGCGGGCTGCTCGTCCAGGTCGGGCCCTGGGAAACGGTCTTCTGGTTCATGGCCGCCATGGCGCTGGTCCTCGTCGCGGCCTCGCTCGCCCTGCTGCCCGAGAGCCACCCGCGCGAGCGGCGTACGCCCCTGCGGGTCGGGGAGATCCTCGGCGGGCTCGCCGCCGTCGCGCGGGTGCCGGCGTTCCACCGGATGGCGTGGGCGGGCACCTTCGTCTTCGGCGCGCAGTTCCTCTACATCGGCGGCGCCTCGATCCTCGTGGTCGACCTGCTCGGCGAGGGCGAGCTCGACTTCTGGAAGCTCTTCGTCCCGATGATCGGCGCGATGGTGGTCGGCTCGGTCGCCAGCGGCCGCTACGGCCGGCTGGTGACGAGCAGCCGGCTGGTGTCGATCGGCTACGCCGTCAGCACCGCCGGCGCGCTCCTCGGCGTCGCGATCGCGCTGACCCCCGCCGGCGCGGTGCTTCCCTGGGCGGTGGTCGGGGTGTCGCTGGTCGCGTTCGGCAACGGCCTGGCCTACCCCAACATCCAGCTCCTGATGCTCGACCTGGTGCCGACGCGTCGCGGTGCCGTGATGTCCGCGGCCTCGTTCGTGACGCTCGTCTTCAACGCCGCCAGCGCCGCGCTGCTCGCGCCCTACGCCGGTCGCTCGGTGCTCGGCTTCGCCGTCGCGGCCGCCGTCTGCGTGCTCCTCGGCTGGGGCTGCTGGCGCTGGCACCAGCACGCCTCGCGCCGCTGACTTGCCCGCGCTCCCGCTGGTCGAGGAGGTCGAGCCGCCCCCGCTGGTCGAGGAGGTCGCGCACCTCCCGCTGGTCGAGGAGGTCGCGCACCTCCCGCTGGTCGAGGAGGTCGCGCAGCGACCGTCACGAGACCCGGGACCTCGGTCTCGTGACACGGTTCCGTCGTTCCTCGACCAGCGGACCTCGCAGCGCTAGGAGGTCCAGGCCCGCCAGAGCGCGGCGTACTCGCCGTCGAGGCCGAGCAGCTCGTCGTGGCTGCCGAGCTCGACGATCCGGCCGTCGATGACGACCGCGATCCGGTCGGCATCGTGCGCGGTGTGCAGCCGGTGGGCGATCGCGACGACCGTACGTCCCTCGAGCAGGCTGTTCATCGAGCCCTCGAGCGTGCGGGCGGTGCGCGGGTCGATCAGCGACGTCGCCTCGTCGAGGACGAGGGTGTGCGGGTCGGCGATGATCAGCCGGGCCAGCGCGACCTGCTGGGCCTGGGCGGGCGTGAGCGACTGCCGGCCGGAGCCGATCGTGGTGTCGAGGCCGTCGGGCAGGCGCTCGACCCAGCCGAGCGCGCCGACGGCCCGCAGCGCCTCGCGCACCGCGTCGTCGGAGGACGCCTCGCGGGCGAGCACGACGTTGTCGCGGACCGTGCCGATGAAGACGTGGTGCTCCTGGGTCACCAGCGCGACCTCGGTGCGCAGCACCTCCAGCGGCAGGTCGACCAGGTCGACGCCGCCGACGCGCGCGGAGCCGGTGCGGGGCCGGTTGATGCCCGACAGCAGACGGCCCAGCGTCGACTTGCCCGAGCCGCTCGGCCCGACGACCGCGAGCCGCTCGCCGGTGCGCAGCCGCAGGTCGACGCCGTGCAGCACGTCGTGGCCCTCGCGGTAGGCGAAGCGCAGGTCCTCGCCGACCAGCTCGACGCCGTCGGGGAGCCGGTCGCCGGCCTCGCGGTCCGGCGGCACCTCGGCGATGCCGAGCAGGCGGCTGGTGGACGCGGCGCCGACCTGCAGCCGGTCGACCTCGCCGATCACGGCGTCGAGCGGCTCGCCGAGCGCGACGACGTAGAGCATCGCGGCGGTGATCTGGCCGAGGTCGACCCAGCCCTGGCTGTAGCCCCACGCGCCGACCACCAGGGTCACCACCTGCGGGACCTGGAAGGCGCCGTTGAGGGCCGCGAAGAGCACGTTGCGCAGCGTCATGCCGTAGCGCTCGGCCTGCGCCGACACCTCGATGTCGTCGCTCCCAGCGCGCACCCGGGCACGGGAGAGGCCCAGCGCCTCGACGGTCCGCGCGCCCTCGACGGTCTCGGTGAGCGTCGTGTTGATCCGCGAGTACGTCGCGCCCTCGGTGATGTACGCCTTGGGCGCGCGCCGCAGGTAGGTCCGCACCGCGGGCGTGCAGAGCGCGAAGACCACCAGCGCCGGCACGGCGAGGACGAGCGAGTTGAGCAGCATCGCCACGACCGAGAGCACGACGGTGAGCAGCGAGATCAGCAGCCGCGGGACGCCCCACTGCACCGAGCGCGCCATGGTGCCGACGTCGCGCGTGACGCGGGTGACCAGGTCACCGGTGCTGGCGCCCTCCACCCGGCCGACCGGCAGCCGCAGGATCGTGCCGACGACGTACTCCCGGGCGGAGGCGAGCAGGTCCTGGCCGAAGTGGGTGGAGGTGCGCTGGGCGCCGAAGGTGAAGAGCGCCTGCAGCACCACCACCCCGACGACGGTGAGCGCGAGGGTGTCGAGCCCGGCGACCGCCGAGCCCTGCTCGACCCGGTTGACCAGTGCGCCGAGCAGCCGCGGGACGACCAGGGCGGACGCGGCCGCGAGGGCGTTGAGCAGCACGAGCAGGGCGAAGGACCTCTTCTTGCTGCGCACCAGGTCGGCGAAGAAGTGAAGCACCGCCCGGTTGCCCGAGACGGGCCAGCCGCGGACCGGGTTGCGGGACGCGGCGTAGACGTCCTCGGCCCGCTGGCGACGCAGGTCGTGGCGCTGCCACAGCGCGCGCTGCCGCTCGCGGATGCTCCCGCCCTGTGGCGGGCGCAGCGCGTCGGGGATCACGGGCGGGTCGTCGGTGCGGTCGCGCCAGGTCTCTGCCGAGGTGGCGAGCAGGTCGGTGGTCACCGGGCGACCTCCTGGCCATCGAGGTCGTCGTCGAGCGCGCGGGCCACCACGCGGCGGTAGTCGGGGTCGCCGGCGAGCAGGTCGGCGTGCCGGCCCTCGGCGACGACGGTGCCGTCGTGGAGCAGGACGACGTGGTCGGCGTGGTGCAGCCACAGCGGCGACACGGTGGTCACCACGGTCGTACGCCCGCGGCGGGTCTCCGCGACCCGCTCGGCGACGCGGGCCTCGGTGTGCGCGTCGACTGCGGACGTCGGCTCCACCAGCACCAGCACGGGCGGGTCGGCCGCGACCGCGCGGGCCAGCACGACCCGCTGGCGCTGGCCGCCGGACAGGCCACGGCCGCGCTCGTCGAGCTGGCCCTGCCAGCCCTCCGGCAGCGCGTCGTAGACGTCCTCGGCGTTGGCCACCCGCAGCGCGTGCTCCGCCTGCTCGCGGGTGAGTCGGCCGTGCGGGTCGACGGCGTCCTGGAGCGTCCCGGCGAAGAGCTGGCTCGAGGTGTCGCTCACCAGCACCTGGCGGCGTACGTCGTCGAGCGCGGCGCGCGACAGGTCGACGCCGCCGAGGGTGACGCCCCACGCCCGGCCGGCGCGCTCCTCGTCGAGCGCGGCGATGCGGGCGCGCTCCTGGGCGCGGGCCGCGCGGGAGCGACGGGCGGCGCGGCCCTTGAGGCCGTCCTCCTCCTCGGCCGCGACGGGCTCGGTGTCGGCGGGGAGGTAGCGACCGAGCCGGTCGGCCAGCGCCGCGCTCTGCTCGGGCACGGCGCTGACCACGACGGTCAGCAGGCCGGGCGGGACGGTGAGGCCGCTCGCGGTGTCGTGCAGCGCAGCGGTGCCGTCGAGCGCCACGGGTGCCTCGGCGTCGCGCCACGGCGGGCGCTGCTCGAGGATCGCGATCGCCTTGCGGGCGCTCACCAGCGAGCGGGTGCCCTTCTGGGCGAGCTCGAAGAAGGTGCGGATCGGGCCGACCATGAACAGGCCGTAGCCGAGGAAGGTGATCAGCTCGCCCACGGTGAGCGTGCCGCGCTCGACCTCGCGGGTGCCGAGCCAGACCAGCGCGACCAGGAAGACGCCGGAGAGCAGCACGCCGACGGCCTCGACCGCGGCCTGCCAGATGCCGGCGGCGACGCCGGCGCGCTTGGCCGACTGCGACTGCCGGTCGTAGTTGGCGCCGAAGGTCTGCTCGCCGCCGATGCCGCGCAGGATGCGCAGGCCGGCCACGATGTCGGTGGCCAGCGAGGTCAGGTCGGAGGTGCGTGAGCGCTCGACCTGCTGGCGGCGGTGCAGCGGCCGGAGCAGCGGGAGCGCCGCGCCCAGCAGGACCGGCGCGGCCACCAGGGTGAGCACGCCGAGCTGCCACGACATGGTGAGCACGATCGTGGCGACGGTGAGGTACGACGCCAGCTGGCCGAGCGCCCGCGCCACGATCTCGGTGAGCGCGCCGAACTCGTCGGAGTCGCTCGACGCGACGCTCAGCACCTCGCCGGTGGGAGAGCGCCGGGGCAGCACGTGCCCCATCTGCGCCACCTTGCGGGTGACCATCTCGAGGGTGCCGTAGAGGCCGACCAGCCAGCTGCGCACCACGAGCGTGTGCGACACGATCCCGAACACCGCTCCGACGACCACCACGCCGAGCAGCAGGGCGGCCCAGCCGACGAGGGCGGTCGTCGAGCCGCCGACGATGCCCTGGTCGACCGCCCGGCCGAAGATCCAGGGGCCGAGCGTCATCGGCAGGAACCACAGGGCGTAGCAGAGCGACGACAGCGCGATGAGCGCCTTCTGCTGCCCCAGCACCCACCGGAGGAAGGCTGCGGGCGAACGGGTGTCGGGGTCCGGGCTGGGCGCGTCGTCGGTGCCGGTGAAGAACGTCGCGACCCGGGGAGGGAAGTCCTGCATGTCGAGGACGACCCTAGGCGGCCGCCCCACACCGGCACGACCCGATTACGGCCGGTGTGGGGCGCGCCACCCCGAGGGTGCGCACCGGGTCAGGCGGCGCCGTGCTCCGGGTAGTCGGTGTAGCCCTCGGCGTCGCCGCCGTAGAAGGTCTCCGGGCGCTGCGGGTTGAGCGGGAGGTCCTCGGCGAGGCGCCGCGGCAGGTCCGGGTTGGCGATGAACGTCCGGCCGAACGCGGCCGCGTCGATGAGGCCGGCCTCGAGCAGCCGGTCGGCCTTGGCGCGGTCGTAGCCGCCGGCGCCGACGATCGGGCCCGGGTGCGCCGCGCGCAGGGCGCGGCGGTAGTCGTCGTCGAGCTCGGGGCCGCCGGCCCAGTCGGGCTCCGAGAGGTGCAGGAAGGCGAGGTCGCGCCGGCCGAGCTCACCGGCGACGAAGAGGCCGGCCTCGGCGCCCTCGGGGTCCTCGGTGCCGTTGAAGGACCCGATCGGCGAGATCCGGATGCCGACCCGGTCGGCGGACCAGGCGTCGACGACGGCGTCGACCACCTCGAGCATCAGCCGCGCCCGGTGGGCCAGCGCACCGCCGTACTCGTCGTCGCGCTGGTTGGCGTCCGCGGCGAGGAACTGGTGGAGCAGGTAGCCGTGGGCGCCGTGGATCTCGACGAGGTCGAAGCCGGCCTCCCGCGCGTTGACGGTCGCGCGGCGGTAGTCGTCGACGACGCGCGGCAGCTCGTCGAGCGCGAGGGCGCGCGGCGTCGGGCACGCCACGCGGGTCGGCCGGCCGTCCTCGCCGCGCACCGTCGTGCGGTTGCGGTAGGGGATCGCGCTGGCCGAGACCGGCGGCTGCCCGTCGTGGAAGGACTCGTGCGAGACCCGCCCGGTGTGCCACAGCTGGGCCGCGATCAGCCCGCCGGCCTCGTGCACCGCGTCGGTGACCTGCCGCCAGCCGGCGACCTGCTCGGCGCTGTGGATGCCGGGGGTGTCCATGTAGCCCTTGCCCTCGGGGCTGATCTGGGTGCCCTCCGACACCAGCAGCCCGGCGCTCGCGCGCTGGACGTAGTAGTCGCGCATCAGCGCGTTCGGGACGTCGCCGGGCGGGGTCGCCCGCATCCGGGTGAGCGGGGCCATGAGGACGCGGTTCGGGATCATCACCGCGCCGAGGTCGAGGGGTTCGAACAACGAAGGCATGACTGGCGGCAACGACCTGGGGGTGACCCCTATTCCGGGTGGTTGCCCGGATCACACCGTGGGGCACTATGGGAAGCGTGACGCTCCTCTCCCAGCTGCGAGACGTACCGGCCCGGCTCCGCAACGAGGCCCGGCAGGTGCCCACCCACGACATCGACGAGGACGACGTGGAGGTCGAGTCGACCTCCCACGCCGCGGCGGGCGCCACTGCCGTCGCGGTCGCGATGCGTCGCGCGATCGGGCAGATGGGCGTACGCCGCACCGCCGCGTCGCTGACCCGCCTCAACCAGGTGGGTGGCTTCGACTGCCAGGGCTGCGCCTGGCCCGACCCCGCGCCCGGCCACCGGCACCCCGCGGAGTTCTGCGAGAACGGCGCCAAGGCCGTGGCCGAGGAGGCGACCCGCCAGCACCTCGACCGCGCCTTCTTCGCCGCCCACTCCGTCGCCGACCTCGCCGAGCGCACCGAGTTCTGGCTCGGCAAGCAGGGCCGGATCACCGAGCCGATGGTGCTGCGGCCGGGTGCCACCCACTACGAGCCGATCACCTGGGACGACGCGTTCGCCACCATCGCCGGCCACCTCCAGCGCCTCGAGGACCCCGACCAGGCGACCTTCTACACGTCCGGCAAGACCTCCAACGAGGCCGCGTTCGTCTACCAGCTCTTCGCCCGCAGCCTCGGCACCAACAACCTGCCCGACTGCTCGAACATGTGCCACGAGTCGTCCGGCTCGGCCCTCAGCGAGACCATCGGGATCGGCAAGGGCTCGGTCAGCCTCGAGGACATCCACCAGGCCAAGCTGATCCTGGTCGTCGGGCAGAACCCCGGCACCAACCACCCGCGCATGCTCTCGGCGCTGGAGGAGGCCAAGTCCCGCGGCGCGAAGATCATCTCGGTCAACCCGCTGCAGGAGGCCGGGCTGGTCCGGTTCAAGAACCCGCAGACGCCCAAGGGACTCACCGTCGGCACGCCGGTGGCCGACCTGCACCTGCCGATCCGGCTCAACGGCGACCTCGCCTTCTTCCAGGCCGTCGGCTCGCTGCTCGTGGAGTGGGACGCGCTCGACCACGACTTCCTCGAGCAGTACACGACCGGCTTCGACGACTACCGCGCCCACGTCGCCGACCTCGACTGGTCGAAGGTCGAGGCGTCGACCGGCCTCACCCGCGAGCAGATCACGGAGGCGGCCCGGATGGTCGCCGAGTCGCCCGCCACCGTCACCTGCTGGGCGATGGGCATCACCCAGCACCACAACGCCGTCGGCACGATCAAGGAGATCGTCAACGTCGCCCTCCTGCAGGGCAACATCGGCAAGCCCGGCGCCGGCGTCTGCCCCGTGCGCGGCCACTCCAACGTGCAGGGCGACCGCACCATGGGCATCTGGGAGCGGGTCCCCGACCACTTCCTCGACGCGATCCGCGACGAGTTCGGCTTCGAGCCGCCGCGCGAGCACGGGCTCGACACCGTGGGCTCGATCCAGGCGCTGCGCGACGGCAAGATCCGGGTGTTCTTCGGCATGGGCGGCAACTTCGTCGGCGCCGCCCCCGACACCGAGGCCACCGAGGCCGCGATGCGCAACGCCGCCCTCACCGTCCACGTCTCGACCAAGCTCAACCGCTCGCACGTCGTGCACGGCGGCGAGGCACTGATCCTCCCCGCGCTCGGGCGCAGCGAGAAGGACCTCACCGGCGGGCGCGTGCAGCGCGTGACGGTCGAGGACTCGATGTCGGCCGTGCACGCCTCGCACGGCCCGCTCGACCCGCCGTCGGAGCACGTGCGCTCGGAGGTCGACATCATCTGCTCGATGGCCATCGCCACGCTCGGCGAGGACTCGCCGGTGCCGTGGGCGGCGTTCCGCGACGACTACACCGAGATCCGCCGCCGGATCGCCCGGGTCGTGCCCGGCTGCGCGGCGTACGACGAGAAGGTCGACGAGCCCGGCGGCTTCGTGCTGCCGCACCCGCCGCGCGACAACCGCGTCTTCGAGACCGAGAGCGGCCGGGCCGTCATCACCTCGACGCCGCTCGACGTCCTCGATGTCCCGCGCGGCCGGTTCCTGCTGCAGTCGATGCGCTCGCACGACCAGTTCAACACCACGATCTACGGCCTCGACGACCGCTACCGCGGCGTCAAGGGCGGACGTCGCGTCGTGTTCGTCCACCCCGACGACCTGCGCGACCTCGAGCTCGTCGAGGGCGACCTCGTCGACCTGGTCAGCGAGTGGAAGGACGGCGTCGAGCGCACCGCGAAGGCGTTCCGCGTCGTGCCCTACGACCAGCCGCGCGGGTGCGTGGCGGCCTACTACCCGGAGGCCAACCCGCTGGTGCCGCTCGACTCGACCGCCGAGAAGAGCAACCAGCCGGTCTACAAGTCGGTCGTCGTACGCCTCGAGAGGGCGGGCGCGACGAACGGTGCGTCCGACCGTGGCTCGCAGGGCTCGCCCGACCAGGGCTCGGGCTCGAACCGCCAGGACGACCCGCACCACCTGAGCTGACCGGCAGGTCGGTCAGGCCTTCGCTGAACTTGTCAGGCCCTGCACGGCCTGACATGTTCAGCGATCCCCGGCTGACCGGGGATCGCTGAAAGGCGGTCGCCTCCGACCAAAGTCGGACCTCGCCCCGGGACCTGCCCACGGATTGCGGGACGCGGGTAGCGTGGCGCTCGATGACCGCGCAGATCGACGTGCTGACCTCGCGCGAGGTCCCGCTCGGGGGCCCCCGCGCGATGCGCGTGCGCCGTACGCTCCCGCAGCGCCACCGCTCGCTGATCGGCGCCTGGTGCTTCGTCGACCACTACGGCCCCGACGAGGTCGACCAGACCGGCGGCATGGTGGTCGCGCCCCACCCGCACACGGGCCTGCAGACGGTGAGCTGGCTGTTCGAGGGCGAGATCGAGCACCGCGACTCCGCCGGCAACCACGCGACGGTCCGGCCCGGCGAGCTCAACCTGATGACCTCCGGACGCGGCATCAGCCACACCGAGGTCTCCACCGACGCCACGACCGTCCTGCACGGCGCGCAGCTGTGGGTGGCGCTGCCCGACGCCACGCGCGACGCCGACCCGGGCTTCCACCACTACGCGCCGCAGCCGGTCCGCGGGCCGGGCTGGGAGGCGCGGGTGTTCCTCGGCGAGGTGCTCGGCGCGAGCTCGCCGGTCCCCACCCACACGCCGCTGCTCGGCGCCGAGCTGATGCTCGCTCCGGGTCGGAGCCTCGAGGTCGAGGTCGACGAGACCTTCGAGCACGGCGTCCTGCTCGACGTCGGCGTGGTCGAGGTCGAGGGCACCGAGATCAAGCCGAGCGACCTGGCCTACGTCCCGCACGGGCGCCGCACGCTCACCGTCACCGCCCACGAGGAGGCCCGCCTGCTGCTGCTCGGCGGTCCGCCGTTCGGCGAGGCGATCGTCATGTGGTGGAACTTCATCGGCCGCTCCCACGACGAGGTCGCCGGCCACCGCCGCGCGTGGATGGAGCAGGTGGAGGGCGGCATGAGCGACGGCCGGTTCGGGCTGGTCGACACCGACCTCGAGCCGATCCCGGCGCCGGTCCTGCCCAACGTCCGGCTCAAGGAGCGGCGCTGACCGCGGCCGTCGTCGGCGACGACGGCGTGGCCCGGTGCCCCTGGGGCGCCTCCGACCCGGTCAACGGCGCTTACCACGACACCGAGTGGGGGCTGCGGGTCGCCGGCGAGGCGGCCCACCTCGAGCGGCTGACCCTCGAGGCGTTCCAGTCGGGCCTGTCCTGGCGCACGATCCTCGACAAGCGACCCGCGTTCCGGGCCGCGTTCGCCGACTTCGACGCCGACGTGGTCGCTGCCTACGGTCCCGACGACGTCGCCCGGCTGATGGCCGACGCCGGCATCGTGCGCAACCTGCGCAAGGTCGAGGCCGCGATCACCAACGCCCGCGCCACCGTCGCGCTGCGCGAGCAGGGCGGGCTCGAGGCGTTCATCTGGTCCTTCCGCCCCGAGCCCGGTCCGGCCCCGCGCACGACCGCCGACGTGCCCACCACGTCGCCGGAGTCCGTGGCGCTCGCGAAGGCGCTGAAGAAGGCCGGCTTCGCCCACGTCGGACCCACCACGATGTACGCCCTGATGGAGGCGATCGGGCTGGTCGACGACCACCTCGCCGACTGCCACCGGCGTGGTTGTGCGGGCTGACCCCGCGCCCTAGCCTCGCGGCATGACGCGCGTGCACGCCTTCACCGACGACGCCCTCGGCGACCTCGACGCGACCGGCCTGGTCGACGCGCTGCGGTCCGGCCGGGTCTCGGTCCCCGAGGTCGTCGAGGCGGCCATCGCCCGCACCGAGCGGGTCGACGCCAGCCTCGGCGCGGTGGCCCACGCGGCGTACGACCGGGCGCGCGAGGAGGCGCAGCACCCCCGTGGCGGCTGGTTCGCCGGCGTCCCGACGTTCGTCAAGGACAACTGCGACGTCGCGGGCATGCCCACCCAGCACGGCACCGACGCCTTCACCGCGCGGCCCGCTGCGGCCGACGGCGACTTCGCCCGGATGTACCTCGCGACGGGGCTGATCCCGCTCGGCAAGACCCAGCTCTCTGAGTTCGGCTTCTCCGGCGCAGCCGACCACGTCCGGCTCGGACCGGTGCGCTCGCCGTGGAGCACCGACCACTACGCCGGCGCGTCCTCGGCCGGGTCCGCCGCGCTGGTCGCCGCCGGGGCCGTCCCGATCGCCCACGCCAACGACGGCGGCGGCTCGATCCGCATCCCGGCCGCGGTCAACGGGCTGGTCGGGCTCAAGCCCACCCGGGGCCGGCTGGCGCAGGACCGGATGATGCGCGACATGCCGGTGCGGATCGTCTCCGACGGCGTGCTGACCCGCAGCGTCCGCGACACGGCCGCGTTCTACCGCGAGGCCGAGAAGGTGTGGCGCAACCCGCTCCTCGCCCCGGTCGGTGACGTCACCCGCCCCAGCCGGGCACGGCTGCGGGTCGCGGTCGTCACCTCCGGCATCGGCCGCGAGTGCAGCCCCGAGGTGCGCGAGCTCACGCTGCGCACCGCGTCCCTGCTCGAGGGGCTCGGGCACCACGTGGAGGAGATCGACAACCCGGTGCCGGCGAGCTTCCCCGACCACTTCGTGCGGTTCTGGTCGATGCTCGCGCTGGTGATCGTCCGCCGCGGCCAGAAGGACTTCGGGCCGACCTTCGACGCCAGCCGGCTCGACAACCTCACCCTCGGCCTGGCGCGGCACGCCGCCCGCAACCTGCACAAGCAGCCGTTCTCGATCGCCGTGCTGCGGACCTCGGCGCGGGTCGCCGCGCGCCACCGGGCGGCGTACGACATCACGCTCACGCCGACGCTCGCCACCGAGACGCCGCTGGTCGGCCACCTGCGCCCCGACCAGGACTACGACGAGGTGATGGGCCGGCTGATGGACTGGGTGGCGTTCACGCCGCTGCAGAACGCGACCGGTGAGCCGGCGATCTCGCTGCCGCTCGCGACCACCGCCGCAGGGCTCCCGCAGGGCATGATGCTGGGCGCCGGCGCGGGCCGCGAGGCACGCCTCCTGGGGCTCGCCCACGAGCTCGAGGAGGCCGTCGGCTGGCCCCGGATCCAGGGGTCGCACGAGGGGTCGGAAGAGGCCTCCTGAGGGCCCGTGACGACCCGATTTCGCATCACGTCGGGGCGTGTGTATCGTTCTCCGTCGTTGCCCCTTTAGCTCAGTCGGCAGAGCGTCTCCATGGTAAGGAGAAGGTCTACGGTTCGATTCCGTAAAGGGGCTCTGGGTCGGACTCCGTCAGGTGTCCGGCTTCCTGCGGCGGGGTAGCTCAGGTGGTTAGAGCACACGGCTCATAATCGTGGTGTCGCGGGTTCGAGTCCCGCCCCCGCTACCACCAGTCCTACACCGCACCACCCGCAAACCCGAGGATCTCCCATGGCCAGCAAGTCTTCTGACGTTCGCCCCAAGATCACGCTCGCGTGCACCGAGTGCAAGGAGCGCAACTACATCACCAAGAAGAACCGGCGCAACGACCCCGACCGGATCGAGCTCAAGAAGTTCTGCCCGCGCTGCCGCAACCACACCGCGCACCGCGAGACCCGCTGACGCTCTCCGTCACCGACGACCCGCCCGAGACCTCGGGCGGGTCGTCGTGCGTTGCGGGGCCGTGCAGTCGTCCCTCGTGCCCGGCTAGGGTCGTCGCATGCCCGTCGACCCCTCCCTGGTCGGGCGCGCGTTCCCCGCGCCCACGCCCCTGACCGTCACCGCCGAGCGCGTCGCCGACTTCGCTGCGGCGGTCGGCCACCCCGGTGGTCCCGGCGTGGTGCCGCCGACCTTCCCGATCGTGCTGGCCTTCGACGCGATGATGGCCTTCTTCGACGCCGAGCAGGTCGACCTGCACCGCATCGTCCACGGCGAGCAGCGCTTCGCCTACGCCCGCCCGATCGAGGTCGGCGACGAGCTGAGCGCCACGCTCACCGTCACCGGGCTGCGCCAGATCGGCGGCGCCGACATCATCGCGACCGCCTCCGAGATCACCGACGCCACCGGCGCCGTCGTCTGCACCGGCAAGGCCACCCTCGTCCACGGAGGTGCCGCATGAGCACGCTCACCGCCGGCGACGCCCTGCCGGACCAGACCTTCACGGTCACCCGCGCCGACCTCGTCGCCTACGCCGCCGCGAGCGGCGACCACAACCCGATCCACCAGGACGAGGAGGTCGCCCGCAGCGTCGGCCTCCCCGGGGTGATCGCCCACGGGATGTACACCCTCGCGCTGGTCGGCCGCGCCGTTGCCGAGTGGACCGACGGGGCCGAGGTCGTCGACCTCGGCGCGAAGTTCACCAGCCCGGTCGTGGTCCCCGCCGATGGCGGCGCCGAGGTGCGGGTCGCCGGCACGGTGAAGTCCGTCGCCGACGGCGTCGCGACCCTGGCCCTCGAGGTCACCTGCGACGGCCAGAAGGTCCTCGGCATGCCGAAGGCCGTCGTCCGTGCCTGAGCCCGACCCGGTGCCTGCCCTGCGCGACCACACCACGCTCCGCCTCGGCGGTACCGGCCGGGAGTGGGTCCGCGCGACCACCGACGCCGACCTCGTCGCGGCGGTGGCCGACGCCGACGCCGCCGGCACCCCCGTCCTCGTCCTCGCGGGCGGCTCCAACCTCGTCGTCGCCGACGCCGGCTTCGACGGCCGCGTCGTGCAGGTCGCGACCACGGGCGTGCGCACCGACGCCGGAGACGTGGACGACGCCTCCCCCCGCTGCGGCGGCATCGAGGTGACCGCGGCCGCCGGGGAGGACTGGGACCGCTTCGTGGCCACCGCCGTCGACCACGGCTGGGCCGGCGTGGAGGCGCTCTCCGGCATCCCCGGCGCGGTCGGCTCCACCCCGATCCAGAATGTCGGCGCCTACGGCCAGGACGTCTCGCAGACGATCTCCCGCGTCCGGACCTGGGATCGCGTCGACCGCACCCAGCGCACCTTCACGGCCGCCGACTGCGGCTTCGGCTACCGCCACAGCCGGTTCAAGGCCGAGCCCGGCCGCCACCTCGTCCTCGACGTCACCTTCCAGCTCCGTGTCGGCGACCTCTCCGAGCCCGTGGCCTACGCCGAGCTCGCCCGGCGCCTCGGCGTCGAGCAGGGGCAGCGCGCCCCGCTGGAGGACGTACGCGCCGCCGTGCTGGCGCTGCGCGGCGGCAAGGGGATGGTGCTCGACGCCGACGACCACGACACCTGGTCGGCCGGCTCGTTCTTCACCAACCCGGTGCTCACGCCCGAGCAGGCGGCCGCGCTCCCCGACGACGCGCCCCGCTGGGAGCAGCCGGACGGCACCGTGAAGTCGAGCGCGGCGTGGCTGATCGAGCACGCGGGCTTCGGCAAGGGCCACACCAGCGCGGCCGCGGGGGAGCGGGTCAGCCTCTCCACCAAGCACACCCTCGCGCTGACCAACCGCGGTGGCGCGACGACCGAGGAGCTGCTCACCCTCGCCCGCGAGGTCCGCGACGGCGTGCGCGAGCGCTTCGGCGTCACCCTCGTCAACGAGCCCGTGACGGTCGGCTGCTCCCTCTGACCGGCCTAACCCTTGGGTATCTGGGGACGTTCTGGTGGGCGAAACGGGCTTTCGGCCCACCAGAACGTCCCCAGATACCGGGCCTACCGGGCGGCGTCAGGTGGTGGGGGCAGCGAGCCAGGCGGCGATGTCGCGGCGGGCCGCGGCGACGACGTCCGAGGGGGCCTGCGAGGCCGCGAACGACATCTCGGCCAGGCGGGCCAGGGTGGCGTCGTCGAGGTCGTGCGCGGCGCGCATCGTGGCGTACTGCCCGGCCAGGCGCGAGCCGAACAGCAGCGGGTCGTCGGCGCCGAGGGCGACCGTGGCGCCGGCCGACAGCAGCTGCGGCAGCGGCACCGACGTGAGATCGGAGTAGACGCCGAGCGCGACGTTGGACACCGGGCACACCTCGAGGGCGACCCCCTGCTCCACGATCCGGTCGAGCAGGGCGGGGTCCTCGGCGCTGCGCACGCCGTGGCCGAGCCGCTGCGCGCCGAGCCGGTCCAGGCAGGTGCGGACGTGCTCCGGTCCGAGCAGCTCGCCGCCGTGGGGGACCAGCAGCAGGCCGGCGCGCTCGGCGATCCGGAACGCGCCCTCGAAGTCGGCGGTGGTGCCCCGGCGCTCGTCGTTCGACAGCCCGAAGCCGACCACCCCGCGCCCGGCGTACTGCGCGGCCAGGCGGGCCAGCGTCCGGGCGTCGAGGGGGTGCCGGGTGCGGTTGGCGGCGACGACCACCGCGATGCCCAGGCCGGTGCGCTCCGACGCGTCGCGCACGCAGTCGAGGACGAGGTCGGTGAACTCGGTGACGCCACCGAAGCGCGCCGCGTAGCCGCTCGGGTCGACCTGGATCTCCAGCCAGCGCCCGCCGTCGCGCACGTCGTCCTCGGCGGCCTCGAGCACCAGCCGCCGTACGTCGTCGGGCGTGCGCAGCACCGAGCGGGCCACGTCGTAGAGCCGCTGGAAGCGGAACCAGCCCTTCTCGTCGGCCGCGCTCAGCCGCGGCGGCCAGTCCTCCACCAGCGAGTCGGGCAGCGCGATCCCGTCGCGCTCGGCGAGCTCGAGCAGCGTCGCATGGCGCATCGAGCCGGTGAAGTGCAGGTGCAGGTGCGCCTTGGGCAGCGCCGTCACGTCGCGCCGACGGCGCGCACCCCCGTCCGGACCAGCCATGCGGGCATCGTAGGGGCCTCGGTTCGACTCGGCTGGCCCGGCCCCGTATGCTTCCTCACTGGTGGTTTGCCCACATGCTTCGGCCTGCCCGGGGCCATGGGGAGCGACCACCGGAGGGCACTAGCTCAACTGGCAGAGCATCGGTCTCCAAAACCGAAGGTTGGGGGTTCAAGTCCCTCGTGCCCTGCGAGGAAACACTGCACAGCAACCGACGAGAAGGTGGATGACGTGGCCGACGGCAACGCGGTTCAGGACGCGCGACGCGACTCGCGCGGCGACGACCGTGGTCGCACCGGTCCGGCCACGTTCATGCGTCAGGTGGTCGCCGAGCTGCGCAAGGTCGTGTGGCCGACGCAGCAGCAGCTGATCACCTACTTCTTCGTCGTGCTCGTCTTCGTCACCGTGGTGATGGCGCTGGTCTCGGTGCTCGACCTGGCTTTCGGAAAGCTGGTCTTCGAGCTCTTCACCGGCAGCAACACCCAGTGATCGACGGGGCAGTGGATCCCCGCCCCCCAGCAACGAGTACGGAGTGAGACGTGTCGGACAGCAATGACGTGGACCAGGTCGAGGACCAGGTCGGTTCCGTCGACGAGGTGACCGAGGACGACCTCGAGCTCGCGGAGGGTGCCGACGTCGAGGACGACGCGCCGGTCGCGGAGACCGACGAGGAGTCCGCCGAGGACACCGAGGACGACGACGAGTCGGCCGAGGACGACGCCGCCGTCGCCGAGGCGACCGACGAGGACCCGCTCGAGGCGTTCCGCCGCGAGCTGTGGGCCAAGCCGGGCGACTGGTTCGTCGTGCACACCTACTCCGGCATGGAGAAGCGGGTCAAGCACAACCTCGAGAACCGCATCATCTCCCTCAACATGGAGGACTACATCCACGAGATCGTGGTCCCCACCGAGGAGGTCGCGGAGATCAAGAACGGCCAGCGCAAGATGGTCACCCGCACCGTCCTGCCCGGCTACGTGCTGGTCCGCATGGACCTCACCGACGAGTCCTGGTCGGCCGTGCGCCACACGCCGTCGGTCACCGGCTTCGTGGGCCACAGCCACCAGCCGGTCCCGCTCAGCATGAGCGAGGTCGAGGACATGCTCGCGCCGGCCGTCGTGGCCGTCGCCGAGGCCGAGGCCGCCGCCGAGAAGGGCTCGGCCACGACGCCGCGCAAGCCCGTCGAGGTGGCGGACTTCGAGGTCTCCGACTCCGTCATGGTCGTGGACGGCCCGTTCGCCACGCTCCACGCGACGATCACCGAGATCAACGCTGAGTCGCAGCGCGTCAAGGCGCTCGTCGAGATCTTCGGCCGCGAGACCCCGGTCGAGCTGTCCTTCAGCCAGATCCAGCGGGTCTGAGGATTTCACCCCGTCCGCCCTCTCGGCGGACACTGCAGTAGCGACAACCCGTGGCAGGGGGCACCGTCCCTCGTCATGACCACATGAGAGAAAGAAGAGCAATGCCTCCCAAGAAGAAGATCGCCGCACTCGTCAAGGTGCAGCTGCAGGCCGGCTCGGCCACCCCGGCCCCGCCGGTCGGTACGGCCCTCGGCCCGCACGGCGTCAACATCATGGACTTCTGCAAGGCCTACAACGCCCAGACCGAGTCCATGCGCGGCAACGTCATCCCCGTCGAGATCACCATCTACGAGGACCGTTCCTTCGACTTCATCACCAAGACCCCGCCGGCCGCCGAGCTGATCAAGAAGGCCGCCGGCCTCTCCAAGGGCTCGGGCGTCCCGCACAAGGACAAGGTCGGCAAGCTGACCAAGGACCAGATCCGCGAGATCGCGACCACCAAGCTGCCCGACCTCAACGCCAACGACATCGACGCCGCCATGAAGATCGTCGAGGGCACCGCCCGCTCGATGGGCGTCACGACCGACTGATCCGTGGGAGGGCCGCGCTGGCCCGCTGACCACATCCTTCGCACCACAGAAACGAGAAGACCATGCAGCGCAGCAAGACCTACCGCGCGGCGGCCGAGACGTTCGACAAGGACGAGCTCTACGCCCCGCTGGCCGCCATCAAGATCGCCAAGGGCGGCTCGAAGAAGAAGTTCGACGAGACCCTCGACGTCGTCATGCGCCTGGGTGTCGACCCGCGCAAGGCCGACCAGATGGTCCGCGGCACCGTGAACCTCCCGCACGGCACGGGCAAGACCGCCCGCGTCCTGGTGTTCGCGAACGCCGACAAGGCCGAGGCCGCCCGTGAGGCCGGCGCCGAGTTCGTCGGTGGCGACGAGCTGATCGAGAAGGTCGCCGGCGGCTGGCTCGACTTCGACGCCGTCGTCGCGACCCCCGACATGATGGGCAAGGTCGGTCGTCTCGGCCGCGTCCTCGGCCCGCGCTCGCTCATGCCGAACCCGAAGACCGGCACGGTGACCCCCGACGTCGCCAAGGCCGTCACCGACATCAAGGGCGGCAAGATCGAGTTCCGCGTCGACCGCCACGCCAACCTGCACTTCATCATCGGCAAGGCCTCCTTCTCCGAGACCCAGCTCGCGGAGAACTACGCCGCCGCCCTCGAGGAGGTGCTGCGTCTCAAGCCGGCCAGCTCCAAGGGCCGCTACATCAAGAAGGTCACCGTCTCCACGACGATGGGCCCGGGCGTCCAGGTGGACCCCAACCGCACCAAGAACGTCGCGTCGGAGGACGAGGCCGTCCAGGCCTGATCCCCGTCGCTCCGCGGCCCGGTCACCCAGCAGGGTGGCCGGGCCTCGGTGCATTTCCGGCCGCCCGTTTCGGTGTGGAAGCATCGGGTAGGAAGGCTGGTACGCAGCCCCGTACGCCCAAGGAGTCCTGATGCGCCTCACGCCCCTCGCCCGCCGTCTCGGAACCGCCGCGCTGGTGGTGACGCTGGGGACCGGCTTCACCGCCTGCAGCGGTGACTCCTCCGACGACTCGACGTCCTCGGCCACCGACGCGGGCGCCGACGACTCCGCGTCGTCCTCCGACGACTCGACCGACGACTCCACCGAGGAGGCGTCCGACGACGCCCCGGCCGGGCTCTCGGCCGCCGACTTCTACCCGACCGTGATGGGCGCGCTGCGCGAGGCGGAGTCGTTCACCTTCACCTCCACGTCGGGCTCGATGGGCCAGACCCAGCAGATGACCGGCGAGGCGCGCTTCGGCGACGACGGCGTCGAGATGAAGGCCTCGAGCGAGGGCGCCCAGGCGATGGAGATCATCCTCGTCGACAAGGCGATGTACATGAAGTCCGCCGACCTCGGCACCGGCGACAAGTGGCTCAAGATCGACCTGAGCGACCCGAACTCGCTCTTCGGCATGATCGGCAAGGCGACCGACCCGGAGGTCATGTTCAAGGCTCTCGAGGAGCCGAAGGACCTCGAGCTGGTCGGGGCGGAGGACGTCGACGGCGTCGCCACCAACCACTACCGGATCACCATGGACCCGAAGAAGTACATCGACGCCATGGGGTTCCCGGCGGCGATGGCGGACATGATGCCCAAGGAGCTCGTCACGGACATGTGGGTCGACGCCGACAACCTGCCGCGCAAGTTCTCCCAGGAGGTCGAGATCCCGGCGGTCGGCGGCGGCAAGCCGACCACCTCCACGACCGAGGGCACCTACGCCGACTTCGGCACCGACGTCGAGATCGAGGCGCCGCCGGCCGACGAGGTCACCGAGGACATGTTCGGCGGCGCCTGAGCGCCACCGCCGTCACGGGTGTTCCGGGGTCACTCCCGGAACACCCGGTCGTCGATCAGCTGCTCCTTGACCTCGACGCCCTCGCTCTCGTAGCGGCCCTGGTCGAAGCGGGTGCGGAACTGCAGCACCACGCCGTCCCGCCCGAACCGGTTCTTCTCGAGGGTGAGGACGGCCCAGTCCTTGAAGCGCTCGGCGTTGGTGAGGTCGTAGGTGAGGTGGTGGCGCGCGACGATGTCGAACTTGTTGTTGAGCACCATCACCACGTCGGCCTCGTACGCCAGCGCGCTCGAGCCGCGCAGGTCCGCGGCGCGCATGCGGGTGCCGGAGCGCAGCGCCGTCTTGTCGGCGGCGGCGATCGCCAGCACCGGCGCGCCGATGTCGATGGCGAGGTCCTTGAGGCCCTCGACCACCTCGGTCGAGCGGCTCTCGTCGTCGAGCTGGGTGGACTTCACCTTCTGGAGGTAGTCCACGACGACCAGCGGCGCGGTGCCGGTCGTGGCGCGCACCGAGTCGATGGTCTGCGAGATCGCGGCGAGGTCGGTACGGCTGCCGGTGGAGCGGTGCACGAAGAGCTGGTCGGCGTAGCGCTCCATCCGGGTGAGCGCCTCGACGCCGGCCGGCACCGACTCCAGGCGTCGCTCCAGCGAGCTGACCCAGAGGTCGTCGAAGATCGCGCGGATGTTGGTCATCCGCACCTGGTCCGACTCGTCGAGCTCGCCGGCCTCGAGGGCCAGCAGCTTCTGGCTGATGTCCTCGGCGTCGTGCTCGTAGGAGAAGTAGAGGACCGGGCGGCCGGTCGCAGCGTTGTTGCGGGCGATCTGCAGTGCGAAGGTCGACTTGCCCATGCCCTGGGGGCCGGCGAGCAGCAGCAGGGAGCCGGCGCGCATGCCGCCGCCGATCAGCGGGTCGAGGCCGCCGAAGCCGGTCTTCCACACGCGCCCCGCGGCGTTGCGCCCGGTGAGCATGCGCTCGTCGCTGCGCACGAGGGAGGCGCCGATGGTCGTGAGCTGGATGTCCACGCGCACCATGGAACCAGCCCGGACCCGCGCCCGGCAGGCGAATGCACGGATCGTGACCGACCGCCCGGGCGAGGCGGACGACGATTTGGCCGACCTGCGGCGACGGCGTAGTGTTCCGTCCTGAAACCAGAGACCGCAGGTTGTCACGAGCTCCTTGCCCGTGACCGAAGGTCCGCAGCAGCGGGCGGCCGGCGCAGGATTCAGAGCAGCGGCTCCTGCCGCACCCACGCCCTGAGCCTGTGCTCAGGGCGTTCGTCGTCTGTGGGCCCGACGCCGGTGGTCAACCCCGGAAGGAGACCCATGGCGCGGCCAGAGAAGACTGCCGCCGTCGCAGAGATCGTTGACTCGTTCAACGGCTCCGCCGGCGCTGTGCTGACCGAGTACCGCGGGCTCACCGTGAAGCAGCTGCAGGACCTGCGGCGCTCCCTCGGCGAGAACGCCAACTACGCCGTGGTCAAGAACACGCTGGCCAAGATTGCCGCCACCGAGGTGGGCATCGACGGCTTCGACGACCTGCTGACCGGCCCCACCGCCATCGCCTTCATCAATGGAGACGTGGTCGAGGCCGCCAAGGGTCTGCGTGACTTTGCCAAGGCGAACCCCGCCCTTGTCATCAAGGGTGGAGTCCTGGACGGCAAGCCGCTCGACGCTGCCGAGGTCGCCAAGCTGGCCGACCTCGAGTCGCGCGACGTGCTGCTGGGCAAGATGGCGGGCGCGATGCTCGCCAGCCTGTCCCAGGCCGTCTACCTGCTCAACGCCCCGATCGCCCAGGCCGCCCGTCTCGCGGGTGCGCTGCAGGCCAAGGCCGAGCAGGACCCCTCGATCCTCGCAGGTGGTGCCGGCACGCCGGCCGCTGCCGAGGACGCTCCGGCCGACGAGGCCCCCTCTGCCGAGGGTGCCGAGGAGACCGAGGCGACCGACGAGGCTGCCGAGCCGGCCGCCGAGTCCACCGACGCCTGACCAGGCCGACGTACACCACCTGAAACCCGGCGCACCGCACGACCGCGGCCGCGCCACACACGGAAGGAACCGCCACCATGGCGAAGCTCAGCACCGACGAGCTCCTTGACGCGTTCAAGGAGATGACCCTGATCGAGCTCTCCGAGTTCGTCAAGCAGTTCGAGGACACCTTCGGCGTGACCGCCGCCGCTCCCGTCGCCGTGGCCGCCCCGGCCGCCGGTGGCGCCGCTGGTGGCGACGCCGCCGCCGCCGAGGAGAAGGACGAGTTCGAGGTCGTCCTCGAGGCCGCCGGCGACAAGAAGATCAACGTCATCAAGGAGGTGCGCGCCCTGACCTCCCTCGGTCTGAAGGAGGCCAAGGACCTCGTCGAGGCCGCCCCCAAGACGATCCTCGAGAACGCCACCAAGGACGCCGCTGACAAGGCGAAGGAGGCCCTCGAGGCCGCCGGCGCCACCGTCACCGTCAAGTGACTCGCTGACGGCGGACCCCTCGCGGGCCTGTCGTCGCACCGCCCAGGGCGGTCACCCCACCGGGGTGGCCGCCCTGCGGCATCTCCGCCCGCAGGTCTTCTCGCGGCGGCGTGCAGCCACTAGCATGGGCGTGCCTGATGCGCATCACGAAACGAGTTGCTCCATGCGCAACAAACGGACCGCCGCCACCCTCGCCCGGCTCCTCGAGCACGCCCGGTACGAGGTGCTGCCCACCGCGAGCACCGAGGACAAGGTGCTCCAGAACGTCCCCCGCGACCTGGTCGTGACGGTGACTGCCTCACCCTCGAAGGGGCTGGAGGCGACGCTCGACCTGTCCGAGCGGCTCGCCGGCCACGGCTACGACGTCGTGCCCCACCTCGCCGCCCGGATGGTCTCCGGGCGCGCCGAGCTGACCGAGGTGGTCGACCGGCTGCGCGGCAAGGGGATCTCGCGGGTGTTCGTGCCGGGCGGCGACGCCGAGGCGGTGGGCGACTACCCCGACGCCCTCGCGCTGCTCGAGGACCTCAAGGAGCTCGGCTCGCCGTTCTCCCACGTCGGGATCACCGGCTACCCCGAGTCGCACCCGACCATCCACGACGACCTCACCGTGCAGTCGATGTGGGACAAGCGGCGCTACGCCACCCACATCGTCAGCAACCTGACCTTCGACCCCGCTCTCGTGCGCGACTGGATCCACCGGCTCCGCGCCCGCGGGGTCACCATGCCGCTCCTGCTCGGGATGCCCGGACCGGTCGAGCGCACCAAGCTCCTCGGCATGGCCACCAAGATCGGGGTGGGGGAGTCGACGCGGTTCCTGGCCAAGAACAAGGGCCTCTTCGCCCGGCTCGCCGCCCCCGGAGGCTTCACCGGGGAGAGCTTCCTGGAGAAGTGCGCCCCGGCCCTCGGCGAGGACGGTGCCCTGGTGGAGGGCCTGCACGTCTTCACCTTCAACCAGGTCGCCGAGACCGAGGCGTGGCGCACGGGCCTGCTGGAGCAGCTCCGCCGCTGACGCCCGGTATCTGGGGACGAAATGGTGGGCGATCCGGGCTCCGGGGCCACCAGAACGTCCCCAGCTAGCCCGTGCGGACGAGGTCGGCGAGGGCTGCCTCGAGCCGGTGGTCGCCGGTCTCGACGACGGTGAGCGGCAGGCCGATGCTCGCGGCGGCCTCCTCGGCCAGCGCCTGGAGCTCGGCGTCGGGCGACTGGGCGAGCCAGACCACGCGCGTGTAGTGGCCGAAGTACGCGTCGCGCAGCTCGGGGTAGCGGTCGAGGCCCATCTCCTGCAGCACCGTGCGGGCGAAGGACCGCACCAGGAAGTCGGTCAGCAGGTAGGTGCCGGGCTGGTCGTCGAAGAACCGGGCGAGCCGCTCGGGGCCGGCGTAGAGGTCGTAGCAGTGCAGCCCCGGGAGCCGCTCGACGCCGAGGTCGCGGCACACCTCGTCGAGCGCGCCGTACGTCCCGCAGTCGGCGTAGCCGATCGCCACCCGGGAGTGGTCCGGCGCGAGCCGGAGCGCCAGCGCGCGCACCTCGCCCGCGATCCGGTCGGGGTGGTTGTGCAGCAGCGGCGGGAGCGGGTGGACGTCGACGGCCCAGCCGCGGCGGGCGACGACCGCGGCCGCCGGCTGGGCGATCGCGCCGCAGGCGATCAGCGCGACCCGGCCCTCAGGAACCGTCCTTCGAGACGGTTGCTGCGCAACCTCCTCAGGAACCGAAAGCGAGCTGCTCGACGAAGGCGTCGTTGAAGTCGGGGCGGTCGGAGAGCTCGACATAGGTCACCTCCTCGAGCAGCGCCAGCGCACCGGCGCGCTCGCGGACCGAGAGCAGCGCCATCTTGGCGCCCTCGCCGGCGACGTTGCCGGCGGCGACGATCCGCAGCACCGGCAGGCGGGGGACCAGGCCGATCCGGATCGCCGAGGCGGGGGAGAGATAGCTGCCGAAGGAGCCGGCGAGCAGCACCTGCTGCACGTCGCGGTGCTCGAGGCCGAGCTGGTCGAGCAGCAGCGACCAGCCGGTGGAGATCGCGGCCTTGGCGAACTGCAGCTCGCGGACGTCGCGCTGGGAGAGGTAGACGCACTCGGCGGGCTCGGCGTCGGGGGCGGGGCGGTGGAGGACGAACACCCGCTCCTCGCCGACGAGGGCCATCCGGTCGGCCAGCGCGGGAGCGATGCCGGGGGCGTCCGCGTCGGGGACGAACCGCCCGGTGCTGTCCAGCAGGCCCACCCGCACCAGCTCGGCGACCGCGTCGACCAGCCCGGACCCGCACAGCCCCTTGGGCTCGACGTCGCCGATCACGCCGAGGGTGACGGCGTCGGCCGGGTCGGCCGCCTGCGGGTCGACCTTCACCACCTCGATGGCGCCGTCGGCGGCGCGCATCCCGCAGCGGATCGCGCCGCCCTCGAACGCCGGGCCCGCCGGGGCGGCGGTGGACAGCAGTGTCTCGCCGTCGCTGAGGACGATCTCGCAGTTGGTGCCGACGTCGATGAAGAGCCGGGTGCGCTTGTCGCGGTCCATGCCGGTCGCGAGCATGCCGGCGACGATGTCGCCGCCGACGTAGGCGCCGAGCGCCGGGAAGAAGAACGCGCGGGCGCGCGGGTGCAGGGTGAGCCCGAGGTCGGTGGCGAGGACCGACGGGGGCTGCGCGGCCGACATGACGAACGGCGCCACCCCCAGCGGCTCGGGGTCGATCCCGAGCGCGAGCGCGGTCATCGTGGCGTTGCCGGCCACCGCGACCTCGTAGACCTGGGTGGGGTCGATCCCGGCCTCGCCGCACACCCGGCGCGCGAGGTCGGCGAGCGTCGCGCCGGCGGCGGTGCGGAGCCGGTCGAGCGCGTCCGGGTCGAGCATGGTCGCGCTGATCCGGGAGATCACGTCTCCACCGAACGGCTGCTGGGCGTTGAGCATCGACGCGACGGCCAGCGGCGTGCCGGTGCCGACGTCGAGCAGTGTCCCGACGACGGTCGTCGTGCCGAGGTCGAAGGCGATCGCGTAGCGCGCCCCGGTCGTGTCGCCCGGCTCCACGTCGACGAGCACCTCGTCGAGGACGACCGCGGTGACCTTGAAGTCGGCGCTGCGCAGCACCGTCGCCAGCCGCCGCAGGACGTGCAGGTCGGCGGTGAGCTCGAGGTCGTCGATCGCGTCGGTGAGTCGCACCAGGTCGGTGCGCTGGTCCTCCAGCGTCGGCTCCGCGAGCTCGACGTAGCGCTTCTGGAGCGCGGGCCGCAGGATCACCTGGCGCCCGATCCCGACGGTCGCCGCCTTGGGCCGGGTGACGAGCGGCGGGACCTCGACGGCGAGGTCGCGGGTGGCGTGCACCAGGCAGCCGAGCCGCCAGCCGTCGGACAACTGGGACTCGGTGAAGGTGCGGGCGTCGTGCCGGGTGATCGGCACCTCGACCTCGGACGTGATCTGGATGCGGCACTTGTGGCAGGTGCCGTGGCCGCCGCAGGTCGAGTCGATCGCGATGCCGTTCCACGACGCGGCGTCGAAGACCGTCACGCCCGGCGGGACGCGTACGCCGCGCACCGCCGGCGCGACCTCCGCGCCGCCCTCCCCGGTCGAGTGGACGGTGAAGGTGAGGTCGACGCGGCCGGTCCCGTCGTGGGCGGCCGCCTCGGCACCCGGGCGCTCGATCAGGCCCTCCCGCGCGACGTCGGCGAGGGAGAAGTCGGGTCCCTCGGTCGGTGACGTCATCGGGGCGGGATCACGATCCCTCGGCGGCTGCCTGCTTGGCCCGGTGGGCGGAGATCCAGGCCATGCCCCAATCGTCGTGGCCGAGGAAGACGTCGGCGGCCTTGACCGCCTCGACCACCTGCGGGGTGCGGGCGTCCATGATCGCGCTGGTCAGCCCGGAGGTCATCGCCATCGGCAGCCACGTCGCGTTGAGCGTGTGGCGTCCCGGCATCCCGAACGAGACGTTGGAGGCCCCGCAGGTCATGTTGACGCCGAAGTCGTCGCGGATGCGCCGCATCACCTCGAAGGTGACCAGGCTGGTCGTGGTGTCGGCGCCGATCGGCATGGCGAGCGGGTCGATCACGATGTCGGCCTGTGCGATGCCGTACTCCTCGGTGGCGACGCGGACGATCTTCGCGGTGAGCTCGACGCGCTTGTCGGCCTCCATCGGGATCTCGTCGTGGTCGTTGGGCAGCGCGATGATCGCGGCGTCGTGCTTCTTGACCAGCGGCAGGATCAGCTCGAGGCGGTCGTCCTCGGCGGTGACGGAGTTGACCAGCGCGCGGCCCTGGTAGACCGAGAGGCCCGCCTCGAGCGCCTCGACCACGGAGGAGTCGATGCAGACCGGGAGGTCGGTGAGGCCCTGCACCATCTGGATCGCCTTGGCCAGCAGGTCCGGCTCGTCGGTGAGCGGCACGCCCATGTTGACGTCGAGGACGTCGGCGCCGCCCTCGACCTGGGCCTTGACGTCGCGCTCGATCGCGGAGAAGTCGCCCTCGCGCAGCTGCTCCTGGAAGATCCGGCGACCGGTGGGGTTGATCCGCTCGCCGATGACCGTGAACCGGGAGTCGTGGCCGATGACCACCTCGCGGGAGGCCGAGCGCAGGACGGTGCGCAGCGGCTCGGCGGCCATCAGGCCGGGACCTTGGTGCGCTTGGCGTCGAGCAGGCTCTTCGCCCGCTTGACCGTCTGGGAGGCGTCGGCCGCGTAGCCGTCGGCGCCGACCGCGTCGGCGTACTCCTGGGTGACCGGCGCACCGCCGACCATGACGATGACGTCGCCCCGCATCCCGGCCTTCTCCAGAGCGTTGATGTTGGCCTTGAACATCGGCATCGTGGTCGTGAGGAACGCCGAGAAGCCGACGATGTCGGGCTGGTGCTCCTCGATCGCGGCGACGAACTTCTCCGGCGCGACCTGCACGCCGAGGTCGATCACCTCGAAGCCGGCGCCCTCGAGCATGATGTTGACGAGGTTCTTGCCGATGTCGTGGACGTCGCCCTTGACGGTGCCCATGAGGAACTTCCCGACCGTCTCCACGCCGGTCTCGGCGAGGAGCGGCCGCAGCCGCTCCATCGCGCCCGCCATCGCGCGACCCGCGATCAGCATCTCGGGGACGAAGAAGTCGCCGCGCTCGAAGCGTGCGCCGACCTCCTCGAGGGAGGGGATGAGGGCGTCGAAGAGCAGCGTCTGCGGCTCCATGTCGAGCGTGAGCCCCTCGTTGGTCAGGTCGAGCACCCGCGGGGCGTTGCCCACCAGCGTCTCGTCGTAGAGGGCCTGCAGGATCTCCTCGGGTGTCATGCGACCACCTCTTCGTTCTCGGTGCGAGCGCTGCGGCTGGCGGGTGTGGGTCGGTCGGGCCCGCGCAGCAGCGACGACAGCGCGGCGGACTGGTCCAGCAGGCGACGACCGAGCTCGTCGCGGCGCGGGGCCAGGCGGGGGGTGGGGCCCGAGATCCCCAAGGCGGCGACGACGTCGCCGCGGGCGCCGAAGACCGGGACCGCGATGCCGGTCAGCCCGATCTCGAGCTCGTCCTCGGTGAGCGCCCACCCGCGGTCGCGCGTGCGTACGCCGTCGCGGCGCACCGCCTCGCGGTCGGGCAGGGTGGACGGGGTGGGGCGGTCGAGGTCGCCGGCGGGCAGCTCGAGCGCACCCCAGGCCAGCAGCACCTTGCCGAGCGCCGAGCAGTGGGCCGGCACCTCGATCTCGGTCCAGTCGCGGGTGCCGAGCAGGTAGGTCGAGTCGACCTGGGCGACCTGCACGACCCGCTCGCCGCGGGTCACGCTGAGGTGGACGGTCTCGCCGGTCTCGGTGCCGAGGAGGTCCATGACCGGTCGGGCCAGCCGGACCAGCTCCTCCCACGGGTCGTGGCGCGCGGCGTAGAGCCAGAACAGCCGGCCGGCGACGTAGGAGCCGTCGTCGTCGCGCTCCACGAGGCCGGAGCGCTCGAGCGCGGTGAGCAGCCGGGAGGTCGTCGACTTGGCGAGGCCGCTGCCCTCCTGGAGGTCGGCGAAGCTCAGCGGCTCGTCGGCGTGGACGACCGTGGCGACCAGGTCGGTGGCGCGGTCCAGCGCACGCGTCCCGGTGGCGGCCTCGCTCACGTCGGCTCCTTCGTCGGCGGGGGTTCCGCTCGGTTCCATGATGTGGAACCGTGGTTCCACATCATGAGGCTAGAAGCCGTCGTCCGTCGAGGTCAAGGGAGGACCCGTGTTCCGCAACACGATGCCGCGCTACGAGGTGCTGTCCGAGGAGGCGATGGCCACCCTCGACAAGGGATGGCGCCGGCTGATGACCGAGATCGGCGTGGAGTTCATGGACGAGCGCGCGCTCGCGCTGTTCCGCGAGGCGGGCCAGCGGGTGGAGGACAACACCGTCTTCCTCGACCCCGACTTCGTGCTCGAGCAGGTCGCCAAGGCGCCGCGCGAGTTCGACGTGCAGGCGCGCAACCACGAGCACGACATCCACATCGGCGGTGACGCGATGGCGTTCGGCGCGGTCTACGGCCCGCCCTTCGTGCGGCAGGGCGACGTACGCCGCGACGCGACGATGGAGGACTTCCGCAGCTTCACCAAGCTCGCCCAGTCGTTCCCGGTCCTCGACTCGGCCGGCGGCGTCATCTGCGAGCCCAACGACACCCCGCTCGACAGCCGCCACCTCGACATGACCTACGCGCTGCAGACGCTGACCGACAAGGTCTACATGGGCAACGTGGTCTCGGGCGTCAACGCGGCGGACACCATCGCGATGACCTCGATCCTCTTCGGCTCGCGCGAGGCGATCGAGCAGACGCCGGCGACGATCTCGCTCATCAACTGCAACTCGCCGCTGCGCTGGGACGACCGGATGCTCGAGGCGCAGCTGGAGTACTCCGCCGCCAACCAGCCGGTCGTGCTCACCCCGTTCCTGCTGATGGGCGCCATGTCGCCGGTGACCATCCCGGCCGCCCTGGTCCAGCAGATCGTCGAGGCGCTGTCGGGCATCGCGCTGTCGCAGCTCGTACGTCCCGGGGCGCCGGTGATCTTCGGGTCGTTCCTCTCCAACATCGACATGCAGTCGGGCTCGCCCACCTTCGGCACGCCCGAGTCGGGCCTCGGGCTGCTGTGCACCGGCCAGATCGCGCGCCACTTCGGCCTGCCGTTCCGCACCGGCGGCGGCCTCACCTCCTCGCAGGTCGCCGACGCGCAGGCCGGCTACGAGGCGCTGATGACCCTGATGCCCACCTTCCTCGCCGGCGCCAACTGGGTGATGCACTCCGCGGGCTGGCTCGAGGGCGGCCTGGTCGCGGGCTACGAGAAGTTCATCGTCGACGTCGAGCTGCTCCAGATGCTGCGCCACGAGTTCACCCCGCTGGAGATCGACGAGGCGTCGATGGCCTTCGACGCCCACCAGGAGGTCGGCCACGGCGGGCACTTCCTCGGCGCGATGCACACCATGGAGCGCTTCCGGACCTGCTTCTACCGCCCGCTGCTGTCGTCGTCGGAGAACTACGAGCGCTGGATGCGCAACGGGGGCAGCGACGCCAACGAGCGGGCGAAGGGCATCTACCAGAAGACCCTCGAGGACTACGAGCAGCCGGCCCTCGACGACGCTGTCCGCGAGGAGCTCGAGGACTACGTCATCCGCCGCCGCAAGGAGCTCGGCGACTGACGCCCGCCCTCGTCGCTGGGTGAGGTGCGAGCGGAGCGAGCCTCGAAGCCACGGCTCATTCGGTGGTTGAGGTGCGAGCGGAGCGAGCCTCGAAGCCACGGCTCACTCGGTGGTTGAGGTGCGAGCGGAGCGAGCCTCGAAACCACGTGGAGGTGCGTGCACTGGTTTCGAGACTCGTCGCTGGCGCTCCTCGCACCTCAACCAGCGAGGGGCTGGCGCTCCTCGCACCTCAACCAGCGAGGGGCTGGCGCTCCTCGCACCTCAACCAGCGAGGGGCTGGCGCTCCTCGCACCTCAACCAGTGAGGGGCTGGCGCTCCTCGCACCTCAACCAGCGAGGGGCTGGCGCTCCTCGCACCTCAACCAGCGAGGGGCTGGCGCTCCTCGCATCTCCACCGGCGAGGGGCTGGCGCTCCTCGCACCTCGACCAGCGAGGGGAGGGGCGACTAGCTGAGGCCGAGGATCGTGCCGTCGTCCGCGAGGTCGATGCGGGCGGCGGACGGCTGCTTCGGCAGTCCCGGCATGGTCATCATGTCGCCGCACACGACCACCACGAACCCGGCGCCGGCCGAGAGGCGTACCTCGCGCACGTGCAGCTCGTGCCCGGACGGTGCGCCGAGCGCGGTGGGGTCGGTGGAGAACGAGTACTGGGTCTTCGCCACGCAGACCGGCAGGTCGGAGTAGCCGTCGCGCTCGATCCGCTCGAGCCGCCGGCGCGCCTTCGCCTCCCACGTCACCTGCCCGGCGCCGTAGAGCCGTTGGGCGATCGCCTCGACCTTGGCGGTCAGGGAGAGCGAGTCGTCGTAGGTGAAGGAGAACTCGTGGGGCGACGGCTCGGCCAGGACCGCCAGCACGCCCTCGGCGAGGTCCTTGGCGCCGGTGCCGCCGTCGGTGAAGTGGGTGGCAGGGAAGGCGCGTACGCCCTCGTCGGCCACCAGCTCCACCACCCGCTCGACCTCGCGGTCGGTGTCGGTCGGGAAGCGGTTGACCGCCACGACGGCCGGGATGCCGTAGACCTCGCGGATGTTGGCGAGGTGGCGGCGCAGGTTGGCCATGCCCCGCTCGACCGCGGCCACGTCCTCGGTGGCGAGGTCGGCGAGCGCCACGCCGCCGTGGTACTTCAGGGCGCGCACGGTGGCGACGACGACCGCGACGTCGGGTCGCAGCCCCGACTTGCGGCACTTGATGTCGACGAACTTCTCGGCGCCCAGGTCGGCGCCGAACCCGGCCTCGGTCACCACGACGTCGGCGAGCCGGAGCCCGGCACGGGTGGCCATCACCGAGCTGCAGCCATGGGCGATGTTGGCGAACGGGCCGCCGTGCACGAAGGCCGGCGCGCCCTCGAGGGTCTGCACGAGGTTGGGCGCGAGCGCGTCGCGCAGCAGTGCCGCCATCGCACCGGCCGCGCCGAGCTCGCCGGCGGTGACCGGCTCCATCGCCCGCGTGTAGCCGATGACGATGTCGCCGATGCGCCGCTTGAGGTCGGCCCACGACTCGGTCAGGCAGAAGATCGCCATCAGCTCGGAGGCCACCACGATGTCGAAGCCGTCGGAGCGCGGGAAGCCGTTGGCGTGCCCACCGAGGCCGACGGTGATGTCGCGCAGCGCGCGGTCGTTCATGTCGACCACGCGCTTCCAGGTCACGCTGCGCACGTCGATGCCGAGCTCGTTGCCGTGGTGGACGTGGTTGTCGATGAGCGCGGCGAGGAGGTTGTTGGCCGCCGCGATCGCGGCGAAGTCGCCGGTGAAGTGCAGGTTGATGTCGGTCATCGGCACGATCTGGCTCCAGCCGCCGCCCGCGGCCCCGCCCTTCATGCCGAAGACCGGGCCCATCGACGGCTCGCGCAGGCACGCGATCGCCCGCTGCCCGAGCCCGTGCAACGCGTCGGTGAGCCCCACCGTCGTGGTGGTCTTGCCCTCGCCGGCCGGCGTCGGTGACAGCGCGGTCACCAGCACCAGCCGGCCCAGCGGCCGGTCGGCCAGCGAGGCGAGGTAGCCGATGTCGACCTTCGCCTTGTGGTGGCCGTAGGGCACGAGGTGCTCCTCGTCGATGCCCAGCGTCTCGGCCGCGACATCGCGGATGGGGCGCAGGACGGCGGCGTTGGCGATCTCGATGTCGGACTGCATGGGCGGGGCTCCCTCTTCAGGCGGGTCGGCGGTGCCGTGGGTTCGGGGTGGGCTCAGCGGAACACCACGGTGCGCTCGCCGTTGAGCAGGACGCGTGACTCGCTGTGCCACCGCACCGCACGGGAGAGCACCTGCGCCTCCACGTCGCGTCCTGCCGAGACGAGCTGGTCCTGGTCGTAGCCGTGGTCCACGCGCAGGACGTCCTGCTCGATGATCGGCCCCTCGTCGAGGTCGCCGGTCACGTAGTGCGCGGTCGCGCCCACCAGCTTCACGCCACGGTCGAAGGCCTGGTGGTAGGGCCGGGCTCCCTTGAAGCTCGGCAGGAACGAGTGGTGGATGTTGATCGCGCGCCCCGAGAGGCTGCGGCACAGGTCGTCGGAGAGGACCTGCATGTAGCGGGCCAGCACGACGAGGTGGGACCCGGTCTCCTCGACGAGCTCCAGCAGCCGGGCCTCCGCCGCGGCCTTGGTGTCGGGGGTGACCGGGACGTGGTGGAAGTCGATGCCGTAGGACCGGGCGAGCGCGCCCGCGTCGGGGTGGTTGGACACGATCGCCGGCACCTCGATCTGCAGCGCGCCGGTGCTGGCCCGGAAGAGCAGGTCGTTGAGGCAGTGCAGGTGCTTCGAGACCATGATCAGCGTGCGGTAGGGCGCGGCCGACGACCACAGCTCGAAGTCCATGTCGAAGTCCACGGCGACCGGGCCGAAGGCCTCGCGCAGGTCGTCGGCGCGGGCACCGGTCTCGGTGACGAAGGCGATCCGCATGAAGAACCGGTCGCTCAGCCGGTCGCCGAACTGCTGGCTCTCCACGATCGTCCCGCCGTGGGCCAGGATGAAGCCGGACACCGCGTGCACGATCCCGGGCCGGTCGGGGCAGGAGAGGACGAGGACGAGCTCGGCGCCCGTCGGTCGGTGCGGCATGGTGTCTCCTGGGACGGTACGACCGCTCGCGAGCGGTCGAGGTGTTGCGCTTGACGGAACGCAGTCTGCGATACGCAACAGCGCCTGCGCTAGTGTCCACCCATGGTGGACGTGTCCGAGGTGCGCGATCCCTCCCGCCGGACCGACGAGGACCTCGCGGACGCAGGCCCGGCGGTGACCGGCGCCGGGGTGCAGTCGGTCGACCGCGCGCTCGCGATCCTCGAGGTCCTGGCGCGCGCCGGCGAGGCCGGCGTCACCCAGATCGCCGGAGAGCTCGGCGTGCACAAGTCCACGGCGTCGCGGCTGGTCGCCACGCTGGAGGCGCACCGGCTGGTCGAGCAGACCTCGGACCGCGGGCGCTACCGCCTCGGGGTCGGGGTGCTGCGCCTCGCGGGTGCCACCACCGCCCGGCTCGACCTGGTGCAGGAGGCGCGCCCGATCGCGCGCCAGCTCGCCGCCGACACCGGCGAGACGGTCAACATCGCGGTCCTCGCCGAGAGCTCGGCGCTCTACCTCGACCAGGTCGCCGGGTCGTCCGCGCTCCAGCCGCACAACTGGGTCGGGCAGCACATCCCGCTGCACGCGACCAGCAACGGCAAGGTGCTGCTCGGCGGCCTCGACGACGCGGCGCTCGACGCGCTGCTCGGCACCCTCGCGGCGTACACCCCCAGGACGATCACCGCGCGCGCCGAGCTGCGCGAGGAGCTCGAGCGGGTGCACCGGCAGGGCTACGCCGTCGCGGTCGACGAGCTCGAGGTCGGGCTGACCGCCGTGGCCGCGCCCGTCCGCAACGCGCACGGCGACGTGATCGCCTCGATGAGCGTCTCCGGCCCCTCGTTCCGCCTCCCGGACGAGCGCGTCGACGAGGTCGTACGCCTCGTGGTGGCCGCGGCCCGCGAGGTGTCCCACCGTCTCGGGTGGGGACACCGCTGACGGGATCCGTCACACTGCGCACGACGCTCGACCACGGGGACTCTTGACCACCGACGCAGACCTGCAGGAACGTTTCCGAACAGAGAGCGAGGCGACCGTGGCCGACCTGTACATCGACGGCACCTGGACCCCGGCCCGCGGGGGTGGCCAGCGAGAGATCCGCTGCCCGGCGGACGGCTCCCTGGTGGGCGAGGTCGCGGAGGGGGACGCGGGCGACACCGACCTCGCGATCGCCGCCGCGCACCGTGCGTTCCACGACGGACCCTGGACCGGCTGGTCGAACCGCGAGCGCGGCGACCTGCTGCTACGCGTGGCCGACCTGCTCGAGCGCGACCGCGACGTGGTCGCCCGCGCCGAGGCGCTCGACACCGGAAAGCGCCTCGTCGAGGGCGAGTACGACGTCGACGACGTGGTCTCGGTCTTCCGCCACTTCGGTCGCGCTGCCGACGCCGACGGCGGCCGGGTGGTCGACACCGGCAACCCGTCGGTCGTCAGCCGCGTGGTGCACGAGCCGGTCGGGGTCTGCGGGCTGATCAGCCCGTGGAACTACCCGCTCCTCCAGACCGCGTGGAAGGTGGCTCCCTGCCTGGCCGCGGGCAACACGTTCGTGCTCAAGCCCAGCGAGATCACCCCGCACACCTCGGTCCACCTGATGAAGGTGCTCGAGGAGGCCGGGCTCCCGCCGGGCGTCGGCAACCTGGTGCTGGGCGAGGGCCCGGCGGTCGGGGCGCCCCTCGCGGAGGACCCGCGCGTCGACCTCGTGTCCTTCACCGGCAGCCTCGCGACCGGCAAGCGCCTGATGGCCGCCGCCTCGGGCACCGTCAAGCGGGTCGCCCTCGAGCTCGGCGGCAAGAACCCCAACATCGTCTTCGCCGACGCCGACTACGACACCGCGCTCGACTTCGCGCTGACGGCGGTCTTCCTGCACTCCGGCCAGGTCTGCTCGGCCGGCGCGCGGCTGATCGTCGAGGAGTCGCTGCACGACCGGTTCGTCGACGACCTGGTGGAGCGGGCCCGGCAGATCCGGCTGGGCGGCCCCTTCGACGAGTCCGCGGAGACCGGGCCGCTCACCAGCGCCGCCCACCGCGACAAGGTCGAGGCCTACGTCGCCGCCGGGCTGGAGGCGGGCGCGGTGCTGCGCTGCGGCGGCGCCCGTCCCGACGACCCGGCGCTCGCCGACGGCTTCTACTACCTGCCGACGGTGCTCGACCGCTGCACCAGCGACATGAGCGTCACCCAGGACGAGTCCTTCGGCCCGGTCCTCACCGTCGAGACCTTCACCGACGAGGCCGAGGCGGTGCGGATCGCCAACGACTCCATCTACGGCCTGGCCGGCGCGGTGTGGACCCAGGACGCCGGCAAGGGCCAGCGCGTCGCGGCCGGGATGCGGATGGGCACCGTCTGGATCAACGACTACCACCCCTACGTCGCGCAGGCGGAGTGGGGCGGCTACAAGCAGTCGGGCATCGGCCGCGAGCTCGGGCAGGCGGGCCTGGAGGAGTACCGCGAGACCAAGCACGTCTGGCACAACATCGCACCCGAGCCGCAGCGGTGGTTCGGAGGAGGGGAGTCATGAGCGAGAAGTCCTACGACTACGTCATCGTCGGGGGCGGCTCGGCCGGGTCGGCGCTGGCCAACCGGCTCTCGGCGGACCCGTCGACCACCGTGCTGGTCCTCGAGGCGGGGCGGACCGACCGCTTCGACCCGCTCATCCACGCGCCCGCCGCGCTGCCCTTCCCGATCGGCAACCCGCTCTACGACTGGAGGTACGAGTCGGAGCCGGAGCCCGCGATGGGCGGGCGCCGGGTCTACCACGCGCGCGGCAAGGTGCTCGGCGGCTCGTCCTCGATCAACGGGATGATCTTCCAGCGCGGCAACCCGATGGACTACGAGCGGTGGGCCTCCGAACCGGGCATGGAGGCGTGGGACTACCGGCACTGCCTGCCGTACTTCAAGCGGATGGAGTCGCTGATCATGCCGGACGGCATGGTCGGCGCGGACGCGTGGCGGGGCGGCTCGGGACCGCTCAAGCTCGAGCGGAGTCCGGCGACCAACCCGCTCTTCAGCGCCTTCTTCGAGGCCGCGCAGCAGGCCGGCTACCCGCTGACCGACGACGTCAACGGCTACCGCCAGGAGGGCTTCGGCCGCTTCGACCGCAACATCGTCAAGGGCGTGCGGATGTCGGCGGCCCGCGCGTACCTCCACCCGGTGATGGGCCGCAAGAACCTCACCGTCGAGACGTTCGCCCACGCCACGAAGGTGCGCTTCGACGGCACCCGGGCGGTCGGCGTCGACTTCCTGCGCGCCGGTCGCCGGCACCAGTCGGTCACCGCCGGCGAGGTGATCCTCTGCGGCGGCGCGATCAACACCCCCCAGTTGCTGCAGCTCTCGGGCATCGGCAACGCCGAGCACCTGCGCCCGCTCGGCGTCGACATGGTGCACGACCTGCCCGGGGTGGGGGAGAACCTCCAGGACCACCTCGAGGTCTACATCCAGTACGCCTCGCTCCAGCCGGTGTCGATCGTCGAGGGCCTCAAGTGGCACAACCGCCCGCTCGTCGGGCTCGAGTGGCTGCTGAAGCGGACCGGCACGGCCGCGTCCAACCACTTCGAGGGCGGCGGCTTCTGCCGGTCCAACGAGGACGTCGACTGGCCCAACCTGATGTTCCACTTCCTGCCCATCGCGATCCGCTACGACGGGTCGGCGCCGGCCGGCCAGGACAAGTACGCCCACGGCTACCAGGTCCACATCGGCCCGATGTACGCCGACACCCGCGGCTGGGTGCGGATCGCCTCGACCGACCCGCGGCAGAAGCCGAAGATGCTGTTCAACTACCTCTCGACCGCCAACGACAAGCGGGAGTGGATCGAGGCGGTCCAGGTCGCCCGCAGCATCCTCAACCAGCCGGCGTTCGCGCCGTTCAACGGCGGTGAGCTCTCGCCGGGACCGTCGGTCGAGACCGACGAGGAGATCCTCGACTGGGTGCGCAAGGACGCCGAGACCGCGCTCCACCCGTCGTGCACCGCGAAGATGGGCACCGACGAGATGTCCGTCGTCGACCCCGCCAGCATGCAGGTCCACGGCACGGAGGGCCTGCGGGTGGTCGACGCGTCGGTCTTCCCCTACGTCACCAACGGCAACATCTACGCCCCCGTGATGATGGTCGCGGAGAAGGCGGCCGACCTGATCCTCGGCAACACGCCGCTGCCGGCCGCCGACGTCCCCTACTACCGCCACCGCGACGACAGCCCGCTCCACCCGCCCGGGGACCCCCGCAACGCCATGTGAACGGACGCAATGTGAGCCGACGCCCTGTGAACGCACCCGCACCACATTGGAGGTCCCGATGACCGCACAGCTCGACGCCGACGCCACTGCCGACACGGAGCCCGACACCCCCGGACCCTCGGTCCGCTGGCCGGTCTTCATCACGTCCTTCGTCGGGGTCTGCCTGGTCACCCTGTGGGCCGTCGTCGCTCCCGCCAACGCGGAGAAGGTCATCGGCGACGTGGTCGCCAGGGTCGGCACCGGCTTCGGCTGGTTCTACGTCGCGCTGGCGACGGTCGTCGTCGGCTTCGTGGTGTTCCTGGGCGCCTCGCGCTACGGCAACATCCGGCTCGGCCCCGACCACGCACGACCCGAGTTCTCCACGTTCGCGTGGGCGAGCATGCTCTTCGCCGCCGGCATCGGCACCGACGTGATGTTCTACTCGGTGATCGAGCCGGTCTCGCACTACACCGCGCCCCCGGTCGGTGAGCCCGGCACCGTCGACGCGGCCCGCGACGCCACCGTGTGGACGCTGTTCCACTACGGCATCACCGGCTGGGCGATGTACGCGCTGATGGGCCTGGCCCTCGGCTACTTCTCCTACCGCAAGAACCTGCCGCTCGCGGTGCGCTCCGCGCTGCACCCCGTCTTCGGCAAGCGGATCGACGGCACGCTCGGCCACGCGGTCGACACCGCCGCGGTCCTCGGCACGATCTTCGGCGTCGCCACCAGCCTCGGCATCGGCGTGGTCTTCCTCAACGTCGGGCTCAACGTGATCTTCGGCGTGCCGGTCGGCACCGGCGCGCAGGCGGCGCTGGCGATCCTCGCGGTGACCGTCGCCGCGGTGTCGGCCACCACTGGCGTCGACAAGGGCATCCGGTTCCTGTCCCAGCTCAACGTGCTGCTCGCGCTGGCGCTCGCCGGCTGGGTGCTCGTCACCGGGCGGACGTCGTTCCTGCTCAACGCGGTCGTGATGAACGTCGGCGACTTCGTCCGCTCGTTCCCCGCGAAGACGCTGGAGACCTTCGCCTTCACCGACACCCAGGACTGGATGCAGCTCTGGACCCTCTTCTTCTGGGCCTGGTGGGTCGCGTGGGCGTCGTTCGTCGGCCAGTTCCTCGCCCGGATCTCCCGCGGGCGCACGATCCGCCAGTTCGTGCTCGGCACGATGGTGATCCCGTTCAGCTACATCGTCATGTGGATCTCGATCTTCGGCAACGCCGCCATCGACAAGGTGCGCGGAGGTGACGACGCCTTCGCGGAGGCGGCCGTCGACTTCACCGGCGTCGGGTTCTACGACCTGCTCCAGGACTACCCGCTGGCCAGCGCGGTCGTGTTCGTCGCGTTCCTCGTCGGCCTGCTGTTCTACATCACCTCGGCCGACTCCGCGGCCCTCGTCATGGGCAACCTGTGCTCGGAGCTGCACGACGTCCAGCAGGACTGCGCGGCGTGGCTGCGAATCAGCTGGGCCAGCGTGACCGGCCTGCTCACCGTGGCGATGCTCGCCGTCGGCGGCATCCTGGCGCTGCAGTACGCGACGATCATCATGGGCCTGCCGTTCGCCTTCGTCCTGGTCCTCGTCATGTGGGGCCTGTTCCGCTCGCTGCGCGAGGAGGGCCGCAAGGTCGACGGCGCACGCGACATCGCGCCGCTGCTCTCGGCCCGTACCGCCCAGCCCGAGGGCGGCCGCAAGACCTGGAAGGCCCGCCTGGCCAGGACGATCAACTTCGTCGACGACGAGGACGCCGCGGCCTACCTCGCCTCGACCGTCGAGCCCGCGCTGGTCGAGGTCGCTGACGAGCTGTGCCGGATGGGAGTGCCCGCGACCGTGACCGACGGGGGAGCGGTCGGCACGGGCACCCTGCCGTGGGCCGAGCTCGCGACCGACGCGGAGGAGGGCCACTTCGTCTACCGCGTGGTCGTGCGCCGCTCGCCGGTGCCGACCTACGGCGGCCGGATGATCGGCAACCGCGACCAGTACGCCCGGCTCGAGGTGCACCTCGTCGACGGCGGCCAGGACTACGACGTCATGGGCTACACCCCCAAGCAGGTCATCCACGACTGCCTCGACCAGTACGAGCGGCACCTCGCGTTCCTCCGGCCCGTCTGAGGGGCCGACCACCGTCTGAGGAGGGTCAAGGCTCGGCACCAATGCGGTGACGACCCTTGACTCACGGGGGACCTCGCAGGATCCTTCGCTAGTCCGGCCAGTTGCGCTTGGGGCAACTGGTTGCGACATGCGCAACAGGCTGCTCCTCGACCCGAGTGCGGCCGCGGACACGCGAGGAGCCCCCATGACGGCAGCCCTGTCGGTCGACAGCCTCTGGAAGATCTTCGGACCGCGCTCGGACAAGATCATCGGCACGCCCGACGCCGAGCTCTCGCGGGCCGACCTGAAGGCCAAGACCGGCAACGTCGTCGGCGTCAAGGACGTGTCCTTCGACGTCGCGCCGGGCGAGGTGTTCGTCGTGATGGGCCTGTCCGGGTCGGGCAAGTCGACGCTGGTGCGGCTGCTGACCCGGCTCATCGAGCCGACCAGCGGGTCGGTCCAGCTCGGCGGGGTCGACATCACCACCGCCTCGGCCGCCGACCTGCGCGAGGTGCGCCGCAAGCAGGTGTCGATGGTCTTCCAGCACTTCGGCCTCCTCCCGCACCGCCAGGTCATCGACAACGTCGCCTACGGACTCGAGGTCCGGGGCGTGCCGAAGAAGGAGCGCCGCGCCAAGGCAGCCGAGATCGTCGAGCTCGTCGGCCTCGCGGGCTACGAGAAGTCCTACCCCGACCAGCTCTCCGGCGGCATGCAGCAGCGCGTCGGGCTGGCGCGCGCCCTGGCCGGCGACCCGGAGATGCTGCTGTTCGACGAGCCGTTCTCCGCGCTCGACCCGCTGATCCGGCGCGACATGCAGAACGAGGTCATCCGGCTGCACAGCGAGCTCGGCAAGACGATGGTCTTCATCACCCACGACCTCGCCGAGGCGCTCAAGCTCGGCGACCGGATCATGATCCTGCGCGACGGCGCGATCGTGCAGGTCGGGACGCCCGACGAGGTGGTCGCCCGCCCGGCCGACGACTACGTCAAGGACTTCGTCTCCGAGGTGCCCAAGGCCCACGTCCTCACGCTGAAGTGGGTGATGCGCGAGCCGCGCCCGGGGGAGGCGCTCGACGGACCGACGCTGCCGGTCACCACCGTCGTACGCCAGGCCGCGCGGGCCGCGATCGCCTCCGACGCCCCGATCCGGGTCGTCGACGGCGACCGGATGGTGGGCGTGGTCGACGAGGAGGACATCATGCGCGTCGTCGTCGCCGAGGAGGAGGCGTGACCGAGGGCGGGCTCGGGTCCGCCGGCGCCGGCGCCATCCGCTCCCGGGGCTACGTCGAGAGCCAGAAGCTCCAGCACCCGCCCGAGAAGCGGCCGGTCGAGCCAGACGCGGCACCGCCGGTCGTCGAGGACTCCGGCGTCAGCCGCTGGGTGCCGGCCGCGGCGGTCGTGGTCGTGTGGGTCGTGGTCTGGGCGTTCACCGAGGGCTCCGACACCCTCGACCTGCCCAACCTGTCGCGCACGGCGCTCCACGACCGGCTCACCGACATCCAGAACTCGCTGCTCGAGGGCCGCGCGACCAACCCGGTCATGCAGTTCACCAACGCGATCGCCGACGCGTTCCGCAGCACCGTCGACTGGCTCCAGCGACTGGTGTCGAAGCCGTCCTTCCCGCGCCCGGTTCCCGAGGTCGGCTGGCTCGGCGTCACCGCCGTGGCGACCTACGTCGGCCTGGTCGTCGCGAGCTGGCGGATCGCCCTGCTGGTCCTCGGCTCGTTCCTCTCCTTCGGGGTCCTCGGCTTCTGGGACGACTCGATGGACACCCTCATCGTGGTGCTGATCTCGGTCGTCCTCGCGATCGTGATCGGCATGCCGCTCGCGGTCTGGATCGGCACGAACAACCGCGCCAACGCGGTGGTCACGGTGTTCCTCGACCTCATGCAGACCATGCCGACCTTCGTCTACCTGCTGCCGATCGTGCTGTTCTTCGGCATCGGCACGAGCGCCGCCGTCGTGTCGACCCTGATCTACGCACTGCCGCCGCTCATCCGCATCGCCGGCTTCGGGATCCGCGAGGTGCCGACCACGACGATCGAGGCGACCGACTCCTCCGGCCAGACGTACTGGCAGCGGCTCACCAAGGTGCAGCTGCCGATGGCGCGCAAGACGATCATCGTCGGGCTCAACCAGACCACGCTCGCCGCGCTGTCGATGGCGACCCTGGCGTCCTTCGTCGACGGCCCCGGGCTCGGCAAGCCGGTGCTCCAGGGCCTGCGCGTCAACGACGTCGGCACCGCCTTCGTGCCGGGCGTGCTGATCGTGGTGATGGCGGTGATGCTCGACCGCACCACCACCGCCGCCAGCGAGCGCTCCGAGCGCGTGGCCCGCGGCGGCGGGGATCCCAACCGCCTGCGCCGCCGGGTCGTGGTCGTCGGGGGAGCGGTGGTCGCGCTCGTCGCGGTCTACCTGTCCCGCACCTACGTCAGCCTCGCCGAGTTCCCGACCTACAGCATCGGCGCACGGATCAGCAGTGGCGTCACCGACGTCGTCAACTGGATCAAGGACACCTTCGGCGGCGTCACCGGCGGGATCAAGGACGGCGTCACCGAGTACGTCCTCAACCCGGTGCAGTCGCTGCTCGCCGAGTCGCCCTGGTACGTCTCGTTCGTCGCGATCGCCGCGCTCGCGCTGGTCTTCGGCGGCGTGCGCGCCCTCGCGATCAGCGTGGTGTGCCTCGCCGGCATCTGGTACCTCGACCTGTGGCACGACGCGATGATCACGCTCAACATGACCCTGGTCGCGACCGTGCTGGTGATGGTGCTGGCCCTGGTGTTCGGCGTGTGGATGGCCCGCGACAGACGCGTCGACCTCGGCATCCGGCCCCTGCTCGACGCCGGCCAGACGATCCCGCCCTTCGTCTACCTGATCCCCGTGCTCGCCCTCTTCGGGCCCTCGCGCTTCACCGCGATCGTCGCCGGCATCGTCTACGCCGCCCCCGCCGCCATCAAGCTCGTCGCCGACGGCGTCAAGGGCGTCTCGCCGACCACCATCGAGGCCGGCCGCTCCACCGGCCAGACGACCTGGCAGGAGATCACCAAGGTCCAGCTGCCGATGGCCAAGGGCTCGATCGTGCTGGCCACCAACCAGGGCCTGCTCTACGTCCTGTCCATGACCGTGATCGGCGGCCTCGTCGGCGCCGGAGCCCTCGGCTTCGACGTGGTCTACGGCTTCTCCCGCAGCGAGGCGTGGGGCAAGGGAGCCGCCGCCGGCCTGACGATCGTGCTGCTCGGCGTGATGCTCGACCGGATCACCCGCGCCGCCGCCGACGTACGCCGCGACGACCGTCCCGGGACGCGTCGCGCCTTCAACCTCCGGCTGCCGATCGGCCCGCCGGGCAGCTAGCACCAGCACCACCCACCACCAGCCCAGCACCACCAGCCCCACAGAAGGAGCAGCACCATGCGCCACACCCCAAGCCGAGCGGCCCGCCTTGGCGCGCTCGCCACCGTCGCCGTGATGGCGCTCTCCGCCTGCGGCGGCGGGTCGATCGACGAGCAGACGCAGGCCAACGAGGAGAAGGCCGCATCGGGCGGGGGCGAGTGCGGCGAGCTCAACATGGCCGTCAACCCGTGGGTGGGCTACGAGGCCAGCGCCTACGTCGTCGGCACCGTCGCCCAGGACCAGCTCGGCTGCACGGTGAACTACAAGGAGCTCAAGGAGGACGTCTCCTGGCAGGGCTTCGGCACCGGCGAGGTGGACGTCGTCATCGAGGACTGGGGCCACCCCGACCTGGAGAAGAAGTTCTTCGCCGACTCCGGCGACGGCAGCGCCGAGGACTTCGGCCCGCAGGGCAACGTCGGCATCATCGGCTGGTTCGTCCCGCCGTGGCTGGCCGAGGAGCACCCGGACATCCTCGACTACAAGAACCTCAACAAGTACGCCCAGGAGTTCGCCACGTCCGAGTCGGGCGGCAAGGGCCAGTTCCTCGGCGCCGACCCGTCCTACGTCCAGTTCGACGAGGCGATCGTGTCCAACCTCGACCTCGACTTCCAGGTCGTCTACTCCGGCTCCGAGGCCGCCTCGATCGAGGCGTTCCGCAAGGCCGAGGAGAACAAGGAGTGGGTCATCGGCTACTGGTACGAGCCGCAGTACTTCAACGCCGAGGTCGCGATGCAGCGCGTCTCCCTGCCGCCCTACACCGACGGCTGCCAGGACGACCCGCAGAAGGTCGCGTGCGACTACCCCGAGACCGAGCTGAAGAAGATCGTCGGCACGGACTGGGCGGCCTCCGACTCGACCGCGGTCGACCTGGTCAAGAACTTCACCTGGACCAACGAGGACCAGAACGTGGTCGCCGGCTACATCGCCGCCGACGGCATGTCGCCGGAGGACGCGGCCGCGAAGTGGATCGAGGAGAACCAGGACAAGGTGGACGCCTGGCTGGGCTGAGGATCTCGCACCGCCCCGGTCGGGAGCCTTGACGCCCGACCGGGGCCGCGCGACCGTACGAGGGATGCACCGACGGACGACGTCGCGCACGACGCGGCGGGATGGGTAGGCATCGATGGCGATCAAGGATTCTCCCGGAGTGCAGCGCGAGAGCGCCCAGCCACCGCCCGAGGGGAGGGACGGCCACCTCCCGCTCGACAAGGTGACCTTCGGCGTCGCGGCCGGCGTCGCGGTCGCGTTCCTGCTGTGGGGGACGCTCGACTCCGAGGGCATGGGCACCGGGACCACCAAGGTTCTCGGCTGGCTGGAGTCGACCTTCGGCTGGCTGTTCATCCTGGTCAGCGCGTCGTTCCTGCTCTTCTCGGGCTACCTCGCGACCACCCGCTACGGCAACATCAAGCTCGGCCCGGACGACTCGGAGCCGGAGTTCTCCACGTTCTCCTGGGTCTCGATGATGTTCGCGACCGGCATGGGCATCGGCCTGATGTTCTGGGGGGTCGCGGAGCCGCTGACCTACCTCACCGCGACCGACGCCAGCAGCATCCCGCCCGGCCGCGGTGACCCGTCCACGCCCGACAGCGCGCGGGTCGCGATGGAGTACGCCTTCTTCCACTGGGGCTTCCACCCCTGGTCGATGTACGCCGTCATCGGCCTCGCGATCGGCTACTTCGCCTACCGCAAGGGCACCGGCAACCTGGTGTCCGGCGCGTTCGGCCCGCTGCTGAAGGGACGCGAGAAGGGCGGCGCCGGCAAGGCCATCGACGTGATCGCCATCTTCGCCACCCTCTTCGGCTCGGCCACCTCGCTCGGCCTCGGCGCCCTCCAGATCACCGGCGGCCTCGACGACGTCTTCGGCAGCGGCGACTCGAAGTGGCTGACCGTCGTCGTCATCGCCGTGCTGACGCTGTGCTTCGTGCTCTCGGCGGTGACCGGCATCGAGAAGGGCGTCCAGCTGCTCTCCAACGCCAACGCGATCGCGGCGGTGCTGCTGGTGTTCTTCCTCTTCGTCGTCGGCCCGACGGTCTTCATCCTCAGCACCTTCACCGAGTCGCTCGGCGGCTACCTCACGCACCTGCCGACGATGTCGTTCCGCACCGGCGCCTTCGGCGGCAGCGAGTTCCTCAGCACCTGGACGATCTTCTACTGGGCGTGGTGGATCTCCTGGACGCCGTTCGTCGGCATGTTCATCGCCCGCATCTCCAAGGGCCGCACGATCCGGCAGTTCGTGGTCTACGTGATCCTCGTGCCGAGCGTGGTCTCGTTCGTGTGGTTCTCGATCCTGGCCGGCGCCGCCTTCGACCTCCAGCTCTCCGGCGCCAAGGACCTCGGCGCCGTCCTGGTCGACGAGGGCACCGAGAGCGCGCTGTTCACCACGCTGCGCGAGTACCCGCTCGCGAGCATCACGGTCGTGCTCGCGGTCTTCCTCGTGGCGATCTTCTTCATCACCGGCGCCGACTCCGCCTCGATCGTGATGGGCATGCTCAGCCAGCACGGCAAGGAGGAGCCGATGCGCTGGCTGGTGATCTTCTGGGGCGTCGCCCAGGGCGCGGTCGCCGCGGTGCTGCTGTTCTCCGGCGGGCTCGGGGCGCTGCAGACACTGGTGATCATCGTCGCCGGGCCGTTCATGCTGGTGATCTGCGCGATGTGCGTCTCGCTGATGAAGTCGCTGCGCGCCGAGCCCTACGAGTCGACCCTGCCCTCGCGGGTGCGCAAGGCGGTGCTGCACGCCCAGCACTACGACTCCATCGAGAACCAGACGGTCGCGCTCGCCGCGCTCGGGGCCGACCCCGAGGAGGTCACCGGCGACCCGATGCCCGAGGTCGACGTGGAGGGTCGCCCGACCAGCGCGGGCTGATCCGGCCCCTCTCGTTCCCCTCGACCTGACCGGTCCACCGTGGCCCCCGGTTGCTTGACAGCCACCGGGGGCGCGGCCGTACATTTCTTGCGTCGCACATGACGCAACACGTTGCGTGATACGCAACGTTCGTTCCCACGCAGGAGGCACCCATGGCCGAGGTCCCCGCGACCGCCGACGTCGTCGTGATCGGAGCCGGCATCGTCGGCAACAGCCTGGTGCACCACCTCACCCGGCTCGGCTGGAAGAACGTCGTCCAGATCGACAAGGGGCCGCTGCCCAACCCGGGCGGCTCCACCGGTCACGCGTCCAACTTCATCTTCACCGTCGACCACTCCCGCGAGATCACCGACATCACCCTCGACTCGGTCGCGCAGTACAAGGAGATGGGCGTCTTCACCGAGTCCGGCGGCTTCGAGATCGCGCGGACGGAAGAGCGGATGGAGGAGCTGCGCCGGCGCATGTCGAGCGCGAAGGCGTGGGGGATCGAGGCCGAGCTGGTCAGCCCGGCCTTCGTGAAGGAGAAGGTCCCCTTCATCGAGGAGGACCAGTTCATCGGCGCCTTCTGGACCCCCGGCGTCGGCGTCGTCGACTCGCTGCGCGCCGGCACGATCATGCGCGAGCGCGGCCTGGCGACCGGCGAGCTCACCGTCGTCCCGACCGTCGAGGTCACCGGCCTCGACACCGAGGAGGGCCCGAACGGGCGCCGCCGCATCACCCGCGTACGGACCACCGGCGGCGACATCGAGGCGCAGGTCGTCGTCATCGCGGCCGGCGTGTGGAGCCCCAAGCTCGGCGACATGGCCGGCATCTCGATCCCGCTGACCCCCGCGGTGCACCAGATGATCAGCGTCGGCCCGTGCCCCCAGCTCGCCGAGAAGGAGGGGGAGATCTCCTTCCCGATCGTCCGCGACATGGACACCTTCTGCTACGAGCGCCAGCACGGCGCCGACATGGAGGTCGGGTCCTACGCCCACCGCGCGATCCTCCACGAGCCGGAGGACATCCCCTCGATCGAGCAGGCCAAGCTGTCGCCGACCGAGATGCCGTTCACCGAGGACGACTTCGACCCCCAGCTGGAGCAGGCCTACGAGCTGATGCCGGAGCTGCTCGGGGCCGAGGGCGCGGAGATCCGCTACGCCATCAACGGGCTGCTCTCGCTGACCTGCGACGGCAACCCGATCCTCGGCGAGAGCGAGGTCGCCGGCCTCTGGACCGCCGCCGCGGTGTGGATCAAGGAGGGCCCCGGCGTCGGCCGCGCGGTCGCCGAGTGGATGACCCACGGCCACTCCGAGATCGACCTCCACCACAGCGACATCGCCCGCTTCCACACCCACCAGAAGCGCCGCGAGCACACCCGCCTGCGCACCACCGAGTCGTTCATCAAGACCTACGGCATCGTCCACCCGGCCGAGCAGTACGAGTCCGACCGCGACCAGCGGCTCTCGCCGATGCACGACTCCCAGGCCAAGCTCGGCGCCGTCTTCTTCGAGACCGCCGGCTGGGAGCGCCCGTTCTGGTACGAGTCCAACGCCGGACTCGTCGAGACCTACGGTGACGCCGTGATGCCGCGCGAGCACGAGTGGGACTCGCGCTGGTGGAGCCCGATCATCAACGCCGAGCACCTCCGGATGCGCGAGGCCGCCGCGGTCATCGACCTGTCGGCGTTCTGCATCTTCGACATCGAGGGTCCCGACGCCCTCGACGTCGTGCAGCGCACGTGCGTCGCGCAGTGCGACGTCGCGGTCGGCAAGGTGATCTACACGCCGGTGCTCGACGCGAAGGGCGGCTTCAAGTCCGACCTGACCGTGATGCGGCTCGGCGACGACCACTTCCGCGTGGTGACCGGCGGCGCGCACGGCATGGCCGACCGCGCCTGGTTCTCCGGCCACCTGCCGGAGTCTGGCAGCACGACGCTCACCGACCTGACCGACGACGTCTCCACGATCGGCATCTGGGGTCCGAAGGCGCGCGAGGTGGTCGCCTCGCTGACCTCCGACGACGTGTCCGACGGCGGCTTCGGCTTCCTGACCTGCCGCGAGGTGTCCATCGCCGGCATCCCGGTGCTCGCCTCCCGGATCTCCTACGTCGGCGAGCTCGGCTGGGAGCTCTACGTCGCGATGGACCGCGCGGCCGAGCTCTGGGAGGCGCTGCTCGACGCGGGCGCCCCGCACGGCGTCGTGCCCGCCGGCATCGGCGTCTACGGCACCACCGGCCGGATCGAGAAGGGCTACCGCGCCTACGGCGCCGAGCTCGACTCCGAGCGCTCCATCGTCGAGGCCGGCATGCAGCGGCCCAAGGTCAAGGCCGCCGACTTCGTCGGCAAGGAGGCCTACCTCGCGCAGCGGGAGGCAGCGCCGCAGTCCGTGCTCTGCACGCTGACGGTCGACGACCACACGTCGGCGTCCGGGGTGAAGCGCTACATGCTCGGCGGCGAGCCGATCCTGACCCGCGACGGCGGGACGCTCACCGACGGCCACGGCCACCACCCGTACGTCACGAGCGCCGGCTCCGCGCCCTCGCTCGGCACGCACGTGCTGCTCGCGTACCTCCCCCCGGCGGAGGCCGTGATCGGCAACCAGCTCGCCGTGTCCTACATGGAGGAGCTCTACCCGGTGACGGTCGGCTCGGTCGACGCGACGCCGCTCCTCGACCCCTCCAACGAGCGCATCCGATGAACCACCCCACGACGTTCTCGTCCTCCCCCGCTGCGCTCCTCCGTCCGACATCGCCGAGGGGACCCCAATGACTGTGAACCCGTTGGTCTGCGTGAAGCGGGTCGTCGACTCCTCCAGCGAGGTCGTGCTCACCGAGGACGGCCAGGGGGTGGACGGCCGCTTCGCCGGCTTCACCACCAGCGCCCACGAGGAGTGCGCGGTCGAGCTCGCGGTGCGGGTCGCCGCCGACCAGGGCGGCGGGGCGACGGTCGTGACCCTCGGCGACGCCGACGCGGTCGAGCAGCTGCGCTCCGCGCTCGCGGTCGGCTGCACCGCCGCCACCCACGTCCTCGCCGACGCGCAGTCGTTCGGCCCGGCCGACGTGGCCCGCGAGCTCGCGGCCGTCGTCCGCGACCACGAGGCCGCCGGCACCCCCCACGAGCTGGTCCTGCTCGGCAACGACGCCGCCGACAGCGGCGACCACCAGGTCGGGATCCGGCTGGCCCACGAGCTCGGCTGGCCGGTCGTCAACGGCGTCAGCACCGTCTCGGTCAGCGGCGGCGAGGTGACCGCCAGCGGCGCCGGCCCCGACGGCCACGAGACCTACCGGGTGCCCCTGCCCGCCGTGGTCACGATCCTCGAGGGCGGCGTCGAGCCGCGCTACCCGACGGTGCCGGGCCGGATGAAGGCCAAGAAGGCGCCGATCGAGGAGCGCCGGCCGGCCGCCGACCCGGTCGGACCCTCACGCGTACGCCTCGTCCTCCCGCCCCCGTCGCCCTCCTCGGTCGAGGTGCTGGGTGAGGGCGCGGCCGCCGCGCCCGCGGTGGTCGACCTCTTCGAGCGGCTGGGGGTGCTGGCCCGATGATCGTCGTGCTGGTCGAGGTCTCGCCCGCGGGCGAGGCCGTCGAGACGTCCCGCGAGGCGATCACCTTCGCCCGCGACCTCGCCGCCGCCGGCGGTGGCATCCCGATCGACGTGGTCGTGGTCGGCGAGCCCGACGACGCCCTCGTCAAGGTGCTCGCGTCCTACGGCGTGCGCCGGATCCACGCGCTGACCGGTCCTGCGTTCGAGGCGTTCTCCGGTGCGGCCTGGGCCACCGGCGTCGAGCACGTACGCGCCAGCGCGGGCGCCGTCGTCGTGATGGCCTCCGGCACCCCGCGCGGCAACGAGGTGCTCGCCCACCTCGGCGCGCGCGCCGGCGTCCCGATGGCTGCCAACGTCGTGTCCTTCGGCGGGCTCTCGCCGTTCACCGTGACCCGCCAGGTCGTCGGCGGCTCGGCGCTCGAGGAGATGCAGCTGTCGCAGCGCCCGGCGCTCTTCACCGTCGCCGGACACGCGGTCGAGGCGCGCCCCGCCGACGTCTCCGGCACCGGCGAGCTGGTCGTGGAGATGCCCGACGTCCCCGCCGCCGACCTCGTCGCCCGCGTGGTGTCGACCGAGGAGCCCGAGCCCGACCTGTCGGGGACCCTGAAGTCCGCCAAGGTCGTCGTCGGCGCCGGCCGCGGCGCCGGCTCGGCCGGGGGCTTCGACGACCTGCTCGAGCTCGTCGACCTGCTCGACGCCTCGCTCGGCGTCTCCCGCGTGGTCACCTCGCTCGGCTGGCGGCCGCACCACGAGCAGGTCGGCCAGACCGGCAGCCGGATCTCGCCCGACCTCTACATCCCCTGCGGCATCAGCGGCGCGATCCAGCACTGGGCAGGTTGCAGCACGGCGAAGGCGATCCTCGCGATCAACACCGACCCCGACGCCCCGATGGTCACCAAGGCGACCCACGCCGTGATCGGCGACCTGCACGAGGTGGTCCCGGCGATCAACGCCGAGATCCGGAGGCGGCGGGGCTGAGTGGATGGCCTGCTGGTCCTTCAGTAGGCAGTTCGGCGGGCTCGGCTGCGTTGGACCGCGTGGTCGCCTGCCCGCGGCTGCGAACTGCCTATTCGCGGCGGTGACTGTTCATCCGGTGCTGGACGCGTGAGGCGTTCCGCGAGGCAGGTCTGTCGGCGTACGCTCGTGGCATGACCGGGTCGGAGAGCACCAGCACGCGAGGGCGTCCGCTCGTCGCGGTCCTCGCCGTCCTCTGGGTCGGGCTCGGGTTCTCGGCGATCGACGACGGCGACATGTGGCGCGGCGCGGCCGGGGTCGCGCTCGGCGCCATGACCGCAGCGACCTACCTGTGGCCGGACTCGCGGTTCACCACCTACATGGAGAAGCCGCTCTTCCGGCGGAAGAAGCACGCCGAGCAGGTCGGTACGCCCGACCGAGGCTGACCCGCACGGCCGTTGGTCGAGGAGGTCGCGCAGCGACCGTCACGAGACCCCCGAGCTGTCGCCAGGTGCCAGCCGGTCGGCCTACGTCCGTCGGTGGAAGGTGACCTGGTTGTCCGCGTGGACCGTCTTGGCGTAGCGCGGGTCGTGGGCGAGGCGGTGGTGGCGCGGACAGAGCAGCCGGCCGTTCGTCAGGTCTGTGCTGCCGCCGTTGGACCAGGGGTCGTCGTGGTGGGCGTGGCAGCCGGAGGCGGTGGTCTCGCAGCCCCGTGCGGTGCAGCCGCCGTCCCGCAGCCCGAGCGCGATCCGCTGCGACTTGGTGAACAGCCGTCGCGTGCGGCCCATGTCGAGAACCCGGCCCTCACCGTCGAGGACGACGGGGATGATCCCGGCCTCGCAGGATAACCGGCGCGCCATCGCCGCGGACATGCGGGTGCCGTCGTCGAGGAGCGCGGTGGCGTGCTCGCCGAGGAGCTGCTCGAGGGTCATCGTGATGACGATGGTGGCGTTGACGCCCGCGGTCTGCGGGGTCGCATCCGTGGGGTAGCGCTCGATGTACTCGATGAACGCCTCGCCCATCCGGCGGCGCAGCGGCTTCCAGCTGCCGTGCTCGTCGCGGAGCTCGTCGTCGGTGTGGCGGGCGGGGTTGGCGAGGGCCTGGAGGTGGCGCCAGAGCATGGCGCCGTTGTGGGACGGGAGGACGAAGCTGCCGTGGCAGCGACCTTCGCCGTCGTCCCTCATCGTGAACTCGGCCCCGGCGTCCGCACGCGCCTCTTCCCTCGCGAGGGTCGCGGCCTCCTGCGCCTCGCCGAGCTCGGGCGCGACGATCTCGAGGATCCGCCGCCCGAGCCGACGCAGCGCCTTGGCGTCGTGCTCGTCCGCGGCGTTCAGCAGGTGGTCACGCGCCTGGGTGCGGGCGGACGGGTCGATGATCCGGGTGGTGCCGTCACTGGTCTTCACGCTGAGCGGGATGGCGTCGACGGCGGCGACGATGACCCGCGCCTGCTCCACCCGGATCCGCCCGTCGGCGAGGGCCTGTCCGGTGGGGGCGTGGAGGTCGTCCTCGAACGCTCGGCCGAGCTTGGTGAGGCGGGCTGCTTCGGCGTGGGTGTAGCGGCTGCGGCCGGCCCACCACTGATGGGTGTGCCGCGCCCCGGTCGCGTCCCCGAGCCGCCGCTGGTCTGCTTCCGCGGCGGCGCGGCACACCTGCCGCGTCAGCCGACTCGACTCAGTCGTCAGCTCATCGAGCACCTTCGTCACGTCCGCGTCGCCGAGGCCGCTCAGCGACAGCCCGCCCAGCTCGGTCAGGGTCGCGTGCACCCGCGCCAGCACCGCGGCCACGACCGGCGACGCGGCCGGGTCGGTGCCCGGGGCACGCCACTCACCGACACGCCCACCTTCGTGGGGTTCTTCGACTGGTAGAGCACTCACAGCACTGGCCCTCCCGCACCCCTGCGTGGGCGCGTCGACAACTACGGTCGTGGGTCAATGTCGTCAGGTGTGTACAGCCAGATGCTGGCCTCAAGGAAGGACCCGAGCTCGCTCGCTCGAACACCTCAGACGCTACGGCAAGCCACCGACAACGGCCCTCGCGTCGTCCCCAAGCCGGGAGGACAGCGGGCGTCAGCGAAGGGCAAGTTCCGAGGATCTGCCCATAACGGCGTGGGCGCCGCAGCATTCGCGGCGGAATGTCGCTACTGCCCTGACCGAATCCAACGCTTGAAGCGCATCCGGCGTGACACATGTGGGGATGTGACCACTGACGCATCGCCCTCAGTTCGTTCAGCGTGACGCAGGTAGATCGTCCGAACAGCCACATAGTCGTTCGCGTGATCGCTGAGCAGCAATGCGAACTCGATGAGCACCGACACCACGACCAGCTGCCAAAAGGCCGGGTTGGAAACGTCGATGCCGTCCGCATCAGTCACGAGCCGCCATGTTGCTGGAAGGCTAACGCCGAGCCATGCGCCGCCAATGACGCCGAGCGCTTGGCCAGCGATGACTGATCGGCGCTGACCGCGAAACGCCAAGCGAGCGTATGCAGCGGCTTCGCTCTGATGCATCGGTGATGGGCCAGTGGTTGTGGGACGTGGCCATCGTTGCTCCCGAAAAGGCCACGACGAACTGAGTTCTGCGAGCCGCTCCGGAGTGGCGTGGACCAGCAGGGGCTTTCCTCGCCCGTCTCGATACTTCGTCCAGGCGACGTACGCGCTACGTGCGGACAATGCTCCTGCGGCGAGGAATCCCGCAAGGGCAACCAGCTGCACCATCGTCAGTATCACAACGAGTCGTCCTCGATCGCCGGCGGGACTTCATCTCGACCGAGCATCTGAATGATTGCGAGCAAGGGGAGGCCCGCAAGAAGAGCCCATGCGCCACCGCTCATCGCGAGATCGCTGATCTCTGCGGTTTTCGCGGGCGCAAGATCCGCACGCCGTGCGAGCGATAGCGCGACTCCGCCAGCAAAGGCGATGCACGCAACCGTTGCCAGAGCCCAAGCGCAAGATCTCAAGAGCCACCGACTTGGTTGATTGACGAATAACCGGTTGTCTGACGCGGCGTCGTTGGTCACGGCCCCATCATCTGACAGACCGCTTGAGACTCCGCGGCCGGCCCTGCTGCCGGCGTGAATTGCGGCGGTAAGACGCGGGCGGCAGAGGCTCTCTATGACGGACCCAAGAGACAACCAACTGCGATTGTCGTACGGGTCTGAGAGAGTCGCGCCGTGATTCCGCCAGAAGTAGCAGCACGACAACAAGACGCCTTGCAGAAGGCACTCGAGTGGGCACACGTGCTCGTGTGGCAGGCCGATCGACTGCACGAGGCAGAGTCCCGAGTGGTGTCTGCGAACGCCTCCCGACGACAGGGGACGACGTATATGCACGATCACAGCCGGCCCTTCTTTGAACTGCGGGCTGAGAAGCACTTCCTGTTGATCGCCGCCAGGCAGTTGGCTAGAGCGCTCCAGATTTACGGCGACCGCAAGCGTGTGCCTCGCCTCGGCACGATTCTTAAGCGATGATCGACCTTCGCAATGCGCTCGAGCACTGGGATGGGGTCTCGGCCGAGTCGTTTGAGACGCGACACGGAGATCGGCCTGACCATCACCAATGGGGTCGAGGTGGCACGTTGCTAGCCGGCGTGCTTGAGCTGGATGACTTGGCGGCATGGGCCGTAGAGGTCGAAACGTACTTGCTGGAGGCGTCAGGACAGTCGTGACGCCAGAGCGGTCATGCTGGACACGCTGCGGAATGCCCCACTCGTCGCAGATGTCCGGGTCCACGCGATTCCGCGCGGATAGCCTTCGCGAGTGGACATCTGGAAGTTGTACGAGACGTACGCGACTCCAGAGAGTCGCAGTCCGCTCTCTGACGAACAGCGGCAGCTGCTCGCCGTGTGCGACTTCCGTCAAGAGGTGAACGCGGGAGGGTTTGGCGGCTACCGTGTTTCTGGGGCGCAGACACCGCTGCTGATGCACTTGCGATCTTGCCTCGCGCTCTGGGTGAGCCGTGGCGACAGGTTTTGACGGAGGCCTAGGAGCTCTGCGGTGCTGCGAACCTTTCGACCGACGAACGTGCCGAGGTGCTCGACGGTGCCGAGGGGGCCAGCGAAGTGTTGGGCTTGCTCGATGACCGCTTCTATGAGTTGGAAGGGACGCAGGACGCGGATTCCGCCCTCGGCCACCTTGCGGATGAGTTCAGCCCGTGGCCGGGAGCGGAGGCATCGAAGGCCAAGCGCGGCTTCTGGCCTCAAAAGTCGAACTAGTGATCCACGGCCGCGTGGAAATCAGCTGACGGTGCTGTCGTCCCCGGCGGGCGGCCCAATGTTGCGCCGCGGACGGTACGCGGCGCCATGACGCAGCGGAGGGCCGCAGGCCCCCTCGACTGGCTCGCCGCAGACCAGGAGCACGACCAAAAAGTCAGGTGGCCCACCGACGCGACCCCAGCCAGGGCGGGTCGGCCACCTAGCGCGCGCGGGTGGCAGAGACGGTCGTGCCGCTTGCATCTATCGAGCCCCGCCGGCCCACCATCGCGACACGAAATGCGAAGAAGCGCACCAGGCCGGTGCCCAGGTTGGCCGCGATGAGGACCGCCAGCTCCTGCCGGCGCGACGGCTCGGCGACGGCGGCGTCGAGCACCCACAGGGCGCCAGCCGTCACGGCGAGGCTGAAGGCCAGGAGGACGAGCCCGAGCACCTGGTGCTGCACGGTCCGGTCCGTGCCGCGGACCCCGAAGGTGACGTAGCGGTGCCCGAACGTCCCGGCGATCGTCGACAGCACGAGCGCGAGCGCGTTCGCCGGCTGGGCGGCGAGCTGCTCCCGGAGGACGACGTAGAGCAGTCCGTAGAGCACGTTGAAGGCAGCGCCCACGCAGGCGAAGACCACGAGCTGCACGAGGATCGTCCGCCAGCGCGATCCCGCTCGCGTGTGCGGCACTGACGGGACGGGTGGCATGGCGAGGCAATTGTGGCACCCCGGCGACGGAAACCACGGCCCCGTTGGCGTTGTCCTGCTCCCGGCGCCGAGCCTGATCCAGCATGCTTGGCGTTGCCACTGACAGCGGGCGCTCGAGCGGCGGGCGTCGGGTCGATGCGCAGACGCCCTCCGGGCGCGACCGAGAGGTAGCCACCCACATGACAGCGACGTACGTCGCCACGGACTCGCCGCGCCGCCTTCGCGCCGCGGGCTGGGCCCTGCACGCCTACACCGCCAGCGGCACCGCGATCGCGTTCCTCGCACTGGCGGCCGCTGTCGGCGGCGAGGAGGTCGAGGCGTTGTGGTGGCTCTTCCTCGCACTGATCATCGACGGGACCGACGGGATGCTGGCCCGCCGGCTCCGCGTCAAGGAGGTCATCCCGGCCTTCGACGGGGCGCGGCTCGACGACATCGTCGACTACATCACCTACTGCTTCGTGCCGGTCTTCCTGCTCTGGCACGGCGGCCACCTGCCGGACGGGCGGCTCGGCACCGTGCTCGCGGTGCTGCCGCTCCTGGCGTCCAGCTATCAGTTCTGCCGCACCGACGCCAAGACCGACGACCACTTCTTCCTGGGGTTCCCGAGCTACTGGAACGTCCTGGCCTTCTACGTGATCGTGCTGGACGTGTCGCCCGCAGTGACCGCGGTGCTGCTGCTGACCTGCGCGGTGCTGGTCTTCGTGCCCATCAAGTACGTCTACCCCTCCCGCACCGCCTTCGCCCGCGGCCTCAACCTCACCCTGGCCGGGTCGTGGCTCGTGACCTACGCGGTGATGCTGCTGCAGTTCCCCGACCCGAGCGTCGTCGTCACCTTCCTGTCCCTGCTCTACGTGGCCTACTACGCCGCAGTGAGCGTCGTGCTGACGCTGCGGCGCTGAGCCGAGGGCAACGGGCTCGCGAGGTAGGCGACCCGAGAGGCGATCTCGTCGGGGTCGAGGAAGCGCTCGACGCCCAGCTCCAGCGGGACGCGGGGATGGCCCACTTCGAGTTCGGCATCCTCTTCGCGACTCTCGCGCGACGGGGGCGGCACGCTGCGCGTGAGCACGCTCGCCGGTCACGCCAACAGCTCGCTCTCACGCCTGTCGCGTGCGGTCGCGCGGCACGTCGCGCTCGTACGCCGCCTGGTCTTCGACGCGCTCACGCCCGCGCAGGCCCGCGCGCTCGGGGAGGCGTGCCGCCTGGTCACCGCGCGGATCGACGAGGACCGCGCCTGGCGTCCGGGTGGTCCGGCCAGCGCCGGGTGACGCTCGTCGCACCACCCCCGTAACCCCACGCCGCGAGCGGCGTTGTCCCCCCAGGAGCAGCGCGGAGGGAGCCGCGCTCGAGCCAGAGGGAGGAGGGCGCACGTGGGTGTCGAGATCGAGGTCAAGGACCTCACCAAGTCGTTCGGCAAGCAGCTCATCTGGGGCGACGTGTCGCTCACGATCCCGGCGGGCGAGATCTGCGTGATGCTCGGCCCGTCCGGCACCGGCAAGTCGGTCTTCCTCAAGACCCTCATCGGGCTCATCAAGCCCGACAAGGGCTCGATCGTCATCGAGGGCACCGACATCGCGAGCTGCTCCGAGCGCGACCTCTACGAGATCCGCAAGCTCTTCGGGGTGCTGTTCCAGGACGGCGCGATGTTCGGCTCGATGAACCTCTACGACAACGTCGCCTTCCCGCTGCGCGAGCACACGCGCAAGTCGGAGTCGGAGGTCCGCGAGGTCGTCATGGAGAAGATGGACCTCGTGGGCCTGCTCGGCTCGGAGGACAAGCTGCCCGGCGAGATCTCCGGCGGCATGCGCAAGCGCGCCGGCCTCGCCCGCGCGCTCGTGCTCGACCCCGAGATCGTGCTCTTCGACGAGCCCGACTCCGGCCTCGACCCGGTGCGCACGGCCTTCCTCAACCAGTTGATCGTCGACCTCAACGCCCAGATCGACGCCACCTTCCTCATCGTCACCCACGACATCAACACCGCACGGACCGTGCCTGACAACATCGGGCTGCTCTACCACCGCCACCTCGCGATGTTCGGCCCGCGCGAGGAGCTGCTCAGCTCCGAGGAGCCGGTCGTGCGCCAGTTCCTCAACGCCCAGCGGGTCGGCCCGATCGGCATGTCGGAGGAGAAGGACGCCGACGAGCTCGCCGCCGAGGCCGGTCAGGAGCTCCCGCCGCTGCCGCCGATCCCGCTCCAGCTCGACCCCTCCAACGGGATCCCCCGGCGCAGCCAGCGGCCCGCGGGGGAGTGGTGCCGCGAGCACGGCGTCACGCCGCCGCCCGGCTCGTTCGAGTCCAGCAACGCCGGCCTGGCACCGGGGGCCTGAGCTGACGTGGCCACCTCCCTCTCCTCGCGCGCCGTCGCGCCCGTCGCCGTCGCGGGCAACCTGTTCGCGTTCGCCCTCGACGTCCTCCGCGCGCTGTTCCGGCGCCCGTTCCAGCTGCGCGAGTTCATCCAGCAGGCGTGGTTCATCGCGTCGGTCACGATCGTCCCGACCGCGCTGGTCGCGATCCCCTTCGGTGCCGTGATCGCGCTGCAGGTCGGCGGGCTGATCAAGCAGTTCGGCGCGCAGTCCTTCACCGGCTCCGCGTCGGTGCTCGCGGTGGTCCAGCAGGCGGCGCCGATCGGCACCGCCCTGCTCATCGCCGGCGCGGGCGGCTCGGCGATCGCCGCCGACCTCGGCGCCCGCAAGATCCGCGAGGAGCTCGACGCGATGATGGTGCTGGGCATCGACCCGATCCAGCGCCTCGTCGTCCCGCGCGTGCTGGCCTGCATGCTCGTCGCGTTCTTCCTCAACGGCATGGTCAGCGTCGTCGGCGTCACCGGCGGCTACGTCTTCAACGTGATCCTCCAGGACGGCACCCCGGGGGCCTACCTCGCCAGCTTCACCGCCCTCGCCCAGCTGCCGGACCTCTGGATCGGCCTGCTCAAGGCGCTCGTCTTCGGCGTGATCGCCGCGATCGTCGCGTCCTACAAGGGCATGAACGCCAGCGGCGGCCCGAAGGGCGTCGGCGACGCGGTCAACGAGTCGGTCGTCATCACGTTCCTGCTGCTCTTCGTGGCCAACTTCGTCCTCAGCATGATCTACCTCCAGGTCGTGCCCCCGAAGGGCGGATGACATGGCGCTCAAGGACCTCCACACCAAGCCGCTCGACGCGCTCGACGGCCTCGGCGGGCAGCTCGCGTTCCACCTCGCGGTGCTCCGCGCCGTCCCGCGCTCGATCCGGCGCTACCCGCGCGAGATCCTGCGGATCCTCGCCGAGGTCACCCTCGGCTCGGGCGCGCTGGCGGTCATCGGCGGCACGGTCGGCGTGATCATCGGCATGACCTTCTTCACCGGAGCCCAGGTCGGACTCTCCGGGTACGCCGCGCTCGACCAGCTCGGCACCGCCGCCTTCTCCGGCTTCGTCTCGGCCTACTTCAACACCCGCGAGATCGCCCCGCTGGTCGCCGGCATCGCGCTCGCCGCGACCGTGGGCTGCGGCTTCACCGCCCAGCTCGGCGCGATGCGGATCTCCGAGGAGGTCGACGCGCTCGAGGTGATGGCGATCCCGTCGATGCCGTTCCTCGTCGCCACCCGTGTCGTCGGCGGCCTGGTCGCGATCATCCCGCTCTACGTCGTCGGCCTGCTCTCGTCCTACTTCGCGAGCCGGCTCGTGGTGACCCAGATCTACGGCCAGTCACCCGGCACCTACGACCACTACTTCAACGCGTTCCTGCCTCCGGGCGACGTGCTGTGGTCCTTCGGCAAGGTCCTGGTCTTCGCCGTCACCGTCATCCTCATCCACTGCTACCACGGCTACACCGCGTCCGGCGGCCCCGCCGGCGTGGGCGTCGCCGTGGGCCGCGCCGTGCGGACGAGCATCGTCGCGATCAACGTCCTCGACCTCTTCCTGTCCATGGCGATCTGGGGCGCGGCCACGACCGTGCGGCTGGCCGGGTGAGGCGGCGATGAGGCGCAAGTCCCTGGGCGTGGTGTTCCTGGTCGTGATGCTCGCCGGCGTCTGGGCCACCTACGGCGTGTTCACCCAGAAGTTCAGCGACTACGACGAGGTCGTGGTCCACGCCTCGCGCATCGGCCTGCAGCTGCCGAAGCGCGCGGACGTGAAGATCAGGGGGGTGATCGTGGGCGAGGTGCTCGACTTCGTCCCGACCGCCGACGGCGCCGACATCACGCTCGGCCTCTACCCCGACCGCACCGCCGAGGTCCCGCGCGACGTCACGGCGTCGATCCTGCCCAAGACGCTGTTCGGCGAGAAGTACGTCTCCCTCATCCCGCCCGAGGGCGGCTCGTCCGCCCGGCCGATCCGGGCCGGCGACGAGATCCAGCGCACCGCGCTCTCCACCGAGGTCGAGAAGGTGCTGAGCGACCTCTACCCGCTGCTGCGGGCGGTGCAGCCGGCCGACCTCAACATGACGCTGAACGCCGTCGCGACCGCCCTCGAGGGCCGCGGCGACCAGCTCGGCGAGAGCCTCGAGACCCTCGACGGCTACCTCACCAGGCTCAACCCCGAGATCCCCGCGCTCGTCGACGACCTGCGGCTGACCGCGAAGGTCTCCGACACCTACGCCGACGTGCTGCCCGAGGTCGCGACCATCCTGCGCAACACGATCACGACGACCGGGACCCTGGAGGGCCGCGAGGAGAAGCTCAAGGCGCTCTTCAACGACGTGTCCCGGTTCGCCGCGGTGGCCGAGGACTTCACCGGCACCAACGGCGACAACCTGGTCCGGCTCGGCGAGCTCGCCTCCTCCCAGCTCGAGGTGCTCGCCCGCTACGCGCCGGGCTACCCCTGCCTGCTCGGCGGCATCGTCGGCGCCGGCAAGCTCCAGGCCGAGGCCTTCCGCGGCTTCACCCTCCACATCGTGCTGGAGACCATCCCCAACCAGCCCCGTGCGTACGGCCCGCAGGACGCACCCGTCTACGGCGACAAGCGCGGCTACTACTGCGGCCGGCTGCCGAACCCACCGTGGTCGCAGAGCAACCCGGTCACCCACCAGCCCGACTTCGTCGACGGCATCGACGAGCCCACCGGCAAGGGCACCAGCCGGGTCGGCCCGGGCTGGTCCGGGACCGCCGCCGGCTTCGCGGGCGGCCGCGACGAGTCCGCCGTGCTCAAGGCGCTGCTCGCGCCCGGCCTCGGCGTCAGCGCGGACGACGTCCCCGACCTCGGGGTGCTGCTCGTCGGCCCGATGGCCCGCGGCGCGGAGGTGAGCCTGCGATGAGTCCCGTCCTCGACCGCCGCACGTCCGCCGACCTGGTGAAGCTGCTCGTCTTCGTGCTCGTCACCTCGCTCGCCACCGGCGTGCTGGTGGTCACCATCGGCAACCTCGGCTTCGGCTCCTCGCGGGAGTACCGCGCCGAGTTCACGGACGCCACCGGCGTCACCAAGGGCGACGACGTACGCGTCGCCGGCGTGCGCGTCGGCACCGTGGGCGACGTCGAGATCGTCGACCGCTCCCGCGCGCTGGTCACCTTCGACGTCGACGAGGGCACCCAGGTCAACGGCGGCACGTTCGCCTCGATCCGCTACCGCAACCTCGTCGGCCAGCGCTACATCTCGCTGACCCAGGAGGTCGGCGACACCGCCCGGCTGCCCGCGGGCTCCACCATCCCGCTGTCGCGGACCCGGCCCGCCCTCGACCTCACCGTCCTCTTCAACGGCTTCAAGCCGCTCTTCCAGGCGCTGTCGCCCGAGGACGTCAACCAGCTCTCCTTCGAGCTCATCCAGGTCTTCCAGGGCGAGGGCGGCACCCTCGAGGGGCTGCTCGCGCACACCGCGTCGGTCACCTCGACGCTCGCCGACCGCGACCAGGTGATCGGCGACCTCATCGACAACCTGTCGCTCGTCCTCGACCACGTCGCCGACCGCGACCAGCAGCTGACCCGCCTGATCCAGTCGTTCCGGACCCTCGTGGGCGGGCTGAAGCAGGACCGCAACGCGATCCTCGGCTCGCTCGAGGACGTCTCCGCGCTCTCGGTCGAGACCGCGTCCCTCGTCGACGGGATCCGCGCGCCGCTGGTGCGCGACATCAAGCAGCTGCGGGCGGTCGCGGGCAACGTCGACAAGAACAAGGCCGAGCTCGACCGCGCCCTGCAGGTCCTCCCGATCAAGCTCAACAAGATCGGCCGCACCGCGATCTACGGCTCGTTCTTCAACTTCTACCTCTGCGAGTTCCAGGGCCGGGTCAACCTGCCCGCCGGCGTCTCGCTGCCGGTGAACTACCAGACCGGCTCCGACAGGTGTGATCTCGGATGAAGCCCTTCCGGGAGCGCAATCCCGTCGTCGTCGGCGCGGTCAGCCTCGTCGTGCTGGTCCTGGTCGTCGTGGCCGCGCTGCGCGCCGACGACCTGCCGGTCATCGGCGGCGGCGAGACCTACCACGCGCTCTTCACCGAGGCCGGCGGCCTGCAGGTCGACGACGAGGTCCGCATCGCCGGCGTACGCGTCGGCAAGGTCGACGACATCGCCCTCGACGGCGACCGGGTCCGGGTGACCTTCAAGGTCCAGGACGACGCAGCCTTCGGCGCCGACACCGGCGCCGCGATCAAGGTGAAGACCGTCCTCGGGTCGATGTTCCTCGCCCTCGAGCCGGCCGGCGGCGGCCAGCTCGACGAGGGCGCGACCATCCCCGCCGAGCGGACGTCGTCGCCGTTCGACGTGGTCGACGCGTTCGAGGGCCTCGCCTCCACCTCGGAGAAGATCGACACCGACCAGCTCGCCGAGTCGCTGACCACGCTGGCCGACCTGACCCGCAACACCCCCGAGGAGTTCCGCGGCGCGCTCAGCGGTCTGAGCCGGCTCTCGTCCAACGTCGCCGCCAAGGACGCCCAGCTCAACACGCTCCTGCAGAACCTGCAGCGCGTCTCGACGGTGCTCGACGAGCGCGACCAGGACATCATCGCGCTGATGAAGGACAGCGACGTGCTGTTCCGGGCGCTCGTCGCCCGCCGCGACGCGGTCCACGAGCTGCTGGTGTCGAGCACCCGGCTGTCCAAGGAGCTGACCAAGCTGGTGCGCCAGTCGCGCGCCGACCTCGCGCCCGCGCTGGCCCACCTGGAGAACGTCGTCGCCGTGCTCAACAAGAACGAGGACAACATCGACAGCAGCCTCCGGCTGATGGCGCCGTTCTACCGCGTCTTCGCCAACACCCTCGGCACCGGTCCGTGGTTCGACACCTGGATCTCCAACTTCCCGCCCGTCCCGCAGGTGGGCTGACCATGGACCTCGTCAAGCGCCTCCTCGTCCCCCTCGTCGTCCTCGGCTTCGTGGTCGCCTCGGCCGTCAGCTTCCTCGGCGGCGACACCTCGCGGACCGTCGTCGCCCACTTCCCGCGCGCCATCTCGGTCTACGAGGGCAGCGACGTGCGGGTCCTCGGCGTGCCGGTCGGCACGGTGACCCGCGTGGAGCCCACCGGCACCGACGTGACGGTCACGATGACCTACGACGAGGACGTACGCCTCCCGGCCGACGCCCGCGCGGTCATCGTCGCGCCGTCGGTGGTCGGCGACCGCTACGTCCAGCTCACCCCGGCCTACAGCGGCTCAGGGAAGGTGCTCTCCGACGGCGCGGAGCTCTCCGTGGAGGACACCGCGCAGCCGCTCGAGCTCGACCAGATCTACGACAGCCTCGACCGGCTCAACGTGGCGCTCGGCCCCCGCGGCGCCAACCGGAGAGGCGCGCTGTCGGACCTGCTGTCGGTCACCGCCGACAACTTCGGCGGCCAGGGGACGACCTTCCGCCAGACCCTGTCCGACTTCTCCCGGCTGACCTCGACGCTCTCGAACAACAAGGAGGAGCTGTTCGGGTCGGTGAAGGCGCTGGAGGGCTTCATGAAGACGCTGGCCGACAACGACCAGACGGTGCGCCGGTTCAACCAGTCGCTCGCCGACGTCTCGACCATGCTCGACGGCGAGCGCCAGGAGCTGGTGGCCGCCGTCCGCAACCTGTCGGTGGCGCTGACCGCGGTGAAGGGGTTCGTGCAGGAGAACAAGGAATCGCTGACCCGCAACATCTCCGGGCTCAACCGGGTCTCGAAGGTGCTGGTGCGCCAGCGCGACGCGCTCGACGAGATCCTGCACGTCGCCCCGGGCGCGCTCAACAACCTCGCGCTGACCTACAACCCGCAGGCCGGCACGCTCGACCAGCGGGCCAACTTCGGGGAGTCGCTCAACCAGCTCAACGCCGACCCCGCCGCGTTCCTGTGCGGCTTCGTCGGGCAGGTGGACCGGTCGGAGCAGGCGTGCGACGCGATCACCCGGCTGCTCGACCGCAGCCGGCCGGGCGCGCTGTCCGGGTCGGGGCGGATCGCGGCGCAGGACGTCTTCGACCCGACCCTCGGCGGACTCGTGGAGGTGGAGCGATGAAGCGGTTGCGACGGCTGGGCGCCCTCGTCGTCGGTGTGGCTCTGGCGACGGCGCTCGCGGGCTGCGACGCGAGCGTCTACGGCCTGCCGCTGCCTGGTGGCCCCGACGTCGGCGACGACCCGATGACGGTCGAGGTGGAGTTCGCCGACGTCCTCGACCTCGTCCCGCAGTCGACGGTCAAGGTCAACGACGTCAGCGTCGGCCGGGTCAGCGAGATCGACCTCGAGGGCTACCAGGCGCTCGTCACCCTCGAGCTGCGGCGCGACGTCGACCTCCCGGACAACGCGGTCGCCGAGCTGCGCCAGACCAGCCTGCTGGGGGAGAAGTTCGTCGAGCTGAGCGCGCCCGAGCAGGGCGCGAGCAGCAACAGGCTCGCCGACGGCGACGTCATCGAGATCGACCGCTCCGGGCGCAACCCGGAGGTCGAGGAGGTCCTCGGCGCCCTGAGCCTGCTGCTCAACGGCGGCGGCGTCGCCCAGCTCAAGACCATCAGCCAGGAGCTCAACACCGCGCTCGAGGGCCGTGAGGACTCCGCCCGGTCGGTGCTGCGCCAGCTGCGCACCTTCACCGGCCAGCTCGACGACAACAAGGCCGACATCGTCGACGCGATCGAGCAGCTCAACCGGCTCGCCATCGAGGCGGAGAAGCAGCTGCCCACCATCGACAAGGCGCTCGACGAGCTGCCGAGCGCGCTCGACTCCATCGACCGCCAGCGCGACGACCTGGTCGAGATGCTGGGCGCGCTCGACCGGCTCTCGTCGGTGGCGGTCGACGTCATCGCCCGGTCCAAGGGCGTCACCATCACCTCGCTCGAGCGCCTCGACCCGGTGCTCACCCAGCTCGCCGCCTCGGGCGACGACTTCACCAACGCCTTCAACGTCTTCCTCACCTACCCGTTCGTGGACGAGGTGGTCGGCCGCGACCCGCAGGTCGCGCGCAACCTGCACATGGGCGACTACACCAACCTGTCGATCACCCTCGACGTCGACCTGACGACGATCCCCACCACGATCCCGACCACGCTGCCCACCGAGGCCTGCATCCCGCTCAGCCAGCTGCCGCAGGACGGCCCGCTGCCCGACACCAGCAAGCTGTGCCAGGACGCGCTCGACGCGATCAACAAGTGCCTCGAGGGCCTGCGCAAGGGCGACCCCAGTGCCTGCCTCGGCCTGCCCGGGTCCGTCATCGAGGTGGTCTGCCAGCAGTACCCGGTGCCGGGCCTGTGCAGCACCGGCGGGACGTCGACCCCGCTGCCGACGCTGCCGACCGAGCTGCCCTCGACCCTCCCGACGCTGCCGACGATCCCGCCGCTGCCGACCATCTCCATCCCCGGTCTGCCACGACCCGGCACCGGGGCGCGATCCTCGCCACCGGACTCCCGCCGCGGACCGACGGTCCGCGAGCTCACCGAGAGCTACGACCCCGCGCTGGTCAGCCTCCTGGTCCCGGGACTGGTGACGCGATGATCACCCGCCGCACCAAGGTCCAGCTGCTCGTCTTCGCGCTGATCACGCTGCTCGGCGTGAGCTTCGTCGGCGCGCGCTACGCCCGCCTCGACCGGCTGCTGGTCGACCAGGACTACTCCGTGGTCGCCCACTTCGCCGACTCCGGCGGCGCGTTCGCCGGGGCAGAGGTGTCCTACCGCGGGGTCCGGGTCGGCCAGGTCGACCGGCTCGAGCTCACCGCTGACGGCGTCGACCTGGTCCTCGACATCGACGACGAGTTCGCGGGCATCCCGGCCGACGCGCACGCGCTGGTCGGCAACCGCTCGGCGGTGGGCGAGCAGTACGTCGAGCTCCAGCCGCAGAGCGACCGGGGGCCCTACCTCCGTGACGGCTCCGAGATCGCCCGCGACCGCACCGCGACGCCGATCCAGACCGACACGCTGCTCACCCACCTCGACGAGACCGTGCGCAGCGTCGACCAGGACGACCTCCGCACCGTCACCACCGAGCTCGGCCTCGCGCTCGGCGGCGCCGGCCAGGACCTGCAGACGATCATCGACTCGAGCAACGCCTTCATCGCGGCCGCCGACGAGAACTTCGACGTCACCGTCGACCTGATCCGCGACAGCAACACCGTGCTGCAGGGGCAGGTCGACTCCGAGGGCGCCTTCCGGCGCTTCGCCCGGGACCTGTCGAGCTTCACCACGACGGTCGCCGGGCGCGACCAGGACCTGCGCGACCTCATCGACACCGGGTCGGCCAGTGCCAATGAGCTGCGCACCTTCCTCGAGGCCAACGAGGTCGACCTCGGCGAGCTGATCAACAACCTGGTCACCACCGGCGAGGTGGTCGTCAAGCACCTCGACGGCGTCGAGCAGCTGCTCGTGATCTACCCGTACGTCGTCGAGGGCGGCTTCACGGTCGTGTCCAAGTCACCGGGGTCGGGGCTCTACGACGCCCACTTCGGCCTGGTGCTCCAGCCCAACCCGCCGGTGTGCCTGAAGGGCTACGAGGGCACCGACCGGCGCTCGCCGCTCGACGGCAGCAACGCCCCGATGAATGAGCAGGCCGGCTGCACCGCGGGGCCGGGCACCAACTCCCGCGGCGCGCAGAACATCCAGTCGCCGCGACCGGCCACCGGCTGGGGCCCGGCCGACCTGGCCTACGACCCGGACACCGGACGGACGATCACCGACCCGGCCGCCATCCGCCGGCTCACCGGCGCCCGCGTCCCGGCGCCGACCACGCTCGGCGACGACACCTGGAAGTGGCTCTACCTCGAGCCGCTCACCGGGGAGGGCGTGACCCCGGGCACGGGGCGTCGTTGACCCTGTCGGACCCCTGGGAGAGGGTCCGGACGTCCCGAGGGAGGGAACACCCATGTCACTGACGACCGAGGGGGCCGTGCGCGACGACGTCGCCGCGCCCGTAACCGACACCGCCCCTGCGGGCGAGCCGCGCCGGCGACCGCGCGGGCGGACGCTGCTCGCCGCCGCCCTCGTCGTGGTGGTCGCCGCCGCCACGGCGGTCCTGGTGTGGGAGCACACCGGCCGGGCGGACGCCGCCGGCGGCCTCGACCACCCGGCCGAGCGCGAGCAGGTGATGAGCCTGACCAGCCAGTTCGTGAAGCGGCTCGGCACCTACAGCCCCGACATGGTCGACGGGTCGGGGGAGATGCCGGCCTACCGCGAGCAGGTCCGCGAGGTGATCACGCCGAAGTTCGCCGCCGACTTCGACAAGGAGGTCGCCACCGCCGAGCAGCTGGTCGCCCAGGGTGGCATCACCCGCAGCGCCGACGTCTTCGCGACGGCCGTCTCCTCGATCGACGACGACTCCGCCCGGGTCCTCGTGGCAGGGGCGTTCACCGACAGCTATGCCCAGGGCAGCGGCAAGAAGGCGCGCACCGTCGACCAGGAGCCGCTGCCGTTCCGCTTCACCGTCGACCTGGTCAGGACCGAGGGCGAGTGGCTCGTCGACGACTTCACTCCCGTCAGCAGCCCCTCCGACGAGGCCGACGGAGCCGGCGCGACCGAGGGGAGCACCCCGTGAGCGACGCACCCACCTGGTACGACCTCCTCGACGTCGCGCGCGACGCCTCCACCGACGAGGTGCGCGCGGCCTGGAAGTCGCAGATCGCCGACCTCGAGCCCGGCGACCGCCGCTTCGACGCGCTCAACCGGGCAGCCAAGGTGCTGCTCGACCCCGCTGCGCGGGCGGCGTACGACGCCGAGCACCCGGAGCACCCGGCCGAGCCGCCGGTCGAGGAGGACGCTCCGGCGCAGCCGCCGGTCGAGGAGGGCGCCCCGGCGCCCGTCACGAGACCCCGCCGCGCCGTCCCCGGCTGGCTGCTGGCCGGCCTGGGCATCGTGGCCGCCGGCCTGGTGGCGGTCGCGGGCTGGACCTGGACGGCCTCCGCCGCCGACGGTGGCGAGGCCAGCACCGCGGCGCGCGAGGCGCAGGTCGCGGCCGAGCGGGCGGTCGTGCCCGTGCTGTCCTACGACTACGAGCACCTCGACGAGGACCAGCGCGCGGCGCAGGCGCTGATGACCGGCTCCTACCGCCAGGAGTACGACAAGCTCTTCGCGGTGCTGCAGGAGAACGCCCCGCAGACCCGCACCCGGGTGAGCGCCGAGGTGGTCGCCTCCGGGATCGTGCGGGCCACCGACGACCGCGTGCAGGTGCTGGTCTTCGTCGACCGCCCGACTACCAACAAGCTGAGCGCCGAGCCGGTCGTCTACAAGGACCAGGTGACGCTGTCGATGCAGCGGGTGGACGGCGAGTGGCTCGTCGACGACCTGCTCACCTCGCCCGTGCAGGGGTAGTCCCGGTCCACAGGGGTGGGCCAATCGGCGCGTTCTGCTTGACCCGGGGGACTTCGGCGTTCATAGTCGTGGCCAACGCGTGGAGCGGCCCGTCAGGGAAATCGACCCCGCGATTGAGTCATGTCCGCAGGTGCGCTATCGTAGTGCTTTGCGCCTGCCCTCAGATGCCCGACGCCTTCCGGAACGGCTGTTGCGGTGGTCGGCCGGCGCCGAGATCACTTGATCATTTGTGAGGACAACTCTTGGCCGCGCGCAGCTCCGCTGGTAACCACCGTCGCACCTCTTTCGCAAAGATCACCGAACCTCTCGAGGTTCCCCCTCTCATCTCGCTCCAGACGAGCAGCTTCGACTGGCTGGTCGGCGGAGAGCGTTGGGAGCAGGAGGTGGCAGCCCGTCGGGCCGCCGGTGAGGACGTCTCCGAGAAGACCGGTCTGCAGGAGATCTTCGAGGAGATCTCCCCGATCGAGGACTTCTCCGAGACGATGATGCTCTCCTTCGACAACCCGGTCTTCCTGGACGAGAAGTACACCGAGGAGGAGTGCAAGGAGAAGGACTTCACCTACTCCCGCCCGCTCTACGTCTCGGCCGAGTTCATGAACCACGAGACCGGCGAGATCAAGGGCCAGACGGTCTTCATGGGTGACTTCCCGATGATGACCCGCAAGGGCACGTTCATCATCAACGGCACCGAGCGCGTCGTGGTCTCCCAGCTCGTCCGCTCCCCGGGCGTCTACTTCGAGTCCACCCCGGACAAGACCTCGGACAAGGACATCTTCACCGCCAAGCTCATCCCGAGCCGTGGCGCGTGGCTGGAGTTCGAGATCGACAAGCGCGACCTCGTCGGCGTCCGCCTCGACCGCAAGCGCAAGCAGAACGTCACCGTGCTGCTCAAGGCGCTCGGCTGGACCACCGAGCAGATCCGCGAGGAGTTCGGCCAGTACGAGTCGATGATGCTGACCCTCGAGAAGGACTCCGTCCGCTACGAGGTCGTCTACGAGGAGCTGCAGAAGAAGGCGCGGGGCGAGGCCCCGACCGCCGAGCAGGTCAACGACGAGGTCACCCGCCTCGCGCTGCTCGACATCTACCGCAAGCTCCGCCCGGGCGAGCCGCCGACGGCCGAGGCCGCGCAGACGCTGCTGAACAACTACTACTTCAACGGCAAGCGCTACGACCTCGCCAAGGTCGGCCGCTACAAGATCAACAAGAAGCTCGGCCTGCACGAGGCGTTCGACCAGCAGACGCTGACCATCGACGACATCGTGGCCGCGATCCGCTACGTCGTGCAGCTGCACGCCGCGGGCGTCCAGGTCGAGGCGACCGACCTCGTCGACGCCGAGGGCAACGTCGTGGAGGGCCCCGACGGTGCCCCCGTCAAGGTCCAGGCCGACGACATCGACCACTTCGGCAACCGCCGCATGCGCACGGTCGGCGAGCTCATCCAGAACCAGCTCCGCACGGGTCTTGCCCGCATGGAGCGCGTGGTCCGCGAGCGGATGACGACCCAGGACGTCGAGGCGATCACGCCGCAGTCCCTGATCAACATCCGTCCCGTGGTCGCGGCGCTGAAGGAGTTCTTCGGCACCTCGCAGCTCTCGCAGTTCATGGACCAGACCAACCCGATCGCGGGCCTGACGCACAAGCGTCGCCTCTCCGCGCTCGGTCCCGGTGGTCTGTCCCGCGACCGCGCCGGCATGGAGGTCCGTGACGTCCACCCGTCGCACTACGGCCGCATGTGCCCGATCGAGACGCCGGAAGGCCCGAACATCGGCCTGATCGGCTCGCTCGCCTCCTACGGCCGGATCAACCCGTTCGGCTTCGTGGAGACGCCCTACCGCAAGGTCGTCGACGGTGTCGTCACCGACCAGATCGACTACCTGACGGCCGACGACGAGGACCGCTTCGTCATCGCCCAGGCCAACGCCCCCCTCGACGGCACCATGAAGTTCGTCGAGGAGCGCGTCCTGGTCCGCCAGAAGGACGGCGAGGTCGACGCGATCCTCGCCGGCGAGGTCGACTACATGGACGTCTCGCCGCGCCAGATGGTGTCGGTCGCGACCGCGCTGATCCCGTTCCTCGAGCACGACGACGCCAACCGTGCGCTCATGGGCGCCAACATGCAGCGCCAGGCCGTCCCGCTGATCACCAGCGACAGCCCGCTGGTCGGCACCGGCATGGAGTACCGCGCCGCGGTCGACGCCGGTGACGTGGTCGTCGCCGACCACGCCGGTGTGGTGAAGGAGGTGTCCGCCGACGCCATCGAGACGATGAACGACGACGGCACCTACCAGACCTACAAGATGGCGAAGTTCCGTCGCTCCAACCAGGGCACCTGCATCAACCAGCGTCCGCTGGTCAAGGCCGGTGACCGCCTCGAGGTCGGTACGCCGATCGCCGACGGCCCCTGCACCGACGACGCCGAGATGGCGCTGGGCACCAACCTGCTCGTCGCCTTCATGCCGTGGCAGGGCCACAACTACGAGGACGCGATCATCCTCAGCCAGCGCCTGGTGCAGGAGGACATCCTCACCTCGATCCACATCGAGGAGCACGAGGTCGACGCCCGCGACACCAAGCTCGGCCCCGAGGAGATCACCCGGGACATCCCGAACGTCTCCGAGGAGGGCCTGGCCGACCTCGACGAGCGCGGCATCATCCGCATCGGCGCCGAGGTCACCACCGGTGACATCCTGGTCGGCAAGGTCACGCCCAAGGGCGAGACCGAGCTCACCCCCGAGGAGCGCCTGCTCCGCGCGATCTTCGGTGAGAAGGCGCGCGAGGTGCGCGACACCTCGATGAAGGTGCCCCACGGTGAGTCCGGCACGGTCATCGGCGTGCGGGTCTTCGACCGCGAGGACGGCGACGACCTTCCTCCGGGCGTCAACCAGCTGGTCCGCGTCTACGTCGCCCAGAAGCGCAAGATCTCGGTGGGTGACAAGCTCGCCGGCCGTCACGGCAACAAGGGCGTCATCGCCAAGATCCTGCCCGTCGAGGACATGCCGTTCATGGAGGACGGCACGCCGGTCGACGTCGTGCTCAACCCGCTGGGTGTGCCGCGTCGTATGAACATCGGCCAGATCCTCGAGCTCCACCTGGGCTGGCTCGCCAAGCAGGGATGGGACCTCAACCTGTCCGGCGAGGCGGGCGAGGCCGAGTGGAAGCAGCGCCTCATCGCCATCGGTGCCGACAAGGCCGACCCGGACACCAAGGTCGCGACCCCGGTCTTCGACGGTGCCCGCGAGGACGAGATCACCGGCCTGCTCGGCTCGACCCTGCCGAACCGTGACGGCGAGCGGATGGTCAAGGAGGACGGCAAGGCCAGCCTCTTCGACGGTCGTTCCGGCGAGCCGTTCCCGGAGCCGGTGGCCGTGGGCTACATGTACATCCTCAAGCTGCACCACCTCGTCGACGACAAGATCCACGCGCGCTCGACCGGCCCCTACTCGATGATCACGCAGCAGCCGCTGGGCGGCAAGGCCCAGTTCGGTGGCCAGCGGTTCGGCGAGATGGAGGTCTGGGCGATGGAGGCCTACGGCGCCGCCTACGCCCTCCAGGAGCTGCTCACGATCAAGTCGGACGACGTGCCGGGCCGCGTGAAGGTCTACGAGGCGATCGTCAAGGGCGAGAACATCCCCGACTCGGGCATCCCCGAGTCGTTCAAGGTGCTCGTCAAGGAGATGCAGTCGCTCTGCCTCAACGTGGAGGTGCTGTCGCAGGACGGCTCCACCATCGAGATGAAGGACGCCGAGGAAGACGTCTTCCGCGCGGCCGAGGAGCTCGGCATCGACCTCTCCCGCCGCGAGCCCAGCTCGGTCGAAGAGGTGTGACGGCAGGGGCCCTGCCGGGCCCCTGCCTCCGCCCCCTACCTCACTTTCAAAGAACTACGAAGGGTTGCAGCCACCGTGCTCGACGTGAACTTCTTCGACCAGCTTCAGATCGGCCTGGCCACTGCGGACGACATCCGCACGTGGAGCCACGGCGAGGTCAAGAAGCCGGAGACCATCAACTACCGCACGCTCAAGCCCGAGCGTGACGGCCTCTTCTGCGAGAAGATCTTCGGTCCCACCCGGGACTGGGAGTGCTACTGCGGCAAGTACAAGCGCGTGCGCTTCAAGGGCATCATCTGCGAGCGCTGCGGCGTCGAGGTGACCCGTTCCAAGGTGCGCCGCGAGCGCATGGGCCACATCGAGCTCGCCGCTCCCGTGACCCACATCTGGTACTTCAAGGGCGTCCCCTCGCGCCTGGGCTACCTCCTCGACCTGGCGCCGAAGGACCTCGAGAAGGTCATCTACTTCGCCGCCTACATGATCACCTCGGTCGACGAGGACGCGCGCCACCGCGACATGGAGACCCTGGAGAACAAGGTCGGCCTGGAGCGCGAGCGGCTCGAGAAGCGTCGCGACACCTCCGTGGAGGACCGCGCCAAGAAGCTCGAGGAGGACCTCGCCACCCTCGAGGCCGAGGGTGCCAAGGCCGATGCCAAGCGCAAGGTCCGCGACGGTGCCGACCGCGAGATGAACCAGCTCCGTGACCGCGCCAACCGCGAGATCGCGCGGCTGGAGGAGGTCTGGGACACGTTCAAGAACCTCAAGGTGCAGGACCTGCTCGGCGACGAGCTCCTCTACCGCGAGATGAAGACGTGGTTCGGCAAGTACTTCGAGGGCCACATGGGCGCCACGGCGATCCAGAAGCGCCTCCAGGACTTCGACATCGAGGCCGAGGTGGAGTCGCTGCGCGACACCATCGCCAACGGCAAGGGCCAGCGCAAGGTCCGCGCCCTCAAGCGCCTCAAGGTCGTCGACGCCTTCCGCAAGACCGGCAACCAGCCGATCGGCATGGTCCTCGACGCCGTCCCGGTGATCCCGCCGGACCTGCGCCCGATGGTCCAGCTCGACGGTGGCCGCTTCGCCACCTCCGACCTGAACGACCTCTACCGCCGCGTCATCAACCGCAACAACCGCCTCAAGCGGCTGCTCGACCTCGGCGCGCCCGAGATCATCGTCAACAACGAGAAGCGGATGCTGCAGGAGGCCGTCGACAGCCTCTTCGACAACGGTCGTCGCGGTCGTCCCGTCACCGGCCCGGGCAACCGGCCGCTGAAGTCGCTGTCCGACATGCTCAAGGGCAAGCAGGGTCGCTTCCGCCAGAACCTGCTCGGCAAGCGCGTCGACTACTCGGGCCGCTCGGTCATCGTGTCGGGTCCGCAGCTCAAGCTGCACCAGTGCGGTCTGCCCAAGCAGATGGCGCTCGAGCTGTTCAAGCCGTTCGTGATGAAGCGCCTCGTCGACCTGTCGCACGCGCAGAACATCAAGTCCGCCAAGCGGATGGTCGAGCGGGCCCGCCCGGTCGTGTGGGACGTGCTCGAGGAGGTCATCACCGAGCACCCGGTGCTGCTCAACCGTGCACCCACCCTGCACCGCCTCGGCATCCAGGCCTTCGAGCCGCAGCTGATCGAGGGCAAGGCCATCCAGATCCACCCGCTCGTGTGCGGCGCGTTCAACGCCGACTTCGACGGTGACCAGATGGCCGTGCACCTGCCGCTGTCCGCGGAGGCGCAGGCCGAGGCCCGCATCCTGATGCTGTCGACCAACAACATCCTCAAGCCGTCGGACGGCCGTCCGGTGACCATGCCCTCGCAGGACATGATCATCGGCCTGTTCTGGCTCACCTCGGACCGCGACGGCGAGCCGGGCGAGGGTCGCGTGTTCTCCTCGCCGGCCGAGGCGATCATGGCCTTCGACCGCCGCGAGATCACCCTGCAGAGCAAGATCAGCATCCGCCTCGACGACATCGTGGCGCCGCTGGACCTCGAGTTCGGTGCGGACTGGGAGGAGCGGACTGCGATCCAGCTCGAGACCACGCTGGGCCGGGTCTACTTCAACGACACCCTCCCCGCGGACTACCCGTTCGTGAACGAGGAGGTCGGCAAGAAGCGCCTCGGCGCGATCGTCAACGACCTGGCCGAGCGCTACACCAAGGTCCAGGTCGCCGCGTCGCTCGACGCCCTCAAGGACGCCGGCTTCCACTGGGCCACGCGTTCGGGTGTCACCGTCTCGATCGACGACGTCACCACGCCGGACAGCAAGGCCGAGATCCTCGGCCGCTACGAGGCGCAGGCGGAGAAGGTCCAGAAGAACTACGAGCGCGGTGTGATGACCGACGACGAGCGTCGTCAGGAGCTCATCGAGCTGTGGACCCAGGCTGCTGCCGAGGTCGGTCGCGCGATGGAGACCAACTTCGACCGCAAGAACCCGATCTACATGATGGTCGACTCGGGTGCCTCCGGAAACATGAACCAGATCCGGCAGGTCGCGGCCATGCGTGGTCTGGTGGCCAACCCGAAGGGCGAGATCATCCCGCGCCCGATCAAGGCCAACTTCCGCGAGGGCCTGTCGGTGCTCGAGTACTTCATCTCGACCCACGGTGCCCGCAAGGGTCTCGCCGACACCGCGCTCCGCACGGCCGACTCGGGCTACCTGACCCGTCGTCTGGTCGACGTGTCGCAGGACGTCATCATCCGTGAGGACGACTGCGGCACCGAGCGTGGCCTGCCCAAGCGGATCGACGACGAGCACGTGGAGACCTCGGCCTACGCCCGGGCCTCCGCCGTCGAGATCACCCACCCGGAGACCGGCGAGGTGCTCGCCGCCGCCGGTGAGGACCTCGGCGACGTCAAGATCGGCGAGCTCGTCGCCGCCGGCATCACCGAGGTCAAGGTCCGCTCGGTCCTGACCTGCGACGCCCGCACCGGCACCTGCGCCAAGTGCTACGGCCGCTCGCTGGCCACCGGCCAGCTGGTCGACATCGGTGAGGCGGTCGGCATCATCGCCGCCCAGTCGATCGGTGAGCCCGGCACGCAGCTGACGATGCGTACCTTCCACACCGGTGGTGTGGCCTCCGCGGACGACATCACGCAGGGTCTGCCCCGTGTGGTCGAGCTCTTCGAGGCCCGCTCGCCCAAGGGCCGGACGCCGATCTCGGAGTCCGCCGGTCGGGTGAAGATCGAGGAGACCGACAAGGCCCGCGTCGTCGTGGTCACCCCCGACGACGGTGGCGAGCCGCAGGAGATCCCGGTCTCCAAGCGCTCGCGCCTCAACGTCGAGGAGGGCCAGCACATCGAGGTGGGTCACCACATCACCTCGGGTACGCCGGACCCGCAGGACGTGCTGCGCATCCTCGGTGTCCGCAAGGCCCAGGAGCACCTCGTCGACGAGGTCCAGGAGGTCTACCGGTCCCAGGGCGTGTCGATCCACGACAAGCACATCGAGATCATCGTGCGGCAGATGCTGCGCCGCGTGACGGTCATCGAGTCCGGTGACACCAACCTGCTCCCGTCCGACCTGGTCGACCGGGTGCGGTTCGAGGAGGAGAACCGTCGCGTGGTCTCCGAGGGCGGCAAGCCGGCCTCGGGTCGCCCGGTCCTCATGGGCATCACCAAGGCCTCGCTCGCGACCGAGTCGTGGCTCTCGGCGGCCTCCTTCCAGGAGACCACCCGGGTGCTCACCGACGCCGCGATCAACGGCCGCTCCGACAGCCTGCGTGGCCTGAAGGAGAACGTGATCATCGGCAAGCTCATCCCGGCCGGCACCGGCCTCGAGCGCTACCGCAACATCCGGGTCGAGCCGACCGAGGAGGCCCGCGCCGCGGCGTACTCGGTCACCGGCTACGACGCCTACGACTACGACTTCGGTCCGTCGTCGCAGGCCGTCGCGCTGGACGACTTCGACTTTGGTTCCTACCAGAGCTGAGCGGAGCGAAGCTCTGGTGCGAGGGACCAGGTTGAGGAGCGTCGACCCGGACGGACGCAGTCCGGACGGATGACGCGTCTCGAAACCAGGGTGACGTCGTAGCAGCCCTGCTCCACGCCGAGCCCCGGTCCCCTCGTGGGGGCCGGGGCTCGGTGCATGTCGGGCACCCCTTGGGTCGCCCAGGGTCGCGACGCACACTGGAGCCCATGGTCCGTTCCGTGTGGCACCGCTCGCTCCTGCTCCTCCTCGGCACCTGTGGCCTCGTCCTGGTGGCGACGGCCTACGTCCATCCCGGAGCGCCGCCCGCCCGGGCGGCCGCGACCTCGGTCTCGGTCGCGACCCCGGAGTGCCGGACGTCCCAGCTGCACGCCGACTACCGCGCCCGTGACGCCGCGGCCGGGCACCGCTACGGCGTGGTCCGGCTGCGCAACACCGGTGACCGCGCCTGCGTGCTGCAGGGCTACGGCGGGCTGTCCTACGTCGGCGGCGGCGACGGCACCCAGGTCGGTGCCGCGGCCGACCGAGAGCCCGCGACCGCGCGCCGGGTCGTCCTCGCGCCCGGTGAGCGCGCCCTGAGCCGGGTCGCGGAGACGGTGGCCGAGAACTACCCGCGCGGCCGCTGCCACCCCACCCCGGTCGACGGCTTCCGCGTCTACGCCCCCGACGCCACCCGCGCACTGTTCGTCGCCCACCGCACGACCGGGTGCGCGGACGACGCCGTCCACCTGCTGTCGCACCGCCCGTACCACGCCTGAGGGAGCTTGCTCCGCCTATCTGTCGAGACGCAACCAACTTTTGATTGACGTACAAGCAAAAGTGGCCCTAGCGTCGAACCGATGTGGTGCCCATCACATCCCCACGACAGGAAGGTGCACCCCCATGTGCTTCGGACACGACGGTGACGCGGCGCTCGAGCGCTCGCTGCAGGCGAAGGGCGCGAGCCGCCGCGGACTGATCAGGGGCGCCGCCGGCGCGACGGCGGGCGTCGCAGCGCTCGGCGCGCTCGGCGCGGCACCCGCCTCGGCCGCGGGCCGCAGCACGGGCAAGGGCCACGGCCACGGCCACGGCCATGGCGGGCACGGGCGCCGCGCGCTCGACACGGACCTGATCAGCATCCAGCTCTACACGCTGCGCTCGGCGGCGGCCGCCCCCGGCTCCGGCCCGGCCGCGATCGGCCACCCGGCGGTACTCGAGGCCCTCGCGCGCTACGGCTACGACCGCGTCGAGCTCGCCGGGCTCTACGGCGAGACGCCGGCCAGCATGCGTACGCTCCTCGACGGCCTCGGCCTGCGCGCGACGTCGAGCCACGACGGCATCAGCGCCGACACCGGGGCGGCGCACGCCAAGCTCCAGGGCGCGGTCGCGCTCGGCCAGCGCTACGTCAACGTCCCCTACCTCGCCTCGTCCTCGCTCGCGGACTGGCAGAGGTGGGCCGACCAGATGAACGCCGAGGCGGCGCTGGCCAAGGGCTACGGCCTGCGCTACGGCTACCACAACCACGCCCACGAGTTCACGACCGACCTCGGCGGCGGCCTGACGCCGTGGGAGGTCCTGATGGACCGGCTCGACCGGCGCCTCGTGCACCTCGAGGTCGACCTCTACTGGGCCTTCACCGCGGGGGTGAACACCGGCCACACGACGGCCGAGTCCGCGCTGCGGTTCGCGAAGGACGTCATCGACGAGGCGCCGCTGCGGGTCCGGCAGTACCACGTCAAGGACCGCACGGCGATGGGCACGGCCCCCGCCGAGGCGGACATGTGCGACCTCGGCGTCGGGGTCATCGACTTCGCCTCGCTCTTCGCCCACCACCAGGTGGAGGAGTACATCGTCGAGAACGACACCCCTGACAACCTGGCGGCGCCGCTGCTCACCGCGGCGGTCGGCCGCCTGTACCTCGAGCACCTGCGGTTCTGACCTCCGGCGCGACCGGGCTCCGGGCCGGGACCGCGATTGCGCCGACTCGGCGCGAATGTCACGCGCGAAAGCGCCGAGTCGGCGCGAATGTCTCTGCGCGTGGGACTTTCGTGCCGACTCGACAGTCGGGCAGCGCACATGTGTGCCGACTCAGCGCTCGGGTGCAGCACATTCACGCCGACTCGGCGCCCGGTGGGTCAGCCGGCATCGGGAGCCGTCGACCCACCACGGCGAGGCCATGAAGCCTGCTCCACGATGCCGACCGCCACGCCGCGTCGGTGGGGGGAGCGACGAGCAAAGCGGCAGCACCGCGGCGGGCGCTGGAGGCTCCCTGAGAGAATCGCGGCGTGACGATCCCCACCACGATCCCGGCCTCGACCGACGTCCTCGTCGTCGGCGCCGGCCCCGCGGGCTCCGCCGCTGCCGCGTGGGCGGCGCGTGCCGGCCTCGACGTCGTCCTCGCGGACGCCGCGACCTTCCCGCGCGACAAGACCTGCGGCGACGGGCTCACCCCGCGCGCGATCGGTGAGATGCAGAAGCTCGGGCTCGAGCCGTGGCTGCGCGACCACACCGTCAACCAGGGCCTGCGTGCCCACGGCTTCGGGCAGACGCTGCTGCTGCCGTGGCCGGGCGGCTCGCTGCCCGACTGGGGTTCCGCGGTCGCGCGCACCGAGCTCGACGACCACCTGCGGACGGTGGCGATCACCAGCGGCGCGACCGCGCTCGACGACGCGCGGGCGGTCGGCGTACGACGCGACGGCGAGCGGGTCGCGGCCGTCGAGTTTCGAGGCTCGCAAGCTCGCACCTCAACCACCGAACGCGGCTCGCGGGGGACGTTCGAGATCGCCTGCCGCTGGCTCGTCGTGGCCGACGGCGTGCGCTCGCCGCTGGGCAAGCTGCTCGGGCGCGAGTGGCACCGCGACACCGTCTACGCGGTCGCCGGCCGGTCCTACGTCGACTCCGACCGCTCCGACGACCCGTGGATCAGCTCGCACCTCGAGCTCCGCGACGAGGAGGGTGCGCTGGTGTCCGGCTACGGCTGGATCTTCCCGCTCGGCGACGGCTCGGTGAACCTCGGCGCCGGCACGCTCGCGACCATCCGCCGCCCGGCCGAGGTCGCCATCAAGCCGCTGATGCAGACCTACGCGGACACGATCGGCAAGGACTTCGGGCTCTCCGGCCAGCTCCGGTCGCCCACCTCCGCGCTGCTGCCGATGGGTGGTGCGGTGAGCAACGTCGCCGGGCCCAACTGGGCGCTCGTCGGCGACGCGGCGGCGTGCGTCAACCCGCTCAACGGCGAGGGCATCGACTACGGCCTCGAGACCGGGCGGCTGGTCGCCGAGCACCTCGCGTCCGGCACCGGGCTCGGCGAGGCCTGGCGCTCGACACTGGTCGAGCACTACGGCGAGTCCTTCTCGATCGCCCGGCGGCTCGCCGGGATCGCCACCCAGCCCAAGGTGGTCTCCGCGCTCGGCCCGGCCGGCATGCGGTCCGACTGGCTGATGACGCTCGCGCTGCGCTGGATGGGCAACCTGGTCGACGACGCCGACCGTGACCGCGCCGCGCGCGTGTGGCGGTGGGCCGGACGTCGCTCGATGGCGCGCGACGCCCGCCCGCCGTTCAGCTGATGGCGACGACCGATCCCGGACGGGGTCGGCGCCGAACCAGCGACGTGGGCGAGACGACGTACCGGGTGGTCAACGCGCTCGGTCGCGGCGCGATCCGGGCGCTGGGGATGCGGGTGCACTGGTCCGGGCTCGAGCACCTGCCCGAGGAGGGCCCGGTGCTGCTCGCGGCGACGCACGTGAGCTTCCTCGACTTCCTCCTCCTCGAGCACGCGGCGCTGGAGCAGGGGCGGTTCCTGCGGTTCCTCACCCGGCACGACGTGTGGGACGTGCCCCTGGTGGGGGCGGCGATGACCGCGATGCGTCACGTGCCGGTGGACCGTGCGGCCCCGGCCGGCGCCTACCTCGAGGCCCGTCGGTTGCTGGTCGAGGGGGAGGCCGTGTGCGTGTTCCCGGAGGCCGGGCTCAGCCACTCCTACACGGTGCGACCGCTGATGCGCGGTGCGGTCGCGCTGGCCCGCGAGACCGGGGTGCCGGTGCTGCCGGTGGCGCTGTGGGGTCCTCAGCGGATCTGGTCGGTGGGGCGCACCGATGCGCGCGGCAGGAAGCCGAGGCCCGACCTGACCCGCGGACGGCGGGTGGACGTCAGCATCGGCGCGCCCCTGCACGTGGCGCCGGACGACGACCCGGTCGCGACCACCCACGTCCTCGGGAGCCGCCTGACGGCGATGCTCGAGGGACTCCAGTCCCTGCCCGAGCACCGTCCGGCCGCGGGCGAGCACGCGCCGTGGTACCCCGCCCACCTCGGCGGCCACGCGCCGACGCGCGGGGAGGCCGCGAGCCTCGACCTGGTGCCGCGCGCAGCCGTCAGGCCGACGTGGGGGCCGGACTGCGACGGTCTCGCCGCTTCTCCAGCCACCCCAGCGGGTTGGTGAACGGCTCGAGCACCCGGCGCACCGGCGGGCTCGCGAGCAGCAGCGCCAGCCCGATCGCCCCGGCGATCGTCAGGACCAGCCCGAGGTGGGGGTGGGCCGCGGTGAAGTCGGGCCACCCCAGCACCTTCACGGTCTTGATGACGAAGCCGTGGAAGAGGTAGACGACCATCGTCGCGGTGCCCATCGTGGTGAACCAGCCGAGGTTGCGCCGTGGCACCAGCGCCATCGCCGCGAAGGCGCCGAGCAGGCCGACCATCATCACCGTGAGCCGGGTCTGGAAGACGATCTCGTTGGAGATCGGGATGTCGGAGTAGCCGGTGTCGTACCAGAGCAGCGCGGTCTCGGCCCACGTGTCGGTGTAGAGCGCCATCACGCCGATCCCGACCAGCGTGGGGACCGCGGCGACCTTCACCCACACGTCGTCGAGGTGGGCGAGGTGGCGCGGCTTGAGGTGGAGGCCGAGGACGAAGAACGGCAGCAGGCCGAGGAACCGTGGGATCATCAGCGAGTCGTCGTTCCACAGTCCGCCGGCCAGGCTGACGATCACCGACAGGGGCAGGAACAGCCAGTGCCGCTTGAGGATCGGCGTCACCAGGCGCCACATCAGCAGCACGATGAGGTACCACATCGTCCAGTGCGGGACGAGCCAGATCGGGCCCTCCACGCCCTCCCCGACCACCAGCTTGCGGTAGTAGAAGAGCGCCGGCTCGAAGAGCAGGTAGGGGATCGCGAGCGTGTAGACCAGGCTCTTCATCCGGCGCCGGTCCCACTCGAAGGACTTCGAGAGGTAGCCGCTGACGAACACGAAGGCCGGGATGTGCCACATGTAGATGAAGTCGTAGACCCAGTGGCTGCCCTGGCTGGCCTCGACCAGGCCGATCGCGTGCCCGATGACCACGAGGGTGACCAGCACCATCTTGACGTTGTCGAGCCAGGGATCGCGGGACGGGGGAGCCACGGCGCTCACCGTACTTCACTAGGTTGTGACCATGGGATCCCTGCCGAGGCGCCAACGGGTGGCGGCGTACGCCGTGGTGCTGCGCGAGCGCGCGGGCGCCGTCCAGATCCTGCTCAGCCGGCTCGCGCCGCGGATCTCGCGCACGGAGATGTGGACGCTGCCGGGCGGCGGGGTGGACCACGGTGAGGACCCCCGTGACGCGCTGATCCGCGAGATCCACGAGGAGACCGGGCTCGCCGCGACCATCGGCGAGCGGGCCCGCGTCTACAGCGCCCACATGCCCCGGGCGCCGCGCGACGGCCAGCTCGTCGACGCCCACGCGATCCGCATCGTCTACGACGGGTGGGTCGCGCCCGACGCGCCCGACCCGCGGGTCGTGGAGGTCGACGGGTCCACGGTCGACGCGGCCTGGCTGCCGCTGGCCGACGTGCTCGCCGGCCGGGTCCCGGTCACCGCGTCGGTCGCCGACGCGCTCGAGGACCACCGCCCGTTCCGCCTCCAGCGGGTGGCCGCGTACGCCGTCGTCCGGCGCGACCGCCAGGACGGCCCGGCCGTGCTGCTGACCCGGCTGTCCGCGCGGGCGGCGCACCCCGGCCGATGGACCCTGCCCGGCGGCGGGATCGACCACGGCGAGCCGCCCGCCCGGGCGCTCGCGCGCGAGGTCGAGGAGGAGTGCGGCCTGGCGTGCGAGGTCGGCGAGCTCCTCGACGTCCACGACACCCACTTCGAGGGCACCGCCCCGTCCGGGCGGATCGAGGACTTCCACGGCATCCACCTGCTCTTCCGCGCCTCGGTCGCCGACGGCGAGCCGCGCGTGCTGGAGCAGGACGGCACCACCGACGCGGTCGCGTGGGTCGCCGTGCGCGACGTGGAGGCGGGCGCGGTCGAGGTCCTCGACGTCGTCCGGCACGCCCTGCGCCTCGACGAAGGGGACCCGGCATGACCGAGACCGTCTTCACCTACGCCGCGCCCGGCCTCAAGCTCGGCCGCGGCGCCAGCCGCGAGATCGGCTGGGACCTCGCCCAGCTCGTCGCCACGGCCGGCGGCGAGACCCGCCGGGTGCTGCTGGTGACCGACCCGGGCGTGGCCGCGACCGGGCACCCGGAGCGGGTCGCGGAGGCGGTCCGGGTCAGCGGCCTCGAGGTCGTCGTCTTCGACGGCGCACGCGTCGAGCCCACCGACGCGTCCCTCGAGCAGGCCGTGGCGTTCGCCCGCGAGGCCGGTCCGTTCGACGCCGTGGTCGCCGTGGGCGGCGGGTCGAGCATCGACACCGCGAAGGCGGTCGACCTGATGCTCACCAACGACGGCGCGCTGATGGACTACGTCAACGCCCCGGTCGGCGGCGGCCGAGCACCGGCGCGGCCGCTGCTGCCCCTGGTCGCGGTCCCGACCACGACCGGCACGGGCGCGGAGTCGACGACGATCTGCGTGCTCGACGTGCTGGCCCTGAAGGTCAAGACCGGCATCTCCCACCCGCGCCTGCGGCCCACCCTCGCCGTGGTCGACCCCGACCTGACCACCACCCAGCCGGCGATGGTCACGGCGTCGTCGGGCATGGACATCCTGTGCCACGCGCTGGAGAGCTGGACGGCCCGCTGGTACGCGGACTTCGACGCCAAGACGCCCGAGCAGCGGGTGCCCTACTGCGGCGCGAACCCGGTCGCGGACATGTGGGCCGAGAAGGCGCTCACGCTCCTCGCCGGCGCGTTCCGCACCGCCGTGCGCGACGGCTCCGACGGCGCCGCCCGCGAGCAGATGGCGCTCGCCGCGACGTTCGCCGGGCTGGGCTTCGGCAACGCGGGGGTGCACGTGCCGCACGCCTGCGCGTACCCGATCGCGGGCCGGGTGCGCGACTACCGCCCCGAGGGCTACCCCGCCGACGAGCCGATCGTGCCGCACGGCATGGCCGTCGTGATGACGGCGCCGGCCGCCTTCGCCCTCACCTTCGAGGCGTCCCCCGAGCGGCACCTGCACGCCGCGGCACTGCTCGGCGGCGCGGACGTCGAGGCCGGCCCCGACCTCCTGCCCGCCGTCCTGCGCGGCCTGATGCGCGACGTCGGGCTGCCCAGCGGGCTGGCCGAGCTCGGCTACGGCGCGGACGACGTCGACGACCTCGTCGGGGGCGCGCTGCAGCAGCAGCGGCTGCTCGCCACCGCGCCCGTCGCGGTGACCGCCGACGACCTCGCCGAGGTGTTCCGCGCCTCCCTCGAGCACTGGTGATCCGGTCCCGCGACGAATCGGGCCACGCTGCCCCGGTCACTACGATGGAGGCATGAACCCCCGTCACCGCCGACTCGTCATCCCGGTGGCGTTGGGGGCGCTGCTCCTCGTCGTCGTCCTCGCCGCGGTCCTGTGAGCGCCGACCTGTGAGCGAGGGAACCGCTCCGGAGGTCGACCGGGTCCGCGCGGCGGTGCTCGACGCCGACCGCCTGGTCCGCGCGCTCGCCACCGGGCGCCGCAAGGGCCAGCCGCACCCGGTCCTCGACGGGCGCGAGGTGCGCCGCGTCGAGCTCCGCGTCGTCGACCTGCGCGCCGGCCGCCACCTGCAGGTCACGTCGTACGACGCCACGCAGGCGCGCGCCACCAACCACCCGGTCGGCGAGGCGGCGACGGCCGCCGTGGACGCCCTGCTGGCGCAGCCCTTCGGCAACTGGCACGTCGACACCGCGACCGAGTCCCTCCAGCTGCGGGTGACCAAGAAGGGCGCGCCCCTGCTCCACGTCGCGGCCCGCGACGCGGAGGTCGAGGTGTCGCGCGGCCACGACCGTGCCAAGGACCGGCTGCTGCGCGAGGACGACCCGGTGCTGCGCGCACTGGGGATCAGTGACGCGCAGGGGAGGGTCAAGCCGAGCCGGCAGGCGAAGTACCGGCAGGTCGAGGAGTTCGTCCGGCTGCTCGACGCCAGCCTCACGGAGGCGATGGCCCAGGGCCACGTCCGCACCCCGACCGCCGACGACCCGCTGCGCGTCGTCGACCTCGGCTGCGGCAACGCCTACCTCACCTTCGCGGCGCACCGCTTCCTCACCGCCCCGCCCGAGGAGGGCGGCCGCGGCCTGGCCGTCCGGATGACCGGGGTCGACGTCAAGCAGCAGTCGGCCGACCACAACGGCGAGGTCGCCGCCGGGATGGGCATCGACGCGGACTTCGTCGTCGGCTCGATCGCCGACGCCGAGCTCGACCGGGCGCCCGACGTCGTCCTCGCGCTGCACGCCTGCGACACGGCGACCGACGACGCGCTCGCGCGCGGGATCGCGTGGGACGCCGCGCTCGTGCTCGCCGCCCCGTGCTGCCACCACGACATCGCCGCCCAGCTGCGGGCCGCGCCCGCGCCCGAGCCGTACGCAGTGCTCACCCGCCACGGCATCCTGCGCGAGCGGTTCGCCGACACGCTGACCGACGCCCTGCGGGCCACCCTGCTGCGCCGCGAGGGCTACCGCGTCGACGTCGTCGAGTTCGTGGAGAGCGCCCACACGCCGCGCAACACGCTGCTGCGCGCGGTGCGGACGGGCGGGCGCAGCGACGACGCGGCGAGCGAGTACGACGCGCTGGTCGCCGCCTGGGGCGTCCGTCCGCGGCTGGGCGAGCTGCTCGGCGCTACCCGGTGAAGAGGGCGGACGCCTTCACCAGCGTCTGCCAGAGCCCGTAGGCCAGCGGGAGCCCCACCACCAGCCAGGCCAGGGCGACCAGTGCCGGGCTGGTCGGGGTGTCGTCGGCGGTGCGGTCGTCGGTGGTCATCGGGTGGCCTCCTGTCGGGTGGCGATGCGGTCCTCGTTGGCGGCGTGGGCGTCGTGGTCGAAGTGGGTCTCGGCCACCGGGCGGACCAGCAGGTTGGCGACGAAGCCGACCGCGAGCACGCCGACCATGGTCAGCAGGGCCGGACGGTAGTCGGCGGCGACCAGGTTGCCCGGCTCGCCGACCGAGTCGAGGATCCCGTTGACGATGAGCGGCCCGGCGACACCGGCCGCCGCCCACGCGGTCAGCAGCCGTCCGTGGATGGCGCCGACCTCGAGGGTGCCGAACAGGTCCTTGAGGTAGGCCGGGATGGTGGCGAAGCCGCCGCCGTAGTAGCTGATGATCACGACCGCCAGCGCCACGAAGACGACGGTCGAGACGCTGCCGAAGAGGGCGAGCAGGAGGTAGAGCACCAGCCCGACCCCGAGGTACATGACGTAGGTGTTCCGGCGCCCGATGTGGTCGGACAGGCTCGACCACACGAAGCGGCCGAGCATGTTGGCCAGCGACAGCACGCCGACGAAGCCGCCCGCGGCGGCTGCGGTGACCGTGCTGGTGCCGCCGTCGCGGAAGAAGTCCTGGATCATCGGGGCCGCCTGCTCGAGGATCCCGATGCCGGCGGTGACGTTGCAGAACAGCACGACCCACAGCAGCCAGAACTGCGGCGTGCGGATCGCGGCGGACGCGCGGACGAGGGCGCCGTTGCTGCCGGGGGAGTGCTCGGCGGTCTCGTCGCTGCCGTGGCCCGGCGGCACGCGGACCAGCGCGGCGCCGACGAGCATCAGCGCGGTGTAGACCACGCCGAGGGTGAGGAAGGTCTGCGCGAGCGCGGAACCTGAGGCGACGGCGCCGGGCTCGGTGGCGACGAAGCCGGGGTCGTAGGCGGCCAACAGGCGGTTGGAGAGCGGGGAGGCGATCAGCGCGCCGCCGCCGAAGCCCATGATCGCCATGCCGGTCGCGAGGCCGGGACGGTCCGGGAACCACTTGATCAGCGTCGAGACCGGCGAGATGTAGCCGATGCCGAGGCCGATGCCGCCGATCACGCCGTAGCCGAGGTAGAGCAGCCACAGCTGGCCGGACGAGATGCCGAGCGAGCCGACGACGAAGCCGACGCCCCAGCACACGGCCGAGGCGAGCATCGCCTTGCGCGGGCCGGAGCGCTCCACCCACGTCCCGAGGACGGCGGCGGAGAGGCCGAGCATCACGATCGCGAGGGAGAACACCCACCCGATCGCCGTCAGGCTGGTGTCGAAGGTCGCGACCAGCGAGGTCTTGAACACCGAGAAGGCGTAGACCTGGCCGATGGACAGGTGGACCGCGAGCGCCGCTGGCGGGATCAGCCACCGGCTGTAGCCGGGTCGGGCGACGATCGCCTGCTTGTCGAGCACGGACATGACTTCCCCCTGGTTCCGAGAGCGTCCCGAGTGAACCCCTGCACGCTACGGACAGGTGGTTGAGCCGTCACACACCTCCACGGGTGGCCCCGACGAGCGGTCGGTCCAGGCGACGAGCGGTCTGACGGGCGTCCCCGGCTACCGTGGGGGCGTGGTGAGGGGCGTACGAGCGGTGGTCGGCGTGGCCGTCGCGCTGCCCTTCCTGCTGGGTGCGGCGGCCGGCGACGGCGCGTCCGGTCGCCCGGTCCTGCGCTTCGAGGACCCCGACGTCGTGGAGTCGAGCGGCCTCGCGCTGGTCGACGGGCTGCTGGTCACCACCAACGACTCGGGCGACAGCGGCCGGGTGTTCGCGGTCGACCCGACCACCGGGCAGACGGTCGGCGTGACCGCGTGGTCGCCCGCGCCGGAGGACGTCGAGGCCCTGGCCCCTGCGGGCGACGGCGACGTGTGGGTCGCGGACACCGGCGACAACCGCGCCGTGCGCGACTCGGTCGAGGTGCTGCGGGTGCCGGTCGGGCGGGGCGACGTGGATGCTGCGCCCGAGCGCTACGAGCTGGTCTACCCCGACGGCGCCCGCGACGCCGAGGCGCTGCTCGCCCACCCCGTGACCGGCCAGCTGTTCGTGGTCACCAAGGGAATCTTCGCCGGTGAGGTCTACGCCGCCCCGCTACGGCTGCGCGCCGACCGCCCCAACCGCCTGGTGCAGGTCGCGGACGCGCCGGGCATCGTCACCGACGCCGCGTTCCTGCCCGGCGGCGGCGCGCTCGTCCTGCGGACCTACACCAACGCCCACGTCGTGGCCTACCCCTCGTGGGAGCCGCTGGGGTGGTGGGAGCTCCCGGCGCAGGACCAGGGCGAGGGCATCGCCGTCGCGGGCGACGATCTGTGGCTCAGCACCGAGGGCGCCCGGTCCCAGGTCCTCGCCGTCGACCTCCCGCCGGCCGCGTCCGCCGCCGACCTCGCGGGGCCGGCGTGGTCGGTGTGGCGCTGGCTCGCCACGGCCCGCGGCCTGCCGCTCTGACCCCGGTGGTCGAGGAGGTCGCGCAGCGACCGTCACGAGACCCGCCCCGCCAGCCACCGTCATCAGGTGGGTCGAGCGGACCAATGTCCGCTCAACGCCCGCCATGGCGGGCGACAAGCGGCCACGGCGGTCGACCAGTTCGTCCTGTCGGCTGCAGCCGGGAGGGGAGGGGTGGCGCGAGCGGACTGCGGCCCCTGTGGTTCACCCGGTGGACCGCACAGGCCGCACTCACCGGACCTCGGGCACGAGTGCCGTCGGGATCCAGCGGCGTGTGGACCCCTCAGGCCAGCGCACGGTCGAGCGCGGCCTGCACGTGCAGGGTCGTGCAGGGGAAGACCGGCAGCTCGACGTCGGCCTGCTTCACCAGCAGCTCGAGCTCGGTGCAGCCGAGCAGCACGCCGCCGGCGCCGGCGTCCCAGAGCTCCTCGATGATCGACACGACCCGGCTGCGGGTGCGCGGGAGCACCACGCCGTGGACCAGCTCCTCGTAGATCGCGTCGTTGAGGACGTCGTGGTGGCGCTCGTCGGGCACGACCACGGAGAGCCCGTGGGAGGCGAGCCGGTCGACGAAGAACGACTCCGACATCGCGACCTTGGTGCCGATCAGCCCGACGGTGCCCACGCCCGCGGCCTTCACGGCCTCGGCGACCACGTCGGCCAGGTGCAGCACCGGGATGTCCACGGCCTCCTCGACCTGGTCGGCGACCTTGTGGAACGTCGTGGTGCACAGCAGCAGGAAGTCCGCGCCGGCCCGCTCGACACCGCGCGCGGCGTCGGCGAGCAGCACGCCGACCTGGTCCCAGCGCTCGTCGTCCTCGAGGTGGGTCACCTCCGCGAAGTCGACCGTGGTGAGCGCCAGCTTGGGCGACGACAGCCCGCCCAGCCGCTCGCGCGTCCCGAGGTTGAGGTCGCGGTAGTAGGCCGCGCTGCTTTCCCAGCTCATCCCGCCGACGAGTCCGATGGTCTTCACGCGCGGCAGTCTTCCACGACTCAGGAGCGGTGCACCTTGTGTGCCGCTGCTTGGGCACGGGGCTTGATCACGAGCTCGTCGATGTCGACGTGGGAGGGGCGGGTGGCCACCCAGGCGATCGCGTCGGCGACGTCCTCGGCGAGCAGCGGCTGGTCGACGCCCGCGTAGACCGCGTCGGCCTTCTCCTGGTCGCCGCCGAAGCGCACCAGCGAGAACTCGTCGGTGCGGACCATGCCGGGGGCGACCTCGCAGATGCGGATCGGCTCGCCGTTGAGCTCGAGGCGCAACGTCTCCGACAGCACCTTCACGGCGTGCTTCGCGGCCGTGTAGCCGCCGCCGCCCTCGTAGGCCCAGCGGCCGGCGGTCGAGCCGACGTTGACGATGACGCCGTCGCCGCCGGCGCGCAGCGCGGGCAGCAGCGCGCGGGTGACACGCACCAGGCCGAGGACGTTGAGGTCGTACATCCATCGCCACGCGTCGAGGTCGGCGGCGTCGACGCGGTCGGTGCCGACGGCACCTCCGGCGTTGTTGACCAGCACGTGGATGGTCGGCACCTCGGCGGCGAGCGCGGCCACGGACGTTTCGTCGGTGACGTCGCAGGTGATGGCGCGACCGCCGATCTCCTCGGCCAGGGCCTCGATGCGGTCGGTGCGGCGCGCCGCGCAGACGACGTGGAAGCCCTGCGCGGCGAGGGCGCGCGCGGTGGCCGCGCCGATGCCGCTGGAGGCACCCGTGACGACGGCGGTGCGGGACGTGGTCGGGTCCGAGGTCATGCCCCCATCCTGCCAAGATCGTCTGCTGGAACAATGCGCGGGTGATCATCGCGGCGGCTGACGGTTCGGCACTCGGCAACCCCGGCCCGGCGGGCTGGGCCTGGTACGTCGACGACGGCTGCTGGGCGTCGGGGGGCTGGCCGCACGGCACCAACAACATGGGCGAGCTGATGGCCGTGCTCGACCTGCTCCAGCAGACCGCGCACGTCGACGACGACCTGCACGTCTTCTGCGACAGCAAGTACGTCATCGACTCGGTGACCAAGTGGATGCCCGGCTGGAAGCGCAAGGGCTGGAAGAAGAGCGACGGCAAGCCCGTGCTCAACGTCGAGCTGATGAAGGCCCTCGACGCGGCCCTCGACGGGCGCCGCGACCGGGTGCGCTTCGAGTGGGTGAAGGGCCACGCCGGCCACCACCTCAACGAGGCCGCCGACAAGCGCGCCAACGCGGCCGCGGCTGCCTACCAGCGTGGCGTGGCGCCCGATGCCGGGCCGGGCTTCGCCGGCGCGACGACCGACCACCCCGAGGCCGCGGTCGGCCAGGTCGAGGCCGAGCCCGACCTCTTCTCCGGGCTCGCCGACGAGCCGGTGCCGAGCGACGAGGAGCACGTCGTCGCGCTCGAGCGCTCGCTGCTGACCGACGCCGTCCGCTCGGACCGCGCGGCGGTCGCCGCGCTGCTCCACCCCGACTGGCAGGAGGTCGGGCGCTCGGGCCGGCTGTGGACGCGCGACGACGTGCTCGACGCCATCGGGCCGATCGAGCCGGTGAGCCTCGACGTGGTCTCGGTGGGACGGGTCGACCGGGACACCATCCTGCTGGTCTGGCGCGCGCTGGCCGACGGCCGCTCGACGCTCCGGAGCAGTGTCTGGGTGCGTCCCGCGGACCGCTCGGGCTCGCCGTGGCAGCAGCGCTTCCACCAGGGCACCGACGAGTCCTGAGCCGAGTGCGCCGCGGGCACCGTGGCATCATCGCGGGATGCCCCTCGCCAAGCTCGCCGCGCCGTTGGCGCTCGTCGGCGGCCTGCTCTGGATCGTCCGCGCCCTGCTCGGCGGCGGTGACGACCCGCTCGCCGGCACGCTCCACTTCGTCGGCCTCGCCTGCCTGCTCGCGTCGGCCGGAGCCTTCGGCACCACGCTGGTGCGCAGCGACGCCCTCGGCATGCGCGTCGTGGTCGGCCTGGCCTCGGCGCTGCTGGTGCTCTCGCTGATCGAGGCGTTCCGTCCCGCGGGCGCGCGCTGGTACGACGCGTTCTGGGGCGCGATCGCGGCCATGCTCGGCGGGGTCGCCCTGCTGCGCCGCCGTGACCGCGACACGGGCAGCCCCCGCAGCGGGGCGCACGCGCGCTGACGTCGTCGGCGGCCGGGGAATCACCCGCCGCCGCCCGTGGTTGTGCCGGAGGTGCCCGCGTGCGGGCACCGGCCGCGACGCCGCGGCCCGAGCGAAGGAGGACCCAGCGTGGGTGACCGCGTGGCGATGATCAGCCTGCACACCTCGCCCCTGGACCAGCCCGGCACGGGCGACGCCGGGGGGATGAACGTCTACGTCATCGAGCTGTCCCGCCGCCTCGCCGAGCAGGGCATCGCCGTGGACGTCTTCACGCGGGCCACCTCCTCCGCCCTGCCCCAGGTGGTCGAGGCCGCCGACGGGGTGCTGGTGCGCCACGTCGCCGCGGGGCCCTTCGAGGGCCTCACCAAGGGCGAGCTCCCGGGCCAGCTCTGCACCTTCGCCCGCGAGGTGCTGCGCACCGAGGCGATGCAGCCGCTCGGCCACTACACCGCCGTCCACTCCCACTACTGGCTCTCCGGGCAGGTCGGGGCCCTCGCGCGCGACCGCTGGAACGTCCCGCTCGTGCACTCGATGCACACCATGGCGAAGGTCAAGAACGCCTCGCTCGCCGCAGGCGACACCCCCGAGCCCGCGTCGCGGGTGATCGGCGAGGAGCAGGTGGTCGAGGCGGCCGACCTGCTGGTCGCCAACACCGACACGGAGGCCCGCCAGCTGGTCGACCTCTACGACGCCAGCCCGGACGCGGTCGAGGTGATCAGTCCGGGCGTCGACCTCGACGTCTTCGTCCCGCGCGCGCAGGACGACGCGCGCCGCCGGCTCGACCTGCCGCTCGACGCCGTCGTGCTCATGTTCGCCGGCCGGATCCAGCCGCTCAAGGCGCCCGACGTGCTGCTGCGCGCGGTGCACGTGCTGCTCGAGCAGGACCCGTCGCTGCGCCACCGCCTCGTCGTCCCCGTCGTCGGCGGACCGTCCGGCTCGGGCCTCGAGCACCCGACCTCGCTGGCCGACCTCGCCGCCGACCTGGGGATCGCCGACGTGGTGCGGTTCGTGCCGCCGGTCAGCCAGGCCGAGCTCGCGGTCTGGTCGGCCGCCGCGACCGCCGTCGCGGTGCCGTCCTACAACGAGTCCTTCGGCCTGGTCGCGGTCGAGGCGCAGGCCACCGGCACGCCCGTCGTCGCCGCGGCCGTCGGCGGCCTGACGACCGTCGTGCGCGACGGCGTGAGCGGGCTGCTGGTCGACTCCCACGAGCCGCGCGACTGGGCCGCCGCGCTCCGGCGCCTCGTCGACGACCCGGCACTCGTCGAGAGGCTCGGTCACGGTGCCGTCGCCCACGCCCGCGACTTCTCCTGGGAGCGGACCGCCGAGCGCACCCTCGACGCGTACGCCCGGGCCGCCGGCCGGATGCGCGCGGCGCTTGCCTCATGATGGCCGCATGACCGACACCCCTCCGGCCGCGACCCCCTCGGAGGAGACCGCCGCGGCGGTCGAGCGGCTGCGCGCCTACCTCGCCGACAACGAGATCGAGCACGAGGAGATCGGCGGCGGGTCGTTCTCGCTGACCCTGCCGGGTGAGAAGAAGCTGCAGACGCCGGTGCGGCTCGACGTCGGCCCGCACGCGCTCGGGGTGCACGCGTTCGTGTGCCGCAACCCCGACGAGAACCACCACCGGGTCTACCGCTGGCTGCTCGAGCGCAACCTGCGGATGTACGCCGTCTCGTTCGCCGTCGACCGCACCGGCGACATCTACCTCGAGGCGCGGCTGCCCCTGTCGGCCGTCACCGACGAGGAGCTCGACCGGATCCTCGGCTCGGTGCTCGACAACGCGGACTCCTCCTTCAACGCCATCCTCGAGCTCGGCTTCGCCTCGTCCATCCGCAAGGAGTGGGAGTGGCGGATCTCGCGCGGTGAGTCGACCCGCAACCTCGAGGCGTTCCGCGGCTGGCTGGAGTCCGGCTCCGACCCGCAGTGACGCCAGTCGCAGGTTTCGAGGCTCGTCGCTGGCGCTCCTCGCACCTCAACCAGCGAGGGGTGCGGGCTTGGGCTTGCGGCGCGTCATCAGCACCCCGACGATCGCGAGGGCGCCACCGACGAAGGTGAGCGAGGGCGGCACCTCGTCGATCGCGACCCACGCGATGAAGGTCGCGATCAGCGGCACCAGGAACGTCGTGAGCGACAAGGCGCCCGCGTCGGTGTGGGTGAGGGCGTAGGCCCAGGTGGTGAAGGCGACCGCGGTCGGGAAGACGCCGAGGTAGACGATCCACCAGAGCTCGGCGCCGCCGTCGGCCACGATCCCCGGCAGGTCGCCGGACAACGGCAGGCAGGTGACCGCGCCGATCACGAACGACACCAGCACGACCTGGACGGACGGCAGCCGGCGCAGCAGCACCTTCTGGGTCAGCACGCCGACGGCGTACATCGCGGCGGCGACGAGGACCAGGACGACGCCGAGCAGGCTGGCGTCCGCATCGGTGGACGAGCCGCGCGCGATCACCGCGACGCCCGCGAAGCCGACGACCATGCCGGCGAGGAGCCAGGCGTGCAGCCGCTCCCCGAAGAGCGGCACGGCCAGCAGCGCCACGATCACCGGGCCGATCTGGATGATCATCGCCGCCGTGCCGGCGTCGACGTGGCGCTCGCCGGCGTTGAGGGCGAGGTTGTAGACGCCGAACCAGCCGAGTCCGCCCAGCGCCAGCAGCGCCCACTCACGACCGGTCGGCCGCACCCAGCCGCGCCTGAGCACCAGCGGCAGCACGACCAGGGCCGCGACCAGGAGCCGCCCGGAGCCGAGCGCGCCGGGGCTGACGTCGTGCGCGACGTGCCGGATCACCACGAAGGCGGAGGCCCACATCACGAGGGTGACGGCCCCCGCGGCGACGGGGAGCCACGGCGCGGGCGGAGTCTGCTCGGGCAGTGCGGCGGGGGTGGTCTGGCTGGCGGTGGTCACGGGTCAAGGCTAGGTACGGTCATGACCGATCGCCAGCGGATTCCGGACGTGGAACGGCGACATCCCGCCGTGGCGCGCGCTCAGAGGTCGAGCTTGTAGCCCAGCCCGCGGACCGTTACGAGGTACTTCGGCTCGCCCGGGTCGGGCTCGAGCTTGGCGCGCAGCCGCTTGACGTGCACGTCGAGCGTCTTGGTGTCACCGACGTAGTCGGATCCCCAGACCCGGTCGATGAGCTGGCCGCGGGTGAGCACCCGGCCGGGGTTGCGCAGGAACATCTCCAGCAGCTCGAACTCCTTGAGCGGCAGCCGCTGCTCGGCGCCGTCGACGGTGACGACGTGGCGCTCGACGTCCATCCGCACCGGGCCGGCCTCGAGGGTGTCGGGCATCAGCTCGGGCTCCTGGCCGCGGCGCAGCACCGCGCGGATCCGGGCCACGAGCTCGCGGGGGGAGTAGGGCTTGGTGACGTAGTCGTCGGCGCCGAGCTCGAGGCCGACCACCTTGTCGACCTCGTCGTCCTTGGCGCTCACCATGATCACCGGGACCGACGAGGTCTGGCGGATCTGGCGGCACACCTCCGTGCCGGGGACGCCGGGCAGCATCAGGTCGAGCAGCACGATGTCGGGACCGAACCGGTCGAACTCGGTGAGCGCGGTGGTGCCGTCGGCGGCGATCGCGACCTCGTAGCCCTCCTTGCGGAGCATGTAGGCGAGCGCGTCGCTGTAGCTCTCTTCGTCCTCGACGACGAGTACCCGGGTCACCTGCGTACCTCCTGTGCGCTGCGGCGTGTGGTGTCTGTGGGGTCGGCGGCGTCGGTGCCGGACGGCACGACGACCTCGACGGGGGTGGTGGGTCGGCCCGGTGTGGGCTGGAAGTTGCGGGGAAGGGTGAGCGTGAAGGTCGAGCCCTGCCCCTGCACCGACCACACCGAGATGTCGCCGCCGTGGGTGGCCGCGACGTGCTTGACGATGGCGAGGCCCAGTCCGGTGCCGCCGGTGGAGCGGTGGCGGGCGGGGTCGACGCGGTAGAAGCGCTCGAAGATCCGGTCGATGTCCTCGGGCGGGATGCCGATGCCCTGGTCGACGACCGACACCTGCACCTGCTCGCCCTCGGAGCGGGTCGTGACGACCACGCGCGAGCCGGAGCCGGAGTAGGCCACCGCGTTGGCCACCAGGTTGCTGACGGCCGCGCCGATGAGGTCCTGGGAGCCGAAGACCTCGAGGCCGTGCTCGCCGCGCGACTCGACGGTGATCTGCTTGGCCGCGGCCTCCATCGCGCTGGTGTCGACCGCGGTGGCGACGGCTGCGTCGAGGTCGACCATGACCGGCTTCTCCAGCGGGTCGTGGGCCTGCAGGCGCGACAGCTCGATGATCTGCTGCACCAGGTTGGTGAGCCGGTCGCTCTCGGTCAGCATCCGGTTGGCGAAGCGCTGCACCGCCTCGGGGTCGTCGGCGGCGTCGGTGACGGCCTCGGCGAGCAGGCGGATCGCGCCCACCGGCGTCTTGAGCTCGTGGCTGACGTTGGCGACGAAGTCGCGGCGCACCTCCTCCACCCGCTTCTCGCGGGTGCGGTCCTCGACCAGGGCGAGCACCAGGCGGGCGCCCAGCGGCGCGACGCGGGCGGTGAGCGTGCGGGCGGTGCCGCCGTCGGTGGCCGGGAGGTCGAGCTCGCTCTCGCGGATCTGGCCGTCGCGCCGCACCTGCGCGACCAGGTCGAGCAGCTCGGGCACGACGAGCGTGCTGCCGCGCACCAGCCCGAAGGCGTACGCCGGCGCGGACGCCTTGAGGACGTGGTCGGACTCGTCGACCACCACCGCGCTGGAGCGCAGGATGCTGAGCACCGCCGCGACGCCGGCCTGGACGACCGGCTCCTCCGCCTGGGGGAGGGTGTGCCGCTGGCGGTCGCTGATGTGCCAGGCGAGCACCGCGCCGCCTGCCATGACGGCCCCGACGATCGCGGCCAGACCGGCTTGCATGGTCGGGTCCACGGCCACCATCGTACGCACCGCGCGGGGTCCGCCCGACCCGATGGACGCCCGGCGCCGAGTGTTCACGCGCCGTTCATCGGGTACGTCCGGCTGTTCGCCTGGGGTGCCTACAGTGCGCTCATGCGTGAGGCTTTCCATGACCAGCTCGACGGCATCTTCGCCGACCTGTCCGACATCTGCGGGCAGGTCGAGGTCGCCGTGCGCGAGGCCACCAAGGCACTGATGACCGGCGACGTCCACACCGCGGACCAGGTGATCAGCGGCGACAAGGCGATCGACGACGCCCGCGAGCGGGTCGACGACACGTCGTTCCAGCTGCTGTCGCTCCAGCAGCCGGTCGCGGGCGACCTGCGGATGATCGTCTCGGCCCTGCGGATGGTGAGCGAGCTCGAGCGGATGGGCGACCTGTCGGTCCACGTCGCGAAGATCGCGCGGCTGCGGGTGCCGTCGGTGGCGGTGCCCGAGGAGCTGCGCCCGACGATGGAGCGGATGGCCGAGACGGCCGAGGACATGGTGCGCCGGGTGCGCAGCATCATCGTCGACCGCGACGTCGAGGCCGCGATCGAGCTCGGCCGCGACGACGAGGTGATGGACCAGCTGCGCCGCCGCAGCTTCACCGAGCTGCTCTCCACCGACTGGCAGCACGGCGTGGAGGCCGCGGTCGACATCGCCCTGCTCGGCCGCTACTACGAGCGGATCGCCGACCACGCCGTCTCGGTGGCCAACCGGGTCGTCTTCGTGGTCACCGGCGAGGTGCCGCAGCGCGACTGACGTCCGCGCACCGCTGGTCGAGGAAAGCGCCTGCGCCACCGTTGGTCGAGGAAGGCGCTCAAGCGCCTGTCACGAGACCCGGTCAGCCTTCGCGGTCGGGTGACCGGGTTTCGTCGCGCCCGTCGCGGCTTCGTTCCTCAGCCGCGGGGCTTGCTCAACCTCGCTGAGCCCACGCCGCCGGCTCGTTCCTCGCCGGCGGCTGCTCAGCGACCCTGGTTGGCGACCGCGGCCGCGGCGGCAGCGGCCGCCTCGGGGTCGAGGTACTCGCCGCCGGCGACGGTCGGGCGGAACGCGTCGTCGAGGCGGTAGACCAGCGGCATGCCGGTCGGGATGTTGAGGCCCGCGATGTCCTCGTCGCTGATCTGGTCGAGGTGCTTGACCAGCGCGCGCAGGCTGTTGCCGTGGGCGGCCACGAGGACGGTGCGTCCGGCCTCGAGGTCGGGGACGATCTCGCCCTCCCAGTAGGGCAGGAAGCGCGCGATGACGTCCTTGAGGCACTCGGTGCGCGGCATCTCCGCGCCGAGGTCGGCATAGCGCGGGTCGCCGACCTGGGAGAACTCGTCGGCGTCGTCGAGCGGCGGCGGCGGGACGTCGAACGAGCGGCGCCAGAGCATGAACTGCTCCTCGCCGTACTGCTCGAGCGTCTGCTTCTTGTCCTTGCCCTGCAGCGCGCCGTAGTGGCGCTCGTTGAGCCGCCAGGACCGCTTGACCGGGATCCAGTGGCGGTCGGCGGCGTCGAGGGCGAGCGCTGCGGTGTTGATCGCGCGTCGCTGCAGCGAGGTGTGCACGACGTCGGGGAGCACACCGGACTCGCGCAGCAGCCGGCCCCCGTGGACCGCCTCGCCACGACCCTTCTCGGTCAGGGCGACGTCCACCCAGCCGGTGAACAGGTTCTTGGCGTTCCACTCGCTCTCGCCGTGGCGGAGCAGGACCAGCGTGTGGGTCATGACGCGTCGGCCTCCGTGTCGGTGTCGGTGGTGGCGACGGAGCCGGAGGCGTCCATACCGGCCCAGTAGCCGAAGTCGTCCGGCACGACCGGCACGTCCATCGACACGCGGTCGCCGTTGCCGAAGTCGATCACCAGCGGGACGAAGTCACCGGCGGTGAAGTCGCCCTGCAGGACCACGTCCGCCGCGGGGTCGGCGAGGTTGACCAGCCCGCCCGGCGCGATGGCGACCGGGTCGAAGTCCGCGGCGGTGACCGTCGCGTCCTGCCCGCCCGAGACGCCGGTGAAGCTCTGCTCGTCGCTGGCGTCGTTGTTGGACAGCGACGCGATGAACGTGCCGGAGCCCTCCTCGGCCGAGACCACCACGGCGGAGAGCACGTCGACGGTGCCCTCGCGGTTGTTGGCGCCGCTGCCGGGGGTGTAGTCACGCTCGGTCGCGTAGTCGAAGCCGCACGAGGAGAGCGACGCGGTCAGCGCGAGGACCGCTGCGCCGGTCGCGAGGTGTCGAAGCTGCATGGCGCACAGCCTAGCGTCGCCTCAGGCCAGTCCCACCGTCTGCCCCGTGAACAGGACGGCGACCGCCAGCACGCCGGTGGCGACCGACGCGAGCACGAGCAACCGGGGGGTCCCGGTGCGCAGCGCGAGGAGCAGCGGGAAGGAGCGCTCGCCCTCCTCGTGGTCGTGCACGAGGCCCGGCAGCGCCAGCAGGACGTGGACGGTGAGGCCCAGGGCGGCGGCCAGCGCGGTCATGGTCACCGTCGGCGGCGTGGTGGTGCCGACGCCTCCCCACCCGCCGTAGGCGAGGAACGCGGGGAGCAGCCCGAACGACACCATCCACGGCACGAACGAGAGCGGGCGCGCGTGCAGCAGCCGGTCGCCGAGGGCGGCCACCACGAGCGAGGCGAGGTACGCGGCCGCAGCGGCGCGGCCGTTGGCGACCGCGAGCGGCACCACGAGCAGCACGCCGCAGGCGACCGCGAACCACACGGTGCCGGGGTCGAGCCGGCCCGAGGCGACCGGTCGGTCGGGGCGGTGCCGGGCGTCGCGGGAGCGGTCGGCGAGGTCGTCGAGCCACCCGAGGACGGACTGCCCGACGAGGACCGTCGCGGCCACGAGCGCGGCCTCGCGCAGCGGACGTCCGGAGACCGCCGCCGCGGCGCCGAGCGCGACCGCGGTGGCCACCGCCTGGCGGGGGTGCGCGGCACGGACGAGGAGCAGCGCAGGGACGGTCGCCATGGTCGGAGTATGGCGCAGCCGCACGCCCGGGCAGGTGCGCGCACCACAGGAACAGGCGATCTGTCAAGCCCGGAAGTGGCCTCTGACCTGCGCAAACGCGTCAGGGAGCACCTGCGGACCCGTGTTAGAATGGTCACCTAGGAAGGGGAACTGAACATATGACTTTCACCGTCGGCGAAACGGTCGTCTATCCCAATCACGGGGCCGCAGTCATCGAGGACATCGAGATGCGGAAGATCAAGGGAGAGGACCGTCAGTACCTCGTCCTCAGGATTGTCGCCCAGCAGGACCTGGTCGTGCGCGTCCCGGCCTGCAACCTCGACCTCGTCGGAGTGCGCGACGTGGTCGACAAGGAGGGTCTCGACCGGGTGTTCGACGTGCTGCGTGCGGCCCACGTCGAGGAGCCCACGAACTGGTCGCGCCGCTACAAGGCCAACCTGGAGAAGCTCCACTCCGGCGACGTCATGAAGGTCTCGGAGGTCGTGCGCGACCTGTGGCGCCGTGAGCGCGACCGTGGCCTGTCGGCCGGCGAGAAGCGGATGCTGGCCAAGGCCCGGCAGATCCTGGTCTCCGAGCTCGCGCTCGCGGAGAAGACCAACGAGGACAAGGCCGAGGCCATGCTCGACGAGGTGCTCGCCTCCTGAGCGGCAACGACCTCGACCGAGGCCCCTGGGACGACGTTCCCAGGGGCCTCGGTCTCGTTCTGGACGAGGACCGCGGGTCCCTGCCGTACGCGCTCCTCCACGGCGAGGCGCTCGTCGCCTGCGCCGCGTGGGCGGTGGGGGAGGCCGGCGTCGACCTGGTCGACGCCACCGTCGCGTGGGACGTGCTGGTCGAGTCGGGTCGCGACCTGGTGCTGCACGACTCGCTGTGCCCGATGACCCCGTCGGCCTTCATCGCCTCCTGCCTCGAGCGGGCGCGCGAGACGGGCCGTCCCACGGTCGGCACGCGACCGGTCACGGACACGGTCAAGGTCGTGGCCGACGGACTGGTCGGCGAGACCCTCGACCGCGACGACCTGCTGGCGGTGGCGTCGCCGCTGGTGGTCCCGGCCGCCGTCCTCGCGGACCTCGCCCAGCGACCGTCGAGCAACCTCGCGCGTGCCGTCGCCGACCTCGCTGCTGCTGGTCAGCCGGTCGAGACCGTCGCGGCGCCCCCGGAGGCGCGTCGGGTGGCCTCAGCCGACGACGTACGCCTGCTCGAGGCGCTCACCGCGCCACGGTGACGGCGAGCTCCCCGGCGAGGGCGACGTCCTCGGGGAAGGTCACCTTCAGGTTGGTCGCGCTGCCGGCGACGGCAGCCACCTCGACGTCGCGGTAGCGGGTCACGCACGCGGCCGTGTCCGTGCCCTCGAACCCGTCCGGCTCGGCCGCGCGGTAGGCCGCGACGACGTCGGCCGCCCGGAACGCCTGGGGCGTCTGGACCGCGCCCGCAGCCTCGACCACCGGGGTGAGGTCCGCGTGCAGGAGGTGCGTGACCGGCACGACCGGGATGGCTCCTCCCAGCTCGCGCGCCCGCGCCACCACCGCCCGCCACAGGTCGGCCGGTGCGAGCGGGCGGGCGGCGTCGTGCACGACCACCACGTCGACGTCGCCGGCGGCGACGTCGGCCTCCAGGACGCGCAGCGCCGCCCGCTCGGAGGCGTGGCGGGTCGCCCCGCCGTCGACGACGAGCACCTCGCGCTCGCCCAGGTGCGGGGCGACCGCGTCGGCCACCGCCTCGCGGTCCTCGGGCCGCACGACCAGCACGACCCGGCGCACGTCGTCGAGGGCCAGCGCCTCGCGCAGCGACCAGACCAGCACCGGCACGCCGCGCAGCGGCAGCAGGACCTTGTTGACCTCGGCGCCCACGCGGCTGCCGGACCCGGCGGCGAGGACGACGACCGCGGTGGGCATCAGGCCGGCACCGGCACCAGCAGCGCCGTCGCGACCGCGGCGACGCCCTCGCCGCGACCGGTCAGCCCGAGGCCGTCGGTCGTGGTCGCCGACAGGGACACCGGGGCGTCGATCGCCGCGGAGAGCGCGGCCACCGCCTCGTCGCGGCGCGGGCCGAGGCGCGGGACGTTGCCGATCACCTGCACCGCGACGTTGCCGATCTCGAAGCCGGCGGCGCGCACCCGGCGTGCCGTCTCGGCGAGGAGCGTGACGCCCGACGCGCCCGCCCACTCGGGCTCGGCGGTGCCGAAGTGGGTGCCGAGGTCGCCGATCCCGGCGGCGGAGAACAGTGCGTCGCACGCCGCGTGCGCCGCCACGTCGGCGTCGGAGTGGCCCTCGAGACCGGCGGGCTCGTCCGGCCAGGCGAGGCCGGCGAGGTGCATCGGCACGCCCTCGACGAGCCGGTGGACATCGGTGCCGATGCCGATGCGGGGCAGCGGGGCCGGGGCGGGCTGGGAGGACGTCACGGCGGCATCATGCCCGAGGACCCGCCACAATGGTCCGGTGACCACTCGCCGCCCGCCGTGGGCGCTCGCCGGCGTCATCGCCGGGTGCGCCGGGCTCGCCACCAGCTATGCCACCGCGATGGTGCTGACCATCCGCGAGTCGCCGGTGGTCGCCGTCGCGGAGGGGCTGATCCGCCTCACGCCGGGTGCGGTGGCCGAGCGCGCGATCGCCGTCCTGGGCCACCTCGACAAGCCCGTCCTGGTCGCGGGCGTCCTGCTGGCGCTGCTCGGCTGCTTCGCCGGGGCCGGCCGGCTCGCCCGCCGCGGGTGGTGGCAGCCCGCCGTGGTGTGGGTGGCGCTCGCGGCCGTCGGCCTCGCGGCCGTCGCGGCGCAGCGCGGTGCCGGCCTGGTCGACGCGCTGCCCGTCCTCGTGGGGCTGCTGACCTGGGTGAGCGTCCACTCCGCCCTCATCGACGCCCTGCGCCGCGGCGTACGGCGCCCCGAGCTCGCGTCGCACGAGCGCCGGGTCTTCCTGATCGTGGCGGGGACGATCTCGCTCGCGTCGGTCGGCATCGCGGTGGCGGGCAGGTTCGTCGGAGCCGGACGGCGCCACGTCGAGGCCAGCCGCCGACTGCTGCGGATCCCCGGCGTGACACGGCGCCAGGCCCCCGCCGACACGTCGGTCGGGCTGACCGGCGTGACGCCGTGGCAGACGCCGAACGAGGACTTCTACCTGATCGACACGACCATCGCGAAGCCCACCATCGAGCCCGACGAGTGGTCGCTGCGCATCCACGGCATGGTCGAGCGCGAGCTCACGCTCTCCTACACCGACCTGGTCGGGCGGCAGATGACGGAGTCGTGGATCACCCTCAACTGCGTGAGCAACGAGGTCGGGGGAGGGCTCGTCGGCAACGCGCGGTGGAGCGGCGTGCGGATCGCGGACCTCCTCGAGGACCTCGGGATCGACCCCGCCGCCGACTGCGTCCTGCAGACCTCGCACGACGGGTGGACCTGCGCGACCCCAATCGAGGCGCTCACCGACGACCGCGACGCGATGCTGGCGGTCGCCATGAACGGTCGCCCGCTCCCCATCGAGCACGGCTTCCCGGTCCGCACGGTCGTGCCCGGGCTCTACGGCTACGTCTCGGCGACCAAGTGGGTCGTCGACCTCGAGGTGAGCACCTTCGCCGACTCCATGGGCTACTGGACCGACAAGGGCTGGTCGGCGCTGGGGCCGGTCAAGATCGCCTCGCGCATCGACGTCCCGCGCTCCGGTGACGACGTGGAGGCGGGTCGGGTGTCCTTCGGCGGCGTGGCGTGGCACCAGCACACCGGCATCGAGGCGGTCGAGGTGCAGGTCGACGGCGGTTCGTGGGAGCGGGCCCGACTGGCCTCGGCGCCGTCGGTCGACACCTGGGTGCAGTGGGCGGTGACCCTCGACGTGCCCGAGGGCGACCACGAGGTCCGGGTCCGTGCCATCGGCAAGGACGGCGAGACCCAGACCAGCGTGCTGCGGGCGCCCGACCCCGACGGGGCGACCGGGCTGCACACGATCGCGATCAGCGCGTCGCCGGCCTGATCGCCGGCCTGACCGGCCGCCCGACCGTCTGCGTCAGCCGTTGCGGATGACGTACGCCGTGCCGCCGCTGGCCGCGATCCAGATCCGCTCGAGCTGGGCGCGGTCGTAGACGCGGCGCACCTCGCCGTTGGTCGCGCCGGCCGGGTCGTTGACGACGACGTCGCCGTCGGCCTCGAAGCCCACGATGACGAGCAGGTGGCCGTTGCTGGACGAGATCGGCGCCCCGGTCAGCTCACCCTTGCCGAAGGCGATCGACACGACCAGCGGGACGCCGGCCGCGACGTAGTCCTCGGCCTCGCGCAGGTCGCGCATCCGGGTGACGTAGGAGTCGCCGCCGACGAGCGTGGCCGCGTAGGCGGTGTTGAAGGCCCAGTTGCCGGTGCCGTCGTAGCCGTGGTCGTAGACCATCTTGGCGGTGTGGTCGACGACCGCGTCAGTGTGCCCGGCCGCGATGCCGGTGGGCGTGGGGGAGATGCCGTAGTAGCCGAGGACCATCGCCGTCGAGGTCGCCGAGCACCACGCCTCGCCGCCGCCGCCCCACTGCGGGTAGTGGCCGCTGTGCACCATCTGGCTGTAGGTCGGCACCGGCAGGACCGTGCCCGCCGCGGGGCCGGGCGTCGAGGTGGGGCGCGGTGTCTTCTCGTCGACCGACGCGACCGCGCCGACCCGCTCCAGGCTCACGGCCTGGCGTCCGCCGCGCGGACGCACCAGCGTCACCCGCACCTGCCACGAGGTGACCGGGGTGGAGGCGACCCACGTGTCGACGTTGACCGCGCCGAGGTCGTCGGACTGCCCGGAGTACGTCGTCCGCGCGACGGGACGGCCGGACGTCGACCAGTCGGCCATCGTGTCCCAGCTGCCGGTGGTGCCGGCGGCGGTGCGGCCGCGCACCTCGATGCGCACCCGGCTCTTCCCGGGCGTCGTGGCCTCCCAGGTCGGGACGAGCGACGTCGCACCGAACGGCTGCGCCGCCCACGGCGACGTCCACGTGCCGGTGTCCCAGGTGCGCCCGCCGATCCGGCGGACCTTGGGCTTCTTGAGGGTGACGCTGCCGCGGCCGAGCTTGAGGCCGCGTCGCTGTCCGGCCTTGAGGTCGTGGTAGCTGCTCCACGACGTGAGCTGCACCTGTGGCGCGGCCCGGCGCGTTGCCGCGTCCGAGGCCGCCGCTCCCGGGGTGACCGCAGGGGCTACGGTGAGGGCGAGCACGAGGGCGAGGGGGCCGCTCGCCAGCAGGCGAGGCAGGGCGCAGGCACGTCGGAGCACCGGTCGACGGTACCCCGGAATCACCCCATCAGTCTCCTGAGTCACAGATGTCACTCGCCTAGGGCGAATGTTCACCAAAATGAGGCATGACTTCATGACGTGTTCCGTGCCACATGTCGGTGCCGCCGCTTAGCGTGTCCCCCGGCCGCCACCCTGACCCCCCGGCGGCCCCGAACAAGGGACACGACAACTTGTCTGCACGCATGCCCAGACGGGCCACCAGCCTCACCTCGCTCCTGGCCCTCGTGGCCGCTCCGCTGGCCCTGGGCTTGAGTGCCCCGGCGAGCGCGAGCGTCTCCACCGCGATCTCGAGCTTCCCCTACACCCAGGACTGGTCGGGCCTCACGCCCACCAGCACGTGGGCCGACTTCCCGGGCGTCGAGGGGTTCCTCGCTGGCACGTCCATCGCCGCCTCGAACCTGCCCAACAGCACCGACGTGGGCACGCTGACCGCTGAGGGAACACTCACGACCAGCCTCGCGCTGCAGACGAGCACTGCGCTCCCGAACACCGTGGCCACTGGCGCCGTCCTCGGGTTCTACAACGTGCCGGCCGAGAGCAGGACCGTCGCGCTCGGCTCTACAGGGGCGCAGACCACCCCTCACCTGGTGTTCCACCTCAACACCACCGGCAAGTCGGGCTTCACCGTCGACTACGACGTGCAGGACCTCGACAGCAGCGCCGACGACCAGCCGACCCGCGTCGCGCTGCAGTACCGCGTCGGCACGTCGGGTGCCTACACCAACGTCCCCGCCGCCTACGTCGCGGACGCCACGGTCGCCAGCAACACCACCGTGACCTCGACCCACGTGAGCGCCCAGCTCCCGTCGGCCGTCGACGGCCAGGCCGACGTCTTCCTCCGCGTGATCACGCTGGACAACGCCACGGGCAGCAACGAGCACGTCGGCATCGACAACATCTCCATCACCGCCGGCGGAGGCCCCGCCCCGCTGAGCGCCACGGACCCGGCCGACCGCCCGCTCTTCCGCAACCGCGCGATGGCGCCGTTCACCCTGCAGGCCAACGGCGGCAGCACCCCGTATACGTGGTCCGCGACCGGCACGCCCCCCGGCGTCACCGTGAGCCCGGAGGGCGTCGTGTCCGGCACGCCGACCGAGAACGGCACCTTCGCGGTCGAGGCGACCGTCACCGACGGCGCGTCCGCCACCGCGACGGTCACCTTCGACCTCGTCGTCTCGGACATCCCGGTCAAGCCGTTCCACGAGATCGCGGAGATCCAGGGCACCGGCGCCTCGTCGCCGTTCGCCACCGGTGACGCGAACGCCGACGTCTCGACGTCGGGCGTCGTGACCGCGCGCTACCCCGACGGCGGCATCAACGGCTTCGTGATCGAGACGGCCGGCCACGACCCGGCCGACGACGCGACGCCCGGCGCCTCCGACGCGCTGTTCGTCTACGCCGGCAGCACGCCGGCCTACACGCTGCCCGCGATCGGCGACCACGTCACGGTCCTCAACGGCCGGGTGAGCGAGTTCAACGGCGCCACCCAGGTCACCGTGACCAACGGCGACTTCCTCGACACCCGCGCCGCCACCCCCGAGGAGGCGGTCGTCCCCGGCACCGTCATCCCCGGCACCGACTGCGTCCAGGGCGCCTGCCCGACCGGTGCGGAGCTCGACGCGCTGCGCGAGGCCCACGAGCACGAGGTCTTCCTGCCGACCGGCCCGCACACCGTCACCGACTCCTACAGCGGCGGCGTGGGCTCCTCGTCGATGCGCGGCGAGTTCAAGCTCGCGATCGGCTCCGACGAGCCGCTCTACATCCCGCTGGAGAAGGCCCGCCCGACCCAGACGCAGCTGCGCGCCGACATCGCGGCGTTCAACGACGCCCACGGCGTGGTCCTCGACGACGGCGCGACGGTCACCTTCAACGCCTCCACGGCCTACCCGTGGCTCACGCTGACCAACACGGTCCGCGCCGGCGCCAACGCCACCTTCGTGAAGCCGGTCGTCCTCGACTACCGCTTCAACAGCTGGCGCCTGCAGCCCTCGAGCCGCATCCAGCCGGGCAGCGACGGCAGCGGCCAGGTGTCCTTCGAGCAGGACCGCCCGGCCGCGCCGGACGCCGTCCTCGGCGCCCAGGGCAACCTGAAGATCGCCACGTTCAACATGCTCAACTACTTCGTCCACCCGGCCCAGGACTGGGTCACCACCGGTGGCGACGCCTTCCCGGGCACGAGCCGCACCTGCACCTACTACAACGACCGTGCGGGCAACCGGATCACCGCCAACACCTGCACCTGGCGCGACCCGCGCACCCAGCCGGCCGGCACCCTGCCTGACATCGGCCCGCGTGGTGCCGCGACGGCGGCCAGCCTCTCGCGCCAGCAGGTCAAGGAGGTCGCGGCCATCAACACGATGGACGCCGACGTGATGAGCCTCGAGGAGGTCGAGAACCCGGTCAAGCTGGGCTACGCCGACCGCGACGCCGCGCTCAAGGTGCTCGTCGACGCGCTCAACGCCGACTGGGACGTCAAGCACCCGGGCCAGGACCCGGCGGTCCTCGGTGACCGCTGGGCCTACGTCCCGACGCCCCGCGCCGAGGCGCAGCCGACCGTGCAGGAGCAGGACGCGATCCGCTCGGCGTTCATCTACAACCCGCGTGCGGTCACGACCGTCGGCCGGTCCGAGATCCTCGTGAACTCGGCGCCGTTCCGCAACGCCCGCGAGCCGCTGGCCCAGGCGTTCAAGCACGTCGAGGGCACCCGCGACGACGCGTTCCTCGTCATCGTCAACCACTTCAAGTCCAAGGGCGGTCCCGACGACCCGTCGACCATCGCCGGCACGGACAACGAGGACAAGGGCGACGGCGCCGGCTCCTACAACGGTGACCGCGTCCGCCAGGCCAAGGCGCTCGACGCCTTCGCCGACTCCCTCGTGGAGGACAAGGGCATCGAGTCGGTCTTCATGACCGGTGACTACAACTCCTACTCCCAGGAGGACCCGGTCACCACGCTCGAGGGCCTCGGCTGGAACCCGCTCGACGCGGACAACGGCGAGACCAGCTACTTCTTCGGTGGCCTCGCCGGCTCGCTCGACCACGTCTTCGCCAACGACGCGGCCCTCGGCCTCGTGCAGGGCGCGACGATCTGGCCGATCAACGCCAACGAGCCGATCTACTACGAGTACAGCCGCTACAACTACAACGTCACGCCGCTCTACGACGAGACCGCGTTCCGCTCCTCCGACCACAACCCGGAGATCGTCGGCATCAAGGCGCCGATCTCCGAGGCGCCCGCCGCGGTCGACACCGTCCAGGTGCTCGCCTCGAACGACTTCCACGGTCGTCTCCTCGACGACCCGGGCAGCGCGGCGGCCGGTGCCGCGGCGATGGCCGGTGCGGTCAAGGGCCTGCGGGCGGAGAACCCCAACACCGTCTTCGCGATGGCCGGCGACATCGTCGGCGCCTCGACGTTCGAGTCGTTCATCCAGAACGACAAGCCGACGCTCGACGCGATGAACGAGGCCGGCCTCGAGGTGTCCGCCGCGGGCAACCACGAGTTCGACCAGGGCTACGACGACCTGATGGACCGGATCATGGCGTCCTACGACGCCGACACCAACCCGGACGGCGGCGCCGACTGGCCCTACCTCGCGGCCAACGTCCGCGTGGGTGGCGCCGACGGCCCGTACGCCCTCGACCCGGCGCTGGTCGACGGGGGCGCGGGTCGCACCGACGGCCACTTCGAGCACTCCAACGGCGCGACCTGGTGGAAGAGCTTCGACGGCCTCGCCGGTGGCGCGGGCATCCGCGTCGGCTTCGTCGGCGCGGTGACCGAGGACCTGCCGTCCCTGGTCTCGCCCGACTCCATCGACGGACTGGCCATCACCAGCGTGGTCGACGAGGTCAACGCCTCCGCCGCCGAGCTCAAGACCGACGGGTGCGGCGGCCAGCCGTGCGACCTGGTGGTCGAGCTCGTCCACGAGGGTGCGCCCAGCCCGAGCTGCGCGACGATCACCGGCGACACCACGTCGACCTTCGGCCGCATCGTCCACGAGACGAGCGACGACGTCGACGCGATCATCTCCGGCCACACCCACCTGAAGTACAACTGCAAGGTCGCCGTGGCTGGCAAGGCCATCGACCGTCCGGTCGTCTCGGCCGGCCAGTACGGCTCCTACCTCAACCAGCTGCAGTTCGACTTCGAGCCCGGCACGGCCGACCTGGTGGGCATCCGCCAGAGCGTGCTCGCGATGAAGGACTACGACGACGACGCGGCGACGAAGACCATCGTCGACGCCGCTGTCGACGTGGCCAACGCACGCGGTGCGGTCGAGCTCGGCCAGGTCGCGGCCCCGTTCAAGCGGGCCCGCCGGGTCGACCCGACCAGCGGCGTCGTGGAGAACCGCGGCGGCGAGTCCACCCTGGGCAACCTGGTCGCGGAGATGCAGCGCGAGGAGACCGGCGCCGACATCGGCGTGATGAACCCCGGTGGCCTGCGTGACGACCTCGTCGGTACCGGCGACGGCGCCGGCCCGGTCACCTACCGCGAGGCGGCCAACGTCCAGCCGTTCGCCAACACGCTGGTGACGGTCGACCTGACCGGCGCCCAGCTCAAGACGCTCCTCGAGCAGCAGTGGCAGCGCGACCCCGACGGCAACGTGCCGTCGCGGCCGTTCCTGCGGCTGGGCACCTCGAAGGGCTTCACCTGGACCGAGGACGCGTCCCGCGCCGAGGGCCAGCGGATCACCGGCATGTGGCTCGACGGCGTCGCGATCGACCCGGCGGGGACCTACACGGTGTCGGCCAACAGCTTCATCGCCGTCGGTGGTGACAACTTCCGCGCGCTGACGCTGGGCACCAACCGGCAGGACACGGGCAAGACGGACCTGCAGGCCACGGTGAACTACCTGGCCGCGCACGCCGCCGACGGCCCGCTGGCGGTCGACTACGCGCAGCACGGCGTGGGCGCCCGGGTCCCGGCCGGTCCGTTCGCCGCCGGCGAGACGGTCACCATCCCGGTCGACTCGCTCGCGATGACCGGTGGCGGCACCTCGGCCGACATCACCGACACGACCGATGCCTCGGTGACGGTCTCGCTCGGCGCGACCGACCTGGGCACCTTCCCGGTGACGTCCGCCCTGCCCACCACCCCGTTCGACGTCCCCGGCGCGGCCTCCGTCAGCTTCACGCTGCCGGCCGGCCTGTCCAGTGGCACGACGTGGTTCACCCTCACCGGCGCCACGACCGGCACGGTCGCCAAGCTGCCGGTCACCGTGGTCGACACCCGGGCGGACTCCACCGTCACGGGCACGGCCGCTCCGATCGTGCCGGGCCAGGACGGCTCCGTCGCGGTCACGGTCACCCCGGCCACGGCCACGGGGACGGTCGAGCTGTTCGACGGCACCGCGAAGATCGGCGAAGGCACCCTCACGGGCGACGCCACGACGACCATCGCGATCCCGGCGGGCACCCTCGCGCTCGGCGAGCACCAGCTGCGCCTGGCCTACGCGGGCGACACCGCGGTGAAGCCCGCCGAGGGCACGGTCACGGTCACGGTCGCGAAGGCGGCCTCGACCACGACGGTCACCGCTACGCCGGCATCGGTGGTGCAGGACTCGGGCACCAGCTCGCTCGCCGTCGCGGTGACCGCCACGGGCGCCGCCCCGAGCGGGTCGGTCAGCGCGTGGCTCGGCGGCACCCAGCTGGCCACCGGCACGCTGGTCGACGGGCAGGCCACCTTGGTGGTCGGACCGTTCGCCACCGTCGGTGCGAAGTCGATCGAGGTCCGCTACGCCGGCGCTGCCGACGTCGCCGCCTCGACCCGCACGGTGACCGTCACCGTCACGGCCAAGCCGGTCCCGCAGCCGACCGCCACCACGGTCACCGGCACCGACACCACGGTGCAGTGGGCCAGGGCCGGCTCGGTCGCGGTCTCGGTGTCGCCCACCGCGGCGACCGGCACGGTCGAGCTCCTCGACGGGACCACCCGGGTGGGCTCCGCGAACCTGGCCGGTGGCTCCGCGAGCATCGCGCTGGCCGCCCGGTCGCTCGAGGTCGGCCAGCACGTGCTGGTCGTGAAGTACCTCGGCTCGGCGACCCACGCACCGTCGCAGGGCACCGTGACGGTCACGGTGACCAAGGCGAGGCCGAAGGTCCGCGTCGACTCGCCGAAGCGGATCCGCGCCGGCGAGAAGGCGAAGATCAAGGTCGCGGTGTCCGCCGCCGGCTACGTCCCCACCGGCAAGGTGGAGATCGTGCTGAAGAAGGGCAACAAGCAGATCGTGGTCCGCAAGACCCTGATCCGCGGCGACTCGGTGGCTCGCATCGCCGTGTCGAAGCCGGGCCGCTGGAAGGTGGAGGTGACCTACCTCGGCGACGAGCACACGCTCGCCGGTGACGACAGCACGTCGCTGAAGGTGGCGCCGCGCCGCAAGCGCTGACCACCACGCGGGAGCCCCGGGACACCACGGTGACCCGGGGCTCCTGCGTTCCCGGGGCGGCTCCGCCGAGGCGGGGAGTTGGCCCCCGGCCCCCTAGACTCGGCCGGGTGACCCTGAGGCTCCACGACACCGCCACGCGCGAGACGCGCGACTTCGTCCCCCTCGTTCCCGGGCGGGCCGGCATCTACGTCTGTGGTCTCACCGTGCAGTCCGAGCCGCACGTCGGCCACGTCCGCTCGGCGGTCAACTTCGACGTGCTGCGGCGCTGGCTGAGCGCGACCGGCTACGAGGTCGATTTCATCCGCAACGTCACCGACATCGACGACAAGATCCTGACGAAGTCGGCCGAGCAGGGCGTCCACTGGTACGCCCTCGCCGCCGCGATGAAGCGTGAGCTCGACCAGGCCCTCGCCGCGATCAACGTGCTCCCGCCGACCTACGAGCCGGGCGCCACCGGCCACGTCCCCGAGATCGTCGAGCTCACCGAGCAGCTCATCGCTCGCGGCCACGCGTACGCCGCCGAGGACGGCAGCGGCGACGTCTACTTCGACGTCCGCAGCTGGCCCGCCTACGGCGAGCTGACCCGCCAGAAGGTCGAGGACATGGAGCCCGCCGGCGACGCCGACCCGCGCGGCAAGCGCGACCCGCGCGACTTCGCGCTGTGGAAGGGCCACAAGAAGGAGACCGAGCCGCAGACGGCCGCCTGGCCGTCCCCGTGGGGCCCGGGCCGTCCGGGCTGGCACATCGAGTGCTCGGCGATGGCCGGCAAGTACCTCGGTCCCGCCTTCGACGTCCACGGCGGCGGCGTCGACCTGCGCTTCCCCCACCACGAGAACGAGCAGGCCCAGTCGCGCGCGGCCGGTCGCCCGTTCGCGTCGTACTGGCTGCACAACGCCTGGATCACCACGGCCGGCGAGAAGATGAGCAAGTCGCTCGGCAACTCGATGCTGGTGCCGTCGGTGCTCGAGCGGGTGCGCGGGATCGAGCTGCGCTACTACATGGTCGCCGCCCACTACCGCTCGCACGTCGAGTTCTCGTTCGAGGCGCTCGACGAGGCGGCGAAGGCCTTCCGCCGGATCGAGGACTTCCTCGACCGCGCCGCGCCCGTGGTCGGGCAGTGGTTCGCCTCGCTCCCCGACGCGTTCGTCGCCGCGATGGACGACGACCTCGGCACGCCGGCCGCGGTCGCGGTGATCCACGACGCCGTCCGCGAGGGCAACCGGCTGCTCGCCGACGGGCCGTCCGAGGCGCTGGGGCAGAAGTTCGGCGAGGTGATCGCGATGCTCGACGTGCTCGGCCTCAACCCGGCCGACGACGCGTGGCCGACGGCCGCGGGCGACGACCGGCTCACCGCCGTCGTCGACGCGCTGGTGAAGGGACTGCTCGAGGAGCGGGCCGCCGCCCGTGAGGCGAAGGACTGGGCGCGCGCCGACGCGATCCGGGACCAGATCAAGGCAGCCGGTGTCACGGTGGAGGACACCCCGGCCGGCGCGAAGTGGAGTGTGTGAGGGACATGGCGGGCAACAGCCAGCGCAAGGGCGCGATCAAGAAGACCGGCAAGGGCAACCCCACCGCCGGCTCCGGCGGTCGGGTCCGACGGGGCCTCGAGGGCAAGGGTCCGACGCCCAAGGCCAAGGACCGGCCGTACCACAAGGCGCACAAGGCCGCCCAGCGCGCCGAGCGCGACAAGGGACAGCAGCGCCCGAAGCGCCGCACCACCTCCGACGCCGAGTGGGCGGCCGGTCGCAACTCGGTCGTCGAGCTGCTGCAGGCCGGCGTGCCGGTGGCCGCGGTCTACGTCGCCGAGGGGGCCGAGCGCGACGGGCGGATGCGCGACGCGTTCCGCCTCGCCGCCGAGCAGGGCCTGACCATGCTCGAGGTCACCCGCAACGAGATGGACCGGATGACCGGTGGTGCCGTCCACCAGGGACTGGCCGCGCGCCTGCCCGCCTACGAGTACGCGCACGCAGACGACCTGCTCGACCGCGCCGCCGAGGCGAAGGAGCCGGCGCTCGTCGTCGCCCTCGACCAGGTCACCGACCCGCGCAACCTCGGCGCCGTGATCCGCTCCGCGGCGGGCTTCGGCGCGCACGGCGTGCTGATCCCCGAGCGCCGCGCCGCGGGCATGACCGCATCGGCGTGGAAGACCAGCGCCGGCGCGGCGGCCCGGCTCCCCGTGGCGCAGACGGTCAACCTCACCCGCCAGCTCAAGGCCTACCAGGACGCCGGCTGCATGGTCGTCGGCCTCGCGGCCGACGGCGACCTGTCGCTGCCGGAGCTGGTCGCCCCCGGAGGCCTCGCCGAGGGACCGCTCGTCGTGGTCGTCGGCTCCGAGGGCAAGGGGCTGGGCCGCCTGGTGGCCGAGACCTGCGACCAGATCGTGTCGATCCCGATGGCCGGCCAGCTCGAGTCGCTCAACGCCGGTGTCGCCGCGTCGGTCGCGCTCTACTCGATCTCGCAGGCCCGCCTGGCATGACCCCGGCCCCGGGGCGTGCCCGGACGCTCCCGCGCCGCCTGGCCGTGGGAGCGGTGCTGCTCGCGGTGGGCGTCCTGCTCGGCGGGTCCGTGGCGGTCTCGCTGTTCCTGACCAGCAGCCGCACGGTCGTCCTGGTCGGCCACGACACGGTCGTACGCCCGACGCTCACGGGCGACGCGGTCGTCGAGACCGGGCCGCTGCTCCCGGACTTCCGCTTCCGCGACGTCGGGCCGGTGGGCGTGGACCTCGCCCTCGGCAAGACCGAGGTGGGGTCGATCGAGGAGCTGGTCGACCGCTACGGCTTCATCGCGACCGACCCGACCGCGCAGGTCGGCAAGGTCCGCGACGTCGTGGTCGACATGGCCGTCACTGCGGCGCTGCGCGGGCTCGCCGTCGGGCTGGTGCCCGTCGCCGTCTACCTGCTGCTCGGGCGGCACCGCCGCGGCGAGCTGTTCCGCGGGGTGCGGAGCCGTCAGGGCGTCGTCGCGCTCGCCCTCCTCCTCACCCTCCCGGTCCTCGTGTGGCAGCCCTGGGAGTCCGACGAGGAGACCCAGGAGGAGCAGGGCACCTGGCAGACCCTGGCCGACCTGGTCGGGCCGGACGTCACGCTGCCCGCCGAGGCCCGCGACATCGAGGTGCGGGTCGGTCCGGTGACGACCGAGACCAAGAAGCTGGTGCTCAGCGCGATCGACACCTATGACAGGAGCAAGGCCTTCTACTCGACCGCCGCGGAGCAGGCCGCCGACCTCGACGTCCGCGAGCCCCAAGAGGGCGAGACGGTCGCCCTGCTGGTCAGCGACCGGCACGACAACATCGGCATGGACCGGGTGGCCCGCGCGATCGGCGAGGCCGCCGGGGCGACCGTGGTGCTCGACGCGGGCGACGACACGTCGACCGGCCAGCCGTGGGAGGCCTTCAGCCTCGACTCGCTCGCCGGGACCTTCGAGGACTGGGACCGCTTCGGGGTCGCCGGCAACCACGACCACGGCACGTTCGTGTCGACCTACCTCGCCGACGCGGGCTGGACGATGCTCGACGGCGACGTGGTGGACGCGCCGTGGGGCGGCACCCTCATGGGCGTCGACGACCCGCGCTCCAGCGGGCTCGGCAACTGGCGCGACGAGTCGGGGCTCAGCTTCGCCGAGGTCGGCACCCGCCTCGCGGACGCCGCCTGCGCGGAGGCCGAGGACGGCGAGCGGGTCAGCACGCTGCTGGTCCACGACGCCAACCTCGGCCGGGAGGCGCTCGAGCGGGGCTGCGCCGACCTCGTGGTCGGTGGCCACACGCACGTGCACTCCGGACCGGACCCGGTCGAGGCCGAGGACGGCACGGTCGGGTGGACCTGGACCAACGGCACGACCGGCGGGGCGGCGTACGCCATCGCGGTCGGCAGCAAGCCGCGCCGCGATGCCGAGGTCAGCCTGATCACCTACGCCGACGGCCGCCCGATCGGCCTGCAGCTGGTGCGGCTGCGGACCGACGGCTCGTGGGTCGTCGGCGACTGGAGCCCGCTCGAGCCGGGCTGAGGATCCCCCACCGTCCTCAGCCCGGCTCGTCGGGAGCTCAGAAGGCGCAGAGGACGCGCGCGTCGCCGAGGACGAGGTAGTCGTGGTCGTCGCCACCGGTGAGGATGTGCTCGATCCTCAGGCGGAGGGTGTTCTGGACGTCGATGTCCAGGGGATAGCTCTGGCCCAACGACATGCCCGTGCGGGAGTACTTGGTCAGGGCGTCAGTGGTGACGTTGACCGCGTAGGTGGTGCTCGTCGAGGCATAGTCGGACACCCCGATGGTCGAGACCAGGCGGGTGCACGACCGCGACAGGTTGAACTCGGGCGCCGAGTTCGACCAGGCGCTCACCGCGATCGACTTGGGGTAGGTGACGCCGTTCAGCTCGCGGGGGCCCCCGTAGTACGACCCGCTCACGGTGTCCATGTCCTCGAGGTAGTACCAGCCGAAGACCGTGATCGACACCGCCGTGGTCTCGGACGCGAGCAGGCCGATCCCGCCGGGGAACACGGCCCGCAGCGACACCGCTCGGCCGGCGGTCGTCACGGTCGCGGCGGCGGCCCAGGCGCCGTTCGAGACGGTGCCCTCCCCGACTGCGCTCCAGGTCGACGTCGCGTTGTCGAAGGCCTGGACGATGATCGTGCGCCCGTTCAGGTTGCGGCTGGCCGCACCGGAGACGGTCGTGGCCTGACCAGCCTCGATGGAGGTGGCGCCCAGCGCCGTGATCGACACCGAGGTCGGCTTCGCTGCCCGCGGTGGGCGCTTGCCCATGTGCACGACCACCGAGTCGCACGAGCGGCGCACGCACGCCTTGTAGGTCCGGTCGCCGGAGTTGACGTCCTCACGGTGGGTGAAACGGCCCTTGCCGTTCGTCCGCCGCACCGCCTCGACGACCCACCGTCGAGCACCCTTGTTGCGCTGGAGGATCGTGACCGTCACGCGACCACGCACGCCCGTGACCGTGCCCCGCAGCGTGACGATGCGGCCCTTGCGGACCCAGGTCGGCGATGCGATGAGAGTGACCCGCGGACGGGCGACGTGTTCTGCGGCCTGGCTCTCGGCCGATGCCGGCGCGCTCGCGACCGCGGCGCCGAGAGTGGTCGGAACGAGGATGCCGATGAGCAGTGCGATGACGAGACGCATGTGTTCCCCCCGGGGGCGTGTGCTGGTGGCGCGATCCTGCAGTCCCGGTGGCCCGCTGGCGGTTCGCGTTCAAGTTTTCCCTCTGCTGAAACCTTGATGTTGTCAAGGAAGGCCGGACACGCGGGTCCGGGCGATGCTCAGGCCCGATACTCGATCCGTGCCCGACCAGCCACGCATGTCCCTCGTGGAGGACCTCACGCCGCTGGACGGTGCGTCCATCGACGTCGGGGCGCGCATCGCGTGGACCATGCGGATGGCGCGGCTGACCGCCGACGTGCCCGACCGACGGATGAAGGCCCTGGCGCAGGCACTGGGCACGAGCCCGGCCCGCATGTCGCGGGCCGAGACCGCCCAGCTGCGCGACGGCTCGCTGGTCGACGGCTACGAGATCGCGCTCGAGATGCCCGAGGGCTCGCTGCGGGCACCCATCGACATCCTGGCCCGGACCTTCCCGCGCGCCACCCCGCCCGACGTCCGCCCGGGACCCGCGATCACCTCGGTCGCCGAGCTGTCCGCTCTCACCGAGCGGCTCGACAGCGACGCCCCCGCGACCGGCGGCGACTGGTTGCGGTGGGCACGAGCGATGGCCGCGCCAGGCAACATCGGCATGCCGGTCAGCCTTGCGCAGCGGGTCGTCGACCGCCTCGTCCGCGAGCTGTCCCGCTCGTGCGGCCACGGGTACCCCACCCGCTACGAGGCGCTCGCGCAGATCCGCTGCAGCGACTACGGCTTCCTCGTGCTCGAGGCCGCGCGTGCCGAGGCGACCCACCCCCACGCGCAGGGCCTCGCGGACCTGTTCAGCGCGGTCGGCGAGTCCGTCAGCGCCGACGCGGTCGAGTGGTGCCTGGGGCTGCTGCGCTCGGAGCGTCCCTACCTGGTCACGTGCAGCGCCCTCGCGCTCGAGAACATGGACGCGATCAGCGCTGGCAGCAGCTTCTGGCCCGACGTGGTGGGACCGGTGGTGGAGGCGTTCGACGCCACCGAGCCCGGCTCGGGGCAGGAGGAGTGGATCGCCCACCTCGTCCGCCTGGTCCCGGTGGCCGTGTGGCGCGACGCCGGGGTCCGCCCCTCCCGAGCGCTGCCGCCCGCCCCCGAGGTGGAGGGGTTCGACCGGCACCGCGCGAACCGGCAGTGGCAGCGGTGCGCGACGCTCGCGTCCGACGTCGGCCACGAGCTCGGCATCGGCGACCAGCCGATGCTGGCCCGGCTGGTCTTCGACATCGGCTACGGACACTGGGAGACCAGGGCCGTCACCAGCTACTTCCTGCTCGGCGCACTCCCCGCGATCGCGCACCCGACGTGGGAGCTGTTCGGCCGGCTCGTCGACTCCGAGCCCGACCAGCGCATCCGGCACCGCATGGCACGCCGGCTCCACGGAGCGCTCATGGGCCGGTTCGCGAGCGTCGCGTCGGACTGGCTCACCTCCTCCGACGCCGTGCTCCGGTCGGCGGCCCTCCAGATCGCCGGCTCGTCGGGCACGCGCCTGCCGGTCGGCGGCGTGCGGCGAGCGCTGGCCGATCCCGGCACCGCGCGGGCGGCGACCTATGCGATCGGCATGAGCGGCCACCCGGCGCTGCCGGACCTCGCGACGGACACGACGCTGGAGCCTGCCGTCCGCGGGGCCGTGTCGTGGTGGCTCGAGCGAGGACCACGCGTGCCGCTCTGACGCGTCGCCCTCACTCCTGACCCGTGATCGCCTCGTCCGGGCGGCGGGTGAGGAAGCGGTCGATGTAGTCCCGGGCCGTGTCGTGGATGTCGACCTCGTGGCCGGCCTGCTCGCTGAGGTACCAGCGGTGCTCGAGGATCTCGTGGAAGATCTCGGCGGGCTCGAGCTTGCCGGTCGCGCCGGGCGGGATCATCGCCATGATCGGCTCGAAGATCTGGTGCATCCAGCGGCTGGCGACGACGTGCCTGTCCTCGCGGCCGAGGTCGTAGTGGGCGGTGAAGGCGGCGAGGTCGTTGAGGATGCGGCGTGCCTGGTTCTCCTCCACCGACATGCCGGTGAGCGCCTGCACCTCACGGGCGTGGTGGCCGAGGTCGACGACCTTGGGCTGGATCCGGATGGTGTCGCCGCCGAGGTCGGTGACGATGTCGAGCTCGTCGACGTCGAACCCGAGGTCGTTGAGCCGTTCGACGCGGCGCTCGATGCGCCACATCTCGTCGGTGCTGAACTCCTCGAGCCCGGTGAGCTCGGCCCACAGCGCCTCGTAGCGGTCGCGGAGGTGCTCGATGATCGCGAAGCCGTCGATCGGCTGCTGGACCGCGCCGCTCGCGCTCAGGTCCATCAGCTCGGCGAAGATGTTCTCGCAGCCGACGGTGATGTCGTACTCGCGCAGCCGGTCGCCGACCGACTCGTGCAGCTCGCCGGTCTCGGCGTCGACCAGGTAGGCCGCGAACTCGCCGGCGTTGCGGCGGAAGAGCACGTTCGACAGCGACACGTCGCCCCAGTAGAAGCCCGCGAGGTGCAGGCGCACGAGCAGCACGACCATCGCGTCGATCAGCAGCGGGACGTCCTCGGCGGTGGCGCCCCGGCTGAAGAGGCTCCGGTAGGGCAGGGAGAACTGCAGGTGCCGGGTGATGAGCGCGGCCGGGAGCTCGCTGCCGTCGGCGGCCTCGCGGCCGGTGACCACGCCCTGCGGGACGACCGCGGGCATGCCCATCCGCTGGAGGTCGCGCAGCATCCGGTACTCCCGGAACGCGATGTCGTCCTGGGTCTCCTTCACGGCGTAGACGCGCGAGCCGAGCCGGACGATCCGCACGACGTGGCGCGACAGGCCCCGCGGGAGCGGCACGACGAGGTCGTCGGACCACTCCTCGAGCGGGGTGTCCCAGGGGAGGGTGAGGACGGCCGGGTCGGGTCGGCTCGCGGTGATGCGCAGCGCCATGGACGGCAAACTACTGCGCCCGCTCCTGCACCGACCAGACGTCGAGGCGCGGGCCGGTGGAGGCCGGGACGCGGAGCCCGTCCCCGTCGGCACGCAGGTCGGCGCCACCCGGCTCGGTGCCGTAGAGGTGGGCGCCGCCGGCGAGCGGCAGCGCGAAGCCGCCGCCCGCGGCACGCCGGGCGACCACGAGGACGCTGCCCTCGGGGTGCTCGCGCAGCCAGGCGATGGTGTCGTCGTCGACGTGCGCCCAGCGCAGGCCGCCGCGCAGGAACGCCGCGCGGGAGCGGCGCAGCGCGGCGAGCGAGCCGTACGCCGCGAGCGTGTCGCGGTCCCAGCGCTCCGGGTGGTCCCAGGGCATCGGGCGCCGCGAGTCCTCGCCGAGCACCCCCTCGAGCCCGATCTCGTCGCCCGCGAAGACCATCGGCACGCCGGGGAGCAGGAACTGCAGGCCGGCCGCCACCCGGTGCACGGCTGCGTCGCCGCCGACGAGGGTGCGGATCCGCGCGGAGTCGTGGGAGCCGAGGATGTTCCAGCTGCTGCAGGTGGCGCGCCAGCCGAGCGAGCCCAGCCAGTCGCGGAAGGTCGCGACCACCGCGCCACCGGGGCGCCGCGGCACCGCCGCGGGGCGGCCGAACGGCCGGGCCGGCGACGCGGGGTCGCGCAGCCACGACCACACCGGCCACGAGAAGCCCGAGTAGTTCATCGAGCCGTGCCAGCCGTCGCCGTCGACGTCGCCGGTGGCGTCGTGGTTGTGCTCGGCGATGACCAGCGGGTCCTCGCGCAGCTCGGCGGCGGTGCGGCGCGCGGCGCGGGCGACCTCGTGGTTGACGTCGATCGCGCCCAGCCGGCCGGTCATGTTGGCGACGTCGATGCGCCAGCCGTCGACGTCGTAGGGCGGGCGCAGCCAGCGCCCGACCACGGAGTCCGGCCCCTCGACCATCGCGGCCCGCAGGTCGGGGTCGGCGTGGTTGACCTTCGGGAGGGTGCCGTGGCCCATCCAGCAGGCGTAGCCGCCGGCCTCGTCGAAGTAGTAGAAGCTGCGGTGCGGGTCGGTCGGGTCGGCCTGCGCGGCGCGGAACCACTCGTGGGTGTCGCCGGTGTGGTTGGTCGTGAGGTCACCCAGGATCCGCCAGCCCCGCGCGTGCACGGCGCTGCTGAGCCGGGCGTACGCCTCGTCGCCGCCGAGCAGCGGGTCGACCGCGCTGAACGTCGTCGCGTTGTAGCGGTGGTTGCTCTCGCCGGGGAAGACCGGCGTCGTGTAGAGGATGTCGGCGCCGGTCTCGGCCACGTGGTCGAGGTGCTCGACGACGCCGTCGAGGTCGCCGCCGTAGAGCTGCAGCGGGGTCCGCGGGTCGCTCGGCTCGAAGACCACCTCGTCGTCCCACGCGGCGGGCACCGCCCAGCCCGGGACCTCCCGCTCGTCGGCGGCGGCGGACCGGGCGAAGCGGTCCGGGAACACCTGGTAGACGACGCCGTCGCGGCCCCAGTCCGGCGCCGGGTCGAACGCGCAGACCTTGAAGTCGCCGGCGTCCGGCACGTCGTGGCCGACCAGCCCGCGGCCGGTCAGCCACTCCTGGTCGTCGCCGCGCACGATCAGGAAGCGGTAGTGGGTGACCGGGTTGTGCACCGGCAGGGACCCCTCCCACCAGCCGCCGCCGGTGGGGTGCATCTCGTGGTAGACCGGCTCGGCGTCGAACGTGGTCCGCAGCCACACCCCGTCGACCGGGTCGGCCGCGTGCGTGCGCACCCGGACCCGCACCGACGTGCCGAGCCGTGGAGCCTCGTCGTCGAGGTACGTCGGCGACCCGTCGTGGTGGGGGAGGTGCAGGAGGCTCACGGGGTCCATCCTCTCGCAGTTCCGCGGTGTGCGCGGCCGGAGGGGACTGGTCCCCATGGTGCCGGGCCGCGACCGGGTGTGAGGTGGTCCTGGCGAGGAGCCCGCCGGTTTCAACCGGGGCAGTCTGTGAAACCGGCTGTGCGCGCGTCAGGTCCACCCAGATCATTGGCCCGCCGACGGAACAGACGTCGGCTCACAGGGGGTAGTTCGTGTCAGCAGTCGTTCCGGGGTCGCGTCCTGCGTCCTCGCTCCCACACGACATCGCCTTCGAATTCGGCGCCGCCTCCCACCCGGGCGTGGTGCGCAGCGTCAACGAGGACGGCTGGCTCGCCGCGCCCCCGGTGTTCCTCGTCGCCGACGGCATGGGCGGGCACCGCGCGGGCGACGTGGCCAGCGCGATCGTCGTGAGCAGCTTCGACTCGCTGGTGCGCAGCGGCGCTGTCGGGGTCTCCGACGTCGAGCGCTGCATCGCTGACGTCCGGCGCGAGCTGGAAGCGCTGGGAGCGGGCTCGGCCGTGGGTGCTCCGGGATCCACGCTCGTCGCCGCGGTCCACGTCGTGGAGCAGGGGATCGGCTACTGGCTGGTCGTCAACATCGGCGACTCGCGGATCTACTCGTGGTCCGAGGGCCGCTTCGAGCAGCTCAGCCACGACCACTCGCTCGTGCAGGAGCTCATCGATGCAGGTGAGCTCGAGCCGTCACTGGCGGCCGGGCACCCAGAGCGGAACGTCGTCACGCGGGCGCTCGGTGCCGTCCGCGGGGCGCCCGTGGACTACTCGCTCATCCCGGCCGCGGAGCTGGGCACCCTGCTGCTGTGCTCGGACGGGATCACTGCCGAGCTGGACGACAGCGCCGTGGCCCGGATCATGGGTCGTCACGCTCACGATCCTCGGGAGGCGGCCGAGATGCTGGTCGGTGCGGCCGTCGAGGCGGGCGGACGCGACAACGCGACCGCGGTCGTCGTACGGCTCGACGCGACGGCTGCCTACGTCGAGACCCTGGGGGGACCGGACACCGAGCCCGAGACCACGGGGAGCGCCGGATGAGCGGGCTCACCTACGCAACCGGCCCCTTCGCCGCCGTGGTGACGCAGGCAGCCACCGTGGCGTTCACGGACGTGGCGCCCGCCATCGCCGACGCCCTGTGGGACCTGCTGGGCGCGACGCCGGACGTCGTCGGCGTGCTCGACGTCCTGGGTGCGGCGGGCATCGCCTCGATGCCCGAGTTCGCGGCGGTGGTCGTGACGGGCGACCACGTCCGCGTCGTCGTGCGGGGGAGGTTCGTCGTCGCGGTCGACGTGGCCGGCACGGCCGTGGAGTGCGACGCGGCGGGGGTCGCGACATGGTCCGAGCGTGCCTTCGCAGCCGAGCTGGTGTCGGGGTGGCGCCTCGCGCACGTGGACGTCAGCGCGACCGACGAGCGCCTGCCGCTCGTGGGCGGCGTCGTGCGCGCCGGACTCGTGGAGTCGGGCGAGGTGCCTCTCGCCCCGGCAGGCGTCGAGGAGCCACCGACCGCCTCACCGGAGCCCGAGCCGGAGCCCGAGCCGGAGCCCGAGCCGGAGCCCGAGCCGGAGCCCGAGCCGGAGCCCGACGACTCCGCGACCTTGGTCGATCCGTCCGAGGACGTGTACGACGCCATGTTCGGTGCCACCGTCGCCGGGCGCACACCGAACGACGCCGCCGTCCGGGACCTCGACGAACCCGTACGCCAGGTAGCCGCTCCGCCCGGGGCGGCGCCGGTCCCGTCGCCGGAAGAGGACAGGACGATCTCGCCGGCCGAGTTCGCCGCGCTGCGTGCCGCCCGGCTCGACGAGGCACCCGTCGCCGCCGACGGACCCCGGCTGGTGCTCCGCTTCCCCAACGGCCGTCAGGAGCGGGTCGACGGGCTCGTGGTCATCGGTCGGTCCCCCCGTGCCGTCAACGCCGCGAGCACCGACATCACGCTCGTCGTGCTCGACGACCCCTACATCTCCGGGACCCACCTCGAGGTGGCGCTGGTGGGCGGGCGCACCGTGGCGACGGACCACTCCAGGAACGGCACGCTGATGGAGTCGCCCGGGCGCGCAGGGCAGCTGCTCACCAACGGCCTCGCGACGGAGCTCTCCGCCGGCATGACCCTCCGCCTCTCCGATGAGCTGGTCGTCGAGGTGGCGCTGGCATGACGACCTCGACGGACGCGCCCACGATCGTGGGGTACACCTACGTGAAGCACATCGGGACGGGCGGCTTCGCGGACGTCCACCTCTACGAGCAGCACCTGCCGGCCCGCAAGGTCGCGGTGAAGGTGCTCCGTGACCCCGGCAGCGACGCGGCGGTGCTGGCCCAGTTCCACGCCGAGGCCAACCTCATGGCGCAGCTCTCCGGCCACTCCTCGATCGTCGGGATCATCGCGGCCGACGTCAGCGACGACGGTCGGCCCTACCTGGTCATGGAGTACTGCCCGCCGCCGACCCTGGCGAGCCGCTACCGCACCGAGCGGATCGACCTCGCGGAGGCGCTCGAGACGGGCATCCGCGTCGCGAGCGCCGTCGAGACCGTGCACCGTGCCGGGATCCTCCACCGCGACATCAAGCCGCACAACATCCTGACCAGTGCCTTCGGTCATCCGAAGCTGACGGACTTCGGCATCGCCGGCAGCGCCGGCGGCGAGGACCAGTCCTACGGCATGTCGGTGCCGTGGTCGCCCCCGGAGTCGTTCGCCGAGACGCCCCCCGTCGACGTGAGGGTCGACGTCTGGGCGCTCGCGGCCACCGTCTACAGCCTCATCGCCGGACGGTCGCCCTTCGAGGTGCCGGGCGCACCCAACGACAACGCGACGCTGATGAACCGGATCGAGCGGCACCCGCTGGCCCCGCTCAACCGCTCCGACGTCCCGGCGTCCCTCAACCGGGTGCTGGCCCGGGCGATGTCGAAGCGTCTCGAGGACCGGCACGCCACGGCCTTCGACCTCGCCCACGACCTCCAAGACGTCCAGACCGAGCTCGGCCTGCCGCAGACCCGGGTCGATGTCTTCGACGCCTCGCCGACGGCTCCGGATACGACCGAGGAGGACCAGCGCACCTACATCCGGCCGGTGGCCGTCATCGTCCCGGACGCGCTCCGGCAGGGCACGCTCCTGCGGCCCGCAGAGGTGCACCCGAGCGACGACCGGACGCTCTCCAAGCCGGCCCCAGTCGAGCCGCACGCGACCTCCGTCCCGTCCGGGCCGCGGTCGCACGACCAGGTGCCGCACGAGGTCGAGCGCGCCGAGTCGCCCCTCGTCGGTGCCGACGAGGCCGCCGGCACCCCACGTACCCGCGTGGCCGTGCTCGCAGGGATCGCCGGGATCCTCGCACTGGTGGCCGTCGTGACCACCGTGCTGCTGACCCGCGACTCCGGTGCGCCGGAGGATCGTCAGGCGTTCGGGGGTGCCGAGAAGCCCGCCGACGCGGTGGCCGCCTTCGTGCCCTCCCCGTCCGAGGTCCGGGCCACGAGCCGATCGGGTGAGGTCGTCTTCCGCTGGACAAACCCGGAGCCCGAGTCGGGCGACGCCTTCGGCATCCAGTGGACGCGTGCCGACGAGGCTCAGCCGATCGCCACTGTCGACGGCACCTCCTTCACCGCCCCGGGCCGCGCGGGCGACATCGTGTGCGTCCGCGTGATGCTGGTGCGCGGCGACGGAAGCGCCTCGCGCCCCACCGACGACGTGTGCCGGGCGGTGCGCCGATGAGCCGCGACACACTGCCGCTGCTGGTCGAGTTCTGCGGCGAGGAGCACACCGTCCAACCGGGCCAGACCTTCTCGATCGGGCGCGACGCCGACCTGGTGGTCGACGACAACGCCTACCTGCACCGCCGGATGATCGAGCTCGCCCACCACGACGGCTTCTGGTGGCTGCGCAACGTCGGCTCACGCCTCTCGGTCACGGTCTCCGGCGAGGCCGGCCGGCTCCAGTCGTGGGTCGGACCCGGTTCGTCGGTCCCGCTGGTGCTGCCGGCCGTCTCGGTCCTCTTCAGCGCCGGCGGGACGACGTACGAGATCGACGTCCGCGCGGAGGTCCCGGTCTTCGAGTCCGTCAGCCACGGCGGTGACAGCGACTCCGACGCCACCCTGGGCGCCGTCGACCTGACGCCCACCCAGTTCCAGCTCGTGCTCGCCCTGGCGGAGCAGACCCTGCGCCGTGCCGGCACGGGGACGGCCGACCTGCCCACCAACGCGGCCGCCGCCCAGCGGCTCGGGTGGTCCACCACGACGTTCAACCGCAAGCTCGACAACGTCTGCGACAAGTTCGACCGCGCAGGCGTCAAGGGCATGCGAGGTGGTCCCGAGCGGCTCGCCACCCAACGGCGGGCTCGCCTGGTCGAGTACGCCGTCGCCGCACGCATCGTCACCGCGCAGCACCTCCCGCTGCTCGACACGCGAGGAGAAGTCTCGTGAGGATCGGACTCCCGCGCAGCGCGCGCCGTCGGCTGACGACCGCCCGCCGCCCGCGCTCGCGCAAGGTCGCGTCGACCCTGTCGCTCGCCGTGGTCGCCAGCACGCTGGTGGTGCTCGCGGTCCGCGCCGACGGGACCCCCATCAGCGACGTCGACCTCAACGACGGCAGCGTCTGGGTCACCAACGAGGACCCGGCCTACCAGCTCCTCGGCCGGCTCAACCCGCAGGTCCGGCAGCTCGACCTCGCCGTCCAGGCCCTCAGCGGTGACTTCGACGTGCACCAGCGCGAGACCTCGGTCCTGCTCGACGTGAAGTCGGGCGGGCGCGGGGTCCGTCAGGTCGACGTGGCGGCGGGGACCGCCCTCGACCCGGTGCCACTGAGCCCCGACACCGCCGTCGCGCTCGGTGGCGACACGATCGCCATGCTGGACCGTGAGACCGGCGAGGTCTGGGTCCGCAGCACCCAGACGATCCAGGGGTTCACCGCCGACCAGACGCCCGCCGACCTCGAGGCCGGGCGAGACGCCGCGCTGGCCGTCGGCCAGGACGGGACGGCCTACGTCGTCAATCGCGCGAAGCGGACCCTCACCACCGTCACGATCGACGCATCCGGGCTCGCAGCCGCAGCCGAGCCCGTCGCGGTGGATGCGCAGCTCTCGACCGATCTCGAGGTGACCGTCGTCGGCACCACGCCGGTCGTCCTCGACCGCGAGGCCGAGGTCCTCGTCCTGCCGGACATGGAGCCCGTGCGGGTGGACCTGGGCGACACCACTGCCGCACAGGTCCAGCAGCCCGGGCCGCAGGCGACCGGCGTGTACATCGCGACCCGGACCGGCCTGCTCCTCGCCGACCTCGGCGACGGTTCGGTCGAGCAGGTGCGCGCCGGCGTCGACGGGCCGCCCGCGGCGCCGGTGGTCGTGGACGGCTACGTCCATGCGGCCTGGGCCGACCCGGTCGCCGACGGCTATGTCCGGCTCGGTGGGTCGCAGCCCGCCCACGCGGAGAAGATCCCCGGCCTCAAGCCTCAGGCGAACCTGGTGTTCCGGGTCAACCGCAGCGTCGTGGTGCTCAACGACACCGTGACGGGTGTGTCCTGGCTCGTGCAGGAGGACGGCCTACCGCGGGTCGACAACTGGGACGACGTCGACCCGTCGAAGAAGAAGGAGCAGACGGCGGACCCCAGCCCGGACGAGCTCGCCAAGGCCCGGCGCACCGAGGACAACCGTCCGCCCGTGGCTCGCGACGACCGGCTGGGTGCCCGGCCCGGTCAGGACTCGATCATCCCGGTGACCCGCAACGACGTCGACCTCGACGGCGACATCCTGACGCTGACCTCGCTCGACGACGTCAAGCAGCTGTCAGGCCCCGAGCCCCAGCGGATGGCCGTCGTGGGCGACGGCACCCAGCTCCAGCTCCACTTCGGGCCCAACGACGGCGGCAAGCAGGCACGCTTCAGCTACGTGATCAGTGACGGCAGGGAGAACGGGACGGACGAGGCGACCCTCGAGGTCTCGATCATCGACCCCGACCGCAACACCCCTCCCCAGCTCGTCGAGGACAACGGCGTTCCCCGGCAGCAGGGGATGACCGTCGCCCGCGGCCAGCGCACGTCGACCTACGTGCTGCCCGACTGGACGGACGCGGAGGGCGACTCCCTGGTCCTCCAAGACGCCCGGGTCAAAGAGGGCGGCACCGTCACCTTCCGGAGCGACGGCGTGCTCGAGTTTGTCGACGACGGAGGTCGCGCGGGCAACAAGACGATCGAGATCGTCGTCTCGGACGGTCATCCGCAGGGCCAGCGCACGGGCAAGGTCACGGTCAACGTCAGCCCCAAGAACGCGGTTCCGCCGACGCTCACGCCCGACCGCGCCGTGGGTGTGGCTGGCAACGACATCCTCGTCGAGCCGCTGGCCAACGACTTCAGCCGGGACGGGACCGAGCTGCACCTGCGTGACGTCGTCGCGCTCGGCGGCATGGAGATCACCACCGATCCCACGTCCGGGACCTTCGTCGCCCGGACCTCGGCGCCCGGCACCTACTACCTCGACTACTCGGCGTACACCGACCGCGGCGAGGCGCAGTCCTTCGTCCGTCTCGACGTGCTGCCGAAGTCGAAGGTCGACCTGCCTCCCGTCGCCATGAACGACGACACCCTCCTTCCTCCCAGCGGGTCGTCGCTGGTCGACCTGCTCGCCAACGACTACGACCCGGAGGGCGGTGTGCTCGCCGTGACCTCCGTGCGGGTCGGCGCCAACACACCGGTGAAGGCGTCGCTGCTGGAGAACCGTCTGCTCCGGGTCGAGTCGACCCGAGACCTGACGGCGCCGGTGTCGATCGACTACACGGTCTCCGACGGGGTGAACTCCGCCGAGGGATCGGTCACGGTCGGGCAGGCGCCCGTCAAGGCCGGCAACCGCGCTCCGGTGGCTGCCAACGACCGCATCACCGTGCGGGCTGGGTCGGTCGGCAGCATCCCGGTCCTGGCCAACGACTTCGACCCCGACGGCGACGACCTCCAGCTGTTCCAGCAGGACCTGGTCGCGCCCGAGGGACTCCCCGTCTTCGTCTCGGGCGACGCGCTCCGCTTCCGCGCCCCCGACAGGGCGGGAGAGATCCACGCCACCTACGGCGTGCGCGACGCGCGGGGCCAGCGCGACGACGCGGAGGTCGTCATCGACGTCATCGCCGACGACGCGGAGCGCAACGCGGCTCCGCGACCCGACCCGACGCTGGCCCGTGCGGTGGGCGAGCGCCCGATACGGATCGATCTCGACCTCCAGACGAGCGACCCCGACGGCGACGCCGTGACGCTCAAGGGGATCACCACCGCACCCCAGCTCGGGCGGGTGACCGAGATCGGCCTCGACTGGATCGAGTACGAGCCGTTCGACACCCGCCGCGGCGGCACCGACACATTCGAGGTCGAGGTGCAGGACAAGTTCGGTGCGAGCAGCCGCGCGGAGGTGCGCGTGGGCGTGGTCGCCCGCGCCTCCACCAACCAGGCGCCGGTCGCCCTGGACGACCACCTGCTGGTCCGCCCGGACCGCGCCATCCAGTTCAACGTGCTGGCCAACGACGCCGACCCCGACGGCGACCCGCTGGTGATGTCGGAGAAGCTCCAGGGCGACCCCGGGGCGAGCGTCGCGGACGGGTTCGTCACCGTGAAGGTTCCCGAGTTCGACGGCAACGCCGCCAGGCAGGTGGCCGTCACGTACAACATCTCCGACCGGCTCGGTGGCGCCGACACCGCGCGCCTCACGGTCGATGCCAGCCCGGACGCGCCCCTTTACGCCCCCGTCACCCGCGACGACACCGCCGACCTCGCCAAGGTCGCCGGTCGCAAACCCGGCGACACGGTGCGCATCGACGTGCTCCGCAACGACGGAGACCTCGACGGACGCCGCAAGGACCTCGCCCTGACGGCCTACGACCGTGACGTCAGCCGCGTCGTAAAGGGTGAGCTCGAGGTCACCCTCGCCGCCCGGGACCAGGTCGTCGTCTACGAGGTCGGCGACGCCGAGGACAACACCTCCTACGGGTTCGTGTTCGTCAGCGGCACGGACACGGTGCCGCCGGTGCTCGACCCCGACGCCAAGCTGCCGGTCACGGTGAAGGCCGGGAAGTCCGTCGACATCTCCCTCGACGAGCACGTCCTCGTCCGCACCGGGCGCACCCCGATCCTCACGCTGGGCGACCGCGTCACAGCCGCGCCGTACGTCGACGCGGCCAAGGCGCGCGACGACACGACCATCCGGTTCACGGCGCCGGAGGACGCCAGCGGCCGGGCCGCCGTGACCTTTGAGGTCACCGACGGCACCTCGCTCAACGACGCGACCGGCCTGACCTCGATGCTGACGATCCCGGTCGACATCCAGGCGACGAAGAACTTCGCGCCCGAGATGCGGGACGTCGACCTGGAGCTCGTCGGCGGCGACGAGGCCGAGCAGAAGACCTTCGACCTCTCCTCCGCGGCGACGGACCCCAACCCCGAGGACGTGGCCGGTCTGACCTTCACCGTCGAGGGGACCGAGAAGGTCGAGGCCTCGGTCAGTGATCGCACCACGTTGGTGCTCGACGCCACCGATGCCGCCGAGGACGGCGAGGTCGTCGTGCTGCCGGTGCGGGTCGAGGACCCGGCCGGCGCCACGGCCGAGGCGGTCGTGCGGGTCCGGATCGTCCGGTCCGACAAGCCCCTGGTCAGTGTCGGGCGGATCGGGCCGCTCGAGGCGGAGGCCGGCCAGCCGGTGTCGTTCGACATCAACGACTACGCGACCAACCCCTACGAGGGCACGCCGCTCACCGTGAGCGGCGTAACCGTCGAGAGCGGCGATGCGCGCGCGTCCGGGTCGGGCTCGACCGTGACGGTGACGCCCGCGGAGCGCTTTGCGGGCAGCGTCGGCGTCCGGTTCGTCGTGGACGACGGCTCGGACGATCCCGAGCGCCAGGTCACGGCGCGCGCCGAGGTCGTCGTCGTCGCGGCCCCCGACGCGCCGGGACGGCCGAGCGTCAGCAGCATGACCCACGACTCGGTCGTGCTGACCTGGACGCCGGCCGACGACAAGGGGGCGCCCATCTCCGGCTACAGCGTGCGACGCAGCGACGGGAAGACCGTCTCCTGCGGTGGCGCGACGACCTGCGGCATCGAGGGACTCACGCCCGGCAACACCTACTCCTTCCAGGTCGTCGCGACCAACCGCGTGGGCGACTCCGAGCCGAGCGCAGCCTCCGAGCAGGTCACTCCCGACAAGGTGCCCGACCGGATGGCGGCGCCGACCGTCGGCCAGGACTACACCCAGCGCGACGGCAAGCTGGTGCTCCAGTGGCAGCCCCCCGCCAACGTGGGATCTGCGATCCGCACCTACGAGATCCACCGGCTCGGCACCGGCGAGACCCGGACGGCGGCCGCCAGCCCCTTCACCTGGGACGGTCTCGGCAACGGCTCCCTCGTCCAGTTCGAGATCCGCGCGGTCAACGACATCGTCGACGAGGCGAGCAAGCAGGCGTGGTCAGAGCCGTCCACGGCGGACAAGCCGTTCGGCGTGCCCGCGGTGGTGGGGCAGCCGACCGGTGTCGCGAGTGAGAACGACGCGCTGCCCGGCGGCAAGGTCGAGGTGACCTGGCCCGCCCCGCTCGACAACGGCGACACCATCGACCACTACGAGGTCACCATGTCCAGGGACGGTCAGGTCGTCACGACCAAGCAGGAGACCGGCACCTCGAGCAACTTCGACGTCGACAACGGTCACGACTACACCTTCACCGTCCGCGCCCACAACCGCGCCGGCTACAGCACCTCGCCGAGCCCGGTCTCGGCGCCGGTCAACCCCTACGACCGGGCGAGCGAGGTCCGGTCCCTCACCGTGGTGTCGGAGGGTGACCGGTCAGCGCTGCTGTCCTTCGCCCCGCCGGTCGACGATGGCGGACGGCCCGTCATCGGCTATCGGTTCTCCGGCAACGGCGTGGTCGCAGAGACGATCGGTGCTTCCGCCCAGAAGCGCGTCCGTTTCGCGGCGAACTCCGGCCCCTACACGGTCGAGGTGGTCCCGATCACGAGGGATCCGAAGGCGGGCGACCTCGAGGGAGCCAGCGCGTCCGTCGGAGGCGTCAAGCCGTACGGGCAGCCGAACCAGCCCGGTGCCACGGCGACTCAGGCGGGCAGGTCGGTCACCCTCGGGTGGAGCATGCCGGCCGAGAACGGGCGGCCGCTGACCCTGCAGACCAGCATCGACGGGGGTGCCTGGACGACCCGGACCACGTCCGGACAGGTCACGGTGGGCGACGGGTACTCCGAGACGCACCGGATCGACGTGCGCGTCACCGACGCGGAGAACCAGGTCGCCACCAATGCTGCAGCTGCCACGTCGGTCGCCAAGCCGCCGAAGGTGATGACCATCCGGTACGAGTCCGCTGCGTCGGACTGGATCGACCTCACGATGCAGGGATTCGAGCCCAACCGGACGGTGAGTGTCGCCTGCTGGGTCACGCCCAACAGCTCCGGACAGGGCGGCAGCTCGATCGGCAGCTTCTCCCTGACGACGAACGCCTTGGGCGAGGCCCGCACGAACCGAGGCTGCTCCCTCAACGGAGGCGGCTACGGCAACCTCCGCATCGGCAACGAGATCTGGTCGAACACGATCGCCCTCCACCCCTGACATCCTTCGAAAGCAGGAACCATGACCACTCCCAACCACGACCAGATCCAGTGGTTCGCCCAGACCTTCGACCAGCTCGTCGCCAACGTCGAGCGAGCGGTCGTGGGCAAGACCCACGTCATCCGGCTGGCGATGACCTGCCTGGTGTCCGAGGGCCACCTCCTGCTGGAGGACTTCCCCGGCACCGGCAAGACCTCGCTCGCCCGGGCGATGGCGCAGACGCTGCACGGCAAGCAGACCCGGATCCAGTTCACGCCGGACCTGCTCCCCAGCGACGTCACCGGCGTGACGATCTACGACCAGGGCACCCAGCGGTTCACGTTCCACCAGGGCCCGATCTTCGCCAACATCGTGCTGGCCGACGAGATCAACCGAGCCTCGCCCAAGACGCAGTCCGCGCTGCTCGAGGTGATGGAGGAGAGCCAGGTCACCATCGACGGCGAGGCCCACGCGGTGGGACGCCCGTTCATGGTCATCGCGACGCAGAACCCCATCGAGCAGGCCGGGACCTACCGGCTGCCCGAGGCACAGCTCGACCGCTTCCTGATGAAGACCTCGCTCGGCTATCCCGACCACGAGAGCACGGTGAAGATCCTCGCCCAGCCGCCGCAGGCACGTGGTGGGCTCGTCGTCGACCCGATCATCCCGACCGACCACGTGGCGAGCATGATCGACTACGCAGCCGGCGTGCACGTCGACCAGGCGATCCTCGTCTACGTCTCGGAGCTCGCGCAGGCGACCCGCTCGGCGCCGGACGTCGTCCTGGGCTGCAGCGTGCGCGCCGGTCTCGCCCTCGTCCGTGCCGCCCGGACGTGGGCACTTGCCGCGGGTCGCAGCTATGTCATCCCCGACGACATCAAGGCCCTCGCCGTGCCCGTGCTTGCGCACCGCATGGTGCTCGACCCGGAGGAGGAGTTCCGCGGCGCAACGACCGAGTCGGTGCTGGAGCGGATCCTCGGCCAGCTCCCCGCTCCCCAGGAGCGCGTGGCCTGATGAGCGAGGCGATCTTCCCGGCACGGGGTGGGGCGGGGTCACGGGTGCTCGCGCTGCGCCGACGTACGGCAACCGTCTGGCTGGAGGGCCGGCACCGGCTGGCCGCCGCGACGGCCCGACCGCGGGAGATCGCCCGACCCGTCACGCAGGTCGTCACGCCGTCGGCCTGGGTGCTCATGGTGTTGTCGCTCCTCGCCGTCGCCGCATGGACCCGGCTCGGCTGGACCGAGCTGCTGGTCGCCGCGTCGTTCGGGATGCTCCTCCTGGCCGTCGGCGTGGTCTTCATCTTCGGCGGCCACCAGCTCGTCACGACCCTCGACCTCAGCCGTGACCGCGTGGTCGTCGGCGAGCGGGCCAACGGCCGCCTGCACCTGCTCAACGACACGTCGCGTCGCACCCTCCCGGTCACGATCGAGCTGCCGATCGGCCAGGGCCGTGCGGCGTTCGAGCTGCCCAGCCTGCGCGGCCACCACGACCACGAGGAGCTGTTCGCGATCCCCACTGCCCGTCGGGCGGTCTACGACGTCGGGCCGGTGACCGCCGTGCGCGCCGATCCGCTCGGGCTGCTGCGCCGCGAGCAGCGACTGGGCGGGGCCGAGGTCCTCTACGTGCACCCGCGAACCGTCCGGATCGAGGGATCGGCGTCCGGCATCCTGCGCGACCTCGAGGGTGAGACCGTCCGCAAGATCACCGACCACGACGTCGCCTTCCACGCACTGCGCAACTACGTCCCCGGCGACGACCGGCGCTACATCCACTGGAAGAGCAGCGCGCGCTCGGGCCAGCTGATGGTGCGCCAGTTCGAGGAGACCCGCCGATCGCACCTCCTCGTCCTGCTCAGCACCCGGCTCGACGACTACGCCTCCGACGAGGAGTTCGAGACCGCGATCTCCATCGCCGGATCCATGGGCGTCCAGACCCTCGTCGACGGTCAGACGTTGACCGCCGTGACGTCGGCCCGTCGCCTGCGCAACGGCACGACGACCACCTTCCTCGACCAGCTCTCGGGCATCGACTACGCACCTGGTGCGAGCGGGCTCGCCGACCTCACGCGGCGGGCGTCGCGCGACAACACGGGTGCGAGCATCGTCCTGCTGGTCTGCGGCTCGCTGGTCGACCCGGTCGAGCTGCGCAGGGCGCGACGCTTCCTGCCCGTCGACGTGCGCACGATCGCCGTACGCGCCGAGACCGCCGAGCGTCCATCGGTACGCACCATGGGCGACCTCCACATCGCCGGCGTCACCGACCTCGCCGATCTGGCCGGGACGATGCGGAGGTTGGCGTCGTGACCCGCACCGCCCTGGGCGGACGCCTGCTCGCCACCGACGTCGTCCTCGTGGTCCTGCTGATGGCCGTCGCGACGAGCCCGTTCGCCGACGCGTACGGCGGCTGGAGGTGGCTGGCGGCGGTCGCGGCCGGCACCCTCGTCGGGCTCGGGGTCGCCCTCCTCACGCGTCGTCTCGGCTGGGGTGCCTGGCCGGCCGTCCTGCTGCTGCTCGGCTGCCACCTCCTCCTCGGGCCCGCGCTGGCCGTCCCTGACCTGGCGCTGGCGGGCATCGCGCCCGACGTCGACTCCGTGAGTGCGCTCGTGACCGGACTCGTGTCGGCGTGGCGGGACTCCCTGACCCTCCTCACGCCCCTGGGCAGCACCGGCACGGTGCTGTTGGTGCCGTGGGTGATGTCGCTGGTCGCGGGGCTCGCGGCAGGAGCCTTCCTCTGGCGGAGCAGGCGCCCCGGGGGCGCCGCGATCGTCGTCCTCGCGGCCTTCGTCGTCGCGGCGGCATTCGGCGACCGGGTGACGGGCCTGACCATCACCCGCGGCCTCGTGCTCGCGACCGGGCTGCTTGTGTGGACGCGATGGCGCGAGACGCGCGACGTACGTGTGTCGTGGACACGGCGCCTCGGCATGACGGCCGCGGTGATCGCCGTGGCCGGTGGTCTGGCCGGCGTCATGACGTCCGCCCTCGCCGGTGACACCCGGACGGTGCTCCGTGACCACGTCGACCCGCCGTTCGACCCGATGGACTACCCGAGCCCGCTCGTGCGCTACCGCGCCTACTACGACGAGCGGGCGTTGGGCGAGAAGACGATGTTCACCACGACCGGGCTCTCCACCGGCGACCGGATCCGCATCGCGACGATGGACACCTTCGACGGCATCGTCTGGAACGTCGCCGGAGGACCGGGGGCACCCACCCAGTCGGGCACTTTCGGGCGGCTCAGCGCCCAGCCCGACGAGGCGGGGGAGCAGGACGTCACGATCACCATCGAGGACTACTCCGGCCCCTGGGTGCCGACGGTCGGCGAGACGCTGGGCGTCGTTGCGCTGCGTGACGGTCGCGCCGACGGCTCCATCCAGTCCCGCGTCCTCTACAACGACGCGACCGGCACGATGGCCCAGCTCGGCGGCACCGTGCGCGGCACGACCTACGAGATGCGTTCGCTCCGGCCGGAAGTGCCCGCCTCGCCCGAGGCGCTGGCGGCGGCGAGCGGTGCGATGCCGCAGGCGCCGGCCGACATTCCGGTGCTGACCAAGAAGGTGCAGGAGTGGCTGGCCGAGGCGGGCAGTCCCGGTGGGGGAGCGGCCGCCGCGGCCCTCGCGGACGCCTTCCGCAAGGGCTACTACAGCGACGGCAAGGAGGGGGAGGCGACGTCCCCGTCCGGTCACGGCGCCAAGCGCATCACCGATCTCGTCGGCGACGACCAGATGATCGGCAACGACGAGCAGTACGCCTCGGCGATGGGCGTCGCGGCCCAGCAGCAGGGCCTGCCGGCCCGGGTGGTCATCGGCTTCGTCGTGCCCGATTCGACGGGGGTCGTCAAGGGTGCGGACGTGCACGCGTGGGTCGAGGTGCACCTCGAGGACGCGGGTTGGGTGGCCTTCGTGCCGACGCCCGACAAGGACCGGACGCCGCAGCAGCAGCAGGAGGACCCCGAGCCGGAGCCGCAGCCCAACGTGGTCCAGCCCCCGGTCATCCCCACCGAGCCGGACGACCTCGACGACAAGGCGCCGCAGGGCGCGGGCAAGGGCACACCGGCTCCGCCGCCGATCCCCATCGGCGACATCCTCACCTATCTCGCGGTGGCCGGGGGCGCCGTGCTGCTCACCTCGCCCTTCTGGGCGCTGCTCGTGGTCAAGCGGTCCCGCCGACGCCGCCGGCGTCGGGCCGCCGACCCGGTGGCACGGATGAGCGGCGGCTGGCGCGAGATCGCCGACCGCGCACGCGACCTCGGGATCCGCCTGCCCCACAGCAACACCCGGCAGGAGAGCGGCAGCCTGCTGGACGCCCGCGTCCCCGGGAGCGGTGTCCTGTTGTTGGCGGGCAGGGCCGACCGTCACGTCTTCGGCCCCACTGCACCGACCGACGAGGAGGCCCGCGCCTACTGGGACGACGTCGACACGGCGTTGAAGCGGCTGCGGAAGTCGGCGCCGTGGTGGCGTCGTCCCCTCGCCGTCCTGTCCCCAGCCTCCGTGCCGTGGCGGCAGACGCTGCGCCGCGCGGGGTCTCGCGTGGGTGCGGCGATCGGATTCCTGCCGCGCCGAGCCCTCGCGGCCATCGGCGGTCTCCTGGGCGAGGCGACCGCGACGACGAACAAGAAGGTGACCCGGTGAGCGCTCCCACCCTGCCGATCGACGGACCGCTCCACGCGTCCCTGGGCCGTCGCCTCGCGGCGAACCTGGTCGATGCGCTCGCGACGGCTGCCGTCGTGTACGTCGTGCCGCTCCTGCTGCTGCTCGCCGTGCCCGCGACCGCGTCCATGCTGGTGGCGAGCCTCTGGATGCTCGTCGCCTCCGTGGTCTGGTCGCTCGTGCAGTGGCGCTGGCTGGCGACCACCGGCCAGTCCTTCGGCAAGCGACGGCTCGGGGTCTGGGTGCTCGACGCGACCACCGGCGCGCCGGTGGGTTGGGCCCGCATCTTCGTGCGCAACCTCGTGCTCGGGCTCGCGAGCATGTTCCTTCTCCCGGTGGTGGTCATGGCCCTCACCATGCAGGGCGACCCGCGCCGCCAGGGCTGGCACGACACGGCGGCTGCGACCGTGGTGGTCACGCGTCCTCCCGCCGCGGCGTCGTACTCGCGCGACGGGGCGGGTGCCACGGCGCGGACCACGGAGCGGCCCGCTCCGTCTCCGTCACCAGCGGTCGCGCCGCCATCCCTCGCCACGGGCTACGCCACGGCCGCGCCCCCGTCCGGACCGAGCTCCGAGGCACCGGTCGGGGTTGTCGCGCCGACACCGCCCACACCCGATCCGCGGCAGCAGATCCAGGTGTCGTCCGGCGCCCCTGCCGCTCCGCCGGGAACGCTGGTGTCGCCCCCTCCGGGGTGGGAGCCGCGCCCGGCCCCGGTGGTGGACCACACCGTCGCTGCCCCCGCGCCGTCCCCGACGGCGCCGTCCCCCGCGACGGCGTACGTCCTGCGCAGCAGCGACGGCAGCACCAGCCTCGAGGTGAGGTCGGCACCGCTGGTCCTCGGCCGCGCGCCCGAGACCTCGGCTGTCCTCGGCGGCGTGGCCCAGGTGGTCAACGACCCGACGCGGAGCATGTCGAAGACCCACGCGCGCGTCGAGGTCAGGGACCACCGGCTCCACGTCGAGGACCTCGACTCGACCAACGGCGTGTGGGTGCGCGCCGCCGACGGCGAACGTCGGCTGGCGACCCGGACGCCTACCGTCGTGCACCCCGGCGACGTCGTCGCGTTCGGTGACTGCTCCTTCGTCGTGGAGTCCCTGGCATGAAGCTGAAGCTGACCTACGTCCGCGCGGCCGGTCGAGCGACCGACGTCGTCGTCACCACCGACGCCACGGCCACGGTCGGGGACCTCGCCCGTGAGCTCCTCGACGTCGACCCGGTGCGCTCGCCGGTTCCGTCCTCGCGTGACGCCGTCGTCACCCTCAGCGTCGGAGCAGACGCCGACGCGCCGCGGGTCACGATCCCCGCCGACCGGACCGTGGGCGAGACGTCCCTCACCTCGGGCTGCGCAGTGGCCGTGGTCGACGCGACTCCCGCGCCCTCCGCGCAGGGCCATGAGGCCGCTGCCGTCCTGCGGGTCGTCGCTGGCCCGGATGCGCCACGCGAGGTCCGGCTCCCGCTGGGGCCGTCGTTCATCGGCCGGGACCCGTCGGCCGACGTCGTGCTCGACGACCCCTTCGTCTCCAAACACCATGCCCGCGTCGAGGTCGGCGCGACCATCGAGCTGGTCGACCTCAACAGCGCCAACGGCCTCAGCCTCGACGGCAGCCTCGTCACCCGGCTCACGGTGCTGCCCGGACAGGAGGTCGTGCTCGGCGACTCGACGCTGACGTTCGCCCTGACGGCCGCGCCGGCGCCGCGCCAGGGCCCCGAAGCCTCGGGTGGTGCGGTCAACCACAGCCGGTCCCCGCGGGTCGAGGCGCGCTACCTCGACCAGGAGCACCCCCGTCCGTCGGTCCCCACCGAGGTCGAGCAGCAGCCCTTCCCGTGGCTCCTGCTCGTCGCCCCCGTGCTCATGGGTGTCGGCATGTACGCCGTCACCCGCAACCCGCTCTCACTGATGTTCATCGCCATGGCGCCGCTCATGATGCTCGGCAACTTCGTGACCACGCGGGGTCGGTCGAAGCGCCAGCTCGCCGGCGACATCGAGAGGTTCGAGCGACAGCTCGACATCCTGCGGACGACGCTGACGGGCGAGGTGCCGCGCGAGCGGGAGGTTCGCCAGGCCGAGGCCCCTCGCGTCTCGGACGTCTACCAGGCAGGCTTCGACCGCAGTCCGCTGCTGTGGACTCGGCGCCCGGAGCACTGGAACTTCCTCCACGTCCGGCTCGGTCTCGGCCGGCTCCCGTCGCGCAACACCATCGCCGGCGCCGGCCCCAGCGACGAAGGTCTCCCGGAGTACACGCAGCGACTCATGGACGTCGAGTCGGAGTTCCGTCACATCGACGGCGTGCCAGTCATCGAGGACCTCCTCGCCTCCGGCGCGCTCGGTGTCGTCGGCGGCCAGACCGAGGTGGCGGACGCCTTGCGCGGCCTGCTGGTCCAGCTCACGGGACTCCACTCGCCGGCCGAGCTCGTCGTCACTGCTCTCGCTCCTCCGCACGCGGTGCCCCAGCACGAGTGGCTGGCGTGGCTTCCTCACACCAGCTCTCCGCAGAGCCCGATCAGCGGCACGCACCTCGCGGACAGCGCGGCCACGGCGGGCCAGGTGGTGGCGCAGCTCGAGGAGCTCGTCGCCGTACGGCTCGGGCGCGCGGCCGCGGCCGGGCCGACCCCGCGAGGGCCGCTCGGTGCCGAGCCGCGTGCCACCCGCACCGGCGGGAGCATCGGCTCCAGTGAGGGCGGGGCGTCGGATCCCGAGGCAGCCGTCTCGCCGGTCGTGGTCGTCGTAGTCGAGAGCGAGGCGCCTGCGGACCGGGCCCGCCTGGTGCAGCTCTCCGAGCGCGCGGCCGAGGCAGGGGTGCTCCCTATCTGGGTCGCACCGCGAGCAGCCGATCTCCCGGCCGTGTGCCGCACCTTCGTCGACGTGACGGGCGGGCTCGGTGACGGTGCGATCCACTTCGTCCGGCACGGTGTCGTGGTCTCGCCGGCCGCGGTCGAGGGTGTGAGCGTCGAGCACGCGGAGAGGTTCGCCCGCGCGCTGACGCCGCTCGTCGACTCGGGTGCGCTCGTCGCGGACGCCAGCGACCTGCCGCAGCAGGTGCCGCTGGTCTCGCTGCTCGGTGACGACCTCGTCGACTCGTCGGCCGCTGTCGTCGACCGGTGGCGCCAGAACGGGTCCCTGCGTCAGCGCGGCGCGGCGGCACGCAAGTCCCGCGCCCGGGCGGGCAGTCTCCGGGCGCTGGTCGGCGCCTCCGGGGTCGACGCCATGCACCTCGACCTCCGTGCGCAGGGTCCGCACGCCCTCGTGGGCGGGACGACGGGCTCGGGCAAGAGCGAGTTCCTCCAGGCCTGGGTGCTCGGCATGGCGGCCGAGTTCAGCCCCGACCGCGTCACGTTCCTCTTCGTCGACTACAAGGGCGGTGCGGCCTTCGCGGACTGCGTGAACCTCCCGCACTGCGTCGGCCTCGTGACCGACCTCAACAGCCACCTCGTCCGCCGGGCTCTGACCAGCCTCCGGGCCGAGCTACGGAACCGCGAGCACCTGCTCAACACCAAGAAGGCCAAGGACCTCCTCGAGCTGGAGAAGCGGGGTGACCCGGAGTGCCCGCCGGCGCTGGTGCTGGTGATCGACGAGTTCGCCGCGCTCGCCAACGAGGTGCCGGAGTTCGTCGACGGCGTCATCGACATCGCCGCGCGCGGTCGCTCCCTCGGCATCCACCTGATCATGGCCACCCAGCGCCCGGCCGGCGTGATCAAGGACAACCTGCGCGCCAACACCAACCTCCGCATCGCCCTCCGGATGGCCGATGAGTCCGACAGCTCCGACGTCATCGGCACCCCGGACGCCGCGGTGATCGATCCCGAGATCCCCGGCCGCGGCGTGGTGAAGACCGGTCCCGGTCGTCTCGCGCCGTTCCAGTCGGCCTACGCCGGCGGCCGGACCATCGACGAGCACGTCCGCCCGACCATCACCATCCACCGCCTGGGCTTCGGCTCCGACACCCCGTGGGATCCCGTCGGGCGGGACGTGGAGGACGAACCGACGGCGGAGGAGCAGGGGCCGACCGACCAGGTCCGCCTCGTGGCCTCGATCGACAAGGCGGCCCGCCTCGCGGAGGTCGAGCCGCCGGAGCGACCGTGGCTCGACGAGCTGGCACCGGCCTACCACCTGAATCTCCTGGGTGAGGGCCCGCGCACCGACACCGAGCTGATCCTCGGCCTCGCCGACCTGCCGGACGACCAGAAGCAGGACGTGGTCTTCTTCCGCCCGGACGACGACGGGAACCTCGCGATCTACGGCACCGGCGGCAGCGGAAAGTCCGTCCTGCTCCGCACCCTCGCGGCCGGCGCCGGCGTCACGCCACGCGGAGGACCGGTCGACGTCTACGCCATCGACTGCGCTGCGGGCGGCCTGCGGATGCTCGAGAAGCTCCCCCACGTGGGTGCCGTGATCAGCGGCGACGACAACGAACGCGTGGTGCGACTGTTCCGCAGGCTGCGGAACATCGCCAACGAGCGGGCGCAGACCTTCCGGGCCGCCGACGCCGAGTCGATCACCGAGTACCGCGCCAACGCCGGTCGGCCCGAGGAGCCGCGGATCCTGCTGCTGGTGGACGGGTTCGCGTCGTTCCGCGACCAGTGGGAGATGGGCATGGGACGGGCCGAGTGGTACGGCGTCTTCCAGACCTTGCTCAGTGAGGGCCGACAGCTCGGCATCCACGTCGTCTTCACCGCGGACCGTCCCGCTGCCGTCCCGGGATCTGTGGCCGCCAGCGTTCCGCGCCGTGTCGTGCTCCGGCTGGCGGAGGAGGCGATGTACATGTCGCTCGACGTCCCCGACGACGTGGTGACGTCGACCTCACCGCCCGGCCGTGCCGTGGTCGACGGCCACGAGGTCCAGGTGGCGATCCTCGGCGGTTCCCGCAACGCCTCGGACCAGGCCCAGGCCATCGGCAAGCTGGCCCGGGCAATGGAGCGCCGCGGTCGTGTCCCGGTCGCCCCGATCGAGACGCTTCCCAGCGAGGTCCCGCTCGACTCGCTGCCCGCGTCGGTCGGAGGAGCACCCGTGCTCGGCGTGTCCGACGAGACCCTCGGTCCGATCGGGTTCCGGCCCACGGGCACCTTCCTCATCAGTGGCGGTCCGCAGAGCGGGCGTACGACGGCGCTGACGGCGATGGTCAAGGCGATCCGCCGCGCAGACCCGACGACCACCCTCGTCTATCTCGGCAACCGGCGCTCGGCGCTGCCGAACCTCATCGACTGGGACCAGGTCGCCGTCACGCCCGCCGACGTGGCGGAGACGGCCAAGGAGCTCGCCAACCGGCTCCCGGAGATCACCCACGACAAGTACGTCGTGGTCGTGGAGGGGCTCGCCGAGCACGCGTCGTCGCCCGCGGACCCTGCCATCGTCGACCTCGTCCGCGCCGTGAAGCGCTCGGACCACATGATCATCGGCGAGTCCGAAGCCAGCTCGTGGGCGTCGTCGATGTTCATCTACGCAGAGTTCAAGAGCGGCCGCACGGGACTGGTCCTCCAGCCCGACGGGGACGAAGGGACGCCGCTGCTGCGGACACCCTTCCCGCGTGTACCCCGACGAGAGTTCCCGCAGGGACGTGGTTTCGCCGTGCTCGAAGGGAAGGTGGTCCGCGTCCAGCTGCCGCTTCCCTAGGTGGGGACTGCTCCCCATCGCCACCAGCTCCAGTGATTCCTAGGCTCGACCCATCTCCCGGACCAGTCGATCCGGACCTCCCGAAAAGGACGCCACCATGGCCAACCTCAACGTCACCTACGAAGACCTCAACCGCGTCGCCGGCGTGATCGACGGCGGCCGTGACGCCCTCAACCAGCAGATCAGCGACCTGAGCCGCGCCGTCGACGAGCTCATCGCCGGTGGGTTCCAGACCGACGCCGCGTCCGGTGCCTACAACGAGCAGTTCGACACCTACGTCACCAACACCACGAACGCCATCGAGTCGCTCACCGGCTTCGCCGAGTTCCTCCGCAGCGCGGCCACGTCGCTCCAGGAGACCGACACGTCGCTCTCCAACGCGATCCGCGGCCAGGCCTGAGGTTCATCGTGGCCGGAACAGAGCTGAGGATCTCGGACAGCGAGCTCACCGGGCTCAAGAACGAGGTCCTCTTCGCGAGCATCGCGCTCGGCGAGGTGTCCCGTCTCGAGGACTTCGGCTCGGCTCTGGGTCACGGTGGTCTCGCAGGACGGGTGGCCGAGCTGTCGTCCTCCTGGGACCTCCGGCGAGGCGAGATCGTCACCGCCATGGACACCGTGTGGCAGGCGCTGGGCGAGATCGACAGGACATTCGACGAGGTCGACGGCCTGATGACGTCGCAGCTTCGCAAGCAGTGAGGAGCAGCCCATGTGGGACATGAACCCCCTTCCGGGGGACCCGAATCGGGTCAAGGCCGAGGGGCAGAGGCTGGTCGCAGCCGCGGAGAACATGCGCAAGGCAGCGGCGGCCCTGCGACGCATGAACGACGGTTCGACCTACCGCAGCGAAGCGATCGACGCCGTTCGCCGCAACGCCGACGACCTCGCCCTCGTGATGGACGATTCCCGCTCCCGCTTCCACGAGGCAGGGCAGGCCCTGGTCGAGTACGCGCCCAAGCTCGATGCCGCGCAGCAGCGCGCACTGCGCGCGATCAACGCCAACGGTCACACGGACGTCACCGGGACGGCCGGCAAGGCCGCGACGCTGAAGGCGGCCTCGATCGCCTTGGCGGCCAACCCGCTCGCCACGCCGGAGGAGCGGACTGCCGCCGACCTCGCCTACCAGCGGGCGAAGTCCCGCGCCATGGAGCACGCGGCGGCCGCGGCCGCCGCGCGTGGTGAGTACGAGCAGGCCCGCGCCGACGGGGACAGGGCCGCGCTCGAGGCGATGAACCGCATCAGCGCCGCGAACAAGCGGAGCAAGCTCAACGACACGTTCGGGGATCACTTCAAGAACTTCAAGGACCGGTTCCTCGTGCCCACTCTCGAGGCGATCACCACGGTGCTGTCGGTCGTGGGCGACATCATGACAGTGGTCGGAGTCATCGTCGCCTTCGTGCCGGGTCTCCAGGCGGTGGGACTCGCTCTGGCTGCAGTCGGGCGCATCATCAAGGTCGTCAGCGTGATCACTGCGACCCTCCAACTCCTCATCGGCGAGTCGAGCCTGGGTGAGTTCGCTGCGAAGATGCTCTTCATCGCTGCGGGCTCGCTCCTCAAGGCAGGCAAGGCACTCACCGGGAAGACGCCCAGCAAGCCACCGAACCTGTTCGAGGGTCTGACGGTCAAACAGGGTCTCAGCGACTCGGTGGCACGCTACAAAGTGGGGTCGATCCTGTGGGACGAAGGGCAGAAGGCTGTCGTCAAGGTGGGAGTGGACCAAGCGAAGGACGAAGCGGAGGACGCGTTCGGTTCCTGGCTCGACACGTTGGGAAGCCCGTCTCACGTGTGGACCACGGACGACCTGGCCAGTCACGACGTGTCCGCCGTGGGCACCGACTTCTCGAGCGTCGACGCCCAGAGCATCATGACGAAGAACTTCGGTCCTGACTTCGTCGGGGACGCGCCCGTCGTCGCTGGAGCGGTGCGATGAGGGGACTGGAGGTCGAGATCTCCCTCCCGGACGGGTGGCGGGTGAAGTCTCCCGACGCGTCGGCCGATGCCTGGGTGGACTCGGTCGTGTCGGAGCCCGGGCGCCCGTTGCACCTGGCCGAGCGGCTGCGTACCGACCTGGCCCGTTTCGCAGGCCGGCCGCTGGACACGGGGCGCTACGGCGTGGCCGTCATGGATGCCGACCCTCACGTCGCGTCACGCGTGATCGCTGCGGGATGGGTCGAGGTAGGTCCACTGGTCGACGTGGGCGGGCTGGCGGAGGCGTTGCGGAGCGCTCGCCTCCCGGGCGCCGTGCTGTCGCGCGACGTGCGGATGCACGAGTCTCGTCGTACGCCGGCGGTGAGCTGCCAGGACCTCATGACCGACCCGCGTGCCGCCGACGGAACGGTGCTTCACGAGCGGTGCGCGGTCGTGGTCGCTCATCCCGCGACGGCTGTCTCCGTCAGGCTCGAGCTCAGCACGTCCGACCTGACGGCATTCGAGGACATCGCCGGTGCGTGCCTTGAGGTCGCTCGTCGCGTGCGTCCCGCCGCAGGAGGAGATGTCGCATGACCACCTCGCCGACCGTCGCCACCGAGATGCCCACCTTCGCCCTGCCCGGCCGCTGGTGGCGCGTACCGCTGGAGACGCCCGAGGCCACGACGGCGTCCGTCAGGTCGATGGCACGCTCGCTCTGCCCCGGCGACGAGCTCGCCGTGCTGCGACGCGACGTCCAGGAGCGGGTCTCCGCAGCGGCCGCGGAGGCCACCAAGGCGGGCGCTCGCGCGTTCCACTTCGCGATCGAGGTGGTGCCGGGTGCTCCCGTCCCCCTGACGCTCGGCATCTACGAGCCCACGCTTCCACCACGGCTGTCCGCGCAGGGTGGTGCGCTGGCCTCGGCTGAGGCGCTCGCGGTCTCGCTGCGGAGTGCGGAGCCGAACGCAGCCGTCTCGTCCTGGGGCGACGACGAGCTCGGCATCGTACGAGTGCTCAGCACCCAGGCCCCGACCGCCGACAGCGAGGTCGACCGACCCGTGCTCCGGGCCGACTACTGGCTGACCGCGCCGGCAACCGACGCCACGACGGTGTTCTCCTTCGCCGCGCCCGTGATCTGGGACCAGACCGCGCCCGCGCTCCTCGAGCTGCTCGACGCGATCATCTCCACCGTGCGCTGGTCGCCGGGTGGCAACGCGGAGTCGGACCTCGCCTAGGATGGCCGCCGCGCCGCGAGGCGTGCGCCGGTGTAGCTCAGTTGGTAGAGCGCATTACTTGTAATAATGATGTCGCGGGTTCGATTCCTGTCACCGGCTCCGCTCACTGTTGCTCCACCATGGGATGTTGCCGGAAGCGCACTTCCCGTACGCCGTTGCGTGAGGGAGGTGCGGCAGTTCCCCACATCCCATGGGGAAGCCTCAGCGCACCTGCTCCACCGCGAACTCGCTGGCAGGGCTGGCGATCGCGTCCTGGGCAGCGATCAGCCGCAGCTCGCGCTCGCCGGAGTCGAGGGTCGCCTTCAGCACCGCGAAGACCGACGAGGCGGTGCGGGCGAGCGCGTCGGCGGGGGAGCCGGTCGCCTTCAGGTGGGCGGTGAAGAGGGCAGCGGTGATGTCTCCGGACCCGTTGGCCTTCATCGGCAGGCGCGGGGTGCTGACCAGCCACGCGCCGTCGGCGGTGACGGCGAGCATCTCGATCACGTCGTCGTCGGCGCCCTCGCGGTCGACCGACGTCACCAGCACGGTGGACGGTCCGAGCGCGCGCACCTCGTCGACGGCCGCGAGGATCGCGTCGAGCGACGAGGGTCCGCTGAGCGCGTCGCGGTCGGTGATGAAGCCGAGCTCGAACTGGTTGGGCGTGAGCACGTCGGCGACCGGGATGACCGTCTCGCGGTACTTCGGGGGGATCGCCGGGTTGACGAAGCAGCCCGAGGTCGCGTTGCCCATCACCGGGTCGCAGGTGTAGGTCGCGGCCGGGTTGGCGGCCTTGACCTGGGCGACCGCGTCGACGATCACGTCGGCGATCTCCGGCGAGCCCTGGTAGCCGGACAGGACGGCGTCGCAGGTCTCGAAGGCGCCGCGCTCGCCGATGCCGGTGATGACCGCGGCGACGTCCTCGGCGGGGATCAGCGGACCACGCCAGGCGCCGTAGCCGGTGTGGTTGGAGAAGTTCACCGTCAGCACCGGCCACACCTCGTGGCCGAGGCGCTGGAGGGGGAAGACGGCCGCGGAGTTGCCGACGTGGCCGTAGGCGACGTGGGACTGGATCGAGAGGACGCGCACCCCTCGACTGTAGTCGGCAGGCTCAGGCGACCTGCAGCGAGCGCTTGGACAGCCCCATCCAGTAGCCGTCGATCACCTGCGTCGCCGGTCGGTCGGCGCTCGTCGCGGCGCCGAGCGTCACGAAGAGCGGAGTGTAGTGCTCGACGGTCGGGTGGGCGTACGGCATGCCGGGCGCCTTGGCCTGGTAGTCGGCGAGGGTGTCGATGTCGCCACGCCCGATCGCGTCGGCCGCCCAGAGGTCGAAGTCGCGCGACCAGCCCGGCACGGCGGCGTCGATGCGCCACTCGGTGAGGAAGGGCAGGCCGTGGGTGAGGAAGCCGGAGCCGACGATGAGGACGCCCTCCTCGCGCAGCGGCCGCAGCCGCTCGCCGAGGCGCATCAGGCGCTCCGGGTCGTCGGTCGGCAGCGACATCTGCAGGACCGGGACGTCGGCCTCGGGGTACATGATCTTCAGCGGCACCCACGCGCCGTGGTCGAGCCCGCGCGACGCGTGCTGGTGGACCGGCTCGGTGCTCGGCATCATCGCCGCCACCCGCTGCGCGAGCGCCGTGGCGTCCGGCGTCTCGTAGGTCATCTGGTAGTACTTCGGCGCGAACCCGCCGAAGTCGTAGACGAGCGGGGCGCCGCTGGCCGTCAGGCTGACCGGAGCGGACTCCCAGTGGGCGCTGACGATGAGGATCGCCTTCGGTCGGGGGAGGTCCTGCGCCCACGCGGCGAGCTGCCCGGACCACGTCGGGTCGTCGAGCAGCGGCGGGGCGCCGTGCCCGATGTAGAGGGCGGGCATGGTGGCGGCGGTCGCGTCGGTCATGGTCACCTCAATAGTCCGGGTTTCAACTATATTCCCGGGGTAGTCCAGTGGCAAACGGTCGTCAGCACGTCGTCTCGACGACCGTTGGCCACTGGACTACCGCCGCGGGGCCGGACGCTCGGGGACGTCGTCGTACGCCGGCAGCGTCCAGTCGACCGGCGCCGCTCCCTGCTCCTCGAGCAGCCGGTTCGCCGTGCTGAACGGCTGGGAGCCGAAGAACCCGCGTCGCGCGCTGAGCGGGGAGGGGTGGACCGACTCGACCGTCGGCACCGATCCCAGCAGCGGCTTGAGCGACTGGGCGTGCCGCCCCCACAGCACCGCGACCAGAGGTCCGCCGCGCGCGGCGAGCGCCGTGATCGCGCGCTCGGTGACGGCCTCCCAGCCCTTGCCCTGGTGGCTGTTGGAGTCGCCGGGCCGCACGGTCAGCGCGCGGTTGAGCAGCATCACGCCCTGGTCGGCCCACGCCGAGAGGTCGCCGTGCTTCGGCGGGACGATCCCGAGGTCGTCGCGCAGCTCGACGTAGATGTTCAGCAGGCTCGGCGGCAGCGGCCAGACGTGCCGCTCGACGGCGAAGCTGAGCCCGATCGGGTGCGAGGGGTTCGGGTAGGGGTCCTGGCCCACGACCAGGACGCGTACGTCGGCGAGCGGGCGCTCGAAGGCGCGGAACACCCGGTCGGCGGACGGCTGGTAGCCGCGACCGGCGGCTTCCTCGTCGCGCAGGAACCGGCCCATCGCGGCGATCTGCTCGTCGACCGGCGCCAGCGCCTCGGCCCAGTCGGGCGCCACACGCCCCTTCTCCACGAGGCCCGCGAGCGCGCCCATCAGACCTCCCCTCGCGCGGGGCGCTGCAACCGGTCGAGGAACGCCACCAGCAGCGCCTCGCGCATCGCCGGGGAGGCGACGTCGAGCATCGCGTTGACCTCGGCCATCCGGGTGGGCAGCTCGAGCCCCCCGTCGGCGGACGCCCCGACGAGGCCGGACGCCGCGAGCAGGCCGTCGAAGTCGTCGTCGCCGAGCGACGCCGGGTCCAGGGCCTCGATGAACGCGACCACGCCGGGGTCGACGGCCACCGGGCCGGCGGCCTGCGCTGCCGCGACTGACTCCCGCAGCGCGGTGCGCAGCTCGTCGACGTGCGCGAGCGTGCCGGCGCTCACCGACAGGTGGACCGTCGGTCCGTCGCCGCCGAAGGACAGCTGCGGCTGGACGTACCACCCGCGGGCCACCAGCTCGTCGGTCAGCGTGAACGGGTCGCAGGACGCGTCGGTGGCCAGCGTCACCAGCGTGGAGTCGGGCGTGACGACCAGCCGGAGCGCCGGCTCGTCCTCGACCATCCCCACGATCGCGTCGACGGCGTCGAGCGCCCGACCGGCGAGGCGGAGGTAGCCCTCGTCGCCGATCTCCTGGACCACGGCCCACGTGCCGGCGACCGGACCGCCGGACCGGGTGGACTGGGTGGTGGCGTTGAGCATCGTGTATCCGGGCCACGCCGCCGAGGCGAAGAACTGCGGTCGGCGGAGGCCGGCGTCGCGGTGCACGAGGACCGACGTCCCCTTGGGGGCGTAGGCGTACTTGTGGGTGTCGACCGAGATCGAGGTGACGCCCTCGACCGCGAACGTCCACGCCGGCACCGCGCGCCCGAGCCGGGCGGCGTAGGGCAGCACCCAGCCGCCGATGCAGGCGTCGACGTGGCAGCGCACCCCGCGCGCGGCCGCCGCCGCGGCCACCTCGCCGACCGGGTCGACCACGCCGTGGGCGTACGACGGTGCGCTCACGACGACCAGCACGGTGTCGTCGTCGATCGCGGCGGCCATCGCCTGCGGGTCAGCGCGGAAGTCGGCACCGACCGGCACGAGCACGGCCTCGACGCCGAAGTAGTGAGCGGCCTTGTGGAAGGCGGCGTGGGCCGTGGCGGGCAGCACCATCCGGGGTCGGGCCACGTCGGGCCGGCTGTCCCGCGCCCCCTGCACGGCCAGCAGGATCGACTCGGTCCCGCCCGAGGTGACCGTGCCGACCGCGGAGCCGGGCGCGTCGAGGAGGTCGCAGGTGAACCCGACCAGCTCGTTCTCCATCTGCAGCAGCGACGGGAACGCGGTGGGGTCGAGCGCGTTCGACGCGGCGTACGCGGCCACCGCCTCGCGGGCGACCCGGTCGACCTCGGGCTCGCCCGAGTCGTAGACGTAGGCGAGCGTGCGGCCACCGTGGACCGGGAGGTCGGCGCCCTGGAGCGCCCGCAGCCGCTCCAGGGGGCTGGTCCGGCTCGGGTCGTCATCCATCGAGGGCTCCTTCCGCGGCCGCCACCGCGGCGGCGTCGAGCGTGTACTGGCGCAGCCACCACAGGCTGAGCAGGGTCAGTGCGGCCGGCAGCACCGAGAAGCCGAGGGTGATCGCGGTCAGCGCCGAGTCGGGCTGGTCGAGCTCCCGGCCCTCGCTGGAGAGGTAGCCGCCGAGGGCGAGCACGATGGCGAAGACCGCCGGGCCGAGCGCGAGGCCCAGGGTCTCGCCGGCGGTCCAGACGCCGGTGTAGACCCCGGTCCGGTTCTCACCGGTCCGGGCGGAGTCGACGGCGGCGGCGTCGGGCAGCATCGCCATCGGGAAGACCTGGCAGCCGGCGTAGCCGACGCCGACGAGGGCGGTCGCGGCAAAGACCACCGCGGGAGGGGCCACCCGCGCGGTGGCGGCGAGCAGCGCCCCGGTCGCCAGGACGACGGAGGCGATGACGTAGCCGCGGCGCTTGCCGATGCGGGTGCCGAGGGCGGCCCACGCGGGCGTCAGCAGCAGCGCCGGGCCGACGAAGCAGACGAAGAGCACGGTCGACGCGCCGGTGCTGCCGAGCACGTCGCCGGCGAGGTAGTCGACCCCGGCGAGCATGCAGCCGGTGGCGAGTGCCTGCACGACGAAGGTGGTCAGCAGGACCCTGAAGTCGCGGGCCTGCCCGACCACGCGCAGCTGCTCGCGCAGCGAGCCCGCCCCGGCCGCGACCGCGCCGACCGGCGCGTCCCGGGTGCCCCACCAGGCGCTGAGCACGCCGACGACGATGATCGCGGCCATCACCACGCCCATCACGCGGTAGCCGTCGCGGCCGCCCACGGCGTCGCGGATCACCGGCGCGGTCGCGCCCGCGAGCATGATCGTGAAGGCGAGGATCGCCACCCGCCACGTCATCACCCGCGTGCGCTCGTCGTAGGACGAGGTCATCTCCGCCGGCATCGCGACGTACGGCACCTGGAAGAACGCGTACGCTGACGCGGCCAGCACGAAGAAGACCAGCACCCATCCGGCCTCCAGCGCGGCACTGCCCAGGTCGGGCGCCGCGAAGATCAGGGCGAAGGCGCCGGCCAGCATGATGCCGGCCCGCAACAGCCACGGGCGCCGGGGACCGGCCGCATCCACGGTGCGGTCGCTCACCCGACCCGCGACCGGGTTGAGCACGACGTCCCACGCCTTCGGCAGGAAGACGATCACGCCCGCCCAGAGGGCCGCGATGCCGAGCTCGTCGGTCAGGTAGGGCAGCAGCATCAGGCCGGGAACGGTGCCGAAGGCGCCCGTCGCGACCGAGCCGCTGCCGTAGCCGATCCGCACCGAGCGCGGCAGCGAGGTGCCGGGCACACCGGTCGGTGTCGTCCCCGTGGCGCGCATGGCCCGCACTCTAGGCCCGGCCGTGCCCGTGCGGTCGGATCACCGCTGGCCGAGTGCCCGCGACCCACCTGAGCCGTAGCGGCGCGACGGGTTGGACCCGATGGTGGCAGCAGACGCCTTCTTGGCCGGCGCCTTCTTGGCCGGCGCCTTCTTGGCGGCGGTCTTCGTGGTGGCGGTCTTCGTGGTGGCGGTCTTCGTGGCGGCGATCTTCTTGGCGGCGGTCTTCCTGGCAGCGGTCTTCTTCGCTGCCGCCTTCCTGGCAGGGGCCTTCTTCACGGCCTTCCTCGCGGTCGCGGCGGCCGACCACTGCGCGACCCACGCGTCGACCGCGGTCCACGTGGTCGTGCGGGCGGCCCGCCCGGTGAGCATCCCGAGGTGGCCGCCGGGCACCACCTCGAACCGGACCTCCGGCGACCCGGCCAGCAGCGGCACCACGGCGCGTACGGCGGGCAGCGGGGCGATCCCGTCGGTGTTGCCGGCGAACACCAGGACCGGGACGTCGACGTCGGCGAGGTCGACGGTACGGTCCCCGATCTCCATCCGGCCGCGCGCGAGCGCGTTGCCCTTGACGAAGCGGTGGTAGAGCTGGCCGAACGTGCGCCCCGGGTAGGCGGTCATGCTGTTCATGAACCGGGTGACCGCCTCCATCTGCGCGAGGTAGTCGGTGTCGTCGAGGTGCGTGAGCACCGCGAGCGGCTTGGTGACGACCTTCTGGGCCGAGGCCGCGGTGAAGGCCCAGTTCACCAGCGGGGTCGGGACGCCGCCGAGCGCGCGGTAGGCCCGGGTGATCGCGCCCCGGCCCTGGGTGAGGTTGAGCAGTGGGCGGACCGGCGCCACCAGCGGCACCTTGGTGACGTCGACCGGGGAGCCGACCACGGTCAGCGACGCAATCGGCAGGTCCTGGCGGTCGGCGGCGACGAGCAGGGCGAAGATGCCGCCCAGGCTCCAGCCGACCAGGTGGACCGGACGCCCGCCCGAGTGATCGTGGACGGCGCGGACCGCCTCGGGCAGCACCTCGTCGACCCAGTGCTCCATCCCGAGCGAGCGGTTGCGGAACGACACCTGGCCGTACTCCACGAGGTAGGTGGGCCGACCGAGGCCGACGAGGTGCTCGACGAGCGAGCAGCCGCGGCGCAGGTCGAAACACAGCGACGGCGCGGCGAGCGGGGTGACCAGCAGGACCGGGTCGCCGGTCGGCGCGACGTCGCGGTCCGGGCGGTAGTGGTAGACCTCCCGCAGCTCGCCGTCGTCGATGAGGGTCCGCGGCATCGGCCGCAGGTCCGCGACGCCGCCGTAGAGCAGGGAGTGGGCGACGTTGCCCGCCGCCGAGACCAGCTGGTCGGGCTTCGGGATGAGGTCCATGGAAGAAATCTACGGGTAGGTGCATCCGGGGCGGGGTCGTCGTCCGAGAAGGGGGTGACGGGCGCGGACGGCGCCCCCGACGGAAGGACCCCCACCATGAAGCGACGCGTACCCGCTCTGCTCGCGGCCTCGGCCCTCGCGCTCGGTGCCGTGCAGGCGACCGCTCCCGCTGCGAACGCCGCGCCCGCCACGCAGAAGGCCGCCGGCGAGGACAGCCTCGCCGGCCTGCTGCTGTCGGACAACGACGAGTTCGACAAGGACAAGAACGACTTCGACATCCTGACGCAGGCCGCGCTGGCCGTGGTCACGGCCAAGCCGGACTCGCCGGTCGCCCTCGTCACCGACGGCTCCAAGCGCCTCACCGTCTTCGCGCCCACCGACCAGGCCTTCCGCAAGCTGGCCCAGGACCTCACCGGCACGAAGATCCGCAGCGAGAAGAAGATCTTCGACACCCTCGTCGCCGCGGCCGGCGTCGACGCGATCGAGCAGGTCCTGCTCTACCACGTCATCCCGGGCAAGACCCTCACCAGCGCGAAGGTGCTCAAGGCCAACGGCGCCAAGCTCACCACCGCCGAGGGCAGCAAGATCAAGGTCAAGGTCAAGATGAAGCCGAAGGTCTCGGTCACCCTCAAGGACCGCGACAAGAACGCCGAGGACCCGCAGGCGATCCTCAAGGCGCTCGACCTCAACAAGGGCAACAAGCAGATCGCGCACGGCATCGACCGCGTGCTGCGCCCCTTCGACCTCTGAGGTCGGTCGACCTGTGAGGTCGCGCCCGGGGCCCGTGCGGGCCCCGGGCTGCACCGTCCAGCACGTCCAGCAGGACCGGCACGAGGCCGGACCGGGAGGGGAGCGCGATGACCGTCGTCAGGCTCCCCACCCGGTCGGGCCACCGCTACGGTGGTGCCGTGGTGGGAGCAACAGTCCTCGAGGAGGCGCCCGAGGAGTCGGTCGAGGCCCTCGCGCTGCGCTTCCGCGACGGCGACGAGGCCGCGCTCGGCGCGGTCTTCGACCGCTGGTCCGGCCTGGTCCACACCTTCGCGGTCCGCGCCCTCGGTGACCCCCACGACGCCGAGGACGTCACCCAGCAGGTCTTCGTGGCCGCCTGGCGCAGCCGGGCCACGATCACCCCTGGCCCCAGCACCTTCCCCGCCTGGCTCGTCGGCATCGCGCGCCACAAGGTCGCCGACGCCCGCGCGGCCCGTGCGCGGGACGCCCGCAAGGTCCACGCGGTCGCCGCCGTCACCACGCCCGACGAGTCCGTCGCCACCGACTCCGCGCTCGCCGAGCGGCTCGTCGTGCGCCAGCTCGTCGACGAGATGGACGAGCCCCGCCGCACGGTCCTGCTCCTCGCCTTCTGGCACGACCGACCCCACTCCGACATCGCCGCGACGACCGGGCTGCCGCTCGGCACCGTGAAGAGCCACCTGCGCCGCGGCCTCGCCCAGCTCCACCGCGTCCTCGAGGAGGTGCGCCATGGCTCACGCTGACCCCGACACCCTGGCCGACCTCGTCCTCGAGCCCGACGCGGTCCGCGCGTCGGTGCACGCCCACGTCAGCACGTGCCCCGAGTGCGGTGCGGCCCTGGACGCGCTCCGCTCCACCCGTGCTGCCACCGGGGCCGACCCGCTGGTCGCCGCCCCTGCCGACCTGCGCGAGCGGGTGCTCGCCGAGGCGCTCGCCGACGGTGCGCTGCCGACGGCGCCGTCCGCCCCCGTGCCGCTGCGCCGGCGTACGTCCGTGCCCCTGTGGCTCGCGACGGCCGCCGCGGTCATCGGGCTCGTCGCCGGGCTGGGCCTCGGACGCTGGACCGCCGACGACCCGGCCGCCGCACCCGAGCCGGACCCCGATCCCCCCGGGGCGGTCGTCGCCAGCGCGGCGCTGACCGCGCTCGACAGCGACGCGCCCCGCGGGGACGTGGAGGCCTTCGACGCCCCCGACGACGTCGTCCGGGTGTCGGTCCGCGCCCGCGAGCTCGGTGGCGAACAGGGCTACCACGAGGTCTGGCTGATCAACCTCGACGGCAAGCGGATGGTCGCCCTCGGCTTCCTGCCCCGAGGCGACGACGGGACGTTCGAGGTGCCGCGCCGGCTGATCGACGAGGGCTACCGCATCCTCGACATCTCCGTGGAGCCCGACGACGGCGACCCCACCCACTCGGGTGTGAGCATCGCGCGCGGCGAGCTCGCCTGATCCTCGACAACCCCACCCCGGACGGCTAGGAACGTCCCATGAGGTGGAGGTACGCGATCCTGGGCGGCTCGGCCGTCGCCGCGGCGGCGACCGCCGTGCACGACCTGGTGCAGACCCGTCACGCCATCCTGCGGAACTTCCCGGTCATCGGGCACGGCAGGTTCCTGGTCGAGCGCGTCGGGCCCGAGCTGCGCCAGTACATCGTCACCAGCAACGACGAGGAGCGGCCCTTCAGCCGCGACCAGCGCAGCTGGGTCTACGCGAGCTCCAAGCTGGAGAACAACTACTTCGGTTTCGGCACCGACAACGACGTCGAGCGGGTCGAGGGCTACCCGATCATCAAGCACCGCACCTTCACCGGTCCCGGGGCGGCGGTGATGCCGCACGCCCAGGAGGAGATCCGGCTGCCCTGCGCGAAGGTGCTCGGCGCCGCCCGCGGGCGTACGCACGCCTTCCGGCCGGGGTCGGTGGTCAACATCTCCGGCATGAGCTTCGGCTCGCTGTCCGGGAAGGCCGTCGAGGCCCTCAACCGCGGCGCCGCTGCCGCGGGCTGCCTGCAGAACACCGGCGAGGGCGCCCTCTCGTCCCACCACCGTCACGGCGGCGACATCGTCTTCCAGATCGGCACGTCCTACTTCGGCTGCCGCGACGAGCGCGGCCGCTTCGACCTCGCGCGGCTCGTCGACCTGGTCCAGTCGGCACCGGTGCGCGCGATCGAGGTCAAGCTCAGCCAGGGTGCGAAGCCGGGCCTGGGCGGGATGCTCCCGGGAGGGAAGGTCAGCCGGGAGATCGCCGAGATCCGCGGCATCCCCGAGGGGGTCGACTGCGCCTCGCCGAGCCGCCACGCGGTCTTCGGCGACGTCGACTCGATGCTCGACTTCGTCGAGGAGGTCGCCGCGGCCACCGGCCTGCCGGTGGGCATCAAGTCGGCCGTCGGCAACCTCACGATGTGGGACGAGCTCGTCGAGGAGATGGCGCGCGGCGGCCGCGGCGTCGACTTCGTCAACATCGACGGGGGAGAGGGCGGCACGGGCGCCGCGCCGATGATCTTCGCCGACTCCGTCGCCTATCCCTTCCGCATCGCGTTCTCCGAGGTCCACCGGCGCTTCGCGCAGGCCGGGATCGCCGACGACGTGGTCTTCGTCGGCGCCGGCAAGCTCGGGATCCCGGAGAACGCCGTGGTGGCCTTCGCGCTGGGGGCCGACCTGGTCAACGTCGGGCGCGAGGCGATGATGGCGCTCGGGTGCATCCAGGCGCAGAAGTGCCACACCGACCACTGCCCGGTCGGGGTGGCCACGCAGAACCCGCGCTACACCCGCGGCCTCGACGTCACGCTCAAGAGCGAGCGGGTCGCGAACTACGTGCGCTCGCTGCGCCGCGACCTGCTGAAGGTCTCGGAGGCGGTCGGGGTCGTGCACCCGGGCCTGATCGGGCCCGGTGACGTCGACCTGGTCGACGGCACGAGGTCGACCGTCGGCCTCGCCGAGGCCTACGGCTACGACCCCTCGTGGCCGCGCCTCGGCGCCCGGCTGGTCAAGGAGGTCGAGGCGCTCATGGTGGCGCAGGACGCGACCCACCGCGCCGCCGACGAGGAGCCGCCGGGCTGAGCTGTCCCGCAGGGGGAGGGGTCAGCGCGCCCGCGAGCGGCGCACGGTCTTGTCGTGGTGGTCCGGCAGCTGCTCGAGCTCGCTGAGGAAGTCGTGCGCCCACCGGGCGACGTCGTGCTGCACGACCGTCTTGCGCATGGCGCGCATCCGGCGCCCGGTCTCCTTCTCGTCCGCCGCGAACGCCTCGAGCAGGGCGGCCTTCATCCCGTCGATGTCGTAGGGGTTCACCAGCCAGGCCTGGCGCAGCTCGGCCGCGGCGCCGGCGAACTCCGACAGCACCAGCGCGCCGTCGTCCTCGAGGCGGCAGGCGACGTACTCCTTGGCGACGAGGTTCATGCCGTCGCGGAACGGCGTCACCACCATCACGTCGGCGGCGCGGTAGAGGGCTGCCATCTCCTCGCGCGGGTAGGAGGAGTGGAGGTAGGAGATGGCCGGGCGGCCGATCCGACCGTGGTCGCCGTTGATGCGGCCCACCAGCAGCTCGATGTCGTCGCGCAGGATGCGGTACTGCTCGACCCGCTCGCGTGACGGGGTCGCCACCTGCACGAACACCGCGTCCTCGACGTCGAGCTTGCCGTCGCGGACCAGCTCGCCGAACGCGCGCAGCCGCGAGTGGATGCCCTTGGTGTAGTCGAGCCGGTCGACGCCGAGGAAGATCCGCTTCGGGTTGCCCAGCGCGTCGCGGATCTCCGCAGCGCGCTTCTCCACGCCCTCGGACCGGGCGAGCTCCTCGAAGCCGGCGGTGTCGATCGAGATCGGGAACGCGGTGGCCTTCACCGGGCGGCCGTCGGGCAGGTAGATGGTGTCGCGGTGGGTCTTGTGGCCGACCCGGCTGCGGACCAGCCGGACGAAGTTGGCGGCGGCGCCCGGGAGCTGGAAGCCGATCAGGTCCGCGCCGAGCAGCCCCTCCAGGATCTGGCGGCGCCACGGCAGCTGCGAGAAGAGCTCGGCGGGCGGGAACGGGATGTGCAGGTAGAAGCCGATGCGCAGGTCGGGGCGTCGCTCGCGCAGCATCTGCGGCACCAGCTGGAGCTGGTAGTCCTGGACCCAGACCGTGGCGCCCTCTGCGGCGACCTCGGCGGCCCGGTCGGCGAAGCGCTCGTTGACCCGGACGTAGCTCTCCCACCACTCGCGGTGGAACTCCGGCTTGGCGATGACGTCGTGGTAGAGCGGCCACAGGGTGCCGTTGGAGAAGCCCTCGTAGAACTCCTCGACCTCCTCCTCGCTCAGCGAGACCGGGACGAGCGAGAGGCCGTCCTCGACGAACGGCTCGACGTCCTCCTCGTCGGCCGAGCCCGGCCACCCGATCCACGCGCCGTCGTTGGCTCGCAGCACCGGCTCGAGCGCCGTGACCAGGCCGCCGGGGGAGGTGCGCCACGACACGGACCCGTCGGGCGCCGTCACCCGGTCGACGGGCAGCCGGTTGGCGACGATGACGAGGTCTGCCTGCGGGGTGTGGCTCACGCCACGACCCTATCCGCGTTCCGAGAGGCGCAGGTCACCCCCACGTGGGCCGCCCGCGGTTTTGTCCAGACGACTCGCCGGAGGCGAATGACATCGTTGTCGTTCGTCGCCTAGACTCGGGTCCAGTCCACCTGCTCCGGTGGACGTGGGGTCGACAAGGAGTTGGTCATGGACGCCGCGAAGCACATCGCAGCCGGGCAGGAGACTGCTGCCGGGCTGAGCCAGCGCGACCGCGAGATCCTCGAGTTCGAGCGCCACTGGTGGAAGTACGCGGGCGCCAAGGAACAGGCCGTCCGCGAGAAGTTCGACATGTCCTCGACGCGCTACTACCAGGTCCTCAACGCCCTCATCGACCGTCCCGAGGCCCTCGAGGCCGACCCGCTCCTCGTGCGTCGGCTGCGCCGGCTGCGAGCCTCTCGCCAGCGGCAGCGCTCGGCCCGTCGTCTCGGGTTCGAGGTCTGACGACCCACCTGTCCACCACTCACGGATCGGCTTCCTTCCCCATGGCCTCCTTCCCCAGTCCGGGCCGCACCACCGCCTCCTCCACCACCCGCCGACCGCGCGACGAGCGCGGCGTCGCCTTCCCCTCGCCGCTGGTCATGCTCTCGGTGCTCGCCGTCGCGATGGCCGCGATCACCTTCGTCGCGACCCGTGACGAGGCGCCCACCGAGCGCCGGGTCGACACCGCCACCATCGCCAGCGCCGACCAGACGCCGAGCGCCGAGCCGACCGCGGAGGCGACCGACACGGTGACGCCGAAGCCGAAGCCGCGGCTCAACCGCGGCGAGGTCTACGTCGAGGTGTTCAACAACTCCGGCATCAGCGGGCTCGCCGCCTCCACGGCCACCCGCGCGACCGACATCGGCTGGTCGGTCGTGGGGGAGGACAACTGGGTCGGCAACATCCCGACCACCACCGTCTACTTCCCGCCGCGCCTGCAGGCCGCCGGCAAGCAGCTGGCGCTCGACCTCGGCATCACCCGCACCATGCCGGCGGTCGGTGTGATGAAGCGCGACCGACTCACCGTCATCCTCACCACCGACGCGCCGCGCTGACCCGCAGCCGGTCCACGGGCCAGCCCCGTGGGGTGACCCTTCCGCGGGACGGGTGCGTGGCTGCGGCCGGCATCTGGTTGGGTGATCCCATGGAGTTCACCTCCCCGGCCGCGCGCGAGCACTACGACGCCGTGCGCGAGGTGCTCGCCGGCACGGTGGTGGGACTGGACTTCGACGGCACCCTGTCGCCCGTGGTCGACGACCCCGAGTCGGCACGTCTGCACCCCGGCGCGCCGGGCGCGCTCCTCGAGCTCGCCGAGGTGGTCCGCGCGGTCGCCGTGATCACCGGCCGGCCCGCCCGTCAGGCGATCGCGATGGGCGACCTGGACGCGCTCGGCAACGCGATGCTCGACCGCGGCGCCGAGCTGTTCGTGTTCGGCCAGTACGGCAACGAGCGCTGGTCGGCGACGGAGCAGCGGATCCGCTCGCCGCGACCACCGGCCGGCCTCGCCACCTTCGAGCGCGAGCTCCCGTCGGTGCTGCGCCGCGCCGGCGCCGCCGAGGCGTTCGTCGAGGAGAAGGGGCTGGCCGTCGCCGTCCACACCCGCCGCATGGACGACCCCGCCGGTGCCCTCGACCGAATCCGCGAACCGCTGGCCGACCTCGCCGAGCGCCACCACCTCACCCTCGAGCCGGGCCGCAACGTCATCGAGGTCCGCTCCGGCGACATGCACAAGGGCCGGGCGGTCCGGACCTTCGTCGCCGAGCAGGAGGCGACCGGCGTGGTGTTCGGTGGCGACGACCTCGGCGACATCGAGGCGTTCGAGGCCGTCCGCGACCTCCGCGCCGACGGCCTCCCCGGACTCGTCGTCTGCTCCGCCTCCACCGAGCAGCCCGACCTGGTCGACCTCGCCGACGTGGTCGTCGACGGTCCCGCCGGAGTCGTCGAGCTGCTCGGCCGCCTCGCCCGCTGACCCGGCGCGAGTGTCGCGCGTTCGGTCGCCGAGTCGGCGCGAGTGTCGCGCGTTCGGTCGCCGAGTCGGCGCGAGTGTCGCGCGTTCGGTCGCCGAGTCGGCGCGAGTGTCGCGCGTTCGGTCGCCGAGTCGGCGCGAGTGTCGCGGAGTGCATGACGTTCACGCCGACTCGGCGCGTTCTCCGGTGACGTTCACGCCGACTCGGCGCGTTGTTCAGTGACATTCGTGCCGAGTCAGCGGGTGGCGCCGGGACCTTGGTCTCGGATGTCGGACTTCGTGTGCACATCGTGAGACACGCGCCTACTGTTGGTCCTGCTCATCACGAGGGACTGAGGGAACGGCCCGACGAAGTCCCGGCAACCGCCCGTGAGCCTCCTGCCCGGACCCCGTCCGGCAGACACGGGAGCAGGTGCCAAATCCGACCCGCGCGATCGTCGCCGGGACAGATGAGGAGGAGGACTTCATGAGCACCCTGCTGGACGAGACCACGACCCACGCGCTGCGCGACGGCGCCTTCGGGAACGCCCGGGCACTGACGTGCCGGGAGTGCGGCCACGAGGTGGCCCTCGGCCCGTCGTACGCCTGTCCGGAGTGCTTCGGGCCCCTGGAGGTGGCCTACGACTTCCCGGCCGTGACCCGCGAGGAGATCGCCGCCGGGCCTCGCAACATCTGGCGCTACAAGGCGCTCCTGCCGGTGCCGTCCGACATCGAGCAGAGCCCGAACACCGAGCCCGGCTTCACCCGGCTGCTCGAGGCGAGGAACCTCGCCCGCGAGCTCGGTCTCGAGAAGCTCTGGGTCAAGGACGACTCGACCAACCCGACCAACTCCTTCAAGGACCGCGTCGTCGCCTGCGCGCTGAGCGCGGCGCGCGAGCTCGACGCAAAGGTCTTCGCCTGCCCCTCCACCGGCAACCTCGCCAACGCGGTCGCCGCTGCGGGCGCACGCGCCGGCATCCCCACCGTGGTCTTCATCCCGAGCAACCTCGAGACGCCCAAGAAGGTCAACTCGGCCGTCTTCACCGAGAAGCTGGTCGCGGTCGACGGCAACTACGACGACGTCAACAAGCTGGCCTCCGAGATCGCCGGCGAGGAGGAGGGCTGGGCGTTCGTCAACGTCAACGTCCGCCCGTTCTACGCCGAGGGCTCCAAGACCCTGGGCTACGAGATCGCCGAGCAGCTCGGCTGGCGGCTGCCCGACCAGATCGTCATCCCGGTCGCGTCGGGCTCCCAGCTGACCAAGGTCGACAAGGCCTTCCAGGAGCTGATCACGCTCGGCCTCGTCGAGGACAAGCCCTACAAGGTCTTCGGCGCCCAGGCCACCGGCTGCTCACCGGTCTCGGTCGCCTACAAGGGCGGCACCGACGCCATCCGCCCGGTCAAGCCGGACACCATCGCCAAGAGCCTGGCGATCGGCAACCCCGCCGACGGCATCTACGTGCTCGACGTCTGCCGCCGCACCGGCGGAGCGGTCGAGGACATCACCGACGACGAGGTGCGCGACGCGATCGTGCTGCTCGCCCGCACCGAGGGCATCTTCACCGAGACCGCCGGCGGCACCACGGTCGGCGTGCTGAAGAAGCTCGTCGAGACCGGCCAGCTCGACACGTCGCTCGAGACGGTCGTCATCAACACCGGCCACGGCCTCAAGACCCTCGACTCCGTGTCCGACCGGGTCGGCCCCGCCGCCACCATCGCCCCCAGCTACGACGCGTTCGTGGCGTCCGGCGTGCTCTGAGAGGAAGATCGCGAGCATGAGTGTCTCGGTACGGATCCCGACCATCCTGCGCACCTACACCGGGGGCGAGTCCGAGGTGAGCGCCGAGGGCGACACCCTCGCGGCCGTCCTCGACGACCTCGACGCCCACTACTCCGGCATCAAGGGGCGCATCCTCGACGAGGCGGGGGCGCTGCGGCGCTTCGTCAACGTCTACGTCGGCAACGACGACGTGCGCTTCCTCGACGACCTGCAGACCCCCACCCCGGACGGCAGCCAGGTCTCGGTCATCCCGGCCGTCGCCGGGGGCTGACCGGTCCGGTCACGGCGCTTGGACGTCGACGACGGCCGCGTGGCCGCGCCCGTCGATCCTGACCTCCGCGACGGCGCCGTCGCGGAGCAGGTCCTCGGTGCGCGCCGCCTCGTCCTGGGGCAGGAAGAAGCTCTCGATGCCGCACCGCACCTGCCAGGTGCGGTCGTCGCAGGCGAGGTACGGCCCGTCGGCGGGGCGCTCGCGCGTCCATCCGTCGGCGACCCAGACGTCTGCGTCGCGACGGAGCGTGACGTAGAGGTCACCCGACTCGCCGTCGTCGAGCGAGCCGATGCCCTGGTCCTCGCCGGCGGACGTTCTGCCGTGGTGCAGGTCGGGGTAGTCGAGGGCGACGTACGCCCCGCGGAACGGGTCGATCGGGTCGAGCGGTGCGACCCGCAGCTCGTAGGTGTCGCCGGTGAGCCGGGCGGAGAGCTGGGGGGCCACGGCGAGCCCGACGAGGGCGAGCTGGCCCAGGGCCACGACGGCGGTGGTGACGGTGCGCTTCATCGGTCTGCTCCTCGGGAGGGGTCGGTGTCGGGGTCCAGGGCCTGGGTGAGCTCGCGCCGCGCCCGGTCGAACAGGAAGCCGGTGCCCAGGAAGACGGTGCCCAGCACCACGAAGAGCCAGGCTCCGGTGACGATGGGGGCGAAGACCGCGAAGCTCTGGAAGGTGGTGAAGACCACGAGCCCGGCCATCGCCATCCAGGTGATCGCGGTGTGGTCGCGCAGCGTGCCGAGGGCGACCAGCGCCACGGCCAGGACGACGTAGACGCCCACCGACACGGCGGCGTGCAGCCAGTCGGAGGTGTCGACCGTGGTCGTGTCGGTCCCGGTCTGCCAGAGCGCCAGCCCGGTCCCGACGGCGAGGACGACGACCGCGCCGGCGGGCTCGAGGAGCCGTCGCACGGAGCGGTCGACGACGGCGGCAGCCACCAGGGCGGCCCCTGCGGCGGCGAGCGCCGCGACCAGCCACGCGTTCCAGGTGAGGTCACCGGAGCCGACGTCGGGGATCGCGGCCACGAAGAGGGTGAGCAGCGCCATCGCGGCGCCGACCGTGCGCCAGGTCCACGCGAAGGAGGGCAGGCGGGTGTCGTGCAGGACGGCGAGGGACGCGGCGAGCACGGCACCGGCCCCGAGGAGGAGCACGACGGCGAGTCCGGAGGGCTCCTCCCAGAGCGGCCGGGTGAACCACCACGCCACCCCGGTCGCGACGCCCACCACGAACGGCAGGTACGCGCGGGTGAGGTAGCCGTGGAGCAGCGCGCCCACCGCCCAGACAGCCAGCAGGCGCGGTTCGAAGGCCGGCACCTGCAACGACTGGGCGGCCTGGAACACCACGGCGCCGAAGCCGAGGGCCGCCAGCAGCCGGAGGGCGCCGACGACCGGTGGGCTGGTCCGACGGGCCGCGAGCGCCTCGGCGCCGGCGAGCAAGGCCAGCCAGATCGCGCTGACGGCGACGAAGCGGGTGAGGGGCGAGAGCTGGTCGAGGTTTGCCGCCACCAGCCAGATCAGGCCGATCCCGACGAAGCCGCCGCCGAGGTAGAGCAGCACGCGACCGACGCCGACGTGGTGCGACTCGGGGCGGTAGCGGGTGGAGATGCGAGCGGCCTGCTCGTCGGAGATGAGGCCCTGCGAGGTCCAGTCGGCCAGCTCGCCGCGCAGCCAGGTCAGCTGACGCGGTGGCACGGGACGGACGGTGTCCACGGATGCGTTCATGGCTCCAGCGTGGCGCGGACCGGAGGTCGCGTCCTGAGTACGTGGACCCAACTGTGGGGTGCTGGTCGGCCCCCGGTCGCCGACGGGTGACCGGCCGTTCAACCCCGCATGGTTGAACCGGGGCGTGGAGCAGGAGGAGCGCGTGCGCGGGGCCGGTGCGCTGGGGGCCGCGGTCGCGGCGGCGAGCGTCGGGACGGTGGTGACGACGGCGTACGCGGTCCGGCGGCTGCTGCACCACCAGGCCGCCCGGGCGCGACGCGAGATCGGGAAGCCGCTGGGCGAGCAGGCGCCCCCGGGCGACCGGCACTGGCGCCGGTCCTACGGCGACCCGGTCGACCTCGTGGTCCTCGGCGACTCGATCGCGGCCGGCCTCGGCGCGGAGAAGTCCAAGCAGACGCTGGGCGGCCGGCTCGCGCGGTCGGTCGCGAAGCGGCTGGGCCGTTCGGTGCGGCTGCGGACCGTCGCCGTCGTCGGGTCGGAGAGCAGCGACCTCGCGGCGCAGGTCGCCGCGCTGCCGGCGACGTACCGCCCGCACGTCGCGGTCGTCGTGGTCGGCGGCAACGACGTGACGCACCGGGTGCCGGTCGTCGACTCGGCCCGACACCTGGGCGACACCGTCGACGCGCTGCGGGCGCGAGGTGCCGAGGTCGTGGTGGGCACGTGCCCGGACCTGGGGGCGCTGCGACCGGTGCCGCAGCCGCTGCGGGCGCTCGGCTCGCGGGCGTCGCGCCAGCTCGCGGAGGCCCAGCGGGCGGTGGCCCTCGCGCACGGCGCGCGCGTCGTCTCCCTGGCCCACGTCGTCGGTCCGTTCTTCATCACCAACCCCGACGAGATGTTCAGCCTGGACCGGTTCCACCCCAGCGCGCAGGGCTACAAGCGCACCGCGAAGGCGATGCTGCCGTCGGTGCTGGCGGCGCTGGGCGTGGTCGAGGAGGTGCCGTTCGGGCACCACGCGCCGGTGGCGGGCGGGTCAGGCTAGGGTCTGCGGGTGCGCACCACTGCCCGTCGAGCCGGCCAGGCCGTCAAGAAGGCTGCCAAGAAGGCCGGCGTCAAGGCTGGCGAGAAGGCCGGACGCATGCAGGCGTCCCCGCAGCCGGCGGTGTCCGAGGTGCCCGACCCGAAGGCCGAGCGCCGGCGCCGGCTGCTGAGCAGCGACCTGACCGAGCTGGCGATCGAGTTCCGCACCGACAAGTGGGGCGTCCACAAGTACACCCCCCACTACGAGCGCCACCTTCAGCACCTGCGCCGCGAGTCGTTCACGCTCCTCGAGCTCGGCATCGGGGGCTACAAGAAGCGCCGCCGCAGCGGGGCCTCGATGAAGATGTGGCGCTGGTTCTTCCCCAAGGCACGGATCGTCGGCCTCGACATCGAGGACAAGACGTGGCTGACCAAGGGCCACGTCCACGCCTACCACGGCGACCAGACCGACCCGGAGGTCCTGCACCGCATCATCGAGGAGCAGGGCGCCCCGCTCGTCGTGATCGACGACGGCAGCCACATCCCGGCCCACGTGCGCGAGTCGTTCCGGATCCTCTTCCCGCTGCTGCCCGACGGCGCGATCTACTGCATCGAGGACACCCAGACCTCCTACTGGCCCGCGTGGGGAGGTCAGCTCGACCCGCGCGCGCCCGGCACCTCGATGGACCTGGTGAAGGACCTCGTCGACGGCCTGAACCACGAGGAGTTCCTCGTCGAGGGCTACGAGCCGACCTACACCGACCAGTGGGTCCGTGCCGTGCACTGCTACCACAACCTCGTGATCATCGAGAAGGGCGACAACCGCGAGGGCTCCAACCGCGACGCGGTCGCCCACGAGCTCTACGGGGCCTCAGAGATCCCAGCCGAGCAGCCGTCCGGCGACCGGGGATGAGCGTCCTCCTCGCCACGAGCGCCGACCTCCCGGACGGCGAGCCCGGCGCCGCGGCGCTCGACGCGGCGCTCGCGGCGCGCGGGGTGGACGCCGCCTGGGCGCGCTGGGACGACCCGTCGGTCGACTGGGCCGCGGCAGACCTGGTCGCCGTCCGCTCGACGTGGGACTACGTGACCCGACACGGCGAGCTCCTCGCCTGGACCGCTTCGCTCGACCAGTCCCGGCTGCTCAACGGGGCCGACGTCTTCGCCTGGAACCACGACAAGCGCTACCTCACCGAGCTGGGGGACCTCCCGGCCGTCCCCACGGTGCTCGCCGACGACCGGCCCGCGCTCGTCGACGCGGTGGCGCGCTTCGGCACCGCCGTCGTCAAGCCGCGGGTGGGCGCCGGAGGAGCCGGGCTGATCGTGGTCACCGACCCGGACGACCCGCGGCTGGGGCGGCCGGTCCGCAGCCACCCCGACTACCCGGAGGTCGGCGGCCCGTGGGTCGTCCAGCCCCTGGTCGAGTCGATCCGCACCCACGGGGAGACGTCGGTCTACGTCCTCGACGGCCGGCTCACCCAGCGCTTCGACAAGCTGCCGGGGGACGGCGACGTACGGGTCAACGAGGAGTTCGGCGGCCGGGTGCGCGCCGTCGAGCTCGGGGACGTCGCCGACCTCGCGCTACGCGCCGCGGCCGCGATGGCCGACCGCTTCGGCCGTCCGATGGACTACCTCCGCGTCGACCTGCTGCGCTGGGACGGGGAGTGGGCGGTGAGCGAGCTGGAGCTGATCGAGCCGGGCCTCTACCTCGACGTCTCCGACGCCAACGCCGCACCCTTCGCCGACCTGGTCGTCTCTCGCCTCCGGCAGCCCCTCCAGTAGCCCCTTCCGGCGCCCGTCGATGGTCATTTCGGGCTATACACCTCGACCGTCGTGCTGACGCATCCTTGATCCGCTGTCACTAGCGTTCGGCAAAGGTCGGGCGCGCTGCGCCTCGGGCGCGGAGACTGGGACAGCAGGTGTCGTACGTCGTCTGCAGCGGCGCACGGACAACGAGGGAGTGGTCGATGAGGTTCTTCACCAGGCGGCGGGAAGACCGCGGCGCGGTCGCCGTGGAGTTCGCGCTCACCGTCCCGATCCTGCTGCTGTTCTTCCTCGGCACCATCGAGCTGGGCCTCTACATGAAGGACAACATCTCGATGAGCAGCAGCGTGCGCGCGGGCGCACGCTCGGCTGCGGCCGCCGCCGACGCCGGCCCGGGCACCTGCGAGGCCAGCGCCTCGCCGCCGCCGTGCTCGCCGGCCTCGGTGCCCGGCTTCGCCCAGGCCGCGGCCGACACGATGCAGACCGCCGGCATGGCGATGAACTCCAACGACATCCAGTGGGTGATGGTCTACAAGGCCAACGGCGCCGGCTACCCCGGCAGCGGCTCCACCATCCCCGCCAGCTGCTCGGGCGTCAGCAACTGCGTGATGTACGTCTGGGACGCGGGCGTCGTCACGGCCAACGGCACCGGGCGCTTCCGCTACTCCAGCGGGTCGTGGGCGTCGGCGAGCGTCAACGCCTGCCTCAACGAGACCGACGCCGTCGGGGTCGCGCTGCGCGCGAACCACAACTGGATGACCGGCCTGATGAACAGCGTCCTCGGCGGCGCCAAGACGATGACCGAGCGCACCGTCATGAAGTTCGAGCCGCTCGAGCAGGACCGGTGCAAGCCGGGCACCCCCAACGCGCACAACTGATCGGACCAGAGATGAGAGCCCCCACCACCTGGCGCAGGCGCCGTGACGAAGCGGGCGCGACCGCCATCATCGTCGCGATGTTCTTCGCGTTCATCGCGCTGCCGCTCGGCGCCGCCTCGGTCGACCTGGCCCGCCTCTACGTCGAGCTCCAGCGCGTGCAGGCGGCGGCCGACGCCGCCGCCACCGCGGGTGTGACCTACATGCCCGACGACTTCAACGCCGCGCGCGCCCGCGCGATCGAGGTCGCCGAGGACAACGGCTTCCCGAACTCGGGCACCTCGTCGGTGACGGTCACGGCCGGCGAGAAGCCGACACAGCTCAAGGTGACGGTGTCGTCCACGGTCAAGAACGCCTTCGCGCGCTCGTTCGGCATCCCGCAGTCGACCATGGCGCGCTCCGCGCTCGCCGACTTCAACGGCCCCGCGCCGATGGGCAGCCCGTGCAACAGCTTCGCCAACGAGCCCGCCGGTTCCGCGCAGCTCGGCCCGCAGACCTCCCAGACCAAGGTGCCGACCTACGCCAACTGCTCCAACCCTCAGTTCTGGGGCGCGATCACCGGCCCCGAGACGTGGAAGGACCAGGGATCGCAGTACGACGCGCGCAAGTGCGGCAGCGGCGAGGACGGCTGCAGCGGCTCGACCAACGACGAGTTCGACCCGCGCGGGTTCATCTACCTGATCCGGGTCGCGCCCGCCGGCGTCGGCCAGTCGGTCAACCTCCAGATCTACGACCCGGCCTACGTCGAGACGGCCGCCGACTGCTCGACCGGCCCGGTCGCGAACATCTCCCCGTCCAACAACGGCAACTACCCCTACGCCACGACCGACGCCAGCGACCGCTACAAGAACGACAACGTCAACGCGACGATGTTCTGCACGGGCGACTCCGACAACCAGGGCCGGCGCTTCGGCAGCGAGGTCCCCACGATCACGTCGTTCACCGTGCGCAGCCCGGTGGACAACCTCAACCCGTACACCGCACCGGCGCTCAACCCCGCCCAGTGCACCAAGCAGTGGCCCGGCTACGCGTACACCAGCACGACGGGGCCGCGCGAGAAGAACCTGCGCAACGCCGGCAGCGGCAACGCGCTGCAGGAGGAGGTCGCACGGGTCTTCCACCAGTGGGTCAACCTGTGCACGTTCACCCCGACGCAGGCCGGCGACTACTACCTCCAGGTCCGCAGCAACGTCGCGCTGCCCGCGTCGTACACCCTGGACTCCACGGGGGCGGTGGCCGGCAACGCGAACGTCTACAACCAGGCGGGTGACAACGCCGCCGTGCTCGGCAACGGCACCAACCAGTTCGCCGTCCGTGCCGTCACCGGTGCGGCGGCCGGCGCGATCTCGGTCGCGCCGTGGGAGAAGATGCGCATCTTCGCCAACGCCGACTCCGCGAACACCCAGTTCAACCTGGTGCGGGTCGTGCCGGCGGCGGCCAACAAGACCTTGGTCATCACCTACTTCGACGTCGGTGAGGCGACCGGCACGACCGCGGGCAGCGTGCAGATCCTGCCGCCCGGCGACGCCAAGCTCGGTGCCACGGCGATGACGTCGATCGCCGGCTGCCAGGCCACCGGCCCCACGACCGGGACGTTGACCAACTGCAAGGTCAACAACGTCACCTCGGCGACCAACAACGGCAAGCTGCAGACGGTCCGGGTGCCGATCCCCAACACCTACACCTGCCAGGTCTCCAGCACCGGCGGCTGCTGGTTCCGGGTGGCGATCAACTTCCCCGGAGCGACGGTGACCGACGCGACCACCTGGACCGCCCGCATCGTGGGCGAGCCGGTCCGCCTCATCGAGTAGCCCCGCCGCGCCACCGCACGACCGTGCCGACGCCGTCCCGGACCTCCGGGACGACGTTTGCACTCTCGGGGGTCGAGTGCTAAACATGAGGCTGGCACTCTCGACTGGAGAGTGACAACACGACCCGGGTGACGCTGAGGTCGGCGAGGTCGGCGGGAATGGATCGCCGGCGGAGCCGGTCGTCCGTCGCGGGCAGCCCGCCCGGGGACACCACCAGACTCACGTCGATAGGAATCGCGAAGAGTTATGCCGAAGCTGATTGCTTTCAACGAGGAGGCCCGCCGCGGTCTCGAGCGGGGTATGAACACCCTCGCCGACGCGGTCAAGGTCACCCTCGGCCCCAAGGGCCGCAACGTCGTCCTGGAGAAGAAGTGGGGCGCCCCCACGATCACCAACGACGGTGTCTCGATCGCCAAGGAGATCGAGTTGGAGGACCCCTACGAGAAGATCGGCGCCGAGCTGGTCAAGGAGGTCGCCAAGAAGACCGACGACGTCGCCGGTGACGGCACGACGACGGCCACCGTCCTGGCCCAGGCCATGGTCCGCGAGGGTCTGCGCAACGTCGCGGCCGGCGCGAACCCGATGGGTCTCAAGCGCGGCATCGAGTCCGCCGTCGCCGCCGTGTCCGAGCAGCTGCTCGCCATGGCCAAGGACGTCGAGACCAAGGAGCAGATCGCGTCCACCGCGTCGATCTCCGCCGCCGACACCACCGTTGGCGAGATCATCGCCGAGGCGATGGACAAGGTCGGCAAGGAAGGCGTCATCACCGTCGAGGAGTCCAACACCTTCGGGCTGGACCTCGAGCTGACCGAGGGCATGCGGTTCGACAAGGGCTACATCTCGGCCTACTTCGCCACCGACCTCGAGCGCATGGAGGCCGTGCTGGAGGACCCGTACATCCTCATCGCCAACTCCAAGGTGTCGACGGTCAAGGACCTGCTGCCGCTGCTGGAGAAGGTCATGCAGTCCGGCAAGCCGCTGCTGATCATCGCCGAGGACGTCGACGGCGAGGCGCTGTCGACCCTGGTCGTCAACAAGATCAAGGGCACCTTCCGCTCCGTCGCCGTCAAGGCGCCGGGCTTCGGTGACCGCCGCAAGGCCATGCTGCAGGACATCGCCATCCTCACTGGTGGCCAGGTCATCTCCGAGGAGGTCGGCCTCAAGCTGGAGTCGGCCGGCATCGAGCTGCTCGGCCAGGCCCGCAAGGTCGTCATCACCAAGGACGAGACCACCATCGTCGAGGGTGCCGGCGACCAGGGCCAGATCGAGGGCCGGGTCAACCAGATCCGAGCCGAGATCGAGAAGTCGGACTCCGACTACGACCGCGAGAAGCTCCAGGAGCGCCTCGCCAAGCTGGCCGGCGGCGTGGCCGTCATCAAGGTCGGCGCGGCCACCGAGGTCGAGCTCAAGGAGCGCAAGCACCGCATCGAGGACGCCGTCCGCAACGCGAAGGCCGCCGTCGAGGAGGGCATCGTCGCCGGAGGTGGCGTGGCGCTCGTCCAGGCCGCCGCGACCGCGTTCGACAAGCTCGACCTGACCGGCGACGAGGCCACCGGCGCGAACATCGTGCGCGTCGCGACCTCGGCCCCGCTGAAGCAGATCGCCGTCAACGCCGGCCTCGAGGGCGGCGTCGTGTCGGAGAAGGTCGCGAACCTCGAGGCCGGTCACGGCCTGAACGCGGCCACCGGTGACTACGTCGACATGATCGCCGAGGGCATCATCGACCCGGCAAAGGTCACCCGCTCGGCGCTGCAGAACGCCGCGTCGATCGCCGCGCTGTTCCTCACCACCGAGGCCGTCGTGGCCGACAAGCCCGAGAAGGCGCCGGCCATGCCCGGTGGCGACATGGGCGGCATGGGCGGCATGGACTTCTGAGTCCGTCCCCCTTCGTCTCACCGGCAGGGCCCCCGCTTCGGCGGGGGCCCTGCTGCCATTTCGTGACCTCGACCCCATTCCGTCCACGGTTTCCACGTCCTACTGTGTGCTCGCAACGCGATCCGTCGTGACGACCCGCGGAGGAACTGCATGAGCGACGCTGCCGTCGAGCTGGTGGGCCTGGGCAAGAGGTTCGGGCCGGTCACCGCCGTCGACCACGTCGACCTGCAGATCGCGGACGGGGAGTTCTTCTCGATGCTCGGGCCCAGCGGGTCGGGCAAGACGACGGTGCTGCGGATGATCGCGGGCTTCGAGCAGCCCACGTCGGGACGGGTCCACCTCGGCGGGACCGACGTGACGGACCGGCCGCCCTTCGCCCGCGACGTCAACACCGTCTTCCAGGATTACGCGCTCTTCCCGCACATGGACGTGGTCACCAACGTGGAGTACGGCCTGCGGGTCAAGAAGGTGCCGCGCGGCGAGCGCCGCGAGCGGGCCCTGGCCGCGCTGGAGTCGGTGCAGCTCGCCCACCTGGCCGAGCGGCGTCCGACCCAGCTCTCCGGCGGCCAGCGCCAGCGGGTGGCCCTCGCCCGCGCCCTGGTCAACCGGCCGCGGGTGCTGCTGCTCGACGAGCCGCTCGGCGCGCTCGACCTCAAGCTGCGCCGCGCGATGCAGCTCGAGCTCAAGCAGCTCCAGCGCGAGGTCGGCGTGACGTTCGTCTTCGTCACCCACGACCAGGAGGAGGCGCTCACCATGAGCGACCGGATCGCGGTGTTCAGCGAGGGTCGCGTCGAGCAGGTCGCCACGCCCGCCGAGCTCTACGAGCGCCCCGCCACCTCGTTCGTGGCCGGCTTCGTCGGCACGTCCAACCTGCTGACCGGCGAGGCCGCGCACGCCGTCCTCGGCCGGACGGGGAGCTTCAGCATCCGCCCGGAGAAGATCCACCTCGACCCCGAGGCCGGCGCGGGCCACCGCACCGCTCGCGGCACGGTCAGCGACGTGGTCTACCTCGGCTCCGTCAACCACTACCTCGTCGAGCTCGAGGCCGGACCGACGGTCACCGTCCTGCGCCAGAACCTGCACGGCACCACCGACCAGGCGATGGCCCGCCGCGGCGAGAGCGTCACGGTCGGCTGGGCCGACGAGCACGTGATCGACCTCTCGGGCCACCTCACGGCGGACCACCCCACGGAGAAGGAGAAGTCATGAAGCGCACCAGCATGCTCGCCACCGCGGCCGCGCTCGCCCTCGCGCTCGGCGGGTGCGGCACCTCGTCGGGTGACGGGGGAGACGACGGCGGCACCGGGTCGGCGGCCCAGGGTGGCTTCACCGCCCCCGACGTCCCGATGGCCGAGGAGCTCGGCGACACCGAGGGCAGCCTCAGCGTGCTCGCCTGGCCCGGCTACGCCGAGGACGGCTCCACCGACACGAGCGTCGACTGGGTCACGCCGTTCGAGGAGAAGACCGGCTGCCAGGTCGACGTGAAGTACTTCGGCACCTCCGACGAGGCCGTCAGCCTGATGAAGTCGGGGCAGTACGACGTCGTCTCCGCCTCCGGCGACGCCTCGCTCCGCCTGGTCGCCGGCGGCGACGTGGCTCCGGTCAACACCGACCTGATCCCCAACTACGCCGACGTGTGGTCGTTCCTCAAGGACCGCGACTGGAACTCCGTGGACGGCCAGATGTACGGCGTCCCGCACGGCTACGGCGCGAACCTGCTGATGTACAACACCGAGGAGGTCAGCCCCGCCCCCACGAGCTGGAGCGCGGTCTTCGACGACGCCTCGCAGCACGCCGGCAAGGTGACGGCCTACGACTCGCCGATCTACATCGCCGACGCGGCGCTCTACCTCTCCAAGACCCAGCCCGACCTGGGGATCGAGGACCCGTACGCCCTCGACGAGGACCAGCTCGCCGCGGCGGTCGACCTGCTGAAGAAGCAGCGCGAGAACGTCGGGGAGTACTGGTCGGACTACCTCAAGGAGACCCAGGCATTCAAGACCGGCGACTCCGTCGTCGGCACCACCTGGCAGGTGATCGTCAACCTCGCGCAGGACGAGAAGGCGCCGGTCGAGGCGATCCTCCCGGAGGAGGGCGCCACCGGCTGGTCGGACACCTGGATGGTGTCGTCGAAGACCGAGCACCCGAACTGCGCCTACGCCTGGATGGACCACATCATCAGCCCGGAGGCCAACGCCGCGGTCGCCGAGTGGTTCGGCGAGGCGCCGGCCAACGAGAAGGCGTGCGACCTCACCAGCGAGGGCTTCTGCGACACCTACCACGCCGGTGACGAGTCCTACGCCGACCAGATCCACTACTGGACCACGCCGATCGAGCAGTGCCTGGACGGTCGCACCGACGTGCAGTGCACGACCTACCAGGACTGGACGCAGGCCTGGACCGAGATCAAGGGCTGACGCGTGGTCGGACAGCCGGCGCCGGGAGGCGGTGGAGCGGCCTCGGCCGGGGTGCTCCACCGCCGCCCGCGGCTGCGGCTCGGGCTGCTCCTGGGGCCCCCGGTGCTGTGGCTGGGCGTGCTCTACCTCGGCTCGCTCGCCGCGCTGTTCATCACCTCGCTGTGGACCGTCGACGCCTTCGGCGGCAACATCCAGCGGATCTGGAACCTCGACAACTACCGCGACCTCGCGACCCTCGACGTCTACCGCACCATCACCCTGCGGACGCTCGCGACCGCCGCGGCGGTGACCGTCATCGACGCGCTGCTCGCGTTCCCGATCGCGCTCTACATGGCCAAGGTCGCCTCACCCCGCGCGCAGCGCCTGCTCGTGGTCGCCGTGCTGATGCCGCTGTGGGCGTCCTACCTCGTCAAGGCCTACGCGTGGCGCGGGATGCTCGCGACGGGCGGGCCGCTGGACTCCGTCGGCCTGTCGCCGGGCTACGGGCTGGCCGCCACCGTCCTCACCCTGTCGTACCTCTGGCTGCCCTACATGATCCTGCCGATGTACGCCGGCCTCGAACGGCTGCCGGGGTCGCTGCTCGAGGCGTCGGCCGACCTCGGCGCCTCGACTGCCACCACGATGCGCCGGGTGGTGCTGCCGGTGCTGTTCCCGGCCGTCGTCGCCGGGTCGATCTTCACCTTCTCGCTCACCCTCGGCGACTACATCGCGGTGAAGATCGTCGGCGGCGCCAACCAGATGCTCGGCAACGTCGTCTACGACTCGTTCCTCACCGGCAACAACACGCCGTTCGCCGCGGCGGTCGCGACCATCCCGGTCGCGGTGATGCTGGTCTACCTCGCGGCGGTGCGCCGGACGGGAGCGCTGGACTCGCTGTGACCTTCTCCCGGACCACCCGCACGGTGCTGCTCGCGCTGAGCGCGCTGGTGCTGCTGTTCGTCTACGCCCCGCTCGCGCTGGTGGTGCTCAACTCGTTCAACACCTCGCGCACCTTCGCCTGGCCGCCGCCCGGCCTCACGACGCACTGGTGGGGAGCGGCCCTCGACAGCGCGGGCGCCCGCAACGCCGTCGTGGTGTCGGTCGAGGTGGCGCTGATGGCGACTGCGGTGGCGCTCGTGCTCGGCACGATGGCCGCGCTCGCGCTCCAGCGCTTCCGCTTCTTCGGCCGCGACACGGTCTCGCTGCTCATCGTGCTGCCGATCGCGCTGCCCGGCGTGGTCACCGGCATCGCGCTGGCCAACGCGTTCCTGACCATCTTCGGCATCGAGCTCGGGATGTTCTCGCTCGTGGTCTCGCACGCGACGTTCTGCATGGTGACCGTGTTCAACAACGCCGTCGCGCGGCTGCGTCGCCTCGGCGGCAACCTCGAGGAGGCGTCGATGGACCTCGGCGCCGGCACCTTCCGCACCTTCTGGTCGGTCACCCTGCCGATGATGCGCTCGGCCCTGCTCGCCGGCGCCCTGCTGTCGTTCGCGCTGTCCTTCGACGAGATCATCGTGACCACCTTCACGGCCGGCCAGGGCATCCAGACGCTGCCGATCTGGATCTACCAGAACCTCTTCCGCCCCAACCAGGCACCGGTGGTCAACGTCGTCGCCGCCGCCCTGATCGTGGCGTCGATCCTGCCGATCTGGCTCTCCCAGCGGCTCGCCGGCACCGACGAGGCGGTCGCCGCGGCACGCTGACGGCGACGAGTTCCGACGTTCCCGGGACTGGCAGCCACCTGCGCTCCTAGGCTCGGCGCGCGCCTGGCCGCCGTGGGAGTGGCCGCGCACTCGACCCCCAGGAGAACTCGTGCCCCCGTTCACTTCTGCGCGCCCCGGGAAGCGCGCTGTCCCTGCCCTCGTCGTCGCCGCTGCCCTCGTGGTGTCCGCCGGCGTCGGTGGCGCCACCGCCGGCGTGCTGATCACCGGCAAGGACATCAAGGACAAGTCGATCACCGCCGACGACATCGCCAACCGCACCATCGGCAAGCAGCAGATCAGCACGGAGGCACTCGACAGCCTTCGCACCAGCTGGAACTCCGGCGTCGGCGCCCCGAAGGCCGGCGACGGCGACACCAACAGCTGGTACCTCGACACCGCGACCGGCGACGCCTACAAGAACACCCCCAGCGGCTGGGCGTTCCGCGTCAACATCATGGGCGCCACCGGTGCGCCCGGTGCGGTCGGACCGCAGGGTGCGAAGGGTGAGACCGGGGCGACCGGTGCGACCGGAGCGCAGGGCGCGAAGGGTGACCGCGGTGACAACGGGGCCGACGGGGTGAAGGGCGACACCGGTGACCAGGGTGAGACGGGTGCGACCGGCGCCGCCGGCAGCCAGTGGCTCCAGGGGGCCGGCGAGCCCGGCCAGGGCGTCGGCTCGACCGGCGACTGGTACCTCGACACCACCTCGTGGGACGCCTACCGCAAGGGCGCCCAGGGCTGGGCCGCCGTCGTCAACCTGCGTGGACCGATCGGCCCGAAGGGCGACACCGGCGACACCGGCGCGACCGGCGCGACGGGCGCCACGGGTGCCACGGGATCGACCGGCGCCCAGGGTCCGCAGGGCTCGGTCGGCGCCACCGGCTCGGCCGGCGCCACCGGAGCGCAGGGCGCCCAAGGGCCGCAGGGGCCGCAGGGACCTGCCGGTCCGACGGGTCCGCAGGGCCCGCAGGGCGCGACCGGAGCCACGGGTGCGACCGGCCCGCAGGGTCCCGCCGGCAGCGGAGGCGCCGTGCTCAAGGACGGCAACGGGGTGACGCTCGGCACGATCGTCTCCGCGGGCTCGCCGGTCGGCGGCGCCGGCGTCGCGGCCTCCAGCCGGGGAGTGCTGATCGAGACCTCGAAGGGCTTCCTGATCAACGTCGGCTGGGACGGGGCGGCGGCCAAGGGGCAGCTGTACTACACCGGAAGCTGCAGCGGGGACGCGTACTGGAACGCCGGCAGCTCGACGCCGCAGACGATGTACGGGCAGAGCGCGGTCTACTCCCACTCGCTCAACCAGTGGATGGTGATCGACTCGCCCGCCAACGGCTTCGCCACCTCGACCGTGATGCCGTCGATCAGCGGCTTCGACAACACCGGCGCGAGCGGCTGGAACTGCTCGACCCCAGCCAACCAGCCGACCCAGACCGGCTGGAGGATGCGCGCGACGACCGCCGGTGACCTCGGCCTGCCGGCCATGTCGGGGAACCAGTTCGCGCTGCCGCTGTCGATCGGCTGACCGGCGACCCGCATCTCTCGCACCACCGGCAGGGCCTCGCGGACGCGGGGCCCTGCCGACATTTCGCGTCGGCCGGTAGGAATGGGCCATGCGACTGCCCGTGCCCGGCCCCCGCGACGTGATGTCCCTCCTCGAGCGCGGGGGTGACCAGGTCGAGGCGGTCATCGGCGCCGTGCCGCGGATGCTCACGCTCCTCGACGACGCCGAGCGGCTGCTGGTCCGCGCCTCCGCCGCGATCGAGCGGGTGCGCGAGGTGACCGAGGCGGCCAACGTCGTCGTGGTGCGCGTCGACGGCGTCGTCGACGACGCACAGGTGCAGGTCGGGCGGATCACCGGCCTCGTCGACGGGCTCGAGCCGTCGCTCACCCGGCTGCAGCCGACGCTGGAGACGCTGGCCGACACGACGCACCCCGACGAGGTGACGGCGCTCGTCCGGCTCGTCGACCAGCTCCCGGTGCTGACCGAGCGGGTCGAGCAGGACGTGGTGCCGATCCTCGGCACGCTGGGATCGGTGGCGCCCGACGTGCACGACCTGCTCACCGTGGCCCGCGAGCTCAACGACATGCTCGCCAAGCTGCCCGGGATGGGACGGATCCGGCGTCGGATCGACGAGCAGGAGGGCGAGGACTCCACCGACGCGACCGTGCGGTGAGGGAACGGACGGCCCTCCCCGCCCGTCCCACTCACACGGGCCGGTGATCCACGCCGGCCCGGCCAGACCAGCCCGACCAGCCCGACCAGCCCGACCAGGAGGAACCGTGAAGACCCTGCGCAGCCTCGTCGCCGCCCCCGTCGCCGTGCTCGCCCTCGCCACCCTGTCCGCCTGCGGCGGCAGCGGCAGCACCGGCTCGGACGCGCCGGAGTCGGCGTCGTCGGCGTCCTCGGACGGGTCCGCGGCCGACGGCGGTGCGACGGCTGGAGACGGCGCGCTCGCGCTGACCGCCGACGGCACCGCGGCGGGCAAGTGCGCGGTGCCCAGCGCCGAGACGCTCGCCGGCTTCGACACCGCCTTCGCCGGCACCGTGTCGTCGATCGACGGCGGCACCGTCACCCTCGACGTCGACGAGTGGTACGCCGGGGGCGACGGCTCGACCGTCACCGTCGACGCGCCGAGCAAGGACCTCCAGGACCTGCTCATGGCCGTCGACTTCCAGGAGGGCAGCACCTACCTGGTCAGCGCCGAGGGCGGCCGGGTCACCCTGTGCGGCTTCACCGCCGAGGAGACCCCGGAGCTGCAGGCGCTCTACGACCAGGCGTTCGCCGGGTGACCTCGGTCGCCGGCCTGCTCCTGGCCGCGGGCGAGGGACGCCGGTTCGGCGGCCCGAAAGCGCTGGCCCGCGACGAGGACGGCACGTCCTGGCTGCTCCGGTCGGTCCAGGCGCTGCGCCCGTGCGCGGGCGTCGTGGTCGTCCTCGGGGCGGGCGCCGAGCAGGCCGCCGCCCTGCTGCCGATGTCGGTCTCCCGGGTGCGCGCCGACGACTGGTCCCAAGGGATGGGCGCGTCGCTGCGAGCGGGCCTCGAGGCACTGAAGGGGACGGATCACGACGCCGCGCTCGTCACGCTCGTCGACCTGCCCGACGTCGGCGGTGACGTGGTGCTGCGCCTGCTGGGGGCCGTCCGGGGGAGCGACGTGCTCGCCCGCGCGGCGTACGACGGGGTGCCCGGCCACCCCGTGCTGATCGGGCGCGACCACTGGGCGGGTGTCCGTGAGAGCGCCACCGGCGACCGGGGCGCGCGGGACTACCTCGCGACGCACGACGTCACGCTCGTCGAGTGCGGCGACCTGGCCACAGGTCTCGACGTCGACAGCCGCTGAGCTCGGCGTCTCGCGCCAACGTGGGACCAACGTGCCGGGACGTAGCCTTGGTCACATGGACTCTGTCGCCGACGTCGCCGCCCGGCTCCGAGCGACCGGCTACCTCGCCGACGACGAGCTGGCCACGGTCGTCTTCCTCGCCTCGCGCATGCAGCGCCCGCTGCTGCTCGAGGGCGAGCCGGGCACCGGCAAGACCGCTCTGGCGGAGGCGCTCGCGCAGACCCTCGACCTGCCCCTCGTGCGGCTGCAGTGCTACGAGGGCATCGATGCCAGCCAGGCGCTCTACGACTGGGACTTCCCGCGCCAGATCCTCCACCTCCGCGCGCTCGAGGCCGCCGGTTCGGTGGACTCCGACGAGGCCGAGAAGAGCCTCTACGACGAGCGCTTCCTGCTGGCCCGACCGGTCCTGGCCGCGCTGCGGCAGGCCCCGGCGGTGCTGCTGGTCGACGAGGTCGACCGTGCGGACGACGAGTTCGAGGCGTTCCTGCTCGAGGTGCTGTCGACCTGGCAGGTGACGATCCCCGAGTTCGGGACGGTGACCGCACCCGAGCCGCCGCTGGTGGTCCTCACCTCCAACCGCACCCGCGAGCTCCACGACGCCCTCAAGCGGCGCTGCCTCTACCACTGGATCGACCACCCGGGCCTGGATCGCGAGGTCGAGATCGTCCGCTCCCGCGCGCCGGAGGTCGGCGAGCAGCTCGCCCGGCAGGTCGTGTCGCTGGTCCAGCAGCTGCGCGTGCGGGACGACCTGCTCAAGCCGCCCGGCGTCGCGGAGACCCTCGACTGGGCGCGGGCGCTCACCCACCTCGGCACCACCGACCTCGACCTGGAGTCCGCCGCGGCCACCCTGGGCGCCCTGCTGAAGTACCGCGAGGACGCCGACCGGGTGAAGGCGGCGCTCGACCGGATGCTGTCGCGATGAGCGACGTCGCCGAAGCGGCGGAGGAGGAGCGGCACGCGCCCGACGAGGTGCTGCTCGGCTTCACCCGGGCTCTGCGGGCCTCGGGTGTGCCGGTCACCCAGGACCGCGCCCACGGCTTCCTCGCCGCGGTCGCGGCGGTCGGGCTCGGCGACCGGCAGGCGACCTACTGGGCCGGTCGCGCGACGCTGTGCGGCTCGCCCGACGACCTCGCCCGCTTCGACCAGGTCTTCGCCGGGTGGTTCGACCACCGCGACGGCCTGCCCCGCGCGCGACCGCGCGAGACGCCGCGGCCGGCCACGGCCCACTTGCTGCCGGAGGCGGAGACCGGGGCGGCCGGACCCGGTGACGACGAGGACGTGCAGCGGGTCGCGGCGTCGACGTCGGAGGTGCTGCGCCACCGCGACGTCGCGACGCTCGACTCGGCCGAGAAGCGCCGCCTCGACGCGATGTTCGTGCGTCTCGCCCTGCGCCCGCCCACGCGGCGCACCGCCCGGCACCGCGCCTGGCACCGCGGGGACGTCGATGCCTCCCGCACGCTGCGCAACTCGCTGCGCCGGATGGGCGAGCCCGGCGAGATCGCCTGGCGCCGCCGCGGGACCCGTCCACGCCGGGTCGTGCTGCTGGTCGACGTCAGCGGCTCGATGAGCGCGTACGCCGACGCGCTGCTGCGCCTGGCCCACCGGCTGACCCAGTCGGCCCGGGCCAACGGCGGCGTCGTCGAGACCTTCACCGTCGGCACCCGGCTCACCCACGTCACCCGGGCGCTGCGCTCGCCCGACGCCGACCGCGCGATCGTCGCGGCCGGTGAGGTCGTGCCCGACTGGTCCGGCGGCACCCGCCTCGGCGAGACGCTCCGCGTCTTCCTCGACCGCTGGGGCCAGCGCGGCATGGCCCGCGGGTCCGTCGTCGTCGTGTTCAGCGACGGCTGGGAGCGCGGCGACGCCGCCCTCCTCGGCGAGCAGATGGCCCGGCTCCAGCGGGTCGCGCACCGCGTCGTCTGGGTCAACCCGCACCGCGGCAAGGCCGGCTACGCGCCGCTCCAGGGTGGTGTGGTCGCCGCCCTGCCGCACTGCGACGACTTCCTCGCCGGACACTCGCTGGCGACCTTCGCCGACCTCACGGAGGTGATCTCACGTGCGTGACGTGCTGCCCGAGCTGATGCAGTGGTGGGAGGCGGGCGAGACCATCGGGGTCGGCACCGTCGTCGCCACCTTCCGGTCCGCGCCCCGCCCGGCCGGGGCGTCGATGCTCGTCGGCCCCGACGAGTCCGCGGTGGGCTCGGTGTCCGGCGGCTGCGTCGAGGGCGCGGTCTACGAGCTGGCCCAGACCGTCGTGGCCTCGGGCGAGCCCGTCCTGGAGCGCTACGGCGTCTCCGACGACGACGCCTTCGCCGTCGGCCTGACCTGCGGCGGGATCCTCGACGTCTTCGTCGAGCGGGTCTCCCGCGAGACCTTCCCCGAGCTCGGCGAGGTCGCCGCAGACGTCGAGGCCGGCCGCCCGGTCGCGCTCGCCACCGTCATCGAGCACCCCGACCCGGCCTGGCTCGGCCGCCGGATGGTCGTACGCCCCGACGTGCCCGCCCAGGGCAGCCTCGGGTCGCCGCGCGCCGACGCGGCGGTCCACGACGACGCGCTCGGGCTGCTGGCCGCCGGCAGCAACGCCACCCTCACCTACGGTCCCGACGGGGAGCGTCGCGGCGAGGGGATGCGGGTGTTCGTGTGGGGCTTCGCCCCCAAGCCGCGGATGCTGGTCTTCGGTGCGATCGACTTCGCGGCCGCGGTCGCCAAGGTGGGGTCCTTCCTCGGCTACCACGTCACCGTCTGCGACGCCCGCCCCGTCTTCGCCACCAGCTCGCGCTTCCCGGGAGCCGACGAGGTGGTCGTCGACTGGCCGCACCGCTACCTGCAGGCCGAGGTCGACGCCGGCCGCATCGACCGGCGCACCGTCCTGGCCGTGCTCACCCACGACCCCAAGTTCGACGTGCCGCTCCTCGAGGTCGCGCTCCGCCTGCCCGAGGACCTGCGCCCTGCGTACATCGGTGCCATGGGGTCGCGCCGCACCCACGACGAGCGGATGCAGCGGCTGGTCGACGCGGGGCTCGGCGACGACGAGCTGGCCCTGCTGTCCTCGCCGATCGGGCTCGACCTCGGCGCCCGCACCCCGGAGGAGACGGCCGTGTCGATCGCCGCCGAGATCGTGGCCCGCCAGTGGGGCGGCTCGGGGGAGCGGCTGGTCACCACCTCGGGCCGGATCCACCACGACGACTGAGGCGCCGACGCGGGTCCGCGCGGGGAGGACCCGCGCCCGTCCGTGACGGTCGCGGCCCCCTCCGGTCGGGCAGTGTGCGTCGGTCCGCCGCGCCCCTAGCGTCGAGGGACCACGTGAGGAGGCGGCAGATGGCGGCTTGGTTCGAGACGGTCCACGAGGCACAGCGGCGTGCGAAGCGGCGGCTGCCGCCGTCGGTCTACTCGGCGCTGCTGGCGGGGTCCGAGCGGGGCGTGTCCTACGCCGACAACACCGAGTCGTTCGCCGAGCTCGGGTTCGCCCCCCACGTCGCGGCGACGCTCGCCGAGCGCGACCAGGCCACCACGGTGATGGGTCAGGACATCTCGCTCCCGGTGCTGATCTCGCCGACCGGCGTCCAGGCGGTGCACCCCGACGGCGAGGTGGCCGTCGCCCGGGCGGCCGCCGCGCGCGGCACGGCGATGGGGCTGAGCTCGTTCGCCAGCAAGCCGGTCGAGGAGGTCGTCGCGGCCAACCCGAGCACCTTCTTCCAGATGTACTGGATGTCGGGCCGCGACGTGATCCTCCGGCGGATGCAGCGCGCCCGCGAGGCCGGCGCGGTGGGGCTCATCGTCACCCTCGACTGGTCGTTCTCCCACGGTCGGGACTGGGGCAGCCCCACCATCCCCGAGCACCTCGACCTGAAGGCGATGGCCCGCTTCGCGCCGGAGGTCGCGCGGCGCCCGGCGTGGCTCGCCGGGTTCGTCCGCAGCGGCAGCCTGCCCGACCTCCGGGCCCCCAACCTGGCCCTCGACGGCGAGGAGGCCCCGACGTTCTTCGGCGCCTACGGCGACTGGATGACCAGCACCCCGCCGACCTGGGACGACATCGCCTGGATGCGCGAGCAGTGGGGTGGGCCGTTCATGCTCAAGGGCATCTCGCGGGTCGACGACGCCGAGCGGGCGGTCGCCGTCGGGTGCACCGCGATCTCGGTCTCGAACCACGGTGGCAACAACCTCGACGGGACCCCCGCCCCGATCCGGGTGCTCCCCGCCGTCGTGGACGCGGTCGGCGACGACGTCGAGGTGCTGCTCGACGGCGGGATCCGGCGGGGCAGCGACGTCGTGAAGGCGGTCGCGCTGGGCGCCCGCGCGGTCATGATCGGCCGCGCGTACCTGTGGGGGCTCGGCGCGGGCGGGCAGGCCGGGGTGGAGAACGTCCTCGACATCCTGCGCGGTGGCATCGACTCGGCGCTGCGCGGCCTCGGCAAGGGCTCGATCCACGACCTCGAGCGCTCCGACGTGCTCGTCCCGCTCGACTTCACCCGGACCCTCGGCGCCCACCAGGTCGCGGCGGTCGATGGCTGAGGAGCGCGTCGCGCTCGTCACCGGCGCCGCGAGCGGGATCGGTGCGGCGGTCGTGGCCCGCCTCGCGGGCCGGGGGATGCGCGTGGTCGCGCTGGACGTGGCCGCCGGACCGGGCGGGCTGCCCGGAGCCGGCTACCCGCTCCCGACCCCCGCCGATCTCGAGGACGTCGTGGCCCCGCTCGGCGACCGGGCGGTGCCGGTCGTGGCCGACGTGCGTGACGCGGACGCCGTCGACGCGGCGGCCGCCCTGGCGGTGGAGAGGTGGGGTCGCCTGGACGTGGCGGTCGCAGCGGCCGCGCTGGTCGCCGGCGGACGACCGCTGTGGGAGGACGACTCGCTGCCGCTGCTGTGGGCCGTCGACGTGGCCGGCACCTGGCACACCGCGTCCGCCGCGGTGCCGCGGATGCTGGCCGGCCCCGACCCGTCTGGCTGCCGGTTCGTCGCGCTGTCCTCGGTCGCCGGGTCGCGCGGGCTGTTCCACCTGGCGGCGTACACGACCGCCAAGCACGCCGTCGACGGCCTGGTGCGCGGCCTCGCCGCCGACCTGGCGGGCACCGGCGTCGTCGCGATGGCCGTGGCGCCGGGCGCCACGCGCACCCCGATGCTCGCCGCCACGGCCCGGCTCTACGGCGTCACCGAGGACGAGCTGGCCGGGCACCAGGTCGCGGGCGTCCTCGAGCCCGACGACCTCGCCGCGACGGTCGAGTTCTGCTGCACGCCCGAAGGCCGCGCGCTGCACGGCTCGGTGGTGCGCGCGGACGGTGGCTTCGGCTGAGCCGACGTGCACGCGACCTGCCCGATCGGGCAGGTCTGGAGCAGCCCGGTCGCCGGGGCTCGCCGGGGCGGGGCGCACCTAGGGTGGGTGGATCGCGGAGGGGTGTGCTCGGCGCTGTCCGCGGTCTACCGTTGGTCCTCGTTCCCACACCGGAGACCTGCCCGATGCCAGTCAGCACTCCCGCTCCCTGCCGCGTGCCGGCGCCCGCGATGGCGCACGAGGGCGCCCACGGGGGCGGCGACGCGCCGGACGTCGCGCCGCACGAGGCCCCCGCGGTCGCGAAGTTCCACGCGCCGGAGGTCGTCTTCGGTGTCGGGTCCCTCGTCGAGGCCGGCTACGCCGCCGCGCGGCTCGGTGCCCGGCGCCCGTTCGTGGTCACCGACCCGGGCGTGCTCGAGGCCGGCTGGGCGGACGAGCTGCTCGCCCACCTGCGCGAGGCGGGGCTCGAGCCCGTGCTCTGGACGGAGGTGACGCCGAACCCGAAGGACCACGAGGTGCGCCGGGCCTGGCAGAAGTACGCCGAGGAGCGGGCCGACGTCATCATCGCCATCGGCGGCGGGTCGTGCATCGACGCCGCCAAGGGCGTGGCGATCCTCTCCGGCAACGACGGCGACATCCTCGACTACGCCGGGGTCGACCAGGTGACCCGCCCGATCCCGCCGATGCTGATGATCCCCAGCACCTCCGGCACGGGCGCCGACGTCAGCCAGTTCTGCATCGTCACCGACACCGAGCGCTCGGTGAAGATCACGATCATGGGCCGCGCGCTGGTGCCCGACATCTCGATCACCGACCCGCGCCTGCTGACCACGATGCCCGAGGACCTCAACGCCGCGACCGGCCTCGACGCGCTCACCCACGGCATCGAGTCCTACGTCTCGCTCGCCCACAACCCGCTCGCGGACATCCACGCGCTCAACGCCGTCGGGCTGGTCTGCGAGCACCTGCGCGACACGATGACCGAGCCGCTCGACCCGGGCCCCCGCGCCAAGATGGCGCAGGCCAGCCTGCAGGCGGGGCTGGCGTTCAGCAACGCGATCCTCGGCGCCACCCACGCGATGAGCCACCAGGTCGGCGGGTTGCTCGACGCCCCGCACGGGGTGGTCAACGGCGTCCTGCTGCCCCACGTGATCCGCTACAACGCGCGGGCCACCCCCGACCGGTTCGTCGAGCTCGCCCGCCGCGCGGGGCTGGCCGTGGCCGGCGTGCCGGGGGAGGAGGCCGCCGACCTGCTGGCCGAGCACGTACGACGCCTGGGCGACGACGTGGGCGTGCCGCGCGGGCTCCGCGAGCTCGGTGTCACCGAGGACGACGTCACCCGCCTGGCCAGCACCACGCTCGACGACGCCTGCCTCACCACCAACCCGCGCTCGGCCTCCCTCTCCGACGTCCACGCCCTCTTCCTCGAGGCGCTGTGAGCACCGACCCCGTGTCGGGGGCGCCGGACCTCGCCACGCTCACGGGGATCCGGTCGGGCAAGCGGTCCTACTACCGCGCCCTCCTCCGCTCCGACGAGCGGCTCCAGCACGCGGTCCGGGCGATGGACTCGATCTCGCGCGCCCTGGTGCGGACCGTCGAGGGCCCGCGCGGGCTGCTCGAGGAGGTGCTGCGGGCCGCCGCGACGCACCTCGCCGCGGAGTGGGCGATCCTCGCGCTGTCCGACGGCCACGTCGCGGGGGCGCGGCCACGCTTCCTCGTGGTCGACGCCCACGGCACGCTGACCGACGACGACGCCGACCTCCCCGCGCACGTGCGCCGCGAGCTCGGCGCGATCCGTGCCGGGCACGCGACCAGCAGCGACGACGGGGGCGGGTGGGTCCGCGTGCCGATGCACCTCGAGGGGCGTCCGGTCGGGAGCCTGGTCGGGCTGCACGGACTCGCGGTCGACCCCGAGCCCAGCGACCTGTCCGTGCTGCGGATCCTGGCCAACCAGGCGGCCGTGTCGCTCCACACCAGCGAGCAGCACCAGGCCGGCATGGCCCTCCACCGCCGCGCCCAGCAGCTCTACGACGAGGCGACGAGCCAGGCGCGCGACCTCGAGCAGCGCACCCGCGAGCTGCGGCACACCGAGCAGCGGCTCACCGTCGCCCTCCAGCGCGAGCTCCTCGACGCCGAGCGCCACCGCATCGCCCGCGAGCTCCACGACAGCGTCACCCAGTACGTCCTCGCGGCCGGCATGGCGCTCGAGGTGGCGCGCGGCGACCTCGAGACGATGGACGACGCCGCCGAGGTGCTGGAGCGGGTGGTGACGGCCAAGCAGCTCTCGCAGGAGGCGGTCGACCAGCTCCGGCGGGCGATCTACTCCCTGCACCGCGACCCGCGCGAGACCGTGTCGACGCTGCCCGAGCTGGTGGCCGACGTCGCGGAGCACCACCGGCCCCAGCTCAAGGTGCAGGTCCGGGTCCAGGGCGAGGTCGAGCCGCTCCCCGCCGACGGCGACCACGAGATCGCCCGGGCGGTCGGCGAGGCGCTCTTCAACGTCGCCACCCACGCCGATGCGACGCGCGCGGTGGTCCGGCTGCGCTACAGCGCCGACGAGCTCTACGCCAGCGTCGCGGACGACGGGGGCGGTGACCCGACCCGGATGAGCCGGGTGCTGCGGCTGCAGCGCAGCGACACCAGCGGCCGGCACCGCGGACTGGCCAACATCGAGTGCCGGATCGTCCAGCTCGGCGGCCGCATCGCGTTCCGCCGCGCCCGCCTCGGCGGCGTCCGGGTGGAGATGCGGGTGCCCCTGCCCGTGGTGGTGCCCGAGCGCGACACGCTCGCCGACCTGTTGGACCGAGGAGGACCATGGCCACGCTGACCCCGCCCGACGCCCCCGGCACCCGCGCCGACGCCGTCGACATCGTGCTGGTCGACGACCACGCGATCGTGAGGCAGGGCCTGCGCTCGATCCTCGAGCGCGAGCGCGACCTCACCGTGGTGGCCGAGGCGTCCACGGCGGCCGAGGCGCTCGCGGTCGTCGACCGCGTACGCCCCCACATCGTGCTGCTGGACCTCAAGCTCTCCGCGTCGTCCGACGTCGAGGGCCTCGACCTGTGCGCCGAGCTCGCCCAGCGCGACCCCGACCTCGGGATCCTGGTCCTCACCACGTTCCTCGACGAGCAGCTGGTGATCCGCACGATCCGCGCCGGCGCCAAGGGCTACGTCGTGAAGGACGTCGACACCACGGGCCTGATCCGCGCGATCCGCGACGTCGCGCGGGGCGGGTCGGCCTTCGACCCGCGGTCGGCGGCCGCCATGGTGCGGGGGCTGCACGCGCCGCCGGTCGAGGAGAGCCACCAGCTCACGCCCCGCGAGCGCGAGGTCGTCCAGCTGCTGGCACGCGGGCTCTCCAACGGGGAGATCGGCGCCCAGCTCTACATCTCCGAGACCACGGCGAAGTTCCACGTCGGCAACATCCTGCGCAAGCTCGGCGTCAGCCGTCGCGCCGAGGCGGTCTACGAGGCGACCAAGCAGGGCCTGCTCTGACGAGGTGCGTCGCTGCCGGTCAGGCGCCCACGTCGACGACCAGCCACCCGCCGTGGTGCTCGTGGACGTCGAACGGCCGTCCCGTGAGCACGCCGCACCTCTCGAGGTCGGCGAGGCTGACCGTGCGGACGTGGCCCCACGTCTCGTCGGCCTCCTCCTCCAGCGGCACCGCGACCACGAGCCGGTGGCGGGCCAGCCGCAGGGCCTCGACGACCACCCGGTCGCCGTGGTCGGGGGCGAGGTGCTCGAGCAGGTGGAGGGCGACGACGGTGTCGGCGCTGCGCGGGCCGAGCGGCACGTGGGCGGCGTCGGCCACCAGCGTGCGCACGTCGACGCCGAGCCGCGGCGCGACCGCCGCGAGCAGCCCGACCGTTCCGGGGTTGACGTCGGTGGCGAGGATCTCCCGACCGGCTGCGGCGAGACGCAGCGAGAAGAAGCCGAAGCAACAGCCGAGCTCGAGCACGCTGCCCGGGGCGAGCAGCGTCTCGGCGTGGGCGTGCACGGGGGCGTAGCCGGCCAGGCTCCCGTGCGCGCGGCCGGGTGCCGTCGCGTGCGACGGGTCGGCGAGGCGCCGCAGGGTGTTGCGGTAGAACAGCTCCCAGCCGGCCAGCGGGTCGGAGGAGTCGGTGCTGGTCAGCACGATGCCGGTGAAGATCCGCTCGAAGAGGTCGGCGCCGCGCAGCCAGCCGGGGCCGAACAGCTCGGTCGCCAGCAGGCCGGCCAGGTCGTCGTCGACCTCGTCGCGGTCCAGGGAGTGCTCGACGCGGATCGTGCTCCCCTCGGGGTGCACGTCGAAGTGGCCGGTGCGGATCGAGCGGTGGTCGAGGCGCGCGCGGAACCGACCCGCCGAGCGGACCTCGACGACGCCGTCGCGGTAGATCCCGCTGCGCGCCGGCGCGAGTGGGTCGATCGGTGCCGCGTCGGTCGTCATCGGCTCACGCCTCCACGCCGGAGGTCGCCATGGTGGTCGACACGCGTTCGAGCCCGGAGAGGTTGCGCACGACCTGGACCCGGTCGCAGAACTCGGCGTAGGCGGGAAGGTCGCACGACCCGAGTGCCCAGGAGTAGCGCGGCTCGGGGGTGAGCCAGATGGTCGAGCGCGCGCGGCGGGTGATCTCCTCGAAGACGTCGAGCCGGGGGTCGTGCCGGTTGCCCCGGCCGTCGCCCAGCACGATGACCGTCGTGCGCCGGGTGAGGGCGGAGCCGTGCTGCTCCAGGAAGGTCTCCAGCGCGTGGCCGTAGTCGGAGTCGGCGTCGACGTCGAGCACGCCGCCCGCGGGGAGGCCGGACATCACCAGCGAGAGGGCCTCCTCGATGCGGTGCTCGGCGAACAGGTCCGTGATCTCCACGAGGTCGCGCACGAAGGCGAACGTGCGGACCTGGGTGGCGACCGACTGCAGCGAGTGCACCAGGTGCAGGGTGAACCGGGCGGTCATCCGGACGGACAGGGACACGTCGCACAGGACCAGCAGGCGCGGGCGGTCCTCGGCCCGGCTGACCGTCACCGGTCGGAACGGCACGCCGTCGAAGCGCATGTTGTGCCGCATCGTGCGGGCGCCGTCGACCTGACCGCGCGCCGCGGTCCGCCGGCGAGGGCGGGGCGCGCCGTGCAGGCTGCGCAGGAGACGGCGCAGGCTCTCCTCGAGGTCGGCGCGGACCTGCTCGTCCACCGTCTCGGCCTGTGCCGCCGCGACCTCGCGCTCCTCGACCTCCCGCTCGAGCTCCATCAGCCGCTGCAGGTGCTCGCGCAGGCGCTCGGGCAGCTGCTCGAGCAGCGGCGCGAGCCGCTCGCGGAGCGCCCGCAACGACTCGGCGGTGTCGGGGTCGAGGTCGTCGGGCGCGTCCGGGAGCTCGTCGGCGAGCCAGGCCAGCAGCGCCATCTCCTCCGCGACGGTGAGCTCGGCGTCGACCTCGAGCCCGGCCCGGGTCGCGAGGTCGCCCGGGGCGCCGGGGTTGTGCAGCCGCCGTGTCGACAGCTGCACCCGCGCGGCCTCGCCGGCGCCGGACGCCTGCTCGTCCGAGAGCACGATCTCGTCGGTGAGCTGGGCCATGTCGAGCCGGTTGGCCTCCTGGTGCAGGTTGTACTGCTGCGCCATGTCCTCCGGGCGGAAGAACTGGTGCAGGTCCATCGGCCGCCCGTGCGAGTGTCCCTGTGCCGGGGTGTCGCCCGGCTCGTCGGAGAGCGTGAACTCGTCGAGGGACCCCGTGTCGCTCAGGTCGTCGTGGGCGTGCGAGTGCTCGGCGTCGTCCTCCTCCACGACCGGCCGCAGTCCGAAGAACCGGTCGAAGACGCGGTCGAAGGCCGCGAGGTCGCGACGGTCCTTGACCAGCGAGACCGCGAGCGCCGAGCGCAGCACCTCCGGGTCGTCGAGCACACCCGGCTGCGCGGCCGCGTGCAGGCCGTCGACGGCCTCGGAGACGCTGACGCGCACCCCGTGCAGCCGCAGCAGCCGGACGAACCGGTGGATCGCTCCCTCCACGTCGACTCCTAGACCGGCCGCCTGCGAGCGCGCTGCGCCGCGAACGACCGGGCGCCCTGCCCCTCGGTCACCTCGCGCGCGCCGCCGCTGCTGCCGGGTGCGCCGTAGTAGGCCTCGTCGTGGCGGCCCGGCTGGTCCTTGGAGCGTCGCACCTCGCGCCCGTCCACGTCGCCGTCCGGCGCGTGGTCGTGGTCGTGCGGGTGGTCGTGGCCGTGCCCGTGGCCGTGCCCGTGACCGTGGCCCGGCACGTGCCGGTGGTCGGGCACGCTGGCGTTGGGGTCGACGAGCGTGGGGAGCGCCGCGGTGGCCCGGCCGAGGTCGCGCTCGTACTTGACGACGACGTTGAGCGTGGAGGCCAGCACCTCGGCGCTGAGCTCGGTCACGCCCAGCACCGCGAGCGTGTGGGCCCAGTCGATCGTCTCCGAGATGCTGGGCGCCTTGCGCAGGTCGAGCTCGCGCAGCCCGCGGACCACCTCGACCAGCCGGGTGGCGAGGGCGTCGGCCAGGCCGGTGTCCTTCGACCGCAGGATCTCCAGCTCGCGCTCGGCCGAGGGGTACTCGAGGAACAGGTGGAGGCAGCGTCGCTTGAGGGCGGCGGACAGGTCGCGCGTGTTGTTGGAGGTGAGCACCACGTAGGGCAGGTGGCGGGCGCGGACCGTCCCGATCTCCGGCACCGAGACCTGGAACTCGCTCAGCAGCTCGAGCAGCACCGCCTCGAGGGCCTCGTCTGCGCGGTCGACCTCGTCCACGAGGAGGACGACGGGGTCCTCCGAGGTGATCGCCTCGAGCAGCGGACGCGGCGCCAGGAACCGGTCGGAGAAGAACACGCTCTCCTGCGCGGCGATCCGGTCGACGGCCTCGCCGAGGTCGGCGGCGTCCGCGACGAGCTGGCCGATCTTCTCGCGCAGGATCTGGGTGTAGAGCAGCTGCTTGCCGTAGTCCCACTCGTAGAGCGCCTTGGACTCGTCCTGGCCCTCGTAGCACTGCAGCCGCAGCAGCCGCCGTCCGGTCACCTCGGCCAGGCTCGTCGCCAGCTGGGTCTTGCCCACGCCCGCCGGTCCCTCCAGCAGGACCGGCTTGTCGAGGCGGGTCTGCAGGAACACCGTCGTCGCGAGCCGCTCGTCGGCGAGGTAGCCGTGCTCGCGGAAGCGGGACAGCACCTCGCCGACGTCGGCGAACGGGGGAGTGCTCGGGTCGGGGGCGCTCACGTGAGCAGGTCGTCGAGGTCGCCGGTCATGCAGTGCTCGACGACCGGGCGGACCGTCTCGAACGTGCACTCCTTCGCGTTGCCGGGCGTGCACGCGTCGCCCAGGACGTGGTTCGTGATCCGGTCCACGTCCGCGGCGTCGCCGACGATCTCCTTGGCGTTCTCGTAGAACTTCGTCGGACCGGTGCCGAGCCGGTTCTTGGAGTAGGTGTCCTGGGTGACGTCGACGAAGCGCTCGGTGATGCCGACGTCGCGCAGCAGCCGGATGGCCGCCTCGAGTGCCGCGTCCGCGGCCCGCACGTCGGTCATGCCGTAGGTGTCGACCCCCATCGCCTGGGCCATCTCCGCGAACCGCTTGTACTGGGTGGGCATGTTGAACGCCCAGACCCGGGGCAGCGCGATCGCGTTGTTGAGCCCGTGGTGGGTGTCGTAGAACGCCGACACGGCGTGGCTGATCGAGTGGATGATGCCGAGCCCGCCGGAGTTGAAGGCCTGCGCCGCGATGTACTGGGCGTACATCATCCCCTGCCGTCCCGCGAGGTCCTGGCCGTTCCAGACGGCCTGGCGCAGGTTCTCGGCGGTCAGCTTGATCGCGCGCAGCGCGTTGCCGAGCGAGGGCTCGAAGTTGAGTCGCGACACGTAGGGCTCGCTGGCGTGGGCGAGCACGTCGAAGCCGCACTGGGCGGTGTAGTCGACGGGGCAGTCGTAGTAGAGGACCGGGTCGTCGATGGCCAGGGTGGCGACCGAGGCGTCGTCGAAGGCGACGTACTTGTGCGGGTTGTCCGGGTCGGTCGTGGTGTCGGTGATGACGTAGGCCCACGAGGTCTCCGAGCCGGTGCCGGCGGTGGTGGACACCGCGATGTGCGGCGGGTTCTTCGGGTTCTCGGACATGTTGAAGCCCTCGAACTCGTTGACGTTGCGGCCGTCGTGGGCCACCGAGACCCGCGCCCCCTTGCAGGCGTCGTGCGACGACCCGCCGCCGATGGAGACGAAGGAGTCGCACTCGTTCTCCTGGTAGAGCGCCACGGCGTCCATGACGTTGTAGTCCTTGGGGTTGGACTCGACCTCGTCGTAGACCACGACCTCGAGCCCGTGGTACTTCATCGACTCGGCGATCTTGTGCACGATGTCCGTGCCGCGCAGGCCCGAGGTCATGATCAGCGACTTGCGGAAGCCCATCTTGAGGGCCTCCGGGCCGATCATCTCGTGGGCACCGGGGCCCATCAGCGCCCGTGGGAACGGGTGGAACTCCTTGATGGGGAACGGCTTGAGAAGTTCGTCGACCTGCATCGTGGGACCCTTCCGTCGGAGGATGGCCGCCCGTGGACCGGCCGACGTCGCGGACCCGGACCCGGTGGCGGACCGTTGCTCGGACGCTAGGAGCGCCGGCGCGCCGCCGACAGGTGGGGATCGCAAAACAGGCCGCCGGGTGGGCGTGGCACCTGCCCGATCCGACAGGGGGCACCGCCCCACCGAGCGGTGTCGCCGGGGTGCGCGGCGTTCCTAGCGTGGACGTCGTCCGAGGTGTCCGGCGACGAGCGCCGGTACGCCCGCCCGCGCACCGAGGGAGCCAGCCATGACCGACCCGCAGCCCACCCAGGACACGTCGCAGGACGACGCCGCCCAGCTCGCCGAGGAGCTGGTCGAGGAGGTCTCGATCGACGGCATGTGCGGTGTCTACTGAGCCGACGGGGTTCACCGGACGGGCGTACGTCCTCAGCCCCTCCGTGGCCCTGAGGCCGGAACCCTTCGGCGCCCTCGCCTACGACTTCGACACCCGCCGGCTGAGCTTCCTCAAGACCCCGACGCTGGTCGACGTCGTGCGCCTGCTGGGCGAGTGCCCCGACGTGGCGTCGGCCCTCGACCGGGCGGGAGTGACCGGTGGGTCGCGGGCGGCCTACGTCGCCGCGCTCGAGGGACTCGCCCGCACCCACATCATCCAGGAGCGTGCCGCATGACCCTGACCACCCCAGCGCCACCAGCACCGGCACCCGGGGCGGCCCGGCCCGAGGCCGGTCGGCTCGTCGAGCAGTTCGAGCTGGGCCTCGACGCACCCATCTGCCTGACCTGGGAGCTGACCTACGCGTGCAACCTGGCGTGCGTGCACTGCCTGAGCTCCTCGGGCAGGCGGGACCCGCGCGAGCTGACGACCGGGGAGTGCAAGCAGCTCATCGAGACCTTCGAGCGGATGCAGGTGTTCTACGTCAACATCGGCGGCGGGGAGCCCACCGTGCGTCCCGACTTCTGGGAGCTCCTCGACCACGCCGTCGAGCACCACGTCGGCGTGAAGTTCTCGACCAACGGGTTCCGGATCACCGCCGAGCGGGCCCGCCGGCTCGCCGCGACGCCCTACGTCGACGTGCAGGTGTCGCTCGACGGGGCGACCGCCGAGGTCAACGACCGGGTCCGTGGCCGCGGCACCTACGACGCGGCCCTCCGGGCGTTGGCGCACCTGCGCGACGCCGGCATGGAGGACGTGAAGGTGTCGGTGGTCTGCACCCGCGAGAACGTCTCGCAGCTCGACCGGTTCAAGCAGATCGCCGACGACCACGGCGCGCGCCTCCGGCTCACCCGGCTGCGCCCGTCGGGCCGCGGCGCCGACGTGTGGTCCGAGCTGCACCCGACGGCCGAGCAGCAGCGCGTGATCTACGACTGGCTGGTGGCCCACGGCGAGGGCGTCCTGACCGGCGACTCCTTCTTCCACCTGTCTGCCTTCGGCGAGGCCCTGCCCGGCCTCAACCTGTGCGGCGCCGGGCGGGTGGTGTGCCTGGTCGACCCGGTCGGCGACGTCTACGCCTGTCCGTTCGCGATCCACGACCGCTTCCGTGCCGGCAACGTGCGCGGGGACGGTGGGTTCGAGGGCGTGTGGCGCGACAGCGAGCTGTTCCTCGACCTCCGCACGCCGCAGACGGGCGGTGCGTGCACGCGCTGCTCGGCCTACGACGCCTGTCGCGGCGGGTGCATGGCGGCGAAGTTCTTCACCGGCCTGCCGCTCGACGGCCCGGACCCGGAGTGCGTGCGCGGCAACGCGGCCGAGGCGCTCGAGGTCGTCGGGTCGCGGCCGGCCCCGAGCGGCGACCACTCCCACCCCGGGCCCGTACGCCACGCGCCGGTCCCGCTCACCCTGTCACCCACCCGGACCCGGCCGCCGTCGGCGTGCGACCAGGACCCGCTGGCGCCCGCCCGGACCCTGGGGTGACCGTGCGGGCGGCCGCCACGGCGGGGCCCCGGCTCGGCGATCGCCGCTGGCCCGAGCTCGACGGCCCGGCGGACGTCCTCGTCCTGGTGCCGGTGGGGTCGCTGGAGCAGCACGGGCCCGGCCTGCCGCTGTGCGTCGACACCGTCGTCGCCACCCGGGTCGCGCTCGAGGCCGCCGCCCGCCGGGTGGCCGACGGCGACCGGGTCCTGGTCGCGCCCGCCGTCGCCTACGGGTCCAGCGGTGAGCACCAGGACTTCCCCGGCACCGTGTCGATCGGGCAGGAGGCGCTGCGGCTGGTGCTGGTCGAGCTCGGCCGCTCGGCGTGCACGTGGGCGCGAGGGGTGATCTTCGTCAACGGGCACGGGGGCAACCTCCGCCCACTGACGTCAGCGGTCGCGACGCTGCGCGACGAGGGCCGGCCGGTCGCGTGGACGGCGTGCGTCGTGCCCGACGGCGACGCGCACGCCGGCCGGACCGAGACCTCGCTGCTGCTGGCGATGGCGCCCGGCCTGGTGCGGACCGACCTGCTGGCACCGGGGGAGACCCGGCCGGTGGCGGACCTGATGCCGCGGCTGCGCTCGGAGGGCGTGCGAGCCGTGTCGGGCTCCGGGGTGCTCGGTGACCCGACGGACGCGAGCCCCGAGCTCGGCCGGACCCTCCTCGACGGCCTCGTGGACCGCCTCGACGCCGAGCTCCGCGCGCTCGACGTGGACGAGCGTGGCCGGCTGGGCGTCCGGGCGGGGGCGCCCGCGTGAGACCGGTGCCGGAGCCCGGCGACGAGATCCTCCCGGACGACCACGGCCTCGTCCTCGCCCCCGACACCCACGTCTGCGACGACGGACGCACGCTGATGGGCGGCTCCGGCACGGTGCTGCACCTGTCCGGGTCGGCCGCGGCGGTCGTGGCCCGGCTGCCGCTGGTGGCCTCGGACTCCGACGCGACCCGGGTGCTCGGCCGCCGCCTGCTCGACCGGGGGCTGGCCGACCCGTGGTGGCCGGACCCGCCCGTCGCGGACGCCGAGGTCCGCGACGTCACGCTCGTCGTGCCGGTGCGCGACCGGGCGGCGGGGCTGGCGCGCCTGCTCGCCGCCGTCCCCGCCACGGTGCCGGTGGTGGTCGTGGACGACGGCTCGCTCGACCACGCGGGCGTCGCGGCGGTGGCCGCCGCCCACGGCGCGACCCTGGAGCGCCACCGGACCAGCCGCGGGCCGGCGGCCGCCCGCAACACCGGGCTGGCCCGCGCCCGCACGGCCCACGTCGCCTTCTGCGACTCCGACGTGGTGCCCGACCCCGGGTGGCTCGGCACCCTGCGACGACACCTCGACGACCCGGCGGTCGCGCTCGCCGCGCCGCGGGTCCTCGGCGCCGCGAGCGCTCCCACCGGCTGGCTGGAGCGCTACGAGCAGGCGCGGTCCTCCCTCGACCTGGGCCCGCGCCCCGCGTCCGTGCGCGTCCACGGCCGGGTGTCCTACGTGCCGAGCGCCTGCGTCGTGGCCCGGGTCGCCGCCCTCGGCGACGGCTTCGACCCGGACCTGCAGTGCGGCGAGGACGTCGACCTCGTCTGGCGGCTGCTCGACGCCGGGTGGCGGCTGCGCTACGAGCCCGCGGCGACCGTGCGCCACGACCACCGCACCCGCTGGACCGAGTGGCTGGGACGCAAGGCCTTCTACGGGACGTCGGCGGCTCCGCTGGCCGCCCGCCACCCCGGGGCGGTGGCACCGCTGGTGCTCACGCCGTGGACCGCGGCGCTGGCAGTGTCCGTGCTGGCCCAGCGCCGGTGGTCGCTGCCGCTCGGGGGCGCGGCCTGCGTGCTGGCGACCCTCGGCACGGCCCGGCGGCTCGAGCGCAGCGAGCGGCCGCTGCGGGCGGCCGCGGTGCTGACCCTCGAGGGGGCCGTCGCCACCGCCTGGCAGACCGCGTCCGCGCTCGAGCGGCACTACTGGCCGCTCGCGCTCGCCGCTGCCGCGGTGTCGCGACGGGCCCGGCGCGCGGTCGTCGTCGCGGCCGTCGCCGAGGGGCTGGCCGACCGCCGCCGGGTGACGACCGACCTCGGCCCGGTGGCGTACGTCCTGGTGCACCGCGCCGACGACCTCGCCTACGGGGCCGGGCTGTGGTGGGGGGCGTGGACCGGACGGTCGGTCGCCGCGCTGGTGCCGCAGCTGCGCGGCCACGAGGCTCTGGTGCGGCTGCTGCGTCGCCCGTGGACGCGACGGGCGGCGCCCACCCGCCGCTGACGGTCGGTCCGGCTGGTCCACTGGTCCGGATTCCCTGTTGCGAGCGTCACAGTCGAGTTAGGTTGGCCGCGACCACAGGGGAGCCGCCATGCCGAGCGAGGAGCTGCACGCACGCCGCGTCGACGCGGTGCGCGCCTGGACGAGGTTCGTCTCCGACGGCGACGAGGGCGCGCAGCCGGTCCGCCCGGAGATCCTGCGCAGCTGGCAGCTCTCGGGGGTGGTGTCGCCGGCTGTGACCGAGGCGCCGCTCGCCGACGAGGGCGACACCGCGGAGTACTGGAACGCCTCGCCGCTGCAGGCGGCGGTGTCGCGGGTCCAGGACGAGCTGCGCCGGACCGCGGAGGACGGCGACCTGGTCATCGCGGTCACCGACGAGCAGACCCGCATCCTGTGGACCTACGGCGGCCGGGTGATGCGTCGCAAGGCCGAGACGGTGAACTTCGTGCCGGGCGGTCGGTGGGACGAGCGCAGCGTCGGCACCAACGCGCTCGCCATCGCCGGACGCACCGCGAAGCCCTCCATGGTCTTCAGCGCCGAGCACTACGCCGAGGTCGTCCACAACTGGGTGTGCTGGGCGGCTCCGGTCTTCGACCCGGTCACCGGCCGCAGCCTCGGGGTGATCGACCTGTCGACCACCTGGGACCGCACCCACCCGATCGGGCTGGCGACCGCGCGCGTGATGGCCCGCCTGATCGAGGGTGCGCTGCCCGACGACCGGCGCGCCTGGAGCGACGGGGCGACGGCGCCCGCCGAGCCCGGCCTGACGCTCAGCCTGCTCGGGACCGCGGAGGTCTGGCTCGACGGCCAGCGGCTGCTGCTCAACCGTCGCCAGACCGAGATCCTCGCGCTGCTCGCCCTGCACCCGGGCGGCCTGTCGGTCGAGCACCTCCACGCCCTCCTCTACGGCGACGCGGCGGTGACCACCTCGACGTTGAAGGCGGAGGTGTCCCACCTGCGCTCGGCCCTCGCCGGCCAGCTGTCCTCGCGCCCCTACCGGCTGACCCTCCCGGTCACCACCGACGTCGAGGAGGTGCAGCGGCTGCTGCGCCGTGGCGAGGTACGCGCGGCGGTCCGGGCGTACGGCGGCGACCTGCTGCCGGGGACGGACTCGCCGGCCCTCGTGCAGATGGGCGACTACCTCGCGGTCAGCGTGCGCGAGGCGCTGCTGGCCGACCCCGACCCGGACGCGGTGCTGCGCTACAGCGACCTCGCCCCCTACGACACGGCGGTGGTCGAGGCCTGCCTCGCCGCGATCCCCGTGCACCACCCCGTGCGGCCCCTGCTCAAGGGCAAGCTCGCCAGCGCCCGCTGAGGCCCGGGGCACAAACGGGGTAAATCCGTGGCGATCCCGGTCCGGTCTGGCGCGACCGGCCGCGCGGGAGGACTCTCGGTAGGAGCGCGCTGCGCCGGGGAGGAGGCGCGGCCACGTCCGAGGAGCACGCATGACCAGGACACGTACCGGGGTGGCCGCAGCGGTCGCCTCCGTGATCGCGGGGGGACTGCTCGTCGCCCCCGCCCCGTCCGGCGCCGCACCGGCGACGGACCCCACGACGGTGGCGAGGAAGCTGGTCTCGCCGCTCAGCATGGCGGTGGCGCGCGACGGCACCGCCTACGTCAGCCAGAACTTCGCCGGCCTGCTCACCGCCGTGCCGCCCGGGGGCCGCCCGGAGGTCGTCTTCGCGGCGCCGAAGAAGACCGAGCTCGGCGCCGTGTCGGTGGGTGGCGGCCTGGTCCGCTTCGCCACGACCGCGAAGAAGCACGCCGCCCTCTGGTCGATGCAGCCCGGCGGCAGCCCGACCGAGGTGGCCGACCTCTACCGCTACGAGAAGACGCAGAACCCCGACGCCGACCAGGCCTACGGCTTCACCGACCTCGACCCGGCCTGCCTGGCGCAGGTCCCGGCGGAGGTCCCGGCGGCCTACACCGGGCTCGTGGACTCGCACCCCTACGGCACGGCCGTCCGGCGGGGGACGACCTACGTCGCCGACGCCGCCGCCAACGCGATCCTGGCGGTCAGCCCGCGCGGCAAGGTCTCCACCGTCGCGGTGCTGCCCGCCGTCCCGGTGGTGATCACCGCAGACGCCGCCACGGCCAACGGTCTCCCGGCCTGCACGGTCGGGCACGCGTACGCCTTCGAGCCGGTGCCGACCGACGTCGAGGTCAGGGGCGGCTGGCTCTACGTCAGCCTGCTCCCGGGCGGCCCCGAGGACGGCAGCGCGGGCGCCAACGGCATGGTCGTCAAGGTCAGGGCCAGCAGCGGGAAGGTCCGCACCGTCGCCTCCGGGTTCGCCGGGGCCACCGGCGTCGCGGTCGCGCGCAACGGCGACGTCTACGTCGCCCAGCTGTTCGGCGGCCAGGTCTCGCGGGTCCGCCGCGGGAGCGACACCGCGAAGCCGTTCGCCACGGTGAAGATGCCGGCCGCGGTCGAGTGGGTCGACGGCCAGGTGCTGGTGTCGGCCAACGTCCTCGCCGACGGGCCGAGGGGCAGGGTGCTCGCCTACTGATCCGGGGAGGCGGCGCGGTGGTGCGCGGCGGGCAGGGCCGTGCGCACCACCGCTCCGCTGCCCCCAACCATCGACCAACCAGCGCGACCTACCGTCCGGGTAGGAGTGACACACCTCACACACGCCCGGAGGCGCTAGATGACGAAGATCCACCTGACTGTCGACGGGGCCTCGGTCTCCGACGACGTCGAGCCGCGCATGCTGCTGGTCCAGTACCTGCGCGAGAAGCTCGGCAAGACCGGGACCGTGATCGGCTGCGACACCTCCAACTGCGGGGCGTGCACGGTCCACCTCGACGGCACGAGCGTGAAGTCGTGCAACGTGCTCGCGGTGCAGGCGAACGGCCGCACGGTGACCACGATCGAGGGGCTGGCCGACACCGTCGACTCCGACCTCCACCCGGTGCAGGAGGCGTTCCGCGAGTGCCACGGCCTGCAGTGCGGCTTCTGCACGCCCGGGATGATCATGCAGGCCGTCGACCTGCTCGCGGAGAACCCCGACCCGACCGAGGAGGAGGTGCGGCTCGGCATGGAGGGCAACCTCTGCCGCTGCACCGGCTACCACAACATCGTCAAGAGCGTGCTGCACGCCGCCGGAGGTGCGAAGTGACCGCCACCCAGGAACGTCCGGCCGCCGAGATCGGCCGCGACCGCCGTCGCAAGGAGGACCAGCGGCTGATCACCGGTCGCACCCGCTGGACCGACAACATCACCCTGCCCGGGATGCTGCACCTCGCGATGGTGCGCAGCCCGTTCGCCCACGCCACCATCACGTCGATCGACGTCGAGGCGGCGAAGGCCGCGCCCAACGTCGTCGCCGTGCTCAGCGGCAAGGACTTCGGCGAGGAGCTCGGCGCGTGCATCAACGCGTGGCCGATCACGCCCGACCAGAAGACGCCGGGCCACTCGCCCATGCCGGCCGACCGGGTCGCCTTCGCCGGCGAGATCGTGGCCGTCGTCGTCGCCCGCAGCGCGGCCGAGGCGCGCGACGCCGCCGAGCTCGTCGACGTGGAGTACGAGGAGCAGCCGGCCGTCATCGGCATCAAGAAGGCGCTCGAGGACCAGGTCCTCGCCCACCCCGACCTCGGCACCAACAAGTCCGCCCTGTGGGTGTTCGACTCCGCCGAGGCCGGCACCGGCAGCGACGTGGAGGCGGCCATCGAGGCGGCCCGCTCCGACGGGATCGTGATCGAGCGCGAGTTCCGCCAGCAGCGGCTGATCCCGGCGTTCATGGAGCCGCGCAGCGTCGTCGTCGACCCGACCGGCGAGCAGATGACGATGTGGTCGGCGACCCAGATCCCGCACATCCTGCGCTTCGCGCTGGCCGCGACCACCGGGGTGCCCGAGTCGAAGATCCGGGTGATCGCCCCCGACGTGGGTGGCGGGTTCGGCGGCAAGCTGCAGACCACGCCCGAGGAGTGGATCGCGTGGGCGGTGGCGCGCCGGCTGATGAAGCCGGTGAAGTACACCGAGACCCGCAGCGAGAGCCTGATGGCGGCCCACCACGGCCGTGACCAGGTCCAGACGCTCACGCTCAGCGCCGACAAGGACGGCAAGGTCACGGGCTTCAAGGTGCACCTCGACGCCGACCTCGGCGCCTACATCGCCATCGTCGGCGGCGGCGTCCCGGTGCTCGGTGCGTTCATGTTCAACGCGATCTACAAGTTCCCGGCCTACCGCTTCGAGTGCCAGACGGTGCTCACCAACACCACCTTCACCGACGCCTACCGCGGCGCCGGGCGGCCCGAGGCGACCTACGCCATCGAGCGGATGATGGACGAGCTCGCCGCCGAGGTCGGCGTGGACCCGCTCGAGATCCGTGAGCGGAACTGGATCACCCACGAGGAGTTCCCGTTCACGACCGTCGCCGGCCTGGAGTACGACACCGGCAACTACGAGGCGGCGACCGCCAAGGCGAAGGAGTCCTTCGGCTACGACGCGCTGCGGGCCGAGCAGAAGGAGCGCCGCGAGCGCGGTGACCGGGTCCAGCTCGGGATCGGCGTCTCGACCTTCACCGAGATGTGCGGCCTCGCGCCGAGCCGGGTGCTCGGCAGCCTCGACTACGGCGCCGGTGGCTGGGAGCACGCGAGCGTGCGCCTCACGCCGCTCGGCAAGGTCGAGGTGGTGACCGGGGCCAGCGCCCACGGACAGGGCCACGAGACGGCGTTCAGCCAGATCGTCGCCGACCGGCTCGGCGTCCCGTTCGAGGACGTCGAGGTGCTGCACGGCGACACCCAGACCGCACCCAAGGGGCTCGACACCTACGGCTCGCGCTCCCTGGTCGTCGGTGGTGAGGCGCTGGTGCGAGCGGTCGACAAGGTGATCGACAAGGCCAAGGTCCTCGCCGCCCACCTGCTGGAGGCCAGCGAGGACGACCTGGAGTACTCCGGCGGCCGCTTCACCGTCCGCGGCACCGACCAGGGCACCGCGATCCAGGAGCTCGCGACGGCGGCGTTCGCCGGGCACAACTACCCGGAGGGGATGGAGCTCAACCTCGACGCCGACGCGACCTACGACCCGGTGAACTTCAACTACCCGCACGGCACCCACCTGTGCGCGATGGAGGTCGACACCGAGACCGGTCAGGTGAAGATGCGCAAGTACACCTGCTGCGACGACATCGGCACGATCATCAACCCGCTGATCGTCGCCGGGCAGGTCCACGGCGGGCTCGTGCAGGGCATCGCGCAGGCGCTGTGGGAGGAGGCGGTGCACGACGAGTCGGGCACGCTCGTCAGCGGCTCGTTCGTCGACTACCTCCTGCCGACGGCGGCCGACACGATCTCCTTCGACGTGGTCCACACCGACGACCCGAGCATCTGCACGACCAACTCGCTCGGCACCAAGGGCGTCGGCGAGGCGGGCACCATCGCCTCGACCCCGGCCGTGGTCAACGCGGTGGTCGACGCGGTGCGCCACCTCGGCGTCTCCGACATCCAGATGCCGTGCACGCCCGAGCGGGTCTGGCGCGCCATCCACGCCGGCGACGAGGCCGCACCGACTCCCGAGGCGGCGATGCCTCACTTCGACGAGTCCGAACCCGGACCCGACAGCACGGAAGGGGCCCAGGCATGATCCCGGCGCAGTTCGACTACGTCGCACCCAGCTCGGTCGAGGAGGCGCTCGCCGCCCTCGGCGAGCACGGCGACGACGCGAAGATCCTGGCCGGTGGCCAGAGCCTGCTGCCCGTGCTGCGGATGCGGCTCAACGCACCCGAGGTGGTGATCGACCTCGGCGGCATCTCCTCCCTGCGCGGCATCCGCGACGACGGCGACGCGATCGTGATCGGCGCGATGACCACCCACACCGAGGTCCGCGACGACGCCCTGGTCAAGGAGCACGCCCTGCTGCTGTCGAAGGCCGCAGCCGAGGTGGCCGACTCCCAGATCCGCCACCGCGGCACCTTCGGCGGGGCCCTCGCCCACGCCGACCCGGCCGGTGACCTCGGCGCGCCGGCGCTGGCGCTGGGTGCGCAGTTCGTCGTCGCCGGAGCCGGCGGCACCCGCACGGTGGAGGCCGACGACTTCTTCGTCGACCTCTTCGAGACCGCGATCGGCGACGACGAGATCCTCACCGAGGTCCGCATCCCCAAGCACACCGGCTGGGGCGCTCACTACGAGAAGTTCGTGCGAGTGGCCCACCAGTGGCCGATCGTCGCGGTCGCGGCGACGGTCAAGGGATCGATCGACGAGGCGCGCGTGGGCCTGACCAACATGGGGTCGACGCCCCTGCGGGCCCGCGCCACCGAGGCGGCGCTGGCGGGCGCCAGCGCGACCGAGGACGGCGTACGGGAGGCCGCGCAGCTCGCGGCCGAGGGCACGAACCCGCCGTCGGACCTCAACGGCGCCGCCGACTACCGCCAGCACCTCGCCCGGGTCCTGACCGGCCGCGCGGTGCTGAAGGCTGCGGGGGCGTAGGCGTGGAGCTGTCCCACCGCTTCACCGTCCCCGTCGGCGTCGAGGAGACCTGGGCGCACTTCAACGACATCGCGTCTGTCGCGGAGTGCTTCCCGGGCGCCCAGGTGTCCGAGGCCGACGAGGAGTCGTTCTCGGGGTCGGTCAAGGTCAAGCTCGGGCCGATCGCCCTGCAGTACAACGGCAGCGGCACCTTCGTCGAGAAGGACGCCGCGGCGCACCGGTTCGTGGTCGACGCCAAGGGCAAGGACAAGCGCGGCAACGGCACGGCCGGTGCGAAGGTGACCGTGTCGATGACCGGGTCGGACACCTCGACCGACGTGGCGGTCGAGACCGACCTCGCGATCACCGGCAAGCCGGCGCAGTTCGGGCGCGGTGTCATGCAGGACGTGTCCGACAAGCTGCTCGGGCAGTTCGTCACCTGCCTCGAGCAGCGCCTGGCCGCGCCGGCGCCGCCGCCCGACCCCGAGCCGGCGGCGGTCGCCGACGCCGGTCCGGCAGCAGTCCGGGAGGACGCCCCGCCTCCCTCGAAGCCGGCGGCACCGCCACCCCCGCCGCCCCCACCCCCACGGAGGCGCTCGACCTCGGGAGTGCGGTGCTGCCGGTGCTGCTCAAGTCCTACTGGAAGCAGGCGCTGGCCGCGGTCGTCGGCCTCGCCGTGGTCCGCCGGCTGCTGCGGAGGTAGCGACGCGCGGGCCGCGTGTCAGAACACGTGGAGCGGGCGGAACTGGACCGAGATCCGCGGCCCGGCGTGCGCGACCTTCGGGACCGCGTGCTCCCAGGTGCGCTGGCACGACCCGCCCATCACCACGAGGTCGCCGTGGCCCATCGTGAACGCCATGGAGGCGCCCCCGCCGCGTGGACGCAGCAGCAGCCGGCGGGGGTCGCCGACGCTCACGATCGCGACCATCGTGTCCTGGTGACGCCCGCGCCCGATCGTGTCGCCGTGCCAGGCCACCGAGTCACGGCCGTCGCGGTAGTAGCAGCAGCCGGCGCTCACGAACGGCTCGCCGAGCTCGGGGAGGTAGTGGTCGCTCAGCGCGTCACGCGCCCGTCCGAGCACCGGGTGGGGGAGCGGGTCACCGCCCAGGTAGGTGTGCACCAGGCGCGGGACGTCGACGACGGCGTCGTACATCTCGCGGCGCTCGGCGCGCCACGGCACCTCGGCGACCAGCGCGGCCAGGACCGCGTCGGGGTCGGGCAGCCAGCTGCGCTGCACGTCGACCCACGCGCCGTCGGTGAGGACGTGGCGCTGCGGCGCGAGGGTCGCGGGCGCGGAGTCGTCGGCGGCGAAGAGCGAGCCCTGGAAGTCCACCCGGAGGTCCACAGGTCCAGAGTACCCGATGAGTCGAACGCACGTTCGAAGATCAAGGTACGCTCAAGGCTTCCCCACAGGCTTGGTCAATTGGGTGACGCGGATCGACATGCGTACCTAGCCTGTCTGGCATGGAGCCGGTGGACCTCGTCGTACCGCGTCAGCGGGCGCTCAAGCACGTGCAGGTGCGCGAGCACGTGCGCGGTCTCATCGAGAGCCAGCCGCCCGGGTCGGCCGCCCCGTCCGAGCGCGAGCTCGTCGCCCGTTTCGGCGTCGCCCGGATGACGGTGCGCCAGGCCCTCGACGCGCTCGTCGCCGAGGGCCTGCTGGAGCGGATCCCGGGCCGCGGCACCTTCGTCGCCCAGCCGCCGAAGACCTCCGGCCGGCTGACCTCCTACACCGAGGAGATGCGCCGCCGCGGGATGCTGCCCGAGTCGCAGACCCTCCTCGCGCGGGTCGAGCAGGCAGGGCCGGGCGTGGCCCGTGCCCTCGACATCTCGCCGGGCGACCCGGTCCTGCACTGGCGTCGGCTCCGGCGCGCCGACCAGGAGGTCGTGTGCGTCGAGGACGCCTACCTCAACGAGGTGCTGCTGCCCGGCTTCCTGCAGCACGGCACCCCGACCAGCCTCTACGACGCCCTCGAGGCGCGCGGGCTGCGCCCGACCGACGTCGAGGACGCGATCAGCGCCGACCGCGCGAGCGCGGAGGAGGCGACCATCCTCGGGATCGCCGAGGGCGACCCGGTGCTGCGGCACGCGCGTCGGGCCGTCGCCGACGGGCGCATCGTGGAGGTCTCGCGCACCTGCTACCGCCACGACCGGTTCACCTTCTACCTCCAGCTCGCCGACCGCTGACGCCTCACCCGCGCAGCCCGGCCAGCTCCCGCTCGAGGTTGGTGCGCGCCCGCGCGTCCCACAGGTCGTGCGCCTGACGGGTGCGGAACAGGCGCGGCCGCGCCGCGAGGTCCTCGAGGACCTCGCGCCTGCCGGCGCGGAAGTCGGCGTCGCCCACGTGGGCGAAGTCGGCGCGCACGCCCGCGACGTAGGCGTCGTAGCGCTCCTGCGGTGCGGCGAGGATGCCGAGGTCGGCGTCGCTGAGCGCGCAGCCCTCCGCGTCGTCGTCGTCCGGGCGGTGCTCGGCCGTCATCCGCACCAGGCGGGCGGCCTCCGCCGCGAGAGGCAGGTCCAGGGCGCGCTCGGCCCATCGCGCGGAGCGCTCCTCGTCGTCCGGCGCGCCGTCGTAGACCGCGTCGTGGAACCACGCGGCGAGCGCGACCGGCACGGCCTCGAAGCGCGCGCCGGCGTGGGCGAGGTCCTCGAGCCGGTCGAGGACCTCGGTGAGGTGGACCAGGTCGTGGTAGCCCGGGCGGTCCCACGCCAACAGCAGCTCGTCGCGCAGGTCGTGCCGGTCGGGCAGCGGCCAGCGTGACGTCAGGCTCACGTCTGCTGCGCCTGGAGCTCGCGCGCGTGGGCGTGGCCGGAGGCCATCGCCCAGCGGATGGTGCGGGTGGCGGCCGCGCCCAGCACCCGGTTGGTCACCGGCGGGACCGGCGGCAGCCGCAGCTCGCGCCGGGCCTCGGCGGGCAGCAGGCCGATCGCCGCCGTCGCCAGCGAGAGGTAGCCCGGACGCGCGACGAGCGGCAGGTCGGGGTGGAGCAGCAGGAACCGGATCGCCTCCTGGGCGGCCGGCGTCCCGCGCAGCTCGGGGCCGTACGCCGTGAGCACCGTCCGCAGCTCCTCCTCGGACCGTGGCGCACCGATGACGCCGAGGTGCTCGGCGGCGACGGCGGTCTGGGCGACGTACTCGTCGCGCTCGCGGGCCACCAGCGGGCGGTGGCCGTAGCGGTCGTGGGCGAGCAGGAAGCTCTCGATCTCGGCGGCGTGGACCCAGCCGAGCAGGTGCGGGTCGCTCGCGGCATAGGGCGTCCCGTCCGGCATCGTGCCGGTCACCGACTCGTGCGCCCGCTGGACCGCTCGGATCACCTGCAGGGCGTCCTTCTCGGTGCCGAAGGTCGTCATCGCGATGTAGGTCGAGACCTGCGCGAGCCGGCCCCACATGTCGCCGCGGTAGCCGGAGTGGTCGGCGACGCCCTGCATCGCCGCCGGGTGCAGCGACTGCAACATGATCGCGCGGATGCCGCCGACGAACATCGAGGCGTCGCCGTGGACGCGGGCGATGGGGGAGTCGGGGGCGAACCAGCGGGGGCCCGGAGTGCCGTGGACACGCTCGCGGGCACGGTCGCCGTCGGGCCCGGCCACCTTGCGGAACAGCTCGGCGCCGAGGCGTTCGCGGAGGGTCACGACCTCGAGCGTAGCGAGGCGCCACAACGCGTCACGCCGGCTTTGACTTCGAGTACTCGAAGTTCCTAGCGTCGTACGACGTGACCACGCACGCCGAGCCCCGCAGCTACACGATCCGCGAGACGGCCGCCCTCACCGGGCTGCCGGCGAGCACGCTGCGCTACTACGAGCAGGTCGGGGTGATCCCCCCGATCGGCCGCGGAGCGAGCAGCGGGCACCGCGTCTACGGCGAGGCCGACCTCGACCAGCTGATGTCGGTGTCCTGCCTCGCCGCCACCGGGATGGGGCTCGACGACATGCGCCACTACATGGCCAACGCCCGGCGGGGCGCCGAGGCCGCCGCCGAGCAGCGCGAGCTGCTCGAGCAGCAGCAGCGGCACCTGACGGTCGAGGCGCAGCGGCTCGCCCTGCGGCAGCGCTACGTCGACCTCAAGATCGCCTACTGGCAGGCCGTGGAGGACGGTGACGCCGCTCGCAGCGAGGAGATCTCCGCGCAGGCGCGGGCGCTCGCCGAGGAGCTGCGCGCGGTCACCGACCACTAGCCGGACCACCGTCCGACCCCCGTCCGGGCCACCCGCCCGGACGACCCCGTAGAGAGCAAGGAGAGATCCCCCATGCGCGTGAACGCCTACGCCGCCCCGTCCGCCGGTGCGCCGCTCGAGCCGATCACCATCGAGCGCCGCGAGGTCGGCGCGAACGACGTGCTGATCGACATCGAGTTCGCCGGCATCTGCCACTCCGACATCCACACCGTCAACGGCGACTGGGGCCCGCAGCCCTTCCCCGTCGTGCCCGGCCACGAGATCGTGGGCACCGTCGCCGAGGTCGGCTCCGACGTCACCCGCCACCGGGTGGGCGACCGCGTCGGCGTCGGCTGCATGGTGGGCTCGTGCGGCGAGTGCGACAACTGCCGCGCCGGCGACGAGCAGTACTGCCGCCAGGGCATGGTCGGCACCTACGCCGCCACCGACCGCGACGGCACCACCACCCAGGGCGGCTACTCGCAGAAGGTCGTCGTCGACGCCGACTACGTCCTCTCCGTCCCCGAGGGCCTCGACCCCGCGGCTGCCACCCCGCTGCTGTGCGCCGGCATCACGACGTACTCCCCGCTCAAGCACTGGAACGCCGGCCCCGGCACGAAGGTCGCCGTCGTCGGCCTCGGCGGCCTCGGCCACATGGCGGTCAAGATCGCCCACGCGATGGGCGCGGAGGTCACCGTGCTGTCGCAGTCGCTGAAGAAGCAGGAGGACGGCCTGCGCCTCGGCGCCGACCACTACCACGCGACCTCCGACGAGGGGACCTTCGAGACCCTCGCGAGCTCCTTCGACCTGATCATCAACACGGTCAGCGCGAAGATCGACGTCAGCGCCTACCTCGGCCTGCTCGCCGTCAACGGCGCGATGGTCAACGTCGGCGCTCCCGCCGAGCCGCTCGACGTCAACGTCTTCTCGCTGCTCAGCAACCGGCGCACGTTCGCCGGCTCCATGATCGGCGGCATCGCCGAGACCCAGGAGATGCTCGACTTCTGCGCCGAGCACGGCATCGTCAGCGAGATCGAGCTGATCCGCGCCGAGCAGGTCAACGAGGCCTACGAGCGGGTGCTCGCCTCCGACGTGCGCTACCGCTTCGTGATCGACAGCAGCACCCTCGCCTGATCCGGTCCGTCGTCACGCCGGGGACTGCAGGTCCCCGGCGTCGACGATCCGGTAGGCGTAGCCCTGCTCGGCGAGGAAGCGCTGGCGGTTCTGCGCGAAGTCGGCGTCGACGGTGTCACGCGAGACGATCGTGTAGAAGTGGGCGCTGCGGCCCTCGGTCTTCGGGCGCAGCAGCCGGCCCAGCCGCTGGGCCTCCTCCTGGCGCGACCCGAAGGACCCGCTGACCTGGATGGCCACCTCGGCCGAGGGCAGGTCGATCGAGAAGTTGGCCACCTTGCTGACGACGAGCAGCCCGATCTCGCCGGAGCGGAACGCGTCGAAGAGCCGCTGGCGCTCCTTGACCGTCGTCTCGCCCTTGATCACCGGTGCGTCGAGCATCGCGCCGATCTCGTCGAGCTGGTCGATGTACTGCCCGATCACCAGCGTCGGCTGGCCGGCGTGCTGCTGGACCAGGTCGCGCACCACGTCGATCTTGGCGTGCGTGCACGACGCGAGCCGGTAGCGGGTGTCGGGATCGCTGGTGGCGTAGGCCAGCCGCTCGCCCTCGGGCAGCGTCACCCGGACCTCCACGCAGTCGGCGGGCGCGATGTAGCCCTGCGCCTCGATGTCCTTCCACGGTGCGTCGTAGCGCTTCGGCCCGATCAGCGAGAACACCTCGCCCTCGCGGCCGTCCTCGCGCACCAGGGTCGCGGTGAGGCCGAGCCGGCGGCGCGCCTGCAGGTCGGCGGTCATTCGGAAGATCGGGGCCGGCAGCAGGTGCACCTCGTCGTAGACGATGAGGCCCCAGTCGCGGGCGTCGAGCAGCTCGAGGTGCGGGTAGACGCCCTTCCGCTTCAGCGTCAGCACCTGGTAGGTCGCGATGGTGACCGGCCGGATCTCCTTGACGGCCCCGGAGTACTCGCCGATCTCGTCGGGCGTGAGGGACGTGCGCCGGACCAGCTCGTCCTTCCACTGCCGGGCGCTGACCGTGTTGGTCACCAGGATCAGCGTGGTCGCGCGGGCGTGCGCCATCGACGCGGCGCCGACGATCGTCTTGCCCGCGCCGCACGGCAGCACCACGACGCCCGACCCGCCGTCGAAGAAGGACTGGGCGGCGTCGCGCTGGTAGGGGCGGAGGGCCCAGCCGTCCTCGGCGAGGTCGATCGCGTGCGCCTCGCCGTCGACGTAGCCGGCGAAGTCCTCGGCCGGCCAGCCGAGCTTGAGCAGCGCCTGCTTGAGGTTGCCGCGCTCGCTGGGGTGCACCGCGACGGTGTCGTCGTCGAGGCGGGCGCCGACCATGCCGGCGACCTTCTTGGCGCGCAGCACCTCCTCGAGCACCGGGCGGTCTACCGACGACAGGACCAGGCCGTGGACGGGGTGCTTCTCCAGGCGCAGCCGGCCGTAGCGGCCCATGGTCTCGGCGACGTCGACCAGCAGCGCGTGCGGGACGGCGTACCGGCTCCACGTCAGCAGCGCGTCGACGACCTGCTCGGCGTCGTGCCCGGCGGCGCGGGCGTTCCAGAGGCCGAGCGGGGTCAGGCGGTAGGTGTGGATGTGCTCCGGGGAGCGCTCGAGCTCGGCGAAGGGCGCGATCGCCTTGCGAGCCTCGGCGGCCGACGGGTGGTCGACCTCGAGCAGGAGCGTCTTGTCGGACTGGACGATCAGGGGGCCGTCGTTCACTGCGCCGCCGCCGCGGGGGTGTCGTCCTCGGGCTGCTCGCGCACGGCCTTCTGCCGCGCCCGGAACGCCGCCACGTTGGCGCGCGAGGAGCAGCGGTCGGAGCAGTAGCGGCGCGACTGGTTGGGCGAGGTGTCGACGAAGACGTGGTCGCACCGCGGCTCCGAGCAGGTGCCGAGCCGGGTCGCGCCGAGGTCGCACACCAGCGTGGCGAGCCCCATCAGCGCCTCGCCGATGAGCAGCTCGGCGACCGAGGCGGCGCGGTTGGCGACGTGCATGTGGAGGTTGGCCGGGTCGTGGTCGGAGATCATCGGCGTCACCGGGTGCCGGGCCAGCAGGTCGTTGAGCTGGCTCACGACCCGTCGTACGTCGTCGGCCTGGGAGGCCTCGAACACCGGCCGGAGCTCGGCCCGGAACGACTCCAGCGCGGCCACGTCGGTCGCCACGACCGAGCGGTGCAGCCACGAGCGGTCCGCGAGGTGCTCACGCAGGGCGGCCTCGTCGGCCAGCTCGGCGTTGACGAGCGCGGCGGAGCGCTCGGCGTAGCGGAGGAAGTCCATCTGACCATTCTACGAACCGGGTCCGCACCGGCTCGGCTCACGCCCGGCGCACGCCGGTGATGCGGTGGACCGCGAACTCGCGCAGGTCGTCGGAGCGGTGGTCGAAGGCGGAGAGCCGACCACCGTCGAGGCGCCGCGGCTCGACGACCCGCTCGCCCGTGGCGCCGTGGTTGTCGACGTAGCCGATCACCACGGTCGTCCCCGACTCGATCGCCTCCCGCAGCGCGGCGAGCGCTCCCGACGGTGTGGTCGTGGCGGCGGTGGGAGGTCGCGACGACTCGGCGCGGTCGCCCGCCCGGATCGCCGTCGCCACGGCCTGCACCTGGGCGACCTGACGGGCCTCGACCGCACCGGCGGGCCGGCGGCCGCGCCGCGAGCGGGCCCGCTGGAGGTCGGGACGGCTGACCCGGACCGTCCCGTCGGCGGCCTCCACCACCGGCGCCGCACCCAGCTCGCGCAGGCGCGGCAGCAGCACGTCGAGGGGCGACGTCGCGATGGCGACGGTGGGGGCGAGCAGGCGCAGCCCGAGCGTGCGGGCCCGCGGGTCGTGCACCAGGGCGGCGAGCGCCGCCTCGTCGTCGGCGCGCAGGAACGCCTCGGCGTGGCCGACACGGACGCTGCCGAAGGTCCGCGACACGTCGTCGACGAGGAAGTCGAGCGGCTGGGGCACCGGCGTCCGGGAGACCGAGCCGAGGAACTCCCGCACCTCGGCGGCCGACCAGCCGGCGTCGAAGGCACGCCGCAGCGAGCCGGCGCTGAAGCGGTAGACGGTCGCACCGCCGCGCGACTCGACGTCGGCGAGGAGGTGCAGCCGGCGGGCGACCTCGGTCTCCAGTGGGCCGGGCGCGACGGCGGTCAGGTCGGCCTGGAGGAGCACGTGGTCGACGGGCTGGGGGAGGTGGTCGTCGATCGCCGCCGCGGCGCCGGGGAGGTCGCCCGCCGCGACCAGCCGTCCGCTCGGCGGCAGGCCGCCCGCGCCTCCGACGCCGAGCACCGCCGCCTCGGCCAGGGCGGCCGCGACCAGGTCGGTGAAGGCCGTCGGCCGGCGCGGACGCAGCCACTCCACCCGCCGCACCAGCGACGCCGTCCCGGTCCCTGCAGCGAGCACCTCGCCGTCGGCCGTCTCGGCCCACACCCGCAGCGCGAGCCGCCGGGCCTCCTCGGCGAGGCCGCTGGAGAGCTCGGGGGACAGCGCGTTCCACGTCTTCCCGGCGGCGTCGCGGCTGCCGACGAGCGACGGCACCCGGCTGCTCGAGAGCCAGCCGCCCACGAGCCGCGCCCAGCGCTCGGACATCGGCTTGCCGGACCACACGTCGTACTCGTCGGTCGGGAGCCAGGCCGGCGAGCCGTCGGGCTGGGTGCCCTCCGCGACGAGGCCGGACGCCAGCGCCACCTCGACGAGCAGCGCGGCCTCGCCCTCGTCGACGTGCAGGTCGCGCGCCACCTCCTTGAGGTCGCGCACTGCGAGCCCGCCGCTGCGCAGCACGCCCGGCGGGTGCACCCCCCACTGGTCGAGCAGCAGCTCGACGCGTCGTACGACGTCGAACGCCGCGCCCGCGGCGGTCCGCGCCACCAGGTCGGGGTCGCGGCTCGACGTGGCCAGCCCGGGCACGTCGTCGACCGGCTCGGTCGTCGTGCGGCCGCCGCGCAGCGCCAGGCCGACCTCGCCGGGCAGGACGACCGTCGAGCCCTCGCGCGGCACCAGCAGCCGGCGGGCGAGGAGCTCCTCGGCGGGGGACGACGCGTCGGCCGGGGTGACGGTCCGGCGGGCGGCACCGGTCGTCCCCTCGCCGCCGTGGGCGTCGACGTGGCGCAGCAGCGCCTGGGCGGCCGGGCTCAGCTCGTCGACGAGGGTGGCGACGACCTCCGGGGACGCGGGCTCCGGGCTGCTCGGGCGCAGGCCGCTGAGGGGTCCGGGGGCGCCCCGCATCGCGTCCGCGACGCCGGTCAGCGCGCGTACGCCCCCGGGCGCCTCCCAGGCGAGCGCGAGGTCGAGCAGGTGCTGCAGCGCGGCGGCGGTCCGGTCGGGGTCGGCGTGCACGACCTCGACAAGTCGCTCCGGGGTGGTTTGACCCACGACGACGAGGGCATCAAGCACGGAGAGCTCGAGGCGGTCGAGTCCGTCGAGGGCGCGATGAATCGACGAGCGCGTGGCGGCCCGCGAGGCCAGCTGCGCCGAATCCTGAGGGGCGGGAGTGGCGAGATCCGGACGGGCCCCGAGCAGGGCGACGAGACGCTCGTCCGGCCAGCCGCGGAGCTGGTCGGCGAGGGTGCGTGCGGGTGTCGCCCGTCGTTGGCTGGACATCCCTCTTACGCTACTCGCCTGGTCGGCACCCCCGCCGACCAACTGGGCACGGGGCAGCGAAGAGGGCCGGGCATGAAGAACGTCGACCTGCACCACGGGGCGTCGAGCGACGTCGGACTGGTGCGCACGGTCAACGAGGACTCCTACCTGGTCGCCCCGCCCGTCTTCGTCGTTGCCGACGGCATGGGCGGTCACTCCGGTGGCGACGTCGCCAGCCAGATGGTGGTGGAGGAGTTCCAGCGGCTCGCGGGTGACTACGACCCGGCGCGCGGCGCCGAGCAGGTGGCCGACACGTTCGCCCGCGCGCAGGCGCGCATCGTCGACTTCGGCGACGCCCACCGGGCCCATTCGCCGGGGTGGCACGCCGGCACGACGGCCGTCGTCGCGGTGCTGGTCGACGACCATGGCGTCACCAAGTGGCTGCTGGCCAACCTCGGCGACTCGCGGATCTACCGCATCACCGAGGGACGCCTCGAGCAGGTCAGCGTCGACCACTCGGTCGTGCAGGAGCTGATCGACGCCGGCGAGATCACCGTCGAGGAGGCCGCGGTCCACCCCGAGCGCCACGTCATCACCCGGGCGCTCGGCAGCCCGGAGGGCATCCAGCCCGACTTCTTCCTGCTCCCGCTCGGCTCGGTCGAGCGCCTCCTGCTGTGCAGCGACGGCGTCACCGGGATGATCGAGGACAAGGAGATCGAGGAGATCCTCGAGAGCGTCCCCGACCCGCGCGACGCGGCCGACCGGCTGGTCCGGGCGGCCGTGGCCGCCGGGGGTCGCGACAACGCCACGGCGATCGTCGTCGATGTGGTGGGATTGGTGAAGGACGCCACCTACGACTCGCAGCGCCAGCTGCAGAGTCTCGAATCCAAGCTGGGGGGACGACAGTGAGCGCAGAGGCCAGCGCAGCGGCCAGGTTCGCGACGGGGGACTGGTACGCCGTGGTCGGCGAGCAGGTCGCCGTCCTGCTGCCGAGCAGCCAGCGCGGCCGGGTGGCCGCGCTCTGGGAGCTCGCCGACGGTGGCGCCGACGCCGTCGCGCTCCTCGACGCGCTGCTCGCCGGCGGTCTCTCCTCCCTCGACCACTTCGCGCTCGTCGCCCACGGCGGCCAGGCCACGCGGGTCATCCTGCGCGGCGCCCCGACCGCCAGCGTGGCGTCGGCCGCCGGCCGGGCGGAGCTCCGGGCCGAGCCCGGCACCACCTGGCACGAGCAGGTCCTCACCGGCGAGGTGTCGGTGCACGTCGCGCTGGCCGGCGAGGGACCCGTCGAGCACACCCTGACGCCCGGCATCGCCCGGGTGTCGGCCGTCGAGCTCGGTCCGGCGTCCGCGGACGTGGACGACGTACGCCCCGAAGCGGCGGCCGAGCCGACGCCCGAGCCCGCCGCCGCGCCTGTTCCCGTTCCCGAGCCCGCCGCCGCGCCCGTTCCCGAGCCGGAGCCTGCCCCGGAGCCCGCCCCCGAGCCCGCGCCGGAGCCCGCGCCGGAGCCCGTCGCGCAGCCGATGTCCTTCGGCCAGCCCGAGGAGGACCCGACCCCCACCGGCGAGACCCCGGCCGTCGCCGACGACTGGGACCGCGACGGCCAGACGGTGGCCGGAGCGCCGACGCCCGACTTCGCGCGCCCCCCGATCCCCGGCCAGGAGATCGGGCCCGACGTCGTGTCCGCACCGGTCGCCTCGCTGGTCTTCTCGACCGGTGACGTCGTCGCGGTCGACCGGACCGTGCTGGTCGGCCGTGCGCCCGAGGCCCGCCGGTTCGCCTCCCACGACCAGCCCCACGTCGTGACCGTCGCGAGCCCGCACCAGGAGATCTCCTCCACCCACCTCGAGATCCGCCCCGGCGCCGGTGCCGACCACGGCTCCGCGATCGCGACCGACCTCGGCTCCACCAACGGCACCGTGCTCGCCCAGCCGGGCCTCGAGCCCGAGGAGCTGACCGCCGGGATCGCCGTCAGCCTGATCCCCGGCGCCGTCCTCGACCTGGGCGACGGCGTCACCATCCAGGTGACCAACCCCTGAGCGCCACCGTGACCCAGCACCAGCAGCAGCACCAGCCACCGCGCCCCGAGCCCACCGTCACCTACCCGGTCGCCGCGCTCGAGCGCCGCTTCACGGCGTTCGCCCTCGACCGCATCCTCGCGTGGGGGCTCCTGGTCGTCGTCGGCGTCGTCACCGTGATGGTCGTGGACGACGACCCGTGGGTCGTCGCCGGTGTCGTCGCGGGGGCCACCGTCCTGCTCTGGCTGGTCCTCGCGGTCGTGCTGGGCGTGGGCGGCACCTCGCCGGGCAAGGCGATGGCCGGCCTGCGGGTGGTCCACCACGGCACCGGCACCCCGATCGGCGTGGGGCCGGCCCTGGTCCGCTCGCTGGTCCTGGGCGCGGCGGGCCTGCCGACGTTCGGCCTCGGGGTGGCCACCCTGGCGTGGACGGCCGTGGAGGACAGGGGTCGGCAGCGCCGCGGGTGGCACGACCACCTGACCCACACCGTCGTGGTCGACGTGCGACCCGTCGTGGAGGCCGCCGCCGACGCGGTCGACGACGCGCCGCGCCACATCGTCAACCTCACCGCCATGCGCCTGATCCCCGCCCCGCCCGTCGAGGCGGTGCGCACCCCCGAGCGCTCCGAGCACTCGATGCGTCGCCAGCCGCTCCCGCCGGAGGTCACCGCGCCACCCGCGCCGGCGGCCGTCCCCGTCGCCCCGGGGCCGCCGGTCCAGCCGCCGGTCCAGCCGCCCGCCCAGCCGCCGATGCGGCAACCGGTCCAGCAGCCCGTCCAGCAGGCGCCCGCACCGCCGTCGGCCGCGGTCACCCAGCAGCGCCAGCCGATGGCGCCGCGCCACGCCGCCCCGCCGCCCGGGCATCCGGCCCGGTGGCGGGTCCACTTCGACAACGGCGAGAGCTTCGTGATCGCCGGGCTCGCGCTGGTCGGGCGCCGTCCGGAGGCCCGTACCGGCGAGCAGGTCGCCCACCTGGTGCCGCTCGCGTCGGCCGACATGTCGGTGTCGAAGACCCACGCCCAGTTCGGCCCGGCACCCGACGGCACGATCGTGGTGATGGACCGCGGGTCGACCAACGGGACGGTCCTGGTGCGCCAGGGCGTCTCGCGCCAGCTCGCGCCGGGCAAGCCCGCGACGCTCCTCGAGGGCGACACCGTCGTCTACGGCGACCGCGAGATGACGATCTCCCGCGAGGCCTGACCGGCGCGTGCGGTCCGGCGGCGCGGGCGGCAGGATGGGCCGCGTGCCGACCTTCCTCGACCTGCTCTACGACGAGGCGCCGCTGAGCGACTTCGACGCGCACCTCGCCCGGGTCGAGCGGGGACTCGGCGGCGACGCCGCGGCGGAGGTGCGTGCGGAGTACGACGTCGCGCTGCGGCTGCGGGACCTGATCGCGCGGATGCGGTCGCGGGAGGCCGAGCTGTCCGCGCTCTACGAGACCGCGTCCGACCTCACCGCCATCCGCGACGTCGACACCATCCTGGCCGCGATCGTGCGCCGGGCGCGCCAGCTCCTGCACTGCGACATGACCTACCTCTCGCTCAACGACGAGGGCGACGGCGCGTCCTACATGAAGGTCACCGACGGTGCCCTCACCCAGGAGTTCCGGACGCTGCGCCTGCCGCTCGGCACCGGGCTGCTCGGCCTGGTCGCCCAGACCGGTGCGGCGTACTTCACCGAGGACTACGCCCGCGACGAGCGGTTCCTCCACCAGGGCTACATCGACGACGCGGTGGCCGGCGAGCAGATCCGCGCGATCCTCGGGGTGCCGCTGGTGCTCGACGGCGTCGTGATCGGTGCGTTGCTGGCGGTGCACCGGTCGGTCCGCCGGTTCCCGCAGTCCGAGGTCAGCCTGCTGACGTCGTTCGCCGCGCACGCGGTGGTGGCGCTCGAGAACGCCCGGCTCTTCGCCGAGCTCGACGAGGCCAACCGCTCCCTGACCCGGCACACCGAGGCCGTCGACGCCGCCGCGCTGGCCCACGACCGGCTCACCGACCTGCTGGTCGGCGGGGGAGGCGTCGCGGAGGTCGCCGACGTGCTGTCCGGCGTGCTGGGCGGTGCGGTGTCGATCTGGACCCCGTCGGGGGAGCTGCAGGCGGGCGAGGACGGCGGGGTCGACTGGGCGGGGGCGGTTCCCACCGCCCTGGCGTCGGGCCGCAGCGTGGTCGTCGGGTCGGGGCTGGTGGCCGCCGCCCAGGCCGGCAGCGAGCACGTCGCGACGCTCGTCCTGCGGCGCGACGAGCCGCTCGACCTCGCTGGCCGGCGCACCCTCGAGCGCGGGGCGCTGGTCACGGCGCTGGTGCTGCTGTTCGCCCGATCGGTGTCCGACGCCGAGGAGCGCCTCGGCGGCCAGCTGCTGGTCGACCTGCTCGAGGGCGACGCCGCCGACCGGAGCCGGCTGCGCGACCGGGTGCGGCGCCACGGCGCCAGCGTCGACGGTCCGGTCGTCGTGGCGGCGGCCGCGGTCGACGGGGTCGACCGGCACCGCGCCAGCCGGGCGGTGCTCGGCCTCGCCCGGCGGCTGTCGGGCCTGGCCGGCGAGCACCGCGGCGCGGTCGTCCTGGTCGTGCCGGGCGACGACCCGCAGCGCGTCGGAGCCGAGCTCCAGTCGGTCGTCGCGGCGAGCGGCGGCTCCGCGACCGTCGGCGTCGCGACCACCACCGACGCACTGCAGGACGACCGCCTGGCCCGTGCGCACGGCGAGGCGCTGCGCTGCCTGGACACCCTCGTCCGCCTCGGTCGCCGCGGCGAGGTCAGCGACCCGGCCGGGCTGGGCGTGGCCCGCCTGCTCCTCGGCGACAACGACCCCGAGCACGTCGCGTCGTTCATCGACGCCGCCGTCGGGCCGGTCCGCGACTGGGACGAGCGCCGCGGCACCGCCCTGCTCGCCACCCTCGAGGCGTGGTTCGCCGCGGGCGGCCGGCTCAAGGAGACCGCCGCGGCGCTGCACCTGCACCCCAACACCGTCACGCAGCGCCTCGAGCGGGTGGGGGAGCTGCTCGGGCCGGGCTGGCGCGAGCCCGCCCGGGCGCTCGACGTCCAGCTCGCGCTGCGGCTGGCCCGACTCCAGCGCCCCTGACGCCACCGCACTGACCCCACCGCCCTGACACCCCACCGCCCTGACACCCCACCGCCCCTGACACCCCGCCCCCCGGCCCGCCCGGGGGTAGTCCAGTGCCGAACGGTCGTCAGACAGCCCGTCCAGCAGCGGTTCGCCACTGGACTACCCCGGCGGGGCGGACGTGAAGTGGGCCCATGACACACGTCTGGCCGTCAAGTGTGTGGTGTGAGCCCATGTGCCGTGCGTCACGTCCGTCCCTACGGTGAACCCATGACCACCGTCACCCCCTCCGTCCGTCCCACGCTCGAGGGACGCCGCGCGCTCGTGACCGGCGCCGCCAGCGGCATCGGCGCGGCCGTGGCGGCCCGACTGGCCGCCGACGGCGCCGAGGTCCACCTGCTCGACCGCGACGAGGAGGGGGTGGCCAAGGTCGCCGCCCAGGTCCACGGCACGCCCCACGTCGTCGACCTCACCGACCCGGCCGCGATCGCGGGCCTCGACCTCGACGTCGACGTCCTCGTCAACAACGCCGGCGTCCAGCACGTCGCACCGGTCGAGGAGTTCGACCCCGAGCGCTTCCGCACCATCCACGCGCTGATGCTGCACGCGCCGTTCCTGCTCGCCCAGCGCGTGCTGCCCGGCATGTACGACCGCGGCTGGGGTCGGCTGGTCCACGTCTCGAGCGTCCACGGCCACCGCGCCTCGGCCTTCAAGTCCGCCTACGTGAGCGCCAAGCACGGCCTCGAGGGGCTGTCCAAGGTGATCGCCCTCGAGGGCGCGGACAGGGGCGTCACCAGCAACACCGTGTGCCCCGGCTACGTCCGCACCCCGCTCGTCGAGGGGCAGATCGCCGACCAGGCGCGCGCCCACGGCGTGCCCGACGACGAGGTGGTCGACACCGTCCTGCTCGCCCGCACCCCGGTCAAGCGGCTCGTGGAGCCCGAGGAGGTCGCCGACGCGGTCGCCTTCCTCTGCGGCCCCGCCGCCACCTCGGTGACCGGCACCTCGCTCCTCCTCGACGGCGGCTGGACCGCCGCCTGACGGCACCCGGCCGTCCACCAGACCCCGTCACCCGACCCGAGAAACCCGACGCCCCGGCGTCACCGATGAAAGGCACGCCATGACCACCGAGACCTCGACCCCGACCGGGGAGACGTCCCCCGGAGCAGATCCCGGCCGGACCAGCATCGTGAAGGTGGTGTTCGCCTCCCTCATCGGCACGGCCGTCGAGTGGTACGACTTCTTCCTCTACGGCTCCGCCGCGGCGCTGGTGTTCGGCACCCTCTTCTTCCCCGAGAGCGAGCCCGCCACCGCGACGCTGCTGGCCTTCGGCACCTACGCGCTGGGCTTCGTGGCCCGCCCCCTCGGCGGCGTGGTCTTCGGCCACTTCGGCGACAGGGTCGGCCGCAAGAAGATGCTGGTCTTCTCGCTCTTCCTGATGGGGCTGTCCACCTTCGCGATCGGCCTGCTCCCCACCTACGCCTCGATCGGCGTCGCGGCCCCGCTGCTCCTGCTGACCTGCCGGCTGCTCCAAGGCTTCGCCGTCGGCGGCGAGTGGGGCGGCGCGGTCCTGATGGCCGCCGAGCACGGCGACGACTCCCAGCGCGGCTTCTGGTCCTCGTGGCCGCAGGCGGGCGTCGCGCTCGGCAACCTGCTCGCGACCGGCGTGCTGTGGGTCCTGGCCGCCGTGCAGCCGGACGACGCGTTCAACGCGTGGGGCTGGCGCATCCCGTTCCTGCTGAGCGCTGTCCTCGTCGCGGTCGGCCTCTGGGTCCGCCTCTCGGTCGAGGAGTCGCCGGTCTTCGCCGAGGCGAAGTCGGAGCTCGCGACCAAGGAGCAGCCGCACCTGCCGATCCTCGAGGTCTTCCGCAAGTACCCCCGCGAGGTGCTCGTCGCGATGGGCATGCGGATGGCGGAGAACATCTCCTACTACATCTTCACGATCATCTCGATCTCGTTCCTCACCCTCTACGCCGGCACCGCCGACGACAAGCCGCTCATCCTCAAGGCCCTGCTCATCGGCTCGGTGGTCCACTTCGTGACCATCCCGCTCGTCGGGGCGCTCAGCGACCGGATCGGCCGCCGGCCGCTCTACCTCGCCGGCGCCGTCGGCGTCGCCGCGTGGACCTGGGTCTTCTTCGACCTCATCGCGTCGCGCTCGGAGGGCAAGATCATCCTCGCGATCTGCGTCGGCCTGGTCCTGCACGCGCTCATGTACTCCCCGCAGGCGGCGTTCTTCTCCGAGCTGTTCGGCACCTCGGTGCGCTACACCGGTGCGTCGGTCGGCTACCAGCTCGCGTCGATCTTCGCCGGGGCGCTCGCCCCGATCATCGCCATCGACCTGCTCGGCGACGCCAGCGAGGGCAGCGACAACGTCTCGAAGGTCGCGATCTACATGACCATCGCGTCGGTGCTGACGGTCGTCTCGGTGCTGTTCGCCAAGGAGACCCGTGCGACGTCGCTGCGCCACGACCGGGTGCTCGACAGCTGAGTCCCACCGCTCCGCCGCGGGCCGTCGTCCCTCCCGGGACGGCGGCCCGTCGTCGTACGCGGCCGCGACCGCGCGGGGTCAGCGGGTGATGGCGACCGGGACCCGGGTCACGCCCCCGCGCGCACCGAGCCAGACGAGCTCGCCGTCGTCGAGGCGCCCCGGGGTGCTCGGGCCGGTCGCGGTGATGGTGAACGTCGCGGACTCGCCCGGCGCGAGGCGCACGGCGAGCGGCTGGACGCGGACCCGGTGGCTGGTGAAGCCGCGGGCGGTGACGGAGAAGTACTCCGCGCGGCCGGAGATGTTGGTGACGGTGCGACGGGCGACCGAGCGGCGGGCCTGCAGCAGCACCGAGCTGGTGTTGAGGTCGGTCAGGTCGTGGCGGCGCAGGGCGCGGCGCCAGGCGCCGACGGGGACGTCGAGGGCGAGGTGGGCGGTGGGGGCGCGCTGCGGCAGCGCGCCGGAGCCCTGCTCGAGCACGGTCGCCCCGCGCACCGGCTGGGCGGAGGTGGTGAGGAGCGAGCGCACCACGGCCGCGGGGAGGTCGCGGTCGCCGAGGAGGAGGGCGGCCAGGCCGGCGGCGTGGGCGGTCGCGGCGGAGCTGCCGGTGAAGACGCCCCACGAGCGGCCGCTCGTGGCCGGCAGCGCGCCGAGGACGGCGTCACCGTCGGCGATCACGTCCGGCTTCAGCACCGGACCGCGCGGGTCGCCGGAGGCGCTCCAGCGAGCGGCCCGTCGCGGCGCAGGCGACGCGGCCACCCGGCTCAGCCGGATGCGGGAGCCCGGGTGCCGGGCGACCCAGCGGACGAGCCGACGACCCTCGCGGGCGGCGAGGTGGACGGTCGGGACGGCGTGGAAGTCGGCGGTCACGGACCCGGCGCGCGGGTTGACGAGCACCATCGCGCGGCCGCCGGCGCGCGCCACGGCCTCCGACTTGTCGATGCGGCCGATCCCGCCGCGCACGCACACGACGACGCGGTCGGCGACCCGTCGGGTGTCGAGGGCGCCCGGGCGGCACTGGGCCGCCGCCCGGCGCCGGGCACCGGGCGCGGCGGCGTCGCGGGCGAGCACGGCACGTCCCCGCACGGCGACCGGCCGGCCGCCGCCGGTCAGCGTGGGACCGCCCGAAATGGACACGCGCCCGCGCGCCATCCGCCCCACGGAGGCGCCGACCGTGGTGACCCACGGCGACACGTGGGCGGCGAAGTCGGAGCGTGAGGAGTTGCCGGCGGCGCCGAGGACGACGACGTCCGCCTCAGCGGCGCCGAGCAGCGCGCGCTGGAGGGTGTCGATCCCTTCCCCGCCGGCGAGGGCGAGGTCGAGCACGTCGACGCCGTCGGCCACTGCTGCGTCCACGGCGCTGACGACGTCCGCCGTCGAGCAGCCGTCGTCGGACGGGTCGGGCGCACCCCAGCAGGCCTTGTAGGCCGCGACCCGCGCCTGCGGGGCGACGCCGCCGAAGGTGCCGGCGTCGCGGTCGTCGACGCGCACGCTCACCCCGGCGTTGCCGGCGGCCACCGAGGCCACCTGGGTCCCGTGGCCGAGGTCGTCGCGCGCCGACAGGGTCTCCGAGGAGCGGATCCGGTCGCGGCCGAAGCCGTCGACGAACCAGCGGGCGCCGACGACCTTACGGGTGCACTCGTCCTGCGACCAGCCCTCGCCGGCCATGCAGACGCCGGTGAAGTCGCCGGGCGAGGCGCCGAGGCCCGGCACGGCGGCGAAGGCGGGGGAGTCGGGTGCGATGCCGGAGTCGACGACGCCGATGACCACGCCCGCCCCGCCGCGCAGGCGGGGGCTGCCCCCGACGGGTCGCCGGACCGACGCGAGCGACGTACGCCCGGCGAGCGGGCGGACCTCGTCGGCCTCGATGACCGCGACCCCGGGCTGCCGGTCGAGCGCCTCGAGCTGCGCGTCGGTGAGGGGAGCGGCGAAGCCGTTGAGGGCCGTCGTCCACCGGTAGGTCGGCTCTCCGCCGCCGATCGCCGCGAGCACCGCGTCCTGACGGGCGAGCAGCTCCTCGACGCTGCGCTCGCCGGCGGCGGTGCCCGGGCCGTTGAGGGTGACCAGGGTCAGCGACCCGTCGGCCGGGATGGCGGAGGCGTCGTCGGTCACGGCCACCAGGGAGGCGGTGACCGCCGTCGCCAGCGCGGCCAATCCGCAGCCGAGCACCCGTCCCACCGATCGTGCCCGTGCCCGCACCGTGCCTCACCCTGCCCTGCTCGTCGTGGTCCTGCGTCGTGGACGCGGCCCTCCGACGTCCCAGGAGTGTTCCATGGTCCCAGCAGCACCGTCACCCCCCCAAACCCGCGCCCGGGACAACCCGTTGGTGGGCCGTCGGTGGCGCCGCCTATCCTGTGCGCGCGCCCGCGACTCCGCGGTCGCGTGACGGCCGACGTGAGTGGAGTGGACCGTGCCCAGTGGCAAGGTGAAGTGGTTCGACGCGGAGAAGGGCTTCGGCTTCCTCTCCCAGGACGGCGGGCCGGACGTCTACGTCCACGCCGACGCGCTCCCGGAGGGCACCGGCGTGCTCAAGGCCGGCACCAAGGTCGAGTTCGGCATCGCGCAGGGCCGCCGCGGCGACCAGGCGCTCCAGGTCCGCGTGCTCGACGCACCGGCCTCCGTCGCCCGCAACCAGCGCAACGCGCAGCGCAAGCAGCCGGAGGCGATGGTGACCATCGTCGAGGACCTGATCCGGATGCTCGACGGCGTCGAGGAGACCTACCGGCGCGGCCGCCACCCCGAGCGGGCCGCCGCGCGCGGCACGGCCAAGGTGCTGCGCGCGCTCGCCGACGAGCTCGAGCTCTGACCCCTCGGCCGGGAGCCCGCCCGCTCAGGCGGCGGGTGCCGGGCGGCCGTCGCGCGGCACCCGGCTGACCAGCACGAAGGTCGCCCAGGCGCCGAGGACGGCGGCCGCGACGCCCAGGCCGAGCTGCGGCATCAGCGGCATCGCGATGCCGACGAACCCGCCGATCACCCAGGCCAGCTGGAGCGTGGTGTCGGAGCGGGCGAAGGCGCTGGCCTGCACCCGGCTGGGGATGTCGCGCTGGATGGTGGAGTCGAGGGAGAGCTTGGCGAGCGCCTGCGCCAGCCCGGCCGTGAGCCCGAGCAGCACCAGCGGCACGAGGCCGTAGAACAGCGCCGCCACGACGGCGATCGCGCAGTCGGCGAGCAGCGCGAGGACCACGGTGACCGACGGGCTGAGCCGGCGCAGCAGCGACCCGATGGTGATGCCGAGCGTGTTGCCGAGTCCGGCCGCACCGATCACCAGCCCGAGCAGGACCTCGGGGCGCAAGTCGCCGATCGGGTTCTCGCGCAGCAGGAACGCCATGAACATGGTGAGGAAGCCCGAGAGCCACCGCGGGCCGCAGTTGGCCCGCAGCGCGAACGCGACCGCCGAGGGGATGCGGGTGCGCGTACGCCGTCCCGGGCGGGCACCGGTGGCCTCGCCGGCCAGCACCATGTCGCCCTCGCCCTGGCTGGCGTCGACCTGCTCGGGCAGCCGGATCGCCCAGATGGTGGCGAGCACGAAGACGACGAAGGCGTAGCGCAGCGACCACTCCGGCCCGAACGTGGAGGCGAGGACCGCGAGCGGCGCCGAGACGCCGGCGCCGACCACTCCTGCCAGCGAGACCCGGGCGTTGGCCTTGACGAGGGTGAGGTCGGGCGGCAGCAGGCGCGGGACGGCCGCTGCGCGGGTCACGCCGTAGGCCTTGGACGCGACCAGCACGCCGAGCGCGGCGGGGAACAGCCACGCCGACTCGGTGACGACCGCCGTGGCCAGCACCCAGCACAGGAAGCTCCGGATCGCCATCGTCGCGCCGACCGCCCAGCGCCGGCCATGGCTGAACCGGTCGAGGAAGGGTCCGATCAGCGGCGCGACGATCGCGAAGGGCAGCATCGTCAGGCCCAGGAACAGCGCGACCTGCCCGCGCGCCTCGCCGGTCGGGACCTGGAAGAAGAGGGTGCCGGCGAGCGAGATGGCGACCGCCGCGTCGCCGGCGGCGTTGAAGGCGTGCAGCTCGATCAGGCGGGAGAGCCCGGAGTCGCCCGCACCCTCGGCGCGGGCGGCGCGTCGCGCCTGGGCGACCGCGTAGTGACCGGCCGTCCCCGCACCCCGTCCCGCGACGCGCGCACCGCGCCCGGCGGCCCTCGCCCCGCGTGCGGCACCGGCCAGTGAGCGCCGCACGGCGCCGGGCCGTGCGGCACCGGCACCTCCCGCGGCGCGTCCCTGCCCGTCGGAGGGCGGCTGCTCGGCCTCGTCCACCCCGGGGCCCGGGGTGGGGTCGGGGCGGTCGGAGGTCACGGCACCATCTTGTCCTACGTGCCCGACAGTGCCGGGCCGGACGCCCCGCAGGCCCTCCCGACGGGACAGCAGGCGGACCCGTTTGCGATGATGCGCGGGTGATCGCTCTCCCGACCCGCGCCGGCAAGCCGGACGCCGCCCTCGCCAAGGCCGTCGACCTGGCCCGTGGCATCGTGCTGGAGGTGGCCGAGCCCGCCGAGGTGGGCGACCACCTCGGAGCGCGCGCCGAGGGCGAGCGCGTGGTCACCCACCACTTCGCGTGCGCCCGCCCCGGCTACCCCGGCTGGTACTGGTCGGTGACGCTGACCCGCGCCAAGCGCGGCAAGGACGTGACCGTCAACGAGGTGGTCCTGCTGCCCGGCGACGAGGCGATCGTCGCGCCCGCCTGGGTGCCCTACAAGGAGCGGATCAAGCCCGGCGACCTCTCGCCCGGCGACCTGCTCCCGGTCGAGGACGAGGACCCGCGCCTGGTCCCGACCTACCTCGTCGGCGACGACCCGCTCGACCCCCCGATGGACGGCGACGCCCGCGCCCAGGTGCGCCGGGTCGCCGAGGACCTCGGACTCGGACGCGTCCGCACGCTCAGCCGCGAGGGCATCGACATGGCCGCCGAGCGCTGGTACGCCGGCGACGGCGGCCCCGACGCGCCCGTGGCGCGGAGCGCTCCGCAGAGCTGCACGTCGTGCGGCTTCCTCCTGCGGCTCAACGGCTCGCTGTCCGAGTCGTTCGGCGTCTGCGCCAACGGCAACGCCAACGACGACGGCCGCGTGGTCTCCCTCGACCACGGGTGCGGTGCCCACTCGGAGGTCAAGCTGGCCCGCAAGCAGCAGCCGCTGCCGCTGCCGGACCACGTCCACGACACGCTGACCGAGGACGATCTCGAGACTCTCTGAGGTCCCGGCACGTTCCTCGGGCCGGGCTCAGGCCCGCGCGAGCACCCACACGGCGTAGTCGTCGACCGGCTCGTGCAGCTCGTAGCTGCCGAAGCGGTGCACGACGCGCAGCCCGGAGGCCTCCGCGTCGGCCACGAGCTCGTCGGCAGGGTAGGTCCGGCTGCCGGCCTTGACCGCCGTGAGGTGGAAGCCGAGGACCGCGCGACCGTCCGGGCGGAGCAGGTCGCGGACCCGCTCGAGGACCCGGCGCTCGGTGCCCTCGCCGAGGAAGATCATCACGTTGCCCACCAGCGTCACGACGTCGAAGGTGCCGACCTCGTCCGGGTCGAGGGCGAGCGCCTGGTGGGGCAGGACCGGGAGGTCGGGGTAGGTCGCGAGCGACTGCGCGCGCAGGTCGGCGTCCGGCTCGGTGGCGACCACGTCGTGGCCTCGTGCCCGGAGCGCGGCCGACACGCGGCCCATGCCGGACCCGACGTCGAGGATGCGCGAGCCCCGCGCGGCCATCGCGTCGACGAAACGGGCCTCGCCGTCGACGTCGACGCCGCGCGCGACGCTGTCGGCGAAGTGCACGCCGTAGCCGCGGTTGTCCTCGCCCGCGAGCTCCCAGCGGGTCGGGGGGAGCGTCATCCCGCGGCCCGCTGCGCCGCGCGCTCCTTGCGCCGCCGGCGGCAGTACTCCAGGCCGCAGAGGCCGAGACCGAAGCCGGCGAGGCAGGTCCACAGCCACCAGGTGCGCCCGTTCTCCTCCAGCGTGCCCCAGAACGGCAGCAGCGCGACGAACGCGACCAGCCACAGCGCGGTGCCGACCTCGGTGGTGCGGACGCCGTCCACGTCGAGCGGCTCGACCTGGGCCACGATGTAGGTGCGGTTGCCGATCTCGTGCGTCGTCGGCTGCTCGTCGCCCAGGTCCACGGGACCACGCTACACAAGGCGCGGACGGCGAAACACGGCCGTCACACGGGTCTGCGAGAATGACGTCCCGTGACCGACCAGAAGCAGACCGCCCAGCCTTCGGCGAGGGCCACCGGCATCGACGGGTTCTTCGAGATCAGCGCCCGCGGCTCCACGATCGGCCAGGAGCTCCGCGGCGGCGTCGTCACCTTCCTGACGATGGCCTACATCATCGTGCTCAACCCTCTGATCCTCGGCTACGTGCCGGACTCGACCGGGGCGTACCTCGGGGGCGGCGCCGAGCCGGGTTCGGGCATCCCGGCGATCGCCGCCGGCACCGCGCTGGTGGCCGGCGTGCTGACCATCTTCATGGGCGCCTACGCCAAGTTCCCGCTCGCGCTCGCGACCGGCCTGGGCCTCAACGCCTTCGTCGCCAACTCCATCGCCCGCGAGACGACCTGGGGCGCGGCGATGGGGCTGGTCGTCCTCGAGGGCGTCCTGATCCTCGTCCTCGTGCTGACCGGCTTCCGCCGCGCGGTGTTCCACGCGGTGCCCCAGCAGCTCAAGGTGGCGATCTCGGTCGGGATCGGCCTGTTCATCGCGCTGATCGGCTTCGTCGACGCCCGCGTGGTGACCCGCATCCCGGACGCGTTCTCCACCACCGTCCCGGTCCAGCTCGGCAGCGACGGCCACCTCGCCGGGTGGCCGGTCCTTGTCTTCTGCATCGGCCTGGCCCTCGTCGTCGCCCTGTGGGTGCGCAAGGTGCACGGCGCGATCCTCATCTCGATCGTCGCCACGACGGTCGTCGCCGTGGTGGTCGAGGCGATCGGTGGCCTGGGTCGCTCGGGCGCCGACAACCCGACCGGCTGGTCGCTCAGCGTGCCGAGCCTCGGCGACGGCTTCGTCGGGCTGCCCTCCTTCGACACCCTCGGCGAGGTCGACCTGTTCGGCGCCTTCGGCAGCGCCGGCACCGGCGTGCTCGCCGCGCTGCTGCTCGTCTTCTCGCTGCTGCTCGCCGACTTCTTCGACACGATGGGCACGATGACCGCGATCGGCGCCGAGGCCGGGCTCAACGACGACGAGGGCGTCCCGCCCCACTCCCAGCGGATCCTGGTCGTCGACTCGGTGGCCGCGATCGCCGGTGGCGCCGCCGGCGTCTCGTCCAACACCTCCTACATCGAGAGCGCCTCGGGCGTGGGGGAGGGCGCTCGCACCGGCCTCGCCTCCGTGGTGACCGGCCTGCTCTTCCTGCTGGCGACGTTCTTCACGCCGCTGGTGTCCGCGATCCCGTCCGAGGCCGCCGTCCCGGCCCTCGTGCTGGTCGGCTTCCTGATGATGCAGCAGGTCACCGAGATCGACTGGCGCGACGTCGAGATCGCGATCCCCGCGTTCCTGGCGATCGTCCTGATGCCCTACACGTACTCGATCTCCGTCGGCATCGGCGCGGGCTTCGTGGCGTACGCCTTCATCAAGGTCGTCGTCGGCAAGGCCCGCGAGGTCCACCCGCTGATGTGGGTCGTCGCCGCCCTCTTCGTCGTCTACTTCGCCTACACCCCGATCAGCGCCTGGCTCACCTGAGCGCGGCGCCTCCGCCGCGGGCGGAGGAAGAGCCTGACCAGTTCAGCGATCCCCGGTCAGCCGGCTGTCACTGAACTTGTCGGCCCGTGCAACGCCTGACAAGTTCAGCGATCCCCGGTCAGCCGGGGATCGCTGAACTGCGTCCGGGCACGCCGGAATAGTTAGCACAGGTAATGAGTTATGCTAACGACATGCCGACCGCCGACCTCCGCACCCAGGCCGGGCTCGCCTCCGAGCTCCGGGCCGGTGTCATGCGCCTGCGCCGACGCCTCGCCAGCGAGCGACACCCCGACAACGACCTGAGCATCGGGCAGATGGTGGTGCTCGGACTGCTCGTACGCCTCGGCGACCAGACCGTCGGCGAGCTCGCGCGCGCCGAGCGCGTGCAGCCGCCGTCGATGACCCGCACGGTCAACTGCCTGCAGGAGGACGGCTACGTCGTGCGCCGGCCGCACGAGACCGACGGGCGCCAGGTGGTCGTCTCGATCACCGAGTCCGGCCGCGCTGCCGTGCTCGCCGACCGGCAGCGCCGCGACGCCTGGCTGTCGCAGCAGCTCGCCGGGCTCACGGCCGCCGAGCGCGCCACCCTCCGTGAGGCAGCGCCGATCCTCGTCCGCCTCGCCCTGACCGACTGACCGCTTCCCCGACCGAGGAGTCACCACGAGCCCCACCTTCCGCTCGCTCGCCAACCCGAACTACCGCCGCTACGCCGCCGGCGGCGTCGTGTCGAACACCGGCACCTGGATGCAGCGCGTCGCCCAGGACTGGCTGGTCCTGCAGCTGGCCGCCGGCTCCGGCGCCACCGCGCTCGGCATCACCACGGGCCTGCAGTTCCTGCCGGTCCTCCTGCTCACCCCGATCGCCGGCCTGGTCGCCGACCGGATGCCCAAGCAGCGCCTGCTCCAGCTGACCAACGTGGGCATGGCCCTGCCAGCAGCCGTCCTGGGCCTGCTCGCCGTCACCGGCACCGCCGAGGTCTGGCACGTCTGGGTCCTCGCCTCGCTGCTCGGCGCCGCGTCCGCCTTCGACGGCCCCGCGCGCCAGTCCTTCGTCTCCGAGCTCGTCGAGCCCGCCGACCTCACCAACGCCGTCGGCCTCAACTCGGCCAGCTTCAACGCCGCTCGCCTGGTCGGCCCCGGCCTGGCCGGGCTGCTGATCGCCGCGTTCGGTGGGGGAGCGGTCGCGACCGGCTGGGTGATCCTGCTCAACGCGGTGTCGTACGCCGCGCCGATCTGGTCGCTGCGCCACCTCGACGCCAGCCGGATCGACGCCGCGGCCCCGGCCGACCGTGGCCCCGGTGCGATCCGCGAGGGCGTCGCCTACGTCCGCGCGCGTCCCGACCTGATGCTGGTGCTCGGCATGGTGTTCTTCGCCGGCACCTTCGGCCTCAACTTCCAGATCACCTCCGCGCTGATGGCCACCGAGGTGTTCGGCAAGGGTCCCGAGGAGTTCGGCCTGCTCGGCACGTTCCTCGCCGTCGGCTCGCTGACCGGCTCGCTGCTCGCCGCCCGTCGCGCGCGGGTGCGCCACCGGCTCGTCGTCGGCTCGGCCCTGGCCTTCGGCACCAGCGTGGTGCTCGCCGGCCTGATGCCGACCTACCTCGCCTTCGCGCTCCTGGCCCCGGTCACCGGGCTGACCGCGCTCACCTTCATCACCAGCGCCAACACCTACATGCAGCTCCACGTCGACGCCGGCGTCCGCGGCCGGGTGATGGCGCTCTACCTGATGATCTTCATGGGCGGGACGCCCGTCGGCGCCCCGATCATCGGGTGGATCGGCCAGGAGTACGGCGCCCGCTGGACGCTGCTCGGCGGCGGGCTCATCACCATCGCCGGCGTAGGCTTGTCGGCGCTGCTCTACCTCAGGCTCGAGAAGGTCCGTCGCGAGCGGGTCGAGGGGCCGTCCGAAGCGGCCCTGGAAGCCGCTCCTGCGGCATTTTGACCCTGTCGGAGCGCCCGAGTAGCCTCAATCCCTGTGTCTGGCATGTCCAGACCCGTGTGCATGCTCCGATGTCGCGGCCGTTCCCCGGCCCGCGCCGCACCTGCACGAGGCACGTCGCAACAACGCACGACCACCGAGTCCGGCACCGCGCCGGACCGTGACGAGAAGACAGAGAGAGGGAACCACCCGGTGCCCACCATCAACCAGCTGGTCCGCAAGGGCCGCCAGGACAAGGTGTCGAAGAACAAGACGCCTGCCCTGAAGGGATCCCCGCAGCGCCGCGGCGTCTGCACCCGCGTCTACACGACCACCCCGAAGAAGCCGAACTCCGCCCTCCGCAAGGTCGCCCGTGTGCGCCTGAGCAGCGGCGTCGAGGTCACCGCCTACATCCCGGGTGTCGGTCACAACCTGCAGGAGCACTCGATCGTGCTCGTGCGCGGCGGCCGTGTGAAGGACCTTCCCGGTGTCCGCTACAAGATCATCCGCGGCTCGCTCGACACCCAGGGTGTCAAGAACCGCAAGCAGGCCCGCAGCCGCTACGGCGCGAAGAAGGAGAAGTAATGCCTCGCAAGGGTCCCGCTCCCAAGCGCCCCCTCGTCGTCGACCCGGTCTACGGCTCGCAGCTGGTCACCCAGCTCGTCAGCAAGGTCCTCCAGGACGGCAAGAAGGCCGTGGCGCAGCGCATCGTCTACACCGCCCTCGAGGGCTGCCGCGAGAAGACCGGCACCGACCCGGTCGTCACGCTCAAGCGCGCGATGGACAACGTCAAGCCGGCCATCGAGGTCAAGTCCCGCCGCGTCGGTGGCGCGACCTACCAGGTCCCGGTCGAGGTCAAGGCCAACCGCTCCACCACGCTGGCCCTGCGCTGGCTCGTGGGCTACGCCCAGGACCGCCGTGAGAAGACCATGTCCGAGCGCCTGATGAACGAGATCCTCGACGCCAGCAACGGCCTCGGTGCCGCTGTGAAGAAGCGCGAGGACACCCACAAGATGGCCGAGTCCAACAAGGCCTTCGCCCACTACCGCTGGTGACGGCGAGGGGCCGCACCCGCGACGAGCGGCGTGCGGCCCCTCCCACCACGAGCCCCCACCAACTTCCGAGGGACTGAGACACAACAGTGGCTGTCGACATCACCACCGACCTCAACAAGGTCCGCAACATCGGCATCATGGCGCACATCGACGCCGGCAAGACCACCACCACCGAGCGCATCCTCTTCTACACCGGCATCACCTACAAGATCGGTGAGGTCCACGAGGGTGGCGCCACGATGGACTGGATGGAGCAGGAGCAGGAGCGCGGCATCACCATCACGTCCGCCGCGACGACCTGCTGGTGGAAGAACCACCAGATCAACATCATCGACACCCCCGGCCACGTGGACTTCACCGCCGAGGTCGAGCGCTCGCTGCGCGTCCTCGACGGCGCGGTCGCGGTGTTCGACGGTGTCGCCGGTGTCGAGCCCCAGACGATGACCGTCTGGCGCCAGGCCAACAAGTACTCGGTCCCCCGCATGTGCTTCGTCAACAAGCTGGACCGCACCGGCGCGGACTTCTTCCGCTGCGTCGACATGATGGTCGAGCGCCTCAACTCCACCCCGCTCGTGCTCCAGCTGCCGATCGGCGCGGAGTCCGACTTCCTCGGTGTCGTCGACCTGGTCGGCATGCGTGCCCTGACCTGGCGCGGCGAGACCAAGATGGGTGAGGACTACGACGTCGAGGAGATCCCGGCCGAGCTCGCCGAGCAGGCCGCGGAGTACCGCGAGAAGTTCATCGAGACGCTCGCCGAGGCCGACGACGACATCATGGAGAAGTACCTCGAGGAGGGTGACGAGAACTTCACCGTCGAGGAGCTCGAGGCCGCGATCCGTCGCGCCACCCTGGCCGACAAGCTCAACCCGGTCCTGTGCGGCACCGCGTTCAAGAACAAGGGCGTGCAGCCCCTGCTCGACGCCGTCGTCAAGTACCTCCCGTCCCCGCTCGACATCGACGCGATCGTCGGTCACTCGGTGAAGGACGAGGAGGAGAAGATCTCCCGCAAGCCGTCCGATGACGAGCCGTTCTCGGGCCTGGCCTACAAGATCGCCAGCGACCCGCACCTCGGCAAGCTGATCTACGTCCGCGTCTACTCGGGCAAGCTCGAGGCCGGCTCCACCGTGGTCAACTCGGTGAACGGCAAGAAGGAGCGGATCGGCAAGGTCTACCAGATGCACGCCAACAAGCGTGAGGAGATCGCGTCGGTCGGCGCCGGCCAGATCGTGGCCGTGATGGGTCTGAAGGACACCAAGACCGGTCACACCCTCTGCGACCCGAACAACCAGGTCGTGCTCGAGTCGATGACGTTCCCGGCCCCGGTGATCGAGGTCGCGATCGAGCCCAAGACCAAGGGCGACCAGGAGAAGCTCGGCACGGCGATCCAGCGTCTCTCCGACGAGGACCCGACCTTCACGGTCAAGACCGACGAGGAGACCGGCCAGACGATCATCGCCGGCATGGGCGAGCTCCACCTCGAGATCCTCGTCGACCGCATGAAGCGCGAGTTCCGCGTCGAGGCGACCGTCGGCAAGCCGCAGGTGGCCTACCGCGAGACCATCCGCAACAAGGTCGAGGGCCACAGCTACACCCACAAGAAGCAGACGGGTGGTTCGGGCCAGTTCGCGAAGGTCGTCATCTCCCTCGAGCCGAACATCGACCCCGAGACCGGCACCGGTGCGGGCTACGAGTTCGCCAACAACGTGACCGGTGGTCGCGTGCCGAAGGAGTACATCCCCTCGGTGGACCAGGGCGGCCAGGAGGCCATGGAGTTCGGCGTCCTCGCCGGCTACCCGATGGTCGACGTGAAGTTCTCCCTCGAGGACGGCGCGTACCACGACGTCGACTCCTCCGAGCTCGCGTTCAAGATCGCCGGCAACCAGGCGTTCAAGGAGGCGGCCCGCAAGGCCAAGCCGGTCCTGCTCGAGCCGATGTTCGCCGTCGAGGTGACCACCCCCGAGGGCTTCCTCGGCACGGTCATCGGTGACATCAACTCGCGCCGCGGCCAGATCCAGGCGCAGGAGGAGCGTCACGGCGACATGGTCGTGAGTGCCCTCGTGCCCCTGTCCGAGATGTTCGGGTACGTTGGCGACCTGAGGTCCAAGACCTCCGGGCAGGCGTCGTACTCGATGGAGTTCGACTCGTACGCCGAGGTTCCGACGAACATCGCCGACGAGATCGTGAAGAAGGTCCGCGGCGAGTGATTCGCCGCCGGATCCTCGGCACCCAGCACCACCCCACACCCACGAGTCCCAAGCTCTCAACGCAGAGAACAACAATCAGGAGGAGCCCCAGTGGCTAAGGCGAAGTTCGAGCGGACCAAGCCGCACGTCAACATCGGCACCATCGGTCACATCGACCACGGCAAGACGACGCTGACCGCGGCGATCACCAAGGTGCTGCACGACAAGCACCCGGACCTCAACGAGGCTTCGGCGTTCGACCAGATCGACAAGGCTCCCGAGGAGCGCCAGCGCGGTATCACGATCTCGATCGCGCACGTCGAGTACCAGACCGAGACGCGCCACTACGCGCACGTCGACTGCCCCGGTCACGCCGACTACATCAAGAACATGATCACCGGTGCGGCGCAGATGGACGGCGCCATCCTGGTGGTCGCCGCCACCGACGGCCCCATGCCGCAGACCCGCGAGCACGTGCTGCTCGCCCGCCAGGTCGGCGTGCCCGCCCTGGTCGTCGCGCTCAACAAGTGCGACATGGTCGACGACGAGGAGCTCATCGAGCTCGTCGAGATGGAGGTGCGCGAGCTCCTCTCCGAGTACGAGTTCCCGGGCGACGACATCCCCGTCGTGCGCGTGGCGGCCTTCCCGGCCCTCCAGGGCGACGCCAAGTGGGGCGACTCGGTCGCCGAGCTCATGCAGGCCGTGGACGACTACATCCCGACCCCCGAGCGCGACACCGACAAGCCGTTCCTCATGCCCGTCGAGGACGTCTTCACGATCACCGGTCGTGGCACCGTCATCACCGGTCGCATCGAGCGCGGCATCGTCAAGGTGAACGAGGAGGTCGAGATCATCGGCATCCGCGAGGGCTCGCAGAAGTCCACCGTCACCGGTGTCGAGATGTTCCGCAAGCTCCTCGACGAGGGCCAGGCCGGTGAGAACGTCGGTCTGCTCCTCCGCGGCACCAAGCGCGAGGACGTCGAGCGCGGCATGGTCGTGATCAAGCCCGGCACCACCACCCCGCACACCAACTTCGACGCCTCGGTCTACATCCTGTCGAAGGACGAGGGTGGCCGTCACACGCCGTTCTTCAACAACTACCGTCCGCAGTTCTACTTCCGGACCACGGACGTGACCGGTGTCGTGACCCTGCCCGAGGGCACCGAGATGGTCATGCCGGGTGACAACACCGAGATGTCGGTCGAGCTCATCCAGCCCATCGCCATGGACGAGGGCCTCCGGTTCGCGATCCGTGAGGGTGGCCGCACCGTCGGCGCCGGCCGCGTCACCAAGATCACCAAGTGAGCTGAGCCGCCGGCCCGACGCAGTCGGGCCGGCGGACCTCAGCCAGGTCGAGCAGCCCCGCGACTGAGCATGCGAAGTCGCGACCGGGGCGTGTCGAGACCAGGTTGATCCACCTCGAGACCCCGTCTCCCTCCTGGGAGGCGGGGTCTCGTGCGTCTAGGGTGGCGGCCGTGGACGAGGGGGAGCGCGCCGCGCGGCGCGAGGAGCTGCGGCGCGAGCGCTTGCGCCACTACGAGCAGCTCGGCACGCGCGCCGTGCTGGTGACCAGCCCGCGGCGCCCGGTCGCGGCGGACGCGGACTCGGTCGCGCCCGGCCTCCACGACGACCGCCGTCCGCTCGTCGGCTGCGTGACGTCCGCGCTCGCGGTCGCCTACGTCGGCCGGCTGATCGACGAGGCGCTGCTCGCGCGCACCGAGCTCGTCGTGCCGCTGCGGATCGTGTTCGTGGCCGCGATCCTCGGCGTGGTCGGCTCCGTGTGGGCGATGGTGCGCCTGGGGCGGGGCAAGGCAGCGGCGGCCGAGGAGGTCGCGGTGCCGTGGCAGGACGTGGTCGAGGGCCTGCGGCTCGGGTCGGTGGAGCCCGCCAACCCGGCGTGGCCGCTCGCCGCGTCCCTCGTCGAGGACGTACGCCCGCTGGTGCGGTCGGCCCTGTCGGACGCACGCACCAAGGACCGGATGACCCGCATCCGGGCGGCCGGCGCGCTGGTGCACGCGACGAGCGAGGAGTGGCGCGAGTGGCGGGCACGGCACGTGGAGGACGGCGCGTCACCGCTCGACCGGCTGCCCCCTCTGGTCGGGCCGAGCATCGCCGAGGCGTCGGCGGCGAGCGACGCGGCCTCGGACGAGGCGGTCGCCCGGCTCGGCTCGGTCGACCACGACGTCGACTTCGAGCACTTCGCGCGACGACGCGCCGGCATGTACGCCCGTCGCACGGGTGCGGACGAGCAGGTGCAGGACCCTCGGGCGCCTCTGTCCGACGCCACCTTCCGGGTCGAGGCCGGGCGTCGTCGGGTGCGCCGGGCGGGGCGTGCGTTCGCCGCCGCGGTGGTCGTCACCGCGGCCGTGCTGCTGGGCGGCCACCCGTGGCTGTCCCTGGTCCCCGCGGCGGTGTGCCTGGTGCTGGCCGGCGTCCTGGGGCGCCTCGTGCCCCGCGACCCCGCGGTCCTCACCACGACGCTGCCGCCGGGGGTGGCGCTGGCCTGGCGCGACTACCTCGACGCCGTGGCCCACGCCGACACCGGCGCCGCGAGCGTCACCACGGTGGAGGCGATCCGCGGCTGCGAGCAGCGGGTCCGCGCGCTCGTCGTCGAGCTGTCGGCGCCGAGCCTGTCGGCGGCGGACGCCCCGGTCCTCACCACGGAGCTGCACCGGCTGTGCAGCGGCGTGTGGACCCTCGTCGGGCAGGAGCGCGCCGAGGTGCGACTGCTGGACGAGCTCGACGACCCCGACGGCTCCCGAGCCTGACGTCCCGGGCACGATGGGCGCATGGGGTTCACCAGGGCGGAGCTCGAGACCTACCGCGACACCGAGGTGCCCGACCTGCTGCCGGCGCCCGGGGAGCCGCTGCGACTGCTCTTCGTCGGCATCAACCCCGGGCTGTGGACCGCGGCCACCCAGACCCACTTCGCCCGCCCCGGCAACCGGTTCTACCCCGCCCTGCTGGCCGCCGGCATCATCGAGCACCCCGTCGACCCGTCCGCGGGGATGACCGACGAGGACCGTGCGGCCCTGCGCGGTCGGGGCATCGGGATCACCAACGTGGTCGCGCGCGCGACCGCCCGTGCCGACGAGCTCACCACCGACGAGCTGCGGGCGGGCGGCGAGCGGCTGCGCCGGCTGGTGGCCGAGCGTGAGCCGCTGGTGGTCGCCGTCGCCGGCGTCACGGCCTACCGCACGGCGTTCGGTGACCGGCGCGCGAGGACGGGCGAGCAGCCGGAGCGCTGGGGCCGCTCGCGCGTCTTCGTGGTGCCGAACCCGTCGGGCCTCAACGCCCACGACACGGTCGCCACGCTGGCGGACGCGTACGCCGAGGCGGCGCGCGCGGCCGGTGTCGTCGGAGGCTGACGCACCACCGGGTCAGGCGACCAGCGGGGGCAGCATCCCGTGGTGCCGCAGGGCGAGCTCGACCCGCTCGCGCTCGCGGTCGAGCTCGGGGCCGGGTCCCAGCAGGCCGAGCAGGTGGGTCACCCCCGCCATGTCGGCCGCCTCGGCGAGCACCCGGTCGTAGGCCAGGCGGCACCCCTCGTACTTCGCGAAGCGCATGTCACCGCGGTGGAACGCTGCGTGCAGGCGGTGGAGGTCGGCGCCGACCTGCTCGATCGGGCGTCGCAGCACCACCACCTCGGCGACCGGGCGGCGGCGCAGGCGTCGCGCGAGCCGGGCCACGAGGCGCCAGCTGCGCCACGAGGTGAGCTCGCCGGCGCACGCCGCGATCGCGACCGGCATCACCGCGGTCGCGAGCACCGCCAGCACGACGACCTGGAGCCAGTCCCGCATCGCTCCACGGTACGCCCGGACGTCGGTCGTGTCAGCGGCCCTGGAGGCCCTCAGCCGAGGTCGACGCCCTCGAAGTCCTCGGGCGTGTAGTCCCGTGGCTCCACGAGCACCATCCAGTTGCCCGAGTTGTCGCGCATGAGGGCCTCCACGCCGTAGGGCCGCTCCTGCGGCTCCTGGAGGAACTCCACGCCCTTCGCCCGCAGGTCCTCGTAGGTCGCGCGGCAGTCGTCCACGGTGAGGCCGACGCCGGGCAGCCCACCTTCGTCCTGCGCGCGGCGCAGGGCCTCGATCAGGTGGTCGGGCAACGGGCCGCTCGGGGTGGTCAGGTGGAGGTGCACCTCGGGCTGCTTCGGGTGGACGACGGTGCACCAGCGGAAGTCCGGGCCGAGCTGGAGGTCGTCGCCGGCCTCGAAGCCGAGGACGTCGGTGTAGAAGGCGAGGGACTCGTCGATGTCCTTGACCCAGACGGACACGAGGGAGATGTGGGTGATCATGCGACGACCCTAGGAAGGGTCGCGGTCGTCGCGCTTCTCCTGCGTTGCGGTGCCCGGGTCCCGCTCGACGAGGCCGGCCATGAAGACGTGGCAGCCGGGGATGCGCGGCGCGCCCCGGGCGGCGTACCGCTTCTGGAAGTCGCTGGGGGTCTCGCCGACGATCTCGCGGAACCTCGAGCTGAACGACCCCAGGCTGCTGTAGCCGACCGCGTGGCAGACCTCGGTCACCGTCAGGTTGGCACCGCGGAGGAGGTCCTGGGCGCGCTCGACCCGTCGCGCCGCGAGGTAGGCCGCCGGGGTGGACCGGTAGGTCAGCGAGAACGACCGCAGGAAGTGGTACCGGCTCATCCCGGCCAGGGAGGCGAGGTGGTCGAGGTCGAACGGTTCGGCGAAGTGCCGGTCGAGGTGGTCGCGCGCACGTCGCAGGTGGACCAGCACGTCGCCGGGGACCCGGCGTCCGGTGCTCATCCGACGAGCGCCTCCACGGCGCCGCGGAACGCGGAGGTGTGGGCGTCGACGTCGGCCTGGGTGTGCGACGGCGCGAAGAGCGACATGTTGTGGAACGGCGCGAGCAGCACCCCGCGGTTGACGGTCCAGAGGTGGAAGAACGCGTCGAGCTCCTCGTCGACGGCCGCCGCAGCCTCGGCACCGGCGCGCGGGGGAGGGCAGAACCAGTACTCCGCCCGGCACCCGAGCCGCTGCACGTGCCACGGCAGGCCGTGGGCGTCGATGACGTCCTGGATGCCGGTGGTGAAGGACTCGGCGAGCGGGATCGCGACGTCGAAGTCCTCCTGGCGCAGCGCCGTCGACAGCGTCGCGCGGACCGCGGCCATCGCCAGCGCCGAGCCGGAGAGGGTGCCGCCGACGCCGGCGACGTCGATGTCGTGCCCGAGCATCGGGCCCTCGAGGCGGGACGCCACCTCCTCGGTCATGCCGTAGGCGGCGACCGGGATGCCACCGCCGATCGGCTTGCCGATGACCACGAGGTCGGGGTCGAGCCCCCACGCAGCGGTGGCACCGCCGGGCCCGGCGCAGATGGTGTGGGTCTCGTCGTTGACCAGCAGCACGCCGTGGCGCCGGGTGACCTCCCGGACGCCGGCGAGGTAGCCCTCGTCGGGCAGGACGATGCCGATGTTGGTGAGCGCGGGCTCCATCAGCAGGCACGCGACGTCACCCTCGGCGAGGCGGCGGTCGAGCGCGTCGAGGTCGTTGAACGGGACGACCGCGGTCGTGACGGACACGTCGACCTGGGGTCCGAGCGCCCCGGGCCGCGGGACGACGCGGTCGCCGGCCCGGCCGTGCTCGAGCACGCCGAGCGTCTCGTCGACCGTGCCGTGGTAGCACCAGTCCATCACCGCGATCCGCGGCCGGCCGGTGAGGTGGCGCGCGAAGCGGAGCACGAAGCGGTTGGCGTCGGTGGCGGTCATCGCCATCTGCCAGCGGGGCAGGCCGAAGCGGCGGCTGAGCTCGCCGGCCACCCACGCCGCGTCCGTGGAGGGGAGCATCGTGGTGATGCCGCGCTCGGTGCGCTCGCGGACGGCGTCGGCCACCGCGGGCAGGCAGTGCCCGGTCATCGAGCCGGTGTCGCCGAGGCAGAGGTCGACGTAGTCGATGCCGTCCACGTCGGTGAAGCGACCGCCGCCGGCGGCCTCGACGAAGAGCGGGAACGACCCGGGCCACCGGGTCATCCACGGCATCGGCACCCCGGCGAGCAGGTGCTGGCCCGCCTCGCCGGCGAGCCGGGCCGACGTGGGGTGCAGGTCGACGAAGCGCTGCTCCTCCTCGGCGTGGAGGGCCGCCAGCCGGGAGCGGTCGACCGCCGGAGCGCCGTCGGTCACAGCGCGCTCCCGACGTACTTGGTCTCGAGGTACTCCTCGATGCCCTCGAAGCCGCCCTCGCGCCCGAAGCCGGACTGCTTCACGCCGCCGAACGGGGCAGCAGGGTTGGAGACGATGCCGGTGTTGACCCCGACCATCCCGAACTCCAGCGCCTCGCTGACCCGGATGACGCGGGCGTGGTCCCGGGAGAAGAGGTAGGCGACCAGGCCGTACTCGGTGTCGTTGGCCCGCGCGACCGCCTCGTCCTCGTCGTCGAACGTCGTGACCGGGGCGACCGGACCGAAGATCTCCTCGCGGAGCACCCGCGCCGAGGCCGGTACGTCGACGAGCACCGTCGGCGGGTAGAAGAAGCCGGGCCCGTCCGGCACCGCGCCGCCGACCACCGCACGCGCCCCGGCGGAGACCGCGTCGCTGACCAGCTCGTGGACGCCGGCGCGTGCCTTCTCGGTGATGAGCGGGCCGACGTCGACGCCGTCCTGCGTGCCGTCGCCGACGGTCAGCGCACCCATCCGCTCGGCGAGCCGGCGGGAGAACTCGTCGGCGACCGACGTGTGCACGAGGAACCGGTTGGCCGACGTGCAGGCCTCGCCGATGTTGCGCATCTTGGCGAGCATCGCGCCGTCGACGGCGGCGTCGAGGTCGGCGTCGTCGAACACGATGAACGGGGCGTTGCCGCCGAGCTCCATCGAGACCCGCAGCAGCTGGTCGGACGCCTGCGCGACGAGCTTCCTGCCCACCGCCGTCGAGCCGGTGAAGGTCAGCTTGCGCAGGCGCGGGTCGGTGATGATCGGCTCGCAGACGCCGCCCGAGTCCGTCGTGGTGACGACGTTGAGCACGCCCTTCGGCAGGCCGACCTCCTCCAGGAGGGCGGCGAGCGCCAGCATCGTCAGCGGCGTCTCGGCGGCGGGCTTCACGACCATCGTGCACCCGGCCGCGATGGCGGGGCCGATCTTGCGGGTGCCCATGGCGAGCGGGAAGTTCCAGGGCGTGATCATCAGCGTCGGGCCGACCGGGCCCTTCATCGTGATCAGGCGCGTGCTGCCGGCCGGGGCCTGGGCGTAGCGGCCGTGGATGCGGACGGCCTCCTCGGAGAACCACCGGAAGAACTCGGCGCCGTAGGCGACCTCGCCCCGTGCCTCCCCGAGCGCCTTGCCCATCTCGAGCGTCATCAGGCGGGCGAAGTCGTCGACCCGCTCGGTGAGCAGCTCGAAGGCGCTGCGCAGGATCTCGCCGCGGGCGCGCGGCTCGGTCGCCCGCCACTCCCGCTGCGCCTCGGTGGCGGCGGCCAGCGCGCGCTGGCCGTCGTCGGGGGTGGCGTCGGCGATCCGGGTGAGGACGTCACCGGTGGCGGGGTTGACCACGTCGAAGGTGGCGCCGCCGCTGGCGTCGACCCACTCGCCGCCGATCAGCAGCCGGGTCGGGACGGACTCGATCAGGGTCGTGTGGTCGCTCATCACTCCACCTTGCCAGCAGCCTCGTCGAAGGCCTGCTCGAAGATGTCGAGGCCCTCGGCCAGCAGGTCGTCACCGATGGCGAGCGGCGGCAGGAAGCGGAAGACGTTGCCGAAGGTGCCGCAGGTCAGGGTGACCAGGCCCTGGGCCGAGCAGGCGCGGTGGACCGCGCCGGCCAGCGCGGCGTCGGGCGTCCGGCCCGCACCGTCGGAGACCAGCTCCACCGCCAGCATCGCGCCGCGGCCGCGGATGTCGCCGACCCGGTCGGGATGCCGGGCGGCGAGTGCCTCGAGGCGGGGCACGAACGCCTTCTCGATCTCGCGGGCCCGGGCCGGGAGGTCCTCGGCCTCCATCGTCTCGATGGCCGCCAGCGCGGCGACACAGGCCACCGGGTTGCCGCCGTAGGTGCCGCCGAGACCACCGACGTGGACGGAGTCCATCACCTCGGCCCGCCCGGTCACCGCGGCGAGCGGGAGGCCGCCGGCCATGCCCTTCGCGGTCGTCATCAGGTCGGGCACCACGCCCTCGTGGTCGCTGGCGAACCAGTCGCCGGTGCGCGCGAAGCCGGTCTGCACCTCGTCGGCGATCAGCAGGATCCCGTGCTCGCGGCACCAGTCCGACACGCGGCGCAGCCAGCCCGGGGGCGGCACGATGAAGCCGCCCTCGCCCTGGATCGGCTCGATCAGCACGGCCGCGGTGTTGTCCTCGCCGACCTGGGCGTGCACGGTCGCGACGAAGGCGTCGAACGCCTCCTCGGCGCAGGCCTCGGGGCCGCCGGGCCAGCGGTAGGGGTAGGCCATCGGGGCGCGGTAGACCTCGCCGGCGAACGGCCCGAAGCGGTGCTTGTAGGGCATGTTCTTCGCGGTCAGCGCCATCGTGAGGTTGGTGCGACCGTGGTAGGCGTGGTCGAAGACGACGATCGCGTCGCGGCCGGTGTGGTGGCGCGCCACCTTGACCGCGTTCTCGACCGCCTCGGCGCCGGAGTTGAACAGGGCCGAGCGCTTCTCGTGGCTCCCGGGAGTGAGCTCGGCGAGCTTCTCGCAGACCTGCACGTACTCCTCGTAGGGCGTCACCATGAAGCAGGTGTGGGTGAAGTCGGCGACCTGGCGCTGCACCGCCTCGACGACCCGCGGCGCCGCGTTGCCGACGGTGGTCACCGCGATGCCCGAGCCGAAGTCGATGAGCTGGTTGCCGTCGACGTCGCGGAGCACGCCGCCGCCGGCCTGCTCGACGTAGACCGGGAGCGTCGTGCCGACGCCGGCGGAGACGGCGGCGACCTTGCGGGCCTGGAGCTCGCGCGAGCGCGGGCCGGGGATCTCGGTGGCGAGGATCCGTTCCTGCGAGAGCGTCATGACTGGTCCTTTCCGGAGGGGCGGTCCTCCATCCCCCAGGGGGATCCGTACCCCTCGGGCTTGGGTGCGGCGAGCAGGTCGAGGAACGGCTTCGGGGGCAGCGCCTCGGGGCCGAGCACGCCGGTGCCCGACCAGGTGCCGTCGGCGAGCAGCTCGAGCGCGACGACGGGGTTGATCGCGGTCTGCCAGACCACGCACTGCGCGCCGTAGTCGCGCATCGAGTCGGCGTTGTCGACCACGTGGTAGAGGTACGTCGCGCGCGGCGCGCCGTCCTTGCCGGTGCCGGTCACCCAGAGCCCGGCGCAGGTCTTGCCCTCCATCCGCGGGCCGATGGTCGCGGGGTCGGGGAGGCAGGCCGCGACCACGTCGCGCGGCGACACCTCGACGCCCTTGACGGTGACCGGCTCCGTCGAGTCGAGGCCGAGGGTGTGCAGCGTGCGCAGGATGCCGATCATCTCCTCGCCCAGGCCGTACTTGAACGTCACCCGGTCGGCCTCGACCCAGCGCGGCATGAGGAGCACCTCCTCGTGCTCGACGTGCACGCACTCGACGGGGCCGATGCCCTCGGGGAAGTCGAAGACCTCGGGCTCGGAGAACGGCGGCAGCGTGAAGAAGCCCCGCTCGACGTCGCCGCCGGCCCGCGCGCGCTCCCACACCACCGGCGGGTTGAGGCACTCCTCGATGATCGTCCACATCGAGAAGCCCGGAGCGAACACCTCGTTGCCGTCGTCGTCGCGGATCACCAGGTTGGCGCCGTCCCGGGTGCCGAGCTCGTCGATGTGGTCGAACAGCTCGTCGGCGGCGTAGCGGGCGAAGACGTCGGAGAGGCCAGGCTCGACACCGATGCCGAGCAGCGCCAGCCGGCCGGCGGACTCCCACTGGTCGGCCATCGCCAGCTGTTCGTCGCCGAGCTTGACCCCGACCTCCTCGTAGGGCCGCTCGGGGTGCCGCACCGACAGGCTCATCGCCATGTCGAGGTAGTCGGCGTCCGCCGCCAGCGCGCCGGTGAAGATCGGCATCACGAAGCGCGGGTCGACGGCGTTGAAGACGTGGGTCGCGCGCACCTCGCGGGCGAGCGCGGCGACCGCGTCGGCGTCGGAGGCGTCGACCTGCGCGGCGCTGAACCGCTCGTCGCCCGGACGTCGCCCGACGGCCGCGGCCACGGTGCGGTCGGCACGGGCGAGGTCGTAGTCGGCGACCACCCACGCCTCGAAGTAGTCACGTTCGACGGCGATCCGCGCGGCGGCGTCGCCGACGCCGCCCGCACCCACCATGAGCACGCGCACCGGTCGGTCCATCAGGGGTTCACTCCTTGGTCTGGGAGGCGCGCAGCGAGCTGACGACCTGCGCGCCGACGACGAGCAGCACCGCGATCACGAACATCGAGAAGCCGATGACGTTGGCCTCGGCCGGGATGCCACGCCGCGACGCGACGTAGACGAACTTGGGGAAGGTGTTCTCGTTGCCGGAGACGAAGTTGGTGATGATGAAGTCGTCGAAGGACAGGGAGAACGCCAGCATCGCCGCGCCGAGGATGCCGGGCAGGATCAGCGGGAAGGTGACCTTCCAGAAGGTCTCCATCGGGCCCGCGTAGAGGTCCTGGGCCGCCTCCTCGATGCGCGGGTCGAGCGACTGGATCCTGGCCTTCACCGTGACGACGACGAAGCTCAGGCAGAACATGATGTGGGCGAAGACGATCGTCCAGAAGCCCAGGCTGAGGCCGATGTTGGTGAAGCCCTGGACGAAGATCGTCAGCAGCGCGGCGCCCATGACGATCTCGGGGGTCGCCATCGGCACGAAGATCAGCACGTTGCTGGCGGCCTTGCCGCGGAAGCGGTAGCGCACCATCGCGAGCGCCATCAGGGTGCCGAGCACGGTGGCGACGAAGGTGGCGATCGCGCCGACCTGCAGCGAGACGACGAGCGACTCGCACGCGCCGGCCACGCGGCACGGGTCCTGCCAGTGCTTCCAGGTGAACCCCTGCCACACGATGTTGGTCTTGCCGTGGTCGTTGAAGGAGAACGCGAAGGTGTAGGCGACCGGCAGGAACAGGTAGAGCAGCACGAGGATCGCCGACAGCATCGCGAAGTGGTTGGCCAGCCACAGCTGGACCCGCTTCGCCGCGGAGGGCCGGTAGGCCGGGCTGCCGCCCGAGGGGGCCGGCGCCGTGGTGCGGGGGGTCGTGGTCGCGGTCATCTCACACCAGCTCCTCGGTGCCGAAGCGGCGGACGTAGAGGAAGACCATCACCAAGATCGCGGCCATCAGGGTGAACGACAGCGCTGCCGCCACCGGGTAGCCGCCCGGGATCGCGAGGAACTGGTCGTTGATGACGTTGCCGACCATCTTCCCGCGCTGGGGGCCGAGCAGCTCCATGTTGACGAAGTCGCCGGCCGCCGGGATGAAGGTCAGCAGCGTGCCGGCGAGGACGCCCGGCATCGACATCGGCAGCGTCACGGTGCGGAAGGTCGTGAAGCCGTTGGCGTAGAGGTCACCGCCGGCCTCGATGACCCGCGGGTCGGCCCGCTCCAGCGACGCGTAGATCGGCAGCACCATGAAGGGCAGGAAGTTGTAGGTCAGGCCCGCGACGACCGCCACCGGGGTGTTGATGATGTGGCCGCCGGGCAGCAGGTGCAGGAAGTCGAGGCTGCGCACCACCCACCCCTCGTCGGCGAGGATCTGCGACCACGCGAAGGTGCGCAGGATGAAGGAGGTGAAGAACGGCGCGACGACGCAGATCATCATCAGGTTGCGCCACTTGCCGGCCTTGAACGCCATCGCGTAGGCCAGCGGGTAGGCGACCACGAACGCGAGGAACGTGGCCAGGCCGGCGTAGACGAACGAGCGCGCGAAGTGCGGGGCGTAGTCGGTGAGGGCGCTGACGTAGTTCTGGAAGTTGAGGTCGCGGTAGTAGTAGCCGGGGAAGCCGGGGAAGCGGCTCTGCAGGCTGACCGAGGCGAGCTGGACCAGCGGCAGGATGAAGAAGACGCCGAGCCACAGGACACCGGGGAGCAGCAGGAGGTAGGCGGTCCAGCTGCGCTTCTCGGTCTCCGGTGCGGGCGCCGTCGGGTGGACGGCCGGGTCGCCGGCGACCTGCGAGACCTGGGCGAGGGAGCTCATGAGGCGTCCGGCACGCCGAAGGCGTGTCCCGGGTTCCAGGTCAGCCAGACCTCGTCGCCGGGCCTGAGGTCGAGCGGCTCCACGTCGAGGTTCTGCTCGTAGCAGCTCCACGTGGCGCCGCTGGGCATGTCGACGAGGTAGCTGGTCGCGACGCCGAGGAAGGACACGTCGCGCACGACGCCCTTGACGTCGTTGCCGACCCCGTCGGGCTGCGTGCGCGAGACGGTCACCTTCTCGGGGCGTACGCCGAACAGCAGCTTGCCCTCGTGGACCTGCGAGCGGGACTTGAGGATCTGCACCTTGGTGCCGAGCACGTCGGCGACGACCTTGTCGCCGTCGGAGCCCTCGACGGTGGCCTCGCCGATGTTGGCCTGGCCGAGGAAGTTGGCCACGAAGCGCGTGCGGGGCAGGTCGTAGAGCGCGGCGGGCGGACCCATCTGCTCGATCTTGCCCTTGTTCATCACCGCGACCGTGTCGGCCATGGTCATGGCCTCCTCCTGGTCGTGGGTGACGTGGATGAAGGTGAGTCCCACCTCGGTCTGGATCCGCTTGAGCTCGACCTGCATCTCGCGGCGCAGCTTGAGGTCGAGCGCGCCGAGCGGCTCGTCGAGCAGCAGCACCTCGGGGTGGTTGACCAGCGCCCGAGCCAGGGCCACGCGCTGCTGCTGGCCACCGGAGAGCTGGGCCGGCTTGCGGCTGGCGAACTGCGTCATCTGCACCAGCTCGAGCGCGTCGTCGGCGCGCTTGTTGGCGTCCTTGTCCTTGCGCCGCTTCGGGCCGAACGCGACGTTGTCGCGGATGGTGAGGTGCGGGAAGAGCGCGTAGGACTGGAAGACCGTGTTGACCGGCCGCTCGTAGGGGCGCGACCCGGTGAGGTCGGTGTCGCCGATCCGCACCCGGCCGACGGTGGGCTGCTCGAGCCCGGCGACCATGCGCAGCGTCGTCGTCTTGCCGCAGCCGGAGGGGCCGAGCAGGGCGAAGAACGAGCCACGCGGGACGGTCAGGTCGATGTCGTCGACGGCGGTGAAGTCGCCGAACGACTTGGTCACGCCCTCGAGCAGGAGGTCGCCGCGCGCCTCGCGGAATCCAGCCATGTCAGTTCCCCATCACCTTGGTGGACCACAGGTCGGCGTACTCGATCTCCTCGTCGGCGTCGAGCGCACGGAACTGCTGGATGTTGGACTCGGAGATGAAGTCGGCGGTGGGGAAGATCCACGGGCTCTCGGCGAGGTCCGGGTCGATCTTCTCCATCTCCGCCTGCGCCCCGTCGACGGGGCAGACGTAGTTCACCCAGGCGGCGACCTGCGCCGCGACCGCCGGCTCGTAGTAGTAGTCCATGAGCTTCTGGGCGTTGCTGCGGTGCGTCGCGGTGATCGGCACCATCAGGTTGTCCGACCACAGCGTCCCGCCGGACTCGGGGATGGTGAAGGTCCAGGCCGGGTCCTTGGTGTCGGCGGCCAGGACGAAGATGTCGCCGCTCCACGTGATCCCGGCGACGGCGTTGCCGCTGGTGAGGTCCTCCATGTAGGAGTTGCCCTTGACCTTGCGGATGTAGCCCTCCTCGATCTTCTGCTCGATGAAGTCCAGCGCCTTCTCGAACTCCGCCTTGCCCCAGTCGCTGCTGATGTCGACGCCCTGCGACTGCATGACGAGGCCGGCGGTGTCGCGGAACTCCGAGAGCACCACGATCCGGCCCTTGAGGTCGTCGGCCCACAGGTCGTCGAGCGACTTGAGCTCGCGCCCGACCTTGTCGCGGTTGTAGCCGATGCCGGCGAAGCCGCTCTGCCAGGTGATGGAGTAGTTGCGACCGGGGTCGAAGCTGACCTCCTTCAGCGGCTGGAGGAGGTGCGACACGACGTTCGGCATCTCGATCAGCTGCAGCGGCTGGCACAGCTGGTCACGGATCACGCGACCGGCCATCCAGTCGGTGAAGGTGAAGATGTCGCGGTCGATGCTCTGGTCCGCGCGGAGCTGGGGCGCGACCTTGGCGTAGTAGGAGTCGTTGTCGTCGACGTCCTCGCTGTAGCTGACCTTGATGCCGGTCTGCTTCTCGAACGCGGTGAGCGTCGGGGAGCTGGTCTCCTTGCCGTTGAGGTCGAGGTAGGCCGTCCAGTTGGCCCACTTGAGGATCTTCTCGCTGTCCGACACGTCGGTCGGCAGGTCGAGGCTGGCCAGGCCGCCGGAGCCCGACGGGGGCTCGGGCGGGGCGCAGGCACTCAGCGCCACGCCGGCGCCGGTGGCGAGGCCGGTGCCGAGGAGCGCGCGCCGGCTCAGGCCGCCCGACGCGGCCCGGGTCAGCGCGGCGGCCGGCTCCGAGAGGTGGCGCCGTGACCGGCGGGGGATCGGTGTCATGTCCTCGTCCGTCCTGTCAGCTCTCGATGTTCGCCATCACGTGCTTGACGCGCGTGTAGTCCTCGAAGCCGTACATCGACAGGTCCTTGCCGTAGCCGGACTTCTTGTAGCCGCCGTGCGGCATCTCGGCGACGAGCGGAATGTGGGTGTTGATCCACACGCACCCGAAGTCGAGCGCCTTCGACATCCGCATCGCGCGCCCGAAGTCCCTGGTCCACACCGAGGACGCGAGGCCGTAGTCGACGCCGTTGGCCCAGCGGACCGCCTCGGCCTCGTCGGCGAACTGCTGCACCGTGATGACGGGGCCGAAGATCTCGTTCTGGATCGCCTCGTCGTCCTGGCGCAGGCCGGAGAGGACGGTGGGCTCGAGGTAGTAGCCGTCACCGAGGTCGGTGCGGCGGTTGCCGCCGGCCGCCACGCGGGCGTGGGACGGGAGGTTCTCGATGAACCCGCTGACACGCGCCAGCTGGGTGGCGTTGTTCACCGGTCCGAACAGGGCGTCCTCGTCGTCGGGGAGGCCGACGGGCGCCTGGGTGCGGGCGTAGTCGGCGAGCGCCGCGACGAACTCGTCGTGGATCCCCGGGGCCACGAGCACGCGGGTGGCGGCCGTGCAGTCCTGGCCGGCGTTGAAGTAGCCGGCGATCGCGATGCCCTCGACGGCGGCCTCGATGTCGGCGTCGTCGAAGACCACCACCGGCGCCTTGCCGCCGAGCTCGAGGTGCACCCGCTTGAGGTTCGGGGCCGCGCTCGCGGCCACCTCCGCGCCGGCGCGTACGGACCCGGTGATGGCGACGAGCCCGGGCGTGCGGTGCTCGACGAGCAGCCGACCGGTCTCGCGGTCGCCGGTGACGACGTTGAGGGTGCCGGCCGGCAGGTGCTCCGAGGCCAGCTCGGCGAGGCGGAGGGTGCTCTCCGGGGTGGTGTCCGACGGCTTGAGGACGACCGTGTTGCCGGCCGCGAGCGCCGGGCCGATCTTCCACACCGCCATCAGCAGCGGGTAGTTCCACGGCGTGACCTGCCCGACCACACCGATCGGCTCGCGCCGGATCCAGGACGTGTGGCCGGCCATGTACTCGCCCGCGGCCTTGCCCTCCAGCACCCGCGCGGCGCCGGCGAAGAACCGCAGCTGGTCGACCATCGGCGGGATCTCCTCGCTCGCGGTGAGCGCCTTGATCTTGCCGGTGTTGCGTGACTCGAGGTCGATCAGCTCCTCGGCGTGCGACTCGATCGCGTCGGCGATTTTGAGCAGCGCCTGCTGCCGCTCGCTCGGCGTGGTGGAGCCCCACTCGCCGAACGCGCGGTCGGCGGCCTCGTAGGCGGCGTCGACGTCCTCCGCGCCGCTGACGGGCGCCTGCGCGACCACCTGCCCCGTGGACGGATCGACCACGTCCGTCGTGCCCGCTCCCCGGGCGTCGACGTAGGTGCCTCCGATGAAGTTGCGCAGCGTGCGTGGGCTGGTCACGACGAGTCCTCCCGGTCGGGTGCGGTGAAGGGAGACTAGGACGACGCGCGGGCAATCTCCATAGATCGTCCGAAAGAAACTGCGGGAATCGCGGATTCGTTGATGCCAAATTGCGGAATCCGCGCTGCGGTACTTGCGATGAGACGCTGGGCACAGCACGATGTGGCGCATGACCGAGCGCAGCGAGCGAGTCGCCCGACACCTGGGGCAGGTGCGGCGATGAGCGACGGGGGAGTGCGACTCGATGCCACCGCCAAGCGGATCATCGAGCTGCTGCAGGAGGACGGACGTATCTCCTACGCCGCCATCGCCAAGGCCGTGGGCCTCTCGGAGGCGGCTGCCCGGGCACGGGTGCAGAAGCTGCTCGAGTCCGACGTCATGCAGGTCGTCGCCGTCACCGACCCCACGCAGGTGGGGTTCACCCGGCAGGCGATGATCGGCATCCGCACGCAGGGCGACCCGGGGCAGGTCGGCGACCTGCTCGCCGAGATCGACGAGGTCGACTACGTCGTCACCACGGCCGGCAGCTTCGACCTCCTCGTGGAGGTCGTCTGCGAGGACGACCCGCACCTCCTCGAGGTCATGCGACAGGTCCGGGAGCTCGAGGGGGTGGTCTCCTCCGAGACCTTCGTCTACCTCAAGCTCAACAAGCAGCACTACAACTGGGGTACGCGATGAGCAACCAACCCTCCCTCGACGAGTCCTTCGACTACCAAGCCTCGGGCCGCGACCACCTGTGGTTGCACTTCACCCGCCACTCGACCTACGAGAAGGGCGGCGAGATGCCGCTCATCGTCCGCGGCGAGGGGCACAAGATCTGGGACAGCCACGGCCGCGAGTACATCGACGGCCTCGCCGGCCTGTTCGTGGTCCAGGTCGGGCACGGCCGCGAGGAGCTCGCCGAGGCCGCGGCGCGACAGGCCAAGGAGCTGGCGTTCTTCCCGCTGTGGTCGTTCGCCCACCCGCGCGCGGTCGAGCTCGCCGACCGGATCGCCGCGATGGCGCCCGGCGACCTCAACCGCGTCTTCTTCACCACCGGCGGCGGCGAGGCCGTCGAGTCGGCGTGGAAGCTGGCCAAGCAGTACTACAAGCTCACCGGCAAGCCCAACAAGCACAAGGTCATCTCCCGCGCCGTCGCCTACCACGGCACCCCGCAGGGCGCGCTCTCGATCACCGGTATCCCGCCGCTGAAGGAGATGTTCGAGCCGCTCGTCCCCGGCGCCCACAAGGTGCCGAACACCAACTTCTACCGCCGCCCCGACTACGTCGGCGACGACGAGAAGGCCTTCGGCCGCTGGGCCGCGGACCGGATCGCCGAGGCCATCGAGTTCGAGGGCCCCGACACCGTCGCCGCGGTCTTCCTCGAGCCGGTGCAGAACGCCGGCGGCTGCTTCCCGCCGCCGCCCGGCTACTTCGAGCGGGTCCGCGAGATCTGCGACGAGTACGACGTGCTGCTCGTCTCCGACGAGGTCATCTGCGCCTTCGGACGCGTCGGCGAGATGTTCGGGGCGGCCGAGTTCGGCTACCAGCCCGACATCATCACCTGCGCCAAGGGCATGACCTCCGGCTACTCGCCGATCGGCGCGATGATCGCCAGCGACCGGCTCTTCGAGCCCTTCAAGTCCGGGACCACGCTCTACGCCCACGGCTACACGTTCGGCGGGCACCCCGTGTCGTCGGCCGTCGCGATGGCCAACCTCGACATCTTCGAGCGCGAGGGCCTCGTCGACCACGTCCAGCAGAACGCCCCGAAGTTCCGGGCCACCCTCGAGAAGCTCCTCGACATCCCGATCGTCGGCGACGTCCGCGGCCACGGCTACTTCTACGGCATCGAGCTGGTGAAGGACCGCGAGACCAAGGAGACCTTCAACGAGGAGGAGTCCGAGCGGCTGCTGCGCGGCTACCTCTCCGGGGCGCTCTTCGACGCCGGCCTCTACTGCCGCGCCGACGACCGCGGCGACCCGGTCATCCAGCTCGCGCCGCCGCTGATCATCGGGCAGACCGAGTTCGACGACATCGAGCAGCGCCTGCGCGGTGTGCTGACCGGGGCCCTCGAGCGCATGTAGCACCGAGCGGGCGCGACGGTCCGCCGCATCAACGCCGAGTCGGCGCGAATGTGTGCCGTATCGACGCCGAGTCGGCGTGAATGTCCTGGACCTCAAGACATTCGCGCCGACTCGGCGCTTTCCGGAGTGACATTGGCGCCGAGTCGGCGATGTGCGCCGAGCGGGGTGGGCCGGGGATCATGGGCGGCGTGAACGACGTCGTACGCCCCGCCCGACCGCACCTCAAGCTCACCGAGGACGGTCGGCGCATGCGCGAGGTGCTGACCTACTCGCGCCGGGGCAGCCGGTTCACGCCGCGCCAGGCCGAGGCGTGGGCGGCCCACCAGGCCGACTGGGTGATCCCCGACGAGGCGGTCGACCGACCCGACTTCGACCTCGCCGAGCGGTTCGGCCGGCAGGCGCCGCTGATCGTCGAGATCGGGCCGGGCATCGGTGAGGCGACGGCCGTGCTGGCCGCGGCGCGCCCCGACCACAACGTGCTGGCGCTCGAGGTGTGGCGTCCCGGCGTGGCCGACTCGCTGTGGCGGGTCGCCGAGGCCGGTGCGGACAACGTGCGGTTCTGCTCCGTCGACGCGGTGTGGTCGCTCGAGCACCTGCTCGCCCCGGGCAGCCTGGCCGAGCTGTGGACCTTCTTCCCCGACCCGTGGCCCAAGACCAAGCACCACAAGCGTCGGCTGGTGAACCCGGCCAACGCCGCGCTGGCCTCGTCGCGCCTGGTGCCCGGGGGCGCGTGGCGGCTGGCCACCGACTGGGCCGACTACGCCGAGCAGATGCGCGAGGTGCTCGACGCAGAGCCGACGCTCGAGGGCGGGCCGGTCGAGCGGTGGGCCGAGCGCCCGGTGACGCGCTTCGAGCGCAAGGGCGTCGACGTCGGCCGCGACATCGTCGACTTCTGCTACCGCCGCACGACCTGACGCTCCCGCTCAGTCACCGAGCAGCGCGAGCTCCTCGTCGACGTACGGGTCGACCTCGTCGACCGACTCGAGCTCTGCCTTGAGCGCGCGCTGCACCGCGCGTGCCTCGTCGGTGCGCCCGAGGTGGCGCAGCGACCACGCCACCATCCAGCGCGCGACCCGCGTCCGCGCGGGGTCGCCGATCCGCTCGCGTGCCGCGAGCGCCTGCTCGAACGCGACGAGGGCCGTGGCGTGGTCGCCGGCGTCGGCGTGGACCATGCCGATGTTGTTGAGCAGCGAGGCGTCCCAGTCGCGGGCGACGGGGTCGGACGCCTGCCGGGCGCGGCGCAGGGCCCGCTCGGTGGCAGCCAGCGCGTGGTCGGCCGGCACGACCAGCGCCACCATGTGCAGGGCGTCGACCTCGAGCTCCTCCAGGCCCGCACCGCCCGCGCGTCGCGCGGCGTCCTCGAAGCAGGGGAGCGCAGCCTCCGTGTCCCCGGCCGAGCGCAGCAGCCGGCCGCGCTCGAGGGTGACGCGGACCGTCCCCTCGTCGTCGGCCGTGGTGAGGGCGGCGAGCACCGCGTGCCCGTCGGCGTAGCGCTCCTGCAGGCCGAGCGCCCGCGCGACCTGGGTGCGGGCGTACGTCGCCAGTGGCTCGTCGGCGCTCGCCGCGAGCTCGCGGAAGCGCTGCTCGCTGGCAGCCGGGTCGTCGAAGTCCCAGAGGTCGCGGAGCGTCGCCATGGGCGCAGCGTAGGCCTCGACCCGGACCGCGCGCCTGCCTATCCTCGGGGCGTGCGGGGACACGGGGGCCGACGAGCGCGGGGCGCGGCGACGCTCGCCGCGCTCGTGCTGCTCGCCGGCTGCTCGTCCGGCTCCACCACCCGCCCCGACGCCCCGCCGACCGGCGCGACGACCGGCGCGGCACCCGACCCGACCACCGCGCTGCGCGAGCGCTGCCTGTCCGCGATCCCGGAGTCCGCCGACCTCGAGGCGCTCACCCTCGACGGGAGGACCGGGGGAGAGGTCGAGGTCGCGCGCGTCGGACCGGGATCCAGCACGACCGTCGCGGTGCTGCTGCCCCAGATCGGGGGCCTCTGCGGCTGGGGCAGGTGGGCGGCGGCGGCCGCGGACGAGGCGGGCGTGACCTCCCTGCTGGTGAACCCGTGCGGCTACGGCGAGTCGACCTGCCCCGACGACGCCGACGCCGACCCGCTCAACGAGGTCGCGCCGGCCGTGGCGCTCGCCCGCGAGGACCTCGGCGCGACGCGCGTCGTGCTGCTCGGCACGTCCATGGGTGGCTCGCTCACGGTGATGGCGGTCGCCGCGGGGGCGGACGTGGACGCGTGGGCCGACGTCTCCGGCCCGCCGGCGTGGGAGGGCACCGACCTCGCCGACCTGGCCCCGGACCTCGCGTCGGACGGCGTGCCCGACGGGCTCGTGGTGATGGCGCCCAGCGACGGCCGCGCCATCTTCGCGGCGGCCCGCGAGCTCGCGGGTCGCGCCGGGGTACCCTTCGTGGCCGGACGGTCGGGGCACGGCTGGGAGCTCCTCGTCGACCCCGTCGAGGGCACGCCGACCCGCATCGGCAGGCGGTTGTTCGCGCTCGCGGCGGACACCGGGCGAGAGTGACGCACCCCTCACCGGACGCCCCCGGACCTCGATTTGGCGTGGGCTCTCCGAGTCTGCCAAGATGTTCCGGTTGCTCCGGCGGGTCGCCGGGGCGCGGCACACCTTGACTTCTGAATCGCGTCTCCTTGATCGAAGCAGTCGTCTGCGTGCGCCGCACCAGGTCACGACAGTGATCGGAGACCCGACCAGATCCGCCAGCCGGCGGGTGCCACCCAGAGAAACATCGCTTCCCGCAGGGGACGTGTCACGAGCAAGATGCGCGACACGCCCGACCGCGGGGGTCGGAGGGTGGAGGAGAGACAGGCGGCGCCGGCCCACCGGGGCAGGGCGCTGAGACCAGACCAGGCGTACGAGATCGAAGAGGACAGGGACCTATGGCGGGACAGAAGATCCGCATCAGGCTCAAGGCCTATGACCACGAGGTGATCGACACCTCGGCGCGGAAGATCGTGGACACCGTCACCCGTACGGGTGCGAAGGTCGCCGGCCCTGTGCCGCTGCCGACCGAGAAGAACGTGTACTGCGTCATCCGTTCGCCCCACAAGTACAAGGACTCCCGCGAGCACTTCGAGATGCGCACCCACAAGCGCCTGATCGACATCATCGACCCGACGCCGAAGACCGTCGACTCGCTGATGCGTCTCGACCTGCCCGCCGGTGTCGACATCGAGATCAAGCTCTGAGGCGCGACATGGCTAAGACTTTCGAACGCAACGTGAAGGGCCTGCTGGGCACCAAGCTCGGCATGACCCAGCTCTGGGACGAGGACAACAAGGTCGTCCCCGTGACCGTCATCGCGGCGAGCACCAACGTCGTGACCCAGGTCCGCCAGCCCGAGGTGGACGGCTACAACGCCATCCAGGTCGGCTTCGGCGAGATCGAGGCGCGCAAGGTGAACTCCCCGGAGGCCGGTCACTTCACCAAGGCCGGGGTCACCCCCCGTCGCCACGTCGTGGAGATCCGCACCGCCGACGCCGCTGCCTACACCGTGGGCCAGGAGCTCGGGGTCGACACCTTCGCCGCCGGCGAGGAGATCGACGTCACCGGCACCAGCAAGGGCAAGGGCTTCGCCGGAACCATGAAGCGTCACGGCTTCTCCGGTGTCTCCGCCTCGCACGGTGCCCACCGCAACCACCGCAAGCCCGGTTCGATCGGCGCCTGCGCCACGCCGGGTCGCGTGTTCAAGGGCACCCGGATGTCGGGCCGCATGGGCAACGACACCGTGACCACCCAGAACCTGACGGTGCACGCCGTCGACGCCGAGAAGGGCCTCATCCTCGTGAAGGGCGCCGTTCCCGGCCCCAAGAACGGCCTCGTGGTCCTCCGCTCGGCCGCCAAGAAGACGCAGGAGGCCTGAGCATGGCTGTCAAGACCGTCAAGGTCGACCTCCCCGCCGAGATCTTCGACGTCGAGGTCAACATCCCCCTGATCCACCAGGTCGTCGTGGCCCAGCAGGCCGCTGCGCGCCAGGGCACCCACGCCACCAAGACCCGCGGCGAGGTCCGCGGTGGTGGCAAGAAGCCCTACAAGCAGAAGGGCACCGGCCGCGCCCGCCAGGGCTCGACCCGCGCCCCGCAGTTCGCCGGCGGTGGCACCGTCCACGGCCCGCAGCCGCGCGACTACTCCCAGCGCACCCCCAAGAAGATGAAGGCCGCCGCCCTGCGCGGTGCCCTCTCCGACCGGGCCCGCAACGACCGCGTCCACGTGGTCGACTCGCTGGTGTCGGGCGACAAGCCCTCCACCAAGGGTGCGCTCGCCGCGCTGACCTCGCTGACCGACCGCGTGGGCTACCTCGTGGTGCTCGAGCGCTCCGACGCGATCACCTGGCTCTCGCTGCGCAACGCGCCCGAGGTCCACATCGTCGCCGTCGACCAGCTCAACACCTACGACGTGCTGGCCGCTGACGACGTGGTCTTCACCAAGGGTGCCTACGACGTCTTCGTGGGTGGCTCGTCCGCCCCGGCCGCTGCGGCCGAGAAGCCGGCTGCTGCCACCGAGACCACCGAGGCCGCGGAGCTCCCGGCGGGCGCCAAGGCCCCGCTGAAGAGCGGCAAGAACCCGAAGGGCTTCGAGGTCCTCGGCAAGACGTCGGGCGTCTACCTCGTCGAGGGCGACGCCGACTACGACGCCGCCGGCGGCGACTTCTGGTTCAAGTCCGTCGAGGACGCCGAGGCTGCCGGCCTCACCCGTGCCGAGAAGGAGAGCGACAAGTGAGCACCCTGCACAAGGACCACCGCGACGTCCTGATCGCGCCGGTCGTGTCGGAGAAGAGCTACGGCCTGCTCGACGCCAACAAGTACACCTTCATCGTCCACCCGGACGCCAACAAGACCGAGATCAAGATCGCGGTCGAGAAGGTCTTCGACGTCAAGGTCACCTCGGTCAACACGATCAACCGCCAGGGCAAGACGCGTCGCACCCGCTACGGCATGGGCAAGCGCCCGAACACCAAGCGCGCGATCGTCAGCCTCGCCGAGGGTCACCGCATCGACATCTTCGGAGGTCCGGTCTCCTGACCGGGCTCGCTGAATAGGAACTGATATGGCTATCCGCAAGTACAAGCCGACCACGCCGGGCCGCCGCGGCTCGTCGGTGGCCGACTTCGTCGAGATCACCAGGTCGACGCCCGAGAAGTCGCTGACGCGTCCGCTGCCCAAGAACGGCGGCCGCAACAACCAGGGCCGCATCACCACCCGTCACAAGGGTGGCGGTCACAAGCGCGCCTACCGCATCATCGACTTCCGTCGCTACGACAAGGACGGCGTGCCGGCCAAGGTCGCTCACATCGAGTACGACCCCAACCGCACCGCCCGCATCGCGCTGCTGCACTACGCCGACGGCGAGAAGCGCTACATCATCGCGCCCAAGGGTCTGACCCAGGGCACCGCGGTGGAGTCGGGTCCCAACGCCGACATCAAGCCCGGCAACAACCTGCCGCTGCGCAACATCCCGGTCGGCTCGACCATCCACTGCGTGGAGCTGCGTCCGGGCGGCGGCGCCAAGATCGCCCGCTCGGCCGGCATGTCCGCCCAGCTGGTCGCCCGTGAGGGCAGCCGCGCGACGCTGCGCATGCCCTCGGGCGAGATGCGCTACGTCGACGTGCGCTGCCGCGCGACGATCGGCGAGGTCGGCAACGCCGAGCAGTCGAACATCAACTGGGGCAAGGCCGGCCGCATGCGGTGGAAGGGCGTCCGCCCGACCGTCCGCGGTGTCGTCATGAACCCGGTCGACCACCCGCACGGTGGTGGTGAGGGCAAGACCAGCGGTGGTCGCCACCCGGTCTCCCCCTGGGGCAAGCCCGAGGGCCGCACTCGCAAGAGCAAGGCCAGCGACTCCCAGATCATCCGTCGTCGCAAGTCCGGCAAGGGTAGGAAGTAACCGACATGCCTCGTAGCCTCAAGAAGGGCCCCTTCGTGGACGGCCACCTCCAGAAGAAGGTGGACGCCGAGAACGAGAAGGGCTCGCACAACGTCATCAAGACCTGGTCGCGCCGGTCGATGATCGTGCCCGACATGATCGGTCACACCATCGCCGTGCACGACGGTCGCAAGCACGTCCCCGTCTTCGTGACCGACTCGATGGTCGGCCACAAGCTCGGGGAGTTCGCACCGACCCGCACCTACCGCGGGCACGTCAAGGAAGACCGGAAGGGACGCCGTCGATGAGCACCACCGAGCGCAGCCGCACCAGTGCGCGCCGCGAGTCGCTGCTCGGCGACCAGCCGGGCGCGTTCGCCAGCGCACGCTACGTGCGGATCACCCCGATGAAGGCCCGCCGTGTCGTCGACATGGTCCGCGGCCTCCCCGTCGACGAGGCCCTCACCCTGCTGCAGTTCGCGCCGCAGGCCGCCTCCGAGACCGTCTACAAGGTGCTGGAGAGCGCCGTCGCCAACGCCGAGACCACCGAGGGCCTCAACCGGGCCGACCTGGTGCTCTCCGTCGCGATGGTCGACGAGGGCCCGACGATGAAGCGTTGGCGTCCGCGTGCCCAGGGCCGTGCGACCCGCATCAACAAGCGCACCAGCCACATCACCCTCGCGGTGCAGCCGGCTGACGCGCTGACCACGCAGGCCAAGAAGAACGGAAAGGGTGCCTGATGGGCCAGAAGATCAACCCGAACGGCTTCCGCCTGGGCATCTCCACCGACCACAAGAGCCGTTGGTACGCCGACAAGCTCTACAAGTCGTACGTCGGTGAGGACGTCGCGATCCGCAAGCTGCTCTCCAAGGGCATGGAGCGGGCCGGCATCGCCAAGGTCGAGATCGAGCGCACCCGTGACCGCGTCCGGGTGGACATCCACACCGCGCGTCCCGGCATCGTCATCGGTCGCCGCGGCGCCGAGGCGGACCGCATCCGCGGCGAGCTCGAGAAGCTCACCGGCAAGCAGGTCCAGCTCAACATCCTCGAGGTGAAGCAGCCCGAGGTCGACGCGCAGCTGGTCGCCCAGGGCGTCGCCGAGCAGCTCGCCGGCCGCGTGCAGTTCCGTCGTGCGATGCGCAAGGCCATGCAGACCTCGATGCGCTCGGGTGCCAAGGGCATCCGGATCCAGTGCTCGGGCCGCCTCAACGGCGCCGAGATGTCGCGCACCGAGTTCTACCGCGAGGGCCGCGTGCCCCTGCACACCCTGCGTGCCGACATCGACTACGGCTTCTACGAGGCCAAGACCACCTTCGGTCGCATCGGCGTGAAGGTCTGGATCTACAAGGGCGAGGTCGCCGGCACCCGTGCCGAGCGCCAGGCCCAGCAGGCCGCCCGCGCCGGTGCCCCCGGCCGCGGTGGTCGTCCCAACACCCGTGGCGGCGACCGTCCGAGCCGTGGCTCGCGCGGCGACCGCGCTCCTCGCGCCGAGGCCACCGCTGAGACCTCAGCTGCTCCGGCCGAGGCTGCTCCGAGCACCGGACAGGAGGCCTGACCTCATGTTGATGCCCCGTCGCGTCAAGCACCGCAAGCAGCACCACCCCAAGCGCCGTGGCGTTGCCAAGGGTGGCACCTCGCTGGCCTTCGGTGACTTCGGCATCCAGGCGGTCGAGGGTCACTACGTGACCAACCGGCAGATCGAGTCGGCCCGTATCGCCATGACCCGTCACATCAAGCGTGGCGGCAAGGTCTGGATCAACATCTACCCGGACCGCCCGCTGACCAAGAAGCCTGCCGAGACCCGCATGGGTTCCGGTAAGGGTTCCCCCGAGTGGTGGGTTGCCAACGTCAAGCCCGGCCGCGTCATGTTCGAACTCTCCGGCGTCGACGAGACCGTTGCCCGCGAGGCCATGCGCCGCGCGATGCACAAGCTCCCGATGAAGTGCCGGTTCATCTCCCGTGAGGCCGGTGAATTCTGATGGCTACCAAGCTGAACGCCCACGAGCTCGACGAGCTCAACGCCACCGACCTGGAGGCGAAGCTGCGCGAGGCCAAGGAGGAGCTGTTCAACCTCCGCTTCCAGGCGGCCACCGGCCAGCTGGAGAGCAACAGCCGGCTCCGCACGGTCAAGAAGGACATCGCCCGGATCTACACCGTGGTCCGTGAGCGCGAGCTCGGGATCCGCACCACCCCGGGCACGAACGAAGAGGCGAAGGCATGAGCGAGAACACTGCGACCCAGACTGGCGAGCGCAACCAGCGCAAGGTCCGCGAGGGCCTCGTCGTGAGCGACAAGATGGACAAGACCATCGTCGTCGCCGTCGAGGACCGCGTGAAGCACGCCCTCTACGGCAAGGTCCTGCGCAAGACGTCGCGCCTCAAGGCCCACGACGAGACCAACCAGTGCGGCATCGGCGACCGGGTCCTCATCATGGAGACCCGCCCGCTGTCCGCCACCAAGCGCTGGCGCCTCGTCGAGGTCCTCGAGAAGGCCAAGTGAGCACCCGGTGGGTCGGGCCCAGCCCGGCTCACCGGACCAGCACCACCCAGAACCCCACCAGTTCGGCCAGGCTCCAGCCCCGTGAGGGCGAGAGAACCAGCTCGACAACCAGGAGAAATCAATGATCCAGCAGGAGTCGCGACTCAAGGTCGCCGACAACACCGGTGCGAAGGAGATCCTCTGCATCCGTGTTCTCGGTGGCTCTGGGCGTCGCTACGCCGGCATCGGTGACGTCATCGTCGCCACCGTCAAGGACGCGATCCCCGGTGGCAACGTCAAGAAGGGCGACGTCGTCAAGGCCGTGGTCGTGCGCACCGTCAAGGAGCGTCGCCGCGCCGACGGTTCCTACATCCGCTTCGACGAGAACGCCGCCGTCATCCTCAAGAACGACGGCGAGCCCCGTGGCACGCGCATCTTCGGCCCCGTGGGCCGTGAGCTGCGCGAGAAGCGTTTCATGAAGATCATCTCGCTCGCCCCGGAGGTGCTGTGAGAGATGGGTAAGAACATGAACATCAAGAAGGGCGACACCGTCAAGGTGATCGCTGGCAAGGACAAGGGTGCCCAGGGCAAGGTCATCTCGGTCCTCCGCGAGGAGGAGCGCGTGATCGTCGAGGGCGTGAACCTCGTCAAGCGCCACACCAAGTCCGTGCAGCAGACCGGCACCACCGGCGGCATCATCACCCGCGAGGCCCCCATCCACGTCTCGAACGTGATGCTGGTCGAGGGTGACGGCGTCACCCGCGTCGGGTTCCGTCGCGACGAGGTCACCAAGCGCCGTCCCGACGGCTCGACCTACACCGCCAGCCGCTCGGTCCGCGTGTCCCGCAAGACCGGCAAGGAGATCTGAGATGGCCGAGACCACCTCCACGGAGATTCCGCGTCTCAAGGCGCGCTACCGCGAGGAGATCGTCCCCGCGCTGCGCTCCGAGTTCGAGATCGCCAACATCATGCAGGTCCCCGGCCTGACCAAGATCGTGGTCAACATGGGTGTCGGCGAGGCTGCTCGTGACTCCAAGCTGATCGAGGGCGCGATCCGCGACCTCACCGCGATCACCGGCCAGAAGCCGGCCGTGACCAAGGCCCGCAAGTCGATCGCGCAGTTCAAGCTGCGCGAGGGCATGCCGATCGGTGCGCACGTCACGCTGCGCGGCGACCGCATGTGGGAGTTCCTGGACCGCCTGCTGTCCCTGGCGCTGCCCCGCATCCGCGACTTCCGCGGCCTCTCGCCGAAGCAGTTCGACGGCCGTGGCAACTACACCTTCGGTCTCACCGAGCAGGTCATGTTCCACGAGATCAACCAGGACAAGATCGACCGGTCGCGCGGCATGGACATCACCGTCGTGACCACCGCCACCAACGACGACGAGGGCCGCGCGCTGCTCAAGCAGCTCGGCTTCCCGTTCAAGGAGAACTGACATGGCGAAGACTGCTCTGAAGGTCAAGGCCGCCCGCAAGCCGAAGTTCGCCGTCCGCGGCTACACCCGCTGCCAGCGCTGCGGCCGGCCGAAGGCCGTGTACCGCAAGTTCGGCCTGTGCCGCATCTGCCTGCGGGAGATGGCCCACCGCGGCGAGCTGCCCGGCGTCACCAAGTCTTCTTGGTAAGCACTTCTCCTGGTAATCACCTCTCTCAACACGTTGCAGGTCCGCAGGCCGTCGAGCCTGGGGAAACCACGACGAGAAAGAAACCCACATCATGACGATGACTGACCCGATCGCAGACATGCTCACGCGTCTGCGCAACGCCAACCAGGCGTACCACGACGTGGTGTCGATGCCTTACAGCAAGATGAAGGCCGGCCTCGCGGAGATCCTCAAGCAGGAGGGCTACATCACCTCCTACGACGTCACGGACAACACGTCCGCCGAGGGCGAGCCCGCCGTCGGCAAGACGCTGACCGTCACGCTGAAGTACGGCCGCAACCGGGAGCGCTCGATCGCCGGTGTCCGCCGCATCAGCAAGCCCGGCCTGCGCGTGTACGCCAAGCACACCAACCTGCCCAAGGTCCTCGGTGGCCTCGGCGTCGCGATCATCTCGACGTCGCAGGGCCTGCTGACCGACCGCCAGGCGAACCAGAAGGGCGTGGGCGGCGAAGTCCTCGCCTACGTCTGGTGACCCGGACCAACTGAGACCAGGAAGAGAGAGAAGCATGTCGCGCATTGGCAAGCTCCCCATCGCGGTCCCGTCCGGTGTCGACGTCGCGATCGACGAGTCGCTGGTGACCGTCAAGGGCCCCAAGGGCACCCTGTCGCACACCATCGCGGCGCCGATCACGGTCGCCAAGGGCGAGGACGGCGTCCTCGAGGTGCAGCGCCCGAACGACGAGCGCGAGAGCCGCTCGCTGCACGGCCTCACCCGCACGCTCATCAACAACATGGTGGTGGGTGTCACCGAGGGCTACGAGAAGAAGCTCGAGATCGTCGGCGTGGGCTACCGCGTCCTGCCGAAGGGCCCGACCCAGCTGGAGTTCCAGCTCGGGTACTCCCACCCGATCGTCTTCGACGCCCCCGAGGGCATCACCTTCACCGTCGAGGGCCCGACCAAGCTCGGCGTCGTCGGCATCGACAAGCAGCTCGTCGGCGAGGTCGCGGCCAAGATCCGCAAGCTGCGCAAGCCGGAGCCCTACAAGGGCAAGGGCGTCCGTTACGCCGGCGAGCACATCCGCCGCAAGGTCGGAAAGGCCGGTAAGTGACATGGCGATCTCGCTGAGCAACAACAAGCACACCGCGAACCGCGTCCGTGCCCGTCTGCGCCGCCAGGCGCGCGGTCGCAAGCGCATCAACGGCACCGCCGAGCGTCCGCGCCTGGTCGTCACCAAGTCGGCCAAGCACCTCTCGGTGCAGGTCGTCGACGACCTCGCCGGTGCGACGCTCGCCTACGCCTCCACCATGGAGGCCGACGTGCGCGGGACCGAGGGTGACAAGACCGCCAAGGCCAAGAAGGTCGGCGAGCTGGTGGCGTCGCGTGCCAAGGCCGCGGGGATCGAGGACGTCGTCTTCGACCGCGCCGGCAACAAGTACCACGGCCGCATCGCGGCCCTGGCCGACGCCGCCCGTGAGGGCGGCCTCCAGTTCTGATCGCCCACGCGAAGAATTCTGAAAGAGGAGAAAGTCTCATGAGCGGAGCCCAGCGCGGACAGCGCGGTGGCGAGCGCCAGGGTGGTGACCGTCGCGGACGCGACAACGGTCGCAACCAGGCTGACAAGACCGCCTACATCGAGCGCGTCGTGGCGATCAACCGGGTCGCCAAGGTCGTGAAGGGTGGTCGTCGCTTCAGCTTCACCGCCCTCGTGATCGTCGGCGACGGTGAGGGTCTGGTCGGCGTCGGCTACGGCAAGGCGAAGGAAGTTCCCGCGGCGATCGCCAAGGGTGTCGAGGAGGCCAAGAAGCACTTCTTCAAGGTCCCGCGCATCCAGGGCACCATCCCGCACCCGGTGCAGGGCGAGAAGGCCGCGGGCGTCGTCCTGCTGCGTCCCGCCGCCCCCGGTACCGGTGTGATCGCCGGTGGCCCGGTGCGTGCGGTGCTCGAGTGCGCCGGCATCCACGACGTGCTGAGCAAGTCGCTCGGCTCGTCCAACCAGATCAACATCGTCCACGCGACCGTCGAGGCGCTGCGGATGCTCGAGGAGCCCGAGGCCGTGGCTGCTCGCCGTGGCATGCGCGTCGAGGACGTCACCCCGGCCGCGCTGCTCAAGGCGCGCGCCGAGGGCCAGGTCGAGGCGACGGCGGGGGTGCAGCAGTAATGGCACAGCTCAAGGTCCAGCAGAAGCGCGGAACGGTCGGCCTCAAGGCCAACCAGCGCGAGACGCTGCGCTCGCTCGGTCTCAAGCGGATCGGCGACGTGGTCGTGAAGGAAGACCGCCCGGAGATCCGGGGCATGATCAACACCGTCCGTCACCTGGTGACGTTCGAGGAGGTGGAGTGACATGACGCTCAAGCTGCACCACTTGCGTCCCGCTCCGGGCGCCAAGACCGCCAAGACCCGCGTGGGTCGCGGTGAGGCGTCCAAGGGCAAGACGGCCGGCCGCGGTACCAAGGGCACCAAGGCGCGCTACCAGGTCCCGGTCGCCTTCGAGGGTGGCCAGATGCCGATCCACATGCGCCTGCCCAAGCTGAAGGGCTTCAAGAACCCCTTCCGCGTGGAGTTCCAGGTCGTCAACCTCGACCGTCTCGGCGAGCTGTTCCCCGACGGTGGCCAGGTCACCGTGGCGGACCTCGTCGCGAAGGGCGCGGTCCGCAAGGGCCAGCCCGTCAAGGTGCTCGGCCAGGGCGACATCTCGGTCGCCGTCCAGGTCAGCGTCGACGCGTTCTCGGCCTCCGCCAAGGAGAAGATCGAGGCTGCCGGCGGCACCGCGACCGTGGCCTGAGGCCACACATCAGCACCATCCGGTGAAGGCCTGGCCGCACAGTGGGAACTGTCGGCCGGGCCTTCGTCGTTCTCTACCTGTTTGATGGGGGGGAGCGGGCGCGGTCCGCGACTTGTTAGGCTTCCCCGGGCCCTTCGCCGCACACCGGTGGGGGTCTCTCGTCCGCCCGCCTGAACCAGGCAGGCACCCTTACGAAAGAGGAACCAGTGCTAGGCGCCTTCGCCAACGCTTTCCGGACGCCGGACCTGCGGAAGAAGCTTCTGTTCGTCCTGCTGATCGTCACGATCTTCCGGCTCGGCTCCCAGGTTCCCACCCCGGGCGTCCACGTCGCCAACGTCCAGGCCTGCATCAGCGACCTGGAGCAGGGCGGCCTCTACAGCCTGATCAACCTCTTCTCCGGAGGTGCGCTGCTCCAGCTCACCATCTTCGCGCTCGGGATCATGCCGTACATCACGGCCTCGATCATCCTGCAGCTGCTCGTCGTGGTGATCCCACGGCTCGAGGCGCTGAAGAAGGAGGGCCAGGCCGGCCAGACGAAGATCACGCAGTACACCCGGTACCTCACGCTCGGCCTCGCCGTGCTCCAGGCGACCGGCATCGTGGCGCTGGCCCGCAACAAGGCCCTCCTCCAGGGCTGCGACCGCGACCTGCTGCACGACGACGGCACCGGCACGTTCCTCGTCATGGTGGTCACCATGACCGCGGGCACCGCCGTCATCATGTGGCTCGGTGAGCTCATCACCGACCGCGGCATCGGCAACGGCATGTCGATCCTCATCTTCACCCAGGTCGTCGCGACCTTCCCCGCGTCGCTGTGGAGCGTGCAGACCTCCCAGGGCTGGATCACCTTCTCCATCGTGATGGTCGTCGGCCTGATCCTGGTCGCAGCCGTCATCTTCATCGAGCAGGCCCAGCGCCGCATCCCGGTGCAGTACGCCCGGCGGATGGTCGGGCGCAAGATGTTCGGCGGCAACTCGACCTACATCCCGCTGAAGGTCAACCAGGCCGGCATCATCCCGGTCATCTTCGCCTCCTCGCTGCTCTACCTGCCGGCGATGGCGGTGCAGTTCAACCCCGACAGCAAGAACCCCGTGCTCGACTTCATCGGCACCTACCTGGTCGGCGGCGACCACCCGCTCTACATGGCGGCGTACTTCCTGCTGATCATCTTCTTCACGTACTTCTACGTCTCGATCACCTTCAACCCTGTCGAGGTGGCGGACAACATGAAGAAGTACGGCGGCTTCATCCCCGGGATCCGGGCGGGCAAGCCGACCGAGGACTACCTGTCCTACGTCCTGTCCCGCATCACGTTCCCTGGAGCGCTCTACCTCGGCCTGATCTCGCTGGTCCCGCTCGTCGCGTTCGCGATGATCCAGGCCAACCAGAACTTCCCGTTCGGCGGCACCTCGATCCTGATCATGGTCGGCGTGGCCCTCGACACCGTGAAGCAGATCGAGAGCCAGCTCCAGCAGCGCAACTACGAAGGATTCCTCCGCTAATGCGTCTCATCCTCATGGGCCCGCCGGGAGCCGGCAAGGGCACCCAGGCCTCGTTCATCGCCCAGCACTTCGAGATCCCGGCGATCTCGACCGGCGACATCTTCCGGGCCAACGTCTCGCAAGGCACGCCGCTGGGCGTCGAGGCCAAGCGCTACATGGACGCCGGCGAGTACGTCCCCGACGAGGTCACCAACAAGATGGTGCGCAACCGCATCGACGAGGAGGACGCGAAGCCGGGCTTCCTGCTCGACGGCTACCCCCGCACCCTGGCGCAGGTGACCGAGCTCGACGGCATGATCGGCTTCACCGGTCACCGCCTCGACGCGGTCGTGGTGCTCACGGTCGACCCCGAGGAGCTCGTCCAGCGCCTGCTGCAGCGCGCGGTGACCGACGGGCGTGCCGACGACACCGAGGACGTCATCCGGCGCCGCCAGGAGGTCTACGCCGAGCAGACCGAGCCGCTGATCGAGGTCTACCGCGAGCGCGGGATCCTCGTCGAGGTCGACGGGATGGGCGAGGTCGACGACGTCACCAAGCGCATCTTCGCCGCTCTCGACGTCGTCCCGCAGAGCTGACCGGGGCAGGACACGCACGCATGGGCTTCCGCGACCGCGGCCTGGAGATCAAGACCCCCGAGCAGGTCGAGAAGATGCGGGTGGCCGGACGGCTCGTGGGGGAGACCCTCGAGCTGCTGCGGGCGGCGGTGCGCCCGGGCGTGACCACGCTCGAGCTCGACACGCTCGCGGAGACCCACATCCGCGACCACGGCGGCATCCCCTCGTTCAAGGGCTACAGCACCCCGCCGTTCCCGGCGACCATCTGTGCGTCGGTCAACGACGAGGTCGTCCACGGGATCCCCGGCCCGCGCGAGCTGGCCGAGGGTGACGTCATCTCCATCGACTGCGGCGCGATCGTCGAGGGGTGGCACGGCGACGCGGCCACGACCGTCCCGGTCGGCGAGGTCGCGGCGGACGTGCTCGAGCTGCTGCGGGTGACCGAGGAGTCGCTGTGGCGCGGCATGGCCGCCGCGCGGCTGGGCGGCCGGGTGACCGACATCAGCCACGCGATCGAGACCTATGTCCGCGCGCAGGGTCGCTACGGCATCCTCGAGGACTACACCGGCCACGGCATCGGCACCGAGATGCACATGGCCCCCAACGTGCCCAACTACGGTCGCAAGGGGCGCGGTCCGGTGATCGTGGAGGGCCTCGCGCTGGCGGTCGAGCCGATGGTCACCCTCGGCAGCAAGCACACGGACCTGCTCGAGGACGAGTGGACCGTCGCGACGGTCGACGGGTCGATGTCGGCCCACTTCGAGCACACGTTCACCGTCACGCCACAGGGCGCCTGGGTGCTGACCGCCGTCGACGGCGGTGCGGCGCGCCTCGCCGAGCTCGGCGTCCCATTCGGCGGACGCTGACCTCCGGTTTCGCTCCCGCCCTCCGGGGCGTGGAAGACTGGCCCGGTTGGAGGGGAGTATTCCCCAGGTGGTGGTGTCGTCAGCACGGCGCCCGCGCGAGCGGGGCCCGGTGCCACCGGCTCGCGTGACGCGGGTGGAAGAGACCTCCGGCGTCCGTGCCGTGCGCGGACACCGCCCCACCCTCACCCCTAGGAGCAGTACGTGGACGTCCCCACCTGGGTCTGGATCGTCACCGCCGTCGTGACGATCGCCGTGTTCACCTTCGACCTCGTCGTGATCGGCCGCAAGCCGCACGAGCCGAGCATGAAGGAGTGCGCGACCTACCTGTCGATCTACGTCGGGCTCGCGGTCCTCTTCGGGCTGGGTGTCTGGTGGACCTCCGGCGGCACGCCCGCGCTGGAGTTCTTCTCGGGCTGGCTGGTGGAGTACTCGCTCTCCATCGACAACCTGTTCATCTTCATCATCATCATGGCGAAGTTCGCGGTGCCCAAGGAGCTCCAGCAGTTCGCGCTGATGGTCGGCATCGTGATGGCGCTGGTCATGCGCGCGATCTTCATCGGCGTCGGCGCCACCGCGATCAACAACTTCAGCTGGGTCTTCTACCTCTTCGGCCTGTTCCTGGTCTACACCGCGGTCAAGCTCGCCAAGGAGGGCGCGGAGGACGAGGACGAGGAGTTCGAGGAGAACCGGGTCGTCGCGTTCATCGAGAAGCGGTTCCCGGCCACGTCGGAGTGGCACGGCGAGAAGTTCTTCGTGAAGGAGGGCGCCCAGCGGATGATCACCCCGATGTTCATCGTGATCATCACCCTCGGCACCACCGACCTGCTGTTCGCGCTCGACTCGATCCCGGCGATCTTCGGCATCACCAAGGAGCCCTACCTGGTCCTGACGGCGAACATCTTCGCCCTGATGGGCCTGCGCCAGCTCTACTTCCTCATCGGCGGCCTGCTCCAGCGCCTGATCTACCTGTCCTACGGCCTGGCGTTCCTGCTGGCCTTCATCGGCGTCAAGCTCATCCTCCACGCGATGCACGAGAACGAGCTGCCGTTCGTCAACGGCGGCGAGCACATCACCTGGGCGCCCGAGATCCCGATCTGGCTCTCGCTGGTCGTGATCCTCGCGACGCTGGCCGTCACCGCCGTGCTGTCGCTCTGGGCCTCGAGCCGGATGGACGCCCAGCAGCAGGACGCCGCCACCGGTCCCCGCCGGGACTGGGACGACGACTGACCGGTCCACCCCGCGACGCCACGACGCCTCCCTCGCAGCCGCGGGGGAGGCGTCGTCGTGCGTGGTGCCGGGGCGATCGAGTGGGTCAGGTGACGCACTGGCTGGCGCTGGGCGAGGAGTCCGAGCCCCGGGTCATCCGCAGGTCCAGGCAGATCGGGTCCGGGGTGCGGACCAGGAGCTGCTCCTTGGTGGTGGTGCCGTAGTCGTCGGTGTCGTCGCGGTGGTAGCTGAAGGCGTCGCCGTCCTGCATCTCGACGGGGGCGTTCCAGGTGAAGAGCACGCCCCGGGCCGTACGCCGCCCGGTGAGGGTGGGTGCCTTGGTCAGCTCGTCGGCCACCGGGTCGGACGGGGTGATCGAGGACGTCGGCACCTGCACGCCCGGGTCCTCGTCGCGCCCGCCGAGCACCAGGACGCCGACCACGACGGCGAGGACGGCTGCGCCGACGCCCGCCCAGACCAGCCCGGCAGGTCCGCGGGTCGCGTCCTCGTCGCCGGCCGGGGCCGGTGCGGGGTCCTGGGCTGCGATCCGGCGTGGTCCGCTCGCGGAGATCACGGTGACCGGCTTCATCGCGGTGGCGTCCTCGAGCGACTCGAGGACACCGGCGGCGTCCGGGGGCGCGACCGCGGCGTCGGGCCGGTCGCCCTCGACGGCGACCGCCGTGCGGGCCCAGCCGGCGGCGGACTCGATGCGCTGGAGGGCGCGGGCGAGCTCGAGCGCGCTGGCGGGCCGGTGCTCGGGCCGCTTGGCCAGGCACTGCTGGAGCAGCCGGTCGAGCGCGGGCGGCACGTCGGGGCGCTGCGTGGCCGGGGGCGCTGCGTGCAGGATGCGGGCGCTCAGCGCGCGGGTGGAGTTGTCGCCGGACGGGATGGAGAACGGCGAGCGCCCTACGAGCAGGTGCCAGATGGTGGCGCCGAGGGAGTAGACGTCGGAGGCGACCGACCCGTTGGAGCGGCCGTCGAGGAGCTCCGGGGGCGACCAGGGGTAGGAGATCCGGACGTCGTCGTCGCCCTCGACCTCGGCCATGTGGCCGGCGATGCCGAAGTCGGTCAGCGCCGGCTCGTGGTAGCTCGTGACGAGCACGTTGCTCGGCTTGATGTCGCGGTGCAGGATGCCAGAGCGGTGGGCGGTCTCGATCGCGCTCGCGAGCTTGATGCCCGTCGACACCGCGTCCATCGGTGACATCGGGTTGGAGCGCACCCGCACGCCGAGGTCCGGGGGCGGGCAGTAGCGCATCACCAGGAACGGGCGACCGCCCTCGGCGGTGACCCCCGCGGTGATCACCGAGACGATGTAGGGGTGGTCGGCGAGGCGGGCCATCGCGTTGGCCTCGGCCGTGAAGAGGTACTTCTCGCGGTCGGTGAGGGGCACATCGGGCCGCACGACCTTCACCGCGACGCGCTGGCGCGGCCACTGCTGCTCGTAGAGGAAGACGTCGGCGAACCCGCCGCTTCCCAGGTGCTCGACGAACGTGAACCCGGGGATGACCGGCGCGCTCACCGGGCGGCTGCTCCCGTCTCGAACCGGACGGCGTAGACGTGGGCCATGTCCAGGACCGTACCGGGGTCGAGCACGTACGCATCGCCCGGACGCATCCGCTGCGGCTCGCGACCCGGCGGCGCGATGGTGGTGCCACCCCGGCTGTCGAGGTCGCGCGCCACCACGTCCCACCCGTCGAGCTCGATCGACAGGTGGCGCCGGGAGACGAACGAGTGGTCCGCCGGCAGGTGCACGAGGTGCGGCCAGTCGGTGCTGCCCTCCGTCGGCGCCGGCTTGCGACCCAGCACGACGCCGCGGTCGAGCGGGACCACCTCGCCGGTCGGCAGACGCAGCCCGCCGAGCGAGGGGCGGTCGACGCGTCGGGGCTCCTGCGGCGCCACGCGCTGGTGGCACACCCGGCACTGCGGGGCGATCGGCGGGGTGAGGTGGCCCAGCGGGCAGCTCACGGCCAGCACGGTCGGCGCGGTGCTGTGGGTGAGGTGGGCGGGCCGCAGCGTGGTCGAGCCGTCGTGGTCGTCGAGAGCGTCGGCCGAGGCGTCGCCGGGGACGTCGTGGGGTGCCGACGGCGGCCGGATCGTGGTGTGGCTGCCCTCCTCGATCCGCTGCACCATGAGCGGGTCGGGCTCGGAGGTGTCGGTCAGCGAGCCGGTGTCCTCGACCGGTCGGCGCACGCGGGTGCGCGGCGGCGGGCCGTCCGGCCCGCGTGCGGCGAGGATCGCCGCCGGGATGCCGTCGATCAGCGCGGCCGCGGCGGGCGGAGCGGGGGTGGCCCGTGGCGTCGGCGGGGGAGCGGTCCGGGTGGACACGGGCTCGAGCTCGACCCGTGACGCCGCGACCACGCCGCCGACGAGGCGACGCAGCGGCGCGAGGTGGTCCGGGTCCGCGCCGTGGTCCAGGCTGAGCACCCGGCTGGCGCCCGCGAGCCGGACGTGGCCGGACCCGCGCGACATCGAGGTCGAGGCGCCCGAGGTGAAGTCGACCAGGGCCAGGCCGGGAGGCTCGCCGTCGAAGGCCTTCTCGACGATCGCGAGGACGCGCTCGGCCACTCCGGCGCCCGACGGGACGGCCAGGCTGAGGGCCTCCCAGAGCTCCTGGACGACCTGCTCGTCGCCGGGGTCGGTGAGCAGCACCCAGTGCGCACCGCTGCCCACCAGCACGCCGCCCCCGCTGGCGTACCGCGCTTCCACGATCAACGTCGGCTCCCCTCGTACACGCCCACGGACCCATCATCACCCATGGTCCGGTGTCCGCGCACGCGGTGGTGACTTGTCTGATCCTTGACCGTCTACATACCCTCCATGCGGGATGCCTGCGGCGGGCGTGGGGTCATCCAGGGGTGTAGGGGGATACACGTGGCGCGAGGCTCCTTCGTGCGTCGACACCGGGCGGGCATCGCCTCCGGTGCTGCCCTCGCGCTCGCCCTGAGCGGCATCCTGGTCTACGTCGTGACCGCCGAGGGCTACAAGTCCCACGAGGCGGAGCTCAACGACGGGGGCGTCTGGGTCGTCAACGGCAAGAAGGGCTGGTCGGGACGTCTGAACAAGCCGATCGACCAGCTCGACGGCGTGGTGCCCACCCAGGACGGCAAGACCCGGCTCGACGTGGTCCAGGACGGGGCCGCCGTGGTGACGGTCAACCTCGACGCGAGCCGCGGCCAGGCCATCGAGACGACCCGCCTCGAGGCGCAGGACGGAGGGTCCGCGGCCATCCCCACCGGCGGCCAGGTCGCCATGGGCGGCGGGACGCTGGCCAGCGCGGACCCCGACAGCGGGAAGGTCTGGGCGGTCCGCTACGACAGCCAGGTCGGCGCGCCGCTGATGAGCGTGGTCGACCGCCAGGCCGACGCGCTCGCCGAGGCCGGGAAGGGAGCGGTCCTCGCGGTCAGCCTGGACGGCACCATCACGACTGCGTCGGCGGCCGACGACACCCTCACCACGATCGAGCCTGCCGGGGCGGCGTTCGGCAAGCCCGCGACCACCGACCTGCCGTCGGAGGCGGGCGAGGTCTCGCAGGTGACGACCGTGGGCGAGCGCGTCGTCACCCTCGACGCGGAGTCCGGCCGGCTGACGGTCGTCGGCGGCGCGTCCGCGAGCGTGACCGCCGGGAGCGTGCTCCAGCAGCCCGGGCCGGACGCCGGATCGGTGCTCGTCGGCACGCCCGAGGCCCTGCTGTCGGTCGACCTCGCCAGCGGCGACACCACGACGGTCGCCTCCGCCGGCGGCATCCCGGTCGCGCCGGTCCGCCTCGGGGCCTGCGTGTTCGGCGCCTGGTCCGGCGGGGTGGGCTCGTTCGCCCGCCAGTGCGGGTCCTCGGAGGTCCGGGCCGACACGCTCGGCGGCGACGCGAGCAGCCTCGCCTACCGGGTCAACCGCGGCGAGATCGTGCTCAACGACGCCCTCACCGGCACGGTCTGGGACGTCGACCGCGAGGACGCGCGGCGCATCGACAACTGGGAGGCCTTCACCTCCAAGAAGAAGAACGACGACGACGAGGACGAGAACGACAACCAGACGGACGCCGACCGTCGCCCGCCGCAGGCGAAGCCCGACTCCTACGGTGTCCGTGCCGGACGCACGACCGTCCTGCACCCGCTGGACAACGACTCCGCGCCCGAGGGCCGCCTGCTCAGCATCGTCGACGTCGAGCAGCCCAGCGGCGACGCGCGCGTCGAGATCAGCCCGGACGGCCAGACCCTGGTGCTGCAGATGCCCGAGGAGGGCCGCGACGCCTCGTTCGAGTACTTCATCGACGACGGCCGCGACGGGGTGTCGGCCCACGCCCGGGTGGACGTGGCGGTCCGCGGGGACGGCGAGAACGAGGCGCCGACGCAGCGGGCGGGCTACGAGAAGCCCACCTACAAGGTGCCCGACGGCGGCTCCCTCGCCGTGCCCGTGCTGGCGGACTGGCGCGACGACAGCGACGGCGACACGCTGCTGCTCGACTCCGCCGTCGCCGTCGGCGGGGAGGAGTCCGGCGCGCAGGCGCGCACCACCCCGGACGGCCGGATCCGCTTCACCGCCCCGATCTCGGCCGAGGGCGGCGGCTCCCTCGTCCGCGTCGACTACGCCGTCACCGACGGACGCTCCGCCCCGGTCAAGAAGTCGATCAGCTTCCAGGTGCAGGCACGCGACGACCAGAGCTCGTTCGCCCCGAAGGCGGAGCCCGACGTGGTGCGCGGCGAGGTCGGCAAGCCGATCAAGATCCGCCCGCTGCTCAACGACCTGCCCGGCTCGGACCCCACCAGCCCGGACGCCGACCTCGCCCTCGCGGCCAAGGTGCCGCCGCAGGAGGGGCTCAAGATCGTCTCCGACGTCGACGCCGGCGTGGTCACGGTCACCGGGGAGCGGGCCGGGACCTACTTCCTGTCCTACGACGCGGGCTACGGCAACGCGGACCTCGACCAGGGCGCCATCCGGGTCGACGTGAAGCCGAGGCCGCGACGCACGGCCGAGCCGATCGCGATGCCGGACACCCTGACGATCTACGGGCAGGCACCCGGCATCGTCGACGTGCTGGCCAACGACCTCGACCCGGCCGGTGGCTTGCTGGCGGTGCAGAACGCGACGGCGGACCGTCCCGGCCAGCTCGACGTGGCGATCGTCGACGGACGCTGGCTGCGCCTGTCCGCGGTGCAGCCCGAGCTGCTGCCCGCGACGCAGACCGTGTCCTACACGATCAGCAACGGCGCCGACTCCGGCGTGCGTGGCGAGGTCGTGGTCACCCAGCGGGCCGCACCGGCGGACAACACCCCCGTGACGGTCGCCGACAAGGCGATCGTCCGCGCGGGCTCGTCGGTCTCGGTGCCGGTGCTCGACAACGACGTGTCCCCGTCCGGTGACCGGCTCACGCTGCTCCAGGACCTCGCCACCGGCGGGCCCAGCGGCCAGCTCGACGTCGTCGCACCCGTCGACTTCACCGGCGACAAGGGCCAGGCGTTCACCTCCGGCCGTCTGGTTCGCTTCGTCGCGCCCGACACGATCACCGAGCGTGAGTCGTTCAGCGTCACCTACGTCGCGCAGAACCTCGACGGCAAGCGGGCGCCGGGCACCGTGCGGGTCACCGTCGTCCCGAAGGACGAGGGCAACGACCCGCCCGAGCCCCCCACCCTGGAGTCGCGGGTGATCGGTGGCGACGAGGTCAAGATCCGCGTCCCGGGCGCCGGGGTCGACCGCAACGGCGACCCGGTCACCGTCACTGGCATCACCTCGGCCCCGCGGCTCGGCCGGATCGTGTCCTACGGCGGCAACTTCCTGCAGTACCAGGCCTACCCCCGCGCCACCGGCACCGACGAGTTCAGCTATTCCGTCGTCGACTCCCGGGGGGCGTTCGCGACCGGGACCGCGCGGGTCGTGGTGGTCGACGCCGGCGAGCCGCAGCGGCCCCTCGCGGTGGAGGACCGGCTCACCGTCGAGCCCGGGCGCACGGCGACGTTCGACCCGCTCGCCAACGACTTCGTCGCGGCCGGCGACACCCCGGTGGTCAAGCTCGTCGACGCGCCGGAGGGCGTGCAGCTCGACCCGAGGACGAACCTCGTCACGGTGCCGGCTCCCGACGACCTCACCGAGCCGCCGGTGACGGTCGTCTACACCGTCGGCAACGGGATCACCGAGTCGCGCAGCACCATGACGCTCTCGACCGCGAAGGACTTCAACAACCCGCCGGTCGTCTACGACGCGTTCGGCAGCGCGCGGGAGAGCGGCAGCGTCGTCGTCGACGTGCTCGAGGGTGCCTACGACCCCGACGGCCCGGTCGACGGGCTCGAGGTCAGCGACGTGCTGGGCGACCAGTCGGCCCGCGTCGTCGACGAAGTCCAGGTCCGGGCGAACCGGGGAGCCGAGCCCAAGGTGCTCCCGTTCGTCGTGCGCGACTCCGACGGCGGCACCGCGTCCGCCTCGGTCTACGTGCCCCCCACGGGCAACGGGCTGCCCTTCGTCGTCGACGGCGCGCTCGTCGAGCTCGACGAGGGCGGCGACGTCACGGGCTCGCTCGGCGACTACGTGTCCGCCCCGGGCGACGCCGAGGTCCGGCTCGCGTCCGGGCGCGGGTCCTGGTCGGCGTCCCCGTCGCCGCTGTCGGTCGACCCGCAGGGCGACAGCGGCTTCCGCCTGTCGGCGGCACCCGGCTTCCGCGGCCCCGGTGCCCTGCTGGTCGAGGTCACCTCGGCGACCGACAGCAGCGGCAACGAGGACTCGACCACCACCTCCGACGGCGCCACCGTCCTGCTGTCGATCCCGGTGCAGGTGGGCGACGACCGCCCCGAGCTCACCTGCCCGAGCTCCCCGATCCCGATCTCGGCCGGCGGTCAGGTCGACCTCGACATCGCGAGCTACTGCACGGTGTTCACGCTCGACCCGCGCGACGCCGCGGGACTGGACTACTCCGCGGAGTGGGACCAGTCGCTCGACGGGCTCGGCCTGGGCGCGCCCGACGGATCGGTGGTCCGGGTCAGCGCCGACGAGACCGCGACGGAGGGCGGGGAGGCCGTCCTCACCGTGCGCGCGGGCGACAGCAACACCCAGCAGGTGCGCTTCCAGCTCGACCAGGCCCCGCCACCCCGGCTCTCGCCGATCAAGGTGGAGACGATGGAGGCCGGCACCTCCCGCACCATCGACGTGTCCACCTTCCTGACCTCGGGCGTGTCCGACCCGTCGCCGACCATCGTGTCGGTGGAGAACGTCGGCAACCCGGCGGTCCGGGCCAGCAGCGACGGCAGCCGGCTCACGCTCACCGCGGCGGAGGACGCGCGGGGCGCGCAGGCACGGTTCCGGCTGGTCGTCAGCGACGTGGACCGGTCCTCGCCGCCGGCCTCGCGACGGGCCGAGGGCCTCATCCAGTTCCAGGTGATCGGCACCCCGTCGGCGCCCGGCGCACCCCTCACGTTCCCGCTGTCCGACGAGGCGGGCACGGTCAAGATGGGCTGGCGGGCGCCGGACGACGACGGAGGCGCGCCGATCCTCTACTACCAGGTGCGCGAGGACAGGTCGGGCGACGTCCAGCGGTGCGCGACCAACAACCAGTGCGTCTTCCGCGGGGTGAAGATCGGCGCCCGCTACAGCTTCCAGGTCCGTGCGGCGAACCGCGTCGGCGAGGGCGAGTGGAGCGAGCTGTCGAAGTCCGCGAAGGCCGACACCAAGCCCGGACGCGTGCGTGACATCACGATGGTCGAGCGCGGCGACGGCACCATCACGATCGGCTGGAAGCCACCGGACACCGACACCTCGAAGATCGAGAAGTACGAGATCACCGGCGGCGGCGGGACCGTCGAGGTGCCGGGCAACGTGCTGAGCGCACCGATCGGTGGCCTCGACAACAACAAGCAGTACCTGTTCACCGTCCGGGCGAAGAACGACGTCGGGTGGTCCGACGGACGACAGTCCGCTGCGATGCAGCCCCTCGGCACCCCGCCGCAGCCGGCTGCGCCGGCCGTGACCGACCTGATCAGCGGCGCCAACCAGACCTCGGTGCGGATCAGCTGGGGCGAGGTGTCGCCCGAGGGACCCGGGCCGACCGTCTACACCGTGACCTACTCCACGGGCGGCGCCGAGGTCGCGGTGCCGGGGTGCCAGAAGACGCCCAACCTGACCTGCACCCACTCGGGACTGTCCTACGACGGGGCGACCTACACCTACCGGGTCACCGCCGCCAACGTCGGCAACCGCTCGCCCGCCAGCCAGGGCACGTCGGTGTCCCTGGTCGGCCGACCGGCACCGTGGAGCGACTGGTCGGTGGTGCCGACAGGGACCAGCCAGGAGCTGCGGCTGACCTACACCGTGCCGGACGCCCGCGGCAGCGTGAGCAACGTCGACGTCCTCGTCAACGGCGTGGCCCGGTCGTTCCCCAACCAGACGGGGCAGAACACGGTGACCGTGTCCACGCCGGGCAACGACACCCCCTCCAATGTCGAGCTCCGTGTCTGCAACGAGAAGGCGCCCGCCGGCTGCACGCTGAGCGGCGTCAAGCAGGCCCAGAGCTACGGCCCGCTCGGTGACGCGATCAGCGAGATCCGGCCCGTGGTCAACGGCAAGAACATCTACTGGGTGATCTCCGGAACCGCGAACGGCGCACCGGTCTCGGTGCGCTACGACCTCGACGGCGATGGCGAGCAGCCGATCACGACCCAGCCCGGCGTCAGCGGCCGGTTCAGCGTCCAGACCAAGACGTACACCACGCAGAACTACAACCAGGACGTCCGCCTCAGCGTGGCGGTCTTCGACCCGGTGCGTGCGGGCCGGGGCGAGGACTCGGGCGACAACCGGACCAAGTCCGGCCTGCCGCCGGCCCCCGCGGTCAGCATCGCGCGCGGCCAGCTCTGCGGTGACGGGCCGGACACCACGCGCCCCTGCAAGACCTCGGCGCTGTCGCCGGCGTGCAACCTCAACAGCTGCAGCACGATCAGGCTGGCCACCGAGGGCTTCCTGGAGAACTACGACTGCACGGTGAGCGGCGCAGTGCTGAACCCTCAGAGCGGCAATCCGGGCCGGCAGACCTCCAACCACCCGGGAGGCGGCTTCGAGACCGCGTGGTATGCACCGGGCGGCACCGTGACGGTCACGTGCACCGACACGACGGGGCTGCAGACGGGCACCTCCACGGTCACGTGGCAGCCCAGCGAGCAATGACCACGACACCAGCCCAGCGAGGAGCAGCATGACCATCAGCCAGGAACAGGCCGAGTGGTTCCAGTCCACCTTCGACCAGCTCACCGAGAACATGGAGAAGGCCGTCCTCGGCAAGCGGCACGTCGTGCGGCTGGCGCTCACCTGCCTGCTCTCCGAGGGCCACATCCTGCTCGAGGACTTCCCCGGCACCGGCAAGACGATGCTCGCCCGCGCGCTCGCCAACACGGTGCAGGGCAGCCACGCCCGGATCCAGTTCACGCCCGACCTGCTGCCCTCGGACGTCACCGGCGTGACGGTCTACGACCAGCACAAGGGCACCTTCGAGTTCCACCCCGGGCCGATCTTCCACACCATCGTGCTCGCCGACGAGATCAACCGCGCGTCGCCGAAGACGCAGTCGGCGCTGCTCGAGGTGATGGAGGAGGGGCGCGTCACCGTCGACGGCGTCGCGCACCCCGTGGGCAAGCCGTTCCTCGTCATCGCCACCCAGAACCCGATCGAGCAGGCCGGCACCTACCGGCTGCCCGAGGCGCAGCTCGACCGCTTCCTGATGAAGACCTCCGTCGGCTACCCCGACCGCCAGGCGACCGTCGAGCTGCTCAACAACGCCGCGGTCCGCGACCGCGCCGCGCTGGTGACCCCGGTGATCACGGCGGCGACGATCGCCCAGATGAGCGGCCTGGCCGACGACGTCTACGTCGACCCGGCGGTCATCGGCTACGTCGCGGAGCTGGCCGAGGAGTCCCGCCGCCAGCCGCACGTCAAGCTCGGCCTCTCCGCCCGCGGCTGCCTGGCCTTCGTCCGCGTCGCCAAGACGTGGGCAGCTGCGGACGGCCGTGACCACGTGGTCCCCGACGACATCAAGGACCTCGCCGAGCCGGTGCTCGCGCACCGCCTGCTGCTCGACGCCGAGGCGCAGTTCAGCGGCGTCGACGTGCAGACCGTCATCGCCCGGCTGCTCGACGCCGTCGCGCCCCCGACCGACCGCGTGGGGATCTGACGACGTCCATGCGCCAGCGGTTGAACGACGCGCTCGAGGTCATCAAGCCGATCGGCTGGCTGGTCCTCGGGCTCGGCCTCGGAGCGGGGGTGGTGGCCAGCCTCATGCAGTGGCGTGAGCTGGCCGTCCTCGGCGCGGCGTGCGTGCTGCTGCTCGTCGTCGCGCTGCCGTTCCTGCTCGGCAGCACGGCCGTCAGCGTCGACCTCCGGCTGCAGCCCGAGCGGGTGGCCGCGGGGGAGTCCGTCGCCGCCGGCGTGCTCGTGGTCAACCGGGCGTCCTCGCGCCTGGTCCCGACGACTCTCGAGGTCCCCGTCGGCTCGGCGATCCACCGCTACGGCATCAGCTCGCTGGCGCCCGGTGGCGTCCACGAGGAGTCGTTCACGATCCGCACCGAGCGCCGCGGGGTGATCCCGGTCGGTCCGGCGATGACGCGCCGCGGCGACCCGGTGGGGCTGTTCTCCCGCGACATGGTGTGGACGCCGGTCCGCGAGGTCCTGGTGCGCCCGCACCTCGTGCCGATGGAGTCCCTCGGCGCGGGCCTGCTCCGCGACCTCGAGGGCGTGTCGACCGACGCCGTGAGCCAGAGCGACCTCGCCTTCCACGCACTGCGCGAGTACGTCCCCGGTGACGACCTGCGCCACATCCACTGGCGCTCGTCGGCGAAGGTGATGGCGTCGACCGGCGAGTCGGCGCTGCTGGTGCGCCAGTACCTCGACACCCGGCGCAGCCACGCGACGATCGTGGTGGACGACCGGGTCGGGTCCTGGGCCGACCCCGAGGATTTCGAGACCGCGATGGCGGTCGCCGCCTCGATCGCGGTCCGTGCGGTCCTCGACGAGTTCGACGTGTCGTACGTCTGCGGTGCGCACGCCTCGACCGGGTCGGACGGGCACCTCGCGCTCGACGCGGTGTGCCGCTCGGAGACGGGCGACCGGGGCATCGTCGAGTCCGGCCGGCAGGCCACCACGATGGCACCCGACACGAGCGTGGTGTTCCTCGTCGGCGGCAGCGCCACCGACTTCACCGACCTGCTGCGCGCCGCGGCCGCGTTCCCGCCGGAGGTGCGCCGCTTCGGCATCGTCGTGGACCCCAGCGGCAACAGCCGAGTCACCGAGACCGGCGGCCTGCCGGTGCTCCACCTCGCCGTCAAGGAGGACCTCGGCGGCCTCCTGCGCTGGAGCGTGCGATGAGCGCCGCCGGACCCGCGCCCCGCTCCCGCGGCCGCCGCCGCAACGTCGCCGCCACCGGGACCCGCACGCGCGTCCGGTCGCACGCGCTGCTGCCCGACGCGGCCACGTGGACCGACCTCGGCTTCGCGCTCGCGCTGAGCACCGTCGCCCTCACCGCGTTCGGCTCCTCCTTCACCGGGTCGGCCTACCTCGTCGTCGGCGTCCTCGGCACGGTCGTGGCGGTGCTGGTCACCCACCTCACCCGCGCCGCGGGCTGGCCGTTCGTGTCGGCCGTGGTGATCTCGCTCGTGCTGTTCCTGCTGCTGGGCGGCCCGCTGTGCCTGCGCTCGCTCGGCGACACCAGCCTGCTGCCCGGCCCGTCGACGCTGGCCGAGGTCGTCGACCAGGCGGTCTTCGGCTGGAAGGACCTGCTCACCACGCTGCCGCCGGTGGACGGGGACGGACCGCTGCTGGTCCTGCCGTGGCTCGCCGGCATGCTCGCCGGCCTGGTCGGCACCGGCCTGGCGAACGTACGGGTCCGCCGTCCGTGGCTGAGCGCCCTGCTGCCGGTCCTCGGCATGACGCTGGTGCTGTCCGGCGCGATCCTCCTGGGCGTGCGTCACCCGCAGTCGCTGCTGCTCCAGGGGACGCTCTTCGCCGGCCTCGCGCTGAGCTGGCTGGCCGTGCGCGCCCGCCGCGCGAGCGCGGCGGTCCAGGGCGGCAGCCGGTCGTGGGTCCGGGGCGCCGGAGCGGTCGCGATGCTCGCCCTCGCGGCCGGGCTCGCGGTCCCGGCCAGCGCCTGGCTCACCGAGGACCGGGACCGCGCGGTCGCCCGGGACTGGGTCGAGCCGCCGTTCGACATCGGCCGCTACCCCTCGCCGCTCGCGGGCTTCCGCAAGTACATCGACCTCCGAGGCCGCACCAACAACTCCAACGTCTACGACAAGGCGCTGTTCGACGTCGACGGGGTCGCGCCCGGCACCCGCGTGCGGATCGCCACCATGGACCGCTACGACGGCATGGTGTGGGGGCCACCGACGACGCGCTCGCCGGTCCGGGCGACGACTCCTTCCAGCGGGTCTCCTCGACCATCGACAACCCGGTCGACGGCAGGGAGGTCGAGGTGACCATCACCCTCGACGAGGGCTACGACGGCGTCTGGCTGCCGACCGTCGGCGCGCTCACCTCGCTGCACTTCGACACCGCCGACGCCCGGGCCAAGGCCGAGGTCTTCCGCTACAACCTCGCCACCTCCACCGGCGTGGTGCCGAGCGGCCTGCAGGCGGGCGACCGCTACTCCTTCACCGCCATCGAGCCGGACGACGAGCTCACCGACGAGACCGTCGCCTCGGCCGAGCCGACCTACCTCCCGCGGAGCGCGGCGTTCATCCAGGCGCCCACCGAGAAGTGGACCGAGAAGGCCGGGTCCGACCCGATGGCGCGGGTGCTGGCCGCTGCCGACCACCTGCGCACGGAGGGCAAGTACTCCGACGGCGTGGGGCGTACCCAGCGCATCTACGTGGCCGGGCACAACGTGTGGCGGCTGTCCGACCAGTTCGTCAACGCGCCGCAGATCGTCGGCAACGACGAGCAGTACGCGGCGACGATGGCCCTCATCGCCAACGACATTGGCGTCCCGGCCCGCGTCGTCCTCGGGGCGGAGGTCCCGGAGGGCGGGCAGGTCACCGGCAAGGACGTGCAGGCGTGGGTGGAGCTGCGCGCGGCGGACGGCTCGTGGAAGACGCTGCCGACCGACCGCTTCATGTCGGACACGCCGCCGGCCGACCAGGTGCCCCAGACCAACACGCCGATGTCCGGCACGGTCATCCCGCCGCCCAACCCGATCCCGCCGCCCTCGGACGCCGGCGAGCAGAGCGACGCCGACCTCAAGGAGCGCAAGACCGCCCGCAAGAAGGCCGACGAGGAGGAGGGCCTCATCCCGGGTCTCCCCGGGTGGGTCGGCGCGGTGCTGACCTACGTCGGGCTGCCGATCCTCGTGGTCGCCCTCCTGCTCGGCGCGGTCGTGGGCCTCAAGGCGCTGCGCCGGCGCCGGCGCCGGACCGCCGAGGTCGTCTCCGCCCGGTTCGTGGGCGCGTGGCGCGAGCTCGTCGACCACGCCCGCGACCTCGGCCAGGTCGTCCCGCTGGGACCGACGGTGACCCGCCGCGAGCAGTCAGCCCAGATCGCCTCCGGCGAGGCCGGCCGGCTCGCCCGCCGCGCGGACGGCTACGTCTTCGGGCCGAACGCCCCCGAGGCCGCCTCCGCGTCCGCCTACTGGGAGCAGGTCGACGCCGAGCGGCGTGCCATGTCGCACGGGGTGGGGCGCTGGCAACGGTGGCGCGCGGCGATCAGCCTGCGCTCGTTCCTGCGCTCGGACCCGTCCGGACGGTTCGCAGCGGCAGGGGAGCGGCTGCGCGGCCTCGCAGATTGGCGTTCTCGCAGGACGCCTGACTAGACTGGCGCGTCGGCCCAACGTGGGCTGTGCTTCGTGGTGCCTCGCGGCTGCCCGGACCTCGCGATCGTCCCAGACGTTCGCGCGTGCCGGGGATGAGGACCCCGGGCCGTCCACGAGGTCCACCGGTCACCTGATCCAGGCGGCCGGGCGGTTCCCGGGCCACGGTAGACAAGCATCTTGTTCCAGCACTGCAACAGATTGTGGAGGACATGCCGAAGAAAGAAGGCGTGATCGAGATCGAGGGCACCGTCGTGGAGGCCCTTCCCAACGCCATGTTCCGCGTGGAGCTGGCCAACGGGCACAAGGTGCTCGCGCACATCAGCGGCAAGATGCGACAGCACTACATCCGGATCCTCCCCGAGGACCGGGTCGTGGTGGAGCTCTCGCCGTACGACCTCACCCGGGGTCGGATCGTCTACCGCTACAAGTAACCAGCCAGCCGAGTAGCAAGGATCGTTGACATGAAGGTCAACCCCAGCGTCAAGCCCATCTGTGACAAGTGCAAGGTCATCCGCCGTCACGGCCGGGTCATGGTCATCTGTGAGAACCCCCGCCACAAGCAGCGGCAGGGCTGAGTGTGAGCGTCCAGATCCGGCGCAGCCGGAGCTGAGCGCTCATCGCGAGCCGCGCAGCCGCTTGCGGCAAGCGGGCCTGAAGCTCGACCACCACTGAAACACCACAACGTGATCGCTAGGCCAGGGACTCCCTGACCGAACCACCTCCGGAGCACCGGCCGGAGCCCACCCGAGGCGGGATGGGATGCGACACGAACCGAAACCGATGCGAGAACAGACAAGGAAACCGCCACATGGCACGCCTCGTTGGTGTTGACCTCCCGCGCGACAAGCGCATCGAGGTCGCTCTCACCTACATCTACGGCATCGGCCGTACCCGCGCCCAGCAGCTCCTGGCCGCCACCGGCGTCGACCCGAACGCCCGGGTCCACACGCTCGGTGACGAGGAGCTGGTCAAGCTTCGCGACGAGATCGAAGCCAACTTCAAGATCGAGGGTGACCTCCGCCGTGAGGTCCAGGCGGACATCCGCCGCAAGATCGAGATCGGCAGCTACCAGGGTCGCCGCCACCGCATGGGCCTCCCGGTCCGCGGCCAGCGCACCAAGACCAACGCGCGTACCCGCAAGGGCCCCAAGCGCACCGTCGCCGGCAAGAAGAAGGCGAAGTGACCTGCGCCTGAGCGCAGTGATCCACGCCTGCTTCCCAGAAGCTTCCAGACCAGACCTCATCAGGAGTTAGTGAATGCCTCCCAAGAGCCGCGCGACCAAGGTCCGCCGCAAGGAGAAGAAGAACATCGCTCAGGGCGAAGCCCACATCAAGAGCACGTTCAACAACACCATCGTCACGATCACCGACCCGACCGGTGCGGTGATCTCGTGGGCCTCTGCCGGCACCGTCGGCTTCAAGGGCTCGCGCAAGTCCACCCCCTTCGCCGCCCAGATGGCTGCCGAGGCCGCCGGCCGTCGCGCCATGGACCACGGCATGAAGAAGATCGACGTCTTCGTCAAGGGTCCGGGCTCGGGTCGTGAGACCGCCATCCGTTCGCTGGGTGCCATCGGCCTCGAGGTCGGCACCATCCAGGACGTCACGCCCACCCCGCACAACGGATGCCGGCCGCCCAAGCGTCGCCGCGTCTGACCCGAGACTGAGAAAGAGAGACTGAACCATGGCCCGCTACACCGGTCCCATGACCCGCAAGTCGCGCCGTCTCGGTGTCGACCTCGTTGGCGGCGACGCCGCCTTCGAGAAGCGTCCCTACGCCCCCGGCCAGCACGGCCGCGGCCGCATCAAGGAGTCGGAGTACCTGCTCCAGCTCCGGGAGAAGCAGAAGGCGCGCTTCACCTACGGCGTGATGGAGAAGCAGTTCGTCCGCTACTACAAGGAGGCCAGCCGTCGCCAGGGCAAGACCGGCGACAACCTCCTGCAGCTGCTCGAGTGCCGCCTCGACAACGTGGTCTACCGCGCCGGGTTCGCCCGTACGCGCCGCCAGGCCCGCCAGCTCGTCGTGCACGGCCACTTCCTGGTCAACGGCAAGAAGGTCGACATCCCGTCCTTCCAGGTCACCGACCACGACATCATCGACGTGCGCGAGAAGTCGCTGGAGATGACCCCGATGATCGTCGCCCGTGAGACCCACGGCGAGCGCGTCACCCCCGCGTGGATGGAGGTCATCCCCTCGCGGATGCGCGTCCTGGTCCACCAGGTCCCCACCCGGGCGCAGATCGACGTCCCGGTCCAGGAGCAGCTCATCGTGGAGTACTACTCCAAGAAGTGATCTCTGTCGGTGGCCGTCCTCCGGGGCGGCCACCGACGCCCCTCTTCCACACCACTCCTCACCATGTTCGGATCCGTCAAATAGCGGGTGGATCCGGAAAGGACACACTCCGTGCTTATCGCTCAGCGCCCGACCCTCACGGAAGAGACCGTCGACGAGTTCCGCTCGCGGTTCGTCATCGAGCCCCTCGAGCCGGGCTTCGGCTACACGCTCGGCAACTCGCTGCGCCGCACGCTCCTCAGCTCCATCCCGGGCGCGTCGGTCACCAGCATCAAGGTGGACTCCGTCCTCCACGAGTTCTCGACCATCGAGGGCGTCACCGAGGACATGACCGAGATCATCCTCAACCTCAAGGGCCTCGTCGTCTCCTCCGAGCACGACGAGCCGGTCGTGATGTACCTGCGCAAGTCGGGTGCCGGTGACGTCACCGCCGCCGACATCACCCCGCCCGCCGGTGTCGAGGTGCACAACCCCGACCTGAAGATCGCCACCCTGTCCGACAAGGGCAAGCTGGAGATGGAGCTCGTCGTCGAGCGTGGCCGCGGCTACGTCTCGTCGGTGCAGAACAAGGGTGCCGACAACGAGATCGGCCGGATGCCGGTCGACTCGATCTACAGCCCCGTGCTGAAGGTGACCTACAAGGTCGAGGCCACCCGAGTCGAGCAGCGCACCGACTTCGACAAGCTGGTCATCGACGTCGAGACCAAGCCGTCGATCCGTCCCCGCGACGCGATCGCCTCGGCCGGCAAGACCCTCGTCGAGCTCTTCGGCCTGGCCCGTGAGCTCAACGTCGAGGCCGAGGGCATCGACATCGGCCCGTCGCCGGTCGACGAGCAGCTCGCCGCCGACCTGGCCCTGCCGGTCGAGGACCTGCAGCTCACGGTCCGCTCGTACAACTGCCTCAAGCGCGAGGGCATCCACACCGTGGGTGAGCTCATCTCGCGCTCGGAGCAGGACCTGCTCGACATCCGCAACTTCGGCGCGAAGTCCATCGACGAGGTCAAGGCCAAGCTCGTCGAGATGGGCCTCTCGCTCAAGGACAGCGCGCCCGGCTTCGACCCGCACGCCGCCCTCGCCGCCTACGGCGACGACGACGACGACGCGTTCATCGAGGACGAGCAGCTCTGACAAACCGACCGGCGCCCGCCGGTCGTCTACCCGGGTACCTGACACGGCCCGAGAGAAGGAAAAGACATGCCCAAGCCCAAGAAGGGTCCCCGCCTCGGCGGTAGCCCGGCCCACCAGCGCCTCATGCTCTCGAACCTGGCGACCGCCCTGTTCGAGCACGGCCGGATCACCACCACCGAGACCCGTGCGCGCCTGCTGCGCCCGGTCGCGGAGAAGCTGATCACCAAGGCCAAGCGGGGCGACCTGCACAACCGTCGCGAGGTCCTCAAGACCGTCCGCGACAAGTCGGTCGTGCACACCCTGTTCACCGAGATCGCGCCGGTCATGGCCGAGCGTCCCGGTGGCTACACCCGCATCACCAAGATCGGCCCCCGCAAGGGCGACAACGCCCCCATGGCGGTCATCGAGCTGGTGACCGAGGCCTACAGCCCGAAGGCCCCGTCGACCAAGAAGACCGAGGCTGCCGCCGCCCCCGCGCCGGCCGCTGAGGAGACCGAGGTCGAGGAGACCACGGCTGCCGAGGAGCACGAGGCCGCCGCCGAGGCCCACGAGGCAGCTGCTGAGGAGCACGAGGCTGCCGCCGAGGAGCACGAGGCTGCCGCCGCCGAGCACGAGGCCGCCGCCGAGGCTGCCGAGGAGGGCACCGAGGACGAGGCCAAGGCCTGATCCACGGCTCCTGCCTGATCACGACGGAGGCCCGTCACCCCGCTGGGGTGGCGGGCCTCCGCGCGTACCCGGCCCCGGTGGGGCGGTGCGTGAGCCACACTCCCGGGCGCAGGAGGGTGGGTGGCGCACCGCCTGCGGGAGTGTCGTACCCCGACGCGCCAGCTGGCGGTGCGTGAGCCACACTCCCGGGCGCAGGAAGGTGGGTGGCGCACCGCTCAGCGGGGGAGGGTGGCGAGGACCGCGGCGGGGTCGAGGCTGCGCGGGGCGCCGGCGGCGTACGCGAGGGAGCGGGTCGCCGCGACGACGGCGTCGTTGACGGGTGTCGGCAGCCCGAGCAGGCGGCCCTGGAGCACCACCTCGCCGGCGAGGTAGTCGATCTCGCTGTCGCCCGTGCCGCGCTGGAGGCTCTGCCAGGTCGACCCGCCGCGTCGCTCGAGGTCGGGGCGCCGCCGCAGGAGGTCGCCGCGCCGGGCGGTGTCGTCCTCGGCGGTGACCACGCTCAGGCCGGTGGCGGCGAGGACGCGCTCGCCCTCGGCCTGCGCGAGCGAGGCGAGCTCGTCGGCGGCCGGGCCGGGCGCGAACGCGGCGTCGACCCCGTTGCCGAGGTTGAGCACCAGCTTGCGGCGCTTCCACGCCATGATGTCGTCGCGCTCCTCCGACGCGATGCCCGCCGTGCGGAGGTCGGCCGCGACGGCGGCCGTCGTCGCGTCGGTGCCGCCGGGGACGCGTCCGACGTCGAGGATCGCCGGTGTGGGGTGGCAGGCCGCGACGACCACGCCCGGCTCGAGGTGCGAGGACGGGAGCATCACGCACACGGCGTAGGTCCTGGCGAAGTGCCGCAGCGCCGCGACCTCGGTGGCGACACCGTTGGTGGCGCAGACGACGGCGACGTCGGCCGGCGCGTGGCGGCGCAGGTCGTCGAGCGCGGCCGCGGCCTGGTGGGACTTCACGGCGAGCAGGACGACCGTGTCGTCGGTCCACGCCACCCCCGCCGCGGTGTCGGTCGCGGGGGCGTCGACCCGGTGGCGGCCGCTGCCGGCGTCGAGGACCAGGCCGTGCTCGCGAATCGCCGCGAGGTGGGCGCCGCGGGCGACGAGGGTGACGGGCAGTCCGGCCAGGTGGAGGTGGCCGCCGACGACCCCGCCGACGGCACCGGCCCCGAGGACGACGTAGCGCATGCAGCGACCCTACGGGGAGGGTCGCCGCCGGCCGCGTCAGCGGCGCACGCGGAACCGCAGGTGCAGGACCCGGTCGCCCGGGATCACGACGTGCGGGTCGTCGTCCATGGCGACCTCGTCGACGAGCCCGAGGGTGAGCGCCTGGCCCCCGACGTCGCCGGCCGCGACCGCGACCGTCCGTTGCCCGCGAGCTCGCGGGCGGTGGCGACCGCGGAGGTCACGTCGTCGACGAAGTGGTACGACGCCTCCGGGTGCCAGCCCCCGGGCTTCGGACGGTGCGAGACCACGACCACGTGGTCGCCGGCCGGCGGACGTCCCTCCCACCCGTGGGTGATGTCGAACAGCGGGCCCGGGTCGTCGTCCGGGCGGGCGACGTAGCCGTCGAGGGAGACCACGTTGTGCAGCACGACCGTGCTCATGACGCCCTCCCGACCGCGGGCCGCCAGGCGGGATCGCGGCCGATGAAGCCCATCAGCCGGTCGACGACCGGCGCGTCGTCGGCGACGGTGACGGCCGGGCCGTACTGCCCCGACTCGCGGAGCATCCCCTCGATCAGCTGCATGCCCTCGAGCACCTGGGCGGCGAAGTCCTCGTCGAGACCGTGGTCCTGGCCCGTGGCGCGCGCGAGGTCCCACGAGTGCATGAACACGTCGGCGGTGTAGAACCGGTCGACGGCGTCGGCGAGGCGGTGGGTGCCGGCGAACGGGTGGGTGAACGACGCCTCGCCGCGCTCCACGAGGAGCTCCTGCACCGCGGCGGCCTGGTGGCGCCAGGCGCCGTCGGGGTCGTCGGCGACGGACGGGCCGGGCGGCAGGTCGACGCCGCCGGCGGCGAGGAAGGCGCGGAACCACCCGACGAGGTGGCCGACGACGTCACGGGCGGTCCACCCGGGGACGGGAGAGGGGGCCGACCAGTCGCTGGCGTGCTCGACGAGCCGCCCGAAGCCACCGGCGACCGCCGCGTGGCGATCGGCCGGGGTGTCGGGGAGGGCCATCAGAGAGCGCCCTCGGCGAGCAGCCGGTCGATGGCGGCGTAGCCGTCGTTGACGCCGACCTCCATGCCGCTGCTGAGCCAGGCGTCGCGGTCCTCGAAGGAGTCGCACAGGCTGACGGCGTGCAGGCGGGTGCGGCCGTCGCCGAGGTCCTCGAAGGTCATCGTCTCGAGGGCGACGCCGTCAGGCATCCCGTCCCAGGTGAAGGTCTGCACGATCCGGTCCTCGCGCACGGTGTGGAAGCAGCCGTGGAACGAGGTCTCGAAGCCCTCGCGGTCGTGCTCGCCGTGGGCGGTGTAGCGCCAGCTGCCGCCCTCGCGCGCGTCCCAGTGGGTGATGTCGGCGCCGACCCCGACCGGTCCCACCCACTGCGCGAAGAGCTCGCGGTCGGTGTGGGCGCGGAAGAGCTGCGCCGGCGTGGCGGCGAAGTCGCGCCAGATGTGGATCGCCGGGACCGTGGGGTCCGCCTCGATCGCGGCCTCGGGGTAGCGGGTGGTGGTGTCGGGGCTCTGCGTGCTGGTCATGATGCGGTCCCTTCCTGGGCGCTGGGTCGGTCGGTGGGGTTCTCGTCGTCCTGCATCCGCGCGAGCACGGCGTCGAGGCGGGAGAACCGCTCCTCGGCCTGCCGGCGGTAGCGCTCGATCCACTTCGTCATGAGGTCGAACACCTCGGCTTCCAGGTGCACCGGGCGTCGCTGCGCCTCCCGTGTCCGCGTCACCAGGCCGGCGTCCTCGAGCACCTTGAGGTGCTTGGAGACGGCCTGGAGGCTGACGTCGTACGGCTCGGCCAGGTCGCCCACGGTGTGGTCGGCCTCGGCGAGGCGGGCCACCATGTCCCGGCGGGTCGGATCGGCGAGCGCGGCGAAGACGCGGGAGAGCTGGTCGGTCACGGAGCACCTTCTTCAACCGATTGGTTGAATAAAGGTAGGTCGCTCTCCGGTCGTTGTCAACCGTCTGGTTGAACTAGCTGCGACGCGGGGCGCGCACCTTCCGCGAGACCGCCTTGTCGCACTCGGCGAGGCCGGAGGCGTAGGACGGTGAGACGGTCACGTAGTAGCGGGCTCCCCGGGGCACGCGGAACCGGTGCCGGCCGCTGGACGACGCGTTCTCGGACGCGACCTTGGTGTCGCCGCCCGCGCGCACCCGCCAGAGCTTGATCCGCGCCCGGGAGGCACACGCCTGGACCGGGGAGGTGATCCGCGCCTCGAGCCGGCCCTTCGTGTCGAGCCACCGGAGCCTGGCGCGCCGGTCCGCCGACGGGCACCCGGTGGGGTTGCCCGACGCCACCGTGGGGCAGCCGTCGACGAGGTCGTCGAGGCCGTCGCCGTCGGTGTCGGTGCCGGCCCGGCAGGCGGCGCCCGCCGAGCAGCCGGCCGGGGTCGCGGGCCGCGGATCCCCTCCGCGCGATCCGGCGGCGAGCGCCGGTGGCGCGGCGAGCGCCAGGGCGAGGCCGAGGGCGGCGAGCAGCGGACCGGTGCGCGGCGGGCGGGTCACCCCGCCAGACTACGCGGCACCTAGGATCGGAGGGTGCGCCTGCGGATCGACTGTGCCTACGACGGCACGGACTTCTCCGGCTGGGCGGTCCAGCCCACGCGCCGGACCGTGCAGGGCACCCTCGAGGCCGCCCTCGCGACCGCCCTGCGGCAGCCGGACGTCCGCGTCACGGTCGCCGGTCGCACCGACGCAGGCGTGCACGCCCGGGGACAGGTGGCCCACCTCGACGTCGGGCGTGACGTCGTCGAGGCGTCCGCCGGCCGGTCGACCGACCCACCGCTGGAGGTTCTCGCGCGCCGCGTCGACGGCATCCTGCCGCCCGACCTCCGCGTACGCCGGGTGACCGAGGCGCCGACCGGGTTCGACGCCCGGTTCTCCGCGGTGTGGCGCCGCTACGCGTACCGGATCGCCGACGACCGCGCCGTGGTGGACCCGCTGACCCGCGGCCACGTCCTGGCGTGGGGACGACCCCTCGACCTCGACGCGATGAACGAGGCGTCCGCGGCCCTGGTCGGGCTGCGCGACTTCGCCGCGTTCTGCAAGCAGCGCGAGGGCGCCACCACCGTCCGCACGCTCCTCGACCTCGTCTGGCACCGCGACGCGGCAGGTGTCGCGGTCGGCACGGTGCGCGCCGACGCGTTCTGCCACAACATGGTCCGCGCGCTGGTCGGCGGCCTGATCGCGGTCGGCGAGGGCCGCAGGCCCACGACCTGGCCCGCCGAGGTGATGGCCGGGCGGCGGCGCGACGCCGGCGTCCGGGTCGTCCACGCCCACGGCCTCACGCTCGAGGAGGTCGGCTACCCCGATGACGCGGAGCTGGCGGCGCAGGCCGACCGGGCCCGCGCCCGACGAGAGGCGATCGATGCCTGAGCACTACTTCTCCGCAGACCCGACGAGCCCGTTCGAGCGCGAGTCGTTCACCGCCGACCTGTGGGGCCACGAGCTGTCCTTCGAGACCGGCGCCGGGGTCTTCAGCCGGGGCCACCTCGACCACGCGACGGCGGTGCTGTTCCGCGAGCTCGAGGCGCCGCCGCAGGGGCAGTTCCTCGACCTCGGCTGCGGCTACGGCGTCATCGGGCTCGCCCTGGCGAAGGCGGTGCCGCTGGCCAACGTCACGGGGGTCGACGTCAACGAGCGAGCCCTCCTCCTCGCCAACGACAACGCCCGCGCGGCCGGCCTGTCCTCCCGCTTCGTGGCCTGCCTGCCCGAGCAGGTGCCGGGCAACCAGGTGTTCGACGAGATCTGGTCCAACCCCCCGATCCGCATCGGCAAGGAGGCGCTCCACGAGCTGTTGCTGACCTGGCTGCCGCGGCTCGCGCCCGGCGGGCGGATGGTGATGGTGGTCGGCAAGAACCTCGGCGGCGACTCCCTCCAGCGCTGGCTGACCGAGCAGGGCTGGCCGACCGAGCGGCTCGCGAGCAGCAAGGGCTTCCGGGTGCTGGAGACGCGTCGCGCCTGACCGGTCATGCCCGCCGGGTGGCGACGAGGACGCCGATCTTGTCGATGCGGTGCTCGGGGTTGGAGAACTCGTCGGACCAGTAGTTGCCGGCGGCGTGGTCCTCGAGGGTCGCGCAGGTCGACAGCGTGATCATCGGGCGGGTCGCGGTCCGGCCCGGTCGACCGGGCACCTCGGCTCGCTGCGCGCGCAGCGACGCGGGCTCGCGGAACGAGGTCCAGCGGGTGCGGCGCACCTCGTAGACGAAGACCGTGTCGCCGCTGCGCACCCGGATCCGGTCGCCGCGGGCCAGGCTGGGGGAGTACCGCAGGGGAGCGGCCCCGGTGAGCCGGTGGCCGGTGACGATGAAGTTGCCGACCTCGCCCGGTCCGGTGCCACCGCGCGGCCCGCGGGGCGAGGCCATCTCGCCGGCGTCCTGCAACGCGGTGCCCGGGGCGTCGTCGGGCGACCCGCGGTAGCGCACGACCGGGAAGTCGCGCAGGCCGATCGCGTCGATGGTGACGAACGAGCGCCTCGGCTCCGGTGCGGGCTCGGCGGTCGGCTCGGCGGTCGGATCGGCGGTCGGATCGGCGGTCGGATCGGCGGTGGGGGTCGCGGTCGGGGACGCCGGGGCTCCGTCCGGGCCCGACGGGCTGGAGGAGCCGGAGGTCGTACGCCCCGCGCCGGGCGCCCGCTCGCGCCGCGGGTCGTCGGTGGCGCACGCCGTGGTCACCGCGGCGAGCACCGCGGCCAGCGCGAGCACGGCGCGTCCTGCCACCCGCCCCACGGTACGTCGGGCGTGGTGGTCAGCCGAGGCGTACGGGCAGGCGCTCCACCCCGTGCACGATCGCGAGCTCGGTGAAGCGCAGGTCGGTCGGGTCGCAGGCCAGCGACAGGTCGGGGAAGCGACGGGCGAGGGCGACCAGCGCCGTGCGCAGCTCCATCCGCGCCAGCTCGGCGCCGACGCAGCGGTGCAGGCCGTGACCGAAGGCGAGGGTGGCGACCGGCTCGCGGGTCGGGTCGAACGCCTCCGGGTCGACGTGGCGGGCCGGGTCGCGACCGGCGCCGGTGAGCGAGACCAGCACGATGTCGCCGGCGCGGACCACCTGGTCGCCGACGGCCACCTCGTGCCGGGCGATGCGGGGGAACGCCATCTGGACCGGGCAGACGAACCGCAGCAGCTCGTCGACGATCCGCTCCACCCGCGCCGGGTCCCCGTCCTGCAGGGCCCGCCACGACGCGGGGTGCTGCAGGAGCACCCAGGTGCCCAGGGACAACATGCTGGCGCTGGTCTCGTAGCCCCCGAGGAAGACGCCGTCGGCGAGGCCCCCGAGCTCGACGTCGTCGAGGTCGGCGCCGTGCTCGGCCACCATCCGGGCGACCAGCCCGTCGGGCAGGTGCGGGTCGCGGCGCTCGGAGGCCACGAGGTCGATGAGGAACCGGCGGGTGCCGGCCGCGGTGTCGAAGATGCCGGCGCCCGCGTCGCGCAGGTCGAACCGGGCAGCGCCGTGGCGGCGGAACTCCGCGCGGTCCACGTCGGGCATGCCGAGCAGGTCGCAGATCACCCCGAACGGCACCTGGAAGCCGAACCGCTCGACCAGGTCGACCTCGGGCCCGTGGGACTCCATGTCGTCGAGCGCGGCGGCGACCACGCGGTCGACGTCGCCCTGGAGGTCGGTGAGGCGCCGTCGGGTGAAGTAGGGCGTGAGCACGCCGCGCAGCCGGCCGTGGTCGGGCTGGTCGGTCATGCCCAGCCCGCCGATCCGCTCCGCGGGCGCGCGGTCCTGGCGGCCGATGAGGTCGCGCACGTCGTTGGCGAACGAGGTCGAGTCGGCCAGGACCGTGCGCGCCACGTCGTGGCCGGTGACCAGCCACACGCGGGTGCCGAGCAGGCTGGCGAAGCGCACCACGTCGCCGCGCTCGCGGGTCTGCGCCAGCCGCGCCACGGGGCGGACGCCGTCGCGCTGGAGCGGGTACCGGATGCCGGCGGGCACCCGCCGCACGTAGGGCACCCGCCGCACGCCCGACAGCGCCAGGCGCAGCGCCGTGCCGCGCAGGGTGGACGCCGTCGAGGAAGCCATGTCACCAGTCAATCCCACGCACGCGAACGGAGTCGATCGGGATCGACCCCGGCGTGTCCCCGAGACGCCCGCCCGCCCGCGCACCGGGCAGGATGGGGTCATGGCCCACGACGCAGCCCCCGACAGGTACGACGACGCGACCGGCATGCACTACCGCCGCACCGGTCGCAGCGGGCTCAAGCTGCCCGCGCTGTCGCTCGGCCTCTGGCAGAACTTCGGCACCGACCGGCCCGAGGAGACCCAGCGCGCGATCCTGCGGCGCGCCTTCGACCGGGGCGTGACCCACTTCGACCTCGCCAACAACTACGGCCCGCCCTACGGTCGCGCCGAGGAGAACTTCGGGCGCTACCTCGCCGACGACTTCGCGCCCTACCGAGACGAGCTGGTGATCTCCACGAAGGCCGGCTACGACATGTGGCCCGGCCCGTACGGCCAGGGCGGGGGCTCGCGCAAGTACGTCCTCGCCTCGCTCGACCAGTCGCTGCGCCGGATGGGCCTCGACTACGTCGACATCTTCTACAGCCACCGCTTCGACGCCGAGACGCCCGTCGAGGAGACGATGATGGCGCTCGACACGGCGGTGCGGTCGGGGCGGGCGCTCTATGCGGGCATCTCGTCCTACTCGGCGGCGCGGACCCGCGAGGCCGCGACGATCGCCCGCGAGCTGGGCACGCCGCTGCTCATCCACCAGCCGTCGTACTCGATGCTCAACCGCTGGATCGAGGGGCCGGACGGTGACGGCCCCAGCCTGCTGGAGGAGCTCGACGCGCAGGGGATGGGCTGCATCGTCTTCACCGCGCTGGCGCAGGGGCTGCTCACCGACCGCTACCTCGAGGGCGTCCCCGCCGACTCGCGGGCGGCGCGGGAGGACTCGACCGTCGCCGGGCTGGACGAGGCGGTGCTCGACCGGGTGCGGGCACTCAACGCGGTCGCCGAGCAGCGCGGCCAGAAGCTGGCGCAGCTCGCCCTGCAGTGGGTGCTGCGCGACGAGCGGGTCACCAGCGCGGTGATCGGCGCCTCGAGCGTCGAGCAGCTCGACACCAACCTGGACGCGCTGTCGGGTCCACCGTTGACCGACGAGGAGCTCGCCGAGATCGACCGGCACGCGGTCGAGTCGGGCGTGAACCTCTGGGCGAAGCAGACCGAGGAGTGAGCGCGGCGGCCGACCCGACGCGGGTCGTCGTCGTGGGGGCCGACGCCGCGGGGATGTCGGCCGCCCACCAGGCCCTGCGCACCGCGCGGAGGACCGGTCGCGAGCTCGCGGTCACGGTGCTCGAGCGCGGGCACCACACGTCGTACTCCGCGTGCGGCATCCCCTACTGGATGGCCGGCGACGTCGACGACCCCGGCGACCTGGTGGCCCGCAGCGCCCACGAGCACCTCGCCAGCGGGCTCGACCTGCGGATGGGCACCGAGGTGGTCGCCGTCGACACCACGGAGCGCACGGTGACCACCGGTCACGGCGAGGTGGTGCCCTACGACGAGCTCGTCGTCGCGACCGGCGCGCCCGCGGTCGTGCCCGACTGGGCGCTGCGCGCCGACGGCAGGCCGTACGACGGCGTCGGGTCGGTGAAGACCCTCGACGACGGGGGCGCGTGGGTGCGTCGCTTCGAGGAGGCAGGTCCGGGTGCGCACGTCGTCGTGGTCGGGGCCGGCTACGTCGGCGTCGAGGTCGCCGAGGCCGCGCTGCGCCAGGGGCTCGGCGTCACGGTGCTGACCCGCACCCGCGGGATGGGGATGCTCGAGGACGAGATGTCCGACCGGGTCAACCAGGCGCTGGTGCGCGCGGACGTCGAGCTGGTGCTCGGCGCGGACGTCACCGGGCTCGACACCGACGGCGACCGGGTGACCGGAGTCCGCTGGGACGGCGGCACCCGCGCGGCCGACCTCGTCGTCGTGGCGATCGGCGTGAGCCCCGCGACCGACTTCCTGCGCGGCACCGACGTGCCGCTGACCGACGACGGGGCGCTGCGGCCCGACCCGCACGGGCGCGTGGCCGACCACGTCTGGGCCGCGGGGGACTGCTGCGAGGTCCGCCGCCGCATCGACGACGCGTGGGTCTTCCGGCCGCTCGGCACCCACGCCAACAAGCACGGCCGCGCGCTCGGCGACACCCTGGCCGGCGGGTCGCTCGCCTTCGAGGGGATGACCGACACGTCGATCACCCGCTTCGCCGCCGGCGGGCAGTACCTCGAGATCGCGCGCACCGGACTGTCGCTGGCGGACGCGGAGTCCGCCGGGCTCGACCCCGTCGTCCTGGTGACCGAGGGCTCGACCGCCAGCGGCTACATGCCCGAGGCCGACCCGGTCGCGATCTGGGTGATGGCCGACCGGGGCACGCGGCGCCTGCTCGGCGTGCAGCTGGTCGGCGGGCGCGGGGCGGGCAAGCGGGTGGACGCTGCGGCCGCGGTGCTCTGGCACGGCGGCACCGTCGACGACCTGGCGTGGATGGACCTGGCGTACGCACCGCCGTTCGCCACCGCCTGGGACGTGCTGCAGGTGGCTGCCCGGCGGGTGGCGGAGCGGTTGTGACGGCCCTTTCAGCGATCCCCGGCTGACCGAGGGCCCCTTCAGCGATCCCCGGTCAGCCGGGGATCGCTGAACTTGTCAGGCCGTGCACGCCCTGACAACTTCAGCGAGAGCCTGACAAGTCGGTGGCGGCGACGGCTGATCAGGCGCCGCCGACCGCCTTGCGCACCTCGTTGACGCAGAGCGCGACGAACGCCAGCGCGATCACCACCATCAGCAGGTTGGAGTGGAGCTTGTTGCGCCACTCGGCCGGGGTGCGGTCGGTGTTGAGCAGCCACAGCAGCGTGATCGCCAGGAACGGCATGAAGAACGCGCCGAGCACGCCGTAGGCGAGGATCAGCCAGACCGGCTTGCCGAGGAACATCATCACCATCGGCGGGAAGGTCAGCCACAGGATGTACGCGCGGTACCACTTCCCGCCGGCGCGGGCGTCCTCCGCGGGGCCGCCGCTGATGTTGGTCGCGAAGTCGGCGAACATCAGGCTCACGCCGTTCCAGACGCCGACCAGGGACGACATCGCAGCCGCCCAGAAGCCGAGCAGGAACAGCTTGCCCGCCCACGGGCCGTAGCGGTCCTGGAGCACCACGCCGAGGTCGAGCAGGCCGGCGTCGCCGCTCTCGATCGCCACGCTGGTGGAGTAGAGCAGCTCGGCGCCCACGACGAGGGTGGCCAGCACGAAGATCCCGGTGACGACGTAGGCGACCGTGTTGTCGATGCGCATGACCCGCATGTAGGTCGGCGTGCTCCAGCCCTTCTCGCGCAGCCAGTAGCCGTAGGCCGCGAGGGTGATGGTGCCGCCCACCCCACCGGCGAGCGCGAGGGTGTTGACGAGCCCGTTCTCGGGGATGCGCGGCGCCAGGCCGGTGAGCAGCTCGCCGAGGTTGGGCAGCGTCAGCAGCGCGGCGCCGACCATGGTCACGAACATGATGCCGACGAGCGCGGCCAGGACCTTCTCGAAGACCGAGTAGCGCCCGGTCCACACGAGCAGCAGCCCGAGGAGGCCCGACAGGATGCCCCACCACGTCGTGGAGAGCCCGCCGAGCAGGCCCTGGAGGGCCAGCCCGGTGCCGGCCATCGCGGCGGCGCCGTAGACGAAGCCCCAGACGACGATGTAGGGCGCGAAGTACCACGTCGTCCACGCGCCGAGCGAGCGCCAGCCCTCGAAGATGGTGCGCCCGGTGGCGAGCGAGTACCGGCCGGCACCCTCGACCAGCACGATCTTCATCACGCACCCGACGACCACGCACCACAGCAGCGTGTAGCCGAACTTCTGGCCCGCGATGAGGGTCGCGACGAGGTCCGCGGCGCCGACTCCGGTCGCCGCGACGACCAGGCCGGGCCCGATCACCCGCCATCGGGGGACGGTCGTCTGCTGGTCTCCTGTGGTGGTCGCCATGCCCTGCACCCTAACCGCGGTCTAGACCGGCGGTCTCGTGACACGACTCCGTCGTTCCTCGACCAGCGGTGGACGTACGCCCCCGGATAACCCCGCGACGCCGGGCGCGTGGGCTTGCGACACTTCTCCCGTGGGACACGTCGACGTCGCTGGAGTGCGCTACGAGCTGCCGGACGGGCGGGTGCTGCTCGACGACGTCAGCTTCCGCGTCGGTGACGGCCAGAAGGTCGCCCTGGTCGGTGCGAACGGCGCGGGCAAGACCACCCTGCTGCGGATCGTCACCGGCGACCTCACGCCGCACGCGGGCGTGGTCACCCGCTCCGGCGGGCTCGGCGTGATGCGCCAGTTCGTCGGCCACGGTGGCGGCGACGAGACCGTCCACGACCTGCTGCTCAGCGTGGCGCCGGCGCGCGTACGCACCGCGGCCGCGGCCGTCGACGCGGCCGAGCTCGCGCTGATGGACACCGACGACGAGAAGACCCAGATGGCCTACGCCGAGGCGCTGGGGGAGTACGCCGACGCCGGCGGCTACGACACCGAGGTGACGTGGGACGTCTGCACCACGTCGGCCATGGCGCTGCCCTTCGACCGCGCCCGCAACCGGCTGCTCAGCACGCTCTCGGGCGGCGAGCAGAAGCGGCTCGTGCTGGAGTACCTGCTGCGCGGCCCCGACCAGGTGCTGCTGCTCGACGAGCCGGACAACTACCTCGACGTGCCGGGCAAGATCTGGCTCGAGGACCGGATCCGCGAGTCGGCCAAGACGATCCTCTTCATCAGCCACGACCGTGAGCTGCTCGACAACACCGCGACCCGCATCGTCACCGTCGAGCTCGGCAGCGCGGGCAACCTGGTGTGGACCCACCCGGGAGGCTTCGCGAGCTACCACGAGGCGCGCAGCGACCGCTTCGAGCGGCTGGAGGAGATGCGTCGGCGCTGGGACGAGGAGCACGAGAAGATCAAGGCGCTGGTGCTCCGGCTCAAGATCAAGTCCGAGTACAACGACGGGATGTCCTCGCAGTACCGCGCGGCCCAGACGCGGCTGAAGAAGTTCGAGGACGCCGGCCCGCCGACCGAGCAACCGCGCGAGCAGCAGGTGAAGATGCGGCTCAAGGGCGGCCGGACCGGCAAGCGCGCGGTGGTGTGCACCGACCTCGAGCTGACCGGGCTGATGAAGCCGTTCGATCTCGAGGTCTGGTACGGCGAGCGGGTCGCCGTGCTCGGCTCCAACGGCTCGGGGAAGTCGCACTTCCTGCGGCTCCTCGCCGCAGGCGGCAGCGACCCCGACGTCGAGCACCAGCCCGTGGGGGAGCCGCCCGCGCCGGTGGTGCACTCGGGCAAGGCCAAGCTCGGCGCGCGCGTGCGGCCGGGGTGGTTCGTGCAGACCCACGAGCACCCCGAGCTGGTGGGACGCACGCTGCTGGAGATCCTGCACCGCGGGGACGACCACCGCGACGGCATGGGCCGCGAGGCCGCCAGCCGGGTGCTCGACCGCTACGAGCTCGCGCACGCCGGCGAGCAGCGCTTCGAGCTGCTCAGCGGCGGCCAGCAGGCCCGCTTCCAGATCCTGCTGCTCGAGCTGTCCGGGGCGACGCTGCTGCTGCTCGACGAGCCCACCGACAACCTCGACGTGCAGTCCGCCGAGGCGCTCGAGGCCGGGCTCGAGGCCTTCGAGGGCACCGTGCTCGCGGTGACCCACGACCGCTGGTTCGCCCGCGGCTTCGACCGGTTCCTCGTCTACGGCGCCGACGGTGAGGTCTACGAGTCCGACGGCCCGGTCTGGGACGAGGGGCGGGTGGCGCGCTCGCGATGAGCACCTCGCTGCCGGGCCTGGAGGTCCGCGAGCTCGACGTCCACGACGATGCTGCCTTCGACGCCTGGCACGCGGTCTACGCGGCTGCCGAGCGCCACGACCTGGGCGACTTCGCGACCGTGTGGCAGGTCGAGGAGCTGCGCGTCGCGATGCAGGCAACGGCGTCGCACAGCTGGTCCGGGGGATGGGCGGGCCACCTGGACGGTGAGGTCGTGGCGGCCGGCTGGATGCGGGTGCCGCTGCTCGACAACGTCGAGCTCGCCGAGGTGGCTGTCCACGTCCTGCCGCACGTCCGGCGGCGAGGCGTGGGCTCCGCGGTGATCGACGTGCTGGAGTCGGCGGCGGCCGACCGCGGTCGCCGGGTGCTCAACGGGCTCTGTGGCTGGGCGGCGTCGGCCGGCCCCTCGGGTGACGGTGCGTCTGGTCCGGCCTTCGCCCGGTCGCGAGGCTACGACCTCGCGCTCACCGAGGTGCAGCGCGAGCTGTGGCTCCCGGTCGACGACGCGCGGCTGCAGGAGCTGGCCGACGCGGCCGCGCCCGCGCACGCGGCGTACGCCCTCCGCTCGTGGGTGGGCCCGGTCCCGGACGACCTGCTCGAGGGGTGGGCCGAGCTGACCTCGAGCCTGGCCACCGAGGCGCCGACCGGCGACCTCGACCTGGAGCCCGAGGCCGTCAGCACCGAGGCGGTACGCGAGCGCGAGGCCACCCTCGCGGCGCAGGGGCGGACCAAGCTGAACACGGTCGCGGTCACGGACGCGGGTGAGGTGGTCGCCTACTCCGACCTCGCCACGACCGTCCACGAGCCCGGCCGCGCCTACCAGTGGGGCACGCTCGTCCACGCCGCGCACCGCGGTCACCGTCTCGGCATCGCGGTCAAGGTCGCGAACCTGCGGCTGCTGCAGCGCGAGCGACCCGACATCGTGCGCCTGACCACCTACAACGCGGAGGTCAACGCGCACATGGTCGCGGTCAACGAGGCGCTGGGCTTCCGGCCGGTCGCCTGGCTCGGGGACTTCCAGAAGCGCCTGCGCTGATCGCGCGTGCTGCAATGGCGCCATGACCCGACGCGGACTCTTCGTGGCCCCCTTCGACGCCCTCGCCGACCCGAGGGTGGTCGGCGACCTCGCCGAGGCGGCGGAGGCTGCGGGGTGGGACGGGTTCTTCCTGTGGGACCACCTGCAGTACGGCGAGCGGGTCGGGGCGATCGCCGACGTCTGGACCTGCTGCGCGGTGGTCGCGGACCGCACCGAGCGGATGCTGCTCGGCCCGATGGTGACGCCGCTGCCGCGCCGGCGGCCCCAGGTGCTGGCCCAGCAGGCGGCGAGCCTGGCCGTGCTGTCGCGTGGCCGCTTCGTGCTGGGCCTCGGCATCGGCGACGACTGGGTCGGCGAGCTCGGTGGCTACGGCGACGAGACCGACCCGAAGGTCCGCGGGCGGATGCTCGACGAAGGGCTGGCCGTCCTCGCCGGCCTCCTCGGCGACGGGGTGGTCGACCACGAGGGCGAGCACTACGTCGCGCGCGGCGTGCGCGGGCGGTCGGCGCCGGACGTCCCGGTGTGGCTGGCCGGCCGGTTCGGCAACCGCGCGCCGCTGCGCCGCGCCGCCCGGCACGACGGCTTCTTCGTGATCGGGCTGGGCGGTCCGGACGACCTGGACCGGGTCGCGTCCGACCTCGCGGCGTACGACCCCGCGCCGGGGTTCGACCTGGTGGTGGACCTGCAGCCCGACCAGGACCCGGCGCCCTGGCTGGACCGTGGTGCCTCGTGGGTGCTGACCCGGGTCGGCCCCTACGACCTCGACCTCGAGGCCGTACGACGGCTCGTCGACGCCGGGCCCTGACCAGCCAGAACTTCGCGCCGACTCGGCGCGCTGCGACGTGACATTGGCGCCGACTCGGCTCAGAACGCGCTGATCCCCGTCTCCGCACGCCCGACCAGCAGCTTCTGGATCTGCGAGGTGCCCTCGTAGAGCGTCATCACCCGGGCGTCGCGGAGGTACTTCGCGACGGGGAAGTCGTCGACGTAGCCGGCTCCGCCGTGGACCTGGACGGCGAGGTTGGCCGCCCGCACGGCCGCCTCCGAGGCGAACAGCTTCGCCTTCGAGGCCGCGGTGCCGTAGGGCTCGCCGCGGTCGACGAGGTCGGCGCACAGCCAGCACAGCAGGCGGGCGGCGTCGGCGTCGACCGACATGTCGGCGATCATGTCCTGCACCAGCTGGAACGACGCGATCGGGCGGCCGAACTGGGTGCGCTCGGTGGCGTAGGCGACGGAGGCCTCGAGGCAGCCCTGCACGATGCCGACGCAGCCCGACGCGACGGCCAGCCGGCCCTTGTCGAGGGTGCCCATCGCGATCTTGAAGCCCTGGCCGACCTCCCCGAGGCGTGCGGTGTCCGGCACGCGCACGCCGTCGAGGAAGAGCTCGGCGGTCGCCTGGCCGCGGAGCCCCAGCTTGCCCGTGATCTCGCGGGCGGTGAAGCCGGGGGCGTCGGTCGGCACGAGGAACGCCGTGACGCCGCGCGGTCCGTCGTCGCTGGTCCGGGCGAAGACCAGGGCGACGTCGGCCCAGGTGCCGTTGGTGATGAACAGCTTCTGGCCGTCGAGCACCCAGTCCGACCCGTCACGCGCGGCGCGCGAGGTGAGGTTGCCGGCGTCCGAGCCGGTGCCGGGCTCGGTGAGCCCGAAGCAGCCGAGCTTCGTCGCCGAGGCCAGCTGCGGGAGCCACTCCTGCTTCTGCTCGTCGGTGCCGTGGAAGAGGATCGACTTGCCGACCAAGCCGCTGCTGACCGACACGATGCCGCGCAGCGCGGAGTCGGCCCGGCCGAGCTCCTCCATGGCGAGGGAGTACGTCACGTAGTCGCCGCCGACGCCGCCGTGCTCCTCGGGGATGGTGAGCCCGAAGAACCCGAGCTCGGCCATCTTCGGCACGATCGAGAGGTCGACGGACTCGTCGTGGTCCCAGCGCATCCGGTGCGGGACGGCCTCGCGCTCGAGGAAGTCGCGGGCGAGCGCCCGGAAGGCCTGCTGCTCCTCGGTCAGCGAGAGGTCCATCAGACGGCCTCGACCATCTCGTGGTCGGCGACGCGGGCGGCGAGACGGCCGAGGTGGTGACCGCCGTTGCCCAGCCACTGGCCGAGCACCTCGACGTGGGCGGTGCCGACGCCCACGGCGTACTCGGCCGTCATCGCGATCCCGCCGTGCAGCTGGATGGCCTCCTGCCCGACGTGGCGGCCGGTGCGCGCGATCGTGAGGCCGACGCGGTCGGCGGCGTCGGCGACCACGGCGGGGTCGCCGCCGGCGATGGTCATCGTCGCCCAGTCGACCATGCTCTGCGCCATCTCCAGCGAGACGTACATGTCCGCGGCGCGGAAGGTGAGCGCCTGGAAGGTGTTGAGGGTGACGCCGAACTGCTTGCGGCTCCTCAGGTAGTCCGTGGTGGCGCGGACCTGCGACTGCATCACGCCGAGCGCCTGGTTGGCGCCCATGATCCGGGTGAGGTCGCTGATGGTGGCGATGCTCGCGGAGAGGTCGCGACCCGGCTCGCCCAGCGGGGTGGCGGCGCTCGCGTCGAACCGCACGGTGGCCGCGCGGGTCAGGTCGGCGGCGGCGTAGCCGGTGCACTCGACGGCGTCCGGCGACACCAGGAACAGCCCGGTGCCGCCGTCGGGCAGCGCGGCGGCCACGACCAGGACGTCGGCGCGGTCGCCCGCGACGACCGGGTTGGCGACGCCGGTGAGCGTCCACGCGCCCCCCTCGACGGCCGCGCGCACGCCCTCGTTGGCGGAGGACCACCGCGCGCCCGGCGAGGTGTCGGCGGCGGCGAGCACGATCTCGCCCGCGGCGAGCCGGCCGAGCAGGTCGGTCTTCTGCTCCGGGGTGCCGCAGGCGGCGACCAGGCCGCCGGCGTGCACGACGGAGGCGAGGTAGGGCTCGGGTGCGAGCACCCGGCCGAGCTCCTGGCACACGATGCCGATCTCGACCGGTCCCGCGCCGACACCGCCGTCGGCCTCGCTGAAGGGCAGCCCCAGCACCCCCATCTCGGCGAGCCGGCCCCACAGCGACTCGCTGAACCCGGGATCCTCGGCCACCGTGCGGCGCCGCGCGTCGTGGTCGGCGTACGTCGTGGCGAGCAGGCCGCGGACGGCCTCGCGCAGGGCCTGCTGCTCGTCGTCAGGTGTGAAGTCCATGTCAGTCCCCTCAGAGTCCCAGGATGGTGCGGCTGATGATCTGGCGCTGCACCTCGTTGGAGCCGCCGTAGATCGAGGCCTTGCGCAGGTTGAGGTAGGTCGGCGCCGCGCGGCGTGCCCAGTCCTCCTGCGGTGAGTCGTCGTCGGCGCGGGCCGCGAGCGAGGCGGGACCGGCGAGGTCGAGCGCGAGCTCGCTGACGGCCTGCTGCAGCTCCGAGCCGCGGAGCTTGAGGACCGACGAGGCCGGGTGGGGCGCGCCGTCGGAGGAGTGCGCCACGACCCGCAGCGCGGTGAGCTCGAGCGCGAGCAGGTCGTTCTCCAGCTCGGCGACACGGGCGCGGACGAGCGGGTCGTCCAGCTGGTCGCCGGCCTCCGACTTCAGCCGGGCGAGCGCCCGCTTGGTGGCGCCGACGGGTGCCACCCCGACCCGCTCGTTGCCGAGGAGGAACTTCGCGATCGTCCAGCCCTGGCCCGGCTCGCCGACCATCAGGTCGCCGGGGACCCGGACGTCGGAGAACCAGACCTCGTTGACCTCGTGACCGCCATCGATCAGCTCGATCGGCCGCACCTCGACGCCGGGCGTCGTCATGTCGATGAGCAGCATCGAGATGCCGGCCTGCTTCTTGACCTCGGGGTCGGTGCGCACGAGCGTGAAGATCCAGTCGCCGTACTGGCCGAGCGTGGTCCAGGTCTTCTGCCCGTTGACCACCCAGTCGTCGCCGTCGCGCACCGCGGAGGTGCGCAGGCTCGCCAGGTCGGATCCGGCGTCGGGCTCGGAGAAGCCCTGGGACCACCAGATGTCGAGGTTGGCGGTGGCCGGCAGGAACCGCTCCTTCTGCTCCTCGGTGCCGAACTGCGCGATCACCGGACCGATCATCGAGGCGTTGAAGGCCAGCGGCAGAGGGACGCCGGCGCGCTGCATCTCCTCGTGCCACAGGTGGCGCTGGAGGTCGGTCCAGTCCTGCCCGCCCCACTCGGTGGGCCAGTGCGGGACCGCGAGGCCCTCGGCGTTGAGGATGCGCTGGCTCTCCACGATCTGGTCGTGGCCCAGGTGGCGTCCGGCCAGGACGGTGTCCCGGATCTCCTGCGGCACCTTCGTGGTGAAGAACTCGCGCATCCGAGCGCGGAAGTCGGTGTCGGTGGCGCTCAACTCGAGCTGCATGTGGCTCCTTCCCAGTGGCGGGCCGTCTCCCGTGACGCACACAGGCCGGCCGCACCATCATGGCGCGGCCGGCCTGAGGCGGGCGACGGGTGGGCGTGTCGGGTCAGCTGGTGCTGGAGGTGGCGTCGCTGTCGAGCGTCACCGTCGCCTCCTGGGAGTCGCCGCCGCGGGTCCAGGTGATGCTCACCTTGTCGCCGGGGCGGTAGGAGCGGATCGTCGCGACGAGCGAGTCGGCGCCGGTGATCTTCTTCCCGTCCACCGACGTGATCACGTCGCCGGCCTGGATGCCCGCGTCGGCGGCGGTCGAGCCGGCCGTGACGTCGGAGATCTTCGCGCCGGACGCGTCGTCGCCGACCCGGATCCCGAGGCGGGCGTGGGTGGGCGTCTCGCCCTGCGCCATCTGGTCCACGATCGGCATCACCTCGTCGATCGGGATCGCGAAGCCCAGGCCGATCGAGCCGGACTGCTCGGAGGAGCCGAACGCCGACTGCGAGGCCGCGGTGCGGATGGAGGAGTTGATGCCGATCACGGCACCGGACATGTCGACCAGCGGGCCGCCGGAGTTGCCGGGGTTGATCGCCGCGTCGGTCTGGATCGCGGGGTACGTCGTGGAGTTGCCCTGGTCGTCGGAGCCGACGTTGACCGGGCGGTCGAGGGCGCTGACGATGCCGGAGGTGACGGTGGCGTCGAGCCCGAAGGGCGACCCGATCGCCACGACGCCCTCGCCGACCCCGAGGTTGGCGGACTTGCCGATGGTCGCCGGCGTGAGGTCCGAGACGCCGGACGCCTTGATGACGGCCGTGTCGGTCAGCGGGTCCGTGCCGAGGATCTCCGCGTCGGCGCTGGTGCCGTCGTTGAAGTCGACCTTGAGCGTCCCGCCGTTCTCGGCCAGCTCGACGACGTGGTTGTTGGTGAGGATGGTGCCGTCGGCGGTGAGGATGATGCCCGACCCCGACGCCTCGCCCTGCTGGCCGCTGACGTTGATCTTCACCACGCTCGGCAGCACCTTCTGCGCGACCGACTCGACCGACCCGTCGGCGGCCGGGGACCGGGTCTGGCTCGACACCGTCGAGGTGGAGACCGGGCTGGCGCTGGAGGAACCGGCCGGGTCGTCGTGGGTGGCGTCCCAGAACGCGGCACCGCCGATGCCGGCGCCACCACCGACGAGCAGCGAGGTCGCGACCACCGCGGCGGCCAGGCCGGCGCGACGTCGGCGTGGCGGGCGCTGCTGGGTGAGGGTGCCGCCCGGGGCGGGCCAGCCGGGGGAGTGCTGCCACCCGCCCGCGGGCTGCTGCTGCGGGGTGGGAACGGACTGGTCGGCCGGCTCACCGGCGCCGTTCTGGGGAGGGAATCCGTCGCTCATGCCTCCACCGTGCGCCGCCTCCCTGTGGAAGCCCTGAGAGCGCGCTGGGAAGGTGCGCAGACTCTCGGAGCCCGGCTTCGCTGCAAAATCTTGCAGGGATTGCAACCACTGCCACCTCGGCCCTAGTGTGACGGACGCCACGCTGACCGCTCACTCGGGAGTCCCTGTGCGTCGACCCACCCCCGCCCTCGTCGCTGCCCTCACGGCCCTCACCACCGGCTTCACCGTCGTCCCCGCGACGACGGCGCTCGCCGCCCGCGACGAGGGGACGCCGCCCGCGACCGTCACCCTCGCCGGCTCGCTCCAGGACGAGCTCGGGTGCGCCGCCGACTGGACGCCCGACTGTCCGGCCTCCGGGCTGTCGCTCCAGGGGGACGGGACGTGGGCGCTGGAGGCCGACCTGCCCGCGGGCACCTACTCCTACAAGGTCGCGATCGACGGCTCGTGGGAGGAGAACTACGGGGCCGGTGGCGCGGCCGGAGGCGCCGACATCCCCCTGGTGCTGCAGCACGACGCGCAGCTGCGGTTCAGCTACGACGACACCACCCACCGGATCGCCGTGGCTCCCGCCGCGGCGCCGGCGGCGCGCCCGACCGCGGCCGACCGCCGGCTGGCGACCACCTCGCTCCGCGCCCCGCTCACGCGGGAGAACTTCTACTTCGTGATGGCCGACAGGTTCGCCAACGGCGACACCTCCAACGACACGGGCGGCCTCACCGGCGACCGGATGGCCACCGGCCTCGACCCGTCCGACAAGGGCTTCTTCCACGGCGGCGACGTCAAGGGCCTCTCCGACCGGCTCGACTACATCGCCGGCCTCGGCACCACGGCCATCTGGCTGACGCCGAGCTTCGAGAACCGGCCGGTGCAGGGCACGGGCGCCGACGCCAGCGCCGGCTACCACGGCTACTGGGTCACCGACTTCACCCGCATCGACCCGCACTTCGGCACGAACGCCGAGCTGAAGGCGTTCATCGACAAGGCCCACGCCCGCGGGATCAAGGTCTTCTTCGACATCATCACCAACCACACCGCCGACGTCATCGACTACCAGGAGCAGCAGTACGGCTACGTCGGCAAGGACGCCGAGCCCTACCGTGACGCGTCGGGCCAGCCGTTCGACGACCGCGACTACGCCGGCGGCGACACCTTCCCCGCGCTCGACGCCGCCACGTCCTTCCCCTACACGCCGGTCTTCCGCGACGACGCCGACCGGACGGTCAAGGTGCCGGCGTGGCTCAACGACCCGACGAACTACCACAACCGCGGCGACTCGACGTTCGCCGGCGAGTCCTCGACCTACGGCGACTTCGTCGGCCTCGACGACCTGTTCACCGAGAAGCCCGAGGTCGTCGACGGGATGACCGACGTCTACCAGACCTGGGTGGACTTCGGCATCGACGGCTTCCGCATCGACACCGTCAAGCACGTCAACATGGAGTTCTGGCAGCAGTTCGCCCCGGCGATCCGCCAGCACGCCGCCGACATCGGCAACACGGACTTCTTCGCGTTCGGCGAGGTCTACGACGCCGACCCCGCCTACCTCTCGCGCTTCAGCACCGAGGGCCGCCTCGACGCCACGCTCGACTTCGGCTTCCAGGCCGCCGGCACCGGCTTCGCGAAGGGCGCCGCCACGACCCGGCTGCGTGACTTCTACGCCGGTGACGACTGGTACACCGACACCGACTCCAACGCCTACGCGTCGCCGACGTTCCTCGGCAACCACGACATGGGCCGGATCGGCACCTTCCTGCAGGGCACCGACGCCGTGCTCGAGCGCGACGAGCTCGCCCACGCGCTGATGTACCTGACGCGCGGCCAGCCGGTCGTCTACTACGGCGACGAGCAGGGTTTCGTCGGGGACGGCGGTGACAAGGACGCCCGCGAGGACATGTTCCCCAGCCAGGTGGCGTCCTACAACGACAACGACCTGATCGGCACCGACGCCACGACCGCGGACGCCAACTACGACACCTCCCACCCGCTCTACCGCACGATCCGCGACCTCGCCCGGCTGCGGAGGACCTACCCCGCGCTGGCCGACGGAGCACAGCTGCACCGGTACGCCTCCAACGACGCGGGCATCTACGCCTTCAGCCGGATCGACGCGGGGGAGAAGCGCGAGCTCCTCGTCGCGCTGAACAACGCGACGACCGCGAAGACCGTCACGGTCGGCACCGAGATGCAGCGGGCGTCGTTCTCGCAGGTGTGGCCCGCCGGTCGCGGCCGGCTGCGCACCGACGCGGAGGGCCGCACCGAGATCACCGTGCCGCCGCTGTCCGCGGTCGTGTGGCGCGCCGACCGCCGGCTCGCCCCGCGCAAGGACGCGCCCGCGATCCACCTCGAGAAGCCGTCGGCCGGCGGCGTCGTCGGCGGGCGTTCGCCGATCACCGTGGGCGTGCCCGACGGCGGCTTCAACCAGGTCACGGTCGCGTGGCGGCCCGTCGGCGCGACCGACTGGACCGCGCTCGGCACGGACGACAACGCGCCCTACCGGGTCTTCCACGACGTCTCGTCGCTGGCCATGGGCACGCTCCTCGAGTACCGCGCGGTCCTGCGCGACTCCAGCGGCAACCTGTCGGTGGCGTCGTCCTACGCCACCGTCGGCGACCCCGAGGAGGAGCCGACCCCCGGCGGAGGAGGTGACGGCGGCCCGGTCACCCAGCCGTCGGCCGTCTCCGTGCCGGGCAGCCTCAACAGCGAGATGGGCTGCCCTGGCGACTGGCAGCCCGACTGCGCCCAGGCGCAGATGTCCCTCGACGCCGACGACCTGGTCTGGAAGCGCACCGTCGACCTGCCTGCCGGCGGCTACGAGTACAAGGCCGCGATCGACGGCTCGTGGGAGGAGAACTACGGGGCGGGGGGCGTGCCGGGCGGTGCGAACATCCCGCTCGACGTCGCCGCCCCCGGTCCGGTGACCTTCTACTACGACCACGCCACGCACTGGATCACCAGCGACGCCCAGGACCCGATCGTCACGCTCGCCGGCAGCTTCCAGTCCGAGCTGGGCTGCCCGGCCGACTGGTCCCCGGACTGCATGCGCGGCTGGCTCCAGGACCCGGACGGCGACGGCACCTACACCGCGTCGTTGACGCTGCCCGCCGGGAGCTACGAGACCAAGGTCGCCCACGGGCTGTCCTGGACGGAGAACTACGGCCAGGACGGGGCGCGCGACGGCGCCAACATCGGCTTCGACGTCCCCGCGGGAGGCGTGCAGGTGGTATTCACCTACGACGTGGGCACCCACCGGTTGACGATCTCCTCGCGCCAGGGCGGCGCGTCCCCGGACCTGACGAAGGCGAAGGCCCAGTGGGTGCGTCGCGGGATCATCGCCTGGGACGTGCCGGACGCCGCCTCCCGCCGCTACCGCCTGCACTTCTCGCGCGCCGGTGACCTCGCGGTCGACGCCGAGGCCGTCACTGGTGGCTCGTCGGTCCCGTTGACCCTCGACCCCGCCGGGCTGCCGGCCGACGTGCTGGCGGACTTCCCGCAGCTCGAGGGCTACGAGGCGTTCCGCCTCGACCGGAGCGCGCAGCGGCGGGTCCCCGAGATCCTCACCGGCCAGCTCGCGGTCGCGTCGTACGACCCGGGCGGCGCGCTGCGCGACGCGACCGGCGTCCAGGTGCCCGGCGTCCTCGACGACGTCTACGCCGACGCCGCGCGCGCCGACCTCGGCGTGACGTGGCGCGGCGCTCGCCCGACCCTCGTGGTGTGGGCGCCGACGGCGCAGTCGGTGTCGGCCCGGGTGGCCGGTCGGACGGTGCCGATGCGGCGCCGCGACGACGGCACCTGGCAGGTCACCGGCCCCGCCTCGTGGCGCGGTGCGGCCTACACCTACGACGTCACGGTGTTCGCCCCGGCGGCAGGCGCGGTGGTCACCAACCGTGTCACCGACCCGTACTCCGTCGCGCTGACGGCGAACTCGCAGGCCTCGCTCGTCGTCGACCTCGACGACCCGCGCCTGGCTCCGTCCGGCTGGTCGCGCGACCGCGCGCCGGTCGTCGCGCAGCCCGAGGACCGCAACGTCTACGAGCTGCACGTCCGCGACTTCTCCATCGGCGACGAGACGGTGCCGGCCGCGGAGCGCGGGACCTACGCCGCCTTCACCCGACGTGACTCCGCCGGCATGCGGCACCTGCGGAGGCTCGCTGCCGCCGGGCTCAACACGGTCCACCTGCTGCCGGCCTTCGACATCGCGACGATCGAGGAGCGGCGCGCCGACCAGGCGACGCCCGACTGCGACCTGCGCGCGCTGCCCGCCGACTCGCCGCAGCAGCAGGAGTGCGTCGGCGCGGTCGCGGGCAGGGACGGCTTCAACTGGGGCTACGACCCGCTGCACTACACCGCGCCCGAGGGCTCCTACAGCACCGACCCGGACGGCACCCGCCGCACGGTGGAGTTCCGCCAGATGGTCCAGGGGCTGCACGGCGCCGGGCTCCAGGTCGTGATGGACGTCGTCTACAACCACACGGCCGCCTCCGGGCAGGACCCGAAGTCGGTGCTCGACCGGGTCGTCCCGGGCTACTACCACCGTCTCTCCGCCACCGGTGCGGTCGAGAACAGCACCTGCTGCTCGAACACCGCGACCGAGCACCGGATGATGGAGAAGCTGATGATCGACTCCGTGCTCACCTGGGCGCGGGAGTACAAGGTCGACGGCTTCCGGTTCGACCTGATGGGCCACCACTCGCTCGCGAACATGACCCGGCTGCGCGCCGCGCTCGACCGGCTCACCGTGCGGCGCGACGGCGTCGACGGGAAGGGCATCTACCTCTACGGCGAGGGCTGGAACTTCGGCGAGGTCGCCGACGACGCCCGCTTCGTGCAGGCCACCCAGGCCAACCTCGCCGGGACCGGTATCGGCTCCTTCAGCGACCGGCTGCGCGACGCCGTGCGCGGCGGCGGTCCGTTCGACGAGGACCCGCGGGTGCAGGGCTTCGGCTCGGGGCTCTACACCGACCCCAACGGCGCTGCGGCCAACGGCACCCCCGACGAGCAACTCACGGCGCTGCGGCACGACGAGGACCTGGTCCGCCTCGGCATGGCCGGCAACCTCGCCGACTTCCGCTTCCGCAGCTCGACGGGCGAGGACGTGGTCGGCTCGGAGGTCGACTACAACGGACAGCCCGCCGGCTACGCCGCCGACCCGTCGGAGACGGTGACCTACGTCGACGCCCACGACAACGAGACGCTCTACGACTCGCTCGCCCTCAAGCTGCCCGCGGGCACCTCGATGGCCGACCGGGTGCGGATGAACACCGTCTCGCTCTCGACCGTCGCGCTCTCGCAGGGCGTGGTGTTCTGGCACGCCGGCACCGACCTGCTGCGCAGCAAGAGCCTCGACCGCAACTCCTACGACTCGGGCGACTGGTTCAACCGGGTCGACTGGCAGCGTCGCGACAACACGTTCGGGTCGGGGCTGCCGCCGAAGGCGGACAACGAGGCCAAGTGGCCCTTCATGGCGCCCCTGCTGGCCGACCCTGCGCTGAAGCCCGGGCCGGCGGCGATGGACGCGGCGCACGCGGCCGCCCAGGACCTGCTGCGGATCCGTACGTCGTCGCGGCTGTTCCGGCTCGGCTCGCTAGAGGCGATCCAGGCGAAGGTGTCGTTCCTCGACACCGACCCCGGGGTCGTCGCGATGCTCGTCGACGACACCCGCGGCACCGACGCGGACCCGGGTCGCGACGGCGTGCTCGTGGTGGTGAACGCCTCGCCCGAGACGACCACGGTCGCCGGCACCGGATCCGGCTGGCACCTCCACCGGGTCCAGGCGTCGGGTGCCGACCCGGTCGTCAAGGGCAGCACCGTCGCGGCCGACGCGGTGACGGTGCCGGGACGGACCACGGCCGTCTTCGAGCGCTGACCCCAAGGATTTCCCAACAGCCCCCTCCCACGATGGGCCGATCTGGCCCAGGGAGGGGACGACATGAGGATCCAGCGAGCAGGGACACGGCGGACGCCCCGGCGGCGCAGGCTCGGAATCGCGCTGGTGGGGCTGCTCGCGCTGCTGACCGCCCAGCTCGGACTGGTGCCCACCGCGGGTGCGGCGACGGTCGGGGTGGGGCCGGTCGACCCGGCGACGGGCTTCCCGACCTGGATCACGGCCGGCAGCGACCGGCTCGACCTCTGCCTCGACGGCCCGAACTGCCTCGGCGCCCGCGCCACGCTCGTGGCCCCGGACGGCGAGGCATTCTGGTTCCAGGCGGGCGCCACCCTGACCGGCGCGGTGGACGGGATCGTGGAGATGGCCACCGAGGCCGCCTTCGCCGCCGACGGCCCGGGCCAGGAGATCGGCTTCAACCGGATCCGGATCCGGCTGACGGTGCCCGCGGCAGGCCGCTACCGCGTCGACTACCCCTACGGCTCGAAGACCTACACCGTCACGCCGGACGCCAAGGGGGAGCTCCGGATCAACGACACCCAGGACGTCGGCTGCCTCACGCCTGCGTGCGGTGACTTCGCCGGGCTGGCCGACTCCGGCGACGGAGGCGTCGGCGACGCCTTCCTGCGCTGGGACCCCGCCGTCGCGCCCGCGGCGCCGGCCGGTTTCCTCGGCGACGCGGTCACCGCGCACCGCGTCGTCGGCAGCCCGCTGGGCCGCAACCACGTCTCGGTCGTCCAGCTGACCGACGAGCCCGACGGCACCGTGGTCGAGACGGAGGTGGCGCGCACCGACCTCTTCTCCGTCCAGGGCAAGATCGCCCGGCCGCGCGTGCTGGCGTCCCCCGTCGCGGGCTCGTACGCCGCCGGGTTCGACGCCACGCTCACCGGGACCGAGCCGGGCGGGGAGATCTGGTACACCACCGACGGCTCGCAGCCCGCCACGGCGACCGGCACGATGGGCGCGACCGCGTCGGTCCTCGCCGGCCCGCTGCCCGTGACCGCCGACGTCACGATCCGGGCGGTCAACGCCGTCGCCGGGCTCGCGGTGACCGACCCGGTCACCGGGGCGCCCGCCGCGGCCACCGAGATCGCCTACGTCGTCGACACCGGCGCCCCGAGCCTGAGCGCGACGCCGTCGAGCGGCACGTACGCCTCGGCGCAGCTGGTGACGCTCACCGCCACCGACGCCAAGGCAGCCTCGCCGCGCATCTTCTACACCATCGCGAACGTGCCCCCGGGCGGGGCCGACCCGGCCGACCCGACCGACGCGAGCACCCGCTACACCGGCCGCATCCCGGTCAACGGCAACCTCGACGAGGCGACCACCGTCGTCAAGGCGATCGCCTACGACGACGCCGGCAACCCCTCGCCGGTGGTGCGGCGCGAGTACACGATCGACGCCCCCGACGTGAAGGCCAGCCCGCACGGCGGCTCGTTCGGCGCGGCCGTCGACGTCGAGCTGACCGCCACCGACCCCGCCGCCCGGATCTTCTACTCCCTCGACGGCGTGGACCCCGAGATCGTGCAGGACCCGGTGACCATGGAGGTGACCGGCGTCGTGCACGGCGTGGAGTACATCAACGACCCGATCCACCTGACCGACCTCACGACCCTGAAGTTCCTGGCCGCGAGCACGGCCGGGCAGTCCACGGTGATGACCGAGACCTACAACATCGACATCCCGGCCAACCGCCACGGCGGCAACCTCCGCGACGTCGGTCCGGTGGACGGCGCCAACGGCTACCCGTTCTGGTTCGGTGACGACGGCACCTCCAGCGGCTCCGGCCCGGGCCAGCCCCCGGTCCGCCTCGAGCTGTGCCTGCAGGACCCGCTGTGCCCCGTGGTCGGCGACCTGCCCGACCCGAGCCGGCCGCTGTCGTTCCCGGACAACTTCCCCGACGAGAGCTTCTGGTGGTCCGGCGAGGCCGCGATGGACCTGCCCGGTGGTGGCACGGCGCTGCTCGTGCTCGCCCAGGAGGCGGCCTTCGCCGCGGACGTCGTGCCGGGTGGGCAGATCGCCTTCGCTCGCCTGCGGATCCGCCTCGACGACGTCACGCCCGGCGCCGACTACACGATCACCACGCCCTACGGCGTCGACGTGGTCCGGGCCGACGACCGAGGGCGGGCCCGGATGACCGAGGACGTCGGGTGCCTGACCACGCCGTGCACCAGCTTCGACGCGGCGCTCGACGGTCGCGTCGGACCCTTCCTCCGGTGGGACCCCGCCGTCGCGCCCGCCGCGCCGGAGGGCTACGTCGGCAACCCGCTCGTCGAGCACCAGGTCGTCGGCAGCCCGCGCGGCACGAACTACTTCCGGGTCGAGGGCCCGGGGGTGGGCACCGCCGAGACCGACATGTTCACCGTCCAGGGCAGGATCGCGCAGCTGCGCGCCACCGCCTCGCCCGGCGGCGGCCTCTACGCCGCCGCTCAGGACGTCCACCTCACGTCGTCCTTCCCGGGCGAGGCCACGGTCGTCTGGACGACCGACGGCAGCGCCCCGCAGGTCGACTCCGACGGCGACCCGCTCCCCGGCACGCAGGAGTCCGACGTCGCCCACGTCGGTGCGGGCCTGACGACCCTGAAGTACATGGCCGTCGACCTCGACGACCCGTCGGTCACCTCGGAGGTCTACACCGAGGACTACCGGGTCGAGGGCGCGCTGCCGACGGTGTCGGCCACCCCCGACCCGACCGGGACGACGTTCGAGGGCGCGCAGCAGGTGACCCTCAGCAGCTCGGTGCCCGACATCTTCTACACGACCGACAACACCACCCCGGCCGTCGACGGCACGGGAGCGCCGGCCGGTTCCACCCGGGCCTACACGGGACCGATCACGGTGGGCCGCCCGACCACGGTCCGTGCCCTCGCGGTGAGCGGTCTCGGGACCCCCGGACCGGTGGCGGTGTTTGCCTACGACATCAAGAACCTGCGTGCCGTGGGTCCGGTGTCCGCCGCGAACGGCTACCCGGCGTGGTACCAGGACCTCGGGTCCGCGACGCTCCAGCCGGCCAAGCTCGAGCTGTGCCTCGACGACCCGTTGTGCCCGATCGTCGGGGACCTGCCCGACCCGGCCGCGCCCCTGGCCTTCCCGGGCAACTTCCCCGACGAGTCGTTCTGGTGGGCCGGTGACGCCACCTTCACCGCCGGTGCCACGCGCGCCCGGCTCGTCCTCGGTGCCGAGGCGGCGTTCGGCGGCGGGGTGCCCAAGGCCAACGACCAGATCGCCTTCGCACGGATCCGTGTGCGGGCCGACAACCTGGTGCCCGGGGCGACCTACCGGGTCACCCACCCGTACGGCGTCGTCGACCTCGTGGCCGACAGCGCGGGCTCGATCTTCATGACCGACGACACCGGGTGCCTCAGCGCACCGTGCGACTTCGGGCAGATGCTGCGGGGCCCGGTCGGACCGTTCCTGCGGTGGGACGCCGGCGCTCCCGCAGGCTACGTCGGCGACGGCGCCACGCCCCACGCGGTCGTCGGCAGCCCCTACGGCACCAACGTGTTCCGGATGGAGCGGACCACGACCGGCGCCGGCGTCCCGCTGGCCGCACCCGTGCCGCTGGGTCAGACCGACCAGTTCGTGGTCCAGGGCAAGCTCGCCGAGCTGCGAGTCACCGCGACGCCGAAGGGCGGCACCTACACCAGCGCCCGGCAGGTGACGCTGTCGGCCAACGAGCCGTCGGCCGACATCCGCTACACCACCGACGGGACCGACCCGACCGCGACCAGCACGCTCTACACCGGCCCGGTGACCATCGGTGCCGAGGGGACGACCCAGCTCAGGTTCCGGGCCTTCGGCGCCGACGGCAGCACGTCGGCGATCGCCAGCGAGACGTACCTGATCGACACCGTCGCACCGACGGTGTCCGCGACCCCGGCGGGCGGCACGTTCTCGGCGGCGCAGCAGGTGACGCTCAGCACCGACGACCCCACGGCCCAGGTCCGCTACACGACCAACGGGTCGACGCCCACCGCCACGAGCACCCTCTACACGGGTCCCGTGACGGTCGGCCAGACCCTCACCCTGAGGGCCGTCGCCATCGACCCGGCGGGCAACGTCAGCCCGGTGCGGTCGTGGGCCTTCACCATCGGCCTCGCGGCGTCGAGCACCACCCTGGGCACGCCGACGCCGGCGACGACCACCATCGGGCAGTCCACGGCGCTCTCGGGCAGGGTGACCAGCGGCGGCACCGGGATCGCCGGCGCCACGGTGGCCCTCCAGTCCCAGGCCGTCGGCAGCACGACCTGGCAGGCGACCGGGCTGAGCGCGGTCACCGACGCGACCGGAAGGTACGCCTTCGCCGCCGTCTCGCCCACGGCGACCACCCGTTACCGGGCCGTCTTCGCCGGCGGGACCACGGCACAGGGGTCGACCAGCGCGGCGCAGACGGTCGGGGTGCGCGCGGTCGTGGCGATCAACGCGATGCCGTCGGTCGGCAGGGGTCGCACCATGACCGTCTCGGGCACCCTCAGCCCGGCGCACCAGGGCAGTCGGATCACGATCACCTTCACCCTGGCCGGTCAGAAGTCGCCCAAGGCGGTCACCGCGACCGTCGCGGCCAACGGGACGTGGTCGGTGGCCACGAAGGCTCCCGGGACCGCCGGCACCTGGACGGTCACCGCCAGCTGGGGCGGGGACGCCGACCACCTCGCCGCGACCGGGACGAGGACGGTGGTCGTCACCCGCTGAGCACCACCCGCACCGACGACGAACGCCCCCGGCCGGATGGCCGGGGGCGTTCGACGGTGCGTGGGTCTGGTCGGGCCTAGCTCACTTCCAGCGCTCGGACGCCGCGACGAACTCGAGCTGGCGGTCGCCGGTGTAGATCTGCTTCGGGCGGGCGATCTTCTGGTCCTTGTCCTGCACCAGCTCCGACCACTGCGCCAGCCAGCCGGGCGTACGGCCGATGGCGAACAGCACGGTGAACATCTCCGGCGGGAACTGGAAGGCCTCGTAGATCAGGCCCGAGTAGAAGTCCACGTTGGGGTAGAGCTTGCGCTTGACGAAGTACTCGTCCTCGAGCGCGATCTTCTCCAGCTCCTTGGCGATCTCGAGGAGCGGGTTGACCCCGGTGACCTCGAAGACGTCGTCGCAGGCCTTCTTGATGATCGTGGCGCGCGGGTCGAAGTTCTTGTAGACCCGGTGGCCGAAGCCCATCAGCCGCTCGTTGCCGTTCTTCACGCCCTCGATGAAGGCGGGGATGTTCTCCTTCGAGCCGATCCGGCGCAGCATCCGCAGCACGGCCTCGTTGGCGCCACCGTGCAGCGGGCCGTAGAGGGCGCCGACGCCCGCGGCGACGGCCGAGTACGGGTCGACCTGCGAGGAGCCGACCGAGCGGACCGCGTTGGTCGAGCAGTTCTGCTCGTGGTCGGCGTGCAGGATGAAGAGCACGTCGAGGGCCTTGACCAGGCGCGGGTCGGCCTCGAACTTGGACTCGCTCATCTTGAAGAGCATCGAGAGGAAGTTCGCGGTGTAGCCGAGCTCGTTGTCGGGGTAGACGTAGGGCTTGCCCTGCGCGTGGCGGAACGACCAGGCGCCGAGGGTCGGCATCTTGGCGATCATGCGCACGATCTGCATGTGGCGGTTGTCCGCGTCGCTGATGTTGCGGGCGTCGGGGTAGAACGTCGACAGCGCGCCGACCGAGGCCATCAGCATGCCCATCGGGTGGGCGTCGTAGCGGAAGCCCTGCATGAACGTCTTGACGTTCTCGTGCACGAACGTGTGGTAGGTGATCTCGTGCACCCACGACTCGTACTGCTCCTGGGTGGGCAGCTCGCCGTTGATGAGGAGGTAGGCCACCTCGAGGAAGTTGGACTTCTCCGCCAGCTGCTCGATCGGGTAGCCGCGGTACTCGAGGATGCCCTTGTCACCGTCGATGTAGGTGACGGCCGAGCGGCACGAGGCGGTGTTGACGAAGCCGGGGTCGTAGGTGGCCAGACCGGGCTCGTCGTCGGTGAGGCGGATCTGCCCCAGGTCCTTCGCGGCGATCGTGTTGTCGGTGATCGCGATGTCGTACGTCTGACCGGTCCGGTTGTCGGTGACAGTCAGGGAATCCTTGGCCGCAACGTCGGTCACGTCGGCTCCTGTTCATACGTCTTTGTACGTTCGTGGGTGTCCGACCAACTTAGACCGGGCCCCACCACCACCGCGAATCAGGTGTCCAGCACCCGGTGCGGCCTGCGTCGCGCGTCACGCTCAGCGACCGGCCACCCGGTTCGCGACGCGGGCGACGCGGCTGGTGCGCGCGAGGCCGGCGTCCTCGCGGCGGTCGGCGGCGCGGAAGAGGCGGTAGAGGGCGTGCACGCCGGCCCAGCGCAGCGGCTCGGGCTCCCACCTCCGCACCCGGTGACCGGTCCAGGGCAGGTGGGTCAGGTCGGTGTCGCGGCCCAGCACCAGGTCGCGCAGCGTGCGGCCCGCGAGGTTGGTCGCGGTCAGCCCGGAGCCGACGTAGCCGCCGGCGTGGCCGAGGCCGGTCACCGGGTCGTAGGACACGCTCGCGCTCCAGTCGCGGGGGACGCCGAGCACCCCGCACCACGCGTGGTCGAGGCCGATCCCCGCGAGCGACGGGAAGAGGGAGGCCAGCGTCGTGCGGAGCGACTCCACCGTCCACTCCTGGGTGCGGCCGTCGACGTCGGTGCGTGACCCGAAGCGGTAGGGCACGCCGCGTCCGCCGAGCGCGATGCGCCCGTCGGCGGTGCGCTGGGCGTAGCAGTAGGCGTGCGCCTCGTCGCCGAGCAGCTCCTCGCCGGCCCAGCCGATCGCGTCCCACTGCGCGTCGGTCAACGGCTCGGTGACGACGATCGCGGAGTTCATCGGCAGCCAGTCGCGTCGGTGGCCGGACAGGCCGGCGGTGAAGCCCTCGAGGCAGCGCAGCACCACCGGCGCCCTGACGGTGCCGCGCTCGGTGACCGCCGCACCCGGCTCGACCGACCGCACGCGGGTGTCCTCGTGGACGCGTACGCCCTGCGCGCGCACCAGGTCGGCCACGCCGGCCACCAGCCGGGCCGGCTGCACCCGGGCGCAGTCCGGGTCGAGGTGGCCGGAGACGGCCCCGGCGACCCGGATCCGCGCGGCCACCTGGGCGGCGTCGAGCTCGCCGCCGAGGCGCTCGGCCTGTGCCGCGGAGCGGGCGACGTGCAGGACGCCGTGGCGCACGACGTCGGCGTCGATGCCCGCCCGCTCGGTGACGCCGATGACCTCGTCGACGGTGGCGCGCACCGCGGCCCGCATCCGGGCCACCCCGTCCGCGCCGCCTGCGCGGGCGTACGCGCGGGGGCTGCCGGGGAGCTCGCTCGAGAGCCAGCCGCCGTTGCGTCCCGACGCCCCGAACCCGGCGAACTCGGCCTCGAGGACGCGGACGTCGAGGGAGGGGTCGGCCTCGCGCAGGTAGTGTGCGGCCCACAGTCCGGTGAGCCCGCCGCCGACGATCGCGACGTCGCACGTCACGTCACCCTCGAGCCGGTCGGTGGGGACGGGCAGCCCGACCTGCTGCCACCAGAAGGACACGCCGCCGTTGCGCACCCGCCCATCATGGCCCTGCGGCGTTTTGACCCCCTCGCCCGGCGCGCCGTAACCTTGCTGGTCGCGACTCCTGCCGCGTCCGCTCCCTCGGGGCGGGGCGCAGATCCGGACGTCATCCCTCCTTCGTCGGGGGAGCGATCCGGGCCGTGTTCGTCAGAAGCCGCAGCAGCACCAGCCGGCCCTCGTCCGGGGGCCGGGACCAACGAACCAGAACGGGATACCGCCGTGCGCACGTACAGCCCCAAGCCCGCTGACATCCAGCGCGAGTGGCTCGTCATCGACGCCACCGACGTGGTCCTCGGACGCCTCGCCGTCCAGACCGCCAACCTCCTCCGCGGCAAGCACAAGCCGACCTTCGCCCCTCACATGGACATGGGTGACTTCGTCATCATCGTGAACGCCTCCCAGGTGGCGCTGTCGGGGACCAAGAAGACCACCAAGATGGCCTACCGCCACTCCGGCTACCCGGGCGGCCTCTCCGCCACGCCGTTCGGCGAGCTGCTCGAGAAGGACGCCCGCAAGGCCATCGAGAAGGCCGTGTGGGGCATGCTCCCGAAGAACAAGCTCGGTCGCCAGATGCTGAAGAAGCTCAAGGTCTACGCCGGCCCCGACCACCCGCACGCGGCCCAGAAGGCCGTTCCGTTCGAGATCTCGCAGATCTCCCAGTGACTGAGGACTCACAGATGACTGAGAACACCACCGAGGTCGAGGAGACCTTCGAGACCGACGCCGACGGCGTGGCATACACGTCCGAGAGCTCCGCCTCGGCCGACACCCCGGCCCGTCCGGCCACCATCGCGCCCGCCGGCGCGACCGGCCGCCGCAAGGAGGCCGTCGCCCGCGTCCGGATCGTCCCGGGCACCGGCGAGTGGCGCATCAACGGCCGCACGATGGACAGCTACTTCCCCAACAAGCTGCACCAGCAGATCGCCAACGAGCCGTTCGTCGAGCTGCAGCTCGAGGGCCGCTTCGACGTGATCGCCCGCATCCACGGCGGCGGCATCGCCGGCCAGGCCGGCGCCCTGCGCCTCGGCGTGGCCCGCGCGCTCAACGCCGTCGACGTCGAGGCCAACCGCCCGGCGCTGAAGAAGGCCGGTCTGCTGACCCGCGACGCCCGCGTCGTGGAGCGCAAGAAGGCCGGTCTCAAGAAGGCCCGCAAGGCCTCGCAGTTCAGCAAGCGCTGACCCGCACCTGCACCGCACGAGGCCCGCACCGTCGACGACGGTGCGGGCCTCGTCGCACGTCCGGCCTCGGTTCCACGCCGGGGCCGTCCGCGTCGTAGGCTCCCGGGCCATGACACGACTCTTCGGCACCGACGGCGTCCGGGGCCTGGCCAACGCGGACCTCACGGCGGAGCTCGCGCTCGAGCTGTCCGTCTGCGCCGCCCACGTGCTCGCCGACCGCGGCGAGTTCGAGGGGCACCGGCCGCTCGCGGTGGTCGGGCGCGACACCCGCATCTCCGGGCAGTTCCTCGAGGCCGCGGTGGTCGCGGGGCTGGCCTCCGCCGGCGTCGACGTGCTGCTGCTCGGCGTCCTGCCGACGCCCGGCGTGGCCTACATGACCGACCGGCTCGGCGCCGACCTCGGCGTGATGCTGTCGGCCTCGCACAACCCGATGCCCGACAACGGCATCAAGTTCCTCGCCCGCGGCGGCCACAAGCTCGACGACGCGATCGAGATCGCCATCGAGAAGCGGATGGGCGAGCCGTGGGAGCGCCCCCGCGGCGGCGACGTCGGCCGGGTGACGGTCTACGACACGGCCGTCGAGGAGTACGCCGCCCACCTCGAGAGCACGATCACCCACCCGCTCGTCGGGCTCAAGGTCGTCCTCGACTGCGCCGAGGGCGCGGCCCACGCGGCCGGCCCGCGTGCGCTGGAGGACGCCGGCGCGACCGTCATCGCGATCCACGCCGACCCCGACGGGCTCAACATCAACGACGACTGCGGCTCGACCCACCTCGCCTCGCTCCAGGCGGCGGTGCGCGAGCACGGCGCCCACGCCGGCTTCGCGCTCGACGGCGACGCCGACCGATGCCTGGCCGTGGACGCCGCGGGGGAGGTCGTCGACGGCGACCAGATCCTCGCCATCCTCGCGCTGTCGCTGCAGGAGCAGGGGCGCCTCGCCAAGGACACGGTCGTCGCGACCGTGATGAGCAACCTCGGCTTCGTCCAGGCGCTGCGCGCCAACGGTGTCGGCGTGCGCCAGACCAAGGTGGGCGACCGCTACGTCCTCGAGGCGATGAAGGTGTCCGGCTACAACCTCGGCGGCGAGCAGTCCGGCCACGTCATCCTCAGCGACCACGCCACCACCGGCGACGGCATCCTCACCACGCTCCACGTGATGGAGCGGATGGCCACCACCGGGCGTTCCCTCGCCGACCTCGCGTCGGTGATGACCCGCCTGCCCCAGGTGCTGCTCAACGTCTCCGGCGTCGACAAGACCCGCGCCGACGAGGACGCCGTGCTGGCCGCGGCCCTCGCCGAGGAGGAGGCCGCCCTCGGTGACCGCGGGCGGATCCTGCTCCGGCCGTCGGGCACCGAGCCGATCGTGCGGGTAATGGTCGAGGCGCCGTCGCACGACGAGGCGCACGGCGTGGCGTCGCGCCTCGCCGAGGTCGTGCAGCGCCAGCTCGCGCTGTCGTGACGACCGACCCGCGCCCCGGCCCCGACGGGGGCGCGCCCGACATCCCCGGCTGGCTCTCGCTGCGCGACGTGGTGCTGGCGCTCGGTGTCGGGCTGGTGCTGGCCGCGGGGCTGGCCGTCCTGAGGCCCGGCTCGCTCACCCACCTGCGCGGCGGCACCGACGCGCGCGAGACGACCGTCGTCGCCGTGCGCGAGGGCGCGGTGCCCGGCGACCGGGGCGTGGAGGGCAAGGTGCGCACGACCTACGACCTCGCCTGGCGCGACGGGGGCGAGGACCGCACCGCGACCTTCCACCGCGCCGGACGCCCCGACCACGAGGTCGGCGACACCTGGGTTCTGTGGGTCTCGCCGGACGGCTCCGTGGTGGAGACGACGTCGCCGCGGACCACGTGGCTGTGGCTCGGGATCGGCGTCCCTGCCTTCGTGCTCGTGATCGGCCTCCTCGTGCGCTGGCGCGGGCGCGTGGTCTCGCGGGCCCCGCTGCGCGAGGCCGACCGGATCGAGAGGGCGCGCGCCCGCCAGCGGCGTACGCAGGGCGGCTAGGCCCCGCCCTCCGGGGGGGTATCTGGGGACGAAATGGTGGGCCGGTGGGCCGTTTTCACCCCCATTTCGTCCCCAGATACCCCGGTGCGGGCGGGGGTCGGGCGCGGCTACGGTCGCTCCGTGGTCGACATCGAGCAGCTCAACCCGCGCAACGAGGCCGCGCTGCGGGCGTGGTGGGAGGTGGGCCGAGCCGCCACTGCCCACCGACCGGGGAACCCGTGGCCGGCGTGGGAGCAGACCCGCGTCTCGCTGCCGGCGGACAACCCGGAGGGCGGCCTCACCGTGCTCGCCGCCATCGACGGCCGCGAGATGGTCGGCGCCGGTCTGCTGGTGCGGCCCCTGAAGGACAACCTGCACACCGCGTCGGTCGACGCCTACGTCCGTCCCGACCGCACCCGCGAGGGGACGGGCCGCCGGCTGGTGCAGGAGATGGAGGTCGTCGCTGCGGGGGACGGGCGTACGACGCTGCACGGCGAGGTCTACGTCGCGCCGGGGGAGTCCGGCACGCCGCCCGAGGCGTTCGCGGCCGCGCTGGGCTACGAGGTGGCGAGCCGCGAGGCGTTCCGCGAGCTCGCCCTGGCCGACTACCTCGCGCGGCGCGACGGACTCCTCGACGACGTGGCCCGCGCGTCGGCCTACCGGGTCGTCACCTTCGACACCGTCTGCCCGGACGAGCACCTCGCGTCGTTCGGTCGGCTGCTCGGCCTGCTGCTCGACGAGATCCCGCTCGGCGACCTCGACCTCAGCGCCTCGGAGTGGAGCCCGGAGCGGATCCGCGCCGCCGAGCAGCGCCAGGCCGGCATCGGCCGCCACGTCCTGACCGCCCTCGCGATCGCCCCGGACGGTTCCGTCGCGGGCTCGTCGGACGTGCGGGTCAACGACACCGACACCACGCACGGCCAGGTCGGGATCACCCTGGTCGACCCGTCCCACCGCGGCCACCGGCTCGGCCTCGCGCTGAAGGTCGCGACCCACGACCTCGCGCTGGCGACGTACCCGGGCCTGGTCGCGGTCGACACCTCCAACGCCGAGGTCAACACCCACATGAACGCGGTCAACGACGCGCTGGGCTACCGCACGCTCGAGACGCTGCTCGAGCTGCAGAAGCGGCTGTGATCAGCGCGCCTCGGCGGCCGCGTCGTAGGTCTCGCGGGACCCGAGGATCTGCGGGAGGTGGGTCTCGGCCCAGTCGGTGAGGGTCGCGATCGGCGCGGTGAGGGAGGCGCCGAGCGCGGTGAGCTCGTAGTCGACGCGCGGCGGCACCTGGGCGTGCACGGTGCGCGTCAGCAGGCCGTCGCGCTCCATCGCCCGCAGCGTCTGGGTCAGCACCTTGGGCGCGACGCCGCCGATGCGCGCGCGCAGCTCGGTGAAGCGCAGGCTGCCGGGCTCGAGCGCCCCGATCACCAGGACGGTCCACTTGTCGCCGATGCGGTCGAGGACGACCCGGGTGGGGCAGTCGGGGTCGAAGGCGTCGCCGCGGTCCATGGTCACCATGAGGTACTCATAGCACGTTGAAGTGCTTGGTTACCAGTGGTTACCGTCGGTGGTCCACCCACTCACGAAGGACACCACATGAAGATCGCCCTGTTCGGCGCCACCGGCATGGTCGGCTCCCGCATCGCCTCCGAGGCCACCGCCCGCGGCCACGACGTCACCGCCCTGAGCCGCTCGACCGGGGCCGACATGGGCTCCGCCGACGCCGTGCGCGCTGCCGCCGCCGACCACGACGTCGTCGTCTCGGCCACCGGCCCGAGCCGGACCGGTGAGTCGCACGAGCCGTGGCTCGCCTCGGTCTCCACCCTCATCGACCACGCCGGCGACGCGCGCGTGCTGTTCGTCGGCGGTGCCGGCTCGCTGCTCACCCCCGACGGCACCCGCCTGCTCGACTCCGACGGCTTCCCGGAGGAGTACCAGGCGGAGGCCACCTCCGGAGCGAAGGCGCTCGACCTGTTCCGCGCCGCGCCGGAGTCGCTCGACTGGACCTTCCTCAGCCCGGCGCCCGTGATCGCCCCCGGCGAGCGCACCGGGTCGTACGCCACCTCGCTCGACACCCCGGCCGGCGACTTCGTCAGCGCCGAGGACTACGCCCTCGCGCTCGTCGACGAGATCGAGCGGCCCCAGCACCGCCGCCAGCGCTTCACCGTCGCGTCCTCCTGAGGGGACCCCGCCTGCGGACGTCATGGCGGGTGGTCGCCTGGGGGTCCACCGGCCATGACGTACGCGCCGGCGTTGCGCGTCGGAGTCGCGAGGAGCCGCCGACGTCATGGCGGCCGGTCACTCCGGCGACCGGCGGCCATGACGTACGCGCCGGGGGTGCGCGTCGGCATCGCAGCTGCGGCGGGGCGCGGTCCGCACGACGTCCACAGCTGGCCCGCCGACGTGCTCGTCCACAGGGCGGCCGTCGGGCCAGCCCCTTCTGTCGTACCCGAGCCGGAGCCTCGCTCCATGGACGAACGACGCAGACGCAGCCGCGACGAGCGCGAACGGACCCTGGAGGGGGTCGCGGCCCTCGCAGCGAAGCAAGGCGGGGTGGTGTCACGCGCCCAGGCCTACGCCGCGGGCATGACGCGCGGCGAGGTCCGCGCCCAGCTTCGAGCACGGCGGTGGCAGCGGGTGTGGTCGAGGGCCCTGTGCCTGCACACCGGGCCGGTGTCGGAGCTCGGCAGGCACTGGGCAGCCGTGTTCGAGGGCGGCGACCGCGCCATGCTGGACGGGGAGTCGTCGCTGGTGGCCTCCGGGCTCACTGGCTACGACACGACCGTCCACCGAGTGTCGGTGCCGCGTGGTGTGAAGCCGTTGCGCGGGGCCGGCCTCGACGTGCGACGCACCCGCCGCTGGTCAGCCGACGATCGCGCACCGTCCGGCGTCCCTCGCACCCGCGTGCCAGTGGCGGCGGTGCGCGCGGCGATGTGGGCGTGCACCGACAGGCAGGCCGCACTCCTCCTGACGATGCCGGTCCAGCAGGGCCTCACGACGGCGGATCACCTGGGGTGTGCGCTGCTGGCGGTCAGGCGTGACCGGCGCCGTGGGTTGATGCACGACGTGGTCAACGACCTGCTCGGCGGGGTGCGCTCCCTGGGCGAGTTCGACGTCGCGCGGGAGTGCCGGCGCCGGGGCCTGCCGGAGCCCGACCGACAGGTGGTCCGACGGGGCAGGGGCGGCCGGTACTACCTCGACGTCTGCTGGGACGCGTTCCACCTGGTGGTCGAGATCGACGGCATCCACCACTCGTGGGCGACCTCGGTCGTGCCTGATGCGCTGCGCCAGAACGAGGTGGTCCTGCGCGACGCCCGTGTCCTGCGCCTGCCGCTGCTGGGGCTTCGGGTGGCCGCTGACGACTTCTTCGACCAGGTCGAGCGCGGCCTGCGCGCCGGCGGCTGGGTCGACGCGGCGTGACGAGGTCATGGCGACCGGCGACGCGAACGACCGACGGCCATGACGTCCCGCGGGCGGACGTCCCACCGACGCGCGACTCAGAGCTTGCGCAGCCGCACGTAGCGCACGGAGTGGTCGGCGTCCTTGCGCAGCACGAGGTTGGCGCGCGAGCGGGTGGGGGCGACGTTCTGGACGAGGTTGGGCTCGTTGATCGAGTCCCAGATCCGGGTCGCCTGGTCGACGGCCTCGTCGTGGGAGAGCGCGGCGTACTTGCGGAAGTACGACGCGGGGTCGCGGAAGGCGGTCTCGCGCAGGCGCAGGAACCGGTCGACGTACCAGCGCTTGATGTCGGTGAGCGCGGCGTCGACGTAGACGGAGAAGTCGAAGAAGTCGCTCACGGCGAGCCCGGTGCGGCCGTCGTCGCGCACCCGCGCCGGCTGCAGGACGTTGAGGCCCTCGACGATGACGATGTCGGGGCGCTTGACCACGACCTTCTCGTCGGGCAGCACGTCGTAGACGAGGTGGGAGTAGATCGGCGCCTCGACCTCGTCCTTGCCGGACTTGATGTCGATGACGAACTTCAGCAGCGCCTTGCGGTCGTAGGACTCCGGGAAGCCCTTGCGGTGCAGGATGCCCCGCCGCTCGAGCTCGGCGTTGGGGAGCAGGAAGCCGTCGGTGGTCACGAGGGCGACGTTGGGGTGCTCGGGCCAGTGCGCCAGCATCTGCTGCAGCACGCGGGCGGTGGTGGACTTGCCGACCGCGACCGACCCGGCGAGCCCGATCACGAAGGGCGTACGCGGCGGGGTGACGCGGTGGAGGAACTCCTCCTGCTCGAGGTGCAGCCGGGAGTTGGCCGCGACGTAGAGGCTGAGCAGCCGCGACAGCGGGAGGTAGACCTGCTCGATCTCGCGCAGGTCGAGCTGGTCGCCCAGTCCCCGCAGGCGGACGACCTCGTCGGGCGTGAGGCTCGTCTCGGCGGTGCCGGCGAGCTCCGCCCACGCGGCGCGCTCGAGCTCGACGTACGGCGAGGCCTCGCTCCCGTTGGGGGCGCCGTGCGGCGGCGCCGGGGCCTCGGACATGGCCGCGATTCTTGCACCGCCGCGGCACCGGGCGATGCAGCACCCTGCCGAGGGGCGCCGATAGACTGCGCCACCATGTGCGGAATCGTCGGATACGTGGGTGGCAAGGCCGCCGAGGGTGTGGTCATCGAGGGCCTGCGTCGCCTGGAGTACCGGGGCTACGACTCCGCCGGGATCGCGCTCGTCGACGACGGGTCGATCGTCAGCGACAAGCGCGCCGGCAAGCTCGCCAACCTCGAGAAGGCCATCGCGGAGACGCCGCTGCCGCCGGTCACCACCGGCATCGGCCACACCCGCTGGGCCACCCACGGTGCGCCGACCGACCGCAACGCCCACCCGCACGTCGGGCGCGAGCGCCGCGTCGCCGTGGTCCACAACGGCATCATCGAGAACTTCGCCGCGCTGCGGCACCGGCTCGAGGCCGCCGGCACCGAGATGGCCTCCGACACCGACACCGAGGTCGCCGCCCACCTGCTCGAGGAGCAGCTGGCGACCGGCGTCGACCTCACCGTGGCGATGCAGAACGTCTGCCGTGGCCTCGAGGGTGCCTTCACCCTCGTCGCGGTCGACGCGCAGGACCCCGACCGCGTCGTCGCCGCGCGGCGCAACTCGCCGCTCGTGGTCGGCATCGGCGAGGGGGAGAACTTCCTCGGCTCCGACGTCGCGGCCTTCATCGAGCACACCCGCGAGGCGATGGAGCTCGGCCAGGACCAGGTCGTCACCATCACCCGCGACGGCGTGAGCGTCTCCGGCTTCGACGGCACGCCCGCAGAGGGCACCCGCTACCACGTCGACTGGGACCTGTCGGCCGCCGAGAAGGACGGCCACGACTGGTTCATGCGCAAGGAGATCTTCGAGCAGCCGCGCGCCGTGGCCGACTCGCTGCTCGGCCGCCGCGGCGAGGACGGGCTGCTCCAGCTCGACGAGATGCGGCTCTCCGACCAGGACCTGCGCGACATCGACAAGATCATCATCATCGCGGCCGGCACCTCGTTCTACGCCGGCATGGTCGCCAAGTACGCCATCGAGCACTGGTGCCGGATCCCCGTCGAGGTGGAGCTCGCCAGCGAGTTCCGCTACCGCGACCCGATCCTCACCAGCGACACCCTCGTGGTGGCGATCAGCCAGTCCGGCGAGACCGCCGACACCCTGCAGGCGATCCGCCACGCCCGGGTCCAGCGCTCGAAGGTGCTCGCGATCTGCAACACCAACGGCTCGACCATCCCGCGCGAGTCCGACGGCGTGATCTACACCCACGCCGGGCCGGAGATCGGCGTCGCGTCGACCAAGGGCTTCCTGACCCAGCTCGTCGCCTGCTACCTCCTCGCCCTCTACCTCGCCCAGGTCAAGGGCACCCGCTTCGGCGACGAGATCTCCCAGGTCATGGACCAGCTCGAGCAGATGCCCGGTCACGTCCAGGCCGTCCTCGACAAGGCCGACGAGGTCTACGCCCTCGCGCGCGACCACGTCGGCAGCCGCTCGGTGCTCTTCCTCGGTCGCCACGCCGGCTACCCGGTCGCGCTCGAGGGGGCGCTCAAGCTCAAGGAGATCGCCTACCTCCACGCCGAGGGCTTCGCGGCCGGCGAGCTCAAGCACGGCCCGATCGCGCTGGTCGAGGAGGGCCTGCCGATCCTGTGCGTCGTCCCGCCGCGCGGTCGCGACCAGCTCCACGACAAGATGCTCAGCGGCATCCAGGAGGTCCGCGCCCGTGGCGCCCGCACCCTCTGCCTCGCCGAGGAGGGCGACACCACGATCGAGCCCTACGCCGACGTGCTGATCACGCTCCCGCAGGTGCCGGTGCTGCTGCAGCCGCTCGTCGCGGTGGTGCCGCTCCAGCTCTTCGCCTGCGAGCTCGCCTCCCAGCTCGGCCACGACGTGGACCAGCCGCGCAACCTCGCCAAGTCCGTCACGGTCGAGTAGGGACGGACGCCGTGCCAGTGATCGGGGTGGGCATCGACGTGGTCGACATCGACCGCTTCGTGCAGTCCCTCGAGCGCACGCCCGCCCTGCGCGGGCGACTGTTCACCACGGCCGAGGCGAGCCGTCCGGCGGCCTCGCTGGCGGCGCGCTTCGCGGCCAAGGAGGCGATGGCCAAGGCGCTCGGCGCCCCGGTCGGGATGGCCTGGCTCGACGCGGAGATCGTCTCGGAGGAGACCGGCCGGCCGCGCTTCGAGATCCGCGGCACGGTGGCCGCCCGCGCCGCCGAGCTGGGCGTCGCCCACGTCCACGTCTCCCTCTCGCACGACGCCGGCATCGCGTCGGCAGTCGTGGTGCTGGAGGGCTGATCGCGTGCTGCGCGCGCACACCGTCGAGGACGTACGCCGGGCGGAGCAGGCCGCGATGGCCCGGCTCCCGGACGGGGCGCTGATGCAGCGCGCGGCCGCCGGGCTGGCCGCGGCCGTCGTCGACCTGCTCGGTGGCGCCTACGGGCGTCGCGTGCTGCTGCTGGTCGGGCCCGGTGACAATGGCGGCGACGCCCTGTGGGCCGGCGCCCGGCTGGCCGCCCGCGGTGCGTCGGTCGAGGCGCTGCTGCTGGCCGAGCGCACCCACGCAGACGGCCTCGCAGCGCTGCGCCGGGCCGGTGGGCGCGCGGCCCGCGACCTCGCCGACCTCCACCCGTCGCCCGACGTGGTCCTCGACGGGATCCTCGGCATCGGCGGCCGGCCCGGCCTGCGCGACGACGCCGCGCGTGCGGTCGAACGGCTGGCCGGCGTCCCCGTCGTCGCGGTCGACGTCCCGTCCGGGCTCGGCGTCGACACCGGCGAGGTCGACGGCCCCCACGTCCGCGCCGACCTCACCGTCACCTTCGGCACCCACAAGGTCGCCCACCTCGTGGACCCGTCCGCCACGGCCTGCGGGGCGCTCCACCTCGTCGACCTCGGCCTCGACCTCGGGCCGGCCGCCGTCGAGGCGCTCCAGCCCGCGGACGTCCGCGACCTGCTGCCGCGCCCCGGGCCCGACGCCCAGAAGTACTCCCGAGGCGTGGTGGGCGTCCGCGCCGGCTCCGCGACCTATCCCGGTGCCGCGCTGCTCGCCGTGGCCGGCGCCAACACCGGGCTCGTCGGGATGGTCCGCTACGTCGGCGCGTCCTCGGTCGCCGACCGGGTCAGGGTCGCCCACCCCGAGGTCGTCGGGGACGGCCGGGTCCAGGCGTGGGTGGTCGGTCCGGGGGGTGGTGACGACGCCGCGGGCATGCTCGCCGAGGCGCTCGCCGACGACGTCCCGGTCGTGGTCGACGCCGACGCGCTGCGCCACGTCGACGCGCCGCTGCCGGGTGCCGTGCTGACGCCGCACGCCGGCGAGCTGGCCGCGATGACCGACGCGGAGCGCGCCGACGTCGAGGCGCGCCCCCTGGCCCACGTGCGCGAGGCCGCCCGGCGCTGGGGGTGCGTCGTGCTGCTCAAGGGCCACCACACCCTCGTCGCCGACCCGGACGGCCGGGTGCGGGCGACCACCACGGGTGTCCCGTGGCTGGCGACGGCCGGTGCCGGCGACGTCCTCGCCGGGCTGGTCGGGGCGCTGCTGGCGGCCGGCCTGACGCCCTACGACGCCGCGTCGGTCGGCTCGTGGCTGCACGGCGCCGCGGCGACGGAGGCGGCGGCCGGCGGTCCGCTGACCGCGAGCCGGGTCGCCGTCCAGATCCCGCAGGTCGTGCGCGACACCCTGGCGGAACTGGGATGATCGGTGCCATGACCGGTCCCGTGCCTCGTGCCGAGATCGTGGTCGACGTCGCGGCGATCCGCCACAACGTACGGGTCCTCAAGGAGCTCGTCTCGGCCGACGCCCCGGTCGGGCTGATGGCGGTCGTGAAGGCCGACGGCTACGGCCACGGCATGGTCGAGGCCGCCGCGGCAGCCCGCGAGGCCGGCGCCGACTGGCTCGGCGTCGCCACGATCGAGGAGGCGCTCACCCTCCGCGCGGCGGGCGACCACGGCCCGCTGCTGTGCTGGCTGAGCGCGCCCGGCGACGACTTCGCCGCCGCGGTCGCGGCGGGCGTGGAGGTCACCGCCTACACCGTCGACGAGCTCGACGAGGTCGCCGCGGTCGGGAGCGGCGCGGGGGAGGGCGGAGCACGGGTCCAGCTCAAGGTCGACACCGGCCTGTCCCGTGGCGGCGCGTCGCGGGACCGGTGGCGCGACCTCTTCGCCGCGGCCGCCGGCCACGAGCGCGCCGGCCGGATCCGGGTCACCGGCCTCTGGTCCCACCTCGCGGCGAGCGACGAGCCGGCACACCCGGCCAACGACGCGCAGGAGGCCGCCTTCCGCGAGGCGGTCGCGCTCGCGGCGGCCGCCGGTCTCGACCCCGACGTCACCCACCTCGCCAACTCCGCCGCCGCGCTGCTGCGCCCCTCGGCCCACTTCGACCTCGTCCGCTGCGGCATCGCGACCTACGGCCTCGACCCGGCGCCCGGCGTCGCGCCGCGCGTCGGCCTGCGGCCGGCGATGACCGTGCGCGCGCGGCTGGTGATGAGCAAGCCGGTCGCGGCCGGCGACGGCGTCTCCTACGGCCACACCTGGGTGGCCGACCACGACACGACGGTGGGCGTCGTGCCGGTCGGCTACGGCGAGGGCATCCTGCGCGCGGCGAGCAACCGCGCGTCGGTGTGGGTGGGCGACGACCTGAGACCGGTCCGTGGCCGGGTCTGCATGGACCAGCTCGTCGTCGACCTGCACGGCGAGCTCCCGCCGCCCGGCACCGAGGTGGTCCTGTTCGGGCCCGGTGATCGGGGTGAGCCGACTGCTCAGGACTGGGCCGCGGCTGCCGACACGATCAGCTATGAGGTCGTGACGCGGGTCGGTGGCCGCCTGGTGCGCCGCCACGTCGACTCGGACGTCGACCCGGACGAGGAAGGGACCGCACCATGAGCGTCAAGGGCCGCATCTTCGGCACCGTCGTGGGTGCCGCCGGTCTCGCCGCTGCGGCGGGAGCCGTCGGCATCGCCCGGCAGTCCCGCGTCATCGGCAACCGGCAGGCCGGCGACGAGGTCGCCCTCGGCTCGCTGCGCAGCGCACCCCGTGTCGTCGTCGCCGACGACGCGGTCGACCTCCACGTCGAGATCGACGAGCCGGCCGACGTCGGCGGGCCCGCCTCGACCGACGACGACATCACCGTCGTGTTCGTGCACGGCTACTCCCTCACCCTCGACAGCTGGCACTACCAGCGCGCGGCCTACCGCGGCCAGGTGCGCACGGTGTTCTACGACCAGCGCAGCCACGGACGCTCCGCGCGCTCCCCGGAGGACCACTGCACCATCGAGCAGCTCGGCTCCGACCTGCGCCGCGTCATCGAGGACACCGTGCCCGGGCGCTGCGTGGTCGTCGGTCACTCGATGGGCGGGATGACGGTGATCTCGCTCGCCGAGCAGTTCCCCGAGATGTTCGGCGACACCGTCCTCGGCGCCGCACTGGTGTCCACGACCGCGGGCGGCCTCGACCCGGGCCGGATCCTCTTCCCGATGCTGCCGCTCGGCCTCGGCGGACGATTCGTGGGCCGGGCCGTGCGCACCCTCGACCGCGGCCACAAGGTGGTCGACCTCGCTCGCTCCTGGGGGCACGCCGTGGCCGACGTGTTCACCGACCGCTACGCCTTCGGCGACGACGTACCGGCGGCGCTCGTCGAGTTCGTCTACGGCATGCTCAACGCGACGCCCTTCGCCGTGGTCGCGGACTTCTACCCGGCCTTCGCCTCGCTCGACAAGTTCGACCACCTCGGCGCGCTCGGCACGGTCCCCACCTCGATCATCTGCGGCACCGACGACAAGATCACCTCGGTCGGCCACAGCCGCAAGCTGCACAGCCGGATCCCGGGGTCCAGCCTGCTCGAGTGCGAGGGCGCGGGACACATGGTGCTCCTCGAGCGCCACCAGGACGTCACGGCGGAGATCGACGACCTGATCGCGCTGGCCCTGAAGGAAGAACGGGCCCAGGCGGAGGAGGAGCGCCGATGAGCGTCGACGTGTCTCGGGTGGGACCCGAGGCGGCCGCCGAGGTGCTCGCGGTGGTCCGCGAGGCGTTCGGCGCGCGTCCGCCCCTGGACCCGCCGGCGGACGCGATGGCCGAGGACCAGGTGTCGATCGCGCGGATGCTGCGCCGGCGCGGCGGGCTCGTGGCCAGGCTCGACGGTGAGCCGGTCGGCTGCGTCGTGCTCGACCCCGGGCCCGACGGCATGGTGCTGCGCCGCTTCGGCGTCACGCCCTCGGCCCAGGGCAGGGGCGTGGCCACCGCGCTGGTCGAGGCGGCCGTCGACGCCTCGCTCGGCCACTCCGCGGTGCGGGTCCTGGCCCGCGAGGAGCTCCCCGACACCGTCGCGTTCTGGGAGGCGCTCGGCTTCGTCGAGACCGGGCGCCACAGCCCCTACGTCGAGCTCGCGCGCTGGCTCGGCACGTCGTTCGACGCGCGCGAGCCCGAGACCATGCGTGCGCTGGGCGAGCGGCTCGGCCACACCCTGGTCGCCGGCGACCTCGTGGTGCTCACCGGCGAGCTCGGCGCCGGCAAGACCACCTTCACCCAGGGCCTGGGGGAGGGGCTGCAGGTGCGGGGCGGGGTCACCTCACCGACGTTCGTCATCTCGCGGGTCCACCCGTCCCTGGTCGAGGGACCCGACCTGGTGCACGTCGACGCCTACCGCCTCGGCGGCCTCGCCGAGCTCGACGACCTCGACCTCGACACGCCGCTGGAGTCCTCGGTCACCGTCGTCGAGTGGGGTGCGGGCCTCGCGGAGGGCCTCGCCGACGCCCGGCTGGAGGTCCTCATCGAGCGCACCGTGGGCGAGACCGCCCCCGACGACGAGGTCGACCCGCGTCGCGTTTCCCTCCGCTGGGTCGTCGGCCAGTAACCTCGACGCCGTGCTGCTCGCCTTCGACACCGCCACCTCGCTGGTGACCGTCGCGCTCCACGACGGCGACCGCGTCGTGGTGGAGCACTCGTCCACCGCACCGATGAAGCACGGCGAGCACCTCGCGCCGCTCATCGCGCGCGCGATGGACGACGCCGGCATCGTCCGCCAGGACCTCACCGCGATCGCCGTCGGCGTCGGGCCGGGACCGTTCACCGGCCTGCGGGTCGGGCTGGTCACCGCCCGTACGCTCGGCTTCGTGCTCGACGTCCCCGTCTACGGTGTCTGCTCCCTCGACGCCGTCGCGGTCGAGGTCGTCGGCACGGGCGCCGCCACCGGCGGCTTCCTCGTCGCCACCGACGCGCGGCGCAAGGAGGTCTACCTCGCCTCCTACGACGCCGACGGACGCCGCCTCGAGGGACCCGTGGTCACGCGGCCCGCCGACGTCGCCACCACGGCGCCCGTCGCCGGAGCCGGCCCCGAGCTCTACCCCGACGCCTTCCCGACCGCCCTCGCGGTGACCCGCCCGAGCGCCGCGTGGATGGCGGCGGCGGTGAGCGCCGAGGACGTCGAGCTGCTCGACCCCGAACCCCTCTACCTCCGGCGACCCGACGCGGTCGCCGGCGCACCCAGAAAGCCCGTGTCGTGATCCGACCCGCCACCCTGGCCGATCTCCCTGCCCTCGTCGAGCTCGAGCAGGAGCTCTTCGGCCCCGACGCGTGGAGCGAGGCGCTGCTGCGCCAGGAGATCGAGGGACCGGGCCGCCGCTTCGTGGTGACCGACGACCTCTCCGGCTACGCCGTGACGATGAGCGCCGGCGACATCATCGACCTGCTGCGCATCGGGGTGCGGCCCGATGCCCGCCGACGTGGGCTGGCCTCCCGGCTGCTCGACGAGATGCTCGTCGGCACCGACGACGCGTCGCGGATGCTGCTCGAGGTCAGCGTCGCCAACGCCGAGGCACTCGGCTTCTACGTCGCGCGCCAGTTCAGCGTGATCGACGTGCGGCCGCACTACTACCGCGACGGCTCGGAGGCCCTGGTGATGTGCCGGTGGCTGCCGGGTGCCGCCCGCACGAGGACGGCGACCGCCAATGACTGACGAGCCCCTGGTCCTCGGCATCGAGACGTCCTGCGACGAGACCGGCGTCGGCATCGTGCGCGGGCGCACGCTGCTGGCCGACACGGTCGCGAGCAGCGTGGAGGAGCACGCGCGGTTCGGCGGGGTGGTCCCGGAGGTCGCCAGCCGGGCCCACCTCGAGGCGATGGTCCCGACCATCGAGCGCGCGGCGGAGACCGCCGGCATCGCGCTCAGCGACATCGACGCCGTTGCCGTCACCAGCGGGCCCGGGCTCGCGGGCGCGCTGCTGGTCGGGGTGGCCAGCGCCAAGGCGCTCGCCCTCGGCCTCGGCAAGCCGATCTACGGCGTCAACCACCTCGCGGCGCACGTCGCGGTCGACCAGCTCGAGCACGGGCCGCTGCCCGAGCCGTGCCTGGCGATGCTGGTCTCCGGCGGCCACTCCAGCCTGCTCGAGGTCACCGACGTCACCGTCGGCGTGGAGCCGATGGGCGCGACGATCGACGACGCCGCGGGCGAGGCCTTCGACAAGGTGGCCCGGCTGCTCGGGCTGCCGTTCCCGGGCGGCCCGCACATCGACAAGGCGGCGCGCAGCGGCAACAGCGTCGCGATCGACTTCCCGCGCGGCCTGACCAGCCGCCGCGACCTCGAGCGGCACCGTTTCGACTTCTCCTTCTCCGGCCTCAAGACGGCCGTGGCGCGCTGGGTGGAGACCCAGCAGCGCGAGGGTGCCTCGATCGACGTCAACGACGTCGCGGCGTCCTTCCAGGAGGCGGTGTGCGACGTGCTGACCCGCAAGGCGATCGACGCGGCGTCGAGCCGCGGGATCGAGGACATCCTGATCGGTGGGGGCGTGGCGGCCAACAGCCGGCTGCGCGCGATGGCCGAGGAGCGTGCCAGCGCGAAGGGCATCCGGGTCCGCGTGCCGCGCCCCGGGCTGTGCACCGACAACGGCGCCATGGTGGCCGCGCTCGGCTCCGAGCTGGTGCTGCGCGGGCGTACGCCGTCCCTGCTGGACCTGCCGGCCGACTCCTCGCAGCCGATCACGACCGTCGTGGCCTGAGCCGTGTCCTCCTCGACTCGGGAATGACGAAGATCCCCGCCCGGGAGCGGGGACCTGCATCACGATCACCCCGGTCGCGCCTCATGTCGCGGCCGGGGACACCTCAGTCGAGGACGCCGGGGGCGACGTCGTCGTCGCCCAGCCAGTCCTGGTCGTAGACCAGGGCGTCGCGTCCCTGCGCCTTCTCGTCCTCGGAGCGACGTCCGCCGCGACCACCGGCGGAGCCGGTGCCGCGGGCCCCGCTGCCGCGACCGCCCGCGGTCGAGCCCGCCTTCGAGCCCGCCGAGCCGGACCGGGAGCCGGAGCCGCCGGCGGCGCCGCGCGCGCCGGCGCTGCCGGCGCTCCCGCGACTGCCGGCCGAGCCTGCCGAGCCGCGCCCGGCCGTGCTGCCGGAGGCGGCGCCCCGGGCGGTGGACCCGGTGGTGCCGGCCGAGCGGGCGGCCGACGTGCTGGAGGAGGTGGCGCCGCGCGAGAGGGCGCTGGCGCTGCCGGTGCGGCCGGTCGAGCCGATCGGGCGCGTGGCCGAGCCGCCGCTGGCCGCCGTGGGGACACCACCGGAGCGGACCGCGCCGCCCGCGAGGGCGCCGGCCCCGCCGGCACCGCCGAGGGCGGCGGCCGAGCTGGCGCCGCCCGACCCGCCGGTCACCCCGGCCGAGCCCGGCGCGGTCGATGAGCCGCCGTGGTAGGCGATGCCGTCCTGCGACGACCCGATCACCGACGTCGTCGGCACGTGGGTCGGGGTCGTCGTCGGCGTGGTGGTCGGTGTCGTGGTCGGGGTCGTCGTCGGCGTGGAGGTCGGGGTCGTGGTCGGCGTCGTCGTCGGCGGGTGCTTGGTGTTGTTGTTGTTGCCGTTGTTGTTGCCGTTGTCGACGATGCCGGTCTCGGGGTCGCGCTTGATGCCGGTCTCGCCGTTGCCGCCGCCGGTGACCGGGGGCGCCTGCGTGCCGGGGAGGTACGTGCCGCCGGGGCCACCGGGGACCGTCGGCGGCGGCTCCGTCGGATCGGGCTGGCCGTGGATCTCCTTCATCGGCGGGATGGCGCCGAGGAACGCCGCGTCCATCTGCTTGGTCAGGGCGAGCGCCTTGGCCTCCTGCTTGTCGTACTGCGACTGCCAAGCGGTGCGCTCGTTCGCGCGGGCCTGCGAGGCGTCCGCCTGCGCCTGGATCTCCTCGGGCGTGGGCTGGGTGCCGCCGGAGGGCGGGGCCTGGTAGGGCGCGGGCTTCTCGCCGAGGTCTGCGAGGGAGTCGCGCTGGTCACGGGCGTCGGCGATGAGCTCGCCGACCTGGCGCAGCGCCTCGCCGGCCGCGGTCAGCTGCTCGGACCGGGTGATCAGGGAGGCGGACGACTTCTCCATCGCCGCGCGGATCGCGGGGCCGGACATGGTCTGCTCGCCGATGCGGAGCTCGGCCTGCGCCGCGGCCTGCTTGAGGGCGTCGCCGAGCTCGCGGAGGTCGGTGGCCTTCTTCTTCCAGTCACGCCCGGCGTTCTCGACGAGTCCACCGGAGGCGGAGGTGAGGTACTCGTCGAGGCGGAGGCGGTTGGGTCCCTTGGTCACGCCTCAGCCCTCCTCGGTGGTCGGGGCGGTGCAGGAGGCGGCCGGCGCGAACGTCGGCGGAGCGACGCAGTCGGTGGCCTGCTGGAACCGGATCATCGTGGCGGTCGTCTGCTCGGTCGTGTTCTCGACGTCCTTGACGAGCTCGTCCATGGACGAGCTCATGCCACGCAGGCCGTTGGCGAGGCCCAGCAGGGCGTCGTGCACCGCCTGGGTCGCCATCTCGACGTTGGTGCCGAGCCGGTAGCCACCCGTGTAGGAGTCGCCGAACGACGCGCTCTGGACCGGAGCGACGGGGTTGGCCTCGACACCGGTGGCGGCCTTGTCGAAGGAGGCCATCAACGACGCGGTGGTCTCGGGATCGATGTTCAACCCGAGCATCGTCTGGTTGAGCAGTTCCCTGTCTTCGAGCGGCAGCATGGTCTGTCCTTTCCCCCGGGGCACGCGGCCGAAACCACTTTATGTCGCGGATCTCGCGCCGGCAGCATCCTGCCCTCCGACTAGGCTCCAGCGCATGCGATCTCGGGTGTGGTCCCTGCGTACGTGCGGCGTCCTCGCCGCGACCGCCGTGCTGGCGCTGGCCGCCGGGTGCGGCTCGTCGGCCGACGAGAAGGGGTCCGCGGGCTCCGGCGACGGCTCGACGGACTCCTCGACGAGCGCGTCCCCGTCGCCGGTGCCGGTGCCCACCCCGACCTCGTACCCGCCCGCCGACGGTGGCCGGATCAAGGTCCCGGGCGCGAGCATGCACGCCCTCTCGACCTACAAGCACCTCACCGACTACGGCATCGCCCAGGGCTGGAACGACGGGCAGAGCGCCGTCACGTTCGCCCCCAGCCTCACCGCGAAGACGTCGCTCGACGCCTTCGCCAAGGAGTGGATCAACGAGCACGGCGGCCCGAAGGTGCAGGTGCGCCAGGACGACGCCGTCGCCGGTGGGAAGTACAGCGCCTGGCACGTCGTCGACACCACGACCGACCCGTCGGAGATCGCGCACCAGTTCGGGATCATGTTCCTCGACTCCGCGTGGGTGATCAACGTGCGGATCTACGTCCCGGGCTACCCCGAGACGCTGACCGAGGAGGAGCAGCAGGAGGTCATCGGCCGCCTGCTCGCCAGCTTCAAGACCGACCTGGACTGAGCCGCCCAGGAGTCAGCCGCAGGCCCACGGTGCCGAGCTCGACCGTCACCGGTCCGGCCACCCGCTCCACGCTGCCGTCGACCCCGAGGCGCACGACGAACTGCTGGTCGCCGTCGGTGTAGGTCGCCAGCAGGTGCTCGTCGTCCTCCCAGACGACCTGGTCTGCGATCCCGACGACCCGGTTGCGCACCGGCGTCACCTCGAAGTCGACGAGCGAGCGGCCGGTGGTGGCGTCGAGCAGCGACACCCCGGACTCGTCGCCGGCCGCGTTCGGGTCCCCTGCGCCGAACGCCGCGACCAGGCTGCCGTCCGGGCTGAACTGGCTGAGCTCGCGGTCGCAGTCGGTCCACAGCGGCTCGGCGGACCGGGAGGCCCCGTCGAACGTGGCGGCGCAGGAGCGGCCGTCGGCGAGCGTGGTCCGACCGGCGACCATCCCGGTCGCGGGGGAGGCGCTCGCGGCCTCCTCGATGCCGTCGTACGGCGTCACCTCCTCGCCCTCGGCGACGAAGTAGGAGGAGGTCCCGGTCTGCGCGTCGAGCTGGTAGCCCAGCACCTGGTCCTCGGAGACGAACCCGACGATGCCGACCGTGGATCCCGGGGACGCCTGCTCGACGGAGGCCCAGGGGCGTTCGGGCTCCTGGCGCGCGGTGTCGTAGCTCATCACGGCCCAGGTGCCGACCCTGTCGAACGACGCCACCGCGTAGCGCGAGCCGTCGGGGGCGAGGACCGGCTCGCTGGTGCCGTCGGTGAAGTCCTCCACCTCGAGGTCCGGGGTCAGCCAGTTGACCGTCCAGGCGCCGTCGTCCTGTCGCAGGGCGGCGAACCAGCCGTCCCCGAACGGCGTGGCCAGCTCGTAGGCTTTCGGGAGCTCGACGACCTCGTCGCCCAGGGTCACCGTCTGGGCGGCGACGTCGACCAGCGGTGCGCCGGGTCCGGAACCGACGCTCGCGCTGCGCGGGTCGACCCGGACCGTGCCGACGACGCCGGGGGTGCGGTCGACCGGGGGCTGCTCGGTGCGCCGAGCCGGCCCGTCGAGCGCGAGCCCGACGGGGACCGCGACCGCGAGCGCGGCGGCGACCGCGACGCCGGCGGCGACGCGACGGCGGACCTGGATCCGGCGCGCACGCCGGCGGACGTCGCCGAGGGCGAGCGGAGGGTGCTGGAGCGGCTTGGCCCGACGCGCGAGCGCGTCGTGCACCTGGTCCTCGAGGGGCGTGTGGTTCATCGGACGTCGTCTCCGGACTGGTGGGGGTTCAGTGACTGGGGAGCGCGGTCGCGCAGGGCCGCGAGGGCCCGGCTCGCCTGGGACTTGACCGTGCCGGTCGAGATGCCCATCACGTCGGCGATCTCGGCCTCGCTGAGCTGCTCGTAGTAGCGCAGGACGACCACCGAGCGCTGCTTGGGCGGGAGGGTCTGGACGAACGCCCACAGCTCACCGCCGAGGCCGTCGTCGTACGTGTCGTCGGCGCCCGCCTCCGGGAGCCGGTCGGTGGAGTGCTCGCGACGCTTCCAGGCCCGACGCCACAGCGAGTTGTGCTCGTTGACCATCACCCGGCGGACGTAGCCGTCGAGGGCCGCGTGGTCACGGACCTTGTCCCACGACAGGTAGAGCTTCGCGAAGGCGTTCTGCAGCAGGTCCTCGGCGCCGGCGTGGTCACCGCTGAGGAGGTACGCCGTGCGGTAGAGCGCCGCCTGGCGGGCAGCCATGTACGCCGAGAAGTCGGCGTCCTTGTCCGACCCCCGTGGCACCTCCGCCTCGGTCTTCGTCGTCACTGCTCCATCCATCCTGCTGACCCCTCGATCATCGTCGTTCGGGGTGAGGACGCGGTCGGGGCGCGCGGGGTTGCACGGGCTTGGACGACGTTGCGAGGCTCTGCGGTGACACCCCCCGTGCCGACACCCCCCGTGTGTCGACATCCCCGTGCAAGGAGGCACAGATGCAGCAGGTCAAGGCAGTGGTCGCGCTCGCGAAGGGCGAGCCGGTCCAGCTCACCACGATCAACGTCCCCGACCCCGGTCCGGGGGAGGCCGTGGTGAAGGTGCAGGCCTGCGGGGTCTGCCACACCGACCTGCACTACCGCGAGGGCGGCATCAACGACGACTTCCCCTTCCTCCTCGGCCACGAGGCGGCCGGCGTCGTCGAGGCCGTCGGACCGGACGTCACCTCGGTGGCGCCGGGTGACTTCGTGGTCCTCAACTGGCGCGCGGTGTGCGGTGATTGCCGGGCCTGCAACCGGGGCGAGCCGCAGTACTGCTTCGCCACCCACAACGCCTCCCAGAAGATGACGCTCGCCGAGGGCGACCTGGCTGGGACCGAGCTCTCGCCCGCGCTCGGCATCGGTGCGTTCGCGGAGAAGACGCTCGTCGCGGCCGGCCAGTGCACCAAGGTGGACCCGTCCGCCCGCGCGGCCGCCGTCGGGCTCCTGGGGTGCGGCGTGATGGCCGGCCTCGGAGCCGCGATCAACACCGGCAACGTCGGGCGCGGGTCGACCGTCGCCGTGATCGGCTGCGGCGGCGTGGGTGCGGCCGCGATCGCCGGCGCCGCGCTCGCCGGCGCGGCGAGGATCATCGCCGTCGACATCGATGACCGCAAGCTCGAGACCGCGAAGAAGCTGGGCGCGACCCACACGGTGAACTCCAAGGAGACCGACGCGGTCGAGGCGATCCGCGCGCTCACCCCGCCGCCGGACGGCACCGGCCACGAGGGCGGTGCCGACGTGGTCATCGACGCGGTCGGGCGGCCCGAGACGTGGAAGCAGGCGTTCTACGCCCGTGACCTCGCCGGCACCGTGGTCCTGGTCGGCGTCCCGACCCCGGACATGAAGGTCCCCGACATCCCGCTGATCGACGTCTTCGGGCGCGGTGGCTCGCTGAAGTCGTCGTGGTACGGCGACTGCCTGCCCTCGCGCGACTTCCCGATGCTGGTCGACCTCTACCAGCAGGGCCGCCTCGACCTCGACGCGTTCGTGACCGAGGAGATCGGCATCGACGACGTCGAGGCCGCCTTCGAGAAGATGCACCACGGCGACGTCCTGCGGTCCGTGGTGGTGCTCTGATGACGGCGCGGGTCGACCACGCGGTCGTCTCCGGGACCTTCTCCCTCGATGGGGAGACCCACCAGGTCGACAACAACGTCTGGGTCATCGGCGACGACGAGCAGTGCCTCGTCATCGACGCACCCCACGACGTCGACGCCATCCTGCGCCTCGTGGGGGATCGGTCGGTGAAGGCGATCGTGTGCACCCACGCCCACGACGACCACGTCGGCGTGGCGCCGGCGCTGCGCGTCGCCACGGGTGCGCCGATCCTGCTCCACCCCGACGACCGACCGCTGTGGGAGCTCACCCACGGCGGCGACGAGCCGGGTGCCGAGCTCTGGGACGTCGACCTGTCCGACGGGATGACCCTCACGATCGGGGGCGCGGCGGTCACGGTGATCCACACGCCCGGCCACGCGCCCGGCGCCGTGTGCCTCTACGTCCACGACCTCGGGTGCGTCTTCACCGGCGACACCCTGTTCGAGGGCGGCCCGGGTGCCACCGGGCGCTCCTTCTCCGACGGCGACCTGATCAAGGACTCCATCCGCCAGCGCCTCTTCGAGCTGCCCGACGAGACGGTCGTGCACACCGGCCACGGCCCCGACACCACCATCGCTGCCGAGAAGGCCAACGTCTGAGGCGAGTGCCAGGGCTCCGGGGTCAGTCCTCGGACCAGTCGCCGCCCGGTCCGAGGTCGGGCGGCGGCGGCGTCGCACGTGCCGGACGGAGCGCCACCGCGCGTCGGTGGCGCTCCTCCCGCACGTCGTCGAGGTGGAAGGCCTCCGCGACCAGCTGGTGGAGCCCCGGGTGGTCGACGGGAGTCCCGTGAACCCAGCGCATCACCCGGCGCCACGGCGTGAGGTGGTAGCGCACCCGCGGCACCTGCCGGCGCCGCGATCGGACCCGCCACCGCGCGCCCTGGCCCGTGGACATCGCGTCGCGCGGTGCCCACCATCCGGTGACCTCCAGGTCGACGTGCGCGGGGTAGCGGCGGCGGGCCCGGTCGCGGCCGCCGTCGTCGCGCATCGGCTCCACCTCCTCACCGGTCTCCGCGTCGGTCAGCGTGACCCGCAGCCGCGCGAGGCGCAGGAGCTCCACGACCGTGTCCGCCCGCGGGCTCGTGCGGCCGGTCTCCCACCGCGCGACCTGCGACTGCGAGATGCCGAGGATCGCCGCCAGCCCGCGCTGCGACACGTCGAGGACCCGCCGCACGCGCCGTACGACTCCCGGGACCCCGCCGTCGAAGGGCCCGAGCAGGTAGACGTCGACCTCGGCGTCGGTCCACTCGCTCATCTCCTCCGGATCGACCCGCTGCACGCTGATGGTCATCTCGTTCCCTCCCCGTCGGGTGCGTCGTGTCGATCCCACTCCGGGCCACCGACACCGGACGGCCCTCTCTCCACAAGCCCGACTCATCCCCAGCCCACGGGGGCGAGGGGGCACCACGGTCTCTGGCACCGCGGCTCGCGGGCCGCATCCCACGACCACACAGGCGCCTTCCGCCGATGCTGGCGCCTGAGTCGCAGGCCGACTCAGGTCCCACGGTCGAGCGGGCACCCCGGGGAGTGGCGGCGAAAACGGCGCGCGCGGGCGGGCGCCCGGCCGTTACGGTCGGGGGATGAGCGAGCCGTTCGTCCCATCCGGCTTCGATCCGCCGCGATCCCTGGTGGCCGACGAGTTCCGCCTCGAGCCGCTCGGGCCCCAGCACAACGAGTCCGACCTCGCGGCGTGGTCCTCCAGCATCGAGCACGTCCGGGCGACGCCGGGCTATCCCGACGGGCAGTGGCCACCGCCAGGGGGGATGACCGCGGAGGAGAACCTCGCCGACCTCACCCGGCACGCGGCCGACTTCGAGGCACGGCGTGGCTTCACCTTCACCGTCCTCTCCACCGTCTCGGGCGAGGTGATCGGGTGCGTCTACCTCTACCCGTCATCCGCGCCGGAGCACGATGTCGAGGTGCAGTCGTGGGTGCGCGCCGACCACGCGCACCTCGACGACGTGCTGGCCGACGCGGTGCGGGACTGGCTGGAGAACGCCTGGCCGTGGGGGCGCCCCGACCGGCACGGTCGCTGAGGCCCGGCACGTGTCACGATGAGTGGGTGGTGTCGAGGACTGGTGGCGCAGCGTCCTGGCGGGTCCGAGGGACCGCGGGAGCACTCGTGCTGGCGCTCGCCGCGTCCCTCGCCGGGTGCGACGGTGACGGCGCCGGCAACGGCGCGACCGGCGAGGGGCGCCCCGCCGGAGCAGCCGCGGCGGACGCCGCGGACGCCGCGGACGAGGTCCCGCCCAGCCCGTCGGAGGAGCTGGGCCTCGACGAGGGCTGGGGTCCCGACCGCGCCGAGCTCGACCGCGCCGCCGAGCAGGTCGCGCGGCTGAGGCTGCCCGACCTCGCGGGCCAGCTGATCGTCGCCTCGTGGTCGGGGACCCGCGCGCCCGTGCGGATGGTCCACGACCTGCACCTCGGCGGGGTGATCGCCTTCGACGCCAACGTCGCCTCGGCCGACCAGGTCAGGGCCGTGAACCGCAGGCTCACGCGGTCCGAGCGCAGGCGGGGATGGCCGCTGTTCCTCGGGGTCGACCAGGAGGGCGGCGTGGTCGAGCGGCTCCGCGGCGTGGCCACCCGGTTCCCCTCCTTCATGAGTGCGGGGGCTGCCGGCGACACCGACCTCACGCGACGCGCGTACGCCGCGAGCGGGGCGGAGCTGCGCGGGCTCGGGTTCACCGTCGACTTCGCGCCCGACGCGGACGTGACCTCCGGGCCGGGGGACCCCACCATCGGGTCGCGCGCCGCGTCGTCGGACCCGGCGCGCGCGGCCGAGCAGGTCGTCGCGGCCGCCGACGGCTTCTCGGCGGCGGGGGTGCTGCCCGTCGTCAAGCACTTCCCCGGGCACGGCTCGGTGCCCGCCGACAGCCACGTCACGCTCCCGGTCCAGACGAAGACCCGCGAGCAGCTCGAGCGCACGGACCTGGTGCCGTTCCGCGAGGCGGTCGGCGCCGGCCTCCCGGCCGTGATGGTGGGCCACCTCGACGTGCGCGTGCTCGACCGCGGGGTCCCGTCGTCGTTGTCCCGCCCGGTGGTGACCGGGTTGCTCCGCGACGACCTCGGCTTCGGTGGGCTCGTGGTGACCGACGCCCTCGACATGGCAGGAGTCACCCGCGGGCGCGACGGCGGCCGCGTGGCGGTGCAGGCGGTCCGGGCCGGCGTCGACGTGCTGCTGATGCCGCCGTCGCCCGCGCTCGCCCGGACCGCGCTCGTGCGCGCGGTCCGCACCGGTGCGCTGCCGCGCCGCCGCCTCGAGCAGGCGGCCGCCCGGCAGGTCGCCCTGCTCAGCCACCTGCGCGACGCGACGGCGGAAGGCGCCGGGAACGCGGGCGCCGTGACCCGGGAGGCGCAGCGCGCCTCGCGGGCGCTGTCCGCCGCGGCGATCACGGTGACCGACGGCGCCTGCTCGGGCCCGCTGGTCGGGGCGAGCGTCCACGCCCACGGCGACCCGGGAGCGGTCGCGGCCTTCGCGGCCGCAGCCGGACGCGCGGGACTGGAGGTGCTGCTGCGCCGGTCGCCGCCCGCCGGTCTGACCCGTGCGCGTCCCCGGCCGGAGCGACGCCGTCACGAAGGACGCCGGCACTACCGCGAGCGTCGTCGCGAGTGGAAGCGCGCCGAGGCGCGGCGCGAGCGGCGCCTCGCGCGCTGGACCGCGCGGGAGGACGCGCGGCTCGCGACGGGGACGTCGGTCGGCTTCACCGGCTTCCACGACGCGCCCGTCGACGGCGAGGTGGCGGTGGCCACCGACAGCCCGTGGGCGCTGGGACGGGTGAGCGCCCCGACCCGGATCGCCACCTACGGGGACACCCCCGCGGCCATGGACGTCCTGGTCGAGGTGCTGCGCGGCCAGGCCGTGGCGCCCGGGCGGCTGCCCGTGACGGTGGCGGGGATCAGCAGGCGGGGCTGCTGACGGTCCGCGCCGGAGGTGTCCGGCGCGTCAGAACGGCTCGACGAGCAGCGCGGTGCCCTGGCCGGCGACGCGCGTCAGGACGATCGTCGCCTCCTGGTCGCCCGACAGCGCCAGCCGCCGGCGCAGCTCCTCGGGCACGACCTGCACGCCGCGCTTCTTGATCGTGAGGCGGCCGACGCCGCGCTCGTGCAGCGCCGCGCGCAGCTGCTTCTCGCGGTAGGGGAGCTCCTCGAGGACGCGGTAGCCGCGGGCGAACGGGGTGCGGAACGAGTCGTCGGAGGTGACGTAGGCGATGTGCTCGTCCACCAGCCCGCCGCCGACGCCCGCGGCCACGGCGGTGACCAGACCCGCTCGGATCACGGCGCCGTCGGGCTCGTAGAGGAACGCGCCGACGGCGCGGACGTGGGTGCCGTCCTCGCCGGGAGCGGGGGCGTCCTCGTCGGTCAGCGTCGCCAGCCCGGCGGTGGCGATGACGGTGGCCCGCCGGTCGGTGGTGGACAGGTCGGGGGACCAGAGGACGGCCTCCTTGACCTCGCCGCCGTCACTGACCCACTCGGCCTCCACCCCGGGCGGCACCAGGTCGTGGCCGATGCCGGGGGCGACCTTGACGAGGGAGCGGCGGTCGAGCAGGTCGAGGACCCACGGCCACGGCGGGGTCCAGCCGTCGACGTCGAACACCCGACCGCGGCCGGTGCGGCGGGCCGGGTCGGCGAAGGCCGCGTCGAACCCGCGCGGGTCGAGCGCGGTCGCGTCGCCGGTCTGGACCGCTCCGGGCAGGCCGAGGGCGTCCAGGTTGGCCTGCGCCATCGCGGCACGGACCGGGTCGAGCTCGACGCCCGCGGCGATCAGCCCGGCCCTCGCGAAGGCGACCAGGTCGCCTCCGACGCCGCACCCGAGGTCGATCACGCTGCCGCCCGGGATCGCCGCGGCCAGGCGCGCAGCGCGGTGCGCCGAGACCCGGGCGCGGGTCGACTGCTCGAGCGCGTCGGGCGTGAAGAACATCAGGCGCGCCGCCTCGCCGAGCTTGACCACGCCGCGCTCGCGGAGCTGGGCCTGCGTGGTCGCCGCCGCGGCCCGCTCGGGGTCGGGCTCGACGCGACGGACGGCTCCGGCGACTCGTACGGGATCGCCCGCGTGCTCGGTCCACGCCTGCGCCGCGACCTCCATCAGCCGCGCGCCGTCGGGGGTCCGCAGCCACGCCAGCGTCTCGAGCTCCACGCCCGCATCCTGTCAGGCCGCCCGGGCGTCGGTCCCGCCGGGAACGGCCTGTGCTAGCACTCGGTTGGGGAGAGTGCTAGCGTCAGCCTTGGCACTCTCACCCCGAGAATGCCAATACCCGTGGCTCCGGCTCGATCCCCGCGACGGCGTGCCGATCACTCCACGGGACCACGTCCTGAAGAAACACGCGCCAGAGAAAGTGGAGGTTGATCCGAAGTGTCGGTCAACATCAAGCCCCTCGAGGACCGCATCGTCGTCCGCCCGCTCGACGCCGAGCAGACCACCGCCTCCGGCCTGGTCATCCCGGACACCGCGAAGGAGAAGCCCCAGGAGGGCGAGGTCCTCGCGATCGGCCCCGGTCGTGTCGACGACAAGGGCAACCGCGTCCCGGTCGACGTCGCGGTGGGTGACAAGGTCATCTACAGCAAGTACGGCGGCACCGAGGTCAAGTACGCCGGCGAGGAGTTCCTCATCCTCTCCGCCCGCGACGTCCTCGCCGTCGTCTCCTGACGCACCCTCGTGTCCCGGCCGGCCCCGTGCCGGCCGGGACCGGTGCACGTCAGGCCCTGATCAACCCTTCCTAGGAGCACACAGATGCCCAAGATCCTGGAGTTCGACGAGAACGCCCGCCGCGCCCTCGAGCGCGGCGTCGACGCGCTCGCCAACGCCGTCAAGGTCACGCTCGGCCCCAAGGGCCGCTACGTCGTCCTCGACAAGAAGTGGGGCGCCCCCACGATCACGAACGACGGCGTGACCGTCGCGCGTGAGGTCGAGCTCGACGACCCGTTCGAGAACCTCGGTGCCCAGCTCACCAAGGAGGTCGCGACCAAGACCAACGACATCGCCGGTGACGGCACCACCACCGCCACGGTGCTCGCCCAGGCGATGGTCCACGAGGGCCTGCGCGCCGTCGCTGCCGGCGCCAACCCGATGGGCCTCAAGCGCGGCATGGACGCGGCGGCCGAGGCCGTCGGCGACGCGCTGCGCGAGGCCGCCCGCGAGGTGGAGTCCCGCGAGGACATGGCGTCCGTCGCGACCATCTCGAGCCGCGACAGCCACATCGGCGACCTGCTCGCCGAGGCCTTCGACAAGGTCGGCAAGGACGGCGTGATCACGGTCGAGGAGTCCAACACCATGGGCACCGAGCTCGAGTTCACCGAGGGCATGCAGTTCGACAAGGGCTACATCTCGGCCTACTTCGTCACCGACCCGGAGTCGATGGAGGCCGTCCTCGACGACCCCTACATCCTCCTGCACCAGGGCAAGATCTCCTCGATCCAGGAGCTGCTCCCGGTCCTGGAGAAGGTCATCGCCACCGGCAAGCCGCTCTTCATCCTCGCCGAGGACGTCGAGGGCGAGGCGCTGTCGACCCTCGTGGTCAACAAGATCCGCGGCACCTTCAACGTCGCCGCGGTCAAGAGCCCCGCGTTCGGTGACCGCCGCAAGGCGATGATGCAGGACATCGCCGTCCTCACCGGCGGCCAGGTCGTCGCCCCCGAGGTCGGCCTCAAGCTCGACCAGGTCGGCCTCGAGGTCCTCGGCCAGGCGCGTCGCGTCGTCATCACCAAGGACAACACGACCATCGTCGACGGCGCGGGCGACCGCGACGCCGTCGAGGGCCGGGTCAACCAGATCAAGGCCGAGATCGAGAACACCGACTCCGACTGGGACCGCGAGAAGCTCCAGGAGCGCCTCGCCAAGCTCGCCGGCGGTGTCTGCGTGATCAAGGTCGGCGCCGCCACCGAGGTGGAGCTGAAGGAGAAGAAGCACCGCATCGAGGACGCCGTCTCCGCGACGCGCGCCGCGATCGAGGAGGGCATCGTCCCCGGCGGTGGCTCCGCGATCATCCACGCCGTCTCGGTGCTCGACGACAACCTCGGCCTGACCGGCGACGAGGCCGCGGGTGTCCGCGTGGTCCGCAAGGCCGCCGACGAGCCGCTGCGCTGGATCGCCGAGAACGGTGGCGAGAACGGCTACGTCGTGACCGCCAAGGTGCGCGAGCTCGGCGTCGGCAACGGCTACAACGCCGCGACCGGCGAGTACGGCGACCTGGTCGCCCAGGGCGTCCTCGACCCGGTCAAGGTCACCCGCTCGGCGCTGGTCAACGCGACCTCCATCGCCGCCATGCTGCTCACGACCGAGACCCTGGTCGTGGACAAGCCCGAGGAGGAGGAGCCGGCGGCCGCCGCCGGCCACGGTCACGGCCACGGCCACTGACCGACCCAGCTCCACCCGACAGGCCCGCACCGGACTCCGGTGCGGGCCTGTCGCGCGTCCGTGACGTGGGCGAAGCGCCGCGCACCACCTCTCGAAACATCCGTCGGGCACCCTCGACCCATGCTGTGGAGAGTGCGGACGACCCTGGAGGACCGACCCGGTGCGCTGGCCGGCCTGGCCGCGCACTGCGGCGAGGCCGGCGTGAACATCCTCGGCCTGCAGGTGTTCCCCGGCGTGGACCGGGTCACCGACGAGCTGGTGCTGCGCACCCCGGACGACTGGGAGCTCGCCGACCTCGCGGCGCTGGTGGAGGCGGCCGGCGGCAGCCGGGTCAGCGTGCTGCCCTGCACGGAGGCGTCGCTGGGCGACCAGCCGACCCGCTACGTCCTCGCCGCCCGCGCCATCCTCGCCCACCCGGCGGGCTTCCCCGACGTGGTCGCCCGGCTCTTCGACGCCGAGACCGACCCCGCCGAGCTCGACGAGCTGATGGACGGCATGGACCTCGAGATCGGCGACGTCCAGGTCCAGCTGCGCCGCACCGCGCCCTTCACCGCGGCGGAGCACGCCCGCGGCACGGCGCTCGCCGAGCTCGTGACCGACGTCCTCGCCGCGGCCGCCCACGACGGCGCACCCGTGCCGGGCACGACGAGCGCCGGTGAGCCCAGGATCGAGGCGACGGTGGGCGGCGTGCGCGCGATGGTGGGCGCCTCGGCGGTCGGATCGGCGACCTGGCTGGTCGACCCCGACGGCTCGTGGCACCTCGACCTGGTCGTCGACCCGGCGTGGCGACGTCGCGGGCTCGGCTCCCGCCTGCTGCTGGAGACCTCGCGCGCGGCGCGGGCGGGCGGCGCGGTCGACCTGGTCGTCCGCACCTCCGCCGACAACCCCGCGGTGCTGCCGCTGGTGCTCGGCAGCGGCCTGCGCGGCCGGATCCGGATGGGCACCGACGACCTCACGGTGCGGATCCCGCTCCGCCAGCCCGCGCCCGACCGGGTCTAGCGGACCACCTCGCTGAGGTGGGCGGTGGCGCCCGTCGCGCCGAGCACCTCGACCGCGCGACCCACGGGCTCCGACCACAACAGCTCGTCGCCGGGGGTCGGGCCTTGGGCCACGCTCCACGACGAGGGCGCGTCGCTGAGCCGCACGAGCTCTGCCGAGCCGAAGTCGTAGAGGTAGGTGCCGCCGGTCGCCCGGTCCCAGCCCGTCAGCGCGAGGTAGTCGCCGCCGCCCACGAGGGCGCCGGACTCCACGCCGCTCTCCTGGAACGTGACGACCTGCTCACCCCCGGTGGTGACGACCTGCACGCGGTCGTCGCGCACGCCGCCGGCGTAGGTCCCGCAGTACTGCGACATCGCGATCCGGCCGCCGGCGACGTCGAAGCCGAGCAGGTTGCACCGCGCGCCCGCCTGCGGGTCGAACGACGTCTCCTCACCGGTGGTGAGGTCGCGGACATGGACCCTGCCCGCGTCGCCGTTGGTGGAGTCGGTCCACACCAGGGTGTCGCCGTCGAAGGCGAAGTCGCCGACGCCACGCTGTTCGAGCCGGACGTCGTCGGGATCGGTCAGCGACATCGACCACAGCGCCCGCACCTCGCCCGGGGCGTCGGCGTCGTCTGCCTCGCCGTCCGGCCCGGCGGGCCAGCCGCCGGGCGGGACGTCGCCCGCGTCCGTGACGACCGCGACGTAGGCGCGTCCGTCGGGGCCGACGGTGGCGAACGAGGGGTTCTCGTCACCTGGCAGGGCGGGCCACGAGACGGTCCGCCAGGTCTCGGACGCCCGCTCGTAGACGTCGACGACCGGACGCGTGAGACCACGCTGCCCGACCTGCTCGAAGCGCCCCAGGACCAGCTCGTCCTCCGACAGTTGCACGGCGAACGCCTGCTCGCCCCCGCCCGGCCAGGCTGGCAGCCACTGCTTCTCGCCGGTCGCCGGGTCCATCAGGGCATAGCGCACGTCGGGGCGTGTCATCGTCTGCCCCTCGCGGAACAGCACCAGGCCGTCGTCCGTTACGCCGTCGAAGTACTCGCCGTTGTCGGACTCGAGGTCCTCGTTGGTCCACGACGCGAGGTCGCGGTAGTCCTGGTCCTCGACGGCCGGCCGTGCACCGGCCAGGCGCACGGTCGGGGCGTCGGGGCGCGGCACGCCGGCGGCAGCCAGGTCGGCGGGGGCGGGGTTCAGCCACGCGTTCGCGCCGAGCGCGATCGCGCCCGCGGCCAGCGCCGTGCCGCCGACGGTGACCGCACGGCGCACCCGCACCCGGCGACGGCCGGCGCTCAGTACGGCGCGCAGGTCGCCGGGGTCGTGGGGCGGCCGTTCGGTCGCGTCCCGCATCAGCTCGCGCAGCTCGTTCACCATGACACCGCTCCCTCGACCAGCTCGCCGTACGGCGAGTCCTCGAACATGGACCTGAGCGAGAAGAGGCCTCGGGAGGTCTGGCTCTTGACCGTGCCCTCGGTGCACCCGAGGACGGCCGCGGTCTGCTCGACCGACAGGTCCTCGAAGTAGCGCAGCACCACGCACGCCCGCTGGCGTGGCGGCAGCTGCTCCAGCGCGGCGACCAGGGCCCGCCGGGTCGCCACCGTGGTCGCGACGTCCTCGTCGCTGGCCACCGTGTGGTCGTCCTCGCGCGGGCGCTCGGTGCTGGACCGGCGACGCACCTGGTCGAGGTACGCGCTGACCACCGCCTTGCGGGCGTAGGACAGCTCGCCGCCGCGCCGCACCAGGCGCGGCCACCGGACGTAGACCCGGATCAGCCCCTCCTGCACGAGGTCGGAGGCCCGGTCCCAGTCGCCGCACAGCAGGTACGCCGTGCGCCGCAGCCGGTCACGGACCGACTCGGCGAACTCGACGAACGCCGCCTCGTCACGCATCACTTCTGCTCCATGTCCTCCCCAACGCACCCATGTGGCGGGGAGGTTGCACGCCGGCGCGGATCATCGGTCGAAGATCGTGCGGAACGGCGTGGAGCAGTCGACGTCGACGTCGACGGGGTCGACGGAGTTGAGGTGGTAGATCCGGTAGCGGTCGCAGGCGCTGCGCACGAACTGGTACTTGCGGATCAGGTTGTCCTCGATCTCGGGGGTGCCGAGCTCGCTCCACGTGTTGATGAAGGTCGCCTCGACGAACCAGGTCGGCGAGTCCGGGCCCGTGAGCACCCCCTCGAGGTCGGTGAGGCCCGGGTCGAGGGTCCGCATCGGCAGCGACCAGAGGTAGGGGTAGGGCGAGGACTTCCCGGTGGCCCACTGGATGTCGGCCCGCCCGCCGTAGACCAGCACGCGGTCCCCGGGTGTCGCCACGGCGGCGATCGCCTCGCCGGTGCGGACCTCGACGGGGACCCGACCGTGCACCCAGGTGACCGTCCAGGTCGTCAGTGACACCACGCTGGAGCCGACCAGCAGCACCAGCGCGACGCGCGCCACCCGCAGGCGCACCGGGTGCAGCCGCTCGTGGGTGACGAGCAGCGCGACGGCGAGGGCCATCGGCGGGATCGGCACGAAGAGGTACGGCGTCCAGTAGCTCCCGCTGACCGCGACCCCGGCGAGGTCGGCGGCCAGCATGGTGAGCACGGCGACCGTGGCCACCGCGTCGAGGCGCAGCAGGCTGCGCAGCCGGAGCAGCAGCCAGAGCACCACGCCGAGCATCCCGACGCCCACGAACACCGCGACGAGCGTGCCGATCCGGCTCTGCGCGCCGGAGCTGTCCTGGGTGGCGATGATCCGGCTGGCGTCGGAGCGGAAGGAGACCGATGCGTACCAGAGGGTGCGCAGCCGGACGCCGGCCACGAGCGCCCAGCCGACCACGACGGCGACCGGCACCAGCCCGCCGAGCACCGCGGCGCCGGCGCAGCGTGCGACCGTCCGCCACGGGTGGTGCCGCGCGACCGCGGTGCCGACCAGGAGGACCGCGCCGAAGACGAGCCCGCCGACGATGCTCTGCTTGAAGCCCATCGCGAGCACCGCGAGGCCTCCGGCCCACGCCGCGTCGGCGGCTGAGGAGCGACGGACAGCGCGCAGCGAGAGCCAGCACGAGGCGAGCACCAGCGGGATGCCGAACAGCTCGCCCTTCGCGGCGACCGGGTCGATCTCCGCGTTCGAGACCAGGGCCGCGGTCGCGATCGCGACCCAGCCGCGCAGCCGGCGCACGGCCACCGGGTCCGCGACGCCGGCCCGGACGGCGAGCTCACGGGTCGCGGCAGCGGCGGCGAGCACCAGCAGCGAGCAGCACAGCGCGCCGACGACGCGGTGCGCGTACGGTCCGCCCACCCAGTCGCTGGCCTGCATCAGCCAGATGACGGGCGGCGGCCGGTCCACGAAGTAGGGGCCGTAGAGCGAGTCGGGCTCGGGGTCCCAGCTCTGCGCGACCAGCAGGAAGCCGGCCTCGTCCGGGCGCAGCGGCCACAGCAGCCCCGGGAAGCGCGCCAGGAACGCCATCAGGGCAGCCAGCCAGACCGCCCGTCCCTGCCCCATGCCGACACCCTCTCATCCGGCCGCACCCCACGCGGTTTGCCTCAGGTCCGGGGCGCGCCAGCCGAACGGAACGGTGACCTCCCCCCGACCACCCCGGCGGCGCCCATGACCAGGAACATCTTCGTCTTCTCCGGGGGAGGCTCGCGCGGTGCGGCGCAGATCGGGATGCTGCGCGCCCTCCTCGGCGCCGGGATCCGGCCCGACGTCGTCATCGGCTCCTCCGTCGGCGCCATCAACGCGTGCTCCCTGGCCTACGACCCCACGCCCGAGCGGGTCGAGCAGATCGCCGACCGGTGGATGGCGATGCGCGCGCGGGACATCACCGGGTCACGCGCCACCGTCCCGGGCAACCTCGTGCGCCTGCGGCCGTACCTGTTCTCCTCCGAGCGCCTGCGGGACCTGGTCGCCTCCTGGATCCCCGCGACCCGGCTCGAGGACCTCCCGGTCACCGCGGTCGTGGCGACCACCAACCTCAACACCGGGCAGGCCCACCACCACACGACGGGGTCGCTCGGTGACCTGCTGGCGGCGTCGGCGGCGATCCCGGCGGTGTTCCCGCCGGTCCTGCTGGACTCCGGCGACGGGCGCGCGCCCCACGTCGACGCGGGGATCTCGGAGAACATGCCGATGTCGGCGGCCGCCGCGATCGCCGAGCCGGGCGACCGGGTCTTCGCGCTCGACGTCACCAAGCCGCCGGCGGAGCGGTCGCTGCGCTCGCCGCTCGACGTGCTCATCGGGTCGCTGGCCATCTCCATCCACCACCGGTCGTCCGCCGTGCTCGATCCGGGCGTCCAGGTCGTCAGCTGCGTGCTCGACCGCAGCTTCTACTGCGGCACGATGCTCGACTTCACCCACACCGGGACGCTGTTCCGCCTCGGCGAGCAGGCCGTCGTCGACGCCCTCGTCCACGCCGACGTGGCCGCCTGAGCCGACGGCCGTAGGATTGGGGTCGTGGAGATCCCCGAGAAGTTCGCCGCCCTGGGCCTCACCTACGACGACGTGCTGCTGCTGCCGGGGGAGTCGGAAATGGCTCCCAGCGACATCGACACCACGACCCGCCTGACCCGCGAGATCTCGATCAAGGTGCCGCTGGTCAGCGCCGCGATGGACACCGTCACCGAGGCGCGGATGGCGATCGCGATGGCGCGCGAGGGCGGCATCGGCGTGCTGCACCGCAACCTGTCGATCGAGGACCAGGCGCGCCAGGTCGACCTGGTCAAGCGCACCCAGACCGGCATCATCTCCAACCCGGTCACCATCGGCCCGGACGCGACCCTCGAGGAGCTCGACCGGATCTGCGGCGAGTACCGCGTCTCGGGCCTCCCGGTCGTCGACGTCGACGACCGGCTGCTCGGCATCATCACCAACCGCGACCTGCGCTTCACGCCGGTCGCCGAGTGGGCGAGCACCAAGGTCACCGAGGTGATGACCAGCGAGGGCCTGATCACCGGGCACCCGGGGATCTCGCGTGACGAGGCGACCGCCCTGCTGCGCGCCCACAAGCGCGAGCGGCTCCCGCTCGTCGACGACCAGGGCCGGCTGAGCGGCCTGATCACGGTCAAGGACTTCGTCAAGGGCGAGCAGTTCCCGCACGCGTCCTACGACGCCGACGGCCGGCTGCTGGTCGGCGCGGCGATCGGCTACTTCGGCGACGCCTGGGAGCGCGCCACCACGCTGGTCGAGGCGGGGGTCGACGTGCTCGTCGCCGACACCGCCCACGGCCACGTCCACCTCCTGCTCGACATGGTCAAGCGGCTCAAGACCGACCCGGCCACCCGCCACGTCCAGGTCATCGGCGGCAACGTCGCCACCCGTGAGGGCGCGCAGGCGTTCGTCGACGCCGGTGCCGACGCGGTCAAGGTCGGCGTCGGTCCGGGATCGATCTGCACCACCCGTGTCGTGACCGGCGTCGGCGTCCCGCAGGTGACCGCGGTCTACGAGGCCTCGCTCGCCACGAAGCCGGCCGGCGTCCCGCTGATCGCCGACGGCGGCATGAAGTACTCCGGCGAGATCGCCAAGGCGCTCGTCGCCGGCGCCGACGCCGTCATGGTCGGCTCGATGCTCGCCGGCTGCGAGGAGTCGCCCGGCGAGGTGGTCTTCGTCAACGGCAAGCAGTTCAAGTCCTACCGCGGGATGGGCTCGCTGGGTGCGATGAGCAGCCGCGGCAAGAAGTCGTACTCCAAGGACCGCTACTTCCAGGCCGAGGTCGCCAGCGACGACAAGATCGTCCCCGAGGGCATCGAGGGCCAGGTGGCCTACCGCGGCCCGCTGTCGGCCGTGGCCCACCAGCTCGTCGGCGGCCTCAACCAGTCGATGTTCTACGTCGGGGCGCGCACCATCCCCGAGCTGCAGGACAAGGGACGCTTCGTCCGGATCACCAGCGCGTCGCTCAAGGAGAGCCACCCGCACGGCGTCCAGATGACCGTGGAGGCCCCGAACTACTCCGGGATCTAGCCGAAAGAACCCTTCCCCTCGGCGTCGAGAGCGCCTAGGTTCTCGTCTCGTCAGGGGATCGGGCCCCAGGCCGACGCGGGAGCAGCAGCACGGGGACTCGATCCCGGGAATCATCTCGGGAGGAACACACGTGCGCGCACGCATCTGGGCAGCGACCGGCACCGCCGGTCTCGTCGCCCTCGCCATACCGGCCCTGTCCATCGCGGCACCGGCGGGGCAGGACACCGTCACGCCGCAGCAGCAGGAAGCCCTCGACCTGGGACTCCAGGTCGCACCCAAGGAGACCGACGCCGCCGCGCTGACGGCGAAGGCCAACCCCAACCCCTACCTCGCCAACCTGCCCGACCTGGGCGACGCCAACTACTTCGCCTGGAACAAGCTCATGCACGCCCAGGCCGAGAAGCGGGCCGACTCGGCGAAGCTGGCCGCGAACCGGCGCCAGGCCTTCGGTGCCGGCAAGGGCGGGTCGGCGAAGGCGAAGGCCGTGCCGACGCCGTTCGTCCACGACGAGGAGGAGCCCGCCGGCACCGCCGGCTCCAACGACACCCACGCCAACGCCGAGCCGATCCCGGAGTTCGGCACCGCCGCCTCGCGGCTGCCGGCCGTGCGGATCCTCGGTGACCTCGCCGCCCCGGCGGGCAGCACCCCGCGCACGATCACCACGGCCGAGGACCAGGGAGCGATCCCGATCGCCACCGACACCGGCATCGCCGGCTCGGGCAAGGCCACGGTGACGTCCGTCCTCGGCGACGGACCGCACGGCACGACGGGTGACGGCACCAACGACTTCGACTTCTACGCCGTCGAGGTCGGCGCGGGCCAGACGCTGACCGCCGACACCGAGGGCAGCGCCAGCACCACCGACACGATCCTCGTGGTCTACGCCGCCGACGGCACGCCGCTCGTGGCCGACGACGACAGCGGCACCGGCGTGCTGAGCAGCCTCAGCTATGCCCCGGAGACGCCCGGCACCTACTACGTGATGGTCGGCGGCTACGCCCTCGACCCGCTGCCGGCCGACCCGTTCGACTCCGGCAGCGGCGCCGGCGGCGCCGACGTGGGCGACTACAAGCTCACCGTGGCCAGCCAGCAGCTCGACGCCGACTACTACTCGGTGCGGCTCCGCCCGGGCGACGTCATCGGGTCCACCGCCGAGGGTGCGGCGACCGGGCTGACGGTCCGGACGCCGTCGGGCGAGCAGCGCGTGGGCGGCATCGGCACCGACGCCTCCTCGCTCTACCCGCCGACCTCGCCGCTCCCGGGCGGTGGCAACACCACCATCGCCTACGTCGCGGAGGAGGCCGGCTGGTACTCCGTCCAGGTCACCGGCGGCACCGGCGCGTACGACATCACCGTCGAGGGCTACCGGCCCGGTACCCAGGGTGACCGCGGCCGCACGCAGACCGTCCTGCTCGACTTCGCTCCCGGCCGGGTCAACACCGGCACCTGGGGCGGACCGGGCGTGCGCAGCGTCTCTCCGTTCGCGGCGTTCGTCCCGCAGTGGGGCATCGCCCGGACCGACGCCCGCAAGCTCGAGAACCGGATCACCAACGTGGTGCGCCGCAACCTGCAGGCCGAGCTCGAGGCCGGAGGGCTCAACCCCGACGTCAACGTCGAGGTGCTCAACGCCCGCACCAACCCCGAGCTGATCGGCCAGGAGAACGTCTCGCGGATCTACGTCGCCGGCTCCATCGCCGAGTCCGGCATCTCCACGATCGGCATCGCGCAGTACATCGACCCGGGCAACTACGGCCACCAGGACGAGGCGATCGTGCTGCTCGACGTGCTGAGCGCGCCGGCCGGCCCGGCGTCGTCGCTCAACACGTTCATGGACGCGTCGAGCGACCGGGTGAAGTTCGTGTCCGAGGCCGTGGGCAACGTGGTCGCCCACGAGGTCGGCCACACGATCGGCAACTACCACACCGACAACGCCGACGAGGTCGGCAACATGATGGACAGCGGTGGCGCGAACTTCGCCACCAACCTCTACGGCGTGGGACCGGACGGCATCGGCGGCACCGCCGACGACGACAACGTCCGGTTCGTGACCGACTCCTACTCGCCGGTGGAGGGCTTCACCGGCCTGGAGGACACCCTCAACGTCAGCGCCTGGGCCTACTCCGGCCGCTGACCGCGACCGACCCGGGTCAGGGCGTGAAGCCCGCCCGGGTCGGTGAGGAGTCGCGCACGAGGGCCGCGGCCGGCCGGGTCAGCAACCCGGCCCGGCCGGTCCGCGGACCGTCGCCCGACACCACGAACACGCCCGCGTTGGCGCGGGTGACGAAGGCGGGGGACCGGGTCGGGTCGCCACCGGGGAGCGGCCCGACCCGCACCCGGACGCGCTGCCCGGGGAGCGCAGGACGGACCCGTACCGTGCCGCGCGCGTCGGCGACCGCCACGACCAGGTCGCTGCCGGCGAGGCCCGTCGCGGGCGAGGCGTAGACCGACCACGACCCCTCGAGGGCCCGCGGGCGGCTCCAGCGGCCCGCCCGCAGCGAGCGCACCGTGAGCCGCCCGTCGGCGGTCACCTGGTGGAGGTGCGCCGCCCCGTCGGCCGTGAGGCTCAGGGCCGGGGTCGAGGTGATCGAGGCGCGGGGGCCGGCGAGGCGGTGCAGCCGGCCACGCTCGAGGCCCTCGGCGTACGTGGCGCCGCGCGCCGTCACCGCCACCAGCCAGGTGCGGCCGGAGCGGTCGTGGCCGAGGACCGGCGCGACGTGGGTGGCCCACGAGCCGGCGCGGCCGATGCGGTCGGGCCGGCTCCAGCGGCCGCGCTGGGTGAGCCGGCGGGTGCTGAGGGTGCCGTCGCCGGACGTCGCGGCGAGCACCGGGCGTCCGGTGCGCGACAGCGCCAGCGCCGGGCTGGACGTGGTGGCCGCCGCGCCCACGTCGCGCAGCGCGAAGCGCGGGCCGCGCAGCGCGCCGGCCAGGACCCGGCCGCCGGACGTCGTGGCCGCCAGCCACGGGCGCGACCGGCCGTCGAGGACGAGCGCCGGTGCGGCGAGGGCCGAGAAGGAGCCCGGGCGACCGACGACCCGCGCCGGGCGGCCGGGGCGGGCGACGCGCAGCGTGCCGCCGGCGTCGACACGGGCGGTCCACGACTCGCCGAGGCCGTCCGCGACCGCGACCACGGGCCGGTCGGAGCCGACGAGCGGCGAGGGCGCGACGTCGCGCAGGTGGAGGTAGCGGAAGTCGCCGACGGGGACGGTGCGCGAGCCGTAGCCGCCGGGGAGCGCGTGGTTGTACTCCTCGACCGTCACGGTTCCCGGACCGATCGCGGTGACCCAGGCGACGTGGCCGACCCGGCCGGCGTCGGTCTGCGCCACGGCCCCGATGGCCGGGACCCCGTCGACGCGGAAGCCGAGCGCCCGCGCAGCGTCGTCCCAGTTCGCGGCGTTGCCCCAGTGCCGGCCGCCGAAGTGGTTGCCGAAGCCGTCGAGCCGGTTGCGCTCCTGCAGCCGCCACGCGACGAAGCTGGTGCAGTTGCGCAGCACGAAGCCCCACGGGTCGCCGATCGAGCCGTCGATGGCCCACACGCGGCGCGCGCAGGTCGGTCGCGGGCCGCGCGGGTCGTAGAGGTGACCGGTCACCGGGTCGAGGACCGGCGGCGGGGGAGGCGGCTCGGTGGCCTCCGGCTCCGGTGCCGCCGTCGTCCCCGGCTTGCTGCCCGGGACGCCGGGACCCGGAGCGGGCGTCGGTGTCGGCGTCGGCGGCGGCGTCGGCTCGACCACCGGCTCCTGCGGGACGATCGGGCACTGGCCCTGGTTCGCCCACGGATAGTCGTCGTCGGCACGCGCGTGTGGCGTCGTCAGCGCCAGCAGGCTGCCCGTCACGCAGACGGTCGCGAGCGCGCGTGCCGTCGTCCGCACGAGCGCGTGGCGCGTCGCCCCATCGTTGATCCCCACCGCTTCACGGTAGGAACGACCGCCCTCGCGTGTGGCCGGTTTGGGAAAACTGGTGACCGACGTTGGTCACACGGTGGTGCGCCAGCGGCGCACGACCGGTGCGGACGAGCGCGGCAGGGCGCCCGACCGGTTGCCGCGCACCTCGGTGGTCAGCCCGGGATCGAGCCGGTAGGGCCCGGACTGCAGCAGGCTGCCGGCGAGGCGCCGCAGCCGCGACAGCTCGGCGCGGACCGTCACGGTGCGGCCGGGGTCGTCGAAGAGGTCCTCCGACAGCTGCACCCCGGTGCGCCCGGCCGGCCCGGCGTCCACCAGGGCGAGCAGGATCTCCGCGTGCCGCGGGGAGAGCGTGCGCGACCACGACCCGCTGGGACCGGCGACCAGCAGACGGGGGTCGCCGTCGAGGTCGAGCACGAGCGAGGTGCCGGTCGCGCCGGCGGCCTCCCCGGCCTCGAGGCGCAGCAGCCAGCCGCCGTCGAGCGGCTCGGCCGTCGCGCCACCGAGGGTCGGCAGCCACACGCGTCCGGCGGACAGGCCGTCGGGCAGCGCCACCCGCTCCGGGCTGCGGCTGCCGATGGACGCCGCGAGGTGACCGGCGTGGTCGATCGCCAGGGCGTCGCCGGTGAGCCCGGCCAGCAGCGGAGCAGCACGCGCCCGCAGCCGGTCGAGCGCCGCCCGGTGCCGGGCGACGAGCTCGGCGGAGGTCAGGCGGGCTGCCAGCTCGACGAGCGCGAGCTCGGCGGGGTGGAGGCTGCGGCTGGGCCCGCTGACGTCGACGACGCCGAGCGTGCGCCCGGTCCACGGGTCGACCAGCGGCGCGGCGGCGCACCCCCACCGGGTGTGCGACTCGACGAAGTGCTCGGCCCCGCGGACCTGGACGGGCGTCCCGAGCACCAGCGCCGTGCCGATGGCGTTGGTGCCGACGTTGGCCTCGGTCCAGGCGGAGCCGCCGACGAAGCCGAGGTGGTCGGCGAGACGGCGTACGCCGCTGCTGCCCAGGCGCCACAGCACGCGACCCTCGGCGTCGGCGACGACGACCAGCTGGCCGGCGTCGACGACCGGCGCCAGCGACTCGGCCAGGCGCGGCACCAGGTCGGCCAGGCCGCTCGCGGCCCGCCGCCGCTCGAGCTCGGCGCCGCCGACGGGCGGGATGTCGGCCCCGGCGCCGGGATCGAGGCCGGTGGCCGCGACCCGTCGCCACGACGCCGCGATCTCGCTGCGGGGCAGGCCCGCGCGCGCAGCACCGGCGAGCGCGGCCTCGCGGACGCGGTGCTGGTCGCGGTCGGTCATCGGGGTCCCTCCGGGCGAGCCGGTGCAACGTCGCGCAACCCTGTCGTGCGGCCTCGCGGGCGGTGTGTGCTCGGTCACACCAGCGTAGTTGAAGGAGGGACGATGACCCAGACCCTGGACCCCGCCGTCGGGAGCGGCCAGGCCGACCCGCAGGCACGCGTCGACGCGTGGCTGTCGCGCTTCGAGACCGCCGTGGCCGCCGGCGACGCGGAGGCCTCCGCGGCGCTCTTCGCCACCGAGTGCTACTGGCGCGACCTGGTCGCGTTCACCTGGAACATCACGACCGTCGAGGGGCGCGACGGCGTCGCCGACCTGGTGGGCTCGGTCGGAGCGCGCGTCGCCGCGTCCGGCTTCGCGACCACCGAGCCGCCGGACGCGGTCGACGGCGTCGTCACCGCGTGGATCGGCTTCGACACCGCTGTCGGTCGCGGCAACGGCCTGCTGCGCCTGGTGAGCGAGGACGGCGAGGACCGCGCGTGGACGCTGCTCACCGCGCTCTACGAGCTCAAGGGCCACGAGGAGCCGCGCGGCACGCACCGGCCGATGGGCGCCCAGCACGGCGCGGACAAGCACCGGGTGACGTGGAAGGAGCAGCGGCAGGCCGAGGCCGAGAGCCTCGGCAGCACCACCCAGCCCTACGTGCTGGTCGTCGGCGGCGGCCAGGGCGGGATCGCGCTCGGCGCCCGGCTGCGCCAGCTCGGGGTCCCGAGCCTGGTCATCGACAAGCACCCGCGCCCCGGGGACCAGTGGCGCAACCGCTACAAGTCGCTCTGCCTGCACGACCCGGTCTGGTACGACCACCTGCCCTACCTGAAGTTCCCCGACAACTGGCCGGTGTTCGCCCCCAAGGACAAGATCGGCGACTGGCTCGAGTCCTACGTGACGATCATGGAGGTGCCCTACTGGTCGAGCACGGTCGCGACCAGCGCCTCCTGGTCCGACGAGACGGGGGAGTGGACGGTGCAGGTCGAGCGCGAGGGCCAGCCCCTCACGCTGCGGCCCACCCACCTGGTCTTCGCCACCGGGATGAGCGGCAAGCCCCGGGTGCCGGACGTGGAGGGGGTCGACGTCTTCCGCGGCGACGTGCACCACTCGTCCGCGCACCCCGGCCCCGACGCGTACGCCGGGAAGAAGGCCGTGGTGATCGGGAGCAACAACTCCTCCTTCGACATCTGCGGCGCGCTGTGGGAGAACGACGTCGACGTGACCATGGTGCAGCGCTCCTCGACCCACATCGTGAAGAGCGACAGCCTGATGGACATCGGCCTCGGCGACCTCTACTCCGAGCGGGCGCTCGCGGCGGGGGTGACGACCGAGAAGGCGGACCTGATCTTCGCCTCGCTGCCCTACCGGATCCTGCACACCTTCCAGATCCCGGCCTACGAGGCGATGGCCGAGCGGGACAAGGACTTCTACGAGCGCCTCGAGCAGGCCGGCTTCCGCCACGACTGGGGCGACGACGGGTCGGGGCTGTTCATGAAGTACCTGCGCCGCGGGTCGGGCTACTACATCGACGTCGGTGCGGCCGACCTCGTCGCCAACGGCGACGTGAAGCTCGTCCAGGGCCAGATCGACCACCTCACCGAGGACGCGGTCGTCCTCGAGGACGGCACCACCCTGCCGGCCGACCTGGTGGTCTTCGCGACGGGCTACAACTCCATGAACGGCTGGGTCGCCGACCTCGTCGACCAGGAGACCGCCGACCGGCTGGGCAAGTGCTGGGGACTCGGGTCCGACACCACCAAGGACCCCGGCCCCTGGGAGGGCGAGCAGCGCAACATGTGGAAGCCGACCCAGGTGGAGAACCTCTGGATGCACGGCGGCAACCTGCACCAGTCGCGGCACTACTCGCTCTACCTCGCGCTGCAGCTCAAGGCGCGTTTCGAGGGCATCGAGACGCCGGTCCACCGGCTGCAGGAGGTGCACCACCTGGGTTGAGGCTGGGCCGAGGCCTGTCCGGGCCGCGGCGCCGGTGCGACGATGAGGTCCGTGACCTCCGCGAAGATCGCCATCGTCGGTGCCGGCGCCGTCGGCTCGACCCTCGCCTACGCCTGCCTGGTGCGGGGCGTGGCCACCACCGTCGCGCTGCACGACGTGGACGGGCCGAAGGTGCGGGCCGAGGAGCTCGACCTGCGCCAGGGGCTCCAGTTCCTGCCGACCGCCCACGTCGAGGCGTCCACCCACGTCGCGGTCTGCGCCGGCGCGAGCGTCGTCGCGGTGACGGCCGGCGCGAAGCAGCAGCCGGGCCAGTCGCGGCTCGACCTGGCCGCCTCGACGACCGGCATGCTCCGGTCCCTGATGCCCGCCCTGGTCGAGGTGGCGCCCGACGCGACCATCGTCATGGTCACCAACCCGGTCGACGTGGTCACCTACGCCGCCCAGCGCATCACCGGCCTCGGCACCGAGCAGCTCTTCGGCTCCGGCACCGTCCTCGACTCGGCCCGCCTGCGGGGGCTGCTCGCCGCCCGGTGCGGGGTCGCGGTGCAGAACGTCCACGCCTACGTCGTCGGCGAGCACGGCGACAGCGAGATCCCGCTCTGGAGCAGCGCGAGCATCGGCGGCGTGCCGATCGCCGACCTCGTCCCGGCCGCCGAGCGCGACGCGATGGCCGCCGAGGTGGTCGGTGCGGCCTACGAGATCATCCGCGGCAAGGGCGCCACCAACTACGCGATCGGCGTGTCCGCCAGCCGGATCATCGAGGCGGTGCTGCGCGACGAGAAGCGGGTGCTCCCGGTGTCGACGCTGCTCGAGGACTTCCACGGCATCGGCGACGTCTGCCTGTCGGTCCCGACCGTCGTCGGTGCCGGGGGCGCCGAGCGGCGCCTCGAGGTGCCGATGAGCGCGGACGAGCTCGACGGCCTGCGCCGCAGCGCCGACAGCATCCGCTCGACCGCCCGCGGGCTCGGGTTCTGACCCCGGTGGCGGAGCGACGCGCGTACGACGCGAGCGGACGCCGGGCGGCCGCCGAGCGGCGGCTGCGGGTCGCCGAGGTGACGGCCGGGCTGTTCGCCGAGCACGGCTGGAACGGCACCACCCTCGCCCTCGTCGCCGCCGAGTCGGACGTGTCCGTCGAGTGGCTGACCAAGACCTTCGGCGGCAAGGCGGGGCTCTTCATGGCGGCCTTCGCGTCGGCCGGGCTCGGCCAGCGCGGCGGGCTGCTCCACGCGTTCCGCCAGCTCCGGCTCGAGGACGAGCCCGACCCGCAGGTGCGGCTCGACCGGTTCGTCGAGTTCGCCTGCGGGATCGTCGAGCCGATGGGCCCGCTGGTCGGGACGCTCCTCAGCGGCGCCGAGCAGGACCCGACGCTCCGCGACCTGGTCCGGACCGCCCACCTCTCGCACACCGCGATGTGCCAGGAGCTGGTGGCGCTGCTCGCCGACGGCCAGCCCGCCCCCGACGCCGTCGACGAGGTCTACCTGCTGACCCGCGCCGAGTCCTACGTCATCCTCGCCCAGCACCGCGGATGGAGCATCGAGCGCTACGCCGCGTGGCTGCGCCGGTCGGTGCGGGCGGCGGTGGACGGGAGCTCGTCAAGGACGGTCTGACGAAATGGTGTGCGTTTCACCGATCATTGAGTACGATGTGATCGGATCCAATGTATGGGGGATGGATCCCGGGCTCAGAGGGTCCGGTCGGGTGGGGGCCCGGCCGGACCCGCCCGCCCGTCCTGGCTCGCTCCGTCGGGCGTCAGCGCTGGCGGAACGACACCTCGGGCAGGTCGGCCCGCGCGATCGCGGCGTGGCCGCAGCGCACGTCGAGCACGTGGTGCTCCGTGTCGTGGAGCAGGTGCCGCAGGAGCCACTCGACCGGGACGTCCTGGCGGTACTCGCCGACGAGGAGCCGGCCGCGCTGCTCGTCGGTCAGGCCGGGGACGACCTCGCGCACCGCGGCACGCAGCGCGGCGAGGTCGGTCAGCGTGCCGGTCGGCGTGGTCCCGGGAGCGTCGCCGCGTGCGAGGTCGGCCACCCAGCCGAGCATGACGTCGCCGACCTCGACGCAGTGGTCGACGTACTCGCGGGCCGACCAGGTCTCCGGCGCGGGCCTGCGGGCGGCGTCGGGGTGGTCGAGCGAACGCTCGAGGGCGGCGTACGCGGCGTCGAGCCGGGCGGCCTCGTCGGCGTTGCCACGGATCTCGCGTGCGTCGAACCCGCACTGGTCGCAGATCTCGGCCATCCGGCCGTCGACGTCGTGCCAGGTGTAGGTCATCGCGTCACCCTAGGTCGCCGATAGGCTGGCGCCCGTGACCGACATCGAGATCGGCCGCGCCAAGCGCGGCCGCCGCGCCTACTCCTTCGACGACATCGCGATCGTGCCCTCGCGGCGCACCCGCGACCCGGAGGAGGTCAGCACCGCCTGGCAGATCGACGCCTACCGCTTCGACATCCCCGTCGTCGCGGCGCCGATGGACTCGGTGATGTCGCCGGCCACCGCGATCGCGCTCGGCCGGATGGGCGGGCTCGGCGTGCTCGACCTCGAGGGCCTCTGGACCCGCTACGACGACCCGACCGGCCTGCTCGAGGAGGTCGCCGGGCTCCAGGGCACCGAGGCGACCCGCCGGCTGCAGGACATCTACACCGAGCCGATCAAGCCCGAGCTGATCACCGCGCGCCTCAAGGAGGTGCGCGAGGCCGGTGTCACCGTCGCCGGGTCGCTGTCGCCGCAGCGCACCAAGGAGCACGTGAAGGCGGTCGTCGACGCCGGCGTCGACATGTTCGTCATCCGCGGCACGACGGTCAGCGCCGAGCACGTCAGCAGCCGCGCCGAGCCGCTCAACCTCAAGGAGTTCATCTACGAGCTCGACGTCCCGGTCATCGTCGGCGGCTGCGCGACCTACCAGGCCGCGCTCCACCTGATGCGCACCGGGGCGGCCGGCGTGCTCGTCGGCTTCGGCGGCGGCGCCGCCCACACCACCCGCACCGTGCTCGGCGTCGCGGTGCCGATGGCGAGCGCGGTGGCCGACGTGGCCGCGGCGCGGCGCGACTACCTCGACGAGTCGGGCGGCCGCTACGTCCACGTGATCGCCGACGGCTCGATCGGCAGCTCGGGCGACATCGCCAAGGCGATCGCCTGCGGCGCCGACGCGGTGATGATCGGGTCGCCGCTGGCGCGGGCCACCGAGGCGCCCGGCCACGGCTTCCACTGGGGGAGCGAGGCCACCCACGCCGACCTGCCCCGCGGGCAGCGGGTGGAGTTCGCACCGGTGGGGTCGCTGGAGGAGATCATGTTCGGCCCGTCCCGGACCGCCGACGGCACCATGAACCTGGTGGGCGCGCTGCGGCGCGCGATGGCCACGACCGGCTACACCGAGCTCAAGGAGTTCCAGCGCATCGAGGTCGTCGTCCAGCACTGAGCGACGCCTCGCGCCGTTGGACAAATGGCGCAGATATGTCGAATGCTGGGACGAAGGTGACCAACCGGTAGCCCCGGGCCCGGGCGCGACCTACGCTGCGAGGATGAGCGACCACAGCCCTGCCGGCAGCGAGCCCACCGGTCCCGTCGTCGAGGGGCCCGCCGACCCGGAGCACGACAGCACCGCGGCCTACGCCCTCGACCGGACCTACGTCGCGCGGCTGACCGACCGCGTCGTCAGCACCTCCGGCAGCACCCACGCGGTGGCCTCGCCGATCGGCGGGGCGCCGCTCGCGCACGTCCCGGTGTCGTCCGCGGACGACGTCGCCGAGGCCTTCGAGCGCGCCCGGCGCGCCCAGGCTGCGTGGGCCGGCACGTCCCTCGACGAGCGCGCCGCCGCGCTGCTGCGCCTGCACGACCTGCTCCTCGACCGGCAGGAGGAGCTCATCGACCTGGTGGTGTGGGAGTCGGGCAAGGCCCGCAAGGACGCGTACCTCGAGGTCGCCCACCTCGCGCTGACCGCGCGCTACTACGCCCGGACCGCCCACGAGCACCTCGACAGCCGCCGCGTGGGCGGCATGTTCCCGGTCCTCACCCGCGCCGAGGTGCACCGCGTGCCCAAGGGCGTCGTCGGCATCATCTCGCCCTGGAACTACCCGCTGACCATGGCGCTGTGCGACGGCATCCCGGCGCTGCTCGCCGGCAACGCCGTCGTCGCCAAGCCCGACCTGCAGACCATGCTCACCGCGCTGCTGGCCGCGCAGCTGCTCGACGAGGCCGGCTTCCCGCCCGAGCTGTGGCAGGTCGTCGCCGGCACCGGCCCGGAGGTGGGCGGGGCGGTCGTCGCGGCCGCCGACTACGTCTGCTTCACCGGCTCGACGGCGACCGGGCGGCTGATCGCGCGGCAGTGCGCCGACCGGCTGGTCGGCTGCTCGCTGGAGCTCGGCGGCAAGAACCCGATGCTGGTGCTGCGCGACGCCGACGTCCACCGGGCGGCCGAGGGCGCGGTGCGCGCGGTGTTCTCCAACGCCGGCCAGCTGTGCGTCTCGATGGAGCGGCTCTACGTCGCCGACCAGGTCTACGACCGCTTCGTCGACGCGTTCGTCTCCCGCACGCAGGCGATGACGCTGGGCGCCAGCCACGACTGGAACGTCGACATGGGCTCGCTCATCTCCCAGGCCCAGCTCGACACCGTGACCGCCCACGTCGAGGACGCCGTCGCGAAGGGCGCCACGGTGCTCACCGGCGGCCGCGCCCGCCCGGACCTGGGCCCCTTCGTCTTCGAGCCGACCATCCTCGAGGGCGTGTCGGTCGACATGGAGTGCTTCGGCAAGGAGACGTTCGGCCCGGTCGTCTCGCTCTACCGCTTCCACAGCGAGGACGAGGCGATCGCCCGCGCCAACGACGGGCACTACGGCCTCAACGCCTCGGTCTACACCCGCGACGCCGCGCGCGGCCGCGCGGTGGCGCGCCGGATCCGGTGCGGCACCGTCAACGTCAACGAGGCCTACGGTGCGACGTTCGGCTCGCTCGGCGCCCCGATGGGCGGCATGCGCGAGTCGGGGATGGGCCGGCGCCAGGGCGCCGAGGGCGTGCACCGCTACACCGAGGCGCAGTCGGTCGCGACCCAGCGGCTGGTGCCGATCGCCCCGATGCTCGGGATGTCGGAGGAGACCAACGCCAAGGTCATGACCGGCGCGCTGCGCCTGCTCAACAAGCTGGGCCGGGCCTGACGTGGGCAGCCCGACGCACTACGACGTCCTCGTCGTCGGCTCCGGCTTCGGCGGCTCGGTCACCGCGCTACGGCTGACCGAGAAGGGCTACTCGGTGGGCGTCCTCGAGGCGGGCGCCCGCTTCGAGGACGACGACTTCCCGGCCACGTCCTTCGACGCGAAGCGGTTCCTCTTCGCGCCGTCGCTCGGGATGTACGGCATCCAGCGCATCGACATGGTCAAGGACTGCATGATCCTCGCCGGCGCGGGCGTCGGCGGCGGGTCGCTGGTCTACGCCAACACGCTCTACGAACCGCTCGACGCGTTCTACCGCGACCCGTCGTGGGCCCACATCACCGACTGGAAGAGCGAGCTCGCGCCCTACTACGACCAGGCCAAGCGGATGCTCGGCGTGGTGCAGAACCCGCTCCACACGCCGGCCGACGAGGTGATGAAGCAGGTCGCCGACGACATGGGCGTGGGCGACACGTTCCACCCGACGCCCGTCGGGGTGTTCTTCGGCGGCCCCGACGCGCAGGCCGGCGAGGAGGTGGCCGACCCGTTCTTCGGCGGGGTGGGCCCGGCCCGCAACGCGTGCCGCAACTGCGGCGAGTGCATGACGGGCTGTCGCCACAACGCCAAGAACACCCTCGTCAAGAACTACCTCCACCTCGCCGAGCAGGCGGGCGCCGTGGTGCACCCGCTGACCACGGTCACCCGCGTACGCCCGCGGGCCGGCGGTGGCTACGAGGTCACCGCCCGCTGGACCAAGGCCAAGCTGTCGCGCCGCACCGCGACGAAGACGTTCACCGCCGACCAGGTCGTGTTCTCCGCGGCGGCCCTCGGCACCCAGAAGCTGCTCCACCAGCTCAAGGGCGAGGGCGACCTGCCCGGCATCAGCGACCGCCTCGGCGTGCTGACCCGCACCAACTCCGAGTCGATCCTGGGTGCGCTGGCCCCGTCCGGCAGCACCACCGACTACACCGAGGGCGTCGCGATCACCTCGTCGTGGCACCCCGACGACGTCACCCACGTCGAGCCGGTGCGCTACGGCAAGGGCTCCAACGCGATGGCGCTGCTGCAGACGGTGCTCGCCGACGAGGTGCCGGGGACCTCGCGGGTCCGCACCTGGCTGCGCGAGCTGTGGGCCCAGCGGCGTACCGCGCTCGACCTCTACGACTTCCGGCACTGGTCGGAGCGGACGGTCGTCGCGCTGGTGATGCAGACCCTCGACAACTCGATCACCACCAAGGGCGTCAAGGGCCGCTTCGGCTGGCGGATGACCAGCGAGCAGGGCCACGGCCTGCCCAACCCGACCTACATCCCGGTCGCCTACGACGCCGTGCGCCGGATGGCGGAGAAGATGGGCGGCACGCCGGGTGGCAACGTCGGCGAGCCGTTCAACCGCCCGCTGACCGCCCACTTCATCGGCGGCTGCACGATCGGCGACTCCCCGCAGACCGGGGTCGTCGACCCGTGGCAGCGGCTCTTCGGCCACGACGGCCTGCACGTCGTGGACGGCTCGGCGGTCTCGGCCAACCTGGGGGTCAACCCGTCGCTGACGATCACCGCCCAGGCCGAGCGCGCGATGGCGTTCTGGCCCAACAAGGGCGAGCCCGACCCGCGCCCCGCGCTCGGGTCGACGTACCGCCGCCTCGCGCCGGTCGAGCCGAAGAACCCGGTGGTGCCGGAGGCCGCGCCGGGGGCGCTGCGGCTCCCGATCGTCGGCGTCAGCTGAGCGCGTCGCCTCTCGCCTGAGCGGTGTCCCACCCACCTTCCGCGCGCGCGGAAGGTGGCTGCGGCACCGCCGCTCCGGCGCGCCGCGTCGGACACGCCGTCGGGCGGTGGCCGACCGACATTCCGGGGCCGTGGAACGTGGCTGGGGCACCGCTGCCCCGGGGCGGGCGGGGCGGTGTGACGGGGCGTCGAATTGGGCGAGCCACGGCCGTAACCGGGCCTGCGAGGCGTCGTTGGGTCGGGTGAGGGGTCCGGCAGCAACGCTCCCTCCCAAGGGCCGGGCTCCTCGTTCTCGGCGCTGTCCTGCAGACGTCGGGAGGCAAGCATCAGGGCCCGGCCATCCTCCCTCCCCGGCCGGGCCCTGGTGCGTTTCGCAGGCGTACGCGGCGCAGCCGCGGACGCCGCGGCGAAACGGATTGAGCAGGGCCGGCACCCGCGAGCGCAGCGAGCGGGAGCCGACGCCCGTGTCGAAATCCAACCGCTCGACCGGATGCCGGAGGACGTACCCGCGTCGATAGACTCCGCCCGTGACGCAGCCTGCAGAGCACGACCTGGTCCTCGTCGTCGACTTCGGAGCGCAGTACGCCCAGCTGATCGCGCGGCGCGTGCGCGAGGCGCGGGTCTACTCCGAGATCGTCCCGCACACCATGCCGGTGGCCGAGATGCTCGCGCGTGGGCCGAAGGCGATCATCCTGTCCGGCGGACCCTCCAGCGTCTACGCCGAGGGCGCGCCCGGCATCGACACCGACGTCTTCACGTCGGGAGTCCCGGTCTTCGGCATGTGCTACGGCTTCCAGCTGATGGCCAAGGGCCTCGGCGGCGAGGTCGCCCACACCGGCGCGCGCGAGTACGGCCGTACGCCGGTCACGGTCAGCGAGCCGGGCACCCTCCTCGAGGGGCTGCCGGTCGAGCACAAGGTCTGGATGTCGCACGGCGACTCGGTCGCGCAGGCGCCCGAGGGGTTCACGGTCCTCGCGTCGACCGACGTCACGCCCGTCGCCGCGTTCGAGGACGTCGACCGCGGACTCGCCGGCGTGCAGTGGCACCCCGAGGTGCTCCACTCCGAGCACGGCCAGAAGGTGCTCGAGCACTTCCTGCACCACATCGCCGGCTGCCGGCAGACCTGGACGATGCTCAACATCGCCGAGGAGCAGATCGAGCGGGTCCGCGACCAGATCGGCGCCTCGGGCATCGCCATTTGCGGCCTCTCCGGCGGCGTCGACTCCGCGGTCGCTGCGGCCATCGTGCAGCGTGCCATCGGCGACCGGCTGCACTGCGTCTTCGTCGACCACGGGCTGCTCCGCGAGGGGGAGGCCGAGCAGGTGGAGCGCGACTTCGTCGCCGCCACCGGTGTGAACCTCCACGTCTACGACGCCCGGGAGACCTTCCTGACCGCGCTCGCCGGCGTCACCGACCCCGAGGAGAAGCGCAAGATCATCGGCCGCGAGTTCATCCGGGCCTTCGAGGCGGCCGAGGTCGAGGTGCTCGGCGAGGCGGCCGAGCAGGGCGAGAAGGTCGGCTTCCTCGTGCAGGGCACGCTCTACCCCGACGTCGTGGAGTCGGGTGGCGGCGCCGGCACGTCCAACATCAAGTCCCACCACAACGTCGGCGGCCTGCCCGAGGACCTCGAGTTCGCCCTCGTCGAGCCGCTGCGCACCCTCTTCAAGGACGAGGTACGCCTCGTCGGCGAGCAGCTCGGCCTGCCCGCCGAGATGGTGTGGCGCCAGCCGTTCCCGGGCCCCGGCCTCGGCATCCGCATCATCGGCGAGGTCACCGCCGACCGCCTCGACATCCTGCGCCGCGCCGACGCCATCGCCCGCCAGGAGCTCACCCGCGCCGGCCTCGACCGCGACATCTGGCAGATGCCGGTCGTGCTGCTCGCCGACGTCCGCTCCGTCGGCGTCCAGGGCGACGGCCGCACCTACGGCCACCCCGTCGTGATCCGCCCGGTGACCTCCGAGGACGCCATGACCGCCGACTGGGCGCGCCTGCCCTACGAGGTGATGGAGCGGATCTCCACGCGCATCACCAACGAGGTCGCCGAGATCAACCGCGTCACCGTCGACATCACCTCGAAGCCGCCGGGCACCATCGAGTGGGAGTGAGCGGGGACTGACCACGCTCGGGGCCGGAGCCTGCCGTGAGTGCGGCCCGCGTGGTCCGTCTGGTGGACCAGGGAGGCCGCGCAAGCCCTAGGGTCGGGCCATGCCACGCGCGCTGCACCACCTGGACCTGTGGGTCGACGACGTCGCCACCGCGGAGGGGGAGTGGGGGTGGCTGCTCGCGGCGTGCGGGTGGCAGCGCGAGGAGGGGGTGCTGTCGTGGGTGCACGACGACGGGACGTACGTCTTCATGGAGCACTCGCGCGACCAGCACGGCACGCATGACCGGCTGCGGCCCGGGATCAACCACCTCGCGCTGACGGTCGGCGACCGTGAGCAGCTCGACCGGGTGCGGGCGGAGTCGACCGAGCACGGCTGGCACGAGCTCTACGCCGACCGCTACCCGCACGCCGGGGGCGAGCAGCACGTGGCGCTCTACGTCGAGAGCTCCGAGGGCTTCGAGGTGGAGATCGTCGCGGACGACCGCGACGCGTGACGCGCATCATGTGCCCACAGGGGTGGTCCCGAGGTCACGGGGAGCGGGTCTAGGTTGGCGGGTGGTCCACACGCACCTCGGAGGTGACTCTTGTCGTCAGACACCTTGTTCGACGCAACCTGGCTCGACTACCTGCTGGTCGCCATCTACTTCGGCTTCGTCCTCGGCATCGGCGTCATGGCGCGCCGCTCCGTGTCGGACTCGATCGACTTCTTCCTGTCGGGGCGCTCGCTGCCCGCGTGGGTGACCGGCCTGGCGTTCATCTCCGCCAACCTCGGTGCGGTCGAGATCATGGGCATGTCGGCCAACGGTGCCGAGATCGGCCTGCCTACGGTGCACTACTTCTGGGTCGGTGCCGTCCCCGCCATGCTGTTCCTGGGCGTGGTGATGATGCCGTTCTACTACGGCTCGAAGGTGCGCTCGGTCCCGGAGTTCATGTTCCGGCGGTTCGGCACCGGCGCCCACCTGGTCAACGCGATCAGCTTCGCGGTCGCCCAGCTGCTGATCGCCGGCGTCAACCTCGCGCTGCTCGCGAGCATCATCCACGCCCTGCTCGGCTGGCCGATCTGGGTGGCGCTGGTCGTCGCCGGCGCCATCGTGCTGTCCTACATCACCCTCGGCGGGCTGAGCGCCGCGATCTACAACGAGGTGCTGCAGTTCTTCGTGATCGTGGCGTCGCTGCTGCCGCTCACCCTGATCGGCCTGCACCGCGTCGGCGGGTGGGACGGCCTGACCGACAAGATCACCGCGGCCGCGTCCAACGCCCCCGCGGACGCGGGCGTGGCCCCCGCGTCGCAGCAGCTCGAGTCGTGGCCGGGGCAGGCCCTGTCGGGCTTCGATTCCCCGCTGCTGTCGGTGATCGGCATCGTGTTCGGCCTCGGCTTCGTGCTGTCCTTCGGCTACTGGACCACCAACTTCGTCGAGGTCCAGCGCGCGATGGCGTCGAACTCGATCTCGGCCGCCCGCAAGACGCCGATCATCGGCGCCTTCCCGAAGATGCTCATCCCCTTCATCGTGATTGTCCCCGGCATGATCTCCGCGGTCCTGGTCCAGGACATGATCGACCTGAAGAACGGTGGGTCGCCGGCGGGCGGCGCGTCGGGCGACGGGGTGGCCTACAACGACGCCCTGCTGCTGCTGATGCGCGAGGTCCTGCCGAACGGGCTGCTCGGCCTGGCCATCGCCGGCCTCCTCGCCGCCTTCATGGCCGGCATGGCGGCCAACATCTCCGCCTTCAACACGGTCTTCTCCTACGACCTGTGGCAGCGCTACATCCGCAAGGACCACAGCGACGACTACTACCTGCGCATCGGCCGCCTCGCGACCGTCGCGGCGACCGTCATCGCGATCTTCACCGCCCGGATCGCGATGGGCTACGACAACGTCATGGACTACCTCCAGACGCTGTTCGGGTTCTTCAACGCGCCGCTCTTCGCGACCTTCATCCTCGGCATGTTCTGGAAGCGGATGACCCCGACCGCCGGGTGGGTCGGCCTGGTCTTCGGCACCCTGTCGGCCGTCGCGGTCGACCGGCTCGCCGCCGCCGGTGTCATCGACCTGCCCGGTCAGGGCGCGGCGTTCCTCGCCGCCTCCACCGCCTTCGTGGTCGACATCGTGCTGAGCGTGGTCGTCTCGCTGGTGACGAAGCCCAAGCCGGCCTCGGAGCTCAAGGGCCTGGTCTACTCCGAGACGCCCAAGGAGGACCTCGTCGACCCGGACGAGGCCGCCCTGCCGTGGTACCGGCGCACGGTGCCGCTCGCGGGCGTCGCCCTGGCCATGGTCATCGTCCTCAACGTCGCCTTCTGAGAGAGGGGCCCTCCCATGTCCGACGAGAACCAGACCGGCGCCCCGCACAAGGCGGGCGCCTTCGACATCCGCAACATCATCGGTGCGTTGATGGGCGTGTACGGCGTGATCCTCGCGCTGGCCGGCCTCTTCGGCGACGCCGAGACCGAGAAGACGGGCGGGGTCAACGCGAACCTGTGGACCGGCATCGCCCTGCTGGTCGTGGCAGGCGCGTTCCTCGGCTGGGCAAGGCTCAAGCCGATCGTCGTCCCGGCCGACGTCGAGCGTCCCGACGACGACCCGACGCGCCCGGCGCCGTCGCGGCGCCGCCCGTCGCACTGACCCGGAGCCGGTAACCTCGACGCGATGCTTCGCGCCCGATCCCCCCGTCGTCTTGCCCGCACCCTCCTCCCGGCCGTGCTGCTGGCCACTGCGCCCGCGCTGTCGGGCTGCCTCGGCGACGAGCCGACCGTCGCGCTGCTCGTGGCCGACGGCAGCTCCGGCGGGGGCGTCGACGTCGAGGAGTTCACCGACCGGGTCGAGGCGACGTGCGACGAGTGCCGCGTGCGGGTCTACGACGCGGAGGGCGACGCCGAGGCCCAGCGCAGCCAGGTCCGGCAGGCGGAGGCCGACTCCGCGGACGTCGTGGTGGTGGTCCCGGTCGACGCCGACGCGATCGGCGACCTGTCCGGCCGCGACGTCCCCGTGGTCTCGCTGGGGGACCTCGTCCCCGGGTCGGACCGGTTCGTCGGGCTGGAGGGCGGGGGACTGTCCGACATCGGGGGGTCCGACCTCGACGCGGCGCGCGACGTCCTGCTCGGCGAGGAGGAGTCGATGACCTACGTCCCGGTGCGGGCGATGAGCGAGCAGGCGGCCGACGTCGCCGTGGCCCTGCTCGCCGGCAACCCGGTCCCCGGTGGCGAGCGGGTCGAGGGGGTCGAGTCGTGGCTCTACGCCGCGCAGGACGTCACCGTCGACACCCTGACCACGGTGCTCGTCGGGCAGGGCGTCGTGACGCTCGACGACCTCTGCTCCGGCGCCACCGAGAAGCGGTGTGAGAGGTTCGGGCTGCGATGATCGAGATCCTCACCCCCGCCCAGGTCGACAAGGCCCGCCGCACCGGCGCGCTCGTCGGCGACATCCTCCAGAGCCTGCGCGAGCGGGCCGAGGTCGGCACCAACCTGCTCGACCTCGACCGCTGGACCTCGGAGATGATCCGCGACGCCGGCGCCGAGTCCTGCTACGTCGACTACGCCCCGTCGTTCGGCCGCGGACCCTTCGGCCACTACGTCTGCACGTCGGTCAACGACGCGGTCCTGCACGGCCGTCCGCGCGACCAGCGCCTCGCCGACGGCGACCTCCTCACCCTCGACCTCGCGGTGCGCCTCGACGGCATCGCCGCGGACTCGGCGATCAGCTTCGTCGTGGGGGAGAGCCGCCCCGAGGAGAGCGTGCGGCTGATCGAGACCACCGAGCGCGCCCTCGCCGCCGCGATCGACACCGCGGGACCGGGCGCGCGGATCGGCGACATCTCCAGCGCGATCGGTGCGGTGCTGACCGAGGCCGGCTACCCGATCAACATGCAGTTCGGCGGCCACGGCATCGGCACCACGATGCACCAGGACCCGCACGTGTCGAACGACGGTCGCGCGGGACGCGGCTACCAGCTCCGACCCGGCCTGCTGCTCGCGCTCGAGCCCTGGGTCATGACCGACACCCCGGTGCTCGTCACCGACGAGGACGGCTGGACGCTGCGCAGCGTCACCGGCTGCCGTACCGCCCACAGCGAGCACACCGTCGCCATCACCGAGGACGGCGCCGAAATCCTGACCCTCCCCACCCGCTGACCGGTCCCCTGCACGGGTCAGCGCGCGGTCGGCGGGTCAGTGCACGGTCTCGAGCGGCTGCTCGGCCTCGGCCGCGGTGAGGTGCCGGTCGTCCGCGTCGAGCCGGCTCGGCCACCAGATCTTCGCGCCCAGGTCGAGGTTGAGGGCAGTGACGAGCACGGACCGGACGATCATGGTGTCGAGCAGGACGCCCAGCGCGACGGCGGTGCCCATCTGCGCCAGGAAGACCAGCGGCAGGGTGCCGAGCACGGTGAACGTCGCGGCGAGGACCAGCCCGGCCGAGGTGATCACGCCTCCGGTCGCCGCCAAGGCGACCAGCGACCCGCGCCGGGTGCCGTGGTTGACGGTCTCCTCCCGCACCCGTGTCATCAGGAAGATGTTGTAGTCGATGCCGAGCGCGACCAGGAAGACGAACACGAAGAGCGGGAACGACGCGTCCGCGTGGTCGAAGCCGAAGACGTACTGGAAGATCAGCGCGGACAGGCCGAGCGCGGCACCGAACGACAGCACCACCGTGGCCATCAGCAGCAGCGGGGCCACGAGTGCTCGCAGCAGCAGCATGAGGATCAGCATCACCACGACGAGGACCATCGGGATGATCACGGTGTTGTCGCGCTGGGAGGCCTGCTCGATGTCGTAGAACATCGCCGACGTGCCGCCGACGAGCGCGCCGGCGCCGTCGACCTCACCCACCGCGTCGCGCACCCGCTGGACGGTGTCGAACGATGCCTGCGCCGCGACGTCGGTGGTGAGGGCGCCGGTCACGAGCGCCACCCCGTCGACCGGCGGCACGTCGCCGACCACGTCGCCGATGCCGTCGACCCCGCGCAGCGCCTCCGCCACTGCGGGGGCCTGCTCCGCGTCGGTGACGACCATGACCGGGTTGGAGGTGTCGACCATCCCGGCGGCGGCCAGCACCCGCTGGCCGACCAGGGAGTCGAAGTCCTTGGTGTACTGCTCCTCCGACGACAGCCCGGTCGCGTCGAGCTGGAAGATGCCCAGGCACGCCACCAGCAGGGCAGCGGTCGTGCCGACCCAGACCATCCGCGCGCGGGGGGCGATCCAGCGCCCGACGCGTGCCCAGAGCCCTGCAGCCGTGGGCTCCTGCGAGCCGAAGCCCGGGCGGCGCGGCCAGAAGATCCAGCGGCCGCAGATCACCAGCAGCGCCGGCAGCAGGGTCACCATCGCGAGGAACGTGATGGCGATGCCGACGGCGTTGACGGGGCCCAGCCCGGCCGTGGAGTTCATCTCCGCGAAGGTCAGGCAGAGCATGCCGATCACCACGGTCGCCGCGCTGGCGAGGATCGCGGGCGCCGCGCGGTGCAGCGCGAACGCCATCGCTTCGTGCCGGTCGGCGTGGCGACGCAGCTCCTCGCGGTAGCGGGCGACGAGGAGCAGCGCGTAGTCGGTGCCGGCGCCGATCACCAGCACCGTGAGGATGCCCTGGCTCTGCCCGTTGACCGTCAGGCCGGCGTCCTTGGCGAGGAAGTAGACCACCGCCTCGGTCGTGAAGAGCCCGACCAGGGCGGTGAAGATCGGGAGGATCCACAGCAGCGGGCTGCGGTAGGTGAAGAGCAGGATGACGATCACCACGAGCAGGGTCGCGCCGAGCAGGGTGCTGTCGATCCCGCCGAAGGCCTCGGCGGAGTCGGCCGCCTGGCCACCCGCACCGGCGATGTGCACGTCGACGCCGTCGATGCGGGCGATGTCGCGGATCTCGTCGGCCGCGGCAGGCAGCTCGTTCCACCCCTCGGCGCCGAAGTTGAACGTCACGACGGTCTGGGCCACGGTGCCGTCCGCCGAGACGCCGGTCGCGGGCTGACCGGTCGCCTCGGCGACCTGCGCCGCGACGGCCGGGCTCACCACCGGCGGTGACCCGTTGGTCAGGGTGTCCGGCACCCCGTCGAGGCCCGCGAGCTCACCGGCCTGCTCCTCGATCGCGGCGAGGTCGTCGTCGGTGAGTCCCGAGGAGCGGTGGTAGACCACGGTGGTGGGGATGTCGTCGGCGTCCTGGAAGGGCGCCAGCTTCTCGAACGCGCGCGTGGACTCGGCATTGGCGGGCAGCCACGAGGCCATCTCGTTGTTCTGCACGTCGGCCAGCTTGGAGGCGAACATGGCCGAGCCGCCGGCGATCACCAGCCACACGACGAGGACGCCCCACTTGGTGACGCGCCCCGTGAGGACGCCGGCGATCTGGCGGTTCATGCCCTCCAGCACAACAGCCGCCACCGACATCGCGCATCGGTGATTCCCCGGAGGTCTAGACCGGGTCCTCCCCGGCAGGTGGTGGGCGTCGGCGGGCGAAGGACCGTGGCAGCGGGCGTCCCGATCCGGCCAGCACCTCCCGCAACAGGTCGGGCCGGTTGGTGATCAACCCGTCGACGCCGAGCGCGAGCAGGTGGCGCATCGTCGGCGGGTCGTCGACGACGTACGGGACGACCCCGAGCCCGGCCGCGTGGGCCTCGGCCACGAGGTCGGCGGTGGTGAACGGGCGGTACGCCGGGTCGTCGACCCCGGACCGGTAGGGCGCGCCGTGCACCGGCGAGATCGCGGTGAGCCCCATCGACGCCGCGGTGACGACGAAGTCGGGGTCGACCGGCAGGCCGTCGAACCACGGGGACGGCGTGGTGCCGTGCGGTCGCAGGTAGGCCGGGGAGACGAGGAGGTTCCGGTCCAGCACCGGCTCGGCGTCGTGCACGAGCGCCAGCACGCCCCAGTCGAAGCACTGCACGGCGGTCCGTCCGACGAGGCCGTCGATGCGCAGCGCCTCGACGACGAGGGCGACGAAGTGCTCGCGGCTGGTGAGCCCGGACGCGTCGAGCGCGTCGTACTTGATCTCCAGGTTGAGCCGCACGGGGTCGGCCCCGCGCTCCTCGAGCAGGGCCGCGACCTGTCTCAGCAGCGGCATCGTGGGCGGCAGGTCGGCGCGGGCCAGCGTCCGGATCACCCGGGCGTCAGCGAGCGTCGCGTCGTGGGCGACCACGACGTCGTCCCCGGCCGTGAGGTGGACGTCGAGCTCGAGCGTGGAGACGCCGAGCGCGAGGGCGCGCCCGAACGCCTCGAGGGTGTTCTCCGGCCAGAGCCCGGCACCCCCGCGGTGGGCCTGCAGGTCGAACGCCGGCTTCGAGGCTCGCTCCGCTCGCACCTCAGCCGGCGTAGAGGGAGTCGACCACGTCGGAGTACTTCGCGTTGACCACCCGTCGCTTGAGCTTGAGCGTCGGGGTCAGCTCCTCGGACTCCGCGGTCCACTCGTGGGGCAGCAGCTCCCACGCCTTCACCTGCTCGGGACGCGAGAGCCGCTCGTTGGCCGCGTCGACGGCGGCCTGCGCCATCGCGCGGATCTGCGGCTTGGTGGAGAGGTCCGCGAGGTCGGTGAACTCGATGCCCATCTTGGCCGCGACCATCGGGGCGATCTCACCGTCGAGGGTGAGGATCGCGACGACGTAGGGCTGGTTGTCGCCCAGCGCCATCGCGTGGCCGACGATCGGCGACTCCTTGAGGTAGTTCTCGATGTTGGACGGCGCGATGTTCTTGCCCGCCGAGGTGATGATCAGCTCCTTCTTGCGGTCGACCACCGACCAGAACCCGTCCTCGTCGACGCGGCCGATGTCACCGGTGTGGATCCAGCCGTCCTCGTCGATGAGCGCCCGGGTCGCCGACTCCTGCCGGTGGTAGCCGGGGGTGTTGACCGGGCCGCGGCACAGGATCTCGTCGTCCTCCCCGAGCCGCACCTCGATGCCCGGGTTGGCCCGCCCGACCGTGCCGAGCTTGAAGTGGCCGGGGCCGTTGGAGGTGAACGCCCCGGTCGTCTCGGTCATCCCGTAGACGTCGTAGACGTGCAGCCCCAGCCCGCCCATGAACTTCGCGACCTCGAGCGGCATCGGCGCCGCGGCGCTGGCCGCCCACTGCACCTGGTCGAGCCCGAGCAGCAGGCGCAGGAAGCCGAGGATCGCGGTGTCCGCCTCGGCGTAGGCCGCCTCGACCTCCGGCGTCATCTCGTGGCCGACCTCGTGGGCCTGCGTCCACGCCAGGCCGGCCGCCATCGCGTTGCGCACGAGCTCCTGGTTGGCCGGGTCGGGGTCCTCGGCGAGCTTGGCGGAGATGCCGGTCTTGATCTTCTCCCAGACCCGCGGGACGCCGAAGAACGCCGTGGGGTGGACCTCGCCGAGCGCGCCGAGCAGCGCGGCGGGGTCGGGGATGGCGTGCACGTGGCTGCCCAGGAGCGGGGGACCGCACGTCGCGAGCACCCGCTCCGCGATGTGGGCCAGCGGGAGGTAGCTGATCGTGCGCTGCTGGCCGTGCAGGCCGGCGGCGTCGAGCGTCGAGACCGCCTCGTACATCACGTTGTGGTGGGTCAGCACGACGCCCTTGGGGTTGCCGGTCGTGCCGGAGGTGTAGAGGTAGGTGGCCGGGAGGTCCGGGGTGATCCGGTCCATCCGCTCCTCGACGCCCGACGTGTCGGCACCGCGCGCGAGGAAGTCGGCCCAGGCGATCGCTCGGGGGTCGTCCACGCGCTCGGCGTCGGCGAGCATCACGACGTGGCGGACCGAGTCGACCTCGGCCAGGGCACGCTCCCAGCGGCGGTAGCGGTCGTGGTCCTCCAGCACGACGACGACCGGCTGCGACTCGCCGGCGATGAAGGCGACCTGGTCCTGGGCGAGGGTGTTGTAGATCGACATCGGGACCGCCGCGGCCGTCATCGCGCCGTAGTCGGCGAGCGTGTGCGCGGTGCGGTTGGTGGCCATGATCGCGACCGCGTCGCCCCGCTCGACGCCGAGCGCGACCAGCGCCGCCGCCACCTGCTGGGTGAGCTCCCAGGTCTCGCGCCAGGAGATGGTCGACCACGTCTCGCCCTCGGGGACGTCGAAGCGGTCGGAGAAGGCGGGGTCGTCGCCGAAGCGCTCGGCGGCCCGCCGCACGAGGGCCGGCATGTGGAGGCCGAGGATCCGGGCCTCGTAGTCCTCGCGGACGGCTGCGACATCGGCGGGGACCTCGGTGGCCATGGGTGTCTCCTCGGGGCGACGGATGTGGCGGGGGTCACATCATGGCCGGACGGTGGGCGAGATTCCAGAGCCCGCCCGGCGCGTGCGGGAGACTGGGCACGCACGACACGGACCCGAGGAGACGACATGGTGGCGACCCGCTCCGCCCGTGAGCGCAGGGCGGCCGCCCAGGCAGGTCCGCTCGCCCGCGTGAGGATCGACCTCGACGGTGACCAGCAGTTCCTCTACCGGATCGGCTGCACCTCCTGCGTGGCCCGCAACGACAAGCCGTGGTCGACCCATCGCGCCGGCGCCGACAACGGCTTCATGGCCGCGATGGACCGCTGGACCTTCCACCTCGTGGAGAAGCACCCGGGTGAGGACGCACCGTGCCTGGCCTTCCTCGCCGACGCCCAGCAGCGGCTGCAGGAGCGCCGCGACGGCGTCGGCTGAGCGGCTCTCGCCGACACCACAGCAGGCAGTTCGTCGATCGTGCCGCGTCGCTTGAGCGTGAGTCGAGGGCCGTCTGGCGTGAACTGCCTTCTCGGGTGGGGGGCTCAGCGGCGTCCGGTCGCGGGCACCCGTGGCGGGAGCCGGTGCAGGGTGACGTCCAGCGCTCCGGAGTCGGCGACCGCGGTCATGTAGGTGCAGTGCGGCTGTCGGCGCCGGTCGGTCGGCGATCCCGGGTTGAGCAGACGGAGTCCGCCGGCGGCGGTGGTGTCCCACGGGATGTGGCTGTGCCCGAACACCAGCACGTCGAGGTCGGCGTACGTCGCGGCCATCCGTTCCTCACGGCCCTTCGTCTGACCGGTCTCGTGGACCACGCCGATCCGGATGCCCTCGACCTCGGTCCGGGCGACCTCCGGCAGCCGCTCGCGCAGGGCCCCGTGGTCGTTGTTGCCCCAGCACGCCACCAGCCGGGCCGCGCGCTCCTCGAGCTCGTCGAGCAGGGCGACGTCGACCCAGTCGCCGGCGTGGAGCACGACGTCGGCCTCGTCGACCGCTTCCCACACCTGTGCGGGGAGGTCCTTGGCTCGCTTCGGCAGGTGGGTGTCGGCGAGCAGCAGCAGTCGGGTCGGCACGGGACCAGTGAACCCGACCTCGACGACCGCACATGCAGGCAGTTCGCCGGTCGACGACGAGCGCTGAGCGTGGCACCCACCCGGACGGGCGTGAACTGCCTTCATGGTGCGCGCGCTGCGTTGGCGTGCTGCCCTAGATTCGCGGCATGCGAGTCGACAGGGACGCCGACGTGGTGGTCGTGGGTGCCGGGTTGGCCGGACTGCGGTGCGCGCAGGCGCTCGTCGCCGCCGGCCGCGACGTGGTCGTGCTGGAGGCGGGCGACGCGGTCGGCGGGCGGATCCGCACCGAGCGGGTCGACGGGTTCCTCGTCGACCGCGGCTTCCAGCTGCTCAACCCCGCCTACCCGGCCGTGCGCCGCTGGGTCGACGTGGACGCGCTGGGGCTGCAGCCGTTCGGGGCCGGTGTCGCCGTCCGGACCGAGGCCGGGCTGACCGTGCTGGGTCATCCGGCGCGCGAGCCGCGACTGCTGCCGCGGACCGTGCGCACCGTCGCCGGGCGCTCCGCCGAGGTCGCGGCGCTCGCCCGCTGGGCCGCTCCGCTGCTGCGTCCGCGGCGCGGCCCGCTGTCCGAGGTGGTGGCGGGGCGCGCGGACGTCGACCGGCGCACCGCGCTCGACCGAGCCGGCGTCGACGGGCTGCTGCGCCGTGTGGTCGACCGCTTCTTCGCCGGCGTGCTGCTCGAGGACGACGGCAGCACGGCCGACCGGTTCGCGCTGCTGCTGACGTGGATGTTCGTACGGGGCGTGCCGGCGCTCCCGGCCGGCGGCATGCAGGCGCTGCCGGAGCAGCTGGCGGCGAGCCTGGGGGAGCGGGTACGCCTCGGGCAGCCGGTCCGTCGCGTCACCGCCACCTCGGTCGAGACCGACGACGGCACGTGGTCGGCCCGGCAGGTGGTCGTAGCCGCGGGTGCCGCGCAGGCGACCGCACTGGTGGGCGTCCCGGAGGTCGCCACGAAGGGCGTCGTCACCACGTGGTGGGCGGCGCCTGGCGCCCCGGACACGGACCTGCTCCACGTCGACGCCCGACGCACCGCGACCGGGCCGCTCGTCAACGCCGCGATCGTCTCGCGGGCCGCCCCGTCGTACGCACCACCGGGCCGGCATCTCGTGCAGGGGTCCGCGCTCCTCGGCGCAGGCCGCAACCCGGAGGAGGCCGAGATGCGTCGCCACGCCGGCGACCTGCTGGGGGTGGACCCGTCGCGCTGGGAGGTCGTGGCCCGGCACGAGGTGCCGGACGCGCTGCCGGTCCAGCCAGTGCCCTACCGCGATGCCCGACCGGTCGTCGTCGACGGCGTGGTGGTGTGCGGCGACCACCGCGACACCGGCTCGATCCAGGGTGCGCTGGTCAGCGGCCAGCGCGCGGCCGACGCCGTCCTGGGGGCACGATGAGCAACGTCACGGTGGTCGGTGCCGGGCTGGCGGGGGTCGCCTGCGCCCGCGCCTTGCAGGACGCGGGCCTCGACGTCCGGGTGGTCGACCGGGGCCGCGTCCCGGGCGGACGGATGGCCTCGCGGACGCTGTGGGACCGCCGGACCGACCTCGGCGCCTCCTACCTCACGGTGTCCGACGCCGCCTTCGCCGCGGTGGTCGACGACTGGGCGGCACGCGGCCTCGCGCGGGAGTGGACCGACACCTTCTGCGCGCTCGGCGACGGCGAGCCGGAGGTGAAGACCGGCCCGGTCCGCTGGGGCGCGACCCACGGCCTGCGGACCCTCGTCGAGGACCTCGCGACCAGCCTGGACGTCGAGCGTGCGGACCTCACGGACCTCGACGGGCTCGGCGAGGTCGTCGTGCTCGCGATGCCCGACCCGCAGGCCCGGCGGCTGGTCGGCGACCACCCGGTGGCGGCTGCGCTGACCCGTGAGTGGGAGCCGGTGCTCGCGCTCGCCGCCCGCTGGCCGTCGCGCACGTGGGACGGCGTGAGCCCGACCAGCCGCTTCGACGGCGCGTTCGTCAACGGCGACGACACGCTCGCGTGGGTCGCCGACGACGGGCGCCGGCGCGGCGACGACGCCCCGGTGCTGGTGGCCCACTCCACGCCCGGCTTCGCGTCCGGGCACCTCGACGACCCGCCCCCTGCCGCGCCCGCGATGGTGGCCGCGCTGCGCCGGGTGCTCGACGTCCCCGAGCCCGAGGACGTCCACGTCCACCGCTGGACCTTCGCGCGCCCGACGGGCGAGCGTGACGAGCCGTACGCACTGGTCGAGGGCGACCGGCTCGTCGGCGTGTGCGGCGACGGCTGGGGCGCCACGCCGAAGGTGGAGACGGCCTGGCTGTCGGGCACGTACCTGGGGCGCGTGCTGGCCGAGCGGCTCAGCGCGGGCGGAAGCCCGAGCACATGACGCGCAGGTGCTCGATGGCGTCGCCGCCCCGGTAGTAGGCCTGCTGCTCGGCGACGAAGTCGCCGTCGGGGTTGCGCAGGTCGAAGCGATAGGACACGTGGGCGGTGTCGGCCACGGTGTCGCCGTCGGAGACCTCGACGACCCGCTCGATGCTGTCGGAGTCCTCGAACCACGACCCGAGCACCACCTCGAGCACCTCGTCGGGACCGGTCGCCTCCCAGAGGCGCCCGGGGGTCAGGCCCTTGAAGTCGACGTCGTCGGCGAGCAGCGCGCGCAGCGCGTCGCGGTCCTTGACGGCGAGCGCGTGGGCGAATCGGGATCCCAGGGTGTCGGCCATGGGGTCAGTGTGCGCCCGCCGCGGCGGGTGACGGAAGGACCCCAGGCGTGCTCAGCGATGCTGCGGGCTGGTCCGGTCGCGCAGCCAGGTCGTCGTGCCTGGCGCCATGCCGCGAGACTTCGGGGTGTGGTCGACCGGTGCCACGATGAGGGCAGCATCGTCGGGAAGTGACCACTTGAGCGCGTGGTAGACCGGCGACAGCGGCTCGGTGCTCTCGAGCAGCAGCAGGCCGGGCGCGACCTCGCGCACCTCCGTCCAGGGACCGTCGAGGGACTCGGGCGCAGCGGCGGTCCAGGCGAGGTAGACAGTCATGCCCTCGAGTGTGACGGGTGCTCAGAGCTGCGCGAGGTCGCGCTCGGCGTAGAGCCGGTGCTCCCACTCCTCGTTGAGCACCACGCGCAGGCACTGGGCGACGTCGAGGCCCTCGGCCCCGGTCATGAAGGGCGTCGCCGACGAGACGGGCCGCGCCAGTCCGGCGTCGTCGAGGTCGGCGAGCGCCGATGCCACGAGGGCGCGCCGCTCGACGCGCACCGCGAGCACCTCGTCGAGCGAGGGGCGTACGTCTCGGTCCCACGGCACGCCGTCGACCGCGGGCGCCTCGTCCCACGGCAGGTCGAGCGGGTGCCACGGGGAGGGGTCGGCCAGGACGACGCCGCCCACCCAGCACGCGTGCGCGAAGCCGAGGTGGCGCAGGGTCTCCACGAACGACCACTCGCCGTCGACGCGCTCGTGCAGCCGCTCGGGCGGCAGCGCGCGGGCGCGGTCGAGCGTCCCGGCCCAGAGCCGGTCGACCACGTCGAACGCCTCGCGGAACCCGTCGGCGGTGGTGGGGCGCATCAGCGCCCGCTCGGGCATCCGGCGGTCGAGCTCGGCTTCCACGAGGTCGGCGACGTCGACCCCGTTGACGACCAGGCGACCGATCTCTCCGTGGATCTCGAGGTCGGGCACCTCGACGCCGGTCATCCGCACGCCGTCGAGGTACGCCGCGCGCACCCGCACGCCGCTGAGGTCGACGTCGTGCAGCACAGCTCCGCTCAGGCGGGCCTGCTCGAAGGTCGTCGACGACAGGTCGACGCGCCGGAAGGTGGAGCCGGTGAGGTCCTGCTCGGTGAAGTCGGTCATGGGCCGACCGTAGGACTCGTTCCGGTCGAGGCGCGTCCGGATCGGACTACCAGGTGAGCTCGATCTCCACCTCGTTGTCCTCGCCGAGCTCGACCTCGACCTTGAGGCGCACCTCGTCGGGGACGGCGACGGTGATCCGTCCGCCGTCGCGCGCGAACTCCACGGAGTTGTGCTTGGCCAGCGAGTCGGCGAGGGCACGCAGCCGGGCCGCGGCCTCCTCGCGCGTCATCGTGCGGGTCTCGTCCATCTCGAAGAGGTCCATGGGGCCGAACCTAGCCAGAGGGTGGGCAACCGAAACCTCCACGTCCCATGCGGCGCGGGGGGTCTAGGCTCGGGCCATGGCGGACCTCGAGGCGGTGGAGGCCAGGCTCTGGCAGGCGCTCGACCGGCACCGGCCCGAGCTGGTGGACGGCGCCATCTACGGCGTGCCCGCGCTGGTGTGGCCGGGTGCGACCGGGCACGACTACTTCGCCGCGGTGAAGCGCGCGAGCCGGCACGTCGGGCTCTACCTGATCATCGCCGACCGGTACCCCGACGACGTCGCGGCCGCCTCACCCACCCTGCAGGCCTGCCGCACCGGCCGGGCGACCTGGTCGTTCCGCTCGCTCGAGGACGACCTCGCCGCCGAGCTGGAGGCGCTGCTCGACCGGCTGCTCGAGCGCTACCGCGCCGAGCACGCCTGAGCCAACCTCACAGCCCCAGCATCCGCCCGATGATCTCCTTCTGGATCTCGGTGGTGCCGCCGTAGATGGTCTGGATCCGGGAGTCGGTGTAGGCCTTGGAGATCGGGTACTCGTCCATGTAGCCGTAGCCGCCGTGCAGCTGGACCCCCGCGTCGACGACGCGCTTCTGCAGCTCGGTGGTCCACCACTTCGCCATCGAGGCCAGCGCGGTGTCGACCTCGCCGGCGTTGAGGCGCAGCACGCAGTCGTTGATGAAGACGCGGGCGATGTGGGCCTCGGTCGCCATCTCGGCGAGCACGAAGCGGTTGTGCTGGAACTTCCCGATCGGCTTCCCGAAGGCCTCACGCTCCTTGGCGTAGGCCAGGCACAGGTCGAGGACGTGCTCGACGGCCGCGACCGCGATGCAGCCGATGGAGACGCGTTCCTGCGGCAGGTTCTCCATCAGGTAGACGAAGCCCCTGCCCTCCTCGCCGAGCAGGTTCTCCTTCGGCACCCGCACGTCGGTGAACGACAGCTCGGCGGTGTCCTGGGCGTGCAGGCCCATCTTCGCCAGGTTGCGGCCGCGCTCGAAGCCCTCCATGCCGCGCTCGACCACCAGCAGCGAGATGCCCTGGTGGCCGGCGTCGGGGTCGGTGCGGCACACCACGACGACGAGGTCGGACAGGATGCCGTTGGAGATGAAGGTCTTGGAGCCGTTGAGGACGTAGTGGTCGCCCGCGTCGACGGCGCTCGTGCGGATGCCCTGCAGGTCGGAGCCGGCGCCGGGCTCGGTCATCGCGATCGCGGTGATGATGTCGCCCGACACGCAGCCGGGCAGCCACCGCTGCTTCTGCTCCTCGGTCCCGAGGGCCGAGATGTAGGGGACGATGATGTCGGTGTGCACCGCGAAGCCGGGACCGGAGGCGCCCGCGCGGGCGGCCTCCTCGGCGAGCACCATGTTGTAGCGGAAGTCCTTGATGCCCGCGCCGCCGTAGGCCTCGTCGACGTCGAAGCACAGCAGGCCCCGCTCGCCCGCCTTGCGCCACACCTCGCGGTCGACGACGCCGGCCTCCTCCCACGCGGCGTGGTGGGGTGCGACCTCCTTGTCGAGGAAGGCGCGCGCGATCGCGCGGAAGTCCTCGTGCTCCTGCTCGAGGATGCTGGGGCGCTCAGGCATGGTGAGGGGTTCCGTTCAGGTCGTCGAGCATGGACAGCGGACCGAGGTCGGCCAGGGTGTGGCCGCCGGGATAGGTCGTGGGGCGGTGGACGTACGCCGTGCGGCGCGGCGGCGCGAACCGCAGCAGCCGGCCGCGCAGCCGCAGCCCGCCGCGGACCGCCCGCACGAACCAGCGCGGCTGGCGCGGCAGGCCGAGCACCTCGCGCAGCGGCTCGTCCATCACAGCGATCGTCACCCGCCGCAGCAGCGGGCGCAGCGGTGCGGGCGACGTCTGCCTCGCGATCCGGATCGACGCCTCGGCGAGGCGGGTGGCCTCAGGGGTGGGGGCGAAGTGCCGGCGCTCGTAGTCGAGCAGCAGCGCGAGGTAGCCGTCGTAGGTGTCGGGCAGGTCCTTGAGCCCCATCAGCTCGCCGAACCGGGTGGTCACCTTCGTGATCGCGGCGAGCTCGTGGGGGTCGAGCCGGCGCCAGCCGTACGCCTCGATCCACCGCACCGGACCGACGATGGTGGTGGCCAGGACGTAGGCCTTCTCGTGGTCAAAGATGTCGTAGTGGCCGTGGATCCGGTTGAGCCGTCGCAGCGCGGCGTGCGACCGCGGCGAGTCGATGCCGTCGAGCGTCGCCTCCTGGCCGATCAGGATCGTGTCGTCGTAGCGCTTGACGCCGTGGTCCTCGAACTCGCGGGTCCGGTCGAGCAGCCGCGCGATCGACGGGATGCCGTAGTCGCGCATGAACGCGATGCCGGTGCCCTGCGAGTAGTCCCACGGGAACTCGAAGCGCGCGGTGAGCCGCAGGATCTCGTCGTGGTCGACCGCCGGGTCGAGCGTGCGGATCCGGCGGAGGTGGTCGAGGCGGCCGGGCGCGCGCGGGGTCAGGACACCCATTCCTTCACCTGGGCCACCGTTGCGGCCGGGTCGTCGCTGACCGGCGTGATGTTGAGGTCGGTGACGCCGGCCTCGCGGAAGGCGGCGATCCGCTCCTTGACGTACGACTCGGGGCCGACGAGGTTGGCGGCCTCGAGCCACTCGGTCGGCACCAGCGCCTCGGCCTCCTTCTTCTTCCCCGAGAGGTAGAGGTCCTGGATCTTCTCCGCCTCCTCCTCGTAGCCGTAGGCGCGGGCGACGTCGTTGTAGAAGTTCTTGCCCTTCGCGCCCATGCCGCCGACGTAGAGCGCGAAGATCGGACGGGCGAAGTCGAGCAGGGCCTTGGTCTCCGGTCCCTCGCCGATCGCGAGCATGCCGCCGGCCATCACCTGGAGCGGGGCGAGGCCGTCGAGCCGCTTGGCGTTGCCGGCGGCGAGGGCGTCGCCCCAGACCAGGTGGGCCTTCTCGGGGTGGAAGAGGTGGGGGATCCAGCCGTCGGCGATCTCGGCGGTCTGCTGGACGTTCTTCGGGCCGAGCGAGGCGATCCAGATCGGGACGGTGTCGCGCTCGACCTTCGTGAGGATCTTGAGCGGCTTGCCGAGCCCTGTGACGGCGCCGTGCTCCTTCGTGAGCGGGAGGTGGAACTCGCCGTCGGAGGTGAGCGGCTCCCGCTTGAGGCCGCGGCGGATGATCTCGACGACCTCGGCGGTGCGGGCCAGCGGCTTGCGGTAGGGCACGCCGTGGAAGCCCTCGATCACCTGCGGGCCGCTGACCCCGAGCCCGAGGATCGCGCGGCCCTGGCTGACGTTGTCGAGACCCGCGACGGTCTGCAGCAGGGCACCCGGCGTGCGCGAGTAGATGTTGAGGATGCCGGACCCGATCTGCACGGTCTCCGTCTTCGCGGCGAGGTAGCCCATCAGCGTGGGGGAGTCGAAGCCGTACGCCTCCGCGACCCACACGCTGTCGAGCCCGGCCCGCTCGAGGGCGACCACGTCGTCGGCCGCCTTGCGCGGGTTGCCGTCGTACATCAGGAGGGTGGCGAGGCGCATGCGGCAATCGTGACAGTTTCACTGTCACAATGGAAGGGCGCCTGCTCGCGGAGCGGTGTCCCACCCACATTCTCGGCGCCGCGAATGTGGGTCAGCCACCCCTCTCTGGCATGTCCCTGCGCGACGCGCGGCTGAGCGGTGTCCCACCCACCCTTTCCGCGCCAGGACTGTGGCTCAGGCACCGCTGGTCGGGGTGGCTCAACGGCGGAGGCCGTCGAGGATGCGCTGCGAGGTCGGGGAGGGGTGCCAGGCAACCGCCTCGTCGACGGGGTGGAGCCGGGGCGCGGGCACGAAGAACTCGTGGCACTGCCCGTACATCCCGATCAGGTCGCCCCAGGCGGTCCGGCCGACGAGGACCTGGAAATAGAGCGTCCTGCGGCCACCGGGGCAACCGAGGTCGGCAAAGGTCGTGCCGGGCTTTCCGATGCCGGTCTCGATGTCGTGCACGAGCGTTCCGAGGTCCTTCGGCCGGATCTTCGCCGGTCCGGTCCACGGCGGCACATCCTTCCCGCGACCGGTCCGCCAGCAGGACACAGCGACCACGATGTCGGTGACGTCGCCCGTCAGGGAGTACGCCGGCCCGAGCTCGCCGTCCACCGGACAGTCGGGCGCTCTCGGCAGGGCCGAGTGCGCCGGGGTGCGCTCGCGCTGCTCCTCGACCAATGCGAGCGCTGCGTCGAGCACCTCGTCGGCCCCGAAGTAGTCGCCCGTGGACGTCGAAACCTTCCCGCAGCCGCCGGTGTCCCCGTGGACCCGGGCGTACCGGTCGCGCGAGAAGCGCAGCAGGAGGTCGTAGCCCGGGCCGCCCTGGAAGGTGCAGTCGTACGGCTCGGCCGGCGTCTCCTCGAGCCCGTCCAGCACGTCGACGAGCCGGGACAGGTCGCCCTCGACCAGGTCCGTCGGCGCCGTCCACGGCATCGAGCTGTCGGGATCGGCGCACACCAGCATCGCCAGCGGCTCGGCCTCGAGCGGCAGCACCGGCACCTGGGTCACCTCGGTGTCGCAGGTGAGCTCCCCGCTGATCGCGTACGCGCGGTCGACGTCCGAGCGCGGGGGCGCCGGTCGGTCGGCGCCGAGCGCCGAGATCAGCGCCATGACCGGCAGCACCAGCGCGAGCAGCGCGAGCGCACCGAGCAACCCAATGCCGTACGTGCGTCGGTTCATCGACGGAGCCCGTCGAGGATCCGCTGGGCCGAGGGAGACGGGTGCCAGAACCGCGACTGCGAGCCGTCGGAGTACTCCCAGGAACGGACCGGAGAGGCCAGGAACTCCCGACACACCCCGCGCACCGCGACCACGTCGCCCCAGCGCGTCTGCCCGACCAGGTCCTGCCAGTAGTAGCCCGCGTCGCCGCCGGGGCAGTCCGGCTCACCGAACCCCTCCTGCGCTTCGCTGCGAACGGACAGGTCGTCGACGAGCTTGGCCAGCAGTCGCGGCGGCACCGGGCGCTGGTCACGCCACGGCCCGACCTCGACGGCGTTCGGGCGCCAGCAGGTGACCGCCCGGACCAGCTCGTTGGGATCGCCGAGGACGGACAGCCTGTGGTCCCGGTCCGGACGTTCCTGGCCGCACTGGAGCGGCAGGTCGACGAGGTCAGCGGGCGGCTCCGTGGTGAGCCGCTGCTCGGCCAGCGCGTCCATGAAGGTCGCGACGACCTCGTCGGAACCACCGACCTCCTCGCCACCGATGGTCACGGTGCTGCACCCGCCGGTGTCACCGGCGACCGAGACGACCTCGCCGGAGGCGAGCGCGAGCCGGAGGTCGAAGGCGTTGCCTCCGTCGTTGGTGCAGATGACCGGCGACTCGTCGGTCGACTCCGGCAGCGGCTCCAGCGAGGCCAGCAGGTCGACCAGGGACGTGAGGTTCGAGTGCAGCCCGTCCTGCGGCCCGAACCACGACGTGTTGCGGTTGTCGATCGCGCACAACCGCGCAGCCACGACGCCGGTCGGAGCGGAGGGAGCCGGTGTGGCTGCGTCGTCACAGGACATGGACGCGGCGACCCCGGGGTCGCCGGCCACCCGCTGCTGGACCGGCGAGGCGGTGGAGCGGTCTCCACCCGACACCGGGTCGAGGACGTACGGCACCAGGCCGAGCGGCACCACCAGCAGCACGAGCCCGCCCAGCGCTCCCGCGACGTACCCCCGTTTCGTCATGCGCCAGAGCATGGTGCCGCGGACCCCCTCGCGGAAGGCGCGTCACCGAACCGTGATGCGGAGTGGGGACGATCCTCGTGACATAGCGGGTGCGATCCTCCCCGCTGTTCAGCCCTTTCCGTGCCACGACTCCCAGAGCGAGGCATACGAGCCGCCCGCCTCGACCAGCTCGTCGTGCGAGCCGAGCTCGGCAATCACGCCGTCCTCCACCACGGCGACGCGGTCGGCGTCGTGGGCGGAGAACAGGCGGTGGGCGATCGCGATGACCGTACGTCCCTCCAGCACCCGCGCGAGTGAGCGCTCGAGGTGGCGGGCGGCGCGCGGGTCGATCAGCGAGGTGGCCTCGTCGAGGACCAGCGTGTGCGGGTCGGCCAGCACGAGCCGGGCCAGCGCGACCTGCTGGGCCTGGGCCGCGCTGAGCGCGCGACCGCCGGACCCGACGAGCGTGTCCAGCCCGTCGGGCAGGGCGAGCGCCCACTCGCGGGCGTCCACCGCGGCCAGCGCGTCGAGCACCTGCGCGTCGTCGGCCTCGGGCCGGGCGAGCACGAGGTTCTCGCGCAGCGTCCCGACGAAGACGTGGTGCTCCTGGGTCACCAGCGCGACGTGGCCGCGCAGGTCGTCGAGCGGGAGCTCGACCAGCTCGACGTCACCGACGGTGACGCTGCCCGTGCGCGGCGGGTGGATGCCGGCGAGCAGCCGGCCGAGGGTCGACTTGCCGGCCCCCGACGGGCCGACCATCGCGATCCGCTCGCCGACGCCCACGTCGAGGTCGACGCCGTGCAGCACGTCGCGGCCCTCGACGTAGGCGAAGCGCACGTCCTCGGCGTCGAGCTTCTCCGAGGCGGGCTCGCGTCCCGAGACGCTGCGGTCGTCCGGCACCTGGGCGACGCCGAGCAGCCGCGACAGGGCCGCCGCACCGAGCTGGAGCTCGTCGAGGATCGAGACCAGCCGGTCGACCGGGTCGATGAGCATCTGGACGTAGAGCGTCGCCGTCGTGACCTCGCCGAGCGTCACCTCGCCGCGCGCGTAGAGCCAGCCGCCGAACAGCAGCGTGCCGACGACCGGCAGCAGGTAGCTCAGCTCCATGCTCGGGAAGAAGCGGGTGCGCAGGTGCAGCGTGTAGCGCTCGGCGGCGAACGACGCACGGCAGTCGTCGTCGCCCTGCTGGACGCGCTTGGCGCCGAGCCCGAGCGCCTCGACGGTGCGCGAGCCCTCGACGGTCTCCGAGAGCGTGGTGGTGATCTGGGAGTACGAGGCGGTCTCGGCGAGGTAGCCGTCCTTGGCCCGCGCGAGGTACCACCGCAGGCCGACCACCAGCGGCGGCATCGCGAGCAGGCAGGGCAGGAACACCCACCAGCCCACCGACAGGGCGGCGGCGAAGGTGAGCACCGCGGTGACGACCGCGATGGTCCACTCCGGCAGCGCCCACCTCACCGACCAGCCGAGTCGGTCGATGTCGGAGCCGGTGCGGGTGAGCAGGTCGCCGGACCCGGCCGCCTCGACCGTCCCGACCGGGAGCGCGAGGGTGTTGGCGACGAAGTCCTCGCGGAGCTCGGCCAGCACCAGCTCGCCCATCACCTGCGAGCGGTAGCGGGCGTAGCGGGTCAGCACCGACTGCGCGACGAGGAAGACCGCCAGCAGCACGACGATCCGGTCGACGTACGCACGGGTCGTGCCCTCCTCGACCGCCTGCACGAGGTCGCCGAGCAGGCGCGGCGCGGCGAGCGCGGTCACCGCGGCCAGCACGTGGAGGCCGAGGGCCGACCACAGCAGGAACGGGTGGCGGTGCGCGACCTGACCGACGTAGCGGCGCACGGCCGCCCCGTCGGCGATCGGCAAGCGGGTCGTCACGCTCATGCGCGTACTCGCTTCGCTCCGTGCGCGCACGAGGCACGTGACGCACTGTGTGGGATGACTCGCTCGCTGCGCTCGCTCATGCCGGCACCTCCACGTCGCGGACGACGACGGCGCGGTAGGCCGCGTCGGAGGCGAGCAGCTCGGCGTGCGTGCCGGTCGCGACGACCCGGCCGTCGACGAGGAACGCGACCTCGTCGACCGCGTCGAGCAGCAGCGGGCTGGCGGTCGTGACGACCGTGGTCCGGCCGGCGCGGTGGGCGCGCAGCCGCGCCGCGATGCGGGCCTCGGTGTGGGCGTCGACGGCGCTGGTCGGCTCGACCAGGACGAGCACCTCGGGGTCGGCGGTGAGCGCCCGGGCCAGGACCAGCCGCTGGCGCTGGCCGCCCGAGAACGAGCGGCCCTTCTCGGTGACGACGGTGTCGAGGCCGTCGGGCAGCGCCTCCAGCACGTCCTCGGCCGAGGCGGTCGCGATCGCGGCCTCCACGCCCCCGCGACCGTGCTCGTCGAGCCGGTCGCCGAGGCGTCCGGCGAAGAGCGTGGCGCCGGTGTCGGAGACCATCACGCGCTCGCGCACCACGGCGTGCGGCAGCGAGGTCAGCGGGGTGCCGCCCAGCGACACCTCGTCGTCCTGCTCGGCGGCGCAGAGCCCGAGCCGGTCGGCGAGGAGCGCCGAGTCGTCGGGGCGCTCGGAGACGACCGCGGTGAGCGAGCCGGGGCGTACGCGCAGGCCGGAGCGGGCGTCGACGAGCTCGGCGAGCGGGGGCGGGGCGGCGGCGGGGGAGGCGGGCTCGACCACGTCGGGGTCGAGCGCCAGGACGCGGCACACCCGCGACGCAGCCACCCGGCCGCGGATCAGCTTGTTGGCGAACTCGGTGGCGGTGCGCAGCGGCAGCATGAGGAAGGCGGAGTAGCCGTAGAAGGCGACCAGCTCGCCGGCGCTGATGTCGCCGGACACGGCCGAGCGCGCGCCGAGCCAGACCACGAGCACCACGAAGATGCCCGGCAGGAACACCTGGAGCGCGTCGAGCACCGACTGCAGGCGGGCCACCTCGACCGCCGCGGTGCGGGTCGCCTGCGAGTCGCGGCGGTAGCGACCGAGGAACACGCCCTCGCCACCGATGCCGCGGAGCACCCGCAGGCCGCCGACGATGTCGGTGCCGGTGTTGGACAGGTCGGAGCGCATCTGCCGCTCGGTGGCGCTGCGCGCCTGCAGCGGCTTGAGCAGCGGGCCCATCACGAGCAGCAGCAGGGGGACGCCGACGAGCACGACCAGGCCGAGCTGCACGGAGGTGGTGAGCAGGATGGTGGAGACGAGGAGGAAGGAGACGATCGCGCCGGAGAAGCGGGCGGTCACGTCCATCACGTTGCCGATGTGGTCGAGGTCGGTGGTGCCGATCGCGATCACCTCCCCGGTGCTGACCTTGCGCGGCAGCGAGCCGCCGAGCCGCACCGACTGGCGGGTGGTGAGCTGCACGACGCGGTAGGACGCGGTCAGCCAGTTGGTGACCGCGAAGCGGTGGCGCATGATCCCGGTGACCGCCTGCAGCAGGCCGATCCCGAGCATCAGGCCTGCCCACACCAGCAGCTGCTGCTGGTCGCGCGCGGCGACGCCGCGGTCGATAGCCCGCCCGAGCACCGCCGGCATCACCGCCTGGCACGACATCCACACGATGCCGAAGGACATCCCGCCGAGCAGGGTCTGCCACTGGCCGCGGGCCAGCCACCACAGGAAGCGGCCGGGAGTGCGGTGGTCCGCCACTCCGGGATCGGGGACGGGGAGGCTGCGCACCGACAGATCCTAGGTTGCGCCGGGTGCGCGGCTCGACCGGTTTTCGCGGGCGGACCGCCTCACCGGGAGCGCGCGGGTCGACCGTGGGGTGCGCACGTGCGGCGGGTGTCGCCCCGATTCGGCTCCTGGACGGGCCAGGACCGCCACACGTGCGCACGCACCCGCTGTCGACGCTCTCGCGTGGTGCTACGCGACCGGACGTGGCGACTGCTCGGGCCGCGACGGGTGCGGGGTTGTCGGTGCGGGTCATGCCGACCGCGCTTGCGTACACGTGTCCGAGATCATGCCCTCGAGCTGCTCGGAACAGGGCGACAAGTCGGACACATGTCCCCGAGTGCCGAGCGCGGGCCGCGGGTCTCAGACCTCCACTGACCGCTCACCTGCGAGCACCGCCGCCACCGCCTCCGAGCGGGGGCCCGACCCGAGCAGGACGGCGGTGACGAAGTCGGCCGTGAGCGACTCGTACGTGCGGGCTCGCCGCAGCATCGCGTGCCTGCCGCCGCCGACAGCGATCCGGCCGATCCGCAGCGCGTCCGGGGCACGCCGCACCAGGTCCTCCGACAGCCCCGGGCGGGCGATGCGGTCGTCGGTCCCGTGGACCACCAGCACCCGGGCGTTGGTCCCGTGCACCTGGTCGGTGGGGTGCAGCCACGGGTTCAGGGCGACTGCCGCACGGACCGCGAGGTCGCCGCCGGACGCCAGCAGCGCCGCGCGCCCGCCCAGCGAGTGGCCGACCAGCGCCACCGGCAGGTCGCCGTGGAGGTCCTGCATGCGCTCGAGCGCCCGCGCCACGTCCATCACCGGGGTGGTCCGCGAGTCCCAGCCGCGGTGCGAGTTGAGCAGCCGGTGGACGGCGAGGCGCCTTCGGCCGGCACGGGCGATGCGCCGGGCGACCGGCACCATCCGCAGCACCGACAGCTGGGCCGGGCTCACCGTCGTCCGCCCCTCGCGGGCGGCCCCACCGTGCAGGACCAGGACGACGCCGTCGGGGCTCGACGGCGCGCGGACAGGGACGAGCCGGGCGGTGCTCATCGCGCCCCGTACCCCCGGTCGCCCGGTCTGATGCCCGGCCTCAGCGCCCGAGCCCCGCCACCACCTCGGCGCCCGGCAGGTCGGCGAGCAGGCGGCCGGGCACCAGCAGCTTGGAGCGGCGCACCCCGCTGCCGAGCACCACGAGCGGCTCGTCGAGCAGCGCGTCGTGGACCAGCACCCGCCAGCCCGTGGGCAGTCCGAGCGGGGTGATGCCGCCGTGCTCCATCCCCGACTCGGCCACCGCGCGGTCCATCGGCAGGAAGGAGCACTTGCGCACGTCGAGGAGCTTGCGGACCAGCGTGTTGACGTCGGCGCGGGTGTCGGCGCGGACCACGCAGGCCGCGACCCGCTCCTCGCCGCCCCGGGAGCCGGAGACGACGACGCAGTTGCCACCCGCCGTCATCGGGACGTCGTACGCCTCGCTCATCGCCGCCGTGTCCGCCAGGTCGGGGTCGATCGCCACGACCGCGACCTCGCCCGCGCCCGACCAGCCCGCGAGCGCCGCCGCCACCGGCGGGGCGACCAGCTCGGGGCGCTCGACGGCGGGCAGGGACTGCAGGGTGGGCAGGCTCGGGAGCGTCACGCGGTCATCATCCGGCATTCACCCGGACGTCACCGCCCGGTCCCGCTCGCCGGTCAGGCTGCTGCCATGACGGTGACCCGCGAGCGGCTCCAGATGGCCCCGTCGTTGGTCCTCACGCCGGCCGTGGTCGCGCACCGCGGCGCCAGCGGGCACCGTCCCGAGCACACCCTCGACGCCTACCGGACCGCGATCCGGATGGGCGTCGACGACATCGAGCTCGACCTCGTCTCGACCCGGGACGGGGTGCTCGTCGCCCGGCACGACCTCGAGCTCAGCACGACGACCGACGTGGCGTCGCGTGCCGACCTCGCCCACCTGCGCCGCACCCGCACCGTCGACGGGGTCGCGCAGCGGGGGTGGTTCGCCCAGGACCTGACGCTCGCGGAGCTGAAGACCCTCGCGACGCGCGAGCGGATGCCGCGCACCCGCCCGGCCAACACGGCGTACGACGGTGCCGAGGGGGTGTCGACGCTGACCGAGGTGCTCGCCATGGTGGCCGCCGAGTCGGTACGCCGTGGCCGGGGAGTCGGCGTGCTGCTCGAGCTCAAGCACGCCGACCACCACGACCGGGCGGGCCTGCCGCTCGACGAGCCGCTGCTGCGCGAGCTCGCCCGCCACGGCCTCGACCACCCGTGGGCGCGGGTCACGCTGATGTCCTTCGAGGCGGGGATCCTGCGCCGCCTCGCCGGGCGCACCCGCCTGCCGATCATCCAGCTGCTCGAGCCCGGTGACGACGTGACTCCCGAGGCCCTCGACCGGATCGACGACTACGCCGACGGCATCGGCCCGCACACCTCGATGGTGCTGCCGCGCGACGCGACGGACGCCACCGGCCCACCCTCCTCGCTCGTCCGCGACGCCCACCGGCGTGGCCTCACCGTCCACGTGTGGACCCTGCGCGGGGAGAACCGGTTCCTGCCCCGCCACCTGCGCCACGGCGACGCCCCCGACGGGCTCGGCGACCTAACTGCAGCCGTGCGGGCGATGCTCGACGCCGGCGTCGACGGGATCATCACCGACCACCCCGAGCAGGCGCTCCGGGCGCGCCGCGAGGTCAGCCAGGCCGAGCCTGCGGGATGACAGGTACGCCCTGCCACCGGCGTACGCTCGCCTCGTGACGCACGTCTGCACTGATTCGTCGAAGGCCCTCCTGCAGCGCATCCGCGCGTCCGTGATCGGCGACGACCAGGTGATGGAGGGCCCCTACGGCCCGCGCCGGGTGACCTACGCCGACTACACCGCGTCGGGTCGCAGCCTCACCTTCATCGAGGACTTCATCCGCGACCAGGTGCTCCCGGCCTACGCCAACACCCACACCGAGGCCAGCGGCACCGGCCTGCAGACCACGCGCCTGCGCGAGGACGCGCGCCGGATCATCCGCGACGCGGTCGGCGGCGACGACGACACCGTCGTGGTGTTCTGCGGCTCGGGCAGCACCGCCGCGATCGACAAGCTGATCGGCATCCTCGGCCTGCGGGTGCCGGCCGGGCTCGACGACCGCTACCACCTGAGCGACGCGATCCCCGCCGACCAGCGCCCCGTCGTCTTCATCGGGCCGTTCGAGCACCACTCCAACGAGGTCAGCTGGCGCGAGACGATCGCCGACGTCGTGACGATCCGCGAGGACGCCGACGGCCACGTCTCCCTCGACCACCTGCGCGAGCAGCTCGAGCTGCACGCCGACCGGCCGCTGAAGATCGGCTCGTTCTCCGCCGCCTCCAACGTCACCGGCATCGTCACCGACACCGCCGGCGTCGCCGACCTGCTCCACGAGCACGGGGCGCTGAGCTTCTGGGACTTCGCGGCGTGCGCGCCCTACGTCGACATCGAGATGAACGGGCCCGGCACGTCGCACAAGGACGCGATCTTCATCAGCCCGCACAAGTTCATCGGCGGCCCCGGGACGCCCGGCGTGCTCGTGGTGCGGCGCGAGCTGATGACCAACCGGGTGCCGGTGGTGCCCGGCGGCGGGACCGTCATGTACGTCAACCCCACCGAGCACCGCTACCTCGACGACCCCGCCCACCGGGAGGAGGGCGGCACCCCGGCGATCGTGGAGTCCATCCGCGCCGGCCTGGTCTTCCAGCTCAAGCAGGCCGTCGGGGTCGAGACGATCCAGGCCCACGAGGAGCAGCTGCTGCGCCGGGCGGTGGAGGCGTGGCGGGCCGAGCCGACCCTGCAGATCCTCGGCAACCTCGACTCCCAGCGGCTGTCGATCGTCTCGTTCGTGGTGAAGGCGCCCGACGGGGCCTACCTCCACCACAACTTCGTGGTGGCCCTGCTCAACGACCTCTTCGGCATCCAGACCCGCGGCGGCTGCTCGTGCGCCGGCCCCTACGGCCACCGGCTGCTCGACATCGACCTCGACCGCAGCCATGCCTTCGAGGCGCAGATCGCCACCGGCTGCGAGGGCATCAAGCCCGGCTGGGTGCGGGTCAACTTCAACTACTTCGTCGACGAGGAGGTCTTCTCCTACGTCGTCGAGGCGGTCCGGCTCGTCGCCCGCGACGGCTGGCGGCTGCTGGGCGACTACCGCTTCGACCCGCTGACCGGTCTCTGGCACCACCGCACCGGGCCGGTCGAGCCGCCGCTGCGCCTCGCCGACGTCTCCTACGCGGCGGACGGGTCGATGACCTACCCGAGGCACGCGACGACGGCCCCCGTCGAGGTGCTCCGTGAGCACCTCGACGAGGGCCGCGCGATCATGGCGGCCGCCGTCCCGCCGGACTGGTCGGATCCCGCCCACCTCGGCGAGGACTTCGACGCGCTGCGGTGGTTCGCGCTCCCCGCCGGCTCAGTGGGGTGAGCGCGTCCGCGATGGCCACACCGTCGCGGCGAGGCCGGCAGCACCGGCCGCGATCCACGGGATCGGCATCAGCCAGCGCAGGTCGTGGCCCTGGACCACGTCGGCCTGGAAGAGCGCCCAGACCGTGACCAGGCCGGCGAAGGCGATCCCCATCACGAGCTGGCCGACGTTGACCGGGTGGAAGCCGGTGGGCTCGTCCGGTGCGTCGAGGGGACCGACCATCGGCTCGTCGTAGCCGTAGACATCGGTGTCGTAGGTGTCGTGCTCGCTCATCGTCGTGCTCCTCAGGCTGCCTCGCGGACGACGATCTCGCCCACGAACAAGTCGATCGTGATGGACATCTCGGGTGCGCCCGGGCCGCCGTCGCGGAAGCCGTCGAGGTTGACGTCGAGCCCGTCGCGCCGCTCGCCGAAGACCCGGCTGTCGCCTCCGGCGGCCTGCGTGCGCACCGTGACGTCGACGTCGTCCGGGACGACCACCTCGACGCGGCCACCGACGCCGTCGATGGAGACGTCACGGCCGTCGAGGGCCTCGACGTCGGCCACGTCGGACAGGTCCAGGGTCAGCTCGCCGCCGCCGAGGTCGTACGAGTCACGCACCTCGCTCGCGCTGGTGGGGACGTGGGAGACCCGCTCCTCCGGGTAGGCGCTGGCGAGCGTGACCACCGCGCTCACGAGCGCCGTGACGAGGCCGAGCGCGATCAGGCCGCCGGCGCGGCCCCAGACGGAGCCGAGGAGCAGCATCGCGGCCGTGACGCCGAGCGCCAGCACCGGGTACGCGCTGGGGGTGACGGCCACGCCGGCCAGGTCGACCACGCCGAGCACGCCCTCGCCGAGCGCGATCAGCGCAAGGGTGAAGAGGAACAGGATCGGGCCGCGCCGGCGCGGGTTGCGCGGCCGGGTGCGGACGTACGCCGCTGCCTGCTCGCGCCGTCGTGGTCCCCAGTCGTCGGGCGCCCAGCCGACGGCCGGGGTGTCGTAGGTCGCGCCGGGCGGCGCCTCGGCCGGGTCGTGCTCGACAGTGGGGCCGGTCGCCGGACCGGTCGCAACGGGCGCCTCGTAGCCGTAGCCCGAGGTCGGCCCGCGGCGCTCCTTGCGGTGGAGGTAGAGCACCACCAGCGCGGCAAGGACGGCGAGGGGCCAGGGGAACCAGGAGGCGCCGGCCCAGTCGCCGACCGCGCACAGCAGCGCGACGACGCCGACGACGGCCAGGGCGATCGAGCGGTTGCGCCGGTCGAGGCCCAGCGGCTCGTCGTCGGTGCCCTCCTCGGGCACGAGGATCCACGCGCCGACGTAGGCCAGCAGGCCGGCGCCGCCGAAGAAGACACCGACCACCAGCACGACCCGCACGATGATCGGGTCGATGTCGAGGTGCCGGGCCAGGCCGCCGGCGACGCCGGCGATGTGCCGGTCGGTCACGCTGCGGCGCAGCCGGCCGAGGTCCTTGACGTCGTCGCGGGTGACGCGGGGACCGGAGTCGGGTGGCGGCTGGGTCCCGGTGGAGGTGGTGCCGGTGGTCTCGTCCATGGCACCCACTCTCGTCGCCCCCGGCGCCCGCCACCATCGGGGACAGCCCTGATCCGCCCCGCGCCGGTCCGGGGCCGGCTCAGGGGCGCCTCGGGGTCAGTCCTCATGGTCCGGGCTGCTCGCGCCTGCGACGATGGAGCCACGATGAGCCACACGACCACGAGCGCTGCCGGGCCGCGCCCCGCGCAGCCGCGCCGCGCCCACCGCGACACCACCTCGCCGATCGCGGGCGGGGTCGCGGCGGGCCTGGCCGCGCACCTCGCGGTGCCGGTGCTGTGGGTGCGCGTGTTCTTCGTCGCCACCGCGTTCCTCGGTGGCTTCGGGCTGCTGCTCTACGCGGGCCTGTGGATCTTCCTGCCGTCCGGGCAGGCGTTCGAGGTGAGCACGCCCGGCCTGGAGAGCGCCACCCGCACCGGCAAGCGCCCGGGCCGTCGCTCGCGGCTGCGCGACGCCGGCCCGGCGATCGCGCTCGGCGCGCTGTTCTTCGGCGTGGTGCTGGGCTTCGAGGGGATCTTCGGCCAGGGCGTGCTGTTCTGGCCGGTGGTGCTCGGGGTCGCCGGCATCGGGCTGCTGTGGCGCCAGGCCGACGAGGCGCAGCGCGAGCGCTGGGTCGACTCGTCGGGGCGCATCGACCCGTTCCGCGCGGTGTTCGGCAACGGCGGCTGGGCGGCGTACACCCGCATCGCCGCCGGGCTCGGCCTGGTGCTGACCGCGCTCCTCGTCTTCGCCGTCGCCGCCGGCCAGGCGAGCTTCGCGGTGCCGGTGCTGGTCGCGGGCCTGCTCGGCCTCCTCGGCCTCGCGCTGGTCGTCGGCCCGTGGGTGGTCCGCCTCGTCGACGACCTCGGCGCCGAGCGCGCCGAGCGGGTCCGCACCCAGGAGCGCGCCGACATGGCCGCCCACCTGCACGACTCGGTGCTGCAGACCCTCGCGCTGATCCAGAAGAACTCGCACGACGCCACGACCGTGGCCCGGCTCGCGCGCTCGCAGGAGCGCGACCTGCGCCAGTGGCTCTTCGAGGCCGACACCGCCGACGCCACCACGCTCGCCGGCGCGCTCAAGGAGATGGCCGCCGACGTGGAGTCCCAGCACCCCGTCGTGGTCGACGTCGTGACCGTCGGCGACTGCGACCTCGACGAGGCGCTGCGCCCGATCGTGCTGGCCACCCGCGAGGCGGTCGTCAACGTCGCCAAGCACGCCGGCACCCAGCGCGCGGACGTCTTCGCCGAGACCAGCGACGCCGCGGTCGACGTCTTCGTCCGCGACCGCGGCGCGGGCTTCGACCTCGACGAGGTCGCCGCCGACCGGCAGGGCGTGCGCAGCAGCATCGTCGACCGGATGGTGCGCCACGGCGGTCGGGCGGACGTACGCTCGGCGCCCGGCGAGGGCACCGAGGTCCGCCTGCACATGCCCCGCACGTCCCACCCCACCGACCAGGAGCACCGATGACCGAGACCGTCCCGTCCGCCCCCGCAGGACCCGTGCGCGTCGTCCTGGTCGACGACCACGCGATGTTCCGCGCCGGGGTGCGCGCCGAGCTGGCCGCGAGCGGGGCCGGGGTGGTCGAGGTGGTCGGCGAGGCCGCCGACGCCGACGCCGCTGTCGAGGTGGTCCACCGGCTGCGCCCGCAGGTCGTGCTGCTCGACGTGCACCTGCCCGGCGGGGGAGGCGTCGAGGTGATGCGGCGCCAGCCCTCGCCCGAGACGCTCTACCTCGCGCTGTCGGTCTCCGACGCCGCCGAGGACGTCATCGGCACCATCCGTGGCGGCGCCCGGGGCTACGTCACCAAGACCATCACCGGTCCCGAGCTGGTCGACGCGATCACCCGGGTCTCGGGCGGCGACGCGGTCTTCTCGCCCCGCCTCGCAGGGTTCGTGCTCGACGCCTTCGCCGGCTCCATCGACGTCGCGGCGGTGGACGAGGACCTCGACCGGCTGACCGAGCGCGAGCGGGAGGTGATGCGCCTGATCGCCCGCGGCTACGCCTACAAGGAGGTCGCCAAGGAGCTCTTCATCTCGGTGAAGACCGTCGAGACCCACATGTCGTCGGTGCTGCGCAAGCTCCAGCTCTCCAGCCGCCACGAGCTGACGAAGTGGGCCTCGGACCGCCGTCTGCTCTGATCCGGCGGACCATTCCCGCGGGTGAAGGACGTTTGACAACCACCGCCCGACGCGATTCGGTCGTCGGATGGCAGACACGGCGACCACGCCCGACCTGGACGACGACAGCGAGCTCAAGCGGTCCATCACCGGCCGCCTGCTCTTCTTCTACACCCTCGGCGACGTGCTCGGATCGGGCATCTACGTGCTCATCGGCCTGGTCGCCGCGGCCGTCGGCGGGGCGTTCTGGATCGCCTTCGCGCTCGGCGTCACCGTCGCCGCGATCACCGGTGCGGCCTACGCCGAGCTGGTCACCAAGTACCCCCGCGCAGCGGGCGCGTCGCTCTACGTCAACAAGGCGTTCGGCAACCGGGCGCTGACCTTCCTCATCACGGTCTCCTTCCTCGCCGCCAGCATGGCGGCCTCGGGCTCCCTCGCGACCGGCTTCGCGTCCTACTTCGCCGAGCTCTGGGCCGGACCGCCGGCCCTGCTGGTCTCGCTCGTCTTCGTCGCGATCCTGGTGGTGGTCAACTACATCGGCATCACCGAGTCGGTCGTCATCAACATGCTGATGACCTTCGTCGAGGCCGCCGGCCTGGTCATCGTGATGGTCATCGGCATCGTCTACGTCGCACAGGGCAACGCCGACTTCGGCGTGCTGACCCACATCGACACCGGCGGCGACTACAGCAGCCCCGCGCTGGCCGTGCTCGCCGGCATCTCGTTCTCCTTCTTCGCCATGACCGGCTTCGAGAACACCGTCAACGTCGCCGAGGAGACCATCGAGCCCTACAAGGCGTTCCCGCGCTCGCTCGTCGGCGGCATGCTCGTGGCCGGCCTGGTCTACGTCCTGGTCTCGATGGCCGCGGCGCTGACCGTGCCGACCGACACGCTGGCCAGCTCCGACGCCGCGCTCCTCGAGGTGGTCAAGGCGGGCATCCTGCCGTTGTCCACCGACCTGATGGCCACGCTGTTCTCGATCATCGCGCTGGTGGCCATCACCAACACGACCCTGGTCACGATCGTCACGCAGCCGCGCATCCTCTACGGCATGGCCCGCGAGGACGTCGTCCCCGGCATCTTCGCCAAGATCCACCCGGTGCGGCGCAGCCCCTGGGTCGGCCTCATCTTCAGCGGCGCGGTCGTCGGGCTGCTGCTCGTCATCGGCACCCTGGTGACCGAGGCCGGTGGCGGGATCGACCTGGTCGGCCGCCTCGCGACCGTGACGGTCGTGCTGCTCCTCGCGATCTACGCCCTGGTCATCCGTGTCGTGCCTGCGGCTGCGCGGGCAGGACGAGCACGACGAGATCTTCCGCGCCAACACCGCGCTGCTCGTGGTGGGGCTGGTCGGCAACCTGGCGATCCTGGGCTTCACCGTCTACGACGACCCGCACTCGCTGCTGTGGTGCGCCGGCCTGCTGGCCATCGGCGGCGTGCTGTTCGTTGCCGAGAAGCTCTTCGGGAGCACGGGCACCGGCTCCCGCACCCCGGATCTCGACGACGCCGGGACGGGGGCCTGACATGCACGTCGTCGTCGCCACCGACGGCTCGAAGCAGTCGCTCGCAGCCGCCAAGCAGCTCAAGTCCTTCGCCGATCCCACCAAGGTCACCGACATCTCGGTGGTCGCGGTGATCCGCCCGCTCGCCTCCGTGGCGTTCGCCGACGACCTCTCCGAGCAGAAGCTCGACGGCTCGTTCCGCGACGCGGCCCAGGGCGCGGTCGACGCGATCGCCGCCGTCTTCGACGGATGGGGCCCGAAGGTGCACAAGCGGATCCGCAGCGGCTCGGCGGCCAACGAGATCATCAAGGCGGCCAAGCAGTACGACGCCGGGCTGGTCGTGGTGGCCGCCGGTGGCCGTGGGTTGAGCGACAGCGTGCTGGTCGGCAGCACCGCGCAGCGGGTGCAGCACTACGCGCCCTGCCCCGTGCTGGTCGTCCGGCCCGCGCCGCGGAGGCGCAAGCGCTGACGAGGAGCCGCGGCGCGGTCGCTAGGGTGTCCGCCATGGAGACCCTGCGGCTGGTGCTGCTCTTCGTCCACATCCTCGGCTTCGCGGCCCTCCTGGGCGGCCTGCTGGTGCAGCTGCGCACCGAGCCGAAGGTGGTCAACTCGCTGATGCGTGACGGCGCGGGCACGGCGTTCCTCGCCGGACTGCTGCTCGTCGGCGTGCTCGAGTCGCTGGGCAGCCCCGACCACGCGAAGATCGGCGTGAAGTTCGCGATCGGCCTGGTCATCCTGGTCCTGGTGATGGCCAACCTGCGCAAGCCGAGCATCCCGCAGGGGCTCTACTACGGCATCCTCGCGCTGACCGTCGCGAACATCGCGATCGCGGTGTTCTGGTCGCCCGCGCACGCCTGAGCGAGGCCACGTACCGCCCGGTCCACAGGGCCACCGGCGAGGCGGTGGATGTCGTCGTCGCCGCATAGGCTGGGGGCGACATGAGCCCCACTGACGCACCGGCCGACCAGGCCCTCTTCGAGCACCGCGACCACCCCCTCCTCGACGGCCTCAACGACCCCCAGCGCGCCGCCGTGACCCACTCGGGTGCGCCGCTGCTCGTCGTGGCCGGAGCCGGCTCGGGCAAGACCCGCGTGCTCACCCGTCGCATCGCGTGGCTGATCCAGGAGCGCAAGGCCCACCCGGGGTCGATCCTCGCGATCACCTTCACCAACAAGGCCGCCGCCGAGATGAAGGAGCGCGTCGAGGACCTCGTCGGCAAGCGCGCCCGGATCATGTGGGTCTCCACCTTCCACTCCGCGTGCGTGCGGATCCTGCGCAAGGAGATCGACCGGCTCGGCTTCAAGTCCAACTTCTCGATCTACGACGCCGCCGACTCCAAGCGGCTGATGACGCTCGTCCTGCGCGACCTCGAGCTCGACCCCAAGCGCTACCAGCCCAACGCCGTCCTCCACTGGGTCTCCGACCAGAAGAACGAGCTGCGCGACGCCGAGGACGCCGCCAAGGACGCGCGCAACTCCTTCGAGGAGGCCTACGCCAAGGCGTTCGCCGCCTACCAGCGCCGCCTGCGCGAGGCCAACGCCCTCGACTTCGACGACCTGATCATGACCACGGTCCACCTGCTCCAGGCGTTCCCCGACGTGCGGGAGAACTACCGCCGCCGGTTCCGCCACGTCCTCGTCGACGAGTACCAGGACACCAACCACGCCCAGTACAGCCTCATCCAGCAGCTGTGCGGCGCCTCGATGGAGGAGCCGGAGACCGAGGTGATGGGCGAGCAGGTCGCGCCCAGCGAGCTGATGGTGGTCGGCGACGCCGACCAGTCGATCTACGCCTTCCGCGGAGCCGACATCCGCAACATCCTCGACTTCGAACAGGACTTCCCCGACGCGACCACGATCCTGCTCGAGCAGAACTACCGCTCCACCCAGACCATCCTCACCGCCGCCAACTCGGTGATCGGCAACAACCGCAGTCGCAAGCCCAAGCGGCTGTGGAGCGAGGCCGGCGACGGCGCGCGGATCGTCGGCTACGTCTCCGACGACGAGCACGACGAGGCGCGCTTCGTCAGCGAGGAGATCGACACGCTCGTCGACGAGCACGGCGTACGCCCCGCCGACGTCGCGGTGTTCTACCGGACCAACGCCCAGTCGCGGGTGTTCGAGGAGGTGTTCATCCGCACCGGCCAGCCCTACAAGGTCGTGGGCGGCGTCCGCTTCTACGAGCGCAAGGAGGTCCGCGACGCGCTGGCCTACCTGCGGATGCTGGTCAACACGGCCGACGAGATCTCGCTGCGCCGGGTGCTCAACACCCCCAAGCGCGGCATCGGCGAGCGGGCCGAGGCGTGCATCGCCGCCCTGGCCGACCGCGACCGCATCACGTTCTGGGAGGCCCTCGTCCGGGCCGAGGAGGCCCCCGGACTCGCGACCCGCAGCCTGAAGAACATCCAGGGCTTCGTCGCGATGGTCCAGGAGCTCCAGTCGATGGTCGCGGCCGACGAGCGGCCCGACGTGATCCTGGAGTCGGTCCTCGAGCGCTCGGGCTACGTCACCGAGCTCGAGGCCAGCGACGACCCGCAGGACGGCACCCGGGTGGAGAACCTCGCCGAGCTCGTCGCGGTCGCGCGCGAGTTCGCCGAGGACCCGCAGCCCGGGCCGAGCGCCGACCCCGCCGACGTCGAGGCAGGCACGATCGCGGTCGGCCTGGGCGACTTCCTGGAGCGGGTCGCGCTGGTCGCCGACGCCGACCAGATCCCCGACGCCCCCGACGGCGACGACTCGGGCGTGGTCACGCTGATGACCCTCCACACGGCCAAGGGGCTCGAGTTCCCGGTCGTGTTCCTCACCGGCCTCGAGGACGGCATCTTCCCGCACCAGCGCTCCCTCGGCGACCAGCCCGAGCTCGAGGAGGAGCGCCGCCTCGCCTACGTCGGCCTCACCCGTGCCGAGCAGCGGCTCTACGTCTCGCGGGCCCTGGTCCGCTCCGCCTGGGGCGCCCCGGCCCACAACCCGGCGAGCCGTTTCCTCGACGAGCTGCCGGTCGACCTCGTCGACTGGCGCCGCACCGCCGCCGAGCAGACCCGCTGGGGCCGCGCCGACCACGCGTCGGGCGGCCCGGTCCGGATGGGCAGCCCGACCGCCGCCGGTCGCCGCAACTTCACCTCGGCCGCGATGCGCGCCGACGCCGCCGCGAAGGCCAAGCCCGCCCGCGAGATCCCGAGCCTGGCCCCGGGCGACCGCGTCGTCCACGACTCCTTCGGGATGGGCACCGTCGTCGCCGTCGACGGCGTGGCCGAGAAGTCCGTCGCCTCGATCGACTTCGGCTCCGAGGGCGTCAAGCGCCTGCTGCTGCGCTACGCGCCGGTCGAGAAGCTCTGACGCCGGCCCCCTCGAGCGGTGCGTGAGGGGGATTCGGGGGCGCTGGACTGCCCCTCACGCACCGCTCGCGGGTGTGGTGGCGTACGCCGCGCCGGTGGGCGGTGCGTGAGGAGGATTCGGGCGGCTGGAAATCCTCGTCACTCACCGCTCTCGCGGGGGGAGCGGTGGCTGAGCCACAGTCTGCGCGCGGAAAGTGTGGGTGAGCCACCGCTGGCGGGTGTGTCGGCGTACGCCGCGCGGGCGGGAGCGGTGCGTGAGCCACAGTCTGCGCGCGGAAAGTGTGGGTGAGCCACCGCTGGCGGGTGTGTCGGCGTACGCCGCGCCGGTGGGAGGTGGCTGAGCCACAGTCCGCGCGCGGAAAGTGTGGCTGGGGCACCGCTCGCGGGTGTGTCGGCGTACGCCGCGCGGGCGGGAGCGGTGCGTGAGCCACAGTCTGCCCGCGGAGAGTGTGGGTGGGGCACCGCTGGCGGGTGTGTCGGCGTACGCCGCGCCGGTGGGAGGTTGCTGAACCACAGTCCGCGCGCGGAGAGTGTGGGTGGGCCACCGCTCACGGGGGAGCGGAGGTCAGGGCCAGGTCAGGGGACGATGCCGTGCTCGACGAAGGCCTGGAACGGGTCGACCGGACCCCCGCCGCCGGGGCGGACCTCGAGGTGGAGGTGGGAGCCGGTGACGTTGCCGGTGGCGCCGACGGTGCCGATGACCTCGCCGCCGTTGACCCGGTCGCCGACCGAGACGTAGATCGAGGTCTGGTGGCAGAACCAGATCTCGGTGCCGTCGTCGAGGGTGACGACCGTCTTGTTGCCGTACGCCCCGTCGTAGCCGGTGGAGGTCACGGTGCCGTTGGCGATCGCCATGATCGGGTCACCGGAGTCGCCGTTGAAGTCGAGGCCGGTGTGGTAGCTGGCCCAGAGGCCGTACTGACCGAAGGTGGCGGTGATCTGGTAGCTCGCAAGCGGGAGGACCCACTTGTTCTCCTTGATCTTCGCCGCCTGCTTCTCCGCCGCCTTGCGCATCTCGTCGAGCTTCTCGGCGCGCTCGGCCAGCTGCTTCTCGGCGAGGGCGACGAGCTCGGGGTCGGTCTCCTCGGCGCTGACGTCGGCGTCGCGGGTGTAGTCGCGGCTCGCGACCTCGCCGCGGCGGGCGAGGGCGGTGCCGGAGGCGCCGATGGCGCTCGCGGCGTCGATCGAGGAGCCGGAGGCGGTCAGGCGGGTCGCTCCCGCGCCCCCGGCCGCCACGGCGCCGCCGGCGGAGATCGCGAGGACCGCGACCCCTGCGACGAGGGGGAGGGACGGCAGGCTGGACAGCGGGGACCGGCGCTGGGGCGTGGCTGCCCGTCGCTTTCCGGTCACGGGTGCAGCCGGTGCCGAGGTGGCGCGACGCTTGGGAGCGCGCTCCGCTCGGTGGTTGCCCATGGAGGAGTCACCAATCTGCCGGGTCAGGGGGTCGGGTCGGCAAGACCGCGCACGACTGTAACGGAAAGATCACGGGAAAGCGCAACCCTCGCACCGATTCGTGGTGCAACTGTGGATTACGTCCGGAACCCGGACGTCAGCGTCGGGCCGCCTGGTAGCGGTCCAGCGCCTCCTGGCGCTCCTCCGCGTGGTCGACGATCCGCCGCGGGTAGTCCTGCTCGTAGCCCGTGTCGGACTTCCAGGGCTCGTGCGCCGCCTTGCCGGGGAGGTGGTCGAGCTCGGGCACCCAGCGGCGGACGTAGTCGCCCTGCGGGTCGAAGCGGATGCCCTGCGTCACCGGGTTGAACACCCGGAAGTAGGGCGAGGCGTCGGTGCCGGTCCCGGCGACCCACTGCCAGCCGTGGTTGTTCGACGCGACGTCGCCGTCGATCAGCAGGTCGAGGAAGTGGCGCGCGCCGAGCGGCCACCACACGTGCAGGTCCTTGGTGAGGAACGAGGCGGTGATCATCCGGACCCGGTTGTGCATCCACCCGGTCTCGCGCAGCTGGCGCATGCCGGCGTCGACGATGGGGAAGCCGGTGGTGCCGGTGCGCCACGCCTCGATCGCGTCGCCGGGCTCGTCGTAGCGCATGCCCTCCAGGGCCGGCTTGAGGTCCGTCCACGCCGAGCGCGGCTGGTGCCACAGCACGTCGGCGTAGAACTCGCGCCAGGCCAGCTCGGTGGCGTAGGTCGAGGAGGGGTCGAGGTCGGCGAGCAGGGAGCGCGGGTGCAGGACGCCGAGGTGGAGGTAGGGCGACAGGCGGGAGGTGCCGTCGTGGTCGGGGCGGTCCCGCTCGGTGCTGTAGTCGGCGAGCCCGCCGTCGCGGAAGGTCCGCCAGCGCCGCCACGCCGCCTCCTCGCCCGCGCCCGGCAGGTCGAACGGCGCCTCCTCGACGGCCGTGTGCAGCAGGTCGAGCGCCCGCTGGTGGGAGTCGGCCGGCTCCATGTCGGGCGAGCGCGGGGTGTGGGCCGGCTCGGGCCAGCCGTGCTCGCGCCAGGCGCGCGCGAAGGCGGTGAAGACCTGGTAGGGGCCGCCGCTGCCGTTGACCACGCGCCCCGGCCCCACGGCGTACGGGGACCCGGTGGCGACCAGCTCCACCTCCTCGCCGATGGCGTCGTCGCGGCGCCGCCCGTACGGCGTGGTCTCGGCCGCGACGTGGACCCGCCGTCCGGCGGCCACCCGCGGCACGACCTCGCGCGGGTCGCCGTACTTCAGCGAGAGCGGGATCCGCTCGGCCAGCTCGAGGACGTTGGCGGCGAGCCACGCGCGCCGGGCCGCCCCGGCGCCCTTCCACAGCGCCGGGTCGACGACGAACAGGCCGGTCACCGGCCCCTCGTCGAGCGCCGCGAGCAGCGCCGGGTTGTCGCGCACCCGCAGGTCGCGGCGGAACCACATCACCGAGGAGTCGTGCTCAGCCATGCGTTCAACGTAGCCGGGGGGTGACCACCACCACGCTCACCCGACCTGTGCGGCCCGCGCCGGGAGGTCTAGGGTGCCGAAGTACCCCTGCTCGCAGACGAAAAGGACTGGTCACCTCGTGGACCTGATGGAATTCCAGGCGAAGGAGCTCTTCGCCAAGCACGGAGTCGCAACCACCATCGGCGTCGTCGCCGAGACCCCGGAGGCCGCTCGTGCCGCCGCGGAGGAGATGGGCGGCGTCACCGTCATCAAGGCGCAGGTCAAGGCCGGCGGGCGCGGCAAGGCGGGTGGCGTGAAGATCGCCAAGACCGCCGACGAGGCCGAGTCCTACGCCAACGACATCATCGGCATGGAGATCAAGGGCCTGCGCGTCAACCGCGTCCTGGTCACCCCGGCCACCCCGCCGGTGGAGGAGTACTACTTCTCCTTCCTGCTCGACCGCTCCAACCGCTCGCACCTGTGCATCGCCTCGGTCGAGGGCGGCGTGGAGATCGAGGAGGTCGCCAAGACCAACCCCGAGGCCGTGCGCCAGACCCGGATCGACGCGATCGAGGGCGTCACCGCGGAGAAGGCCGCCGAGATCGTCGACGACGCCAAGTTCCCCGCCGAGCTGCGCGACCAGGCCATCGAGATGGTCCAGAAGCTCTGGAAGGTCTACGTCGAGGAGGACGCCACCCTCGTCGAGGTCAACCCGCTGGCCCGCCTCGAGGGCGACAAGCTCGAGGCGCTCGACGGCAAGGTGTCGCTCGACGACAACGCCTCCGAGGTCCGCCACCCCGACCACGAGCAGTTCGAGATCCGCGAGGAGGCCGACCCGCTCGAGGCGAAGGCCAAGGACAAGGGCCTCAACTACGTCAAGCTCGACGGCCAGGTCGGCATCATCGGCAACGGCGCGGGCCTCGTGATGAGCACCCTCGACGTCGTCGCGTACGCCGGTGAGGCGCACGGCGGCGTGAAGCCCGCCAACTTCCTCGACATCGGTGGCGGCGCCAACGCCCAGGTGATGGCCGACGGCCTCGACGTGATCCTCAACGACGCGCAGGTCAAGAGCGTGTTCGTCAACGTCTTCGGCGGCATCACCGCCTGCGACGAGGTCGCCAACGGCATCAAGGGCGCGCTGGAGATCCTCGGCGACGAGGCCACCAAGCCGCTGGTCGTGCGCCTCGACGGCAACAACGTCGAGCAGGGTCGCGCGATCCTCGACGAGCTCAACCACCCGCTGGTCACCCAGGTCGACACGATGGACGGCGCGGCCGACAAGGCCGCCGAGCTCGCCCACCAGGCCTGAGAGAGAGAACTGAAGAGATGAGCATCTACCTCAACAAGGACAGCAAGGTCATCGTCCAGGGCATGACGGGCGGCATGGGTGCCAAGCACACCACCCTCATGGTCGAGTCCGGCGCGAACATCGTCGGCGGCGTCAACGCCCGCAAGGCCGGCACCACCGTCGAGCTCGGCGGCAAGGAGCTCCCCGTCTTCGGCACCGTCGAGGAGGCCATGAAGGAGACCGGCGCCGACGTGTCCGTCGCCTTCGTCCCGCCGGCCTTCACCAAGGACGCCTGCATCGAGGCGATCGACGCCGAGATCCCGCTGCTCGTGGTCATCACCGAGGGCGTCCCGGTCCTCGACACCGCCGAGGTCGTGGCCTACCTCGAGGGCAAGAAGACCCGCATGATCGGCCCGAACTGCCCCGGCATCATCACGCCGGAGGAGTCGCTCGCCGGCATCACGCCGCACACCATCGCGGGCAAGGGCCCGATCGGCCTGGTCTCGAAGTCGGGCACGCTGACCTACCAGATGATGTACGAGCTGAAGGACTTCGGCTTCACCACCGCCATCGGCATCGGCGGCGACCCGATCATCGGCACCACCCACATCGACGCCCTCGAGGCCTTCGAGAACGACCCGGAGACCAAGGCGATCGTGATGATCGGCGAGATCGGCGGCGACGCCGAGGAGCGGGCCGCGGCCTACATCAAGGAGCACGTGACCAAGCCGGTCGTCGGCTACGTCGCCGGCTTCACCGCCCCGGAGGGCAAGACCATGGGCCACGCCGGCGCCATCGTGTCGGGCTCCTCGGGCACCGCGCAGGCCAAGAAGGAGGCCCTCGAGGCCGCCGGGGTCAAGGTCGGCAAGACGCCGTCCGAGACCGCCGCGCTGATGCGGGCCATCCTGAACGAGCTCTAGGCTGCAGAACCTCTGAGCCGACCCCGTCAGCTCACTCCAGACGGCCCCGCAGGTGCTCCTGCGGGGCCGTCCGGCGTTCCGGACGGGCCGTACGCGTCGGACGGGCCGGCGGGTGGGCCTCCCACAGCAGGCGCCACACGACGTGGGCGCCGAGCAGGCGGACCGGGGCGATCGCCGAGGCACGCCGCGGCGAGGGGAGGGTCGGGCACGCCGAGCTGGCGAGCGTCGAAGGTATGGACATCGTGAGTAACCCCGTTTTCATGTGCTGGCACGTCGGTGGGACGGTCTCTGCGGAGGTCTGCTCGACCCCGTGAGCCTGCGGCGTCCGACAACGCGTGCAAGCCCGTACCGTACGTCGGGAGCGGCTCCGGTGCCGCATCGGGCCGTCATCCGGACGACCCGCCGCTGCCGTCGTCCGGCTCGTCGAAGGCATCGAGCGCCGCGACCGTCTGGCGCAGCGGCCGCACCGTGCGGGCCACCACCGCGTCGACGTCGCCGCGCGTCCACTGCCCGTAGGTCGAGGTGACGAGCAGCGCGGCACCCACCGGCACGACGTGGACGACGGTGGCGCCGGTGCCGGGCTCGTCACGGAAGCTGTAGGTCTGCAGCAGCGTGGTGGCGGGTCGCGGCCCGAAGGCCGACGCGAGCACGCGGGTCTCGGTGCGGGTGCCGTCGCGCACGTCGGGCTGCTCGCAGTCGGTGGCGAGGTCGGTGAACATGCGCGCCACGGTGCTCGCGTCGTCGGGGCTGCCGAGCAGGACGAGCTCGCGGGTGTCGGCCGCCTCGCCGCCGCTGTTGTCGACGACCATCCGGTCGCGCGTGCTCAGCCCGCGCAGCGGCGCGGTGCCGCAGAGCTCCAGGTCGCGCAGCCCGGCCCCGCTGCGGGCGGTCGGGATGTCGTCGGTGGGCGCGCCCATGCCTGCCGCGAGCGGGAAGTCGTCGGGGATCGTCGTGAGGGCCGCGGCCTCGGCGCCGCCGTCCTCGTCGTCGGTGGGCGCCTCGGTGGGCGTCTCAGCGGGCGAGGTCGAGGACGCGCTCGTCGCACCGGAGGCGTCGGCGTCGTCCGTGGATCCGCCGGAGCACCCGGTGGCGAGGAGCAGGCTCGCCAGCAGGCACGCCGGGACGGCGGTCGGGAGCCGGGAGCGGTGCCTCATGCCAGATGAGACAGCCCGGACGGCGAAAAGGTTGCGTCAGGACCCGTCGAGGGTGGCGAGCCGCTCCTGCACCCGGCGGGCGAGGGCGACGAAGTCGGGCCGGGACATGGTCATGTTGCGGTCCGGGGTGAAGCCGAGCTGGGAGACCGCGCGGCCGTCGCGCACGATCGCCATCAGGAACGGGAAGGACTGCTGGTCGTTCAGCTCGATCGACAGCGCCCAGGCCTGCATCTCGGTGTCGCCGCGGGAGGCGGCCGCCAGTGGCGTGACGGACGTCCCGAGGTTGGCCTGGCCGCACTGCCGGATCCGGGAGCGGACCTGCTCCACGAACTTCTCGGCGGCGCCCGTGCGCATCGAGCCGACTGTCTGGGTGAGGCCCAGTTGCGCGGCGTTGCGGGTCTCGGGGAAGACGAAGGTGCGGGTGAGGGCCTTGCTGATGCCCTTGCCCTGGAAGCTGGTGCGGTCGCACCGGGTGGCGGCGTCGTTGGTGCGCGCCCGGATCGGGTCGGGGCCGACCCAGGGCCCCCGGACGGCGGTCACCGGCGGCAGGTCGACGACCGAGAGCATGCCGGACCCCGTGCCGAGGTCGAGCGGCGCGGCCGTCCGCGCGCGGGCCCGGCCGGCGCAGGCGCCGGCGCCGTCGGAGCCGCACAGCGCGTTGACGGCGGCGGCGAGGGACGTGGTGGCGTCCTTGTCGCTCACCGGCCGGCCGCGGCTGCTGACCACCGTGGTCACCAGCAGGTCGCCGGTGCGGGCCAGGCCCACCGACACGGTGGACGGTCGCTTGCCCCAGGTGCGCAGCCGGAACGCCCGCGCCACGTCGCCGACGCGCGTCACGTCGCGGGTGGCGACCAGCTGGGTCCGTGGGTCGGCGCAGCCGGCGAACCACAGCGAGGCGGTCTCGAAGGCGGCGCCGGCGGCGTCGGCGTCGCTCGAGCGCTCGACGACCTGCACGGCGTCGGACGTCACCTCGGTCACCCGCTTCGTGCGGACCCGCTTGGTCTCGGAGCCCTCCCACGTCCGGGACAGGGCCGCGACGGCCGCGGGGTCGGCGAGGGGCTCGCGCTGGCACGGCGCGAGCAGGGCCCCGTCGGGCCCGGTGGCCTCGGTGGCGGTCTCCTCCCAGTCCAGTCCCCGCCCGAAGCGGACCGTCTGGGCCGGCCCCAGCAGCGCCGCCTCGTCGATCACGGCCTGCCCGGCCGCCTCGTCCACCGGAGCGTGGACGGTGACGCCGGGGCCCGCCTTCTCCTCGGCCAGGCTGGTGGGCTCGGTGCCGGAGCCGGTGGCCACCAGCGAGCCGGACACCACGAGGGCGGCGGTGGCGAGGCCGGCGCCGATGACGGTGTGCGTACGCCGTCGCGCCGCGCCGGCGCGGCGTACGACGGTCGCGCGGGGCCAGCGGACAGACTCGAGCGGCTCGGCGAGGTCGTGCAGCAGGCGGCTGACCTCGGTGGTCGCGACGTCGCGGTGCAGCGCGAACTGGGAGGTGGCGGTCTGGAGCTCGCGCTCGGCGTCGCCGCGCGGCAGTCCGACCTGGCGGCCCAGGTCGGACAGGGAGAGCGCGGACAGGCCGTTGAGGACGAGGAGCTCGCGCTGGCGCGAGGGCAGCTTGGCCAGCGCGTCGAGGGTGAGCCGGATCTCCGGGGCGAGCGACTTGTCGCGGTGCCAGATGCGGGCGGTGTGGCGGCGGCGGGCGCGGCGCAGCGCGAGCGGGCGGACGTAGGCGTCGCGGTCGTCGAGCAGCGACACCTTGCGCCAGTGGTGCCAGGTGACGACGAAGGCGTCCCGCACGGCGGCCCGCGCCGCCGGGGCGTCGCCGGTGAGGGCGTAGGCCTCGTGCAGGAGTCGCGTGCGCGTCTCGACGTAGTAGGCGTCGAAGGTCTCGGGGCTCCTCATGACCGCTCCACGGTACGGGAGCGACACCAGCGCGCGCACATCTTCCCCGGAGCGGCCCGTGGGCGGCGTGGGAGCGCGAACCGTGACCGCGGCCGGGTGATGATGGCTCGGCCATGACGTCGCTGCTCACCCGTCCGGACGCCACCCGGACCACCCCTGCCCGGCCGCGCCCGCTGGTGCTCATCGCCACGCTCGGCGGGGTGGTGGCGGCAGCCGGACCGCTGGTCGTGCTGCTCGCGGCCGGCGTCATCGGGTGGTTCGCCACCGACGCGGGGGTGCACGGCGCACCGCGCGACGGGATGCGGATGGGCGCCCTCGCCTGGCTCGCCGGCCACGGCTCCGGCCTCACCGTGCTGGGCGCGCGGGTGACGATCGTGCCGCTCGGGATCACCGCGGTGGCCGCCTGGTCGATGTGGCGCATCGGCCACCGGGTCGGCGACTCCCTCTCCGGGCACGGCCCCGACGCCGACCGGATCTCCGACGGCGAGCGCGACCTGACCGTCCCGACGGCCATCGCCCTCTTCCTCGCCGGCTACGCCGTGGTGGCCGTGGTGGTCGCCAGCCTCGCGGCCGGTGCCACCGCCGACCCGTCCGTGCCGCGGGTGCTGGGCTGGACCGTCCTGCTCACCGCCACCGTCGCCGCGCCCGCCATCGCGACCGGGTCGGGCCGTGCGGCGATCTGGGCCGCACGCGTGCCGGTGGCGCTCCGCGCGGGCACCGCGGTCGCGGTCGCGCTGCTGGTCCGGCTCGTGGTGCTGGGTGGCCTGCTGGTGCTGGTGTCCCTCGCGCTCTCCTTCGACGACGCCGCGACGATGACCGCGCAGCTGCACCCCAGCCCGGGGGAGGCCGGCCTCTACGCACTGGTCAACGCCGCGTTCCTGCCCAACGCCTCCCTCTTCGCCGGCTCTTGGCTGCTGGGCCCCGGCTTCGCGGTGGGCGGTGCGACCGTCGTCTCGCCGGCCGCGGTGGTGCTCGGCCCGCTGCCGGACTTCCCGCTCCTGGCGGCCCTGCCCGCCGTCGGCACCCCGCCCGCCTGGGCGGGCCTGTCGATGCTGGTGGTGCCGCTCGTCGCGGCTGTGGTCGCCTATCGCACGCTCCGCACCCGCCTGCTGTCCTGGGACCGGATCGTCCTGGCCGGCTGCGGCGGCGGCCTGGCTGCGGGTCTGGCGCTGGCCGTGCTCGCCGCACTGTCCGGTGGGGCCGCCGGCCCCGGCCGGATGCGGTTCATCGGCCCGTTCGTGCCGGACGTGCTGGTCCACGCGGTCACGTCGTGCGGGGTCGGCGCCCTCGTCGGCGCCGGCGTGCTCGCCCTCCTGCGGCGTCGCGCCGAGGCAGCGGTCCGCGCCGACGAGGACTGAGGGTGGGAGCAGGCCACAGCCACGTCCCGGGTGAGTCCTCGCTCGGGCCGTCGCCGCGACACCTCAGGGTGCTGATGGCGGCGCTGGTCGGACCGCTCGTCCTCGCCACGCTGGTGGGGCTCTTCGTGCTCTGGCCCTCCGGCGACCTCGAGATCACCACCCCGGGCGCCGACGTGGAGCGCGGCACGGCGCGCGTCGAGTCGATCGGACCGTGCGCGCGCGACGCCGACGGCTGCCGTGCCGCGGTGGTCGAGCTGCTCAGCGGGCCCGGCGCCCCCGGCGAGGACCTCGCGATCCTGCCCTACGGCCCCGGCGCGCCCGAGGTGGAGGCCGGCGACCGGATCATCGTGTCCCACGCCGCGTCCGCGCCGGCGGGGGAGCAGTACGCCTTCCAGGACTTCGACCGCGGCCGGCCCCTTCTCACCCTGACGGTGCTGTTCGCGGCCGGCGTGCTGCTGCTCTCGCGCTGGCGGGGCATCGGGTCGCTGGTCAGCCTGGCGTTCTCGCTGGTGCTGATCGCGGTGTTCACGCTGCCCGCCATCATGGAGGGCTCGTCCCCGCTGGTGGTGGCGGTGGTCACCGCGGCGGCGAGCATGGTCGTCACGCTCTACCTCTCCCACGGCTTCACGGTGCGCACGACCGTCGCGATGCTCGGCACGCTGGTGTCGCTGGTGGTGATCGGTGGCCTCGGCTGGGCGTTCACGACGGTCGGGCACTTCACCGGCCTGGTCGACGAGGGCAGCCAGTACATCTCCACCATCGCCGCCCAGGTCGACCTCCGCGGCCTGCTGCTCGCCGGGCTGGTGATCGGCGCCCTCGGCGTGCTCGACGACGTCACCGTCACCCAGACCTGGGCGGTCTGGGAGCTCGCCGACGTCGACCCGCACGCCACCGCCCGCTCGCTCTTCGTGCGCGCGATGCGGATCGGCCGCTCCCACGTCGCGTCGACGGTCAACACCCTCGTCCTCGCCTACGTCGGCGCCACGCTGCCGCTGATGCTGGTGTTCTCGGCGCTCGAGCTGCCGTTCGGGGTCGCGGTGAGCCAGGAGGTGGTGGCCCAGGAGGTGGTCCGCGGCCTGGTCGGCGGGCTCGGGATCGTCGCCGCGGTGCCGGTGACGACCGCGATCGCGGCGCTGGTGGCCGGCCTGCTCGTCCGCGAGCGCAGCACCGCGACGACCGGCGGGTCCCACCGCGCCTAGAATCCGGGCCGTGGCACACGTCCCCGGTTCGCACCCCGCCCGCCTCGTCGTCCTCGTGTCGGGCTCGGGCACCAACCTCCAGGCGCTCCTCGACGCCTGCGCAGACCCCGCGTACGGCGCGCGGGTGGTGGCGGTCGGCGCGGACCGTGAGGACATCGAGGGCCTCGCCCGCGCCGAGCGGGCGGGCGTCCCGACGTTCGTGCGGCAGGTGTCGGACTTCGAGACCCGCGAGGGGTGGGACGCCTCGCTGGCGACGGTCGTCGAGCGGTTCGAGCCCGACCTGGTCGTCTCGGCCGGCTTCATGAAGCTGCTCGCGCAGGACTTCCTCGACCGGTTCCTGACCTTGAACACCCACCCGGCGCTGTGCCCCGCGTTCCCCGGGATGCACGGCCCGCGCGACGCCCTCGAGCACGGCGTCAAGGTGACCGGCGCGACCCTCTTCGTGGTCGACGCGGGCGTCGACACCGGCCCGATCGTCGCGCAGGTCCCGGTCGAGGTGCACGAGGACGACGACGTCGCGTCGCTGCACGAGCGGATCAAGACCGCCGAGCGCGGCATGCTCGTCGACGCGGTCGGGCGGATCGCCCGCGAGGGCGTCGCCGTCGAGGGCCGCCGGGTTCGCATCGGCGCCGCGGCTCGGTAGTCTGCGCCTCACACGACTGGCGCAGGTGGGCCACCACCGGGGAGTGACGCGCGAGGTGCATCGAACGCCTGGGTGCCCTCGACTCGACAACGATCCCGATCCGTCCGAGGAGTCCCGTGTCTTCCACTGCCGAGCACCGCATCCCGATCCGCCGAGCCCTCGTCTCGGTCTACGACAAGGCCGGTCTCGACGACCTGGTCCGCGGCCTGCACGAGGCGGGCGTCGAGCTCGTCTCCACCGGCGGGTCGGCCGCGCTGATCGAGTCGCTGGGGCTGCCGGTCACGAAGGTCGAGGACCTGACCGGGTTCCCCGAGTGCCTCGACGGCCGGGTCAAGACGCTGCACCCCCGCGTGCACGCCGGCATCCTCGCCGACCGCCGCCTCGACTCCCACGTCGCCCAGCTCGAGGAGCTCGGCGTCGAGCCGTTCGACCTGGTGGTGAGCAACCTCTACCCCTTCACCCAGACGGTGATGTCGGGCGCGAGCCCCGACGAGTGCGTCGAGCAGATCGACATCGGCGGCCCGTCGATGGTGCGCGCCGCCGCCAAGAACCACCCCAGCGTCGCGATCGTGACGTCTCCCGCGGCGTACGCCGACGTCCTCGCCGCGGTCGCCGCGGGCGGCTTCACGCTCGCCCAGCGCCAGCGCCTGGCCGCGGAGGCGTTCGTGCACACCGCGACCTACGACGTCCACGTCGCCTCGTGGATGGGCAACGCGCTCACCGACACCAGCGAGGGCACGGGCTTCCCGGCGTGGATGGGCGCGACCTGGGACAAGCTGGCGGTGCTGCGCTACGGCGAGAACCCGCACCAGTCGGCCGCGCTCTACGGCAACGGCTTCCTGCCCGGCGGCCCGGGCCTCGCCCAGGCCGTGCAGCACCACGGCAAGGAGATGTCCTACAACAACTACGTCGACGCCGACGCCGCCCGCCGCGCCGCGTACGACTTCGACCGGCCGGCCGTGGCGATCATCAAGCACGCCAACCCGTGCGGCATCGCCGTGGCCGACGACGTCGCCACCGCCCACCGCAAGGCCCACGAGTGCGACCCGGTGAGCGCCTTCGGCGGCGTGATCGCCACCAACGTCCCGGTCACGGTCGCGATGGCCGAGCAGGTCGCCGAGATCTTCACCGAGGTGGTCGTCGCCCCGGGCTACGAGGACGGCGCGATCGAGGCGCTGCAGGCGAAGAAGAACATCCGGGTCCTGGAGTGCCCGCCGCTCGCCGCCGGTGGCACCGAGACCCGCTCCATCTCCGGCGGCCTGCTGCTGCAGCAGCGCGACGTGATCTCGGCCGAGGGCGACGACGTGTCGGCGTGGACGCTCGCCACCGGCGAGCCCGCCTCCGACGAGGTGCTCGCCGACCTCGCCTTCGCGTGGCGTGCGTGCCGCGCGGTGAAGTCCAACGCGATCCTGCTCGCCGCCGACGGCGCGTCGGTCGGTGTCGGCATGGGCCAGGTCAACCGGGTCGACTCCTGCCGCCTCGCGGTCGAGCGGGCGGGGGAGCGGGCGTCGTCCGCCGTCGCCGCGTCCGACGCGTTCTTCCCCTTCGCCGACGGCCCGCAGATCCTCATCGACGCCGGCGTGAAGGCGATCGTCCAGCCCGGCGGCTCGGTGCGCGACGCCGAGGTCGTGGCGGCCTGCGAGGCGGCCGGCGTGACGATGTACCTCACCGGCGCGCGCCACTTCTTCCACTGATCCCTACTCCTAGGATGACCGACGTGACGGCACAGACCCTCGACGGCGCAGCCACGCTGCGGACCATCAAGGCAGAGCTCGCCCAGCGGGTCGCCGCGCTCAAGGAGCAGGGGGTGGTCCCCGGGCTCGGCACCGTGCTGGTGGGCGACGACCCGGGCTCGCACTGGTACGTCGGGGCGAAGCACAAGGACTGCGCGGAGATCGGCATCACCTCGATCCGGCGCGACCTGCCCGCCACCGCCACGCAGGCCGAGGTGGAGGCGGTGATCGACGAGCTCAACGCCGACGACGCCTGCACCGGCTTCATCGTCCAGCAGCCGACCGGGCTCGACGAGTTCGCGCTGCTCTCGCGCGTCGACCCCGACAAGGACGTCGACGGCCTGCACCCGACCAACCTCGGCAGGCTGGTCCTCGGTGAGCCCGGGCCGCTGCCCTGCACGCCGGTCGGCTCGATCGAGCTGCTGCGCCGCCACGGCGTGGAGATCGCCGGCGCCGAGGTCGTGGTCGTCGGACGCGGCATCACCGTCGGGCGCCCGCTCGGGCTGCTGCTCACCCGCCGCTCGGAGAATGCGACCGTCACGCTGTGCCACACCGGCACCCGCGACCTCGCCGCGCACGTCCGAGGGGCGGACATCGTGGTGGCCGCCGCCGGCGTGCCGGGGATCATCACCGCCGACATGGTCAAGCCCGGCGCCGCCGTCCTCGACGTCGGTGTCTCGCGCGTCGACGGCCAGGTGACCGGCGACGTCCACCCCGACGTCTGGGAGGTCGCGGGCTGGGTCTCGCCCAACCCCAAGGGGGTCGGCCCGATGACCCGCGCGATGCTGCTGTCCAACATCGTCGAGATCGCCGAGAAGTCCGCCCGGTCCTCCGGATGAGCGAGCGCGAGCCGACCGAGCCCGAGCCGCTGATCGAGCCGCCCGAGTCGGTGGAGCCGGTCTCGGCGGAGCCGGTCGACCCCGAGGACCCCCGCCGCTACCCCTCGACCATCGGTGGCGCGTTCTACCTGCTCGTCCTCGGCGTGGTCGGCGCCGCCCTGGTCGTCGTGGGACTCGGCGACTGGCGCGCCGGGATCCGGCTGATGGGCGGCGCGCTGCTCTTCGCCGCGCTGGTGCGGCTGGCGCTGCGCAGCCGCGACGCCGGCATGCTCGCCGTACGCCACAAGGTGCTCGACGCGGTCGTCCTCGCCGTCCTCGGTGGCGCGCTCGTCTTCCTCGCCGGCTCGATCCCGGACCAGCCGGCCGGGTTCTGAGCCGAGTCAGCAGACTCCCGAAATCGCGCGAGCGGTGCGTGAGGAGGATTTCCGGGTGACGGAATCCTCCTCACGCACCGCTCGGTGCGATTCGACTCGGCTCAGATGAGGCCGAGCTCGGTGACCGCCTGGCGCTCGTCGGCGAGCTCGGCGGTCGAGGCGTCGATGCGCGCGCGGGAGAAGTCGTCGATCTCGAGGCCCTCGACGATCGACCAGTCGCCACCGGAGGTGGTGACGGGGAACGAGGAGATCAGGCCCTCCGGGACGCCGTACTCGCCCTGGGAGACGACGGCCATCGAGACCCAGTCGTCGGCCGGCGAGCCGAACAGCCAGTCGCGGGCGGCGTCGATCGTGGCCGAGGCGGCCGAGGCGGCGGAGGACGAGCCGCGGGCGTCGATGATCGCGGCACCGCGCTTGGCGACGGTCGGGATGAAGTCGTTCTCCAGCCAGGCCTGGTCGCCCACGACCTCGGCGGCGTTGCGGCCGCCGACCTCGGCGTGGAACAGGTCGGGGTACTGGGTCGCGGAGTGGTTGCCCCAGATCGTCATCTTCTTGATGTCGGTCACCGCGGCGCCGGTCTTCGCGGCCAGCTGCGAGATCGCGCGGTTGTGGTCGAGGCGGGTCAGCGCCGAGAACCGCTCGCGCGGGATGTCGGGGGCGTTGCTCATCGCGATGAGGGCGTTGGTGTTGGCCGGGTTGCCCGTGACACCGATGCGCACGTCGTCGGCGGCGACCGCGTTGAGGGCCTTGCCCTGAGCGGTGAAGATCGCGCCGTTGGCCGACAGCAGGTCGCCGCGCTCCATGCCCGGGCCGCGCGGCCGCGCGCCGACGAGGAGGGCGAGGTTGACACCGTCGAAGATCTTCTCGGCGTCCGCGCCGATCTCGACCCCGGCGAGGTTCGGGAAGGCGCAGTCGTCGAGCTCCATCACGACGCCCTCGAGCGCCTTGAGGGCCGGCTCGATCTCGAGCAGCCGCAGCTCGATCGGGCGGTCGGCGGCGAGGGCGCCGCTGGCGAGGCGGAAGAGCAGGCTGTAGCCGATCTGGCCGGCGGCGCCGGTGACGGCGACCTTGAGCGGTTCGGAGGTCACGGTGGTACTCCTCGTGAGGGATGGTCTCGGTTGTCCTGCTGACGCTAGCAGCGCCGGATCGCCCCGCCGTCGGCTGGTGTGCGGCTGGCATGCTGGCGCCCATGCCCCGCGTCGTACGCCCCCTGGTCGCGGGTGCGCTCGTGCTGGCCGTGTCCGGCTGCGGCGGGATCGGACAGCCGGCGCCCTACGACTCCCCGGGCATCAACGGCCTCGTCGTCCCGACGCCGTCCGCCGACCCCGCGGACTTCGTCGCCGCGGTCGACAACCCGTGGTTCCCGCTCGACCCGGGTGTCACCACGACGCTCGAGGTGACGCGCGACGGCGCCGACCTCGGCACGATCGCGACGACGGTGCTCGAGGAGACCGAGGACGTGGCCGGGCTGGAGGCGACGGGGGTCACCAC